>NZ_CP025536.1:130000-1330000 GCF_002953735.1 Streptococcus pluranimalium | reverse complement strand
ATATTGACGTAGCCTTCCTTGGAGCGCCTTCATCAGATGCCTATGGTAATGCCAACGGAACTAAGGGAAAAGCCACATGTGGATCTCTCGGTTATGCCATGATTGATGCCAAATATGCAGATCAAGTGGTTATCATCACAGACACTTTGGTGCCTTATCCAAACACACCAATTTCAATTCCGCAAACCGATGTGGATTACGTGGTTGAAGTAGACGCCATTGGTGACCCAAATGGTATCGCCAAAGGCGCTACACGTTTCACCAAAAATCCTAAAGAACTCTTGATTGCTGAATACGCAGCTAAAGTTTTTACTAATTCACCATATTTTAAAGAAGGGTTCTCATTCCAAACAGGTACAGGTGGTGCCTCCCTTGCAGTTAGTCGCTTTCTCCGTGAAGCTATGATTGAGCAAGATATCACAGCAAGTTTTGCCCTTGGTGGTATTACCAATGCCATGGTGGAACTTTTGGAAGAAGATCTAGTTGAGAAAATCATCGATGTTCAAGACTTTGACCACCCATCTGCTCTATCGCTTGACCGTAATGCTGGCAAACACTTGGAAATCGACGCTAACATGTATGCTTCTCCATTGAGTAAAGGCTCGGTCATTAACCAGCTGGATACTTGTATCCTTTCAGCCCTTGAAGTAGACACAGACTTCAACGTTAACGTTATGACAGGTTCTGACGGTGTTATTCGCGGTGCTTCAGGTGGTCACTGTGATACAGCCTTTGCGGCCAAGATGAGCTTAGTGATTTCACCACTGATTCGCGGACGCATTCCTACTTTTGTGGATAAGGTCAATACAGTCATCACGCCAGGTACAAGTGTTGATGTAGTCGTCACAGAAGTTGGTGTCGCCATTAACCCAAATCGTCCTGACTTGATTGAACACTTTAAAGATTTAAAAGTGCCACAATTTACCATTGAAGAATTGAAAGAAAAAGCTTACGCGGTTGTTGGTAATCCTGAGCCAATTCAATACGGTGACAAGGTTGTTGCCCTCATCGAATACCGTGATGGTAGCTTGATTGACGTGGTTAAAAATGTCTAAAACAAGTATTTTCAATGGTCCAACCGTCAGTTTAGAAGATATGTTACAAGCCCGAGAAGGGCGTAGTTTCAGACAAAAAAGTTTGATGGAAAAATACCCACACACCAGCCTACTCTGCGCTACCATGAATATTCCTGGTCCTGTCAAAACCTCAGAGAAACTAGGTCAAGCTTTTACCATCATTATAGATATGGTGAAAAAAACACTGGCTGATCATATACTTTTTGACAAGACTATTAGTCCTAAAACAGGATGGGAATATTATATGGTGTCTACTTTACCAGCAGTTGAGTTCAAAAAACGCTTGATTGCTATCGAGGAATCAAGCGACTTAGGCAGACTGATGGATTTGGATGTTTTAGAGAAAGTTGAAACTGGTTTACTTAATCCTATTAGTCGGACTGATCTTGGCAAAGAGCCTCGCAAGTGCTTTATCTGTTCTGAAGTTGCCAAAGAGTGCGGACGTTCTCGTAAGCACAGTGTCGAGCAAATGCAGGAAGTTATTAGTCAAATGATTGATGGAGCTTTAGATAGATGTCCAGATTAGACAAGCTAAAATGTAGAAAATAATTTCAAGCCAATAAAAATGGAGAAAATCATGACAAAAATTCGTATTACCGAAACGGTTTTACGGGATGGTCAGCAAAGTCAAATCGCAACGCGAATGACTACAGAAGAGATGTTGCCAGTCCTTGAACAGTTAGATCAAGCAGGCTACTATGCTCTTGAAATGTGGGGAGGGGCAACCTTCGATTCTTGCTTGCGCTACCTTAATGAAGACCCTTGGGAAAGACTTCGTACCATCCGTAAAGCTGTTAAAAATACTAAATTACAAATGCTCCTTCGTGGGCAAAACTTGCTAGGTTATCGTAACTATGCCGATGATGTGGTAACCAGCTTCATTCAAAAATCTGTGGAAAATGGGATTGATATTATCCGTATCTTCGATGCCTTGAATGACCCTCGTAACCTTCAAACAGCGGTACGTGCCACTAAGGAAGCTGGTGGACATGCTCAGGTAGCTATTTCTTATACAACCAGTCCAGTTCATACGGTGGATTACTTTGTGGATTTGACCAAGCGTTATGCTGATATTGGTGCGGATTCTATCTGTATCAAGGATATGGCTGGGGTTCTAACACCTCAGACTGGTTATGATTTGGTCAAACGGATCAAGGAAGCTGTTGATCTTCCTTTAGAAGTGCACACTCATGCAACCAGCGGTATTTCAGAAATGACCTACCTCAAAGTGGCTGAAGCGGGTGCTGATATTATTGATACGGCAGTGTCATCCTTTGCTGGTGGTACTAGTCAACCTGCTACCGAATCAATGGTAGTTGCTCTTGAAGAACTAGGATTTGACACAGGCATTGACCTTAAAAAAGTAGAAGAAGTGGCTGAGCACTTTAATAAGGTGCGTGGTCACTACCGCTCAGAAGGTATTCTTAATCCTAAAGTTAAGGATGTTGAGCCGAAAACCTTGATTTATCAAGTGCCTGGGGGAATGCTCTCTAACTTGCTCAGTCAGTTGAAGGATCAAGGCTTGGAAGACAAATATGATCAGGTACTTGCTGAGGTGCCTCGTGTCCGTGCAGATCTTGGATACCCACCGTTGGTAACGCCTTTGTCGCAAATGGTTGGGACCCAGTCCCTCATGAATGTTATTTCTGGCGAACGTTACAAAGTTATTCCGAATGAGATTAAAGATTACGTTCGTGGGCTTTATGGTCAATCCCCAGCGCCACTTGCTGAGGGAATCAAAGAGTTGATTATCGGAGATGAGGAAGTGATTACCATGCGTCCGGCTGACTTGATTGAGCCTCAATTACCTGCTCTACGTGTGGAAATTTCAGACTATGCCAAGAGTGAAGAAGATGTTCTTAGCTACGCTTCTTTCCCACAACAAGCGCGTGATTTCCTCGGGCGCCGTGAAGACCCATTCTACGATATTCCTGTGCAGAATGTCACCGTTAGCATTGATATTTAATAGACTTTAAAATCAAAAGGATAGGCACTTGCTTTGGCTTGGTGAACTTCAGTTCTGTCATGAGCTTGCTTTATATAGATTGATTTTTCTTAAGTGTTAGTGCCATACATTTAACTGTCAAAAAAAAACTGAACCGTCGTGCAGCGGTTCAGTTTTGTGTGTTCTGATTAATCGATTCTTCAATCTTTAGTACTTTAGAGATAATTTCTGTCATTTCTGCTGGGCTTTCCTTACCGCCAGTTGCGACCCAATAGGATATCAAGCTTTCGATGCTGGCTAGGTAGACCTGGATGGCATATTCATAGGGAACGCCATAATGTTCTGTAATAAGGACTTTGGATTGGGGAAATTCTAAAAGAAAGTTAGCCACAAAATCTTTGATTGTTTTAGGGAAGTTGACAAAAGAGGTTTTTGAAATAGCTTGAATAAACTCGAAATCATCTTTTAGATAAGAAAAAGTCTGGTTCATAATATGATAAAAATCGGTCTCAAAGTTTCCTTTGATCAGAATTCGATACAGTTGTTCAAGAATTTCTGCCTTAAGCGAGGCCATCATGTCATACTTGTCTTGGTAGTGAAGATAAAAAGTCCCACGATTGATACCGGCTTTTCGGGTGATGTCTGAAATAGTGATATCTTCAAAGCCTTTATCTCTAAGAAGTAGCGTTAAAGCTTCTTTGATGTATCTCTTGGTTTCTGTTTGACGTTTTTGCATATCCTATTCTCTTTCTTAAATCAACACTTTGTTGATTTTTGTTCTTGAAGTTTTTTTATTGTCATTATATAATAATGGCATTCTTAAATCAACGTCTTGTTCATTTAACTAAAAAACGATAGAAATGAGAAAAATCATGTCTTATATTCAAATGAAAAACTCCTACAAGCGTTATCAAACCGGCAGTACCGAAATTGTTGCCAATCGCGATGTGTCATTTGATATTGAAAAAGGTGAGTTAGTCATTATCCTAGGTGCGTCTGGTGCTGGAAAATCAACAGTCTTAAATATCCTAGGTGGTATGGATACCAATGATGACGGTCAGGTCTTGATTGATGGTGAGGACATTTCAAGGTATTCAGATAAGGAACTAACAGCTTATCGTCGTAATGACGTTGGCTTTGTTTTTCAGTTTTATAATTTGGTGCCCAATTTAACCGCCAAAGAGAATGTGGAACTGGCATCTGAGATTGTCCCAGATGCACTAGATGTTGAAAAAACCTTAGCAGATGTAGGACTTGCCAATCGCATGAATAATTTCCCTGCCCAGTTATCTGGTGGTGAACAACAACGCGTGTCCATTGCACGAGCTGTCGCTAAAAACCCTAAACTCTTGCTCTGCGATGAACCCACAGGGGCCCTGGATTATCATACAGGAAAACAGGTTTTACAAATCCTTCAAAATATGTCGCGAGAAAAGGGCACTACAGTGGTTATCGTAACGCATAACGCCGCTCTAGCACCAATCGCTGATAAGGTCATTCGTATGCACGATGCCAGTGTGACAAGTGTTGAGACCAATAAAAATCCGCAAGACATTGCGACCTTGGAATACTAGGAGGTAGTCATGTCAAAGAAAACCTACTGGAAGGATATTTGGAAATCTTTAGCCTCCTCTAAAGGGCGTTTCCTGTCCATCATGCTCTTAATGATGTTAGGGGCTTTTGCTTTTGTCGGTCTCAAGGTTACCACACCGGATATGCAACGCTTAGCGACTGACTATCTTAATCGCCAAAATACCATGGATTTGACGGTTATCTCAAGTATGGGGTTGGGAAAGAAAGACCAAGAAGAACTGAAACATCTTAAAAAAGCTAACGTTGACTTTGGATATATGACCGATGTGACCATTAGGGATACTCATGAGGCGCTGAGGGTCATGTCTGTACCTGATAAGATTTCGAAAATGACCTTGGTGAAAGGGCAACTTCCTAAAAATGTTAAGGAAATTGCCCTAGCATCTACTCTTAAAAAGAACTATCAAGTTGGGGATACTATCAAAGTTAGGCAAGCAGATGACGGCATTCTCAAAGAAACAAGCTTTAAGGTGACTGGTTTTGTCAATTCTCCGGAGATTTGGTCCACAACCAACCTTGGATCATCAACCGCAGGTGACGGTAACCTAAAAGCTTATGGAGTAACAGTTGCTGACACATTTAATAGTGAGTACCCTATACTAGCACGTATTCGATACGATGATTTGGTAAGCTTAAGCCCCTTCGATAAAACATATCAGAATCGCTTGAGAGAGAAGACTGATGCGCTGGATGAGCTCTTAGCAGATAATCCTGAAGCTCACCTAGCCGAAATCAAAAAAGACCCACAAGATGAGCTTAATCACAATAAAACATCATTAGCCCAAGCTAAAGAAAAACTCACTGATAGCGAGAGCAAAATAGCTACTGCTAAGAAAAACTTGGAAGAGCAAGAAAAAGCTTTAAGCGCCTTACCAGAATCTCAAGCTAAAGCTGCTAGTCAGCAGTTACAAGAAGCTCAAAAAGAAATGGCTTCACAAGAAAAGAATCTAGAAACAGCCAAAAAAGAGTTAGCCAAAAACGAAAAAGCTTTAATCAAAGCACAAGATGAGTTAGATAGGCTAGAGATGCCGACTTATACGGTGTATACTCGTGAAACTCTGCCAGGTGGCAATGGCTACATGGTTTACGCATCTGGCTCGGACAGCGTGGCACAAATCGGTAACATCTTCCCAGTTGTTCTTTATCTAGTGGCAGCACTAGTGACTTTCACGACGATGACTCGATTCGTCGATGAAGAGCGCAATAACTCAGCCATCCTAAAAGCGCTAGGTTACAGTAATACAGATGTCATTCGTAAGTTTGTTATTTATGGTCTTGTTGCTAGCTTGACGGGGACAATATTGGGCATCGTGGCAGGTCATTACATTCTTCCTCGAATTATCGCTGATATCATGACTAAAGACACAACCATTAGCGGCATTCGATATGACTTTTTCTGGTCGTATAGCTTAATTGCTATCGGTCTAGCC
Organism: Streptococcus pluranimalium; assembly: GCF_002953735.1. NCBI lineage: Bacteria > Bacillati > Bacillota > Bacilli > Lactobacillales > Streptococcaceae > Streptococcus > Streptococcus pluranimalium. Next base: position 1,323,956 of record NZ_CP025536.1, on the reverse strand, counting down.
TTCATTTCAGCTGTTTTTCCAGCCTATCTGATTGCTCGCCGAGAACTGAGTGAAAAAGCAGCTCAATTGCTCTTGCCTAAACCACCAGTTAAAGGCTCTAAAATCTTACTAGAACGCATGTCCTTTATCTGGCAAAAAATGTCCTTTACTCAAAAAGTGACTGCCAGAAATATCTTTCGCTACAAACAACGCATGCTCATGACCATCTTTGGTGTTGCAGGATCAGTTGCTCTTTTATTTGCAGGTCTTGGGATCCAATCCTCCTTATCTAAGGTCGTTGATAACCAGTTTGGTCGCTTGACACCTTATGACATGCTGGTTATTGAAAAGACATCTGCTAGCGCAGAGGAGAAAGAAAAACTAGCCGAAGCCCTATCAGGTCCAGAGATTGCTAAAGAAAAAGAAATTACCTATGCTTCAATAATGTTAGAAGTACCTGAAATGTCCCAACACCAATCGGTATCTCTTCTCATTACTCGTCAAAAGGATTTTGATTCCTTTATTAATCTTTACGATGCTAAGACAGGTAAAAAAAGAGAACTAAGTAAAGACGGTATTCTGATTTCTGAAAAATTAGCCAAAGCTTATCAGGTTAAAGAAGGACAAGAGATTAAGTTGAAAGATGTTAAAGGTCAAGAAGTTAAGGTTAACGTCTCAGCTATTATTGAGATGAATGCGGGGCACTATCTCATGATGTCTCAGGATGTTTTTGATAAGCACTTTGCCGAATTTGAGTCTTCACCAGCCTACTTACTTAATCTAAAAGGTAAATCAAGTAAGGTTTTGAAACAACAAGCAAGCAAGTTATTGAGCTTGCCCGCTGTCGCAGGCTTAAGTCAAAATTCAGCTATGGTAGATACGGTTAAAGCAGTAGTGGCTTCCCTAAATGGTGCTATGACTATCTTGACGGTAGTCGCAGTCCTCTTAGCTGTCGTTATTCTTTATAACTTGACCAATATCAATGTAGCAGAGCGTATCCGTGAACTGTCAACCATCAAGGTTTTAGGCTTTTACGATAAAGAAGTCACTCTATACATATACCGTGAGACGATTATCTTATCTCTGATCGGGATTGGCTCAGGCCTCTTTTCAGGTATTTACCTTCACAAGCTCATTATGAGTATGATTGGTGGCAATGATATCCTTTTTGGCACGCAAGTTGCTTGGACGGTTTATGGCATTCCAATTGCTGTTGTTCTTATCATTTTAATGCTACTAGGTGTATTGGTTAATCATATCCTTAAAACCGTAGATATGCTAGAAGCCTTGAAATCTGTCGATTAGAAGAACGAGGTATAGAAAGAGATTGACTACCTCGAAGTAACCACATGCTTTAAAAAACATGTGGTTTTGTCTTTTCTAGGCGTATATTTTATGGTATAATTAAATTAAATAGCGAGAAAATTAAAATAGAAAGAAGGCGTATATGGAGAAGAATTACCAAAAAAAGTTAGACGATATTATTCAAAGCTATGAGGTAGATGTTGAGAGTGGCTTGACCAAGGATCAGGTCAGACATCAGCGTGACCAGTATGGCGAGAATATCCTAGAGGAAAACGATAGCAAGTCTCCATTTGAGATATTACTAGAAAACCTCAATAATATTATTGTTTATTTATTGGGCTTTGCCATGATTCTTTCCTTTATGATGGGTGAATGGATAGAAGGAATTGCGGTTTTCCTAGCCCTGCTAATTTCGATATTAACAGGTTTTTTTGTAGAGCTAAAGGCGCAAAAATCAGTTGATGCCCTGCAAAAGATGGTCACTACACACGTCACTGTTTTACGTGAGGGTGTGGAAAGTGACATTGAATCTTCTGAGTTGGTTCCAGGAGATGTGATGATTCTCAATACAGGTGATGCCATCGCTGCTGATGGTCGGCTGATTAAAGCCAATAATTTAGCTGTTATTGAGTCAGCCTTAACAGGTGAATCTGAGGCGGTTGATAAAGATGCCGCAGCTATTTTTGAAGAAGAAGTACCAGTAGGTGATCGTCTCAACATGGTCTTTTCAGGAACCTCAGTAACCAGAGGGCAAGGACTAGCTCTTGTGACCGGTACAGGGATGGATACAGAGGTTGGTAAAATCTCAGATATGATGTCAGGCAAGCAGGACAGCAATACCCCACTGGATAAAGAAATTTCTAAGTTGGGGAAATCTCTGATTTTACTAGCTATTGTAGCGGCTGTTCTAGTAGTTGTTATCGGCTTGATTAATGGTCAAGCATTAACCGATATATTGCATATTGCTATTATCCTAGCAGTCGCAGCTATTCCAGAAGCCATGCCAGCGGTGCAAACGATTACCCTCTCAAATGGGATGAAGACCATGGCTACTCATCAAGCTTTAGTCAAGACCTTATCAGCAGTGGAAACTCTAGGCTCAACTTCGGTTATTGCTAGTGATAAAACTGGTACTCTCACAGAAAATCAGATGATGGTAGAGGTTATTAGTTCCAAAACTGGCGATGATTACAAGGTATCAGGTTCAGGATATGTACCAGAAGGAGAGATAAGTAAGGGGAACCAAGCTTATGATATTGATATTGATGAAACATTTATAAACTCCTTTGATAGTAGGGAAGTTTCTGAAGAGAGTCAATTAAAAGCTATTCTTCTCAATGCCTTTTTATCTAGTAATGCTCGGTTAGAAGCATCTGATGACGATGAGGGAGAATATAGCATAAAAGGTGATCCAACCGATGGAGCTTTAAAAGTCCTCGGCTATAAGGGGAAATTGACACCAGAAAAGCTTAGTCAGTACGGCTTTGAAAAAGTTAATGAAATCCCTTTTGATTCTGAAAACAAATACATGGCAGTTTGTTATCAATGGCCAGACAAGCGCACACAATTTATCTTAAAAGGTGCACCAGATGTTTTGTTGTCACTCATAAAAGCTGATGAAGAAACTAATACTTTTTGGCAGAATAATATTGACGAAATAGCTGAAAAGGGCATGCGCTCTCTGGCTTTGGCTAGTACTTTTGTCTCAGAAGAAGACCGTTCCTCAATTGAGCAAAATATGCCAGACTGGCTAGCTAAGCATAGCCAAAAGCTAGAAATCGAAAGCTTATTTGGGATTGTAGATCCACCTCGAAAGGATGTCGCAAAATCAATCCAACAAACGCAGGAAGCTGGCATAAGGATTAAGATGATTACAGGAGACCATCCAAAGACAGCTTCGATGATTGCTAAGGACATTGGGATTGATCATTGGGAAAATACCATGACTGGTGCAGAGATTGATCAAGAACATGATCAAGATGGGTTTATTGAACGTGTTCATGATACGGCAGTATTTGCTAGGGTTTCACCAGAAAATAAATTACAATTAGTCGAAGCTTTACAAGCGCATGGTGAGATTGTTGCCATGACAGGGGATGGTGTTAATGATGCCCCAGCCTTGAATGGTTCTAATATCGGTGTCGCTATGGGAATTCGTGGTACTGAAGTAGCCAAGGAAGCTTCTGATATGATCTTAACAGATGATCGCTTCTCAACGATCGTGGACGCTGTTAGAGAAGGAAGGATTATTTTTGAAAATATTAAAAAATATGTTTCTTTCCTATTTGCTTGTAATATGGTTGAGATAAGTGCCATTTTATTTACGATTATTTTCTTATTGCCAATGCCGATTCAACCCTTGCATATTTTATGGTTAAACTTACTCATTGATGTAGGGCCTGCTATCGCTTTGGCCTATGAAACAGCAGAAGAAGATGTGATGCAAAGACCGCCTAGAGATGCTAAAAGTGGTCTGGTTAATGTTAAGTTTTTATCAACAATTATTTTTAGTGGTATCGCTATCGGTATCACTGCATTTGGACTCTTTTATTATCTCCATATTATGTCAGGTGAATCTTTAGCCTATGCTCAAACGGCGACATTTACGTTCATGACCATAGCTCAATTAGCTCATATCTTTAACGTAAGGCGTCAGAAAGGTTTTGGGTTAGATCGCTCACTATTCCAAAATAAGTTGCTGATACTAGCTTTATGTTTCAGTCTTATCATGCAAGTTATGGCGATTTATTTACCTTTCTTCAATGATATTTTAGGAACACAAGCCTTAAGAGCTGATACATTACTTATCCTTTTATTGGCTAGCCTTGCTATAACAGCTTTGGTTTATCTTATTACTAAAGTTATTCGCAAAACAGCTGCTTAGAAAACGATAGGTTTTGAATAAACTGAGATACTCTTTACTTTTTGATTTCCAGGCTCAGACCTCAAAAACTCATCATGAGGCTTTGGGGTATCAACATATTGCATGTTATGGGCTTGTTTAAAAGCTAATTCATTGATTATAAAAACACTGGTTCATGAATGAACTGCACCCCAAAAGTTAGACACAAAATCTAACGATTGGGGTGCTTTTCCTATGAAGTTAAGTTATAAAGATAAACTAGAAATCTATGAGCTGAGAAAGAACGGAATGTCGTGGCCTTGGATTAGCCAACAATATGATGTTAATATTTCTAATCTCACATACATGATGAACCTCATGGATCGGTATGGCGTAGAAGTCGTTGAAAAAGGTAACAATCGGTATTATTCTCCCGAATTAAAGGAGGAAATAATAGATAAAGTCTTGATTCATGGTTGTTCTCAACTCTCAGTTTCTCTTGATTATGCCTTGCCAAATCGAGGAATACTTCCAAATTGGATAGCGCAATACAAGAAAAACGGTTATACTATTCTTGAAAAACCAAGAGGGAGACCGAGCAAGATGGGACGTAAACGCAATAAAACCTGGGATGAAATGACGGAATTAGAACGCCTTCAAGAGGAAAATGAACGTCTCCGAACTGAGGTGGCCTTTCTAAAAAAGTTGAGAGAACTTCGTTTAAGGGACGAAGCTCTAGCGCGCGAACGGCAGAAACAATTAGAGACATGGTCCAAGAAGGATTCCGACTAGACCTCCTACTTGCGACAGCTAAAATGCCTCGCTCCACCTATTATTATCAAGTCAAGCAACTGGATAAACTCGACAAGAACAAAGCAATTAAGACTGAAATTCAAGCCATTTATGATGAACATAAAGGTAATTACGGCTATCGTCGAATTTATTTAGAACTCAGAAATCGTGGATTTGTGGTCAATCATAAGAAAGTTCAACGTCTCATGACAGTCATGGGCCTAGCAGCCCGCATTCGTCGTAAGCGCAAGTATTCTTCTTACAAAGGTGGAGTTGGTAAGAAGGCTGATAATCTAATTAAACGTCAATTCGAGGGCTCTAAGCCTTGCGAGAAGTGTTATACCGATGTGACGGAGTTTGCCTTACCTGAAGGAAAACTCTACTTATCACCTGTTCTTGACGGCTATAACAGCGAGATTATTGATTTCACTCTGTCTCGATCTCCTAACTTGAAACAGGTTCAGACCATGCTGGATAAGGCATTTCCAGCAGATTCATACAGTGGAACTATTCTTCATAGTGACCAGGGTTGGCAATACCAACACCAGTCCTACCATGATTTTTTAGAGTCTAAAGGCATTCTGCCATCTATGTCCCGCAAGGGAAATAGTCCAGATAATGGCATGATGGAATCTTTCTTTGGCATTCTCAAATCTGAAATGTTTTATGGACTCGAGACATCTTATCAATCCCTTGACGAGCTTGAAGAAGCTATTATAGACTATATTTATTACTACAACAACAAACGCATTAAAGTAAAACTAAAAGGACTTAGTCCTGTCCAATACAGAACTAAATCCTTTCAATAATGAGTTGTCCAACTTTTTGGGGTCAGTACAGAATTTGAACCAGTGTTTTTTTATAGAAAACTTTGATTGAGAAAGACAAGGCTTTGATATGTGATTAAGGTGTAGAGATAGAGGGTTGCTGGTTTGGAGAGAAGGGTAATCCAGCAGAATTTTTTAAAGGACATTTTACTGAGTCCTGCCACCATACAGAGAAAGTCATCAGGAAAACCAGGCAAAACAAAGGCAGTTATGAGGAAAATGTCAAAACCACGTCCCTTGTCTAATTTTGTCATGTATTTATCATAGGTTTGCTCGGAAACAAAGGATTTAGCGAAGCTTTCACCGTACTGTCTGGCCAGATAAAAACTAAGTAGCGATCCTGAAAAAATACCAATGAAGTTATAGATAAATCCGTAGAATGGTCCAAAAATAGCATGTCCAACAACGCAAGTCATACCTCCTGGGATAATAGGATAGATGACTTGAATGATTTGGAGAAGAATAAATATCAAAGGTCCCAAAATGCCTAAACGAGTGATGAAGCTTTGGAAGGGACCACCTACTGCAAAAATATGACTCTGCGTTTTGATATAGTAGAAGACGATTATCGAGATGATTAAACCTAATAGGCTAACGATTTGAATCCATTGTTTGTTGGATAATGACGGGTTTAATTTTGGCATATTGGAACCTCTACGACCTTCCTTATTTTTATTTATCATAACAAGATAAGGCCTTTCTAACATCAGCCTTAAGGCTGAAAGATAGAAAGAAAATAATTAGAAAATATAGTTATTGTTTGACAATACTAAAAAACCTAACCAAATGGCTAGGTTTTTTTTTGGTAATTACAAATCATTGTAGGATCCTTGGAAGGTTGTTCCATGGCTGATATCACCGTATTGATAACCTTTGTCAAACCAGCGTTGGCGCTGTTCAGACGTCCCGTGTGTGAAGCTATCTGGAACTACTCGACCATAGGCTTCTTCTTGAAGCGTATCATCCCCTACAGCATGGGCAGCCTGCATGGCTTCTTGAACATCACCTTTTTCGAGAAGACCTTCATCTTTAACATAGTTAGCCCAGGCACCGGCATAGTAGTCAGCTTGTAACTCTAAGCGCACATTGAGTTGATTGGCTTCAGCCTCTGATTTTCCTCGACGAGCTTTGGTATATTCTGCCATTGTTCCTAATTCATTTTGGACGTGATGTCCGACTTCATGGGCGATAACATAGGCTAGGGCAAAATCACCTTTAGCGCCGTATCGGTTAGATAATTCATCATAGAAACTTAGGTCTAAATAAATTTTCTCATCAGCAGGACAGTAGAAGGGGCCCGAAGCTGCTTGACCAACACCGCAAGCAGTCGTGGTTTGACCAGAATAAAAGACAAGTTCTGGTTCTGTGTAATCTCCCATTCCTTCTTCTTTAAACTGTTTATTCCAGTAGTCTTCTGTTGATCCTAAGACCTTACTGACAAACTCAGCATCTGCATCACTGACATTGGTATTTTTTTTCTGAGTGATTTGATTGGATTGGTAGGATTGGCTGGTACCACCTGTGAAAATCCCCGATAGGGCACCTCCACCACCAAACATGAGAAGAATGATAATCATGAAGAGTTTCATTTTCCATGAGCCTCTTGAAAAAAGAATAGAGAGCAGAGCACCTCCTCCCATACCACCTGCTCGTGAGCTACCATAAGATTGCTGGCCACGGCGGTCATCAATATTGCTACTTTTTCTAAGATCATCTATTTTCATTTTATTATCCTCTAAACTTATCTGATAACTTAATTGTACCAAAAGTCTCTTGAAATAGCTTTCCTAATCAATGGAAATCTTTAAATTTGTTATAATGAAGTAGATAGTCTTGGACCTTTTGTAAAAGAAAGGTATCGTATTTTTAGTCCATTAAGATTGCCTAACGGCTGTGTGAAAAAGATAAAGCTTCCTAGCTGCTTGGCATCTTTGTAAGCTTTCCTTTTTTTCACTTTCCCGTTTTTTGGGTTTAGTATCTTGTTAATTGAACTCGGGCGTAAAGCTTTTGAAAAAAGATAGCTTGACTGGTGTGCGAGCCCACTGCGTCAACCTCCTATTTTTCTTCCGCTTTAGGTCGCCCTTAGTATCTTGTTAATTGAACTCGCCCTAACGGCTGTGTGAAAAAGATAAAGCTTCCTAGCTGCTTGGCATCTTCGTAAGCTTTCCTTTTTTCACTTTCCCGTTTTTCGGGCTTAGTATCTTGTTAATTGAACTCGGGCGTAAAGCTTTTGAAAAAAGATAGCTTGACTGGTGTGCGAGCCCACTGCGTCAACCTCCTATTTTTCTTCCGCTTTAAGTCGTCCTTAGTATCTTGTTTTTTAGGTGTTTTTATGAGGTTATTTTTTACTAATCCAACTAATTCTTTGACGGATTTATTGACGCGAGAAGCAGAAGAGTTTCTTCTGCAAGGTAAGCGTGTTTTTTACATAGCACCAAACTCTCTTTCCTTTGAGAAGGAGCGTCGTGTTTTGGAATATCTCCCTAATCATGCGACTTTTCAGATGATTGTAACGCGCTTTGGGCAATTGCCAAATTATTTTATGCTACCAAAGAGGGGAGAAAGTGCCAACCTGAATGATGCTGGTCTAAGCATGCTTCTTTACCGTATCTTGAATCAGTTGTCTGATCACTCTCTACCAGTCTTTGGACGTTTGAAAAAAGATCCTGGTTTTATTGAGCAAGTCCTTACTTTGTATAAAGAATTAGCTAAAAGTCAGCTGACCCTAGCTGATTTTGATGTCCTCATTTCAAAAACAGATGCCCTTGATAAAGTGGCAGAGTTGAAGATCATCTTAAGCCATTTTATGGAAGCTATCAGTTCAGAGCAGTTGAGTGGAGAGAGTAAGTTACAATTTTTCATGCGTGCTTTGTCTGAAAATAAGCTAGACTTACAATTGAAAGATACGGTGTTCATTATCGATGGCTTTACCCGTTTTTCAGAAGAGGAAGAGCGCTTAGTTGATCTTTTAAATCAGAAGGCAGAGCAGGTTCTCATTGCTGCTTATGCGACGAAACGCGCTTATCATGCTCAGTTGTTATCGGGAAATATCTATGAAGCCAGTGTTTCTTTTTTAAGGGAATTAGCTAGCCGATATGGTGTCAAAGTTGAGGAACTGGTTGCTGAAACTCAAGAGGAAACAACCTTTTCCAAAGTGTCAGTAGCCTTTGAAGCTAGTCATGATTTTTCACCACAAGAAGCCACTGTTGAATGGACTGATGATGATAAAGAGGCTTTGCAAATTTGGGAAGCTACCAATCAAAAGGTTGAAATTGAAGCGGTTGCCAAAGACATTCGCCGTAAAATTCGTGAAGAAGGAGCGGACTATAAAGACTTTACCCTTCTTTTAGGGGATGAAAAATCTTATAAACTGCCAGTCGAACGTTTGTTGACGCAATTTGAAATCCCTTTTTACTGGGGACGGGCTGAGTCCATGGTTAACCATCCGTTATCAGCTTTTATGATGAGTCTTGAACGAGTCCTGCATTATTATTTCCAACGGGAAGATGTTATCAATCTCTTAAAAACAGGACTCTTTGGTCACTTTAAGGAGCACGATTTAGATGTTTTTGAACAATATTGCCAATTTGCAGACATCAATGCTGGCCAATTCACAAAGCCTTTTAAACATAATATCAGCCGAACATGGACAGATGAGCGAGGTCAAAAACAAGAGCTTGAAAAGTATGATTTAGAAAAACTTAATCAGATGCTTCAGAACGTAATCGACCCTTTAATGAAGCTAAACACAGATGGTTCTATTGATGAACTGTTGCAAGCCTTATTAGCTTTCTTTGACAAATGCTCTTTAACCAAGAATTTTCAATCCTTAACTGTAGGAGCTAATCCAGAAGCTGTTGAGAAGCACGAGCAAGTTTGGAAAGCTTTTACAAGTTTGTTAGAACAAGCAAAACTGGCCTTTGCAGGTGAGTCCCTCAGCATGCAAGAGCTGATTTCCCTCTTAGCAAATGGTATGGCTTCAACAGATTATCGTACCGTTCCAGCGACGGTTAATGTGGTCAATGTGCGTTCTTATGACTTGATTGAACCGCATTCAGCTCCTTATGTTTATGCTATTGGACTGGGGCAATCCTCATTTCCAAAGGTTTCACAAAATACAAGTCTCTTATCAGATGAAGAGCGTCAACTGATTAATGAGAGCGCTAATGGAGAAGGCCGTCTCGACATTGTTACTGGTGATAATCTTAAGAAAAATCATTTTGTAGCTCTCTCTCTCTTGAATGCTGCTGACAAAGCCTTGGTTCTATCTTATCCCCAGTTGCTAGGAGAAGGGCAAGAACTCATGTCGCCCTATATGACCACACTAGTTGAGGACTTAGGATTCCCCCTAACACCAAAACAAAAAGACATGGGTCAGATAGCGCCTGATGATTTGGGCTCTTACAAGGAGGTCTTGGCTCGTCTCATCAGCCTCAATCGCTCTCAATTTTTGGATAAATTGAGTCAGGAGGAAGTGACCTACTGGCGTGTTTTGGGGCGCGTGATTCGTAAGGAATTATCGGATAAAGGTATTGCGATTGACCAGATTTCAAAAGAGTTGACCAGTAAACCCCTATCACAGGAGGTCTTGGATGTTCTCTTCCCAGCAGATGCCTCCTTGCCTTTATCAGCGTCGTCACTAACACGTTTTTACAATAATCAGTATCTGTATTTTGTTGAGAAAATCCTTGGTCTTCGTGAACAGGATTCTATTCATCCAGATGCCAGAAGTCATGGGAATTTTCTTCACAAGGTATTTGAGCGTGCGCTGTCTAACCATGAGACCTTGACTTTCAAAGAAAAGTTAGAGCAAGCTTTAGCAGAAACCAAGCAAGATAAGGCCTTTCAGGCGCTCTACGAGGAAAATCAAGAGAGTCTTTATTCCCGCGAATTATTGGAAAGTATCGCCAAGGCGACGGGAAGTTTATTTGAAGACATGCAGGACATCCAAGTTAGTCGTCAAGAAGCAGCCTTTAAGCTTCTTTTAGAAGCTAGCGAAACGCGTTTAGATCGTCCGATAGAAGTTGCTGGTTTCATTGACCGTGTGGATACATTACAGTCAGGATCAGAAGATTTGGCTTATGGGGTTGTTGATTACAAATCCAGTCACCAGCGGTTCCAATTGGAAAAATTCTACAATGGTTTGAGTCCACAGTTAATGACCTATCTTTTAGCTTTGAAAGAAGGAAAAGACAAGGAAGGACAGCCTCTTTTTGATCACTTGGATTACTTTGGAGCCATGTATCTACAGATGCAGGAGCCTAGTTTAGCGCTTAAAGATATTAGCGAATTTGGAAAAATTCCTCAAAAACTCAAGGAAGATCTGCGCTATGACGGTCTTTTCCGAGAAGAATTTCTGACTTATTTACCAGAGGATGACTACAAATTCAGTCGCAACAAGCAGGTTGTTGTCTATAATGAAGAGGAACTCGACCAGCTCCTTACCTACTTGAAATCTCAATATCAAGAAGCTGCTGAAACCATTTTAAAAGGTCATTTTGCTATCAATCCATATAGTCAAGATGGGAAATCAGTTGCTGGTGAGCAACTGACTGCCTTGACGGGATTTGAAGCTGACTTACATTTAGGACAAGCTCGTTTCTTAGAAAAACTTAAGGCTAGTCCAGGGCAAAAACGTCAGCTATTACTGGAGAAAATTCATGAAAAAAATCAATCAGAGAAAGGAGACCGCCATGTTTAAACCCTATTTAACAGATGTTGATATTGACAGCTTAATCGAAGCCGAAAACCAGCTGCCTGAAGGACAACAGCGACGCACACCAGAACAAATTCAAGCTATTTATAGTCATGGTCAAAACATGCTGGTCTCAGCCTCAGCGGGCTCAGGTAAAACATTTGTTATGGTTGAACGTATTGTTGACATGATTGAACGTGGCGTTGGTGTAGACCAGCTCTTTATCTCAACCTTTACAGTCAAGGCCGCGACCGAACTAAAAGAGCGTTTGGAGAAAAAATTAAGCCAAGCTCTAGCTCGTGCAGAGGATGCAGATAGTCAAGCTCATTTGTCTTTACAGTTAGCGAATGTTCAGACAGCTGACATCGGGACCATGGATGCTTTTACCCAAAAACTCGTCACACGCTATGGCTACTTAGTTGGTATTTCGCCAAGTTTTCGTATTTTACAAGATGAGACAGAACAGTCTTTGTTGAAGGATAAGGTGTTTAGCGAGCTCTTTGAAGCCTATCGCTTAGACAAGGATAAGGCTGGCACTTTCAATGATTTAGTGCGTAATTTTACAGGACGAGCAAAGACGAACCGTTCCTTCCGTGATGTGGTCTATCAGTTGTACACCTTTATGCAAGCAACGGATGATCCTCAAAAATGGTTGGCAGACGATTTTATCAACCAAGCAGCTTATAGGGCAACTTCTTATTATCCAGAGCAGGCATTGGAAAAACTAAAGGGAGAACTGGAACAGGCTAGATACCACTACCAATCCCAACACAAGCACTTGCTTCAAGCACTTAGTCAAAAGGACTTTGGCTCGCTTAATCGCTTGATGTCAGAGTTTGCTTTCAAAGCAACAGTATTTGGTAAAAAGAGTGACTTTGCTGATTTGGCAGAATTACTAGTAGGCTATGCTAATATAACTGTGGATCAAACCCAAGCTAGTGCAGGTGAACTGCAATCAGCCAAAGAGAATCTCCTAGCTCTTTGCCATCGTCCAGCAACAACAACTAAAACAGGAAAACTAGATAAAATATCTAGTCAGGTCCAAGCGTTAGCCAATCAAGCAGCTCCTCTGATTAACTTGATTGAACAAAAAGCATTAGCTAGATTCGTAGCAGAGATGGACAAGATTGGTATTGCCAGTACGCACTTGAAAAAATACCAACTGGACACGTTTTTGGATCATTATCGTTTCTCTAATTTGACTATTGATGATGTCAGAGCCAGTGATTTGGACATTATGAAAAGGCAATTTGATAACCTCTTTTACCAAATTGATGAGATGTTATTAGCAATGTCTGAGCAACTTGAGCATTTGACTGAGGTAGACTTCGAAAAGACTTTCTTTCAACTAGAAGAATCCTTGCACAGGCATTTTGACAACTGGTTTACCAAAAAAGAGTGGGAGAGTCGTTTTCCAAAATTAACAGAGTATCACCAGCTCTATGCTATGATTTCAGTCGTTTATCAAGAACAGCCTAAAGCCCTCCCTCTTTTAGAAGTCTTACAGTGTTTTTTGGGAGATTTCGCAGACCGTTATTTGGCTTTAAAAATCAGTGAATCCAGCTTAGAATTTTCAGATATTGCTCATGCTGCTATCCGTATTTTGTCTGAAAACGAGAAACTTAGACAGGGCTTTCAGAATCATTATGCTGAAGTCATGGTTGATGAATATCAGGACAACAGCCCCATTCAAGAGCGGCTATTAGACTTGCTTTCAAATGGTCAAAACCGCTTTATGGTGGGTGACGTCAAGCAGTCGATTTACCGTTTCCGTCAGGCTGATCCGACTATTTTTACTGGAAAATTCAACCTCTTCAAAAATGATCCTCAAGCAGGTAAACTCATTGTCTTAAAAGAAAACTTCCGCAGTCACAAAGAAGTGGTGGAGAGTGTCAACGTCGTGTTCAGTCATCTGATGGACCAAGATTTGGGAGATATTGCCTACGACAAATCGCAAGAATTGATTGCAGGAAATCCCAAAAAACAGGTAGCGACTCCAGACTACAAAACGACTTTTTTACTCTATGATGACCAGCAAGAAGGGAAGACCCAACTTGAAGAAGAGGAGATCGAGGCACAAGAAGAAGTCTCTCAAGGTCAGGTTGACTTGGTTATCAATGAAATCAAGGCCTTGCGAGCTAAAGCAGATGGTGTTTTTGATTTTTCAAACATTGCCCTCTTAGTCCCTTCTCGAACACGGAATATTGCTATTTTAAAACGTTTTTCAGAGGCTGGGATTCCCTTGGTTGCTGATGATGGGGTCATGAATTACCTCAAATCAACCGAAGTCATGATCATGCTGGAAACGCTCCGAACCATTAATAATCCCTTGAATGATTATGCCTTGGTTTCCTTGATGAAGTCTCCCATGTTTTCATTTGATGAAGATGATTTGGCTCGCATTGCTGTCCAAGACCAGAAGCAAAGCTTGATGAATTTCTATGACAAGCTTCTCTTGGCTGACAAAAAAAGTGGCCATCATGGTGAGCTAATCACAGACACATTAGCGCATAAAATCACTCAATTTTTGGATTATTTAACCTCTTGGAGACGATTTTCTAAGACTCATTTGATTCACGAATTAATTTGGAAAATTTACAATGATCGCTTTTATGTGGACTATGTCGGTGCCCTACCAAATGGTTTACAGCGCCAAACTAACTTGTATAGCTTAGCCCTAAGAGCCAACCAGTATGAACAGTCAGGTTTTCGCGGCCTCAACCGCTTTGTGGCAATGATTGACCATATCCTGGATCAGGAGCATGACCTAGCTGATGTTGCCCACGCCCTTCCTAAAAATGCCGTTCGCTTGATGACCATCCACAAAAGTAAGGGATTGGAGTTTGATTATGTTTTTGTTTTAAACATGGATCAGCAGTTTAACCTCAAAGAGACCTCGCATGCCAAAGTGATTGCCCAGAAAGAGACTGGCGTAGGGATTATTTATCAGGCAGACTTATCAGAGGATGACAGTCTATCGCATGCATCTAGCCTGCCGCTTAAGGTTAACATAGAAACCTTGCCTTTTCAGACAAACAAGGAAGCAGTTCTCAGAGCCAGTCTATCCGAGCGAATGCGCCTGCTTTATGTTGCTATGACACGTGCGGTTAAGAAACTCTATCTCGTAGGGACTGCCCATGAGATAGAGGAGCATCAGACGGACGATGCGGAAGAAAACGTACTAGCCCTAGGACGCAGGGAAAAAATGCGATCATTCCAAGTATGGCTTTTAGCTTTGGCAGAAACCTATCCTCAGGCATTTGCACAGGCTATCGACCTTGTTTATACTTCAGGGACCATTCAAAACCCTGATGTTTCTCCTTCGCTTGATGTGATGGATGTGACAGATAATCGCCAATCAAATGACATTACCAAGGCTCTGGATAATCTTAAACAAGTTCAGGAATATAATGACCTTCATAAAGCTGGTATTGAGCTACCAAGTTTAAGAACACCTAGTCAGCTTAAAAAGGCCAAATTAATTGACCAAGAACAGGCAGATATTGCACTCATTAGTCAGTCCCAGGTATCTAAGGCGCCTGTGACCTTTGCTCTACCAGACTTTTCAGAGCAAAAAAACTTATCTCCAGCAGAAGTGGGTTCAGCCCTGCACAACCTCATGCAACGTCTGGACTTGAAAGGTGGGCTTGATCAAGAGTCCATTAAGCAGACCTTGCTTGATATGACTGACCAAACAGAGTTGGTGGGGAAATTACCTTTAGATAAGATCGAAGCCTTCTTCAAAACTGATCTTGGTCAACAGATTCTTAAGCATCAAGACAAGCTTCATCGAGAAGCGCCGTTCGCCATATTGACAGATGATTTAGCTAGTAGGGAATCCTTTGTCATTCGTGGGATTATTGATGGTTATCTCTTGTTTGACGACCGTATCATTTTGTTCGATTATAAGACGGATTACTACAAGACTGCTACGCAGATGATTGACCGCTATCAGGATCAGATGGCCTTGTATGCCAAGTCTCTTAGGCAGGCTTATAAGATTGAGCAGGTTGAAGCCTTCTTGATCTTATTTGGCGGAGACAATTTGGAGATTGTTGCTATTCCACAAAATCCATAAGAGTCCGTTTAATTGATAAGACAGTCAGACTGAGTAAGAATAAGCTTAACAAAAACATCTGATGTTGCTAACAGCTTTCTTGATAATAGTATGGGAAAGGCTGAAAAACTTGCAAAATTTGATATAATAATACAAACGAAAAGGAGGAAAGCTATGACTGAAAATAAAATCGATCTCGTTGTTGTAACGGGGATGAGTGGTGCCGGAAAGACCGTAGCCATCCAGTCTTTTGAGGATTTAGGATACTTCACCATGGACAATATGCCGCCAGCCCTCTTACCTAAGTTTTTAGAGCTGGTAGAACAGTCAGAAGATACTAGCCGAGTTGCTGTTGTGGTCGATATGCGAAGTCGTCTCTTTTTCAAAGAAATCACAACGATTCTTGACAATTTGGAGAGTAATGAGGCCATTGATTTCAAGATTCTTTTCTTGGATGCAACGGATGGTGAGTTGGTGTCACGCTATAAAGAAACGCGTCGCAGTCATCCTTTAGCTGCAGATGGTCGTGTCTTAGATGGGATTACCCTAGAGCGTGAACTCTTAGCACCTCTGAAAAATCTCAGCCAAAATGTTGTTGATACAACAGAATTAACCCCACGCAATCTTCGCAAAGAAATTTCAGACCAATTTGCTAAAAATGCAGAAAAAACAGGTTTCCGTATCGAAATCATGAGCTTTGGCTTCAAGTACGGCCTGCCTCTGGATGCTGATTTGGTTTTTGATGTCCGTTTTTTGCCAAATCCTTATTACCAAGTGGAGCTCAGAGAGCAGACGGGACTAGATAAGCCGGTTTACGATTATGTGATGTCTCAAGAAGCTTCAGAAGATTTCTACCAGCGCTTGATTCATTTGATTGAACCGATTTTGCCAGGCTACCAGCGAGAAGGAAAATCAGTCCTAACTATCGCGATTGGTTGTACTGGGGGGCAACATCGTAGCGTTGCTTTTGCTCATCGTCTATCTACTGATCTTTTAAATAATTGGCCTGTCAATGAAAGTCATCGTGATAAAGATCGACGTAAGGAAACGGTGAACCGATCATGAGAAAACCCAAAATAACAGTTATAGGCGGTGGAACAGGGATTCCTGTTATTCTCAAATCACTACGTCATCAACATGTTGATATCACAGCGGTTGTCACAGTAGCTGACGATGGGGGATCATCAGGAAAACTACGCTCTGCTATGCAGTTGACACCACCAGGTGACTTACGAAATGTACTAGTAGCCATGAGTGACATGCCCAAGTTTTACGAAGAGCTTTTCCAGTATCGCTTTAATGAAAATGATGGCATGCTAGCAGGACATCCACTTGGGAATTTAATCATCGCAGGTGTTTCTGAGATGGAAGGATCTACCTATAATGCTATGCAGGCTTTGACACAGTTTTTTCACACAACAGGTAAAATTTACCCGTCAAGTGTCACCCCATTGACACTACATGCTGTCTTTAAGGATGGGCACGAAGTTATCGGAGAAAGTCACATCTCAGAATACGACGGCATGATTGATCATGTCTATGTCACCAACACTTACAACGATGATATCCCAACAGCCAGTCCAAAAGTGGTCGAAGCCATCATGGAAAGTGATATGATTGTGCTTGGACCTGGCTCGCTTTTTACCTCTATCTTACCTAATCTGGTCATCCCAGAGATTCGTCAAGCCTTAGTGGAAACAAAAGCAGAGGTCGCCTATGTTTGCAATATCATGACCCAGTCTGGTGAGACAGAACATTTTACTGATGCGGATCACCTAGCCGTTCTCAATCGCCATTTAGGCATTGATGTTATTGACACTGTTTTGGTCAATATTGAACCGGTTCCGCAAGATTATATGGAAAGTAATCAGTTTGACGAGTATTTGGTTCAGGTTGAGCATGATTTTAAAGGGCTTAGGAATAATGCCAAGCGAGTGATTTCGTCTAATTTCCTTCGATTGGAAAATGGCGGTGCCTTTCACCAAGGTGAACTAGTGGTTGAAGAATTAATGGATTTAGTGAGGACTAGATACCTATGAGTTTTACAACAACTGTTAAAGAAGAAATATTAACGCAATCGCCTAAGAATAAAGAAGAACTGTCAGCCATCATCAAGATGTCTGGTAGTATCGGCTTAACAGGACAGGGCTTAACCCTATCAATCACCAGTGAAAATGCTAAGATAGCTCGTCATATTTATTCTCTCTTTGAATGCCATTACGGGATTCATCCTGAAATTAAATACCACCAAAAGACAAACCTTCGTAAGAATCGCGTTTACAATGTTTTTGTTGAGCAAGATGTTAATGCGATTATGGCAGATTTACAATTGGCAGATTCCTTTTTTGGCTTTGAAACAGGCGTTAATCCGATGATTTTAGAAGACGATGATTTAGGAAGAGCTTATCTAAGAGGAGCCTTTTTAGCAACTGGGACCATTAGAGATCCCGAATCAGGGCGTTACCAGTTAGAAATCTTTTCCGTCTATCAAGATCATGCGGAGGATTTGTTACGCCTGATGCAAAAATTCCTTTTGGAAGCTAAAATTATAGAGCACAAAAATGGTACGGTGACCTATCTTCAAAAGGCAGAAGACATCATGGATTTTCTTATCTTAGTTGGCGCAGAAGCAGCTAAAGAAAGTTACGAAGAAGTAAAAGTCTATCGTGAAGCTAGAAATGACATCAACCGAGCCAATAATGCAGAAACAGCTAATATTGCTAAAACCATTAGTGCTAGCATGAAGACGATTAACAATATTATTAAAATTATGGATACCGTTGGTTTAGATACTTTGCCATTAGAACTACAGCAGATTGCCCAAGTTCGTATTGCTAATCCTGATTTTTCGATGCAACAAATTGCTGACAGTTTAGATTTTCCCTTGACCAAGAGTGGTGTTAACCATCGTTTAAGGAAGATTAATCAATTGGCTGATGAGCTATGATTTAGAATCTCTTTAGAGTTAATCTCTAGAGGGATTTTTGATTTTAGCTTTCAAAGAAAGAGCTGAGTAAAAAAATAATATTTTTTTATTGACATTTATTTTTAGTTTGGTATACTTAACCGGTAATATAAAAACTAAACCAGTTAAGAAAAAGGAGTTAGAAATGAAAAAGAAATCCATTCTCTCGCTAGGATTGCTTAGTTTATTTTCGCTAGGTCTTGCTGCTCACAGCCAACCAGCTCAAGCAGATGACAAGGATATTGAAGTTATTGCTTCTTTCTATCCCATGTATGAATTTACCAAACAAGTTGTTGGTGATGAAGGCAATGTCAGTCTTTTGATTAAAGCAGGGACAGAAGCACATGATTTTGAGCCATCAACTAAAGATATTTCTAAAATTCAAAAAGCTGATGCCTTTGTTTATGATGATGACAATATGGAAACATGGGTACCAAAGGTTAAGAAATCTCTTGATAATAAAGGAGAGAATTTCATCAAAGCAACTGGTGACATGCTTCTAATGGGTGGCGGTGGTCATGATCATGACCACGATCACGATGAAGAAGGTCACACGCATGAATTCGACCCACATGTTTGGTTATCGCCAGAACGTTCTCAGATCCTTGTAACCAATATCGCCAATGACTTGTCTGAAAAATTCCCAGAAAAAGCAGATACTTTCAAGAAAAATGCCGAAAGCTATAATAAAAAACTTTCTGATCTTGATAAAAAATATAGAGATGCACTGACAGATGCCAAACAAAAGAGTTTTGTAACACAGCATTCTGCCTTTGGCTACCTTGCTCTTGACTACGGATTGAACCAAGTCCCTATCACTGGCGTATCAGCTGAAGCAGAGCCATCAGCAAAACGACTTGCTCAACTCTCAAAATACGTTAAGAAATACGATATCAATTATATTTATTTTGAAGAAAATGCCTCTTCTAAAGTATCAAAAACACTTGCTGATGAGGTAGGTGTTAAGACGGCTGTTTTAAATCCTTTAGAAAGCTTAACATCTAAACAGATGAAAAAAGGTGAAAACTACATTACAGTAATGGAAAAAAACCTTAAAGCACTTCAAAAAACAACGGATAAAGCTGGAAAAGATATTGAACCAGAAAAAGGTGTTGAAAAGACAGTTTATAACGGATACTTTAAAGATAGTCAAATCAAAGACCGTAAATTGTCAGACTGGACAGGGAAGTGGCAATCTGTTTACCAATTGCTTCAAGATGGTACTTTAGATGAAGTCTTTGATTACAAGTCTAAGAAAAATCCAGAAATGTCAGCAAAGGAATATAAAGACTACTATACAACTGGATATAAAACAGATGTTGAACAAATCAATATTGATGGTAAGAAAATGACCATGGAATTCATCCAAAAAGGTGAATCACATAAATACAAGTACAAATATGTTGGTTATGAAATCTTGAACTACGAAAAAGGAAATCGTGGGGTTCGTTTCTTGTTTGAAACTGATGATAAAGATGCTGGACAATTCAAGTATGTCCAATTCTCTGACCATGATATTCGTCCAAATAAAGCCGGGCATTTCCACATTTACTTTGGTGGAGAGAGTCAAGAAGCACTCATTGAAGAACTTGAAAACTGGCCAACTTACTACCCAACTGACTTGTCAGGTCACGAAGTAGCCCAAGAAATGTTGGCACACTAATAGTTAGTATCTCCAAAAACTTTTTAAAAGCAGTTTCGGAATTAGGAACTGCTTTTTTGTTCTCATTGTCAACTGTAGTGCGTAAGCTAAAGGTTTTATGTAAAGAACAGGAGCATAGATTTTTACCTTTTCCTTCATACATGCCTAAATGTAACATTATAGAAAATATGAGATTATATCAAAAAAACACCTTAGAAAAGTATTATCATTCAGCAATATTTTTCTGAGGTGTTTTTGTCTTATTCTTGTTTCAGCTGATAAAAATAGATAGGATAGGTGGTTGGCATTAAGAATGGGAGGATAAAAAAAACCACTTTCATCTGATGAAAGTGGTTGTTGTAAAGCTGGATTATTCTGCAGCGTTTGCGTCTTTGAGACCGTATTTTTTGTTGAAACGGTCCACACGTCCGTCTGCTTGTGTGAATTTTTGACGACCAGTGTAGAATGGGTGTGAATCAGAAGAGATTTCGACACGGATAAGTGGGTAAGTTGTACCGTCAACTTCAACAGTTTCGTTACTTTCTTTAGTTGAACCGCTGATAAATTGGTAACCAGTAGTTGTATCTAGGAAAACAACTGGACGGTAGTTAGGATGGATATCTTTTTTCATTGTTAATGGTTCCTTTCTGCCATAGCAATTTGCTTGCCATAGTTATTAACCATTCCATTCTAACAAAACTTATGACAGATGACAAGGTTTTTACACCTTTTTATAAAAAAACTCTATCATTTTCACACCTGATGTGATAAACTAAAGGAGTTGTTTAGGCAACCCTTGGTGCTTACTTTCCTTTCACCAAGCATATTATATACGGTATAACCGTTAAAGGAGAAAAAATGAAAGATTTAACAACTCGTGATTACGTTCATATTGCCTTAGTAGCTGCGCTATATGTCGTGTTAACCATCACTCCCCCACTTAATGCCATATCCTACGGTGCCTATCAGTTTCGTGTCTCTGAGATGCTTAACTTTTTAGTCTTTTACAATCCCAAGTATATCCTTGCAGTAACATTAGGATGTATGATTGCAAACTTCTATAGTTTTGGCATGGTGGATGTAGTTGTCGGAGGTGGTTCTACCTTAGTCTTTGTAACTTTAGGTGTTTACCTCTTTAAAAAGTATCAACAAGAAACAATGGTTAACGGTCTCTTTAATAAAGCCTTTTTCTATTTTTCATTCTTCTTTGCTGCATCAATGTTCACTGTAGCTCTTGAGTTGAAAATAGTTGCTCAGGCACCATTCTTCTTAACCTGGTTCACAACGGGGATTGGAGAGTTGGCTTCTTTATTGATTGGGTCACTAGTTATTAGTAGTATTGCTAAACGTATTGACTTAACTATCTAGACTAACAAAGCTATCTCCGGATAGTTTTTTTATTTGCCATTTTCAATCAATCTAATCGCAAAAAAGTTTATGACTTATGCTAAAATAGAAATATGGAAAAACGTATGAAAGAATTGGTTGAAAAGCTCAACCAATATGCTAAAGAATATTACACGCAAGACAGTCCGTCTGTCTCTGATGCCGACTATGACAAGGTTTATCGAGAATTAGTTGATTTGGAGAAACAGTATCCAGAGTTTATTCAAGAAAATAGCCCAACTCATCGTGTGGGCGGTCTTATTTTATCGGGTTTTGAAAAATATCAGCATATTTATCCTCTTTATAGTTTACAAGATGCCTTTTCAAGAGAAGAGTTAGATTTTTTTGATGCACGTGTTAAAAAGGAATTCCCCAAAGCTAGCTATGTTGCCGAATTAAAAATCGATGGTTTATCGATTTCTTTGACCTATCAAAATGGTAGCTTGGTGACTGGTTCGACGCGTGGTGATGGAACTATCGGCGAAAACATCACTGAAAATCTCAAACGAGTTAAAGATATTCCGCTACAATTAGAACAAGCCATTGACATAACAGTTAGAGGAGAGGCTTATTTACCCAGAGCCTCTTTTGCCTCTATTAATCTAGAGCGCCAAGAAAATGGTGAAACAGAGTTTGCTAATCCTAGAAATGCAGCAGCTGGTACTTTGCGTCAGTTGGATACAAGTATTGTTTCCAAACGTAATCTAGCGACCTTTCTTTATCAAGAAGCTAGTCCTAGTCAGCAGGATACTCAAGAAGAGGTACTTAGTCATCTGTCTTCGCTTGGCTTTTCAGTTAATCAAGAACGCTTTATCAGCTCCTCTATGGATGAGATTTGGAGCTTTATTCAAAATGTTCAAGAACATCGCGATCAGCTTCCTTATGATATTGATGGGATTGTCATCAAGGTTAATGATTTGCATATTCAGGAGGAATTAGGTTTTACGGTTAAAGCACCTAAGTGGGCGATTGCCTATAAGTTTCCTGCCGAGGAAAAAGAAGCTCAGCTTTTATCCGTTGATTGGACGGTTGGGCGTACAGGTGTCGTTACTCCAACAGCTAATTTAACCCCAGTTAAACTAGCAGGTACAACAGTTAGTCGGGCTACCTTGCATAATGTAGATTATATTAGTGAAAAGGATATCCGTATTGGTGATTCTGTTATTGTCTATAAGGCTGGGGATATTATCCCTGCTGTTTTACGTGTTAATATGGACAAACGAACCCATCAAGAACCATTGCCTATTCCAACAGTTTGCCCATCGTGTGCCAGTGACTTGGTGCACTTGAAAGAAGAAGTAGCTCTTCGTTGTATCAATCCACTCTGCCCAAATCTCATTCAGCGAAGTTTAGAACACTTCTCAAGTCGAAATGCCATGAATATTTCTGGTTTAGGACCATCAGTTGTTGAAAAGCTGTATGCAGCACAGTTGGTAAAAGATGTCGCTGATATTTACCAAATCTCTATTGATGACCTGTTAACCCTGCCAAATATCAAGGAGAAATCCGCAGAAAAACTCTACCAAGCTATTCAGAATTCAAAAGCCAATTCAGCTGATAAATTATTATTTGGTTTAGGTATTCGTCATGTTGGTGCTAAAGCTAGTCGTCTCATGTTGGAAGAATTTGGCACAATTCCTCATTTGGCACAAGCCCCAGAAGAAGCAATCGCGGCAATTGATGGTTTGGGAACTGTTATTGCTGAGTCAGTGCATAGCTATTTTGCTAAAGACGAGGCAGTTGTCCTCTTGAAAGAACTAGAAGAAGCCGGTGTCAACCTAGACTATCTTGGAAAAAAAGTCTCCAAAGATGCTCAATTATCAGGTATGACAGTGGTCTTAACTGGAAAATTAGAACAACTAACGCGAAACGAAGCTAAAGAAAAATTAGAAGTTTTGGGAGCTAAAGTTACTGGTTCTGTCTCTAAAAAGACTGACTTGCTCATTGCTGGAGCTGATGCTGGTAGTAAGCTTGAAAAGGCTAGAACTTTGGGGATTCGTATTGAATCAGAAGAGTGGTTAAGTGCTTTGTAAAATGAAGGAGAACGTATGACAAAACAAAAAAGAGCGCGTTTGATTTATAACCCAACTTCAGGTCAAGAAATCATGAAAAAAAACGTGGCTAAAGTGTTAGATATTTTAGAAGGTTATGGCTATGAAACCTCTGCTTTTAGAACAACTGCAAAGCCCAATTCAGCTCGGGATGAGGCTTACCGTGCAGCTAAAGCAGGGTTTGATTTGGTGATTGCAGCAGGTGGTGATGGCACTATCAATGAAGTTGTTTCTGGTATCGCTCCCCTTGAAAAGCGTCCCAAAATGGCTATTATTCCGACAGGAACAACTAATGATTTTGCTAGAGCTTTAAAAATCCCTCGTAGTAATCCTGTAAAAGCAGCAGAATTAATCGGTAAAAATCAAACCCTAAAAATGGATATTGGACTAGCTGAGACAGATAAGTATTTCATTAATATTGCAGCAGCTGGAACTTTGACAGAACTAACTTATAGTGTACCGAGCCAATTAAAAACGATTTTTGGTTATTTAGCTTACTTAGCCAAGGGAGTTGAGCTCCTACCACGTGTTCGTAATAGTCAGGTGAAAATCATACATGACCATGGTGTTTTTGAAGGCCAAGCTTCTATGATTTTTGCAGCCATCACTAACTCAGTTGGCGGATTTGAAACGATCGCACCTGATGCAAAATTAGATGATGGAAAATTCACACTCATCGTTGTAAAAACAGCTAACTTATTTGAAATCATTCATCTCATTCGTCTAGTTTTACAAGGTGGTAAACATATTGACCACCCTCTAATCGAGTATATAAAAACAAACGAATTAACCATAGAGCCACAAAGTCACCAGCGGATGATGATTAATCTGGATGGAGAATATGGTGGCGATGCTCCAATAAAACTTAAAAATTTAAAGAACCATATTACCTTCTTTGCCAATACGGATGAAATTTCTGATGATGCGATGATGCTTAATACAGAAGATTTGGCTATGGAAGCTATTGCACAGAAATTTACGCATGAAGTGGAAGATTTTGAGGAGCAAGAAGGTATCGATGAACATTTGTAAAACGAAAAATACAGTGATTGTTCATTATCATCGCCGCCAAGGGAATTATTTTGACCTGAGCTTGTGGCGATGGCTTGATAATGAATGGGGCCGAGAGGCTCAGTTTTTACGGTATGATAGTTTTGGGGCTGTTGCCATTTTAGAATTTGATGCACTGCCTCATCAGCATCATGTTTATGTCATGGCCAAAAATCAAAACTGGACTTATAAAAGCTTAGAATATTGCATTAATAAGCTAGCGGGTGCTAGTAAGACTGAAGTTTGGATTGTTGATGGTGATGAGACGCTCTATTACTCAAGGCAAGCTGCAGTAGCCAGCAAATATTACGCTAGACGAAAAATACGTGGCTTTGATATGGCAATAAACGCCAAGGCTTTCGATAAAGAGTGGGGCTTTGATGGTTGGCTTGGTGCTAAATATAGTAAAGGAGCTACAAGCTTTAGGCTTTGGGCACCTACTGCTGAAAAAGTTGAACTTGTTTTGTATCATTCTACTTCGGAAACAGCCAGTGTGGATCAGGTTATGATGATGCACCGTGGAACGGGTCGAGATTTAGAAAATCATCAAGAAAATACGCAAGGTGTTTGGCAGCTGACAGTGACTGATGATTTAAACTATAGGGCTTACGTTTACCGTGTTTATCATCGCAGAAGAACTTTCTCGGATACCAGAGATCCTTATTCGACAGCTACAACAGCTAATGGTTGTAGATCTATTATCATTGATCCTGAGCTGATGTCGCCAGAAGGATTTAGTGTTAAACATGGGCAAGAGGCTCATTGGCGAATAGAGAATCCGAACCAAGCTGTTATTACTGAAATGCATATTCGTGATTTTACAAAATCACCTTCTTCTGGAGTACGAGAAGAGCATCGGGGGAAATATTTAGGAGCCATTGAAAAAGGGACCACTAATCGCTTTGGTGACAAGACAGGTTTTGACTATCTTAAGGAGTTGGGGACATCTTATATTCAACTGCAACCTATTTTTGATCATCATCAAACCTTCGATGATAATGGTGATTATGCTTACAATTGGGGTTATGACCCTGAAAATTATAATGTCCCAGAAGCTAGTTTCTCTAGCAACCCTCATGAACCTTTATCACGTATTCATGAGTTAAAACAACTGATCCAGACCTATCATGATGCAGGGATTGGTGTGATTATGGATGTAGTCTATAACCATACCTTCTCTAATGTTGACTCTGCCTTTCAGCTAACTGTACCAGATTACTATTACCGAATGAATCCTGATGGTACTTTCCAGAACGGAACGGGTGTTGGTAACGAAACGGCTAGTGAAAAAGAGATGTTCCGAAAATATATGTTGGATTCTATTCGTTACTGGATTGAAGCCTATAATATTGACGGTTTCCGTTTTGATCTGATGGGAATTCATGATGTTGAGACAATGACAATGATTCGAGAGATGATTGATACTATCGATCCTAGAATCCTTGTATATGGTGAAGGCTGGGATATGGGGCAAGGTCTCATGCCTGAAGATAAGGCCATAAAGGCTAATGCATCAAAAATGCCAGGAATTGGATTTTTTAATGATAATCAACGCGATGCCATTAAAGGAGCTGAAGTTTATGGTGAACTGACGCATGGCTTTGTATCTGGAGCAGCGACAGAAGACATAGTGGCTAAAGCTATTTTAGGCAGTGATGAGTTAGTGGATTACATCGCTCCAAATCAAGTTTTAAACTATGTAGAAGCTCATGATAATTACAATCTAAATGATCTTTTATGGATCTTGCATCCAGCGGATGATCAAAGCGTACATATCAAACGCGTTCAACTAGCAACGGCGATCAACCTCTTATCCCAAGGTATGTGCTTTATGCAGATTGGTCAAGAGTTTTTAAGAACGAAGTTGGTTAGAACTGGTGCAGAAGGAGAACTCACTCCTCAGGATTTACAACATGCTATGAATTCTTACAATGCCCCTGATTTTGTTAATCAGATTGATTGGGAGTTAGTGACTTATCACAAGGAGACTGTTAACTTTGTTCGGCAGTTAATTTTTTTGAAAACAAGGGATAAAGCATTTTCTTGGACAAATTTCAGCGACATTAGGCGTCATATCTATATTGAGACAGCTCTTCCAGCGTCTGGCTATATTAGTTATACAATGGCTGGGAATCAAAATTACCGAATCATTCTCAATACTAATGAAAAAAATTTGAATATTTCAATAACAAAAGACCAAAAGTATGATATACTAATTTAAACTATAAAACAGTCATGATATCGCTATCATATATTTGTTTTGTTGGATCTTTGACAGACACTAATACCCCTATATTAGCATAGGGGTATTTTTGTTTTTTTAAGATAGTTATTTTCTTGGTGAGTTCTTAGGTAGACTGACAATCATATATTTTTTAGCAAAAAATGACAGATAATTCAGAATTTTAGTTTTTTATAAGAGAGGGAGGTGCTATGGATAGAGATGGGCATCTTTATACCTTGGGTATAGGAGAAAATTATCATTTACAAGATTTTTTAGGTGCGCATGAGGCTCTTGAAGAAGCTCAAACGGGCTATTATTTTAGGGTTTGGGCACCAAATGCTGAAAATGTCAAGATTATTGGTGATTTTACAGGTTGGTATGATTTTCCGTTACCGTTAAAACGTCATGAATCAGGAGTTTGGGAGGGACATAGCCCATATGCTCAGGCAGGTCAGATTTACAAGGTTTTAGTCCAAAGGCAAGGAGGACAGGTTCTTGAAAAGATTGACCCTTTTGCTCGCTATCTTGAAAATCGCCCCAGTACAGGAGCTATTTTACAAAAAGCGGTGACTAGGAAGTGGAAAGATGGCTTGTGGATGGGACGCCGAAAACGTTTTGGCTTCCAAGAAAGACCGGTCAATATATATGAAGTACATGCTGGTTCTTGGAAGACGGATGAGTCTGGGAATCCTTATACGTTTGAACGACTGCGAGAAGAACTCATTCCCTACCTGGTCGAGATGAATTATACGCATGTTGAATTTCTCCCTTTAATGGCACATCCTTTGGGGATGAGTTGGGGCTATCAGCTGATGGGATACTTCGCTTTTGAGCATTCTTACGGCACCCCTGAAGCCTTCAAAGATTTTGTAGAAGCCTGTCACCTACACAATATAGGTGTCATTGTCGATTGGGTACCAGGTCATTTTACGCAGAATGATGATGCCTTGGCATACTATGACGGCACACCAACTTTTGAATACCAAGATCCAGATCGAGCACGAAATGTTGGTTGGGGGGCACTTAACTTTGATCTCGGTAAAAATCAAGTTCAATCCTTCTTGATTTCTTCCATTCTCTATTGGATTGAAGCTTTCCATATTGATGGTATTAGGGTTGATGCTGTGACCAATATGCTCTATCGAGATTTTGATCAAGGACCATGGACACCTAACAAATATGGTGATAATCGTAATCTTGAAGGAATTGCCTTTCTGAAAAAAATGACTCAAGTAGTGAAAAGTTATCATCCTAATGTCATGTTGATTGCTGAGGAATCTTCTTCGACCATTCCCATCACTAAGCCTGTTGATGAGGGAGGTCTCGGTTTTGACTATAAGTGGAATATGGGATGGATGAATGATATCCTCAGATTCTATGAAGAGGACCCTATTCATCGTAAAAATGATTTTGACTTAGTCACTTTCAGTTTTATGTATTGCTTTAAGGAAAATTACATTCTACCATTCTCACATGATGAAGTGGTTCATGGCAAGAAAAGCATGATGCACAAGATGTGGGGGGACCGCTATAACCAATTTGCTGGACTCCGTAATCTTTATGCTTATCAGATTTTCCATCCTGGTAAAAAATTACTTTTCATGGGTTCAGAATTTGGCCAATTTTTAGAATGGAAGTCACATGAGCAACTCGAATGGCAAAATCTTGAAGATCCCCTCAACCAAAAAATGCAATTTTTCACCAGTCAACTCAATCGTTTTTATAAAGACCACAAGGCGCTTTGGCAGATTGATGATTCCTACGATGGGATAGATATTATTGATGCTGATAACAAAGAAGAAACGGTTTTGACCTTTGCAAGACAAAGTAAAAAAGGTGAACTCCTCCTTGGGATTTTCAATATGACCCCAGTTGAAAGGCGAAATTATACGGTTGGTGTCCCACTTGCAGGTATCTACGAAGAAGTCATTAATACAGAACTTGAGATTTATGGAGGAACTTGGACTAAAGGAAATTCACCTCAAAAAATAGTAAAAACTAAGTGGAAGGATTATGACCAAACGATCAGTTTCACCTTACCGGCCCTAGGTGCTAGTATCTGGAAAGTCAAAAGGCGCTTAAAGTAGTTTAGGTTCTATAGTAACAGGTAAAGTTTAATGTTAGCTCATTCATCGTTAGATGGTTTTGAAATACAACAGTATTTCAAAAACTGTTGCCTTGTTTGTTTGATTGACCTATATCAGAATTTATCTGAACCTTTTCCCATTTTGTATACAGATTCTTAGAAAATGCTAGGCTGATCACAAGACTAGGCTTAACAAAGCGTCATAGTTGCTAGTTGTTTTAGATAAAAGAAGGAATGATTATGAAAAATGAAATGTTAGCTCTCATCTTAGCTGGTGGACAAGGAACACGGCTAGGGAAATTGACACAAAATATTGCCAAACCGGCAGTTCAATTTGGTGGACGATATCGCATTATTGATTTCGCCTTATCAAACTGCACCAATTCAGGTATTCAGAAGGTTGGTGTCATTACCCAGTATCAACCCTTAGGCCTGAACCAACACATTGGAAATGGCTCATCATGGGGCTTAGATGGTATTAATGCTGGTGCAACCATTCTGCAACCTTACTCAGCGACAGAAGGTAACCGTTGGTTCCAAGGAACCAGTCATGCTATTTATCAAAATATTGAGTATATTGATAGCATCAACCCTGAATATGTCTTGATTCTATCTGGTGACCATATTTACAAGATGGATTATGATGATATGCTTCAAACGCATAAGGACAATCAAGCCAGTCTGACCGTTGCTGTTATTGATGTACCACTCAAAGAAGCTAGTCGATTTGGGATTATGAATACTGATTCAAATGACCGAATTGTTGAATTTGAAGAAAAACCAGAATACCCCAAATCAACAAAAGCATCAATGGGGATCTATATCTTCAACTGGGCAGCTCTTCGTGAGATGTTAGTCAATGGAGAGAAAAATGGTGTTGACATGTCTGACTTTGGACAAAATGTCATCCCAGCCTATCTTGAATCAGGTGAACGTGTCTATACATATAATTTTAAAGGCTATTGGAAAGATGTAGGAACCATTGAGTCACTCTGGGAAGCCAATATGGAGTACATTCCAGTCGATAATGAGCTGGATAGCCGTGACCGTTCATGGAAAATTTATTCTAAAAACGAAATTGCACCACCAAACTTTATTTCTGAAAAAGCGGAAGTTAAGGATTCATTGGTTGTTGATGGTTGCTTTGTTGATGGTAAAGTAACGCATTCTATCTTATCAACTAATGTACAAGTACGAGAAGGAGCTCATGTTCAAGATAGTTTTATCATGAGTGGTGTTAAAATCGGTAAAGGAGCTGTGATTAAACGTGCTATTATCGGTGAAGGGGCAACGATTGCAGACGGAGCTGTGATTGATGGTACAGAAGATGTTCAAGTCGTAGGATACAATGAAGTAGTGGGGTTAGCAAATGAAGATTGATAAATACACAGCCATTTTAGGAAATGCCGTTGGTTACCACGATATGGAAAGTTTAACGGATAATCGACCACTTGCCAATTTGCCATTTGATGGAAAATACCGCTTGATTGACTTCCAACTCTCAAGTCTAGCCAATGCAGGTATTCGAAGTGTTTATGGGATTTTCCGCGGTCAAAATATTCGCTCTGTTTTTGACCATATCCGAAGTGGTCGTGAGTGGGGCTTGAATACCTTAACTAGCCATTATTTTCTTGGTTTTTACAATACAGACGAAGAGACAACCATGACAGATGATGATTATTATAGTCAGATTTTGACCTACCTTAAGCGTTCAGGCTCTGATCAAACGGTTTACATGTCTTGTGATATCCTCTCAAATATTAATCTCGAACAAGTCATTCATCTTCATAATGCTAATCAGCGAAATATTACAGTAGTGTATAAGCGACTTCCTAAAGATGCCATTTCATCAGCTAATGAAGTACTAGACATTGATGAACAAGATAAGGTGATAGGCAAACAATCACTAGAAGACGCTATTGAGCCAGTTCCCATGTCAGCAGATATTTATGTGGTCAACACGTCGTGGCTGATTGACAGATTAGAAGAAGAAGCTCAAAAAGAAGAACCTCGTAAAATTCGTTTTCTTCTCCGTGAACTCATCGTTACGGAACAGGCATTAGCCTTTGAATATACGGGATACTTGGCTAATATCACCTCTGTAAAATCGTACTACGATGCCAATATGGACATGTTGGATCCGCAAAAATTCTATTCTCTTCTTTATTCAAACCAAAAGGTTTATACAAAAGTTAAAAACGAAGAATCAACTTATTTTGACCAAGCATCGGAAGTTAACAATTCTCAATTTGCTTCAGGATCAGAAGTCTATGGACAGGTTAATCATTCCATCGTTTCAAGGTCATGCCACATAGCTAAAGGCAGTCAAATTAAGCATGCTCTTATTTTCCCTAAAGTAAGGATTGAAGAAGGTGCAGTGGTTGAGTATGCCATTATCGATAAAAATGTCATTGTGCCAGCTGGCGTAACGCTAAAAGGAACAGCTGAAAAACCATTAGTTATCGGGAAAGGACAAGTTATTACAGGAGATATTGTGCAATGAAACTCTTATTTGTAGCAGCAGAAGGCGCGCCATTTTCTAAAACGGGAGGCCTTGGAGATGTGATTGGTGCTCTTCCAAAATCTCTGGTTAAACATGGTCATGAAGTTGCTGTTGTTTTACCTTATTATGATAGTGTGGCAGCAAAATTCGGAGACCAAGTAGAGGATTGCTTTGATTATACGGTCAATGTTGGTTGGCGTCGTCAGTATGCGGGTGTGAAATATATACAACGTGATGGTGTTCATTTCTTCTTTATTGACAATCAATATTATTTCTTCCGTGGCTCAGTTTATGGCTTTTGGGACGATGGGGAGCGCTTTGCTTTCTTCCAATTAGCGGCCTTAGAATTAATGGAAAAAATCAATTTTATCCCTGATGTTCTCCATGTCCATGACTATCATACAGCCATGATGCCCTATCTCTTAAAAGAGAAATATCACTGGATTCAAGCCTATCAAAGTATCAAAACGGTCTTTACCATTCATAACATCGAATTTCAAGGACAATATGGTCCAGAAATGCTTGGGGACCTTTTTGGAGTGGGTAGCGAGCGCTATGAAGACGGTACCTTGCGCTGGAATGATTGTCTTAACTGGATGAAGGGAGCTGTTTTATATGCTGATCGCGTGACCACAGTGTCACCATCCTATGCTGAAGAAATTCAAACGCCTGAATTTGGGAAAGGCCTGGATCAAGTCATGCGGATGGAATCAGGGAAACTATCAGGTATTGTCAATGGGATTGATACTGATTTATTAAATCCAGAGACTGATTCACTAATCCCATACCATTTTTCCAAGGATGATTTAATTGGAAAAGCTAAGAATAAAGCTGCTTTGCAAGAACGTCTGGGTCTCCCTGTTAGACCTGAAGTACCATTGATTGGAATCGTTTCTCGATTGACAGATCAAAAAGGATTCGACCTAGTGGTTAATGAACTAGAGCATATTTTGCAACTTGATTTGCAAATTGTTCTTTTGGGAACAGGCTACTCGGATTATGAAAATACCTTTTCGTGGTTTGCTAGTCAATACCCAGACAAGTTGTCTGCAAATATCATGTTTGATTTAGGACTGGCCCAAGAGATTTATGCCGCATCAGATCTCTTTTTGATGCCATCAGCATTTGAACCATGTGGCTTATCTCAAATGATGGCTATGCGATACGGTTCCTTACCAATTGTTAGTCAAGTAGGTGGTTTGAAAGATACAGTAGAATCCTATAATGAGTATACTGGTCAGGGCACAGGGTTTGGTTTTGCAGAGTTTTCAGGCTTCTGGTTAACCAAAACGATTGAACGAGCTTTGAACGTTTACCAAGACGACAAAACAGCTTGGTCAAAACTGCAACAAGAAGCAATGACACGGGATTTTTCATGGGATACAGCAAGTAAATCTTACGAGGAACTCTATCAACATCTCTAGATAGTCAGTTTAGAGAGCCATTCTCCTCTTAAAAGCAGATAGTGAAGTTATCAAAATGCTATAATGGAAATCCTAATTGGTGAAAAGATTAGTAAAATTCTATAAATTTGATGATATAACGAAAAACTGGAATCAAAAAGTTCCAGTTTTTCTTATATTTTAATGTCCTCTTAAAATAATTAACATCTAATAACTCTTCAAATCACCTTAGATACTTATAGGACAATCA
Source organism: Streptococcus pluranimalium (assembly GCF_002953735.1). Classification (NCBI taxonomy): domain Bacteria; kingdom Bacillati; phylum Bacillota; class Bacilli; order Lactobacillales; family Streptococcaceae; genus Streptococcus; species Streptococcus pluranimalium. Next base: position 1,290,899 of record NZ_CP025536.1, on the reverse strand, counting down.
CAAAGTGTCAAGAAACTTATTTGTGTCATTTAGAAGATAGAGTGTTATCTTCTTATTTTGATAGGGTTTTAGAAGTCTTTATTAAATAGGAAGAAAATTCTTTTATTAGTCAAACAATGGTCAGACTTGGTTTAAGATTCCATTTAGAAAGCGCTAACGAAAACTGGTTTTCATTGACATCACTATAAAATAGGACTAAAATAGCAGGGTAAAAAATTTTAAAGGAGAATTCTATTATGAATTTACAAATTTTGGCACTGGGTATCGCAGTTTTGGGTGTAAGTATCGGTGAGGGTATCCTCGTTGCCAATATCGCAAAATCTGCAGCACGTCAACCTGAAATGTTTAGTAAATTGCAAACATTGATGTTTACAGGGGTAGCCTTTATTGAAGGTACTTTCTTCGTCCTTTTCGCATTCACTTTCTTTGTCGGAAAATAATCGATTAAGAGTAAACTGTAAAAAGGAGGGATAATAGTGGGAGAAACACAAAATCCAACAGCAAGCTTTTTGGGCCTTGATTTTGATTTAACGATTCTTGCCATGACTCTCTTGACGGTTTTAATTGTCTTTCTTTTCGTCTTTTGGGCTAGTCGTCACATGACGATGAAACCTAAAGGTAAGCAGAATGTGCTTGAGTGGCTCTATGAGTTTGTTCAGAATTTGATTCGACCAAATGTAGGTGTTTATACAAAAAATTATACTTTTTTGGCTTTTACCCTCTTTCTCTTTGTTTTAGTTGCTAACAATATTGGTTTGGTAACTAAATTAGAGACAGAAGAATTAAATTTCTGGACCTCTCCAACCTCAAACTTTATGGTGGACTTCACCTTGTCACTCATTGTTGCAGCAATTGTTCATTTTGAAGGTGTCCGTAAAAATGGCCTAGGTGGCTATTTGAAGGGTTATCTTACTCCAACACCTGCCATGTTACCAATGAATATTTTAGAAGAACTTACTAATGTGGCTTCATTAGCCCTTCGTTTGTATGGTAACATTTTTGCTGGTGAGGTTGTTATGACTTTGCTCTTACAATTTGCAAACCTTAGTATCTTTGTAGCACCAGTTGCCTTTGTCCTCAACTTAGCTTGGACTGGATTTTCAATCTTTATTTCATCAATTCAAGCCTACGTGTTTGTATTGCTTTCAACGAAATACATTGGTAACAAGCTAGATACACAAGTCGAAGAATAAGAAAGGATAGGTAGACATGTCTACATTAATTAATAGTACAAGTCTCGGTAATTTTATTATCGTGACTGGGTCATTTATACTCTTGATTGTTCTGATTAAGGTATTTGCTTGGGAACAATTGACAAGTATTTTTGACGAACGCGAGAAAAAAATCGCGGCTGATATTGATGGTGCAGAAGCAGCCCGTGAGCAGGCTGAGCGTTTGGCTCAACAACGTCAGGAAGAACTGGCTGGAGCTCGCACAGAAGCTACTGAAATTATTGAAACCGCAAAAGAGACTGGTAAAAAACAAGAAGCGCAAATCGTCGCTGAAGCCCGCGAAACAGCAGGGCGTCTTAAAGATAAGGCAGAGGCTGATATTGCTCAAAGCAAAGCGGAAGCTTTCGCTGGTGTTAAAGACGATGTCGCTGATTTGACAGTTTTATTGGCTGAGAAAATCATGACTAAAGAACTGGATAAAGAAGCACAAAGCAAACTGATTGACAACTACCTTGATCAATTAGGAGATGCGTAATGGATAAAAAAACATTAACTTTAGTTGAAAATTACTCAAAAAGCTTGGTTGATGTTGCGGTAGAACATCATCTCATTCCTGAAGTTAGACAAGATTTGACAGCTCTTTTGGAAATCTTTCAAGCAACCGATTTGGCTACGACACTTTCTCATGAAGGTCTTAGCCAAACAGAAAAAGCGGCTCTCGTTAGTCAACTTCAAGCAGGTAGTCATGTCTTTGTTAATAACTTCTTGGAAGTGATCAAACAAAATGAACGTGAATCACTTTTAGAAACAATCTTGTCATCTGCCTTGGAAAAACTATCGCTGATTTCCAATGAGTTTCCATTAGAAATTCAGGTTTCAGAAAGTCTTTCAGATGCTCAAAAAGATCGATTGAAAGCTGCAGCTGAGAAGAAATTCGATATTTCAGTTGGTCAAGTCGATGAAGTGATCAATCCAGAGTTGATTGGTGGCTTTATTTTGAAAGCTAATAACAAGATTATTGATACAAGTATCAAATCGCAACTTCAGCAATTAAAAATGAATTTGAAATAGAAAGTGGTGTGACATTTGGCAATTAATGCACAAGAAATTAGCGCTTTAATTAAAAAGCAAATTGAAAACTTCCAGCCAAATTTTGACGTCACAGAAACTGGTAGCGTTACTTATGTTGGTGACGGTATCGCGCGTGCTCGTGGATTGGATAATGCCATGAGTGGTGAACTTCTCGAATTTTCTAACGGTGCCTTCGGTATGGCTCAGAATTTGGAGTCAAACGACATCGGTATCATCGTTCTTGGTGATTTCAGTACTATTCGTGAAGGTGACGTGGTTAAACGTACAGGAAAAATCATGGAAGTTCCTGTGGGTGAAGAATTAATCGGTCGTGTTGTCAATCCTTTAGGGATTCCAGTGGATGGACTTGGGGACATCAAAACAAGTAAAACACGCCCTGTAGAAGAAGCAGCACCTGGTGTTATGGATCGTAAATCGGTTTCTGAGCCTCTTCAAACAGGTCTTAAGGCTATTGATGCCCTTGTTCCAATTGGTCGTGGACAACGTGAATTGATTATTGGCGATCGTCAGACAGGTAAGACATCTGTTGCTATCGATGCTATCTTGAACCAAAAGGGTCAAGACATGATTTGTATCTATGTAGCAATCGGTCAGAAAGAATCAACTGTTCGTACACAAGTAGAAACACTTCGTCGTTATGGTGCGCTTGATTACACTATCGTTGTAACAGCCTCTGCATCACGGCCATCACCATTACTTTATATTGCTCCTTATGCGGGTGTTGCAATGGCTGAGGAGTTCATGTACAACGGCAAACACGTTCTTATTGTTTATGATGATTTATCTAAACAAGCGGTGGCCTACCGAGAACTTTCCCTTCTTCTTCGCCGTCCACCAGGTCGTGAAGCCTATCCAGGGGATGTTTTCTACCTGCATTCACGTCTCCTTGAGCGTTCAGCCAAAGTTTCTGATGCTCTAGGTGGAGGATCAATTACTGCCCTTCCGTTTATTGAAACACAAGCTGGAGATATCTCAGCTTATATCGCGACAAACGTTATTTCAATCACTGACGGACAGATCTTCTTGCAAGAAAACCTCTTTAACTCAGGTATTCGTCCTGCTATTGATGCCGGTTCATCAGTATCACGTGTGGGTGGGTCTGCGCAAATTAAGGCGATGAAGAAAGTTGCCGGTACTCTACGTTTGGACCTAGCTTCTTATCGTGAACTTGAAGCCTTTACTCAATTTGGATCTGACTTGGACGCAGCAACGCAAGCTAAGTTGAATCGTGGACGTCGTACAGTTGAAGTCTTGAAACAACCACTTCACAAACCACTTCCAGTTGAAAAACAAGTCTTGATTCTTTACGCCTTGACGCATGGCTTCTTGGACAGTGTTCCAGTTGAAGATATCTTGAGTTTTGAGGAGTCTATGTATTCCTACTTTGACGCTCATCATGAAGAAATCTTTGAAACGATTCGAAATACTAAGGATCTACCTGAAGAATCAGTGTTAGATGCTGCTATTCAAGAGTTTAAAGATCAGTCATCATTTAACTAAGAGGAGGAAGCATTATGGCAGGTTCTCTTAGCGAAATCAAAGGAAAAATAGCTTCTACGAAAAAGACTAGTCAAATAACAGGAGCCATGCAAATGGTTTCTGCTGCGAAATTGACCAAGTCTGAACAAGCAGCTAAAGATTTCCAAGTTTATGCTAGTAAGGTACGTCAAATCACAACGGACTTGATGAAAGCTGAATTGTTATCAGGATCGTCAAATCCAATGTTGATTTCTCGTCCTGTTAAAAAAACTGGTTATATTGTGATTACTTCAGATAAAGGATTAGTAGGTGGTTACAACTCTACTATCTTAAAATCAATGATGGACACTATTGGTGAGTATCATCCTGAAGGTAATGACTTTGAAATCATTGCTATCGGAGGGATGGGGGCAGACTTTTTCAAGGCAAGAGGAATTGATGTTGCCTTTGAATTACGTGGATTAGAAGATCAACCAAGCTTCGAAGAAGTAGCTCGTATCATTTCAAAATCAGTTGAAATGTACAAGAATGAGCTCTTTGATGAACTTTACGTCTGCTATAATCACCATGTGAACAGTCTGACCAGTCAAGTACGTATGCAACAAATGCTACCAATCACTGAGCTAGATGTTAATCAAGCTAGTGAAGGGGGAGCATCGTTTGAATTGGAACCAAATCGCGAAGCTATCTTAGAACAACTACTGCCTCAATACACTGAAAGTTTGATTTATGGAGCTATTGTTGATGCTAAGACGGCTGAACATGCAGCAGGTATGAGTGCTATGCAAACAGCGACGGATAATGCTAAAAATGTTATCAATGATTTGACAATCCAGTATAACCGTGCTCGTCAGGCAGAAATCACACAAGAAATTACAGAAATTGTAGCGGGGGCTAGCGCCCTTGAGTAGTGTTTGATTGACATGACTCAAAAGATAGAGGGACAGTTGTGTATGACTGTTGCTCAAAATAGGAGTAATCCTAAAAATCTAAAAAGGAGAAATACATGAGCTCAGGCAAAATTGCTCAGGTTATCGGACCGGTCGTTGACGTTGCGTTTAACACGAATGAACCGCTTCCTGAGATAAATAATGCACTTGTTGTTTACAAAGACAGTGAGAAAAAACAAAAAATCGTTCTTGAAGTAGCTCTTGAACTTGGTGAAGGCCTCGTTCGTACCATTGCTATGGAATCAACTGATGGTTTGACACGTGGTCTAGAAGTTCTTGATACAGGCCGTGCAATCAGTGTACCAGTTGGTAAAGAAACGCTTGGACGCGTCTTCAACGTTCTTGGTGATGCTATCGATCTTGAAGAACCATTTGGAGAAGATGCGGAACGTCATCCCATTCATAAGAGTGCCCCAACTTTTGATGAATTATCAACGTCAACAGAAATCCTTGAAACAGGTATTAAAGTTATCGACCTACTTGCCCCTTACTTAAAAGGAGGGAAGGTTGGACTTTTCGGTGGTGCCGGGGTTGGTAAGACCGTTCTTATCCAAGAATTGATTCATAACATTGCTCAAGAGCATGGTGGTATTTCAGTATTTACCGGAGTTGGTGAACGTACACGTGAAGGTAATGACCTCTATTGGGAAATGAAAGAATCAGGTGTTATTGAAAAAACAGCCATGGTATTTGGTCAGATGAATGAGCCACCTGGTGCACGTATGCGTGTAGCCCTTACTGGTTTGACAATCGCTGAATATTTCCGTGATGTTGAAGGTCAAGACGTGCTTCTCTTTATTGATAATATTTTCCGTTTCACACAAGCAGGTTCTGAAGTTTCAGCTCTTCTTGGACGTATGCCATCAGCCGTTGGTTATCAACCAACCTTGGCAACTGAAATGGGTCAATTGCAAGAACGTATCACGTCAACTAAAAAAGGTTCTGTTACCTCAATCCAAGCGATTTATGTACCAGCCGATGACTATACAGACCCAGCTCCAGCAACAGCTTTTGCCCACTTGGATTCAACGACTAACTTGGAACGTAAATTGACACAAATGGGGATTTATCCAGCTGTTGACCCTCTTGCTTCAAGTTCACGTGCCCTTTCTCCAGAGATTGTTGGTGACGAACACTATGCAGTAGCGACAGAAGTACAACGCGTCCTTCAGCGTTACCGTGAGTTGCAAGACATCATTGCTATCCTTGGTATGGATGAATTGTCAGAAGATGAGAAGACACTTGTTGGTCGTGCTCGTCGTATCCAATTCTTCCTTTCACAAAACTTTAATGTTGCTGAACAGTTTACAGGTCTTCCAGGGTCTTACGTCCCAGTTGCAGAAACTGTTCGTGGCTTTAAAGAAATTCTTGAAGGTAAATACGATCATCTTCCAGAAGATGCTTTCCGATCAGTTGGTCCAATTGAGGATGTTGTTGAAAAAGCTAAAAAAATGGGCTACTAGTGAGGTGATCTCATGACAGAAATGAAAGTCCAAGTGGTAACCCCAGACGGTATCAAATATGATCATCGTGCATCAATGATTATTGTCGGAACCCCTGATGGTGAAATGGGGATTATGCCTGGCCACGTCAATGTAATTGCACCTTTAACTGTTCATGAAATGAAGGTTTATCGTGCAGATCAAGAAAAAACAATTAACTGGGTAGCTGTTAATGGTGGTATTATTGAAGTTAAACAAAATCATATTACAATCATTGCAGACTCTGCAGAACGAAAACGTGATATTGACATAGAACGTGCAAAACGAGCCAAGGCTCGTGCTGAACGTGAACTAGAAGAAGCACAAGCTCAGCATAGCGCAGACCAAGTACGTCGTGCACAAGTTGCTTTACAACGCGCTATTAATCGTATCAACGTTGGGAATAAATAAAAAGGTCCAGTGGACCTTTTTATGTTGTCTCTTGAAAACAGGAATGAGACAAAGGTCCAGTTGTACTAACTCAAAGAAGTTGGACAAATAATGACGACAAGAACTAGTTTTGTAGTGCACATGGTTAAGTCTTTTCAACATTTGTTTTATGTGTTTATGATAACTCACAATGATGTAACGAAGTATTTTCGAACACTAATCCATTCTTTTCTAGCAAATACCAAACTAGCACTATTTAGTGAAACTGTGTAAAGCTTTTCTTATTTGGTAATTAATAAAAAACTGGTATAATGGTCATATGCAAGTTGTAATGGAGACTCTGGCTTTATTTAGCCATTTGATTTTTATAGGTATTTTTTTTCATCTCTTAACACATTTGGTTGATTGGTCTAAAATTCTAAAAATCAATCAAGACAATACGCCTCAAGTGAGACTGTTTGTTGTTTTATTGAGCGTCGTTTTGGGCTATTTAGCCAGTCGGTTTGTCTTAGAGATTATAAGTTTAAGTCAATCTTTTGCAACGCTTTTAAATTAAAAATTAGTATTAATAACTGTTAACAATACTGTGGAGTAAACATGGATAAAATTATTATCGAAGGCGGACAAACCCGTCTTCAAGGTGATGTCACAATCGAAGGTGCTAAAAATGCTGTCCTTCCGCTTTTAGCTGCAACTATTTTACCGACTGAAGGGAAGACAACCTTAACAAATGTTCCAATCCTTTCAGATGTGTTCACAATGAACAATGTTGTTAGAGGCCTCGATATTGCAGTGGATTTCGATGAGGAAAATAATACTGTCATCGTTGATGCACAAGGTGATATTCTGGATGAAGCACCCTATGATTATGTTAGTCAAATGCGTGCGTCCATCGTGGTTTTGGGACCAATTCTTGCACGTAGCGGTCATGCAAAAGTATCGATGCCTGGTGGTTGTACGATTGGAAGTCGCCCAATTGACCTTCATTTAAAAGGGTTAGAGGCTATGGGGGCTACAATCACACAAACAGCTGGTGATATCACTGCAACAGGTAAACTTCATGGCGCTCGTATCTATATGGATTTTCCGTCTGTTGGAGCAACTCAGAACTTGATGATGGCTGCAACCCTAGCTGAAGGGACAACGGTGATTGAGAATGCTGCGCGTGAGCCAGAAATTGTCGATTTAGCTCAGCTTTTGGATAAAATGGGAGCTAAGATCAAAGGTGCTGGTACAGAAGTCTTAACGATCACAGGTGTTGAGAAACTTCATGGTGCTGAACATCAAGTTGTTCAGGACCGTATCGAGGCAGGTACTTTTATGGTTGCTGCAGCCATGACGTCAGGTGATGTCTTGGTTAAAGATGCTGTTTGGGAACACAACCGTCCACTCTTAGCTAAGCTAATGGAGATGGGTGTTGAAGTGACTGAAGAAGCAGCTGGTATCCGTATTAAATCAGATGTCTCTAAGTTAAAACCTGTGACGGTAAAAACATTACCACATCCAGGTTTTCCTACAGACATGCAAGCTCAATTCACCGCTCTTATGGCAACTGTTAAGGGTGAGTCTACGATGATTGAGACGGTTTTTGAAAATCGTTTCCAACATTTAGAAGAAATGCGTCGTATGGGACTTCATACGGAAATTCTTCGTGATACAGCTTTGATTCACGGTGGCGGATCTCTTCAAGGAGCACCAGTAATGTCAACTGACCTACGTGCCAGTGCAGCTCTTATTTTAACTGGTATGGTTGCCCAAGGAACAACAACAGTCGGAAAATTAACTCATCTAGATCGTGGCTATTATCAATTCCACACTAAATTGGCTAAGCTAGGTGCTAACATTCGTCGTATTTCAGAGGATTAAGATGAAAGAACGTATTTTATATGTTTTGAGACAGTATTTGTTTATCATTGTTGTGGCAGCCCTATGTATACTATTTTTAGCCTTAGGGCTTATCATTGGTTATGGTATCATTGGCGATGGTAAGGATGCTTTCTCAATTCTCTCATTGGATAAATGGCAAGAATTGATTGCTAAATTTAAGATAAAGTAGGCTTGTCCTACTTTTTTCATGAAATGGAGTTTTATGGTTAAACCTTATGATGTAAAAAAATCATCTAAATCGAAGTTTTCTGTTCTAGTAGTCATTATAACCTTAATCTTAGGTCTTGTTGCAGGGACAGATCAGCTGTCAGATGATAACCCTCTGAAACAGCTAGCTCAAGTTGTGACGAATGGTTCAAATCAGGAAAAAGTAAATTCTAACGGCTCAAGTGCAAATGAATCGACACCAAACCAAGACTTAGCACAATCTGTTTTGACGTCATCTGTTAGAAAATCTTTAGGAGATGATATCAAATGGAATGGTGCAGGTGCCTTTGTGATTAATAACAATATAACAAATCTTGATGCCAGTGTGTCCAGCATGCCTTATGTGGATAATAAAATAAAGCGGGTCCAAGGAAAGCTTGTCCCGTCAGTAGCAAATGCTATGCTGTCTAAACAAAGTCGACAATATCGTAACCGTGAATTAACGGGGAATGGGTCAACGTCATGGAAGCCGGCAGGCTGGCATCAGGTTCATGATTTACCAGGTGAATACGATCATGCTATTGATCGAGGTCACTTAATTGGTTACGCCATTGCGGGTAATATTGATGGTTTTGACCCTTCTGCAAGTAACCCTCAAAATATCGCTGTTCAGACAGCTTGGTCTAACCAAGCTAGAGATCATGATTCAACGGGTCAAAACTATTATGAGACACAAATTCGTCGTGCTTTAGATAATAATAAACGTGTTCGTTATCGTGTGACTCTTGTTTATGAAGGCGATAATATCATTGCTTCTGGCTCGCATCTTGAAGCCAAATCAAGTGATGGTAGTTTGGAATTTAATGTTTTTGTACCAAATGTTCAACCTGGTATTACGCTTAACTATGCTAATGGGCAGGTGACAGTTAATCACTAAATGAGTTGGCACTTGTTTAGTTGTCAGTTTTTTGATAAACTATTAGTAATTGAATAGATGTCTATGAGACTAGTAATCTTAGGAACTTGCCAGGGAATGAAGAGCGTGACTGGAACTCTTCTCAAGTGAAATAAGATGAATTCACTCATATTAAAGACAGTCGAATTAAGGTCTACTTTGCTAGATAAAAATCGGATGGTACCGCGTGTCAACGCTCCGTTTCAGGAGTTTTGGCACCTTTTTTTATCCTCAACGATTGCCTTAAAGATTCAGAAGAACGACATAATTATTGATGAAAGGAAGGTTTGGTTACAGTCACTATTTGACTGCAATTAAACGGGGCTAACTGTTAGCATGAAACCGTAACAAGATCGGTTGATTATTTTGCTAGCGGACAGCTCAATGTATCTTAACTTATGGATTTACAAGCTAAATTAGAAGAGTTAAAAAACTCCACACAGGCTAAATTAAAAGAATTGAATGGCGATCATTCAAAAGAATTACAAGACTTGCGCGTCCAAATTCTTGGGAAAAAGGGTTCGTTAACGGAGCTCTTAAAAGGCCTCAAGGATTTATCAAATGACTTAAAACCTGTTGTTGGTAAACAGGTCAATGAAGTTCGAGACGTTTTGACAAAAGCCTTTGAAGAGCAAGAAGCAGTTGTTCAAGCTGCTAAAATTAAGGCTCAGCTTGAGTCAGAAAGTCTTGATGTGACCCTTCCTGGTCGTCAAATGACTTTGGGGAATCGTCATGTTCTGACACAGACTAGTGAAGAAATCGAAGATATTTTTATAGGTATGGGCTATCAAGTGGTGGATGGCTACGAAGTTGAAAAAGATTATTACAACTTTGAGCGTATGAATTTACCAAAAGACCATCCTGCGCGTGACATGCAAGATACTTTCTATATCACAGAAGACATTTTGTTGCGTACGCACACTAGTCCAGTCCAAGCACGTACAATGGATGCGCATGATTTCAGTCAAGGTCCACTTAAAATGATTTCACCAGGACGTGTTTTCCGTCGTGATACTGATGATGCGACTCATTCACATCAATTCCATCAAATTGAAGGACTTGTTGTCGGAGAAAATATCTCTATGGCTGATCTTAAAGGAACGCTTGAGTTAATCAGTCAAAAAATGTTTGGTGCAGACCGTAAGATTCGCCTTCGTCCGTCCTATTTCCCATTCACAGAACCATCTGTAGAGGTTGATGTTTCGTGTTTCAAGTGTAGTGGGAAAGGCTGTAACGTTTGTAAGAAAACAGGCTGGATTGAAATTCTTGGTGCGGGTATGGTTCATCCAAGTGTCCTTGAAATGTCTGGTGTTGACTCAGAGAAGTATTCTGGCTTTGCCTTTGGTTTAGGTCAAGAACGTGTTGCCATGCTTCGCTATGGTATCAATGATATCCGTGGTTTCTACCAAGGAGATGCTCGCTTCTCAGCTCAATTCAAGTAGGAGGTTGTAAAATGGTTAAGATGATTGGCATTCGGCCTGTGCGCGAGGATGAGCTGTCTCTTCTAAAATCTATAGCAGAGCAGACGTTCACTGAGACTTTTGGACATGATAACACACCTGAGCAACTGCAATCTTTTTTTGACACAGATTATGCTCTAGAAACTTTGCAGGCTGAGCTAAAGCACCCGGATACTGAAATTAATTTTATTCTCCTAAACAATCAAGTGGTCGGTTACCTTAAACTTAATTGGGGAGAAGCTCAGACAGAATTTGAACTAGATAATGCGTTGGAAATCCAACGAATCTATATCTTAAAAGCCTATCAAGGAGAGGGATTAGGTAAGTTTGCTTTTGAGTATGCGTTGGAAGTAGCTGAATCAGGACCCTTTGATTGGGCCTGGTTAGGTGTTTGGGAACACAATATTAAAGCTCAAACATTTTATAGTCACTACGGTTTTGAAAAATTTGCAGAGCATGAGTTTGTCGTTTCTGAAGATAAGGTTGATACAGACTGGTTATTAAGAAAACGCTTGAGCTGAGCCTCAAAAAAGAAGATAAAAATTGAGACATATAGCTTTTAAGTGGGCAATTCTTAATAGCAAAAATTATCCTATAAAAATTTAAGTGAAAGGAAATAAATCAAGTTCAAATATTGAGTAACAATAACAAAGAAGAATAGTTATTAACTTTTTATGGTTACTTTTCCATTTGACTTGGTATTTTATTGATTATGTTAGTTTCTTACAAATGGCTTAAGGAGTTGGTGGACATCGATGTCTCATCTGCTGAATTGGCTGAAAGAATGTCTACAACAGGAATTGAAGTGGAAGGTGTAGAAGTTCCTGCTGAAGGCTTATCAAAATTAGTAGTGGGTCATGTTATCTCATGTGAAGGTGTTCCAGAAACTCACTTGCACCTCTGTCAAGTGGATACAGGGGATGAAGAGCCTCGTCAAATCGTTTGTGGTGCTCCAAATGTGACAGCAGGAATCAAGGTTATTGTAGCCATTCCAGGAGCACGCATTGCTGATAACTATAAGATTAAAAAAGGTAAAATCCGTGGTATGGAATCTCTTGGGATGATTTGTTCGCTTCAAGAATTAGGATTGCCAGAATCTATTATTCCAAAAGAATTTTCAGATGGTATCCAAATTTTACCTGAAAATGCTGTTCCAGGTGATAGTATTTTCCCATACCTTGATTTGGACGATGAAATCATCGAACTGTCAATCACACCTAACCGTGCGGATGCCCTTTCTATGCGTGGTGTTGCTCATGAAGTAGCTGCTATTTATGGAAAAGAGGTGCATTTCCCAGAAAAATCTGTCACTGAGGTCGCTAAATCAGCTAAAGAAGTCATTGATGTTGCTATTGAATCCGACAAGGTCATGACTTATGCTAGTCGTGTGGTTGAAAATGTGACAGTGGCACCAAGCCCACAGTGGTTACAAAACCTTCTCATGAACGCTGGCATTCGTCCGATTAATAATGTCGTTGATGTGACTAACTATATCTTACTCTACTTTGGACAGCCTATGCATGCCTTTGACCTAGCTAAATTCCAAGGGAACAAAATTGTAGCTCGTGATGCCCGTGATGGGGAATCCTTAGTCACTCTTGATGGCGAAGAGCGTGAATTGACTGATGATGATATTGTTATCACAGTAGCGGATAAACCTGTCGCTCTAGCTGGCGTTATGGGCGGTAAGGATACTGAGATTGATAATTCTTCTAAGACCGTTGTTCTTGAAGCAGCTGTTTTCGATGGTAAGTCAATCCGTAAAACATCAAGTCGCTTGAACCTTCGCTCTGAAAGTTCATCTCGTTTTGAAAAAGGGATTAACTTCGATACCGTTACAGAAGCACTTGATTTTGCAGCTGCAATGCTTGAAGAATTAGCTGGAGGAGAAGTTTTATCAGGTCGTGTGCAAGCAGGTGCTCTGCCTATTGAACCTGTTGAAGTATCAACAACCTTAGACTATGTCAATGTTCGTTTAGGGACAGAGTTGACTTATTCAGATATCGAAGACGTCTTTGCGAAACTTGGCTTCGGATTATCAGGTTCAGCTGACAGATTCACGGTAGCCGTTCCTCGTCGTCGTTGGGATATTAGCATCCAAGCTGACTTGGTTGAGGAAATCGCTCGTATTTATGGCTATGATAAATTACCAACGACTCTTCCAGAAGCAGCAGGAACAGCTGGTGCCTTGACAACGACTCAGAAATTACGTCGTAAAGTCAAGGCTTTGGCTGAAGGAGCAGGCTTAACAGAAGTTATTTCTTACGCTTTAACAACTCCTGAAAAAGCGACAGCCTTCAATGTGGCACCTAGTCATCTGACAGAGCTCATGTGGCCAATGACTGTTGATCGTTCCGCTCTTCGTCAAAACATGACATCAGGTATCTTGGATATCGTGGCTTATAACGTCGCTCGTAAGAACAAAAACCTTGCCCTCTATGAAATTGGTAAGGTCTTTGAACAAACTGGCAATCCAAAAGAAGATTTACCAAATGAAATCAATACCTTTGGGATGACCTTATCAGGTCTAGTAGCTGAAAAAGATTTTCAAACAACAGCAGTTCCAGTTGATTTCTTCTATGCCAAGGGTATTGTGGAGATGATCTTTGCTCAGCTTAATTTGGATGTGACTTATATCGCTGAAAAAGATATGGCAAATATGCATCCAGGTCGTACAGCATCGATTATCTTAAATGGCGCTAAAGTTGGTTTTGTGGGACAAGTTCATCCACAAACGGCTAAAGATTTTGATATTCCAGAAACTTATGTGGCAGAGCTCAATCTCTCAGCTATTGAAGTAGCTTTGACAAATGATTTAATTTTTTCTGATATTACCAAATACCCTGCTGTATCTCGTGATGTTGCCTTGCTATTGAATCAAGAAGCAAGTCATCAAGAAATTGTGGATGCGATTGAAAATGCAGGTGTCAAACGCCTAACAGCTATCAAACTCTTTGATGTTTATGCTGGTAATAATATTGAATCAGGTAAGAAATCCATGGCTTACAGCCTAACCTTCCAAAATCCAAACGATAATTTAACGGATGAAGAAGTAGCTAAGTATATGGAAAAAATCACAAAATCACTAGCTGAGAAGCTTGGTGCAGAAATTCGATAAACCTTAGCTCAAGTCTCAGACTTGGGCTTTTAAGGCATTAGAAATGAGGTTGACAATGTATCAAACAAAAATAAAAGGAGATAAGCTTTATCATTCAGTATCAGAAGGCTATGGGAAATCCGTAGAACTCTTTGGTTTTCCTAAAGATGGGGAGACGCCTATGAGTTTGGTTAATATCGCTTTGGCTTCATGCGTCACCATGTGTATTCAAGGTTATTTTGCTCGTTTTCATCAAGAAACAGTTGTAGCTAGTGTAGTCGATTCAACATATGATGAGGGACATTTTAAACTCCTTGTAGGAATTGCTCATGTCCTAGATGATACGATGATAGAAGAGATTTTGGCTTATGTAGATGAGCAGTGCCGTGTTAAGAAAATGCTTCGGGATGATCTTACTTATGAGATTAGCTTGGGTGAAAATAATGACTTCTAAACCAGGGAATTCTTTGTTAGAGGCTCAAAAAGAATGGGCTTATCAAAAATATTGGGTCATGGCGCATTCGCAACAACATTATAATGCTTTGCGTCAACTTTTCAAGGGCAATGAATGGTCAGAAGAGAAATATGAGTTGTTTAAACAGTTGATATTAGAAGCGCAAGCCATTTCTCCAAGTGAAAAAACTTTAAGAGTAGCTTATCAACATATCTGGGGTTACTTCAAAAAGCAGGCTACTAGTGATGAATTGGCAATCTATAAGAGTCTTGAAGCAAGCCTTGCTAACAGTTCTTTAGAGATGTTGATTTTTCTTAAGCGATTATCAGAAAAGTATCAAGTGACCTACCTACTGGCATCACGTATCATTCAAAAGGGGCTATAAAAAATAGAACTTCCAACGAAGTTCTATTTTTTATTTTTTCTCAGCTTCTTTTGAACTTGAGCTAGTTGAAGAAGTGGCTGACGTGTCAGTGATTTCTGGATTTAGCTGCATGTAACTTGGAGCTTTAAAAAGATCTTGAGTTGATGTGTTATTGTGTTGGCTATAGATACTAGTTGATTTTTCACCACGTTTCTTTTCTATCGCTTTGAGAGCTTTTAAAGAATCAATATAAGAGATATGGCTAGAATCTACTTTATCTAGACCGTTATCTTTATCAAAACGGAGTAGATCACCAGTTTGAACAGCATCACTCATTTTTAGTTGCTGGGTTACAGACTCACGGATAGCTTGATTTTCAGCGAGTGTGGTTTCATCAGGGTTGGTAATTAATTCCCCAGTTGTTGTGTTGTAGAGCTTCCCGTCATAGTTGGTATATTTAGGGGTGATATATGTTCCAGAAGAACGAAAAGCTACCATTTGTTTATTGTCAGGTGATAATAAATCTTGCCCTAACTCTACATAATTTGAGTTATCTATGCCTAGAAGTGATAATAGAGTAGGGAGATTGTCCACTTGACCACCGTAAGTATCACTGATAAATCCTTTATCCATACCAGGAATGTGAATCATGTAAGGGACACGCTGAAGCATGGCATTATCGTATTCAGACCACGTTTCAGGGTCTTTACCAAGCAGTGGTGCTAAACTAGTGTTACGTGAATTGGATATACCATAATGGTCACCATATAATACGATAATAGAATTCTGGTAAATGCCAGTAGCTTTCAAATAGTCAAAGAATGCTTTAACAGAACTATCAAGATAATTGGCTGTTGCAAAATAACCATTGATAGTCTCATCATCAGTTTTTGCCAGTGGGAATCCTTGTTCCTCATTCTCCCCAGCTAAACTCGTGTAGGGATAATGATGACTGACTGTTAAGAATTTTGTATAAAAGGGTTGCTGCATATGTTCTAAATATTTGATAGAGTCTGAGAACATATGTTTGTCATTTAGACCATACTGGAAGGAATTCTTTTTAGTAAGCTCTTGGAAGTAAGATTCATCAAAGAAATAGTCGTATCCCCATTGTTTATAAGCATTGTTACGGTTCCAGAAGGTACCAACATTTCCATGAAAGACAGCGCTAGTATAGTCACCTTTTTGCTTTAAGATGTTTGGTGCCGCAAACTGTGTGTTATCTCCCCCGTAGTTTACCATGAAAGAGCCACTGTTTAGACCGAATAAAGAGTTTTCCATCAGTGTTTCGGCGTCAGAAGTTTTACCGGCCTTAACTTGATGGAAAAAATTTGAAAAGGCAAAGGTTTCTTTGGAATGGTATAACAAATTAATAAATGGGGTGACTTCATGTTCTTGATCATCCACATTTAGTTTGTAATCAATCAGAAACTGCTGAAAACTTTCCAAATGGATCATAATCACATTGCGCCCTTTAGCAATTCCGTAAAATTTAGGATTTGGAGCCACATGGTTTTCCTTAACATAGTTTTTAACTTCAGTTAATTCTTCTGCAGTGGCACCACTACGTTCTTTTTCAGCCTGATAAGCCTGGTTACCGCTATAAGTTGAAAAAGCTGGTAAGCCTAGTGCTCGAACTAGATAGAAATTAGAGAAGCCACGTGATAACAATTCAGGGCGATCAATTTCTGCTAAAAAAAGATTAATAGAAAAAAGAAGACCAGATAGGGCAGTTACCGCAAAACTTGCTCTCTTATTAAAGGGACGACTATCAGTTGTCACTTTCTTTTTAATAAAGAGGAAGGCGAGTAAAATAAGATCAACAATGTAAAAAAGATCAGTGAAACGAACTAAGTTAAGAGCTGAATCTCCTAAACCTGCGGCAGCTTTGCTACTTCCTAGCATTGTACTAACAGTAATAAAATCTGAAAATTCTCGGAAGTAAAAGGCATTGGCAATTACGAGAATAGTTAGTAAAAGGTAGATGAGCCAAGCTAAGCTGTAAAATAATTTTGTTTTTTTGATATAAAGTGCTAGGCCAATCAGAAGCAATCCGATAGGAATAGGATTGATGATGGTTAGAAAAGTTTGGTAAACATTTTCAATATTAAGCACAAAGTCGACATGGTAAGCCCATAGGGTTTTCAACCAATAAAAAAACAATAAAGTAAGGACAAATCCCAGGCGGGTACTCATCACTTTAAGTATTGTATTGATAATTTTTTTCACAACAATTTTATTCCTTGTTTATTTTCCTAAATAAAGAATCTCAACAGTTATTATATCATAAATTAAAAAGAGGTCACAAATAAAGTTGTTACCTCTTGCTATTCATACAACTGATATTTTGATATAATGATTTTTATGGAAAAACTTCGACTAAGTGCACAAGTGGAGAAGAAACTAAGTAAAGGTATTGTCCTATTAGAAAAAGATGATTTACCGACTGCTAAAACAGAAAATGGCTTGGTCCAGCTAATATCTCAATCTGGCCAATTGCTAGCGACAGCCTACTTATCAGAACAACATAAAGGAATCGGTTGGGTCATTTCTACAGATGATATAGAGTTAACGCAATCTTTCTTCGAAGCTCTATTTACCAAAGCAAGAGAATCACGTCTTGCCTATATTAATGACACAAGTACGACAGCTTATCGCTTGTTCAATCAAGAAGGCGATGGTTTTGGTGGTTTTACTGTTGACAGATATGGTGACTTTGTCATCTTTTCGTGGTATAATGCTTTTGTTTACAGTATAAAAAACAGAATTGTCGAAGCGTTTAAAGTGGTCTTTTCTGACCTTTCGGGGGCTTATGAAAAGTATCGCTTTAAAGGTGCAGAGAGGCAAGCAGGACATCTTTATGGTGCGAAAGCTCCGGAGACTTTTGAAGTACTTGAGAATAATGTTAAGTACCAAATTTTTCTAAATGATGGTTTGATGACAGGAATCTTTCTGGATCAACATGAGGTTAGAGGGCGTTTGGTTGATGGTTTAGCAGCAGGTAAATCCGTTTTGAATCTTTTCTCATACACAGCTGCATTTTCTGTTGCTGCAGCCATGGGAGGAGCAAAACAAACAACATCTGTTGATTTAGCTAAGCGATCTGTTGAATTATCAGAAGCACATTTCAAGGCTAATGGACTTGATATTCTAAATCATAAACTCAAGGTTATGGATGTCTTTGCTTATTATCGATATGCTAAACGACATGATTTGACATATGATGTGATTGTCATTGATCCCCCTAGCTTCGCACGTAACAAGAAACAAACGTTTTCTGTCTCAAAAGATTACCATCGTTTAGTCAGTGAGGCAGTGGCTATTTTAAATCCAAATGGTATTTTGATTTTGTCCACTAATGCTTCAAACCTTAGTGTAGAGCAATTTCAAAAACAGATTAATAAAGGTTTTGGTGGGAAGCCCTATCAAGTGCTATCCCTAGACCAATTACCAGCTGATTTTAAAATAAATAAGAATGATGAAAGAAGTAACTACTTAAAAGTATTTACCATTAAGGTTGGATAATGAAAATAGTTGTACCAATTATTCCTAAAAGTCTCGATGAGGTTAAAGATATTGATAGTTCAAAATATGAAGGCGCAGATATTATTGAGTGGCGGGCGGATTATTTAGCAAAAGATGATATTTTAAAAGTGGCACCAGCTGTTTTTGAGAAATTTTCTGGTTACGAGATTCTCTTTACCCTTCGTACGGTTAACGAAGGCGGTTTTGCAGAACTTAGTCCTGAGGATTACATTTCTCTTTTGAAAGATGTTGATGCGCTTTATCATCCAGATTATATTGATTTTGAATACTTCACCTATAAATCACATTTTGATCAATTGTTAAGTTTTCCGAATTTATCACTAAGTTACCACAATTTTCACGAAACACCGGAAAATTTAATGGAGATTTTTTCAGAATTAACCACATTGGCACCACGAGTTGTGAGAATTTCAGTGATGCCTCATAATGAACAAGAAGTGCTCGATCTAATGAACTATACACGTGGTTTTAAAACCTTAAATCCGGAACAAACTTATGCAACAGTTTCGATGGGGAAACTCGGAAAACTTTCACGGATTTCAGGTGATGTGACAGGATCAGCTTGGACATTTGCCAGCTTAGATTGTGAAAATGCTAGTGCGCCGGGTCAAATCAAATTGTTGGATATGAAAAAAATTATGACAGTTCTTGAAGAAGATTCACAAAGTAGTCAGGTTTGATATACTCAGTTAATGATAAAAAAGAAAGCTCACGGTTCTAAATAATCTTGAGTTGGCATAAAGAGATGAAAAGTTCCTGTAAAGGGAGCTTTTTCTTGTTTGGCAAAGGATTATGCTATCTATTATTTGTGATGAGTCATTTTTCTGAAAAATCGTGCTATTTTGCCCTTACCTGCTACTAAAATTATGTTAAAATATGGTCAATACTTATTTAAATGGAGGAATGACCATGTCTACTAATATTTATGACTTAGCCAATGAATTGGAGCGAGGTATTCGTAGTTTACCAGAATACCAAACAGTAGCTGATGCTAAATCTAAGATTGATAATGACCCTGAATCGAAAGCGTTATTTGATGAATTTATTACTTTCCAAGAAGATTTGTATCAAAAGATGCAGTCAGGTCAGATGCCGACTGAGGATGATCAAAAAGCTATTCAATCAATGACTGAAAAAATGGAAGCAAATACAAGCGTCAGAGATTATTTCAATGCTCAACAAGCACTTTCTGTCTATATCTCAGATATTGAGCGTATTGTTTTTAAGCCTTTACAGGAGTTAACAGGTAAATAAACCATTAGGGAAACAGTCGAGTCGCTCTTAGAAGGAGGAAATCATTATGGTACGTAAAATCGGTATTATTGGAATGGGTAATGTTGGTTCAACATTGGCGCACGGTTTGATTGCTGAGGGTGTCGCGGATCATTATGTTCTGATAGATCCTAAAGTGGAGAAAGTGCGTGCAGACCAGATTGATTTCCAGGATGCCATGGCTAATCACTCTATCTTTGCTAAGCTTACCATCAATGATTATTCTGCCTTAGCAGATGCTGATGTGGTGGTGTCAGCTCTTGGTAATATTAGTCTTCAACATAATGCAGGTGAAGATCGCTTTGCGGAGTTTGCCCTTATGCAGGAACAGGTTCCTCAGGTAGCGGCCTCACTCAAGGACTCAGGATTTTCCGGTGTCCTCGTCGTTATTTCAAATCCGGTCGATGCTGTTTCAGCCCTTTATCAAGCCCTTACTGATTTTCCTAGGGAGCGTGTGATTGGGACAGGGACTCTCCTTGATACGGCTCGTATGAAGCGCGTGGTTAGTGAGCGGTTAGGGGTTAATCCTAAGAGTGTGTCTGGTTATAATCTTGGTGAGCATGGTAACTCTCAGTTCACCGCTTGGAGTCAAGTTAGTGTTAAAGGGCAACCTATTTCTGATTTCTTTTCTGAAGATGAATTGGAAGAGATGTCGTTTGCATCTATGAAAGGTGGTCATACGGTCTTTTACGGTAAAGGTTATACCTCTTATGGTATTGCAACAACCGCTATCCGTATTGTTAAGGCTATTTTATCCGATGCTGAGGAGGAGTTAGTCATTTCAAGTTTCCAAGAAGCATTTGGCACCTATGTAGGCTATCCTGCCTTGGTTGGGCGTTCAGGTAAAGTTGGTCATGTTCAGTTGAACTTAACAGAAGACGAAGAAGTTAAATTGCAAGCGTCAGCCAACCTTATCAAAGAACGCGTTGAAGCTGCTCTTTCAAAAATCTAAGATATAAGAGAAGCCAGTCCCTTGTGATTGGTTTTTTGATTATGACTTCAAGGTTTATCGTCAAATGGATTAATGTTTAGCTAAGGTAACTTCAAGTTTGCTTAAAATTGACGGTCGCCCCAGTATTGAATATTAAGCGTGGACAATTCTCTAGACCATTGGATGGAAAATGGTTAGTAAGATAAGATAGTCTTGTTGCATAAATGATAAGAACTTAGACATTTCCATCAAGTATTTGAGGTCTGAACTTAGGTATGAGAATGAGTAGAAATACGATAGTTAATGAAAAAGGTATCCCTGGATTCAGATGAATTCTTGACAAGTCTTAATAGAAGTTATAAGATTTTAGAGAAACCTTCTTTTATATAAGAAATAATCTTTGATTCCAGCGGATTGATAGAATAGTATGAGACACTAATTATGGCAAAAAAAGATGCAGGGGGCTTATCGCATCACGAGCAGTTGAGGTATGATTACCTGTTTAAAAATATTCATTATTTGAGTGAGCGTGAAAAGACCGAATTTAATTACCTTTACCAAAAATTAACCAGTAGACAGACTAGTCGAACAAGCCTTAAACAAGAAACAAAAGAAGCTAGCCTACCTTCTGGAGGCCTTGACGATGATTACGGAGGCTATGCTGATGATGGATCTCATCCGTATTTGAATGATGACTATGAGGAGCCTAATCATCAAAACAATGTGACTGATCAAGGCTTACCAGTTTTTCCTGGTGAACTTGCTAGAACCCAAAAACCCAGAAAAACACGACAAGAAAAGCGATCTACTGTTAAGTCTAGAAGGCAAGCCAAGCAATCTAAGGTTGTGAAGAAGTCTAAAAAAGGACGTTTAAAACGTTTCTTTATTCTTTTCAGTCTATTAATGCTATTTGTTTTTGTGCTACTTTTGGTTATGTTTTTCAAAGGGGTCACAGGTATTTCAAGCCCTAAAGGTAAGAATTTTCAACCTGCTGTGGAAGAATACTTTAATGGTCAGGAGACAAGAGATGGCACTAATATTCTTATTTTAGGAAGTGATAAGCGTATTGCCCAAGGTTCTGAGGATGCCAGAACTGATACTATCATGGTGGTCAATGTCGGCAACAAAGATAAGGATGTCAAGATGGTCAGTTTCATGCGTGATACCTTAGTTAATATCCCTGATGTCAGTGAAACAGATTATCTTAAGGACCAAAAATTAAATACTGCCTTTAATGTTGGTGAGCAAAATAATCATCGTGGAGCTGAATTAATGCGTGAAACGCTTAAAGCTAATTATGACATTGACATCAAATACTATATGATGGTTGATTTTGAAACCTTTGCTGATGCGATTGACGCCTTGTTCCCTAACGGGGTTTCTATCAATGCTAAATTCGCTACTATTGATGGTGAAAGGGTAAACTCAGTTGAGGTTCCTGATGATCTGCGAATGGATGACCAAGGACGTGTTCCCAATCAAACGATTAAAGTTGGTAAGCAAAGAATGGATGGTCGCACCCTTCTCAACTACGCCCGCTTCCGTAAGGATGATGATGGTGACTTTGGACGAACCAAGCGCCAGCAACAAGTGATGAAAGAAATTTTACGTCAGGTTAAGAATCCAACTAAGCTTTTTACAGGTTCTGAAGCTTTGGGAAAAATTTATGCTTTGACTTCAACAAATGTATCTTATCCTTATCTTTTAAGAACAGGATTGTCAAGTATAACCGATGGAGATTTTGCCATTCATCAAACAACCATTCCTGAACAAGGCGATTGGATCGACGATTATGATGTCTATGGTGGACAAGGTTTAACAATCGATTTTGATAAGTATCAAAAAGAACTGTCTGACTTAGGCTTTAGGTAAATATGATATAATGGAGGGACAAGGGTCTCTCTTTTTCTTTGGAAAATAGCAGAGCTGTAAAACTAGAAATGAGTCGAAAAGATGCAAAAAAATGATATTGTTGAAGTAGAGATTGTCGATTTAACCCACGAAGGACAAGGGGTTGCCAAGGTTGACGGCTTGGTCTTTTTTGTTGATAATGCCCTTCCAGGGGAAATTATCAACATGCGTGTTTTGAAGTTGAAAAAGAAAATTGGTTTTGGAAAAGTAGAAGAATACCTTAAGGTGTCGGACAAACGAAATCAGAATATTGATGCTGCTTATTTGCGTTCGGGTATCGCTGATTTTGGTCACATGGTTTATGAGGAGCAACTCAAGTTCAAACGCCAGCAAGTGGTCAATAATCTTTATAAAACAGCTGGTATTTCTGATGTTGAGGTAGCTGAAACACTTGGTATGGAAAAGCCACTTGCTTATCGTAATAAGGCGGCAGTACCTGTTCGTCGTGTCAATGGTCAGCTAGAAACAGGCTTTTTCCGTAAAAATTCCCATGATCTCATGCCCATTGAGGATTTTTATATTCAAGATAAGGTCATTGACCAGCTTATTGTCTTTGTCCGTGATTTGTTGCGCCGTTTTGACATCAAGCCTTATGATGAAAAAGAGCAGACAGGCTTGATTCGTAACCTATTAGTTCGTCGTGGACATTACACTGGGGAAATAATGCTGGTTCTGGTGACGACTCGACCAAAAATTTTCCGCATCGAGCAAATCGTGGAAAAGATTACGGCGGAATTTCCAAAGGTTGTCTCTATCTTACAGAACATCAATGATCAAAATACCAATGCCATTTTGGGTTCGGAATTCCGTACGCTTTATGGCAAAGAAACCATTTCTGACCAGATGTTGGGAAATGACTATGAGATTTCAGCTCAATCTTTCTATCAGGTTAATACGGAAATGGCAGAGAAGCTCTATCAAACAGCTATTGATTTTTCCGACTTAAGTGCTGATGATGTGGTCATTGATGCCTATTCAGGTATTGGAACGATTGGTCTGTCTTTTGCGAAAAAAGTCAAAGCCGTTTATGGGGTTGAAGTCATTGAAGCTGCTGTCAAGGATGCTCAGAAAAACGCAGAGCGAAATGGTATTACCAATGCTTACTATGTGGCCGATTCTGCTGAAAATGCCATGGCTAAATGGAGCAAGGAAGGCATTCAACCGAGTGTTATCCTAGTGGATCCGCCACGAAAAGGCTTGACAGAAAGCTTTATCAAAGCTAGCGCAGCTATGTCTCCAGAAAAAATCACTTATATCTCTTGCAACCCAGCCACCATGGCGCGTGATATTAAACTTTATGAAGAATTGGGTTATAAGTTGACTAAAGTTCAGCCTGTTGATTTATTTCCGCAGACGCATCACGTCGAGGTAGTTGGTCTGCTGGTGAAAGCCTAGAAACCTTTGAACTAAAGCATATTAAAAAGCCTTGGAGACAAGGCTTTTTACGTTTGGGTGGGGTAGTATCAGAATGACTACCTCAGTGGAAGTAGTTATGATGCTGGTGAATTTGAGAGATATTTATTTCCGTAGACACAAGGTGGGGACATGGGGGTAGGAGTATGAGGGAATAGACGTCCCCCTCTTAAATCACCGCTATGGTCGACAGAAGTGTGAGTTTTGAAAATAATACAAATTGTGTTATACTTTGTTAAAAGTGGAGTTGTATTATGGAATTTGAATTAGAATATGTAGAAAATGGAAAGTATTTTAATATCTTGAATAAATGGGAGATTGATCCTAGTGTGGAACGATTACCTTATTATGATAGAAAATCTAAAAGGATAGTAATTTTAAGAAAAAATCCAATTTCTGATTACTTTATTGAGAGTTTGACTGAAATTCACCATGATGGTATTCCCTCAGAACAAGATATGGATCGCGGTCATTTTATAGCTCAGTCATTCAAAGAATTCCTATTGACGCCGGATGAATTGAGAAGTTTTAAAAATGAAGTAAATATTTTTTTTGGTCGACAAAATAAAGCAAATATAACTCCTCAATCCCCAGCCGCTAATAGAAATTCAAAGGACTTAACAGGGCAAGCTAAGTTTGAACTACAGATATCCGACTACCTAAAGAAATCAAGTGATGGTAAGGTTTATTTT
Source organism: Streptococcus pluranimalium (assembly GCF_002953735.1). NCBI lineage: Bacteria > Bacillati > Bacillota > Bacilli > Lactobacillales > Streptococcaceae > Streptococcus > Streptococcus pluranimalium. The sequence goes on along the minus strand of NZ_CP025536.1, from coordinate 1,266,206 downwards.
GAAATTGAAGAACTAACAATTGATACTATAGGGTTAGGAAGAAGGATTTATATTCATTGGTTTAATGACGAAAAATGTGATAACCATCCCCTCCAGTTGGAATATATATCGAAGATATAAATTTGAATACACTTGATACGAATAGTGAATTCATTCTTGGTATTATGGCCATAGTAGCTCAAGGTGAGAGTGAACAAAAAAGTGCGTCAATTACATGGTCTGTCATTGAACGCTTTAAAAGAGGGATACCAATGATTCCTACCCATAACCTTCTTGGGTATACGAAAGACCAGTATGGTCGAGTAGTGATAGATGAGACAGAAGCAAAAATTGTTCGCCTAATATATGATTCGTACATCGAAGGTATGACTGCAAGTGAGATTGCCTCTACTTTAATGACCAATCATATACCAACAGTTACTGGTTTGGAGCGTTGGACAAGTTTAGCTGTTTATAATATTCTCAGAAACGAGAAATATAAAGGCGAAATCATCATGCAGAAGACATATACTGTTGATTGTTTTAGTCATAAAACACGGAAAAATAATGGTGAAAAGCCAAAATATCGATTAAAAAATGGAATTCCCTCTATCATACCAGAATCAAGATGGGATTTAGTACAAGAATTACTCAAGCAACCTAGAAGAAAATCGAAATCTACTTCTGAGATATTTGTACCTAAACTCTACATCAAGAAACTCAAATCTGGTAAGTTGAGGGATTTTGTTGTACTTGATCCTAGTTGGAAATCGGAAGACATTCACGAAGTTTTTAAATAAGAAGGCTCTGTCACAACAAATGGTTGATTTTTGACGAGAAATAGCGTATAATAATAGTAAGAAACAGTACCACCGAAGGAGGTAATTGGATATGCCTACTATCAAAGACGCATTAGATATTATCGGTAAGTTGACTGTCGCAGAGCAGGAAAGCCTTAAAACAATGCTTTTAAGTCCTGCCTTTGTAAAGTCTTTGAATATTGAAGATTTCGTAGCAAAGGAACGCTTTGCAAATGGTCGTGTATGCCCTCTTTGTGGCTGTATCCATGTGGTTCGCAATGGTCATCGTAAAGATGGCACACAGCGATATGTATGTAAGGATTGTGGCAAGTCCTTCGTGATTGCTACGAACTCCATTGTGTCTGGTACAAGAAAAGACTTGTCCGTGTGGGAGCAGTACATTGATTGTATGATGAATGGCTTATCCATTCGTAAGACTGCTGTTGCTTGTGGGATTCACAGAAACACCGCATTCCTTTGGAGACACAAGATTTTGGATGCACTTCAGAATATGGCAGACGATGTTACCCTTGACGGCATTATTGAGGCTGACGAAACTTTTTTCGCCATCTCGTACAAGGGCAATCATAGCAAGAGTAAGACATTTGCTATGCCACGCAAGGCTCATAATCGTGGTCATTCTACACATATCAGAGGCTTGTCCCAAGAAAAGGTATGTGTTCCTTGTGCGGTTAATAGGAATGGCTTGTCTATCTCCAAGATTACGAATACTGGTAGAGTTTCTACAAGAGATTTACATCATATTTATGATGGTAGGATTAAGACCAATTCCACTCTTGTTACGGACAAGATGAACTCCTATGTGAGATTTACAAATGCCAATGGTATTGACCTTGTGCAGTTAAAGACTGGCAAAGCCAAGAAAGGCATTTATAATATCCAACATATCAATAGCTACCATAGCCAGCTAAAGAGGTTTATGCGTGGCTTTAACGGTGTTTCTACCAAGTATCTGAACAACTATCTTGTGTGGAATAACCTTGTAAATTACGCCAAAGAAAGCGACATGGAGAAAAGGAACATCTTCTTAACTTTTGTTTTGGCAACATTGAAAACTGCTAAATGCAGAGATTTATCAAACAGACCAGCAGTTCCTCTGGTCGCCTAATTAGAATTTGTGGAGATGATAAGATGGTCAATATAACAGATGTAAAACAGATTCTTCAATTTGCAATAGATGCGGAGATTAAAGTCTTTCTTGATGGTGGCTGGGGTGTAGATGCTCTTCTTGGATATCAGTCAAGAGCCCATAATGATATTGACATTTTTGTAGAAAAGAACGATTATCAGAACTTTATAGAAATAATGAAAGCTAATGGCTTTTATGAGATTAAGATGGAATATACAACATTGAACCATACTGTATGGGAAGATTTGAAAAACAGAATTATTGATTTGCATTGTTTTGAATATACGGACGAAGGTGAAATTCTTTATGATGGGGATTGTTTTCCGGTAGAAACTTTTTCGGGTAAAGGAAGAATTGAGGAAATAGAGGTTTCCTGTATTGAACCATATAGTCAAGTAATGTTCCATCTGGGATACGAGTTTGATGAAAATGATGCACATGATGTGAAGTTATTGTGTGAGACATTTCATATCGAAATTCCAAATGAGTATAGATAACTGCAAATAACAGTTTGTAGGGGAGTTCTGATACTCCCCTATAAAAATGGTTATTTATCAACTGTTTGTTGTGACATAGCCAATAAGAAAGAGGTAAATTATGCGTTTTAAAGATTTTAATCTTGAAGTTGTTAATGTTGAACGTTACTCATCAGATTATAGCATGACGGTGAACAAGAACTTTGTTACATTTAGTAAAGGAATTGTCCAAGCTTTAGAATACCCAGCACATGTACTGGTTGCCTTTAATAAGGATACAAAGGTAATGGGTATACAAGTTTGTCGTGCAAAAACTAGGGGAGCATTTTCTTTTTCAAAACCTGTTGGGGAGCAAAAAGGTATTGTTCAGGTAGGTCATAAAAATTTAAAAGAAACACTCTTAACAATCATGAGTGATTGGAAATCTGATAAGCGTTATAGGGTAGAGGGGATTCACATTCCTGAAGATAAGGCTTTTGTTTTTGAATTGAAGGATTTTGAGGAACTATCTGACTTTCGTAAAAACGACAATAAATAGTAAGGAACGAAGTTAAAAATTATTGGTGGGAGTACAACTATTGTATTCCTGCCATTTTCATATCCTTGCAAGGGGGGTCATGTTAAAATATACTGTAGGAGGTAACTCTATGAACGATAAAGTTACAAAAGTCAGACTAGCCTATCCTTTGGGAGAAGACCTAATCTATGTATTCCTGAAAAATATAATGCCTACCGTAGATTCCTACTGGGATGCTTAGGAACGAATCCACTCGTGGCTATATGTATGAATCCCTCAGCAGCTAATGAGGACTATAGCGATCGTACAATCAACCGAATTCTAAATGCTAGTAAAAAAATTATATGAAGATAAGCTCACCGTTGAATTCAAGTCAGGGATTGAGATTGACGAAGAGATATAGAATATTAACCGCAATTTAAGGGCTAACCACCTTTGGCGGTTTTTAATGGATTTTTTTAATTTATAAGTTGCTTAAAATGACTTATTATGGTAAAATATATGATAATCCAAATAAGAATTTAGGAGGAACCGAAACTATGACAGCCTCAATGCGTTTAAGATAAGCTGGCAATAAGAAAAGCAGAATCTATACCCGATGATAGGCTTTTTTGTTGTGCTTATTTATACGATATTGAGCATTCATTAGTTACGGTGAGGATATTGGTTATTTAACTGTACCTTTATTTAACTATGTCTTTAATATGAATGTTTCCAAATTGTATGTATGCAGACCAAAAGCCACATTGTGGATTTAGGCCTGCATTTTTTTATTGCCTATAATGCTATTCAAAATAGAAATTTAAGCAAAATAATATGCAGGAGATAATATAAATGGAAAAATACAACAATTGGAAACTTAAGTTTTATACAATATGGGCAGGGCAAGCAGTATCATTAATCACTAGTGCCATCTTGCAAATGGCGATTATTTTTTACCTTACAGAAAAAACTGGATCCGCGATGGTCTTGTCTATGGCTTCACTATTAGGTTTTTTACCCTATGCGGTCTTTGGAGCTGCAATTGGTGTGCTAGTGGATCGTCATGATAGGAAGAAGATAATGATTGGTGCTGATTTAATTATCGCAGCAGCTGGTTCGGTGCTTACTATTGTTGCATTCTATATGGAGCTACCTGTCTGGATGGTTATGATAGTATTGTTTATCCGTAGCATTGGAACAGCTTTTCACACCCCGGCTCTCAATGCGGTTACGCCACTTTTAGTACCAGAAGAACAGCTTACGAAATGTGCAGGCTATAGTCAGTCTTTGCAGTCTATAAGCCATATTGTTAGTCCGGCGGTTGCAGCACTCTTATACTCCGTTTGGGAACTAAATGCTATTATTGCCATCGATGTATTGGGTGCTGTGATTGCATCTATTACGGTAGCAATTGTACGTATTCCTAAGCTGGGTGATCGCGTGCAAAGTTTGGACCCAAATTTCATAAGAGAAATGAAAGAAGGAATGGCTGTACTACGGCAAAATAAAGGATTATTTGCTTTATTACTCGTTGGAACATTATATATGTTTGTTTATATGCCAATTAATGCACTATTCCCTTTAATTAGCATGGATTACTTTAATGGAACACCTGTGCATATTTCTATTACGGAAATTTCCTTTGCATCTGGAATGTTGATAGGGGGTCTATTATTAGGGTTATTTGGGAATTACCAAAAGCGAATCTTATTAATAACGGCATCCATTTTTATGATGGGGATAAGCTTAACCATTTCAGGATTACTTCCCCAAAGTGGATTTTTCATTTTTGTAGTCTGCTGTGCAATAATGGGGCTTTCTGTTCCGTTTTACAGCGGTGTGCAAACAGCTCTTTTTCAGGAGAAAATTAAGCCTGAATATTTAGGACGTGTATTTTCTTTAACTGGAAGTATCATGTCTCTTGCTATGCCAATTGGATTAATTCTTTCTGCACTCTTTGCTGATAGAATCGGTGTAAATCATTGGTTTTTACTATCAGGTATTTTAATTATTTGCATTGCAATAGTTTGCCCAATGATAAATGAGATTAGAAAATTAGATTTAAAATAAACAATATTGGAGGGATATTTATGTATCTTATTTTCATGTAATTCTTCCTGCTAAAATCGCAGGGTTTTTCCTGCGTACAAGCAAATGAAAGCATGCGATTATAGACAGGAGGAAATGTTATGGAATTAATATTAAAAGCAAAAGACATTCGTGTGGAATTCAAAGGACACGATGTTTTAGATATAAATGAATTAGAAGTATATGATTATGACCGTATTGGTTTAGTAGGAGCAAATGGTGCAGGAAAAAGCACTTTATTCAAGGTACTTTTAGGAGAATTAATTCCCCCAGGATGTAAAATGAATCATCTGGGTGAACTTGCCTATATTCCCCAGTTGGACGAAGTAACTCTACAGGAGGAAAAAGATTTTGCGCTTGTAGGCAAGCTAGGTGTTGAGCAATTAAATATACAGACCATGAGCGGTGGTGAAGAAACAAGGCTTAAAATAGCACAGGCCTTATCGGCACAGGTTCATGGTATTTTAGCGGATGAACCTACGAGCCATTTAGACCGTGAAGGAATTGATTTTCTAATAGGACAGCTAAAATATTTTACAGGTGCACTGTTAGTTATTAGCCATGACCGCTATTTTCTTGATGAAATAGTAGATAAAATATGGGAACTGAAAGATGGCAAAATCACTGAGTATTGGGGAAACTATTCTGATTATCTTCGTCAGAAAGAGGAAGAACGTAAGAGACAAGCTGCAGAATACGAACAATTTATTGCGGAACGTGCTCGATTGGAAAGGGCTGCGGAGGAAAAGCGAAAACAGGCTCGTAAAATAGAACAGAAGGCAAAAGGTTCTTCAAAGAAAAAAAGTACTGAAGGCGGAGGGCGTTTAGCTCATCAAAAATCAATAGGAAGTAAGGAAAAAAAGATGCATAATGCCGCTAAATCCCTAGAGAACAGGATTGCGGCATTAGGAAAAGTAGAAGCTCCGGAAGGCATTCGCAGAATTCGTTTCAGGCAAAGTAAAGCATTGGAGCTCCATAATCCATACCCTATAGTCGGTGCGGAAATTAATAAAGTATTTGGGGATAAGGCACTGTTTGAAAATGCATCTTTTCAAATTCCGCTAGGAGCAAAAGTGGCATTAACGGGTGGTAATGGAACCGGAAAAACAACTTTAATCCAAATGATCTTAAACCATGAAGAAGGAATTTCTATTTCACCTAAGGCAAAAATAGGTTACTTTGCACAGAATGGTTACAAGTACAACAGTAATCAGAATGTTATGGAGTTTATGCAGAAGGATTGTGATTACAATATATCAGAAATTCGTTCTGTGCTAGCATCTATGGGGTTCAAACAGAACGATATTGGAAAAAGCTTATCTGTTTTAAGCGGTGGAGAAATTATAAAATTGTTGCTTGCTAAAATGCTCATGGGTAGATATAACATCCTAATAATGGATGAACCCAGTAACTTCCTTGACATACCAAGTTTAGAGGCTTTGGAAATACTAATGAAGGAGTACACCGGAACTATCGTGTTTATCACCCACGATAAACGATTACTCGAAAATGTAGCTGATGTAGTTTATGAAATTAGAGATAAGAAAATTAAGCTGAAACATTAAATTTTAGGTAGTCGCTGGTCAGTATAGTCTGTTCTGGCTGGCGACTCCATTGTTAAAGAGTATAAAGACTTGAGATTTTATGAAGATTAAAAATAGGAACAGTCAATTGAACTGCTCCTATTTTTCTGCTAAATATGTTGTAGTTTTCTTATATGTATAATGATAGATTAGTGGATTCTCATCTACGGTGCTTACGTCGAAAATGAAGAAGTGATCACGGCTATCTCTAGTCTTTTCCTTATTGAGGACAAAGTAATTCTTATGAGAAGTTGCCATTGTTTTGAGGATATCATCGGTCAGGAAGGTCAATGGAATATTCATGTTTGAGTAGCGGTAGAAGTCACGTTCAAAATCTTGGTAGCTCTCGCTATAATAGTCCATTTGTAGGTGATTACGCTGAAACTCAAGCTGATTCATAATTCACCTCCTCAACAAGTCAAAACTAATAATGTTATGTACTTAAAGTCATATGCAGTTTGGTTATTTTGTTATTAGAATTGGGTACTCCAAGTCTTTTTTTATGAATTTTTTTTTATTCATTCAAAAAAACACTTGAATTAATTAATGAAATGGGTTATACTATATTCAAGCAAATAATTGAATGATATTGAGGTGAGAATATGATTAAAAAAGATACTTGTGAAATTTATTGTCATGACGAAGGAAAGGTCAATCGAATACAAGGTAATTTACAGACAGTAGATATTTCTAGTGTTGCCCAAATGCTAAAAGCTATTGCAGATGAAAATAGAGCAAAAATTACCTATGCATTGTGTCAAGATGACGAACTGTGTGTGTGTGATATTGCAAATATTATAGGTGTTACGGTTGCAAATGCCTCTCATCACCTGCGAACGCTCCATAAGCAAGGGATTGTTAAGTTTCGAAAAGAGGGAAAACTTGCATTTTATTCATTAGATGATGAGCATGTCAGACAAATTATGATGATTGCATTGGCACATAAGAAAGAGGTGAAGATCAATGTCTAGTTGGAAAGCAAAACAGTCTGAAGAAGTAATGAAAGCCTATCGTGTTCAAGGATTTACTTGTACTAACTGTGCAGCCATTTTTGAAAATAATGTTAAAGAACTTCCCGGTGTTCAGGATGCGAAAGTAAATTTCGGAGCATCTAAAGTTTATGTTAAAGGGACGACAACCATTGAAGAATTAGAAAAAGCAGGAGCATTTGAAAATTTAAAAATTCGAGATGAAAAAGAACAAAGGGTAGAAGGAGAACCTTTTTGGAAGCAGAAAGAAAACATTAAGGTATATATATCAGCTCTTTTACTTGTAGTTAGCTGGTTCTTAGGAGAGCAGTATGGTGAAGAGTATGTTCTACCGACAATTGGTTATGCAGCGTCCATTTTAATCGGTGGATATTCGTTATTCATTAAAGGTCTCAAAAATTTAAGCAGATTAAATTTCGATATGAATACGCTTATGACTATTGCCATTATAGGAGCTGCAATTATTGGTGAATGGGGTGAAGGGGCAACCGTTGTTATCCTATTTGCGATTAGTGAAGCATTAGAGCGTTATTCAATGGATAAAGCACGTCAATCTATTGAATCTTTAATGGATATTGCCCCAAAAGCAGCGTTAATTCGACGAGGCAATGAAGAAATGATGATTCATGTTGATGAGATTCAAGTTGGAGACATCATGATAGTTAAGCCCGGTCAAAAGTTAGCAATGGATGGAATAGTGGTTAAAGGTACATCGACATTAAATCAGGCTGCGATTACAGGTGAAAGTGTTCCAGTAACGAAAATCACAAATGATGAAGTATTTGCAGGAACCTTGAATGAAGAAGGGTTACTTGAGGTTAAAGTAACAAAACGAGTTGAAGATACTACTCTTTCAAAAATCATTCACTTGGTAGAAGAAGCCCAAGCAGAACGGGCCCCCTCTCAAGCGTTTGTCGATAAATTTGCAAAATACTATACACCAGCTATTGTCATACTAGCTCTTTTAATTGCAGTAGTTCCACCATTATTTGGCGGAGACTGGAGCCAATGGATTTATCAAGGATTAGCTGTATTAGTGGTTGGTTGTCCTTGTGCCTTAGTAGTCTCAACTCCAGTTGCTGTTGTTACAGCAATAGGAAATGCAGCGAAAAATGGTGTATTAATTAAAGGTGGTATCCATTTAGAAGCAGCAGGACACTTAAAAGCGATAGCCTTTGATAAAACAGGAACATTAACCAAAGGGATTCCAGCTGTAACAGACATTGTGACATATGGTAGAAATGAAAATGAATTAATAACCATAACATCAGCCATTGAAAAAGGATCACAGCACCCTCTTGCTTCAGCGATTATGCGAAAAGCAGAAGAAAATGGATTAAAATTCAATGAAGTAACAGTAGAGGATTTTCAATCCATTACAGGTAAAGGCGTTAAAGCCAAAATAAATAATGAAATGTATTATGTGGGAAGTCCAAATCTTTTTGAGGAATTACACGGAAGCATTTCAAGCGATAAAAAAGAAAAAATTGCCGATATGCAAACTCAAGGTAAAACGGTGATGGTGTTAGGAACAGAAAAAGAAATTCTTTCGTTTATTGCCGTAGCCGATGAAATGAGGGAATCGTCTAAAGAAGTTATCGGCAAGTTGAACAATATGGGAATCGAAACAGTGATGCTAACAGGCGATAACCAAAGAACGGCAACAGCCATCGGAAAACAAGTTGGTGTTTCGGATATTAAAGCTGACTTACTTCCAGAAGATAAGCTTAATTTTATTAAAGAACTTCGAGAAAAACATCAAAGTGTGGGGATGGTCGGAGATGGCGTGAATGATGCTCCAGCCCTTGCGGCATCTACCGTTGGTGTAGCAATGGGTGGTGCTGGAACTGATACAGCTTTAGAAACGGCTGACATCGCCTTAATGTCTGATGATTTGAGTAAATTGCCATATACAATAAAATTAAGCCGTAAGGCTTTAGCAATCATCAAGCAAAACATTACCTTCTCTTTGGCGATTAAATTAGTGGCATTACTTTTGGTCATGCCCGGTTGGTTAACACTTTGGCTAGCGATATTTGCTGATATGGGAGCAACTTTACTTGTAACATTAAACAGTTTACGCTTATTGAAAATCAAAGAATAGGTTCTAAAATGGGTGTCAACAATCGGGTGCGATCATTGAAAATAATGTTATGCTTCAAAAGGGATATTAACAGGAAATATACAACTAAAGGACGCTTTAACTGAGCAACGGAAAAAGCCAAATTTCTCAATTGATGTTGAGAAATTTGGAGAATTTTTATAGAAAAACAAATTGAATCAAGAAAAAAAAGAATACAAAGATAGTCTTTGATGCAATTGTAATTATTGAAAAATACAGTCACCAATTTTCGTCAATATGAAAAGGAGCGTACTGCTCCTTTTTAGTTTATAGAGTAAACGGTCTTTAGGTAAACATATTTTCTGATGAGCTTATTGTTCTCGATAGGCTCAACGCTGAATAGAAAGTAGTGATCACGATTGTCTTTGGAATTTTCTTTGTTTAGCTTGAAGTATGGCTTTTGAGATTTGGCCATACTTCGCATGATGTCATCCGTTAGGAAAGTCAGAGGGGTATTCAGAGCAGAATAACGATAGAAATCAGTTTCAAATCTCTGATAGCTTTCACTAAAGTAGTCCATCTGTAGCTCATTTTTATGAAATTCAAGCTGATTCATGGAACATCTCCTCTACTGGTTCAATACTAAGGATATCAGATAGTTGGATGTTGACGTGGCCTTCTGAGGTACGAACAATGACATGTTCCTTTGTAATTGATGGTATTTTGCCAGTAAAATATCCTATTCTATTGTTATCTCTTACTTGTAGGCGCGTGACTAACTGGTTTGCATAGACTTGACTTAGAAGAAGTAGCTTTTGTTCAAGGCTAAGGTCACTTAGGAAAGTAATCTTGTGCATATCTTCAGAAAGGGCACTAGTGTGCTCGGATAAGAAAAAACCCATCCATTTTTGCATTTTGCGATCTTGGTAATGTCTCGCTGATTCAAATGGTAAATATGAGCGATCAATCATTTTAGTCCCTCCAAACCACCTGCAGAGTGGCCTCCTATTAGTTTACTACGAGCAATATTTCTGGAACTGTCCAAAAGGGCAGTTCCTTTTTGGACAGCAAGAAAACCAAAACGGTCACGAATGTTATCAATGGTACTCTGTATTTTTTCTTCTTTCTCAATGGTTTCGACATCATCGAAAAGGGAAATTAGAGAATAGTTCTCGTCCACAAAGCCATCGTAGCGTACGGCAATGCTGCGAACTGCTCCTGAAGTGTACTTGCTTCTAAAAAGTTTAAGGACAGTATCTTTGAGCATCCGAGTGCTGTTGGTTGGCTCTATTCGTGTTTGGGTATTGATGGCTTTCTTCAGCTCTGTCCTTGAGTATCCCACCTGGATAGCAACATTAGTTGTTTTCTTATGAGCCCGTCTCAGCCTTATGGCCACTTGCTCGGCCATTTCTGTTAGCACAAGTTCAATATCAGATTGCTTGATGTAATCACGAGGCAGGACTTGTGAGTTGCCCAGCCCTTTTGATTTTGGTTTATAGGGCTCATGGACATTACTTTCATCGACGCCGTTAGCATGAAACCAAAGCTGTACGCCATTTATTCCAAACTCTTTCTGAAGAATATCAGGGTTAACGTTAGCCAAATCTTTGATTGAAAATATACCTAGTTTATGGAGTCGTTTCTCAGTACGATGACCAATACCCCAAAAATCAGTCATTGGAGAGATAGCCCAAACCTTGTTTTCAATATCATCGTAGGACCAGTTGGCCCTCATAGTTGGAGATTTTTTTGCATCATTATCAAGAGCTAGTTTTGCAAGGAGCGGGTTAGCATTGCTCATGCCAACGGTAGAGTAGATACCCGTTTCCTTCCAGATGTCATGTTGGATTTTAGCTGATATTAGGTCAAGTTTTTCCTTACGAGAAAGTTTTTTATCCTTTACAAAATAATTCAATGATGAGGTCAGATCGATAAAGCCTTCGTCTATTGAGTAGGGGAGAATGTCTTCTCTGGCCGCAAAATTCAAAAGGATATTTTGGATTTGGATATTGACTTCAATGTATTTATCCATGCGTGGTGGAACAATCAAGGTTCGTCTAGCCCAATGTTCAATAAAATCAATATACTTAGGAGTGATTTCTAACCCTTGTTTTTGAGCATTATAGCGGCTAAATTTTCTTGTCTTGATGTCAAAAGGGAGGTCGTAGGACCTGCCAACATTAGCCTTGCCAAAAACATTTTTGAACATGGGTGATGAGGCCAGTATCAATCCTTCAGAGTTGTCGGCTCTACTCATGACGCAGAGAGAAGTGGTCAATGGATTGAGGCCACGGCTGACGCATTCCACACTAGCGTAGAATGATTTCATATCGAAAAATGCAATATCGGACGTAGGCTCTTTTGAGTAATCAATAAAGCCCATAGCCATCACCTCTCTTTGAGTTTTTGTAACTCTTGGAGCAGGGTTGTGACATGGTCTGTCACGTCATACTCTTTTAGAAACGGGGTGATGAAAATTCGGTCCCCCTTAATGTAAATCATTTCTTCAATCTTGCTGGTCATATTTAACCTCCTACAATGGGCATGAAGTGGCCAATAATTTTTCCAACAATTCTTGGATTATCCTCGGCTGGCGCAAACTTATCTGGATATGAGTCATTGATGGAAACGAGGCGATAACCATTTTCTTCAAGATATACTTTCTTGATGTATACCTCGTCATTCCAGGCAATGGCGTAGACTGCACCATTGTAGTCAAATCCTCCTTCACGTATGAGGGCAACTTCCCCATCTTGGTAGACAGGTTCCATAGAGTGTCCATCAATCCATGTCGCCACATCGTAGAGGTACTCTTTATCTGTGAAGACTTCTTTTGTCTCGTATTCATCCCAAAAATCATTACCATGACCAGCTGATAGAGCAACATTGTCAAGCACTTGAACAGAGAAGAGTGGTACAACTTTTTGTTTCATAAGAAGGTCATAAGTGAGTTCATCGACCTTCCTTTTATTGGTCTTGTTTAGCTGTTTATAAAGAGCGAGGTGAGGATGTTCCTCATATAATTCTTGAATATCAATTTCCAAGAGATGAGCAAGTTTCTCTAAGTGTTTTTTATTTGGTACAGCTTTCCCAGTTTCCCATGAAGACAGAGCTGACCTGGTAATACCTAGTTCATTTGCAATAGCAGTCTGGGAAAGATTTTTTTCTTGTCGATGTTCTTTGAGTTTTATTGGTGAGAACATGGTCTCTCCTCCTTGTCAAATTATAACTTGACAAAATTATACCATAGGCTATAATTAGAATCAAGAGAAAAGAAAGGCAGGTTTGTCATGCCGATTGAAAAGTTTATTATAGACCATTGTTCAAAAGAGGTTATTGGTGATATTAAACGTCTAATGGGGGAGGATAAGTCCCTTTTTTCAGTGACCTCTACCCCAGGATTAAATAAAGTCCATGATATTATTTACCAGAGTGCAGGTGTCATTTCGGTTCACCCACGGTTAAAGACTTCAAATTTAATTTTGCTCCATATTAGTTTACAAGTAGACTCAGAAGGATGTTTTGGATTTGATGGCTATGATGATTGGTGTCAAGTGTCTTCAGAGATCACCCTTGACTACTATTTATCATTTCAGAACTCTGGTAGCTATGAATTACTTTTTGTAGACGCTAGAGCAGGGATAAAAGATAATTATGATGAAACGAATTCTTTGAGGAAAGATTTGATCCCTTATATTTCGTCCGCTCGTTATGATAATGAGGCTGAGATATTCCTTCGAGAAGTTTATCCAGAAGCTCTTGACCAGCCTATGCCAATAAATGCTTTTGACGTGGCATTACGCTTGAAACTAGATGCTAAGCCGTATCGTTTTGATAGCTGTGACCAAATCTTAGGTAGAACTTATTTTGATAAGGTAAAAGATGAAGAGGTAGATGGGGGAGTTATTGCTGAAGGAACGGTCTTGTATGATACCAATCATGGTAATACGGGCCGATTGAACAATACGATTATTCACGAATGCTTCCATTGGTACAAGCATCGTCATTATTTTTCCTTAAAGAAATTATTGGATTCTGCTGAAGAGGTCTATGGTGATGAGTCAAGTGCGACGCTTTGGCTAGAGAGACAGGCTAAAGCTGTCACTCCACGAATCTTAATGCCCAAAGAGATGTTTCTGAAGAAAGCTCAATCCCTTTTGAATGAGCGGTTTGTCGAGGCTAACGGACCTTATTTGCTCATGCTCCAGGAAACAATTTCTGATTTAGCAGACTTTTTTCAAGTATCTCGCCAGTCTGCAAAAATTCGTCTGGTCGAGTTAGGTTTTAAAGAGGCAAGAGGTGTTTTGGAATTCGTTGATGGCGGATATCTCCCACCTTATACCATTGGGGACATGGAGCTGAAGAACAATCAGACCTTTTCGATTTCTCTTGCGGAGCTGGAGAGGTTGATGGAGGAGGACGAGTCATTTGCTAAGGTGTTACGGTCAGGCCTCTATGTTTACATTGAGTCTCACCTAGTTATGAACCTACCTCGATTTGTGACCAAGGATCTGAGCGGGGATTTAGTTCTGACAGACTATGCCCGGTACCACTTGGATGAGTGTGCTCTGCTCTTTGAGTATCATCGTTTAGGCGGTGAACAGAAGGAAATCTCTTATCAAGATTTTGTCTTGAACCGTTCCCAGTTTAGCAATATCTCCTTTGAGTTGGTCTATCACAATGGCTATGAAAACTCGACTAAGGAAAAGCAGGAACAGGCTCTCCTTAAACAGTTGGAAGAGGAAGATGCGATTTATAACAAGCTCTCTAATGATTTTGAAGCGTCCATGCAGGTTGTCAAAAAATGGAGGCAGGTGACCTATAAGGAAATCGGAGAAGAACTCTATTTCTCAGAGAAGCAGATTAGTCGCCTCTTCAAAGGGGATGGTAGTTTGGAGTTGTTTATTCTTATCTGCGTCTATCTGAATCTACCGCCCAGTATCTCCATGCACTTACTAGAGAAGTCTAAGTGGAAATTAGATCCTGGAAACATTACCCATCGTCGCTATCAGCTGGTACTACATACCTTACACAGTCAATCAGTAGGCCAAGTCAAGGAATTTTTAGAAAAAGTTGGTGTTACCATCTAGTAAAACGGACATGCTCGTGTCCGTTTTTTTGTGTTTTTAGAGCTGTGTATATCAGTAAAAGAGTGGGAACCCAGGATGTTATAGGCAATTACAAGGGGACACCAACATGTCCGTTTTGGGTTTTGGATTTGGCTATATACTAGTCTTGTGAGTTGGAGATGGCCATCACTAGTAACTCCAAAAATTTTTAGAACGGATAACCAATCAATGAAAACAGTCTTTATTTGTTCGCCTTATCGAGGGCGAGTTACTGAAAACGAGAAGAAGGCAAGAGGCTATTGTCGCCAGGCGACCAAGCAAGGATTTACACCTCTCGCCTCCCATCTTCTGTTTCCCCAGTTCCTAGATGATAATAACCCTGATGACCGCATCAAAGGACTGACCATGAGTCGTGAAGTCCTAAAGCGGTGTGATGAAATTTGGGTTTTTGGTCCAGTCATCTCTAAAGGCATGAACTACGAAATCACAGCCGCAAAAGAATATGGCATTCCTTTTCGCCTCTTTCATGAGAATGGGCAAGCCATTAATCCGAGAACCATGGACATTGATGATCGGGTAGAGCGGAACTTTGCCCTTCATTGTAGTGGTCATAATGTGGTTTATGCTGAAGATGGACACAGCCGCTTGCGGGAAAAAGAGTCTTCATTTTGGGACAAGGTATTTGGATAAGGAGGGCTACCTATGGGAAATATGAAACAATTGAGCCTAGTCATTGGTCACTTAAGAAATCTGGCAGACAGTTTAGAAGACTTGTGTCAGGGAGTGGAACATGTCACTCCAGAATCTGTTGAAGCTACTGAACCCAAAGAAACAAAACAAGTAGTAGAAGAGCCAACTGTTACCGTTGCGATTGAGGACATCAGAAAGGTTCTAGCCGAGAAATCGCAGGCCGGTAAAACTGAAAAGGTTAGGGAACTCTTGCAGCGGTATGGGGCGAACAAGCTCTCAGAAGTTGAGGTGAATCAATACCCTAGCCTCCTTGATGATGCGAAAGGACTCTAGTATGACAGATAAACAACACGCCCTCTTATCAGCATCATCTAGCCACCGCTGGTTGACTGTACCACCGATAGCTCGCTTGGAGGAGTTCTTTGAGCATCCGACTAGCCCTGCAGCTCAGGAAGGAACATTGGCTCATGCGCTTGCGGAACATAAACTACGTTTAGCTCTGGGAGAGGATAGTCAGCTACCTGAAGGGGATATTGATCCCGATATGGATATGCATACGGATGATTATGTGGCCTATATCAGTGATGAGATGACCCAGGCTAAACAAGTTACCTCTGACCCCATCTTTATTATCGAACAACGGGTTGATTTCTCCAACTATGTTCCAGAAGGGTTTGGGACGGCAGATGTCATTATCGTGGCCGACAAGAGTCTCCATGTCATTGACTTTAAGTATGGCAAAGGTGTTCTGGTTGATAGTGAGAACAATTCCCAGATGCGACTCTATGCCCTTGGAGCTTTGGAGCTCTTTGATGCCCTCTATGATATTTCGGAGATAAAGATGACCATCTTTCAGCCTCGTAAAGGTAATGTCTCCACCAATATAATGACTCGACAGGAGTTATTGGAGTGGGCAGAAGAGGTGGTGAAGCCACAAGCAGAGTTGGCTTTTAAGGGAGAAGGGGAAATCACCTATGGTCCCTGGTGTCAATTCTCCCCTTGTAATGCTGTGCTACGTGCTCGTCATGACTGGCATCAAAATTTGCATCAGTACCAGTTGGCCTCGCCCTATTTATTAACGGATGCAGAGATTGAAGCCATCCTACCTCATGTGGATGATTTGGCAAAATGGGCCACGGAGGTCAAGGATTATGCGACCAAGGTGGCTCTAGAGTCAGGAAAGAACTGGTTAGGCTTTAAGTTGGTTCAGGGCAGGAGTAACCGTAAGTTTAGTGATGACAAAGCAGTTATTGAAGCTGCGGAAAAAGAAGGAGTTACGGATATCTATTCCCAGTCCCTTGTGTCTTTAACGGAATTGGAAAAGCGTCTCGGCAAGAAAGAATTTAACCGGGTATTCGGTCACCTTGTGACCAAACCAAAGGGCAAGGTCAGCCTTGTCCCTGATACAGATAAACGTCAAGCACTCTCAAGTGCTACAGAAGATTTTGGAGGAAATTAAGATGTCAAAAGAAACAAAAGTGATTATTGCAGGTCGTCTCTCGTATGTGAACATTTGGGAGCCACAATCCATCAATGGGTCTGAACCCAAGTATTCAGTCTCTCTGATTATTCCAAAGAGTGATACAGCGACCCTCAATAAAATTAAGCAGGCCATTGAAGTGGCTAAACAAGAAGCCATTTCAAAATTTGGTGGGAAGATTCCAGCCAACCTCAAACTCCCTCTTCGTGATGGGGACATTGACCGACCAGATGATGAAGCTTACCAGAATAGCTATTTCATCAACTGCAACTCTAAACAAAAACCGCAGGTGGTCGATAGCCAGGTTCAACCGATTCTTGACCAGACGGAAGTCTATTCAGGTTGTTATGGTCGAGTATCTGTGACCTTCTATGGCTTTAACTCAAACGGTAATCGAGGCGTTGCGGCAGGGCTTGGTAATGTTCAAAAACTCCGTGATGGTGATGCTCTTGGTGGTCGTATGCGAGCGGAGGATGAGTTTTCAACCTTATCCGATGATGATTTTCTAGCCTAATGGCGAGGGGGCTTTGTCCCCACTTACTTAAAAAGGAGGCCTTATGACCGTCTTGTCTTTAGACATTGAAACCTATTCCGATGTGGACTTGCTTAAGTCTGGTGTTTACCGCTATGTGGATAGCCCTCAATTTGAAGTATTGCTTGTAGCTTATGCGATTGATGATGGGCCTGTGACAGTCGTGGATATTGCTTGTGGTGAGGAACTGCCAATTCCTATTCGGGAGATGTTAGGGGATGAGGCGGTCATTAAGTCAGCTTTCAACGCTAATTTTGAGCGAGTTTGCTTGTCTAAGTGGTTTCAGGAATCCTATTCTCCCTCATCTTGGCAATGTACCGCAGTTCAAGCCGCATCCCTTGCTTTGCCTCAGACCCTTGCCTTGGTGGGACGGACACTCAATATCAGTCACCAGAAGTTAGAAGAAGGCAAGGACCTTATTCGCACCTTCTGTGTGCCTTGTCGGCCGACGAAGGCAAATGGCATGAGAGAACGCAATCACCCTCATCATTTACCAGACTTATGGCAGGATTTTAAAGCTTATTGCCAGCGTGATGTGGAGGCAGAGCGAGACATACGAGAGAAACTTTCTCGGTTCCCCCTTTCTCAATTAGAACAGGCTTACTATGCCCTGGATCAAACCATCAATGATAGAGGGGTTCGGGTGGATCTAGCATTAGTTAATCAAGCCATTGCCTGTGACTTGGCTTATAAAGACCAAGTGACGACTAGAGCCTATGAATTATCAGGTCTTGAGAATCCCAACTCAGTTGCACAGGTTAAAGAGTGGCTAGAAATAAGAGGCGTCTTTATGGACTCACTCAATAAGAAATCCATTCAAACGCAGATGAAGGAGGAGGATGGTGAGGTGCTTGAGATGTTAAAACTTCGCCTCTTATTATCAAAGACCTCCGTCAAAAAATACCAGGCGATTGAACGCTGCGTCACCCATGCAGGACGAGTTCATGGTCTCTTGCAGTTTTATGGGGCTAACCGTACAGGCCGCTGGGCTGGTCGCTTGGTCCAGGTTCAAAACCTCCCTCAGAACAAATTAGCGGACCTAGATCTGGCGAGAACCTTGGTCAAAGAAGGAGCCTTTGAAACCCTAGATATTCTCTATGAGAATGTTCCCAATGTTCTCTCTGAGTTGATTCGAACAGCCTTTATTCCCAAAGAAGGTCACCAGTTTGTGGTTGCGGACTATGCGGCCATTGAAGCTAGAGTTCTTGCCTGGTTATCAGGTGAGGACTGGCGGCTACAGGTGTTTGAAGAAGGTGGTGATATCTACTGTGCTTCTGCCAGTGCTATGTTCGGCATACCCGTTGAAAAGCACGGCCTCAATAGCCACTTGAGACAGAAAGGAAAGATTGCGGAGCTGGCACTCGGTTATGGTGGTTCAGTTGGTGCACTCACCGCTATGGGAGCACTTGATATGGGTATGGAGGAGGATGAGCTCCAACCGCTAGTCACGCAATGGCGACAAGCTAATCCACACATTGTGGCCTTTTGGTGGGCCATTGACCAGGCTGCCAAAGAGGTCTTAAAGACCAAGCAGATCCAGCACCTCTATGGCTTGACCTTCTCTTATGAGGCAGGGATATTCTTTATCACCCTACCATCGGGGCGACGGTTGTCTTATGTGAAGCCTAGGTTAGAACTGAACGCCTTTAGGAAACTAGGTATGACCTACGAGGGCATTGGCGACAATAAGAAATGGACACGGATTGATACCTATGGTCCAAAGTTAGTGGAAAACATTGTCCAGGCCATTGCTCGTGACCTCTTGGCACACGGCATGTTGGTTTTGGCTCAAGCAGGCTTTTCAATTGTCTTGCATGTTCATGACGAAGCGGTGGTTGAAGTACCGACAGAAACAGTTGATGTTCAAAAGGTCTGTGACCTCCTTGCGACGAAACCAAAATGGGCAGAAGGATTGCCATTGCGAGCAGATGGCTATGCCTGTGATTTTTACCAGAAAGATTAAGGAGAAGAAATGGCGTTACATATTTCATTGGGAAACAAACGAACAGATAAGGTTTGGACGCAAACAACCTACAGCTTTGAGCAATTCGAAGCTCGGATTGCGACGACCATTCGCACGGCAGAAACCGTAGCGGAGTATGCGTCCTTGCCAAAGTCCAAGCAAGATGACATCAAGGATGTCGGAGGCTTTGTCTTGGGCAGACTCAAGGACGGCAGACGCAAGAAGGATGCGGTGATTAGTCGCTCTGCTCTTACCCTTGATATGGACTTTGCGACGGTAGGGATTGTGGATGAGTTGGAGCTCTTATTTGACAACAAGGCTTACCTCTATTCTACCCATAAGCACAGTCCGCAAAAACCTCGTTTACGACTCATCATTCCCCTATCAAGGGAAGTGAGTGCCGAGGAATACCAAGCGGTTAGTCGAAAAGTTGCCGAGGATATTGGCATTGAGCTCTTTGACGATACAACCTATGAGCCAAGTCGGCTTATGTACTGGCCATCGACATCACAGGATGGAGAATTTGTTTTTCACAAATTGGCTGGAGAGCTCCTTAATCCAGACCAGGTGCTCTCTCGCTATACCAACTGGAAGGACACCAAGTCTTGGCCAGTTTCCAGTCGCCAGACCAAGCTGATGGAGCGGGCCATTAAGCGACAAGCTGACCCTCTAGAAAAGACAGGATTGATTGGAGCTTTTAACCGAGCCTATCCCATCACGGCTGCCATCGCAACTTACCTCTCTGATATCTATCAACCCTCTAGCTATCCTGGGCGTTACGACTACGTCCATGCGACCACCAGTGGTGGTGTTGTCATCTATGAGGATAAGTTTGCCTATAGTCATCATGCCACTGACCCTTACGGAGGGAGGCTATTGTCCAGCTTTGACTTGGTGCGACTCCACCTCTTTGGGGATCGAGACGATGAGGGACAAAAGGACACCAGTAAGCAGCCCTCGTTTAAGGCCATGCAGGACTTGGTGTTAAAAGACGACCTTACCAAAGAGCTACTTGCCAAAGAGCGTCTCGAGCAAGCGAGTTTGGAGTTTCAAGATGACCCTAACTGGCAGGCTCAGCTGGAGTTGGACAAGACAGGAAAGGTCAAAGACACCCTCTCCAATATCGCAACCATTATTCGCTATGACCCTAACCTCCAGAACATCGTCTACAACGAGTTCAAGCACATCATCGATGTCAAAGGATCCTTGCCTTGGAAGCAGGTCAAGGGCGGTTGGAACGACTCTGACCTTGCCAATGCCAAGCTCTATTTTGAGCGGGTTTATGGCATCTGGTCACCAACTAAGTTCAAGGATGCTCTCCTTGCGGTGGTGACCGCAGAGCGAACCTACCATCCAATCAAGGAATACCTAGAACCTTTGGTCTGGGATGGCGTTGAGCGGATTGAGCACCTGCTCATTGATTACATGGGGGCTAAGGACACTCCCTACACACGAGCAGTTATGAGAAAGACTATGGTCGCAGCTATTGCTCGCATCTATGAACCAGGCATCAAGTTTGATTCTATCTTGGTATTGAACGGTCCGCAAGGGCTAGGAAAGTCCACCTTCTTTTTGAAGCTTGGCGGTAGCTGGTTTTCGGATTCTCTAGCTATCTCTGATATGAGGGATAAGACAGCTGCAGAGAAGCTCCAAGGTTACTGGATTTTAGAAATCTCTGAGATGACCGGGATTAAAAAGACCGATGTGGAGACGGTTAAGTCCTTTGTGACCAGGCAGGATGACAAGTTCCGCCAAGCCTATGGGGTCAACGTGGAAAGTCACCCAAGAACCTGTGTGATAGTAGGATCGACCAACTCTGAAGGTGGATTCTTGCGAGATGTGACAGGTAACCGTCGCTTTTGGCCAGTACAGGTGACCAAGGATAGCAAAAAGAAACCGTGGCAGATGTCAGATATCGACCAGTTGTGGGCAGAGGCCAAGACCTACTATCAGGAAGGTGAAGCCCTATATCTCACAGGTAGCGTGGCCAAAGAAGCGGTGCAGGAGCAACAGGCGGCTATGGAATCCGATGATAGAGAGGGTATTGTAGCTGATTACCTCAATACACTATTACCAGATAATTGGTCTCAGATGGACCTCTATGAGCGTCGAACCTTTATGTCTGGAGGCGAGTTTGGCAAGAGCAGTCAAGGGACAGTCACTAGGGAGCGGGTCTGCATTATGGAAATCTGGTGCGAGTGCTTTGGCAAGGAACGCCAGAATTTGAAAAAGATTGACTCCTATGAAATTGAAGGGATTTTGAATAAAATTGGCGGTTGGACCAAGTACACAGGAAATGCGACAGGCAAGATGAAGTTTGCCCTCTATGGGACACAGCGAGCGTTTGTCAGGTTGCCAGTAGGCAACTAAGTGCTCTTGTTTTTAAGGGAAAGAGGTTTCCCAAGGTAGCCAATAAAACCGTTAGGCAACCTTGTTGGCAACCATCAAAGTCCTTTGTCTGATATGGTTTTCTAAGTCCTTGGTTTCCTTAGTTGCCTATTCTTCTAATAGAGTAATGGTAATGATAAGAAAAAGGGGTTATCGGACACCTGTACGCGCGTATAGGATTTCAACCCCTTTGGCAACCGCCATAGGCAACTGATGATGTGAGGTGAGAAGATGCGAGAAAAAGTTGTGGAAGAGGCATTGGTCAAAGCCGTTAAATGTCGAGGTGGCTTGGCTCTGAAGTTGACGTCACCCTCTTGGGTTGGCATCCCAGACAGGCTGGTACTTTTGCCTCAAGGTAGGCTGGGATTTGTGGAAGTGAAGGCTCCTGGAAAAGTGCCTCGACCTTTACAGGTTAGAAGATTAGAGCAGTTGAAGAACTTGGGCTTTAAGGTTTATGTTTTAGATAGCTTAGAAAAAATTGAAGGAGTATTGGATGACCTACAAACCACATGATTACCAAACCTATGCGACAGAATTCATCAAGAGTCACTCAACTGCTTGTCTCATGCTTGAGATGGGACTTGGGAAAACGGTGATTACCTTGACGGCTCTTTGGGATTTAATTTTAGATTCTTTCGAGGTCAGACGGGTTCTTATCATTGCACCTCTTCGAGTGGCAGAACACACCTGGCAGGAAGAGTTAAAGAAGTGGGAACACTTATCAGGACTAACCCTATCAGTGGTAGTCGGTTCAGACAAAGAACGCAGAGCTGCACTCAGGAAACCTGCCTTTCTTTATACTCTCAATCGAGAGAATGTGGTTTGGTTGATTGACAATAAGCTCTTTGACTTTGACATGGTGATTATTGATGAGCTTTCTAGTTTTAAGTCTTATCAATCCAAACGCTTTAAAGCCTTACGACGTGTACAGGCCAGCACCAAACGGATGGTGGGATTGACAGGAACACCTGGTAACCTCATGGACCTCTTTTCTGAGATTGGTATCTTAGATGGTGGTAAGCGGTTGGGACGATTTATCACAGGGTTTCGAGACCAGTATTTTTTACCAGATAAGCGTAATGGGCAAGTAGTCTTTTCTTACAAACCCAAAGAGGGAGCAGAAGATGCCATCTATGACCGCATTTCTGATATGACGATTTCGATGAAGGCTCTCGATTACCTCCAAATGCCAGAACGAATTGACCATGAGGTACTGGTCGAGATGAATCTTAAAGAAAAAGAACTCTACCAGACCTTCAAACAAGAATTGGTCGTGTCACTAAAAGACCAAGTCATTGATGCCATCAATAGTGCTAGCCTATCTAATAAACTTTTGCAGCTGGCTAATGGTTCGGTCTATGGAGAGGAAGGAGCTGTTCTTCCCTTTCATGATAAGAAACTGGAGATCTTGGAAGAAATGGTGGAAGCCATGCAGGGTAAGCCTCTTCTTGTAGCTTACTGGTTCAAACATGATTTAAAGCGCCTCAAGGAGAGATTTAAAGAAGCTAGAACTATTTCCTCTAGTCAGGCGATTACGGATTGGAATAATGGGAAGATTAGTATTGGTCTTATTCATCCAGCTAGTTCTGGACATGGCCTTAACCTTCAAGCTGGAGGTTCCACTATCTGTTGGTTTGGCTTGACCTGGTCCTTGGAACTTTACCAACAATTAAATGCTAGGCTCTGGAGACAGGGTCAAAAAGAAACAGTGATCATTCATCACCTCATCACTAAGGGAACGATTGATGAGGAGGTCATGAAACGCTTAAAAACAAAAACGATCACTCAAGACCACATCATTGAGGCAGTCAGGGTGTCTTTGAAAGGAGGATAAGATGTCAGAAGCAGAACGCTTGTTTATGAACTATGAGGTTATGCAAAAGGAAGTGAGATTATTGCGTCATCAGTTGGAAAACTTTGTCGGTATCACAGAAGAAGAGATGATTGAGACCATGGTCTTTGGTGGGCAAAGTGATGAGCCAAAGGTAACCATGACTAAACGTTATGACCGAACAGAGACCATTGCCTTATCCTTCAGGGAAAAGACTGCGGCAGCCAATCGAGAACTCTATCAGTTTTTGTCTGATAGATACTTAAAACTGATCCAGGACATGGCTTTCTTTGAGACAGCAGTTAAGCAGCTGCCAGAGGAATTATCAGAGTTTGTGACAGCACTTGTGATTGAGTCTAAAACTTGGGATGATGTGGTCGAAATCTGTCATATCAGCCGATCCAGTATCAGCTATTGGAAGAAGAAAGCTATTAGAGAGTTAGACATTATCTATCAACTGAAGCAGAAGCAACTGGAAGACTATTTATTGAGTTAGGAGGATTTATGTGTAGAAGAGGCGATATCTATTATGTGAACTTTAGTAATTTGGAAGGTAGCCATTATCAGCAAGGGAGACGACCAGCCTTAATCGTCAGCAATGACCTGGCCAATCTCCATTCTCATCTGGTGACAGTTATTCCTTTGACCAGTCAGGTTAAAAAGAAGAAGGAGTTACCCACTCATGTGTTTTTACCACAAGGTGTTATTAAAGGACTCAAACGGTCTAGCCTTGTTTTAGCCGAGCAAGTGAGCACCATTGATAAAGGGTTGTTGGAAGAAAAGATTGCTTGCGTATGGGATAAGAACTGGTTGAATAAGATTGACCAGGCATTAAAAGTACAGCTTGGTTTGTGATAACAATCTTAAGTTGAATCCCTTATGAAGATAGTGTATAATGGAGACATAGATGAGCAGTCGGCTCATGGTCAATCTGATATTAATCTTGGACACAAGGGCCAAGCGGGTGGCGGACACCAAAACTAAATCCGATATCAATCCTGGATACAAGGGCCAGGCGGGTGGCAGACACCAAAATAAACCGACTAGATGAATAGGCAACTTTCAGAGTTGCCTTTCATTTTGTTTAGAGAAGAGGATAACTGAACTGATATTTCTTTGTGAAATCAATAAAAAAAATGGTGCTTTTTATTGATTTTGTAGTCTTCCTAGTGTATAATTAAGGTGTAGATAATCAATCTGCCATCGCACGATGAGACGAGTGACGGTTCTGACTCGTCGGTAAAATAAAAATTGACCGAGTGATGAGACGAGTGACGGTTCTGACTCGTCGGTAAAATAAAAATTGACCGAGCGATGTCAATAAATCAAGAGAGCTAACTAGCTCTCTTGTCTTGTTTAAGGGTAAAAAATGAGTGATTTTGATTTTCAACTGTATCGGCTGAGTCCACAGTTTTATCTTGACTATACACGTAGCCAGTTTCCTGAAATTTTGAGAAAGTATGACAGACCTTATAGTTGTTTTGTGTTTGAGATAAGTGCAGGTGTTTTTATCTGTATTCCTTATAGGTCTAATATCTCCCATCAGAGTGCTCATCTGTTTAGCCAATCTGCTAGGTCGCAGCAAAGCAGGTCCGGTTTAGATTTCTCCAAACTAGTAGTTGTTCAAAATTTAGACTATCTCGAAGATGAACCGGCTCCTTTAGTGGATCAAGATGAATATCGAGAGACAGTTCAAAATATTGATGAGATTGCACAAAAGGTGATTGATTATATACAGAATTATATAAATCATCATAGTGGTCAAAATAGGCTGCATCACAGAGATTATCAACGTCGTTACGGTTTTTCAACGTTACCATATTTCGAACACATGTTGTCAAATATTTTTTAATCAAAACGATTATAGTCCAACAATTTGGTTGGACTTTTTTTATTTTGTCAAGTAAAAACCAGAAATTTGGACTAAGTTTGTACTACCTTTGTACTAGGTTTAGACTGGGTTTGAACCAACTTTGAACTAAGTTTGTACTGACTTTTCATTTTATAGGTGGTATACTTATGATGTCAAAAAATATAGAAACGAGCCTGACCCTCTTGTAAGGGTTGGGCTTTTTGCATGGAGGAAGCTATGTTAGTAACTAGTGAACAGGTGTCGCATGGACACCCAGATAAAATCTGCGACCAAATCTCAGATGCCATTGTCACAGCTTGTTTGGCTCAAGATAAACACAGTCGAGTGGCGGTAGAAACCCTCATCAAGGATCACCATGTTGTGGTTGCAGGTGAGGTAACGACTTCCGCAATCTTTGATGTGGAAGCTCTGGTTCTTGAAGTGGTTAAGCCGCTTGGCATGACGGATGTTTGTGTCACGAACCTCATTGGGCTTCAAAGCCGAGACATTGCACAAGGTGTTGATACTGGTGGTGCAGGAGACCAAGGTCTCATGTTTGGTTATGCGACAGATGAAACCCCTGAATATTTACCCTTGCCTTTTGTTCTTGCGACTCGGGTGTTGGAAGAGTTAAAATCACTTAATCATCCTTTGCTTTTATTTGATGCCAAGGCTCAAGTCACCTATGATTACGAGCGAAAACGAATCAAGACTTTCTTGGTCTCAATCCAACATCCGAATTTCACAACTCGAAAGCAAGTCAAAGCTATTGTCAAAGAGGTGATGGTTAAGGTTGCTAAACACTACAAACAGAATACTGATTTCAAGGTGTTGATTAACCCAACAGGTCGCTTTGTTCTTGGTGGTTCTTATGCGGATGCAGGTGTTACAGGTCGTAAAATCATTGCGGATACCTACGGAGGTTTCTGTCGTCATGGCGGTGGAGCTTTCTCTGGGAAAGACCCAAGCAAGGTTGACCGCTCAGCTAGCTACATGGCACGGAAGATTGCCAAGGACATTGTCCGTGAAGGTTATGCCAAACGTTGCGAGGTTCAACTAGCCTATGCGATTGGGTTGAAGAAGCCTATGTCCATTGCGGTGGATACCTTTGGAACAAGTTCTTATTCAGATGATAGTCTAGTTAAAATGATTGAACTACGCTATGACTTGACGCCACAAGGAATCATTAAGGAGTTGAAGCTTCTTGATGTCGACTATCGAAAGACCGCAACCTATGGGCATTTCGGGAAGAAAAACCTTCCTTGGGAACTGTAAAAAAACTTTGACTATCTCGCAAATAAGACTGGATATATGTTGGCACCTACGGTAATATACACTTACCAAAACAAAAGGAGAACAACCACATGAAAACCCAAATGGAAAAAGACTTATTCGGAATCATCTTTAAGAACTTCGGACGCTCCGATTTGGAAACAAGAAACAGCGACAACGAGGATTTCCTAGATGTATCGGTTTGGACCTTGAAGGCAGCCCTTGAAGAAGCCTACAAGGCAGGACAAGACAGCAAGAAATAACAAGGAGCCTTACCGAAGGGTAGGGCTTTTCTTGTGGAAGGAGTATCACATGCCCCAAAGACCTAGCACCCCTTGTAAACATAACCGTTGCCCAAAGTTAGTCAGCTATGGAAACAAGTATTGCGAGGAGCACAGACCCTTGGTTCAGCTTGATACGAGGAGCACTAAGGAAAAAGGATACACCAGTCAATGGCGGACAGCTCGACTACGTTTTCTCAAAGTCAATCCACTCTGTCGTCATTGTCAGGAGCAGAGGAAACTGGTCAAAGCAACTGTGGTGGATCATATCGTTCCCCACCGAGGTGACCAAGATCTCTTCTGGGACCAATCCAATTGGCAACCCTTATGTAAGTCATGTCATGATAGAAAGACACAAACCGTTGATAGAGATATTGAGTACGGCTATCGATTCTAAAAAAAAAGCCACCGATAGGTGACTAAAATAAATCCGAGTGAGAACCTGTCCGTGATGCGGTAAGAATTAACTGACCCTTATCAATGGCGTAAACTAAAAGCCAGTCAGGTTCAATGTGACATTCACGAAAACCGATGTAGTTTCCAACTAAGGCGTGATCACGGTGCTTTGGGTCTAGCGTTTGCTCCTTAAGAAGACAGTCAAGGACAGCTTCTAATTTGCTCAATGCAAGACCACGTTTCTTGATACGTTTGAGGTCTTTTTTAAACTGATTGGTGGTTACTAAGGTTAACATGCCTACTCCTCATCAAGAGATGAAAAGAGCTCGGAAACACTATTGTAACGCTCAGCCTTGGTGGTTCCTGCCATGATCTGACGAGCCTCTTTAATAGCAGCTTCTGTCTCTTGGTTATAGCGAGGTTGTTTAATTTGAAAAGGAAATCCACCTTCCATGATGGACGTGTTTAGAAAGATGTTGATAGCATCTGTTACTGAAATACCAAAACTATTAAAGAGAGCTTCAGCTTGGGATTTAGTTGCGGGTTCAATACGTAGATTAATGTTTGCTGTTTTTGCCATAGGATATTCCTCCGTTTTCTTTTAATGTACCACAAAAGTTAAACAAATGCAACCAAATTGATAGAGGGTCCTACATTTAGAGAGGACTTTCATTCCTTTGTATTGCTTTTGGTTCTGTGGGGGTAGGGGGGATAAAATCTCTAAACCCCTTGTCCCAAAAGACCGTGGCCCCCTCAAACGTGCATTTTCGCAAATTAAGGAGGAGGGGACACCGAACGAGATGTTTTTGGCGTTTCCAGCTATAGCTTTATCATGTTTTTGAGGTGGGGCTGTTTCGTTTTATGGTTTTAGAAACGCCTAAAAATACGAGAAAAATGATGAGAAATAGGTCTATTTTAGGCCTTTTTTTATTTCGGAGGTAAACGAATGAACGAAAGCCAGCGACGACAGATATGGCAGCTACGGCATAAAGGTATGGGTTATGGAGCTATTGCACGCACCGTGAACCTCAGTCGTGATGCAGTAAAAAAATATTGTGGTCGAAATCCTGAATTAAAAGGTCTGGGGGAGCTAGTAAAAGAGAACCTTAATGAAGGTGGCGGGTCATATTGCAAAACTTGTCATCAGGTTTTGGTTCACAAACCTACTGGTCGCCCTAAAAAGTTTTGTTCAGACAGGTGTCGTAAAGTGTGGTGGGAAGTCCACAAAGATGACCATGATAAAACAAGGATAGCTTACCATGAATTGACTTGCCAAAAATGTGACGGGTCTTTTTTAGCTTATGCCAATCCAGGAAGAAAATTTTGTAGCCACTCTTGTTACATTCAATCAAGATTTTATTAAGGAGAAAACCAATGAGTAACCAACCAAATATGGAGATTAAAGAACTCCCTCTAACTAGCCTCCAGCCAGCAGGCTATAATCCACGGAAAAAGCTGAAGAAGGGCGATAAGGAATACGAGAAAATCAAACAGTCCTTATTGAAGTTCGGCTATGTGGACCCCATCATTGTAAACAAAGATTTGACTGTCATTGGTGGTCATCAGAGACTGACAGTCCTTAAAGACCTCAAGTATGAAACAGCCAAGTGTGTTATTGTCGACCTGCCAAAGGAAGATGAGAAGGCTCTGAACATTGCCCTCAATAAAATCACAGGTCAGTGGGATGACCAACTCCTTGCGGATTTGCTTTTGGATTTGCAGGAGTCGGATTTCAATCTTGACTTGACTGGTTTTGAAGCTCCAGAGATTGATGACATCTTATCCAATATCCATGACAAGGACCTAAAGGAAGATGACTTTGATGTGGAGGAGGAGCTGAAGAAACCAACGGTCGCAAAACTGGGAGACGTCTGGCACTTAGGGAAACATCGAGTCATTTGTGGTGACTCTACCAAGGCAGAGACATATAGTGCTCTCCTTGGGGATAAGAAGGCTAACCTAGTCGTCACCGATCCCCCCTACAATGTGGATGTCGAGGAGACGGCAGGTAAGATTCTCAACGACAACATGTCTGATAGTGATTTTTACCAGTTTCTTCTAGCCATGTTTACTCAGGTGGAGCAGCACATGGAGTCCGATGCCTCCATCTATGTTTTCCATGCGGATACAGAAGGCCTCAATTTCAGAAAGGCCTTCAAGGATGCAGGTTTCTATCTGAGTGGTTGTTGTGTCTGGAAGAAGAACTCACTTGTACTTGGACGCAGTCCTTACCAGTGGCAACATGAACCCTGCCTCTTTGGTTGGAAACAAAAGGGTAAGCACCAATGGTTCTCTGACAGAAAGCAGACCACCATTTGGGAGTATGACCGACCAAAATCTAGTAAAGACCACCCAACCATGAAGCCTATTCAACTTATGGCCTATCCAATCCAAAACTCATCTATGCGAGGCACGCTTGTTCTAGATCCATTCCTGGGTTCAGGATCAACCCTTCTGGCCTCGGACCAAACAGGTCGGGTGTGCTATGGTATCGAACTAGATGAGAAGTTTGTGGATGTCATTGTCCGCCGCTACATGGAGGCAACAGGAGATACAGCCATCACCGTTAATCGTGACGATGCAATTCTCACCTATGAGCAGGCGGTTCAATCTATGCAGCGGATGAGTAAATCTTTTTTAAATAATAGCGAAAATTGACTGGATATTTGAGAACTTCTACGGTAATATGTGTCTAACAAAACCAAAGGAGAGAACCCAATGACCAAAAATGAACTGAATGAAATCCTTGATATCTGTTACATCCACCTGATGGTGATGAAGCAACATTTGTCAAAAACAAGTGAGTTCAACTTAGACCCAATCAATCAGGACAACCTAGAGCAGATTAATGATTTGCTTGAAGATATTGAAAATGGCATCAAGGATGGAGGACTTCCTGAATTGGTAGTAAGGTACATTTCCGATGATACGGAAGGTTTATGGACTGAAATTGAACCACAGTTTAAGAAGGTAGGAGCTTAATGATAAATGTAGATAAAATCAAGAAACGGTATCCAGTAGGTACACGGGTTCGCTTAGTCATGATGGAAGACCCATTTGCCCCTCCGATTGGGACATTGGGTACGGTTAAGGGAGTGGATGATATTGGGTCGCTCCTTGTAGAGTGGGACAATGGAAGTAGTCTTAATGTCCTATATGGTGTAGACCAAGTAGCACTAGTTTCTTAAATAATAGGTATGAGGCTTCACAAGGAGGCCTTTTCTCTTGTCCCGAAGGAGGTGATCATGTGGCACAAAGAGGACGCAAACCAAAACCAACTCCCTTAAAACTCTTAGAGGGGAATCCAGGCAAACGCCCTCTGCCACAAGGGGAAGTCAGACCGCCCTCTAAGGCTCCACGTTGCCCTCCGTGGCTGGAAGAGGATGCCAAGAAGGAATGGAAGCGGATGGGCAAGATTTTGGAAGGGATGGGACTATTAACAGAAATGGACATGACTGCTTTTGCAGGTTACTGTCAGGCTTATGCACGCTGGAAAGAAGCGGAAGAGTTTCTGTCCAAGCATGGTTCCATAATCAAAACACCCAATGGCTACCTGCAACAAGTACCTCAAGTCTCCATCAGTCAGACCAACCTCAAGATTATGCTTAAATTCTGTGAACAGTTTGGTTTGACACCGTCTGCTAGGACTCGTCTTTCCTCCATTGGAGAAGGAGGGGGAACAGGAGATGAGATGGAAGATTTGTTAGGAGGGCGGCTATGACCTATCACTATCAACCAAGTCCCTTTATGCTTGAAACCTCTCACTATGATAAGGCGAAAGCAGACAGGGCAGTTACCTTTATACAGAACCTCTGCCATACCAAGGGGAAGTGGGCAGGCAAGAAGTTTACTCTTCTCCCCTGGCAGGAACAGATTGTCCGAGACATCTTTGGGATTGTGAAGGAAGATGGGAATCGTCAGTTCCTGACGGCTTATGTGGAAATACCCAAAAAGAATGGCAAAAGTGAATTGGCAGCTGCCATTGCCCTTTACCTTCTTTATGCGGATAATGAGGCCAGTGCTGAAGTGTATGGGGCGGCCTGTGACCGAAACCAAGCCTCTATCGTCTTTGATGTGGCTAAACAGATGGTTCTCATGAGTAAGGCACTTGATAAGCGTTCAAAGGTTATGGGGGCAACAAAGAGGATTGTCAATTACACCAATGCAGGCTTTTATCAGGTGCTTTCTGCAGAGACTGGAACCAAGCATGGTCTGAACGTTTCAGGACTTGTCTTTGATGAAATCCATGCCCAACCCAATCGTCATCTCTATGATGTACTGACCAAGGGGTCTGGTGATGCCAGGGAACAACCTCTATTTTTTATCATCACTACCGCAGGTAACGATAAGAATTCCATTTGTTATGAACTCCATACCAAGGCTCTGGACATCTTAAACGGTCGAAAGAAAGACACCAGTTTCTATCCAGTAGTTTATGGACTTTCTGATGAAGAGGATTGGAATGACGAAGCCAACTGGCTTAAAGCCAATCCGTCCCTTGGCCACACCATTGGTTTGGATCGAGTTCGTGAAGCCTACCAAAATGCCCTCGAAAACCCTGCGGAAGAGAATGTTTTTAAGCAGCTTCGACTCAATATGTGGGTTAGCTCAACGGTGACTTGGTTACCTGAACATATCTATGACAAGGGCAGTAGTCCCATTGATATGGAGAGCCTCAAGGGGCGAGAGTGTTTTGCGGGTCTGGATTTATCCAGCACCTCAGATATTACCGCCTTTGTCCTAGTCTTTCCACCAAGGCATGATGATGAACCTTACATTGTCTTGCCCTATTTTTGGCTACCTGAAGATAGCCTTCAGTTGCGTTGTAGGCGTGACCATGTTCTTTATGATGTGTGGGAACACCAAGGTTACCTCAAAACGACGGAAGGGAATGTGGTTCATTATGGTTTCATTGAAGCCTTCATCGAGGAACTCTCGACCGTTTACCATATCAGAGAGATTGCTTATGACCGCTGGAATGCGACTCAAATGGTACAAAACTTAGAAGGCATGGGATTGACTCTTGTTCCATTTGGGCAAGGTTATAAGGACATGAGTCCCCCATCAAAAGAACTCTTCAAGCTCATGATGGAAGGCAAAGTCCAACATGGTGGTCACCCGGTTCTCAAGTGGATGGGACAGAATGTGGTCATGCGACAGGACCCAGCAGGGAATATCAAGCCTGATAAGGAGAAGTCGATTGAAAAGATTGACGGCATTGTTGCTCTTATCATGGGACTTGACCGCTGTATCCGACATCAAGGACAAGGAAATTCAGTCTATGATGAAAGAGGAATTTTGAGTTTTTAGGTTGAATTTATCCTAAAAAATGATAAAATGGAGAAAAGGAGGTTGTTTACTATGCAAATCAATCTAGAAAATCTTGTCTCCATTTCTGAGGCTAATCAGAACTTCTCAAAAATCGCTCGATTAGTAGATGCGAATGGTACAGCTGTCATTCTAAAAAATAATGTTCCAAAATATGTCTTGGTGGATTATCAAACACTCCTTGAGCAACAAGATAAAGAATCGACTATTTCTGATGATACTTTAGATTCGGTAGCTAATTCCATTCTCTCCCGGCATTTAGATGCTTTCAAGGAGTTGGCTAAATGAAGCGACTAACAGATGATCACATCATAAGGCTGCATTCTCAGCTGATTGGGGCCACTGGTGGATTAGATGGTGTTAAGGATCGGGGGCTTATTTCATCCTCATTAGCATCTGCTTTTTCTACTTACTTTGGTGTGGAAAAATATTCTACCCTTGAGGAAAAAGCTGCAAGACTTTGTTATTCACTTGTAAAGAATCATGCCTTTCTTGACGGAAATAAACGTATTGGTGTGTTTGCTATGCTAGTTTTTCTAGAAATAAATGGCATTGTTCTCGAGGTTACAGATGATGAATTGGTTTGGCTAGGTCTAGGGTTGGCAGATGGTCAATTAGATTATGAGCAAGTTCTAGAATTTATTAGAAATCATTAAGAGGCATCTCCAATTGGAGGTGTTTTTGTATTCAAAATGCTCAAAATTATAGTTGAATAGTATCGGAAAATAGACTTGATAATAGTTTGCTTCTACGGTAATATGTGACTACAAAAACAAAAGGAGCACTTGAACATGGCCACAAAAGCACGCATCGGAATCTTAACAACAACCAAAATCGCCAAGACCATCGAGGTAGCCTACGAAGGCTACCCAGAGTACACAGGCGAGTTGCTTAAGGCAGCCTTTAAAACGCCAAAGCAAGTGAGAGCACTAATTGAAAAAGGCGACATCATTCAACTTGAAGCCAACCTTTCAGACATTGAACAAGATGAAGTGATGGGAACAGCCCAAATCCACCGATTTGTCGGAGACCTTAGCACCCTTGCAAACGACACCTTTGCGGAATACATCTACCTTTACCAAGAAGCGACCAAGACCTGGCACTTGTTAGAAGAAGGAGCGTTACAGCCGCTTTAAGAAAATGAATACATCAACCAAGCATCTCCAAGTGGAGGTGCTTTTTCTCATGTAGAAAAGGAGGACCTATGGGAATTTTAGAATGGATCGGTTTGAAACGTGTGAGAGACAAACCGCAAAATGCTTATGAGGGGCAGGATTTTTCCTACCTCTTTGGTCGGACAACTAGTGGTGAGAACGTGGATGAGTTCAAGGCCATGCAGACGACGGCAGTCTATGCCTGTGTAAGGATACTGGCTGAGGCCATTGCCTCTCTCCCCCTTCATGTTTATGAGCGGACAAAGACAGGTAAGCTACGAGCTGTAGAGCATCCGCTCTATGCTCTATTACATGACGAACCAAACCCAGAGATGACCTCCTTTGTCTTTCGGGAGACACTCATGAGCCATTTACTGATTTGGGGCAATGCTTATGTTCAAATTATCCGAGAAAGAAGTGGGAAGGTGATGAGCCTTTACCCACTTTTGCCTGATAAGATAACGGTCCACCGAAATGATAAAGGGGAGCTGTTTTATGTCTATGAGCGACAGACAGAGGAAAATCCCAACTTCAAGGATAGGGGGAAGGTCGTTCTTCAAGCAGAAGATGTGCTTCATATCCCTGGTCTTGGTTTTGATGGCTTAGTCGGCTATTCTCCGATTGCTCTTGCTAAGAATACCATAGGGATGACCCTAGCCACTGAGAACTATGGGGCCTCCTTCTTTAAGAATGGAGCCAATCCAGGCGGTGTCTTGGAACACCCAGGTATCCTAAAAGACCCCAAGCGGGTCCGTGACTCTTGGAATGCAGTCTACAATGGGGTGTCAAATGCCCACAAGGTGGCTGTTTTAGAAGAAGGGATGAAGTACACTCAGATTGGAATTCCACCTGAAGAGGCCCAGTTCTTACAGACTCGAAAATTCCAAATCAATGAGATTGCTCGTCTCTACCGAGTACCTCCTCATATGGTGGGGGATTTGGAGAAGTCATCCTTTTCAAATATCGAGCAACAGTCCCTCGAATTTGTCAAATATACGCTAGACCCTTGGGTGGTTCGTTTTGAACAGGCACTCAAGCGGTCTCTTTTTTTACCCGAAGAGAAGAAGCGATTCTTTGTCAAGTTCAATGTGGACGGTTTGCTACGAGGGGACTACCAGAGTCGGATGAACGGCTATGCGATAGCCCGACAGAATGGTTGGCTTTCCACCAATGATATCCGAGAGCTAGAGGATTTGAACCTCTTGACGGAAGAAGAGGGTGGCAATCTCTATCTTATCAACGGAAACATGACCAAACTAAAAGATGCAGGAGGCTTTATGAAGCAGGAAACGACACCTTTTGAACCACCAACAGAGGAGGAAAATGATGCGTAAATTTTGGAATTTTACTGATGAACCGCAAGGTCGAACCCTTCGGATTGAGGGGCAGATTGCGGATGAAACTTGGTTTGGGGATGAAGTGACACCCCAAATCTTTAAGAGTGAACTTTTATCAGGAAAGGGTGACTTGACCCTCTGGATTAATTCCCCAGGAGGTGATGTCTTTGCGGCAGCTCAAATCTATAACATGCTGATGGATTATCCAAGTGATGTCCATGTCTACATTGATGGCTTGGCCGCAAGTGCTGCTTCGGTCATTGCGATGGCTGGCACTACAGTGTCTATGAGTCCTGTTGCCATGATGATGATCCATAACCCCTGGACAGTTGCTCAAGGTGAGGCTCGTGATATGGAGAAGGTCATTACCATGCTCTCTGAAATCAAGGAGTCCATCATCAATGCCTATGAGTTGCGGACAGGTCTCTCACGAACTAGACTCTCTCACCTTATGGACAGTGAGACTTGGTTCAATGCGAAAAAGGCTGTCGAGCTTGGCTTTGCAGATACCATTCTTTTCTCTAAGGATGAGAAGAAAGATGATACAGGTGCTGCCTTTGCCTTCAGTAGAGTCTCATCTCAAAAAGATTTGATGGTGAAACTCCAAACCAGCTTGACTCTGACACCCCAACAACCGTCTATCCCATTCAATCAGTTGGAAAAACGATTGAACTTGCTTAAACCCTAAAGGAGAAACACATGTCTAAGATTTTAGAACTAAAAGAAAAACGTAACATTGCTTGGGAAGCTGCCAAGGCTTTCCTAGAAAATGCTCGTAAAACCGATGGTCAGGTATCTGCCGCAGATGCAGAGGCCTATGACAAGTTGGAAGAAAAAGTGGTCAACCTTGGCAAAGAGATTGAACGCTTGGAGCGTCAAGAAAAACTGGACAAGGAATTGTCTCAACCAGCTGCTCAGGCTCTAACCAGTCAGCCTTCTTCCAAAATCCCTGAACAGGATGAGGAAGAAGAGGCTGATGGTATTGCATCAAAAGCCTATACCAAAACCTTCTGGTCCAGCATCCGCAAACGCCATTTCTTTGATGTCAAAGATGTGCTGCGTGTTGGCGAAGATTCAGAAGGTGGCCATCTCGTACCAGATGAGTATGAGAAGAAACTAATCCAGGGGCTTCAGGAGGAGAACTTCGTCCGCCAATTGGCCACAGTGATTAAGACCTCTAGCGGCGAACGAAAAATCCCTGTTGTCACTGGACACGGGACGGCTTCTTGGTTGGATGAGAACGGTCTGTACCCTGAAAGCGATGAGGTCTTTGGTCAAGTGACCCTTGATTCCTTCAAAGTTGGTACAGCCATCCGCATTTCTGAAGAATTGATAAATGATTCGGTCTTTGATTTGGAGTCCTATATGACGGCAGAGTTTGCTCGTCGTATTGGTACGGAAGAAGAGAAGGCCTTTTTGATTGGGGATGGCTCCAAGAAACCAACAGGTATCTTCACCACAGCTGAAGTGACTGGCCCTACCACAGCCACCAAGGACATCACTTTTGACGACATGATTGAACTCTACCATGCCCTGCCTGCTCCTTACCGTAAGAATGCTGTCTGGATTCTCCATGACACGACGGTCAAAGCCATTCGCAAACTCAAGGACAACAACGGGAACTACATCTGGCAGCCATCAACCCAAGTTGGCCAACCTGACATGATTCTGAACCGGCCGTATTTCACATCAACCTTTGCGCCCCTTCCTGAAGCAGGAAATAAGGCCATTGCCTTTGGAGATTTTAGCTATTACTGGATTGCGGACCGTCAGGGACGCACCTTTAAGCGGCTCAATGAACTCTATGCGGCCAATGGTCAGGTTGGTTTCTTGGCCAGTCAACGAGTAGATGGTAAATTGGTGCTTCCTGAAGCCGTTAAAACCTTGACTGTCAAAGCTGGATCGAGGTCAGGTGGATGAGGCTAGAGGACATCAAGCTCTATCTCAAGGTAGAACATGATGAAGAGGACATTCTCTTGTCCTCTTTATTGTCTACCAGTAAGCAGCTCTGCTTGGATATCTTGCGAAAAGAGCAGGATGACCTTGATGACGAGGAAGTTGCTGTTTTTGAGACTGCAGTCCATTATGGTGTCGCCTATCTCTATGAACACCGAGAGAAAGCCAATCATAAGGAACTGAAAGAAACCCTCTATCATCTCTTGTTGTCAAACCGTAAGGAGGCTTTTTAATGGAAATAGCTGGGTTGCGAGAACGAGTGAATTTTGAGGTTGCTGGTCATTACCAGGATGAACTTGGAAATGACCAGTCGACCTTTCAGTTGCTTTTTAGTCGTTGGGCCAAGGTAGAGCCTCTGTCTAGTCGTGAACGGGAGGCTCTTGGTTTAGTTGAGATTGAAGAAGTCATTTCGGTGCTACTTCGATATGACAAGGCTATTGCGTCCTTGGATACCAGGCAGGTTCGTTTAGTTTTTGAGGGCAAGGTCTATAACATTCAATCGATGGAGAATTTAGGCTTTGAAGATAAGACTATCCGCTTAAGGGTAACGAGGGAGGTGAGTTATGAACAACCTTGATTTAGCATCAGCCATTGAAGCTGAGTTATCAGACTACGTAGATGATGTCACGGAAGTCATGCGACAGGCTGTTCTTGATGTCACAGACCAGGCTGTTGAGACCTTGAAGGTTACCTCACCGAAAAGGCGTGGGAAGTATGCCAAAGGTTGGACATCAAAAGTCATAGAGGATAGCCCGACAGGCCTCGTTAAGACGGTTCATAACAAGACGGCAGGACTAACCCATTTGCTTGAAAATGGACATGCTAAGGCAGGTGGTGGTCGAGTGGAGGGGATTCCTCATATCGCACCTGCGGAAAGGGAAGCCGTCCGTCAATTAGAAAAGCGATTGGAGGACAGGCTATGAGCTTAAAAGACTTTTATCGACTCATCAAAGTTCTCGGCTATCCTCTAGCCTATCACCATTTTGAAGAAGGGCGGGTTCTTAGCCCGCCCTATCTTTTGTATTGGGTATCAGGTTCTGAAAATAAGGGGGCAGATAACATGGCCTACCATAAGCAAGAAGAAGTATTGCTTGAAGTTTACACCAAGATAAAGAACCTCGATTTGGAAGGTCAGGTAGAGGCCTTACTCGATACGCATCGCATTTACTTTGACAAGGTAGAAACCTATCTCACCACTGAGAAACTTTACCAAGTCACCTATCACATCACACTTTAAGGAGGCCTTATGCCAACAGAAAAGAACAAAGTAACCTTTGGTCTTCAAGATGTCCACTGGGCAGAAGTGACCAAGGAAGCCGCAGATGGTGCTCTGACTTATGGCAAAATTGAACGCTTAAGAGGAGCTGCGGAATTGACCTTGGAACCTACGGGCGAGTCAGGTTCTTACAAGGCAGATAATATCAACTTTTATACCACTGAATCCAATGATGGCTATCAGGGAACGCTTAAGATTGCCCTCTTATCTCAAGAATTTCTGACACGAGTTTTGGGAGAGACCATTGAGACCACTTCAAAAGTTATGACCGAATCCGCAAGCAGCGAGAAGAAGAATTTCGCCCTCATGTTTCGTTTTGAAGGGGATAAGAAAGAGACGCTTCATGTTCTTTATTATTGCTTTGCCAGTCGTCCTAAGTTTGGCTCTAAGACCAAGAATGGTGCAGACATTAACGAGGTGGAGTTGAACTTCTCAGCCAGTCCACGACCCTTGGACAAAGTGGTGCGTCGTAAGACGACAGAAGACACCCCAGATGAGATTCGCAACAACTGGTTCAAAGCTGTTTATGAACCTGCAGGATAGAAGGAGAAGCCATGAAACAAACCATACAACTGGCAGGTCGAACCATTCATTTAGCGACCAATGCCTATACACCGATTGCTTATAAGGAACAATTTGGCAAGGACTACTTCCAAGACCTCTTTCAGATGTTACAGGGAAAGGCCATTTTAGATAAGGTCTCCAATTTGCAGGAGGGCGAAGAATTGACCGCCAAGGATGTTGATATCTCAGTCCTCTCCGACTTTGATATGACTTTTTTTCATCGACTCTTTTGGACCTTTGCCAAGTCTGCCAACCCTAAGATTAAGGGCTATGAAGCCTATTTCATGGATTTAGAAGAATTTCCTTTGGAGGATGTTGGGCCTGTTCTGATGAATATGCTTAGCCAATCCATGTCGACCAGAAAAAAGTCGATGGCTCGCCAGAAGCGAGCGAGGAGAGCTTCACGGTAGAATCCTACCTGTCCTGTTGTAAGGAAACAGGTCTGTCCATAGACGACCTCAAGCACCTCTCTCTGGGTATGGCACTCGATTATCAGACCGACTATGTGCTTCTTCGGACACAGGAACAAAGCACGACAAGAAAGGCGACTCAAGCTGACTTTGACAGTTTTTAGAACAATTGAGAATTGAACACGGGCTAAAAGCTGTGTAAAAAAGAGAGATGGACTCTGGTGTAAGCACCATTCGTCAATCTCCTGTTTTTACTTTGCTTTTACGCCCTTTGTATCTTGACGAAAGGAGGACAGTCATGGCAGGCAAGATTAAGGGCATTACCATTGAGATTGGTGGCGATACCCAACCCTTACAGAAGGCCTTACGTGGGGTAACAAAAGAATCGCAAGAAGCCTCTAAGGAATTAAAGGCTATTGACAAGGCCTTAAAATTTGATACTGGCAATGTAACCCTCCTTACTCAGAAACAGGAGGTTCTTCAAAAGCAGGTCACAGCAACCAAAGAGAAGCTGGAGATTCTTCGACAGGCCCAAGGTCAGGTGGAACGCCAATTTCAAAATGGAGAGATTGGGGCTGACCAGTACCGTGCCTTTAAGCGAGAGCTTGAGGTTACCCAAAGCGTTCTGAAGACCTATGAGGGTCAACTGGCAAGCGTCACAAAGTCGATGTCTAGTCATGGGGACACCACTCAGGCGGTTAAGACCAAATTATCAGGGCTTCAGGACGAACAAAAGCGACTGGCATCTGAAAGTGAAAAGCTAGTATCGTCTTTCAAGCTTCAAGAAAGTCAACTGGGAAAGAACGCTAGTGAATCGGAAAGACTGGCCCTAGCTGAAAAGAAGGTTGCTTCACAAAGTGACCTACTGGAACGCCAGATAAAGAACCTAGATCAACAACTGGACCTCACCAAGCAGTCTTATGGTGAAAACTCCGTCGAAGCAAATAAGATGGAGACGCAACTGAATCAAGCAAAAGAGAGTCTGGCCAAACTTAATGATGAGTTAAGGGAGACAGGAGGTGCTTCTGACCAGGCCCAGGACGGGATGGAAACAGTCGCCAACACGCTTCGTGCAGAGGCACTTGCGACTGTCGGTGATAAGATGGGTGAGCTGTCCCAACACTTGCTTGATATTGGTTGGAAGGGTATGGAAGCAGCGGCGGGACTCCAAGCTAGTCAGGCCCAGTTTGCGACAGTTTTTGGAGAACTTGAAGGCCAAGCAAGGTCCAGTCTCAATAAGATTGGATCAGACCTTCAGATTGTCCCTGAACGCTTACAGGGAAGTTTTACCCAAATGGCCGCATTTGCCAAGACCTCTGGACTGGATACTGCAGCAGCCCTTGATTTGACTGAACGAGCAACTAGGGCTGCCGCAGATGGGGCTGCCTTTTATGACAAATCGATTGAAGAAGTCACCGAAAGCCTGCAGTCATTTTTGAAAGGGAACTTTGAAAATGATGCGGCATTAGGTATTTCTGCGACAGAAACGACTCGTAATGCCAAGGCCAATGAACTGTATGGGGAGTCTTTTAATAAACTCTCAGAGTCTCAGAAACAGTTGACCCTTCTTGCCATGGTGGAGGATGGAAACAAACTCTCTGGTGCTCTTGGTCAAGCTAGTCGAGAGGCGGATGGTTTCGAGAATGTCTTGGGCAACCTCAAGCAATCAGGTGAGAATGCCCTGTCAGCTTTGGGTCAACCGATTTTAGAAGCCATGATTCCACTGTTTCAACTGGCCACTCAAGTGATCCAGTCCTTAGCAATATGGTTTGGGAATTTGGCTCAACCTATCCAAGAAGCGGTTGTGCTCTTTGGGGCACTGCTAGCAGGTATTGGTTTAGTGCTCCCCATATTCCTGAGTCTTCAAGTAGCGGCTGCGGCTTTAGGAACAAGTGTTGGAGCCATGTTAGTGTCCTTTTTACCTGTAGTAGGGACGATTCTAGGTATTGCGGCTGCCATAGCCGTACTGGTGGTTGGGGTAAAGCACCTCTGGGAGACAAACGAGGGATTTCGAGATGGTGTGCTGTTGGCCTGGCAGGTCATTTCTGATACCATCACCCAATTTACCAATCAGGTCATTTCGTTTGTGATGACGCTGTGGGGTCAGCTGACCACCTGGTGGCAGGAAAATCAAGCCCTCATTCAAGAAAGTGCTCAAGTGGTGTGGGCTTCCATACAGGCTGTGGTTGAAACGGTCATGAGTTTTCTAGGTCCCTATCTTGAGGCTGCACTTGCCAATCTACAGTTGATTTTTACCACCTCATTTGAGGTCATCAAAACCATTGTGAGTGCTGCACTAGATTTTGTCCTCGGCATCGCCAAAGCAACCATGCAGTTATTGACGGGTGATTGGTCTGGTGCACTTGAGACCTTGAAAGTCACTTTTGAGCAGGCCTGGCTTACCATTCAATCTGTTGCACAGATTATTCTATCGGCTCTAGTTCAATACATTTCCAATTGTTGGTTGGCGGTCCAAACGACCCTAAGTGGTATTTTCTCTGGCATCGTTTCACTTTGTTCCAGTATCTGGCAGTCTATTTCTTCAACGGTCACCAGCGTTCTATCCGGGATTTCTAGTACAGTGTCCTCTACTTGGCTTGGCGTGCAACAGACCATTTCCAATGCCATAAATGGGGCGAAGGAAGCAGTCTCCTCTGCCATAAATGCTATTAAGAACCTCTTTAACTTTAAATTCCAATGGCCGCATATCCCGCTTCCCCACTTTAGTATTTCAGGTTCCGCAAATCCTCTGGACTGGTTAAAAGGTGGCTTGCCAAGTATCTCTGTGGCCTGGTATGCCAAGGGAGGGATTTTGACTAAGCCAACTGCTTTTGGGATGAATGGGAATCAACTCATGGTTGGTGGCGAAGCAGGTCGTGAGGCCGTCTTGCCACTTAACCGTTCAACCTTGGGTGAGATTGGCCGAGGAATTGCGGAGACAATGGGGCAAGCGCCGATTACCGTTTCGGTGACCATTAGTGATACTGTGGTTCGTGAAGAAGCAGATATTGTCCGCTTGGCAGATGAGGTTGCTAGACGACTTAGCCAAGCCCTTGAGCGAGAGAAAGGATTGAGAGGAGGATGCGCATGATTAGACACAATGCTTTAACCATCGGTGGGGTTTCAACCAGCTCCTTCCCTTTTAAGGTTCTTGTTGAAGAAGGTCCTACCTATGAGGTAAGTGATTCTAAAACCAAGCTCTTGGAACATGACGGGATTAGTGGAGCTCTGGTTCAAAGTAACCGTCAACGAGGCCTGATGAGGTTGGCCTATACCCTCTACTTGGTGAAACCCACAGAGGCACAACTCTACCAGTTCCTCAGTCTGTTTACAAAAGAAGGTTTTTGGCTGGAGCGAGAACAGGTGAAAACGACCAAGCTCTGGTGTTATCGAGTAGAGGCTGTCTCTAGTCAGAAGGATAAACTAGGCGTGATGGTGGTGTCCGTGACCTTTGTTTGTCACCCAACAAAATACTTTAAGACCCTGGACCGTCAGGCGTTTAATGGAAATGGAGCTTTGCGTTTACAAGGGTCAGCACTTGCCTTTCCTAAGATTACGCTCAGTGGTTCTTCAAGCGGTGAGACACGCTTTACTCTTGGTGACCAGGTTATCGTTTTGTCACGCCTCAGTGAGTCGTTAGTTATGGAAAATAATCCGCAACACCCCTCCTTTTTAACCAGTAGGGGACAAGCTGTCCAGTGGTCAGGAGATTTTATCACCCTAGATCCCAGTCAAGGGACTTCGGTCGGTATTGTCTTGGGTCCTGGGATTTCATCCTTAGTGATTGAAACGGT
Source organism: Streptococcus pluranimalium (assembly GCF_002953735.1). Classification (NCBI taxonomy): domain Bacteria; kingdom Bacillati; phylum Bacillota; class Bacilli; order Lactobacillales; family Streptococcaceae; genus Streptococcus; species Streptococcus pluranimalium. The sequence goes on along the minus strand of NZ_CP025536.1, from coordinate 1,223,007 downwards.
TTGGGGGTGGGCTTGATGTTATTTCTTTTGGATAAAACCAGTCAAACCAGTCGGTGGAATGGCCTGCCTTTACATGAAGCGAGTTCAGCTGTGGTATCTGAAACCCTAAACGGTGATTTCAAACTGACCATGTCCTATCCCTTGTCAGATACTCAGGTCTATCAATTACTCGAAACAGACAAGATCATCAAGTCACCAGTTCCATTATTGGGTCAACAACTCTTTCGTATTCGAGAGGTGGTAGAAGGTGATGATGCAGTAGAGGTTGTGGCTTATCACATCACAGATGATATCATGAGACGCTCTATCAAACCACTTGCTCTTGTCCAAGTCGGTTGTCAGACGGCACTCAGTCAAGTTGTCGCACAGAGTAAGACCTCTTTGGCCCCTTTCTCTTTGTCGAGTGATATTTCTAGTCTCCATACCTTTAACACGGATAAAGCAGAGACCCTTTATTCCGTTTTGATGGATGGTAAACACTCACTTGTTGATACTTGGGAAGGTGAGCTGGTTCGGGATAACTTTTCCTTAGCCATTAAGGCAAGACGTGGAGAAGACCGAGGTGTTGTCATCTCCACCCATAAGAATTTGAAGCGGTATGAGCGAAAACAGGGGAGTCAGTCAGTTATTACTCGACTTCATCTTCGCTCAACTATCAAGGAGGGAGATGATGAACGTGTTCTCTCTCTGACCTTAGATAGCCCATTTATTAACCACTACCCTTATATCCAAGAAGCAGAGTTTGAGAATAACAATCTCAAGACGCTTGATGAGCTTCGACAATGGGGTGAGGCTAAGTTTAGGTATGAGAACATTGATAAACCAAGCGATGCCATTACCATTGAAGCTTACGAACTTGATGGCCAAGTCGTTCATTTGGGCGACAGGGTTCACATCAAGAGTCGGAAACATCGAGTGGATTTATCCAAACAGGCCATTGGCTATGAGTATAATGCTTTAACCAAGCAGTATATTTCCTTAACTTTTGACGATAAGGCTTCTGTTGGTGGGTCATCGCTGTCCAGTCCACTGTCCAGTTTTGCGAAAGAGGTGCTTAGTGCAGCAGATACTGCTCAAGAACTAGCCATTAAGGAAGCTGTGGAAAATGCCAATCGAGCCTTTGAGGCGACTTTTGCAAAAGAAAAGGAGGCCTTAGAATCAGGGATTGACCTCGCAAAGAGTAGGGCAGAAGTCGTTAAGGCTGAAATAATCCAGAAAATTGCTCAAGTGGAAGACCAAGCGCAAGACTTATCTCGGCAAGTCGTGGCCTCAGAGACCAGAGCCAATCAGCTCCTCCAACAAGTCGGAGTGTCCACTTCACTTGCGACAGCTGCCAAAGAGGCGGCTGATAGCGTTAGGCAGGAATTGGTGAGACAACTGGTGAGTTTGGCCACTAAGGAGAGTGTCTCTGATTTGAATCGAAGCCTTGATGATGCCAAACGTGACCTTTTAGCTAAGGGTAACCAATTGACTGGTCTTGTGAGGGAGGTGACACAACTTCAAACGGACGCTGGTGGATTGAGAACAACAGTCACTCAACTGGATCGTACAAAAGCAGGGTTGAGCCAACAAGTTCAGACCTTGGAACAAGACTTGAATGGCACGAAACTGAGCCTTAAAAACATCTGGGTGGGTGATCGAAACCTCTTGTCTGATACTGAGAAGATGAGTGACCAAACTCCTAAACGAAACACGAATGGGAGTTTGGCAACCATGTTTGGTCGAGCGGTTAAGCAAGTACTTCAGCCTGCCAACAGTACCTCTGTTATCGAAGGCTACAGGCGTGCGACTACCATTGCTCTATACGGGGATAAGGAATTGATAGTTTCCTTTTATGCTAAGGCTTCTACTCGTGGACAAGTTATCAGATGCCAGCTTTTAGATAACCGTCAGATAGTTAAAACGGCTGAAACCTCTACTGGTCACCGGTCAGAAACGAGTGATGGTTTAGTTACATTTCCTATAACGGATGGTTGGTTGAGGTATTGGATTCGTTACACCTTTAAGCAAGGATGCTATGATAAACCGATAGTTGTTTTAGGTAGCCTTGCAGGGGATAACCCTAGTCAAGAGAGATGGGTGGAGGTTAACTCTCCAGCCGTTTATCAGGGTCATCATAACAAAGATTGGTCGCCTTCAGAGGTAGATATTAAAACGGAGATGGCTGATTACCAACAGACAATTAGTCGTAACTTGGCTGAACTCTCTGGCCAAGTTCGAACAGTTGATGGTGGGTTAACAAGCCTTAAGACGAGCTATGACCAGACCAAGGAAGGGATTAAGCTCTTAGCAACTAAGACAGAAGTGAGTGGCCTTACTGGGCGGTTGACAACTGCCGAGACAACGCTCACCCAGCAAGCAGGTTTGATTAGTCAACGCTTGACCAGTAGCCAGGTGGAGAGTCTTGTCACAGGTAAGGGTTACCAGACCAAATCCCAGGTTGATAGTAACATCGCAGGCAAGGGGTATCAAACCAAGGCTCAAGTCGACAGTAACATCACTGGACGGGGTTATCTGACGTCGAGTGCTCTTTCTGGTTATGTTCCATCGACCACCTTTGACAACTACAAGCGTGAAACAGCTCAAGCGATTGAACGAGGCTTGACTGAGACGAGGAATCTGATCCCGACCAAGACAAGTTCGGTTAATCTGGTCTTAAATTCTAGGCTTAATGAATCCTCCAGTAATTATGGTTTTGGGACAAGACAGGTAACGCTTGAAGCAGGAAAAACTTACTATTTTACTGCTCGTGCCAAAAAGACAGGTGGAACGAACGACAAGAAAACTATTATCTTTTTGTTCAGCACGGGCTGGACAGAAAGTTATCGACTTGAGTTTACGACTACAAGTTATGAAACCAAGAGCATAAAGGTGACACCTCGAACAACAGGTGTCTTTTCTATTTCCTCTTATTGGTCACCCAGTGGAGGAGATCGAAGTGGCACAGCTGATGTGGAATGGTACCTAGTAGTGGAAAGTGAACTTGAACCAACAGCTTGGTCTCCACATCCGAGTGATTTGACACTAGCTACGGATTTTAACCGGGTGAAAGAGACAGCTCAATTGTACGAGCGGATCTTGGGTCGAACGGAGGGAGATGTGACGACCAATATGGCTCGTCAAGTCATGACGAGTTCCCTATTTCAAACTGAGGTCAAAAATCCTCTAACCACTGCGACCACTAAGGTGCAACAACTTTCTGATTCTTGGGCAGTTAAATATCTGTCTGATAGTGGGACAGTATTGAGCCAACTAAATGTCAATACCGGTGGCGTGAAAATCCAAGGACGCTTGATTCACTTGAATGGGCAGACCCTTATTGACAATGGGGTAATCAAGAACGCCATGATTGAAAGCCTTCATGGTGGGAAGATTACGGCAGGTTCTATCACATCAGTTATTCTTGCGGCAGAAGCTGTCACGGCAGATAAGCTGAAAGTAGATCAGGCCTTCTTTAATAAGCTCATGGCTAATGAAGCCTATTTGAAGCAACTCTTTGCGAAGAACGCATTTATTACCCAAGTCCAGGCAGTTACCCTGTCAGCCAATAAGATTTCTGGAGGTGTCCTGACTGCCTTAAACAACGCTATGAGCATCAACCTCAACCAGGCAAACATCACCTTTAATAGTGATGCGACGGTAACATTTAATTCCTCCAATAATGCATTGGTGAGACGCAAAGGAACGCACACAGCTTTTGTCCATTTCAATGATGTGACGTCATCAAGTGATGGAGGGGTTGGAAGTCTTTATGCCTCTATTGGGGTAACTTCATCTGGAGATGGTATTAATTCTGCCTCATCAGGACGTTTTTGTGGAGCAAGGTTCTTCCGTGGGGCAAGAGGGACAGCTCATACGGCCACGGTTGACCAGGCAGAATTCTACGGTGATAGTATTATCTTGAAAGATGATTTTTCACTAGGCCGAGGGTTCAAGTTTACCCCAACCACCATCGGCAGCATGATTGATATGAACTATCTTGTCGGAGCTGTCAGAGCACTGGCAAGGTGCTGGATTCATTGGAATAATATCGGCTGGGATCCTAATAATATGGATATGCGACGAGCCGTTATTAACGAATACAACAACCACATGAAAGATTTATAAGGAGAACGATATGAACGACCAATTACTCATCCAAGCTCTTCGCTTAACCATTTCTGACTTGACCGCAAAGTTGGCAGATGAGTTGACGACTAAGCAAATTTTAGCCATTCAATTGGCAGAAAGTCAAGAAATCAATCAGGCATTAGGCGCAAAGGTTGCAGAGCTTGAAGCCTTACTTGAAGGAGCAACACAACCACAGACAGGAGGAAACCACGATGACTAAAGAAATCATTCAGGATAGTTTTGAGCAGGCTCAGGTAAATGAGCCTTTTGATTTGGCAACAGCCTTAGCTTATATGAACACCTATGGGGAGTTTATTCGTTGTGTCAAGGGTGACCTTGATTTTTACTTTTACAAGGTCACAGAACAACGCCCCATTTGGGTGGAAGGCCGTCGCCAATGGGTGTCGATAGAGACAATGAAGACTAGCACCCAGTGGCAAGGGGCCGTCCCGCAGTTGGACATTTCTCTCTTAAATGAGAAGTGTTTCTACTTGATGCGGTTTACTGAAACCGGTGAGCCGATTTGGGAACGCCCATTGACATCTTTGGAAGTGAGGTAAATGATGAAATCAATTATGACCGTTAATCAACTGTTGTTTTCCACTATTGGAGGGCTAATTGGCCAAGTCTTTGGCAAGGTCGATGGCTTCGTCTTTGCCTTAGTGGTCTTTGTGTGCATCGATTATATGACAGGACTTATGGCAGCTGTTGTTGAAAAAAAGCTATCCAGTAGGATTGGCTTTAAGGGCATCTTCAAGAAGATTGTCTTATTTTTCCTGGTTGCTGTTGGACATATCATTGATACTCGTCTCATACAGACTGGAACCAGCATAAGAACAGCAATCATTTTCTTCTATTTGAGTAACGAGGGCTTATCCATTTTAGAGAATACGGTAAGGATTGGCTTGCCTATCCCAAGGCAGTTGAAAATTATACTCAAGCAATTTAAGGAGGACTGTGACAAATGAATTTTTTAGACCAGATTAAAGAAGACTGTTTGGCAGGATGGGAACAGGGGATTTTACCTTCTGTCTCAGCTGCACAAGCCGTTTTAGAAAGTGGTTGGGGTCAGTCAACTCTTGCCCAATACCCAAACCATAACCTCTTTGGCATTAAGGCTAGTGAGGATTGGAAGGGGAAGGTTGTCCGGCTACCTACTCAGGAGTTTCGTCAAGGGAAAATGGGGACTGAGGTCGCAGCCTTTCGGAAATATGATTCATGGGCAGAGTCCATTATGGATCATGCGGTCTTTTTCTCGTCGACCGACTGGCGACGTAGGAACTATGCGGCAGTCATTGGGGAGAAGGCTTATCGCAAGGCATGTTTAGCTTTACAAGCTGCAGGGTATGCGACAGATCCCAACTATGCCGAGAAGTTGATAGGGATTATTGAACAACACCGTCTCAATGACTGGGACAAAGCAATTACAAAACAAAAAGGAGAAAAGAAAATGGGTAAACATTTAGTGATTTGTGGACACGGTAAGGGTCAGTCTGGATATGATCCAGGAGCGGTCAATCGTTCGTTAGGGATTACAGAAGCGGACAAGGTGCGTGAGTTCGCTCAGTTGATGGCAATCTATTCAGGTAATCAGATTGACTATATCACAGACCAAAATGTCTATGATTATCGGAGCTTAGGTAGCATTGGCAAGGGATATGACTCCATTACAGAGCTTCATTTCAATGCCTTTAATGGCCAGGCTCGTGGAACTGAAATTTTGATTTATGCAGGCTATCAACCTGATGCTTTGGACCAGAAACTTTTAGCAGCTCTTTCTAGTCGCTTCACTAATCGAGGCATTAAGAAGGTGGATTGGCTCTATAATGCCAACGTCGCCGCCAGCAAAGGCTACAACTACCGATTGGTGGAGATTGCCTTTATCGATAACAATGCGGACATGGCCATTTACGAGGCACATAAGCGGGTTCTGGCCAAGGAGTTTGTACAGGCTATTACAGGTCAGGTGTCTGCCATTCCCAGTTTCCCCAGTTCAGGCTCCCAGTCTGGTGCTCGCTATCACCTTGGGGATAGTGTTCGGGTGGAGAAGCATGCGACGCATTATCAAACAGGACAGCCAATGAAAGGTTTTGTGAAGGGGAAGGTCTACAAAGTCCTTAAGGTAAAGGCAGTGAATCAATCTAAGAGCAAGCAGGCGTATCTTTTAGAAGGAATTAACTCTTGGGTATTGGAGCAAGATTTAGCACCTTCAACTGTCGGTCATAGTGAACAAACCTATACCGTTCAAAAAGGCGACACTTTATCAAGCATTGCCAAGCGTTTTAAGACGACTTACCAAGACCTGGCACGCATTAACAGCATTCCTGACCCTAATCGTATCAAGGTTGGGCAGGTTTTAAAGTTGGTTTAATCGCACCTTATTTTTGAAATAAAGATGCCGTTTGAATAGCTCAAAAACGGCATCTTTTTACTTATATTTAAGCCCTTATGACTTGATAAATAAAGGTTTTAGAGTGATATATAGTGGTAGGAGGAAAACAGATGACGGTTCGAAAAATTGAATCTAAAACAAGGAAACCGAAGCGATTACGGGTTTGTGCCTACGTTCGAGTATCGAGTATGGAAGAAGAACAACTAGCCTCGTTTGAGAACCAAATCGCCTACTATCACAATCACTACAAGGAAAGAAGCGATGTCGATTTTATTGGTGTGTTTATGGATAGGGGGATTTCAGGTAAGAAAACAGCTCGACCAGAATTTCAACGGATGTTGGAGCTTTGTCGGCAAGGTAGGATTGACTTTATTCATACCAAGTCCATTAGTCGATTTGCACGAAACACGGAAACCATTCTGAGTGTCAGCCGTGAGTTGAAACTCTTGGGAGTAGACATCTTCTTCGAAGAGCAAAACATCCATACTCTCTCTTCAGAAGGAGAGGTCATGTTAACAGTTCTAGCTTCCTATGCGGAGGAGGAGTTAACCAGCCACAGTTTTAACGTGAGATGGGGCTATCAGAAGAAGTTCCAACGAGGTGAATTCCATATTAATGCCAAACGGTTCTTGGGCTATGATGTCGAAGATGGGCAGTTGGTTATCAACCAAGAAGAAGCTGAGATTGTAAGATATATTTTTGAATCTTATGTTTCAGGAAAAGGGGCAAATCGTATTGCCAAAGAACTAAATGCCAACAAGGTTCCTACAGTAACCAATCGTCAGTGGCACGAAAGCACCATCCGAAATTTATTAAGTAACGAAAAGTATAAGGGGGATTGGCACTTTCAAAAATTCTATACCCCGTCCCTTGGTCACCAATCGCAACTGAATCAAGGACAGGTGGATAGCTATTACATGGAAGACCACCACCCAGCTATTGTTTCCAAAGAATTGTGGCAACAAGCCCAGGAGTGCCGACAGAGGCGAAATGGGACAACAAACCCAGCGGATTATGCCAAACGCTATCCCTATACAGGAAAGCTCTTCTGCCCTTACTGTAAGAAAAGCCTACGCCGACAGCTTCCCTATCGCACCCCCACTTGGATGTGTGCGACTTATCTTAAACAGGGGAAGTCAACCTGCGAAGGTATTAAAATCAAAGAGTCCTTATTGGATAGTTGGAAACTGGACTTAACAAAACAATACACCATCAAAAAGAAGGAGAACGACCGTGGCAAAGCAGATTACACTTATACCTGCCAAGAAGGTGCAGGTGGAGACAACACACCAACTCAAACCCAAGTTGAGGGTGGCCGCCTATTGTCGAGTGTCCACCGACCAAGACGAACAGCTATCAAGTTATGAGAACCAGGTGCAACATTACCAAGATTATATCGCCCAGCAAGATGACTATGACTTGGTAGATATTTACACCGACGAGGGGATTTCAGGAACCAATACCAAGAAGCGTGAGGGGTTTAACCGTATGATAGCAGACTGCAGGGAAGGCAAAATTGACCGCATCCTAGTCAAGTCTATTTCTCGATTTGCGAGAAACACCTTGGACTGTATCAAGTATGTCCGTGAACTCAAGGAGCTTGGGATTGGGGTCACCTTTGAAAAGGAGAACATCGATAGCTTGGACGCCAAGGGCGAAGTGCTTCTTACCATTTTGTCCTCCTTAGCACAGGATGAATCACGCTCCATTTCAGAGAATGCGACCTGGGGGATTAGAAAACGGTTCGAGCGAGGAGAAGTGCAAGTCAATGCGACAAAGTTCATGGGTTACGACAAGGATGAAGAGGGTAAACTCATCATCAACCCAGAACAAGCCCAGGTGGTAAGGGATATCTATGAGTTGTATATGGATGGCTACAGTCCAGAGCTTATTGCAAGGTATTTCAACAAGGAAGGCGTCAAGGGTTGGTCAGGCAAGGCAAACTGGTGTCCAGGAGCCATTCTCAAGATGCTTCAGAACGAAAAGTACAAAGGTGATGCCTTACTCCAGAAGACCTATACCGTTGATTTTTTGACCAAGAAACGGATTCAAAATGATGGACAGGTAAACCAATACTATGTGGAAGATAGCCATGAGGGTATTATTGATGAGGAAACTTGGGAGACTGTTCAATTAGAAATCGCCAGGCGTAAAACCTACCGAGAAGAGCATCAGCTCAAGTCCTATATCATGCAGAGTGAGGACAACCCCTTTACCACCAAGGTGTTCTGCGGAGCCTGCGGGTCAGCCTTTGGACGGAAGAATTGGGCAACCAGCCGAGGGAAACGTAAAGTTTGGCAATGTAACAACCGCTATCGCATAAAGGGTGTTGAAGGGTGTTACAGTAGCCATTTGGATGAGGCGACACTCGAGCAGATTTTTCTACAGGCATTAGAGCTACTAAGCGAGAACATTGATTTGCTTGATGGCAAGTGGGAGAAAATCTTAGCAGAGAATCGCCTACTGGATAAGCACTACAGCATGGCATTGAGTGACCTGCTTAGGCAGGAGCAGATTGACTTCAACCCTTCAGACATGTGTCGAGTGCTAGACCATATCAGGATAGGACTTGATGGTGAAATAACCGTTTGTTTCCTGGAAGGAACTGAGGTAGATTTATAAATCAAACGAAAGGCTGTAACTACACTGGGAAACCATTGTGGTTACAGCCTTTTTTGCGTTTTTGTGGTAAAATGATGAATGAACAGTATCAAATCGTTATCGGCAAAATTTTACAGTTAGGATGATAAATAATGAATAAAACAGTGATGAACGACGAAATATTATATTGCTTATAAAGCACCATTCATAGAGAAAATTTACGCTGAAATAGGACTATGAAAAATCTAAGTTTATCGAACTTAGCAAACTATAAGTTTCTAAGAGATAAAACCTATAAAACTTGTACGGATATTGTAGGGTAGGAAAAGAAATCTTCCTCTATACTAAAATAAACCGAAAGAAAAGGGGGATCGAAGTGAATATTATCAAGTCGTTTAACAATACGATTGATTATCTTGAAACAGTTCTTGATGATGAAATTGACGAAAAGAAAGTAGCACAGCTATCCGGATATTCGTATTCGATGTTTAGTCGCTTGTTTTCTATTCTGACCGAAACAACGCTCTCAGAATATTTAAGAAGCAGAAGATTGACGGAAGCAGCAGTTATTTTAAGAGATACGGACGAAAAGATTATTGATGTTGCCTTCAAATTCGGATATGAGTCATCGGATTCGTTTGGAACAGCTTTTAAGAATTTTCATGGATTTACTCCTTCAGAGGTAAGAAACGGGAAACCATTCACATTAGTATCACGAGTGCAATTATCACTCAGTGTAAGAGGAGGAAGAAGTATGAATATTACAATTCAAAAGAAAAAATATTTTGTCTTTAATCGATAAAAGGGGTGTGTTCGTATGGTAGACAATGTAATTCAAATTGTAACAGAGAAATTATCTTCTTTGCCTTGCATAGGAGGCATTGTATTAGGGGGTTCACGGGCAAGAGGCACCCATACAGAGACTTCTGATATAGATATAGGAATCTATTACAATTCAGAATCATTTGACCTGACAGCGATTAATCAAATTGCTACAGAATTGGATGATGAGAATAGAAATGACCTTGTTGTACCTCCCGGAGCGTGGGGTGATTGGATTAATGGCGGCGGATGGTTAGTTATAAACGGGTATCATGTTGACTTGATTTTACGTGATATAAAACGGGTGGAACAAATAATCAAAGATACAGAGCAAGGAATTGTTACTGCCAATTATCAGACTGGGCATCCCCATGGTTATATAAGTGCTATGTATCGTGGAGAATTGGCGATCAGCAAGATACAATATGCTAAGAATGAAAGCTTATGCGAATTAAAAAAACAGGCAGAAACTTATCCCAATGCTTTGCAGAAAAGTTTAGTTAACTTTTTTATGTTTGAAGCAGGGTTCTCTTTAATGTTTGTAAAAGCAAATTCGGGAACAGACGATAAATATTATATTGCGGGTCATGTTTTTCGTATAGTTTCATGTTTAAATCAAGTGTTATTTGCATGTAATAATGCTTATTGTATCAACGAAAAGAAAGCTATAAAACTGCTTGAAACTTTTGAACATAAACCTGAAAAATATACCGAGAAGGTAAATCATATTTTTGAAGTACTCGGTATCTCACTTTTTGAATGCTACGACATGACCGAGAAGCTTTATAATGAAGTGAATGAAATTGTATCGGAGATAAATAACTTTTTAAACGAGGAGAGTTCAGATGAAAGAAAACAAATATGATGATAATATATTTTTTCAAAAATACAGTCAAATGAGTCGCTCGCAGAAAGGACTGGCTGGTGCGGGAGAATGGGAGACTTTGAAAAAGATGCTACCTGATTTTAAGGGTAAGCGTGTGCTTGATTTAGGATGCGGCTATGGATGGCACTGTATATATGCGATGGAAAACGGTGCTTCCTCTGTAGTAGGTGTTGATATTTCTCATAAAATGCTCGAAGTAGCAAAAGGAAAAACCCATTTTCCACAGATTGAATATGAATGCTGTGCCATAGAAGATGTGGATTTCCCAGAGGAGAGCTTTGATGTAATACTAAGTTCGCTTGCGTTTCATTATGTAGCAGACTATGAGAATTTAATAAAAAAGATATATAGGATGCTGAAGGCTGGTGGCAATTTAGTTTTTACAGTTGAACATCCTGTTTTTACTGCTCATGGAACACAAGACTGGTATTATAACGAAAAAGGAGAAATACTGCATTTCCCGGTGGACAATTATTATTATGAGGGCAAACGGACAGCTATGTTTTTGGAAGAAAAGGTTACAAAATATCATAGAACACTGACCACATATCTAAATACACTGCTTTCAAATAGTTTTATAATAAATCAGATTGTGGAGCCACAGCCGCCAGAGAACATGATGGATATTCCGGGGATGGCGGATGAAATGCGACGCCCAATGATGCTGATTGTGTCGGCAAAAAAGAAGATGTAATAATATAGAAAAAATAAACGAGGAGTATGTAAATGAGATCAGAAAAAGAAATGATGGATTTAGTACTTTCTTTAGCAGAACAGGATGAACGTATTCGAATTGTGACCCTTGAGGGGTCACGCGCAAATATTAATATACCTAAAGATGAATTTCAGGATTATGATATTACATATTTTGTAAGTGATATAGAACCGTTTATATCTAATGATGACTGGCTTAATCAATTTGGGAATATAATAATGATGCAAAAGCCGGAGGATATGGAATTATTCCCACCTGAAGAAAAGGGATTTTCCTATCTTATGCTATTTGATGATTACAATAAAATTGATCTTACCTTATTGCCCTTGGAAGAGTTAGATAATTACCTAAAGGGCGATAAATTAATAAAGGTTCTAATTGATAAAGATTGTAGAATTAAAAGGGACATAGTTCCGACTGATATAGATTATCATGTAAGAAAGCCAAGCGCAAGGGAGTATGATGATTGCTGCAATGAATTTTGGAATGTAACACCTTATGTTATTAAAGGATTGTGCCGCAAAGAGATACTGTTTGCAATCGATCATCTGAACCAGATTCTACGGTTTGAACTACTTAGGATGATGTCGTGGAAGGTTGGGATAAAGACAGAATTTTCATTAAGTGTTGGGAAAAATTATAAGTATATTAACAAATACATTGATGAAGATCTATGGAATAGATTATTATCTACATATCGCATGGATTCCTATGAAAATATTTGGAAGTCATTATTTATATGCCACCAATTGTTCAGGGAAGTGTCCAAAGAGGTAGCAGAACTACTGGGGTTTGATTATCCAGAGTATGGTAAGAACATAACAAGATATACCGAGGACATGTATAAAAAATATGTTGAAAATGACTATTTTTAAAGATTAGCAAAGATTATTAACCATAAGCAAGGGGTGTAAATGTATGGAAAGTACTGATGTTATAAATGAAATTAGAGGTATATTACCTCGTAACTCAATTGGAAAATATGATTTACTAACTATTTTTACACATAAAACCGTTTTTGATAAAATTGTAAAAGTACTATCATTGGATTTTCAAAATAAAGTAGATTATGTGGCTGCCCCAGAAGCAATTGGATGGATACTAGGCACTGCCATAGCCAAAGAACTTGGAGTGGGGTTTATTGGAGTAAGAAAAGGTGATAAGCTGCCATACGCAAAAGAAGAGATTATTTCGACACATTTTACCGACTATTCAGGTCAAGATAAAAGCTTTGAAATATCTAAGAGTTCTATTGTGAGGAACAAAAGAGTTTTGATTGTAGATGATTGGATAGAGACAGGTTCTCAAATGAAGGCTTTAATGTGTTCACTTATATAAACGATTTGTATCGGAGAAGAAATGTACCGGATAAGGAAAATTTGATTAAATTTTTAAATGAAATAAAAACAAAACGTTTAACAAATAACATATCAACGGCATTAATGGAAAGATATACTACCCCGATAAATTCGGAGTTGTTAGCTAAAATGATTGAAAGTTATGTTTATTTTGATAGTGTTGAATTTGATGTGTTTCAATCAAATGTACCTCAGGCTCTAGAGCAAGACAAATATATTTGGATGAGAGAAATTTGGGATGATGCACACACTTATCTAGACAATGATGAAGAAATACAACATTATGAAGCGGTTTGTTGTTATATATTGAAAGCATTTATTTTGAAAAACACAAAAAATCTTTCTACAGAATCTAAAATAGCTGAATTTAAACGCTATTGTTTTGAGGAGTTATGTGTATTTTTAGAGTTGGAAATGCCTCTACTAATATTGTATTTGAAAAATGATAGTTCGGTTCAAGAAGTGTTTAAAAAGTTGCAGATTGGGGCTAAGCAGCTAGTAAATAAAATACATAATATAGCATGGGATATTTTTCATATAAGATTATTAGAGCAAAGTATTTTGTTTGATTGTATGGCAGATACAGAAGTTGTATATCTTCATTATTTTGCAACTGCGGATTCTGGATTAGCTGAGGTACTTCGAGCTAATCCTATTAAAATGCTAGTTTATTATGATAAAAATCTTATCTCTATACGTAGATATAGTAGCTTGGATTTTTTCACTCAGGATGAGTTAGATTCTTATAATGCTCAATCAAAAGTTAAATGGCGTTTGGCAGCACTTCAGAGTATTGATTTCGGTTCTGTAAAGAAGGGGTTGATTGGCGAACTAGAGGATTTGCTTACGAAATAATTTGTTATAATTTTCGTTCCACAGTATAATTCAAAAATCTCTTTCACTCCCTTTCGTCTATTAGTATAGAAGAAAGCTCTCAGCACATGTTGAGGTAGTTGGTTTGCTGGTAAAAGCCTAGAAACGGTTGAACGAAAGCATTATTAAAAGCCTTGGAGACAAGGCTTTTTACGTTTTGGTGGGGTAGTATCAGAGTGACTACCTCAGTTGAAGGGGGAGGTGACCTATCCTGAAATCTGAAGCAGAATACTCTTTGTGCTCTTTTATTTCAAGGCACAAGGCTGAAAAGGTTCACTGAACCTTTTCACTCCCGTAGACGCAAGGGGGGACATGGGGTAAGGAGTATTAGGGGATAGATGTCCTCCCTCTAATTCGATAGCTTATAATCTTCTTTAAGTAGAGTTCTTCTTTAACTTTTCTAAGTGTAAACAAGTTTATAATAGTTATTATTCATTTCTAAACAAGAAGTAAAAATGCTCTCCTTAAGGAGTTCTTTAAAACGTTGCTTAAAATGGAATGATATAGCAGCAAGCATTGATAGGATGGCAAATACTAGTATAACAATTTCGGAGGATGGGCAAATAACAGTCAGATTTTTAGAAGGAACTGAGGTAGACTTGTAAATGACTGTGACCGAAAGGTTGCAGTTTATTGCGTTGTTTCGTGGTATAATAGGGTCAACAGAAAAAGTATGATTTGATGCTAGATGTGGGAGTATTAATATGGGTAAGTGGATTTGTCAATGTGGGTATCCGATGAATAATCATTCTGCTCCGGATCCGAACGCTTTTTCAATATATTCGGATGAGTTGTGGGAAGAAATAACAGATACCGCTGATGAAAATAATAAAATTGATTACTACGATATTTCTGATGCTTCGTACTATGCTTGGCAGTGCCCTAAATGTCAAAGTTTGATGGTATTCGGCGAGGATGAGAATCCTAATCGATATACATTTTATAAGCGGATAGATTTAGATAGTAGTGAAGGGAAGCAAGCTACAGTTCAAAGTTCATCAGACATAGTTTATAGAGTTGCATCGGTCACTTTCTCAGAGTTTGGTGAGGAATATTCCTATATCTGTGAGGATGAATCAATCAAGGAGGACCATTATGTGGTTGTACCTGTAGGTATCAATAATGTCGAAAAAGTTGCTCATGTTGTAAAAATACATCAGGCTACGCAAGACGATATCTCTTATCCAATTAACAAGTTGAAACATGTGATTAAGCGCTATTCTGATTTTGATAAAGAGAGAGCAGAGAAAATTGCAGCTGAATTAGTAACGTCAGGTCGATGTTTAGAATTAGATGTTTTTTCAAAATCAGTAGTAGCAGATGACTATTTTGATATATTGAACAATAAACTTGGGCACTGGTGGTTGGAATTGAATGGCGTTCCTATCCCAATGAAGGTTACCCTCTTAAATGCCAACTATGAAAAATACTACGTTGACTGTGCTATACATATCAAGCCTTTCAAGATGAATTATAGTACTTTCCAATCTTTGAAGTTATGTACTGATTTTGAGATAGATGCTGCGAGATGGGTCGATGTCATTTCTGATGAGTATGTCTGGGGAAATTCCTGGGAATTGGATGGTATCGAGTTTGGGATTACCTGTGAGGAATCGCCTGAAGAGGATGAAGTGACACTTGGTAAATACAGTCGTGTTCCATATTATGACGATTGGCACCTAGATTGGAGCGAGAGATATGGTTTTAATGTGGCTTGGAAACCACATGAATCTGATGAAGACTTGTCGGTAGACTTTTACATTTCTTAGACTAATAAATCCGTTCAATAATATAATGATAAAGCCTACCTCATTCTTTAGTTGGGATTATGTATTTGGAGGGTTACTGTTATCTTTAGTTATGACGATATTACTAGGTAGATTTCAAAAGGGAGTAGTATCTAAGAGTTAACCAGAAGTGATACAAATCTTTTTCAGTATATGAAAGCTTATGATATTTTTTTAGAGGGGAATCTGTACTATTTTGGGCTAAGAAGTGTTACAATCAATGGGAAACCAGCAAATAAAAGGGAACATACTATTTCAGATAGACAAGTGCTGTTGGAAAATATTTCTTTAGGTATTATTTGAATATCTTCAGGACCAAGACAAAGATCGTGTGAAAAGGGTCATTGATATTGATTTAAAGATGAAGAAGCTTGAGAATGAACAGTTGAATAAAGCTTATAACTGAGAGTAAAAAATAAAAATAAAAATGAAAAAAGGAGAGAAAGGATATGGTTAAGAAGCAAGAAAATCAAGATATAGTGCTTACAGCCGAGGCTTTTATCGATACCCTAAAGGAGCTTAAGACGGAAAAAGAGCTCAAGAAGCTCGAGAAGTATTTCAAAGGAGAAGACAAGGAGACTCAAGCCTTTGGGGTGAAATTTGGGGATGTATTTAAAATCGCTAAAAAGTATAAGTCTATGTCTATTGAAGAAATTGAAAAGCTTCTCGAAAGCAAATACTACGAAATCCGAATGGGTGCAGTAAGCATTATGGATTATCAAGCCAAGGACAAGAAGACTACATCCGAGAAGAAAAAAGAACTCTTTGATCTCTATTTAAGAAGACATGATCAACTTAACAATTGGGATTTTGTAGATCGGGGAGCCTATAACATAATTGGAGAGTATCTGATTGATAAGGATAGAAAAATCCTATATCAGCTTGCCGAATCTGATGACCCCTGGGAGAGAAGAACGGCAATTGTCAGCACCTACGCCTTCATTAAGAAAGGACAGGTGGAGGATACCTTTAAGATTGCTGAAATTCTCTTATACGATGAACATGAACTCATCAACAAGGCTGTAGGTAGCTGGATTAGAGAAGCAGGCAAGAGGGACAGGGAGAAATTGTTGGCATTTCTAGATCAACACGGGAAGTCCATGCCCCGGGTGACCCTCCGGATGGCAATAGAAAAACTAGATCCAGAGCAAAGGGATTATTATATGAAGCTAAAACCATAATCTTACTGGTTTAGAAAAAGTAAAGAGTAACGTTCAAGATTTGATACTATATCAAAAGGTTCAACAGTTACGTAGGAAAAAAATCTTCACACGACAAAGAGTACCTTACATCTAGCATTTACTGGTAATCCAGGAACCGGAAAAACTACTGTCGCCAGAATTGTAGGACGAATTTTTAAGAAGATTGGTTTGCTTTCAAAGGGGCATTTTGTCGAAGTTTCAAGAACTGATCTTATCGCAGGGTACCAAGGTCAAACAGCACTTAAGGTTAAAAAAATCATTGAACAAGCTAAAGGTGGTGTTTTATTTATTGATGAAGCCTATAGCATTACAGAAAATGAGCATTCTGATTCTTATGGTAGAGAGTGCTTAACAGAATTAACAAAAGCTTTGGAGGATTATAGAGATGATTTGATTGTAATCGTTGCTGGATATACCGAGCCAATGAATAAATTTTTTGAATCAAATCCTGGATTAAAATCGCATTTCAATACCTTCATAGAATTCGCTGACTATCGTTCTGCAGAGTTGGTTACTATATTGCTATCCATATGCCAAAGCAATGATTATATTCTAGACGATGAGGCTAAAGAGAAAATTCACTTGTATTTTGAAAAGCAAATTTCATTGAAGGACGAGAACTTTGCAAATGGTCGGTTGGCAAGAAATTTGTATGATGATTTGATTATGCATCATGCAAGACGAGTGATAAAGATAGATAATCCAAGCAGTGCTGATTTATCAACCATTAGAGTCGAGGATTGTAAATTTGAATGCAATGAAGTTGAAGAGAATTGATGGTTACCTGAAATTCTAATACTCCTTAAAGAAAGTCTAACAGAGTTCCTTTCCTTCGAAAGTCCCCTGCTGCTTAGGACAAATGGATGTTATTTATATTGTTTATAGTATTGTGTACTTTTTTGGATTTATTGAAGTTATACGTATATGTCAAGGGAACGATGTTGTTTAATGTATAAATTGGAAGTATTCTACTCTAAATATTCTTGGGAGTTATAGGTAAAGTTGACAAAGCAATCTAGTTCAATAGTGTTATTTGGTTAGATGGAGCTGTTAGGTGATAGTGTGCTTGATTCTTTTTTCGTTCAGGGAATCATTCCAAAATTATTTTTACGCACTTAATATTGATTATGGTTTTTTAGAAAGATAGCAAATGAAACTTATTCTTGATTTAGGTAATTTATGGGATATGCTATCAGCTTTGGGGACAATTGGAGCGGTTGTTCTGTCATTATGGCTGGCGAGACGAACTGAGAAGCCAAACCTTTATATTTACTATTGTATGGATTATGACTCAGAGACTGATAAAACAACTCATATTTTTGAAATTCTAAATATTGGACAGGTTCCCACAACACTTCTTTATGAAGGATTATCTTTATACAAACGTATTATTTTTAGTAAACAGGTTGAGTTTGATGGCGTATTGGAATGGACTTACAATGAAAAGAATCTGCCGACACATTATTCCAGCACCTTGCGACCTGGTGAAAGTGTTTATCTTGAAGTTGAAGACAATATAATGAAGAAAGCTATTCAACAGTTAGTCGGCAGGCGGCAACAAGGGAAAGTCTATTTTTATATTGTTGACCATCTTAATAAGTCGCATTTTGTAGCTGTATCAGTTCAAGATATTTTAGAGGAAAATATTTCGGGAGGTCAGTGATGGCTAAACGGCCCAAAATAAGCACAACGATTAACGAGATTGCAGATTATTGGACTAATAAAGTTTGCGAGAGTGAACTGAGCGTTGATTGGTCGGAAGCAAGAGAGAGGTGTTGGCGATGTGCCCGTAAAACCAAGCTAGAACGTTGCCATATTATTCCTCATTCTAGAGGGGGTACAGATAGGCCTTCAAATTTTGTCTTGTTGTGCAAAAGATGCCATCTTGAAAATCCAAATGTTGTGGACCAAGAGATTATGTGGGATTGGTTGAAGGCCTATAAGGTCTCCTTATATGATACGTTTTGGATTGTACAAGGCTTGGACGAATATCAAAAAATTTATGGTGATTCATTTTTAGATCAGTGTGCAGCAAATGGTGTGATAGATCGTAAGAAAATAGAGGGGCTAGTGGCCTTGAAAATGAGGGGTAGTAGTCATCATTTTGGTGAGCCTCATTTTAACAAAGCGACTGTTGCAGGTATTCTTAGAATGATTTACAAGGAAATCATCAAAAATCCCTCTGACTAATTATGACGGTCTGAAGAGTTTAATGTGATTTTTAGATTATATAGAATTGCATATCTCACCAGTGATAGAAGAAGTTAAGTCAGTTTACTGTCTTGTCAATAATTGTTATTCCGTTCCACAGTATCATTCTAAAATCACTTCCCCACCTTTTCGTCTATTAGTATAGAAGAAAGCTCTCAGCACACGTCGAGGTAAGGAGTATGAGGGAATAGATGTCCTCCTCTTATTTTTATTACTGACAAGGAATGTGGGAAAGTGGTTTATAAAAATGACACAAGTAGACAATAGAGTGATCTCCTAGATTTATAAGTTTTAGAAACATTACATCCTCTTTACAAGGATTACGCTGTGCTGTTATAATGATTGGTGTCAGGAGGAGACCTCAGGTACGACCATTACGAGACCAACACAGAAGGTGAGTTGGCGGATCCACTCAGTCGGAATCGCTACACCTATGTCCACAATAACCCAGTCAACTACACCGACCTAAGCGGACACTTCTGGAAGAGCATTAAGAAGGCAGCCAGCAACGCTTGGAATACAGTGAAGCGAGTTGCAACAAATACGTGGAATACGGTGAAGAGTGTAGTATCCCATCCCGTGAACTGGGTCAGCAACAAGGTCAGTCAGGCAGTTAACTGGGTTGGTACTCAAGTTAACCATGTCAAGAACTGGTCTGTACAGCAATGGAATAACTATCAGTCAAGAACAAGTTATCATGCATCTCCATTAGGTGGTTATGGCGGAGGCTATTACTCTCCAACTACTAGTCATGCCTATGTTCAGCAACAACAGGCTCAAGCTAGAGCCCAAGCCGAGCAACGCCGTCAGCAAAAGATTAGTGACGAATACCGCCAAGCAACGGGTCTTAAATCCACTCCTAAGACTCGAGAAGGGAAAAATCTCTTTCGCAACTGGGGTAAAGCCTTAGCTGAGACATTGAAGCATGTGTGCAATCCGAAGACTGCTAAGGCTAAGGATAAAGGTACCACTAAACCCACAGTGAGCGAATCCTTTAAGAAGGAAGTCAACAAACTGGATTATGAGGAGTTGACGAAGAAATACAAAGGTCTCATTAGTGCTCAACATAGCTATCAAGGTACTGGCTATGGCTATATTGTCCGGAGTCCAAAACAATTGCTTGAAGACCAGTTTGTCATGAAGCGTTACCGGGAGCTGAAGGCAAAAGAGGATGCTAAGATAGCTCAGCAAGTAGCCGATTTTTACGGAGCAACTGATAATTACTTCGCGAAAATGAAAGCTACAGGAATCGACCCAAATACTGGGAAAATTGCTACTCCAGCTCAAATGTGGGCAGCAAATAATTATGGTTGGATAAAAAGTGTCACTAATATTGCTCAAATCGGTACTAATATTGCCTTTGCCAACCAAGCCTATAAGCAGTACTATGGCCAGACAAAAGTTAACTTCAACCAGCAGAAAACTACGGATTCGGCAAAGGCAATAAACTCATCAACTCCGCAAGTGGGTTCAAATTTACATGGCATGGCTGATGAAATCGGAAATTTATATGGAGGTAGTGTTTCTCAAGAGCGGACTGGAAAAGGGTATACAGTAACTATACCTTATAAAGGAAACCAAAAAATTACTGTACGTCTTATGGGAGAAGGGAGTGGTGACAGAACTTCTCCGTATTATCAAGTTTCAATAGGGAATAAAGGTTCAGTCGATATAACAGGGGCGTTCTCGAGTGATATAGGAAGCACTCATATTAATATTTCACCTAACTCAGTAATTGAGATAACACAGATTATTAATCAATATATAAAACCATAAGGAGGAAGTATGGTTCACAACTTAGAGGAAAATTTAAATAATTTATGGGGAGCCACTATTTTAGAATACAATATGGACTTATTTAGGAATAATCTGAACATGCAATTAAAATTACTCGATGGAGGGAACGAGAGTTTTCACACTCTAAACTTTAAAAATATCTCCACTGCTTATTTTTTAAATGATGTAGATGATTTTAAGTATGTTATTACTGATATGGAGTACTTAGAATTGACTGCTATTGAACTATTGGATGAAGAGTCTCCCCTTATATTCCAAGGGAATGCTCAAAACAATTCCAAAGTTAACGTGATTATGGAAATATGGAACCAAGTATTATTTCTAGAAACAAATAGCATAGAAGTAGATGGTATAGAGTTTGAATTATAATTAAACCTATTACATTCTGGGTTGGTCAGCAATGGAATAACTATCAGTCAAGAACAAGCTGAAGTCGGGAAATTCTACTTCTAGTGCATCACCTCCTAAACAAGACTACAGTCAAAATAGAAAATATTGGAAAAACGAGATAGAATTTAATGGTAACAAGGTGTATCAACGAGATGATTTGATAGATCCGAATCTTACTGATACTTTTGGTAGAACAAATGTTGATCGTATGAAAAAAGGTTTGACACCTATAGGGCCGGATGGTAAATCAATTGAATTGCATCATACTACACAGAGACAAACCAGTTCGATTGCAGAGACTACATATACGTTCCATAAACAAAATTCAAAGACAATTCATATTAATCCCAATACAATCTCTTCAGGAATCAATCGCAATGAGTTTGGGAAGTGGAGAGGAAGTTACTGGGAGAACAGAGCGAAAGATTTTATTGATTAAATGAGGTGAATTATGCTGAAAGATGACTTGAAAAAAAAGATTGCTTCTACTGAAGGTGTAGATTTTGCACCGTTTGGGAAAGGGATTTCTGAGGAATGGATAAAAAAAGCTGAGGAAAGGTTGAGTTTTAAGTTTCCTGAATCATATAAATGGTGGCTAAAAAATTATATGGGAGGTGAAATTTATGGAGAAGAGATATTTAGTATTTATGGATTAGATTTTGACAATGTTGTCGGTGGCGACATTGTTTATATAAATGAATTAAATAGGAAAAAAGGTTTTAGTAGTTCTGATCAATTGGTCATTTGCGAATGTGAAGATGGTATGTTTTATTTCCAAAATCAAGATTCTTTGAATAATGAGTTACCTGTCTTTAGGGATGAGGAATATTATGCAAGTGATTTTATAGAGTTTCTGCTAAAAAGAATTGCGGAGTAACTGTTCTAGGAACCCCAACTTCATTGATTAGGAGATAAGTCAATGATAGATATACATATGTTGTAGCGGAAGCTAAGTATAATACTGCTCAATTAGGAAAAACTCAAGATGGTCCTCAGATGAGTGGTGGCTGGATTGATAAGAGATTACAAAAAGCAGTAGGTTCTGACCTTACAGATGTAATAAATTCTCAAGGATATGATAGTTTATTAGTTCGTGTCATGCCTGATGGAAGCGTTAAATCGAAAGTTTTACCTTAGGAGGGCACAGAGTAATGAGAGATACAATAAAAGATAGTGAGTACTTCAAATATTACTTAGATAAACAAAATACTAGGCTTACATTTTATAAAAATAAATTACCCGAGATAGATACTTCAAAGGAAAAAGTCATGAGATCGATGAAGAATGCAATTTTCACGATAAATTTTGAAATTCTACTGGCTAGATATTCTAAAGGTGATGATTTGAAGTCAATAAGGGCAGAATATATAAAATCTATACCTGCATTCAAAGAAGTCTTTTCAGATATCATTGATATGAGTACTCTTCAGTTTATAGCTTTAGCAGTATTACTAGATGTCGATTTATTTAATGATCAGGAGTTTTTATCATTACTTGATAAATTTGAAGTTTCACATGGTGTTATTGATATTCTCATGCACAAAGAGAATATTAGTGATATTAGTCGTTATCAAGATATCAGACGTTTTAGACCCTGGGTTGCAGAACTTTATCAGTCACCTGATGATAGAGAAGCTATCATTTCAAAACAGTTATCGAACTGGTATAAAAGTCAAAGAAGTAGTTATTTCTATGGCTATGATAAAGAAAAAGAACCATTATATTTCGGTTACTGGGCATTAGAAATTGCTGCATTGGTAAAAGTATTGAATATCCCAGATGATTCTTTCAAAGACAATAAGTATTACCCTTACGATTTAGTTCATTTTGGAGGTTAAATGTTTAAAAATTTGTTTCAAAAACCTGTTGCTATTGAACCAACATTTTATGAAAATGGTTCTGAAACTCTAGGAGTATTTCCTATCCGTGATTCTGATGACAAAATCCTGTTACCTAAGTATCCTGAAAACTTGTATCAGGTTGATGGTAGACAAGTAACGGAGTTTAGAATACTTGCTATAACTTCTGATGAAGAATCTGTTATTGCTGATTTGCCATTTAGAGAAGGTCTGGGACAATTATCTAGCAAAGTTGCTAAAGAGACGGATTCTCAGATTGTTATCAGCCCGATTAGCCGATCAGAGCTACATCAATTATTTGTTGGCTAGGAAGTATCGATACAATACTTAAAAGCACTTGAAGAAATTTATTCTTCAAGTGCTTTTACTGTTCTATAGGAATAAAGTTTCCCACTATTTTCCCGACAATCCTCGGCTCGTCCTCTGCAGGCACAAATTTATCTGGATAGGAATCATTAATGGAAACGAGGCGATAGCCGTCTTTTTCAAGATAAACCTTCTTAATGTATAATTTTTCATTCCAGGAAATAGCATAAACCGCCCCATCGTAATCAAAGCCCCCTTCACGGATTAAGGCTATCTCTCCATTTTGGTAGACAGGTTCCATGGAATGCCCATCAATCCATGTTGCTACATCGTAGAGGTATTCTTTGTCTGTAAAGACTTCCTTAGTCTCGTATTCGTTGTAGAAGCCAGAACCGTGTCCTGCCGAGAGGGCGATATGGTCCAGCACTTGGACACTAAAGAGTGGGACAACCTTTTGTTCCATGAGAAGGTCATGAGTGAGTTCATCGACCTTCTTTTTGATTGTCTTGTTTAGTTGTTTGTAGAGGGTGAGGAGGGGATGTTCCTCGTATAAGTCTTGGATGTTAATATCACGGAGAAATTTTAAAATAAAAGATTTTATGAAAAATTAGTTATATACTTGTCAAGATATATCGCTTGATTATTATGATGAGATTTTTACGAAATGAACGATAGTTTTAAAGGTATTGGTACTTGCTTAAGAGGAGCCATTGTAGAAGAAAAACATCATATATTTATTATTTATAGTGGTTATAACAATATTGACAAAGATATCCTTGTAAAAAAACGTACCTGTAAATCTGTTTTCTTCAACGCTTTTCTGTTTTTTTACCTTCTCATTTCATGCTACAATAGATAGGATTATATTTGGATGAGGTTTCTATGTCGATTTTTCAACGGACGATAAAATTAGTTTTAGCAACTACGATTGCCATTATTTTAGCTCAGCTATTTGGTCTAGCTTTCGCGACATCTGCTGGGGTGATTGCTATTTTAAGTATCTTGGATACGCGCAAAAGTACCTTGACCATAGCTTGGCGCCGATTGTTATCCGCTTTATTGGCGCTAGTTATAGCCGTTGTCTTATTCTCTATTTTTGGTTATCATATTTGGGTGATTAGTCTTTACATGATGCTTTATGTTCCTTTGGCTTATCATTGGAAGTTAGAATCTGGCATTCCACCGATAACAGTCTTGATACTTCACTTGTATAGTTTAGAAAGTATTTTGTTAACTCATATTATGAATGAGGTTAGCTTACTGTTTATTGGTACTGGAGTGGCTTTAGCCTTAAATGCTTACATGCCTTCCAAACAAGCAAGGATTGATGCCTATCATCTAGAAGTCGAAGAAGGTTTGAGAGCCATTTTAAATGCTCTTGCAAGACTCTTAAAAAATGGAGATGGTAGTAACAAGGGTGAATTAATCGATAAACTTGAGGAGACTCTGACGAAAGCCCTAGAATTGGTTTATATCGAAAGTGACAATCAAATTTTTCAATCAACCAACTATCAAGTTCATTATTTTGAAATGCGCCGTGAACAAGAAAAAATTTTAAAGGGGATGGCTGAAAGCATTAGATCTTTGACCTTAAAAAGTGAAGAGAGTCAACTACTGGCACAGTTATTTGAAGGAACAGCTGACCAATTAAGTCAAGAAAATCCAGCAACTGCCTTATTGACAAAATTACACGAGTTTCGAGATCATTTCAGAGAAAGAGCATTACCAGAAAAACGTGAAGAATTTGAAAGCCGAGCTTTGCTTTTTCAACTTCTGGGAGATTTGGAACGTTTTATTCAATTAAAAGTTGATTTTTATAGTTCGTACCAATTATCGGAATAGGATTTTCGGTTTTTATAGTTTTTTTACTAGTTTTGTTTAAAAAGAGTTTAGTTTGTTCGGTTTTTTCGTTATAATAGAGTATAAACTGAAAAATTAGGAGTTAATATGCGTAAAGTCTATTTGAACCATGACGGTGGTGTTGATGATTTAGTATCTTTGTACCTCTTGTTAAAAATGGAAGATGTTGAACTGGTTGGTGTCGGCGTCATTGAAGCAGATTGTTATCTTTTGCCGGCAGTAGAAGCTAGTAAGAAAATCATTCAAAAATTTGGTTCTGACAAAGATAAACAGTTGCGAGTTGCTTCATCTGATTCGCGTCCAGTTCACCCATTTCCGAAAGAATGGCGTATGCATGCCTTTACCGTAGATGCACTGCCTATTCTTAATGAACATAAACCTCTCCAAGTTGAAGACTCTCCTCTGAAAGCTCATGAAGATTTGGTTCATGTTTTAATGAATTCTGAAGATAAGATTGACCTTGTTTTTGTAGGACCTTTGACTGATCTAGCACGTGCGCTTGATTTGGAACCTCGTATTGAAGAGAAGATTGGTAAACTTTACTGGATGGGTGGTACTTTCCTTGACCATGGTAATATTGAAGAACCAGAGCATGATGGAACAGCTGAATGGAATGTTTTCTGGGATCCATACGCCGCAAAACGTGTTTGGGATTCAAACATTAAAATTGAGTTAGTTGCTCTTGAAAGCACTCGTATGGTGCCATTAACTTTGGATGTTCGTGACCGTTGGGCTCAGGGACGCCAAAATGAAGGATTGGATTTCCTTGGTCAGTGTTATGCCATTGTACCACCATTAACACATTTTGTGACGAATTCAACCTACTTCTTGTGGGATGTTCTAACGACAGCTTCGTTTGGTAAAGAAGATTTGGTGAAACGTGAAGTAGTTGAGTCCGATGTCCTTACGACAGGTGCAAGCAAAGGGAAAACAATTAAGGTTGACGGTGGTCGTCCAGTAGATTTAGTTTACCATGTTGATCGTGATGCCTTTTTTGATTACATTACAGGTTTGGCTGAAAAATAAGTTTTTGATGACAGTTAATCTATAGGTGATATTATTGAGGTATTTGGCTTTTAGTGTCAAATACCTCTTTTAGTGGTGTTATACTCATTGGAAATCACAATCTGACATTGTCAAGTTTACCTTGATGAACTTCAGTTCTATCTGCGATTCCTTTCCTAGTAAGATATTGACTTTCTTCGAGTATTAATCGGCTTATCAGACGGGAAAGTGCTATAATACAAGTAGCTTTTATTTAGACGATTACTGAGGAGATAAGATGTTAGATAAACTACATGAAATTAGTGTGTTTGAAAATTATGATTTGCTGATGGAAGAAGTAGGTCATATCCTTGTGTCAACGAAGATTGTTGAAAAGTCTCTTAATTATTACGGCAATGCTCATGGTGGCTATCTGTTTACCTTGTGTGATCAAGTTGCGGGTCTGACTTGTTTATCTTTAGGAAGTGAGGCTGTGACCATGCAGTCTAATATTCATTATATGAAGGGTGGTCACTTGGGAGATTTGCTTACCATTGATGGGACTTGCTTGCATAATGGTCGTAAGACTAAGGTTGTAGAGGTTACGATTACTAACCAAGCAGGTGAAAGAGTTGCTCAAGCTTCCTTTACCATGTTTGTGACTGGTGAACATGCTGGAATTCAAAAGTAAGGAGAAGAGATGTCTGATTTAGCCTTTAAAAACAAAGTTGTTCTTATTACTGGTGGTGCTCATGGCATTGGCCAGGCGACTGCTGAGGCTTTTAAAAAAGCTGGTGCAACAGTAGAAATCATTGATATTGCCCCAGGCGACCATTTTGTCGGTGATATTAGTCAAAAAGAAACCTTGGAAGCTTTTGCAGATCATGTCTTGAAAAAACATCATCAGGTGGATATTTTAGTCAATAATGCGCTACCGCCCATGGTTGGACTGGATCAAGCAAGCTTTGAGGATTTCCAAAAAGCCCTAACAGTTGGTGTCACGGCGCCATTTTATTTGAGTCAGTTGTTTGCTAGTCACTTTGCTTCTGGTGCAAGTATCATTAATGTATCGTCATCGCGTTATGCCCAAAGTCAAGCTCAAACGGAAAGCTACTCAGCTGCTAAGGGAGGTATTACGTCTCTGACGCATGCTCTAGCCATGTCGTTTGCTGGCAAAGTACGGGTAAATGCTGTCGCGCCTGGTTGGATTGAGACAAGTGATAGCGTACACTCTGATGCAGACAACTACCAGCATCCAGTTGGTCGTGTGGGTGTCCCAGACGATATTGCTCATATGATCCTTTATTTGGCTTCGGATAAGGCAGGTTTTATCACGGGACAGACCATTACAGTTGATGGTGGAATGAGTAAAAAAATGATTTATCATGAAGATGAGAATTGGTCTTTGAAGCTTTATGATTAAAGCGTTTAATTAATAAGAGTTGAAGGGGTGATGATAATGATAAACTATAAAGTGATAGCATCATTAAGAATAGAAGACGTTCTGCCCTTATATGAAGCCGTTGGCTGGACGAATTATACTTCTCAACCTCAAATGCTTGAGCAAGCATTGAGACAAAGCCTCTATGTCCAAGCTGCCTATGATAGTGGTAAGTTGGTGGGGATTTTACGGGCGGTTGGAGATGGCGTTTCTATTATGTTTATTCAGGATATTATTGTGTTACCAAGTTACCAAAGACAGGGGATTGGAAGCCAATTAATCAAAAACTGTCTAGAGATATACAAAAATGTTTATCAAATACATCTTTTGACGGATACAACGGACAAGACCAAAGCGTTTTATGAAAGCCAAGGTTTTAAAATAGTTGAAGCCGTTGATTGTAGGGCTTACACTTTAGTGAGGTAAAACAATGAAGATAACCATAACGAATAGATTAACAAGAACAGAAGAAAATCAGGTTCGTCAGTTAATTGCTAGCATCAGAAAGCATGACCACTTGACTCGAGAACCCTTTTTGACCAATATCTTAAATGTTGATCAGGACATGCCAGCTTTCTTTTTGGCCTATGATTTAGATGAGTTGAGAGGTTTTTTGACAGTCTATGCTGATACACTAGATGAACCAGAATTGATGATTTGGGTAGCTCCAACATACAGACGACAAGGAATTGCTAAGAGACTTTTTCGTTCGTATCAGGAGGCAACTGAACCTTATCACTTGGGGAAACCATCATTTTCCATTGAAAGGCATTTTCTACGCGCCAATCCTGACCTAGCAAATGCCTGGCATCTCAAAGAAACTGACGATAGTGAACTCTGGATGACTAGAGGACGTCAGCTGATAGAGCTACCGGACAAAAAAGAGTTACGGATTCTTTTAGCTGATGATAAGCATATCGATGCTACTGCAATGTTTCAATCACATGTTTTTGATGAACCTATAGAAGTAACACGAACTTATGCTAAAGAAGCTATTGAGGATCCAAATAGTTTACTCTATGTTGTATTGATAGAGGATTTCGTCGTGGCTTCTTGTACGGTAGATTTATCGTCAGGAGATCAGGTACTCTATGGCTTAGCCGTTAAAAAGGACTATCAAAATCAGGGGATTGGTCGTTATTTGACATCCTTTATTATCAATGATCGTATAGCAAAAGACCATAAGTCTTTTCAAATCGCAGTAGAGAGCGACAATCTCATCGCCAAAAATCTTTATGAGAAGCTAGGATTTGTCTCACAATCGGAAGTAACCTATCTCGTATAGCTGATCAACTCCATGCTAGCTTCTTTTGGGTGATAATTTTGAAACCTATAAAATCAGAAACAGTCTTAAAATATAGAGGTCTAGAAAATAAGGATAGGTATTGGATATTGTCTTTGCCTATGATAGTCACCTATCTTTTCTCTTCTGCCTATGATAAAATGATATGGTGAAAGGAAATCTTATGTCAAAACAATCTTTTTTTGCAATCAAGCGTACTTTGATTGCCGCCTTACTTTATTTTGCCTGTCTAGGAATCGGGGTTCTATTGAATCTTATCTTTGACAGAAATGGTAACATGTTTTATGCCCCAGCCTTTTCTGCGGTCTTTTCGGGGATTCTTTACTTCCAATATCTGCTAAAAAAATCTTTTTTTGGTTTAATTTCTTTAACTTCAGTAATCGTATCGCTCTTCTTTTTATTCTCAGGTCATTTTTGGGCAACTATCCTGCCATACTGGGGATTTGCTCTACTGGCTGACCTTCTAGCCAAGTCAGGTCATTATAAAGAAGACATCAAAAACAAACTTTCCTTTATTTTATTTTCCTTAACAACTACTGGTCCTATTTTATTCATGTGGTTAGCACCAAAGGCTTACCAAGAAATGCTTTTAGAACGAGGGAAAGATATGGCTTATATTACTAGAGTTATGGTTGAACCAGACCTCAAAGTCGTCTTATTTTTCTTTGGCCTAACACTTCTGGGAGCTTTATTAGGTATTATTTTAGGACAAAGAATCCCATTCAACAAATCGTCAAAGAAGTTTTAAAAGTAGTCTAAATTGCAGGTCTTTCCTGTGATTTTTTGTATAATAGAAGTAATGGTAGTTTTTAGTTATCATTGGACATACTTTAGAGAGAATTTTCACTTAAAAAATGTCTTGATATAACTTTAAGCTAGTAAGGTTAAGAAAGGAGTTCTATTGTGAACATCCAACAATTACGTTATGTGGTTGCTATTGCTAATAGTGGCACATTTCGTGAGGCTGCCAGTAAACTCTATGTGAGTCAGCCTAGTCTATCAGTAGCAATTAAAGATTTAGAAACTGAATTAGGGTTTCAAATTTTTACCAGAACAACAACAGGGACTGTTTTGACAGCTCAAGGGATGACTTTTTACGAAAAATCTCTTGAAGTTGTTAAAAGTTTTGATTCTTTTGAGAAGCATTTTATCCAACCAGAGGATGAGGATAACCAGTTTTCAATTGCCAGTCAACACTATGACTTTTTGCCACCCTTAATGACGGAGTTTTCTAGGGCTTATCCTGAGCTTAACGATTTCCGAATTTTTGAAGCAACAACGATTCAAATTCTTGACGAGGTTTCTCAGGGATTCAGTCAGATTGGTATCATCTATATGAATCACCAAAATGAGAGTGGTCTTTTCCGGCGAATGGAAAAATTAGGCTTGGAATCGGTGGATTTGATTTCGTTTAGAACGCATATCTATCTGTCTAAAACACACCAACTAGCTACTAAAGAAACACTTCAGATGGCTGATTTGGTTGGATTGCCAACGGTTAAGTTTGCTCAAGAAAGAGATGAATATCTCTATTATTCTGAAAATCTTGTTGATACATCTGACAGCACTGTGATGTACCATGTCACAGATCGCGCTACTTTAAATGGTATTTTAGAGCGGACTAATGCCTATGCGACAGGCTCAGGATTCTTAGATGACAGAAGTGTTAATGGGATTACCGTGGTTCCTTTAGAAGATAATTTAGTCAACAAGATGGTCTATGTCAAACGTAAGGATGCTAACTTAAGTCCGCAAGCACTAGCATTTATTGGAGTGATGACTAGCTATTTTGACAAATATAAGCCTTAGGAGGTTGTATGCGGAAAATTCTTTTTAGTGGACTAGTGCTGGTATTGATAGCTTTAGACCAGCTCAGTAAGCTTTGGATTGTTAACAACATCCCTTTGGGAGAGGTCAAATCCTTTCTACCAGGTATTTTTAGTTTGACGTATTTGCAAAATAGAGGGGCAGCTTTTTCCATTTTGCAAGATCAACAGTGGTTTTTTGCTCTTGTAACTTGTATTGTAATTGGCGTAGCAATTTATTATGCCCATAAAATGATTCATGGTTCTCTTTGGTTTCTGACTGGATTACTTTTAATCATTGCAGGTGGCTTAGGTAACTTTATCGATCGTATGCGTCTGGGTTATGTGGTTGATATGGTGCATTTGGATTTTATGGATTTTGCCATTTTTAATGTGGCGGATTCTTATTTAACAATTGGGGTCATCGTTTTGATGATTGCCCTATGGAAAGAGGAAGATGGAAGTAATCATTAAAGAAGCGGGCGTCCGCTTAGATAAGGCAGTGGCGGATTTAACGGAACTCTCACGTCAAAAAGCCAATGAAGAAATCAAGGCAGGTACTATTTTAGTTAATGGTAAGCCTGCGAAAGCAAAATATGCTGTTAAAATGGGTGATGTCATCAGCTATGAGATTCCTGAAGAGGAAGTCTTAGAATATAAAGCTGAAGATATTCCCTTAGATATTATCTATCAAGATGAAGATGTGGCAGTCGTGAACAAACCACAAGGAATGGTAGTTCATCCTTCTGCGGGCCATTCTTCCGGAACCTTGGTTAATGCCCTCATGTATCATATTAAGGATTTGTCTTCTATTAATGGCGTGATTCGTCCAGGGATCGTGCATCGTATTGATAAAGATACCTCTGGGCTCCTAATGATTGCTAAAAATGATCAAGCGCATCAAGCCTTGGCTGAGGAACTGAAAGCCAAGAAATCACTTCGCCAGTATGTGGCTCTCGTTCATGGCAATCTACCAAATGATCGTGGTGTGATTGAAGCACCGATTGGTCGTTCAGATAAAGATCGTAAGAAACAAGCCGTAACAGAAAAAGGCAAACCAGCCTTGACACGCTTCCATGTCTTGGAACGTTTTGGTGATTATACTCTAGTTGAGTTGCAATTGGAAACAGGACGTACTCACCAAATCCGTGTGCACATGGCTTACATCGGTCATCCAATTGCTGGTGATGCAACTTATGGACCTCGTAAGACATTAGCAGGTAATGGTCAATTTCTCCATGCCAGAACACTCGGATTTACCCATCCTAAAACTGGTGAATTGATGACCTTTGAAGCTGACTTGCCAGAGATTTTTCAAAAAACGTTAGCAAAATGTCGCCAAATAGTTAAATAATTCTTATTTTAACTTGCGTTCCAAAAGTCTTTTTGCTAGAATAAATTAACTAAATAATCCTTTAACCCTGTCCCGTGAGGCAGGCAAGGAGACCGGAAAACGTACAGGCTAACTGTATGCTATTTGTTGTATCTCCTTGGAAACAAGGAGATTTTTTTAGATTAGAAAGGTTGGATGTTTATTATGAAAGCCAAGGAAATTATTGATGAAGTGACCATGAAACGTGCGGTAACCCGTATTACTTATGAAATTATTGAGCGTAATAAAAATCTTGATAATATCGTATTAGCAGGGATCAAGACACGTGGAGTGTATTTGGCACGTCGCATTCAAGAACGATTGCAACAACTTGAAGGTTTGGAAATCCCTCTTGGTCAACTTGACATCAAACCTTTCCGTGATGACATGAAAGTCGAAGAAGATACTACAGAAATGCCAGTTGATATCACTGATAAAGATGTTATCTTGGTAGATGATGTCCTTTATACAGGTCGTACTATTCGTGCAGCTATTGATAACCTCGTTAGCCTTGGGCGTCCAGCGCGTGTTAGCCTAGCAGTGCTGATTGACCGTGGTCACCGTGAATTGCCGATTCGTGCGGATTATGTTGGTAAAAACATCCCAACATCAAGTATTGAAGAAATTGTTGTTGAAGTCACAGAAGTCGATGGACGTGATAGTGTTAGCATTGTAGATCCAAGCTAACAATCACTAGAAATCAAAAGAAGCTTTCTGTTAGACTTTATCGTAATACTCAAGTATTAATCCTGTTAATCAGTATCGCTTATTTTTGATTTTCTATGTTCTATAATAGTAGGTTTTGAAGTTGGTTAATGACATCTTGTCATGAACAGAATAAAAGAATTAATAGGGTGAGAAAATGCTGAGTTTACAACATTTGGTAAGTATTGAAGATTTGTCTACAGAACAAGTGATGGCTTTGTTGGAAAGAGGGTTGCTATTTAAAAATGATCAGGCAACATTTTCTTTGGATAGTCAGACCTTTGTGGCAAATCTTTTTTTTGAAAATTCGACACGAACTCATAAATCGTTTGAAGTGGCTGAGAAGAAGCTTGGTATGGATGTGATAGATTTCCATGCTGACAGTAGTTCTGTTACAAAAGGGGAAACCCTTTACGATACGATATTAACCATGGATGCCTTGGGCGTTGATGTCTGTGTGATTCGTCATCCAGCAGTCGATTACTATAAAGAGATGATAGAAAGTCCATCGCTATCAGTTGCAATTATTAATGGTGGAGACGGTTCAGGACAACATCCTAGTCAGTGTTTATTGGATTTGATGACCATTTACGAAGAATTTGGCTATTTCCAAGGGCTTAAGATATGTATTGCAGGAGATATCACTCACTCACGAGTCGCTAAGTCAAATATGCAGATGCTAACACGACTAGGTGCTCAAGTGTACTTTGCTGGACCTAAAGAGTGGTATTCTGAAGAGTTCGAGGATTATGGTCAACATGTGGAACTCGATGCTATCTTGCCTGATTTAGATGTGCTTATGCTCTTAAGGGTTCAGCATGAGCGTCATGATGGACAGACATCTTTTTCAAAAGAATCCTATCATCAGCTTTTTGGGTTGACCCAAGACCGTTATCAAAAGTTGAAGTCATCAGCTATTATCATGCACCCTGCTCCAGTCAATCGTGATGTGGAAATCGCTGACGCTCTGGTCGAAGCTGAAAAATCGCGCATTGTTAAACAGATGTCTAACGGTGTATTTGTACGGATGGCTATTTTAGAAGCAGTTCTTAACGGACGTCAGAAAAAACGTTAACAAGTTCCTGAGAGGACTTGACGAAAGGAAAAGATATGGGAAAACGACTTTTAATTTTAGAAGATGGTACCATTTTTGAAGGTGAAGCCTTTGGTGCCGATATTGATGTGACTGGTGAAATTGTCTTCAATACTGGGATGACTGGTTATCAGGAATCTATTACCGACCAATCCTATAATGGTCAGATTTTAACGTTTACTTATCCTTTAGTAGGAAATTACGGTATTAATCGTGATGATTACGAATCGATTAGCCCGACTTGTAAAGGGGTTGTCATATCTGAACATGCTCGTCGTGCTAGTAACTGGCGCACTCAATTGTCCTTGGATGAATTTTTGAAAGCTAAGAATATTCCTGGCATTTCTGGCATTGATACTAGGGCATTAACCAAAATTATCCGTCAACATGGAACCATGAAAGCAACTATGGCAGATGATGGGGATAGTGTTGACCACTTGAAGGACCAATTGCGAGCAACGGTTCTACCGACTAATAATATCGAACAAGTTTCTACTAAGACAGCTTATCCAGCACCAGGTGTTGGTAAAAGTATTGTTCTGGTTGACTTTGGTCTTAAGCACTCGATTTTACGCGAATTTTCAAAACGAAATGCTAACGTGACAGTCGTGCCACACGATACAACAGCTGAAGAGATTTTGAGTCTTAATCCAGATGGCGTGATGTTATCTAATGGACCAGGAGATCCGACAGATGTGCCTCATGCCTTGGACATGATTAGAGGTATTCAAGGGAAAATTCCAATTTTTGGGATTTGTATGGGTCACCAGCTCTTTGCCTTGGCTAATGGGGCTGAGACCTATAAAATGACCTTTGGACATCGTGGTTTTAACCATGCTGTTCGTGAAATTGCTTCGGGTCGTGTTGATTTTACGAGTCAAAACCATGGGTATGCGGTTAAGCGTGACAGTTTACCGGATTGCCTTATGATTACTCATGAAGAGATTAATGACAAGTCTATTGAAGGTGTCCGTCACCGTGATTTTCCGGCCTTCTCCGTTCAATTTCACCCTGATGCAGCACCTGGTCCACACGATGCTGATTATCTCTTTGATGATTTCTTAGAGATGATTGATGCCTATCAGGCGGAACAGGGTCGTTAAGACTCTTAAGGAAAATGAGGTCATAGGATAATCATTTTCTCATGTCGGAGTATCCATTTAATCCTATACAGTGAGCTAGAGAATTATTTAAAGTTATCCAGTGAGGTAACAAATGAAAGAAAGGGGAGGATACAGGTTCAGGTTAGTTGATTTGCTGATTTGAACACGGGACTAATTTTCTAGGGAAGTCCAAGAGTCTGGGGATAGATTCTTGGAGGAGGTGCCTATCGTTTATGATTTTTAGGTGATAGAGCTGAAAGTGTCCACTGGACACTTTCACTCCTATTTTTCTACGAAAATTTTCGCAAGCGAAATGTCCCTTTGTATCATGAATTATGCCAAAACGTACTGATATTAAGAAAATTATGGTGATTGGGTCTGGTCCCATTATTATCGGACAGGCTGCGGAGTTTGACTATGCCGGAACACAGGCTTGTCTTGCTTTGAAAGAAGAGGGCTATAGTGTTGTCTTGGTTAACTCTAACCCTGCGACCATTATGACTGACAAAGAAATCGCGGATAAGGTTTATATTGAACCATTGACGCTTGAATTTGTTTCACGTATTCTTCGCAAGGAACGCCCAGATGCTCTTCTACCAACTCTCGGTGGTCAGACTGGTCTCAACATGGCCATGTCCTTATCAAAAGCGGGAATTTTAGAAGAGCTTGGAGTTGAACTTTTAGGAACAAAATTATCAGCGATCGACCAAGCTGAAGACCGTGATTTGTTCAAACAACTCATGGAGGAATTGGAACAGCCTATCCCTGAATCTGAAATAGTTGAAACAGTGGAAGAAGCTCTTGAATTTGCTGAAGCTATCGGTTACCCAGTTATTGTCCGTCCTGCCTTTACTCTCGGTGGTACTGGTGGTGGTATTTGTTCTAATGACAATGAGCTGCGGGCCATTGCCAAAAATGGTCTCAAGTTGTCTCCGGTAACGCAATGTTTGATTGAGCGTTCAATCTCTGGCTTTAAAGAGATTGAGTACGAAGTTATGCGTGACGCTGCTGACAATGCCTTGGTTGTGTGTAACATGGAAAACTTTGACCCAGTTGGAATTCATACAGGGGATTCTATTGTATTTGCACCGACACAAACACTTTCGGATGTTGAGAACCAAATGCTGCGTGATGCCAGTTTGAAAATTATTCGTGCCCTTAAAATTGAGGGAGGTTGTAACGTTCAGCTTGCTCTGGATCCTCACAGTTTTAAATATTATGTTATCGAAGTTAATCCTCGTGTATCACGTTCTTCAGCCCTGGCTTCCAAGGCAACAGGTTATCCTATTGCCAAATTAGCGGCCAAAATCGCTGTTGGTTTGACCTTGGATGAAATGATTAACCCTGTCACTGGTTCAACCTATGCCATGTTTGAGCCAGCCTTGGACTATGTGGTGGCTAAAATTCCACGTTTTCCATTTGATAAATTTGAACATGGTGAGCGCCGTTTAGGAACGCAAATGAAGGCGACTGGAGAAGTGATGGCTATCGGTCGTAACATTGAAGAGTCTCTCTTAAAAGCTTGTCGTTCTTTGGAAATTGGTGTCTATCATAATGAGATGCCAGAATTATTTGAAGCTAGTGATGACCAGCTTTTTGAGAAAATTGTGAAAGCCCAAGATGATCGTCTCTTCTACATATCAGAAGCCATCCGCCGTGGTATTTCCATTGAAGAAATTGCTGATTTGACCAAGATTGATATCTTCTTCTTGGATAAATTACTTCATATTTATGAATTGGAACAAGCATTAGCCCTAAAAGTCGGCGATCTCAGTCTTTTGAAAGAAGCCAAGCGTCATGGTTTTACCGACCGTAAAATTGCAGAACTCTGGGGCATGCAGGATGACGAGATTCGTGAAGTTCGCTTAGCCAACAACATTCTACCAGTTTACAAGATGGTGGATACCTGTGCTGCAGAGTTTGAGTCAACGACACCTTATTTCTATTCAACTTATGCTTTTGAGAATGAATCCATTCGTACAGAGAAAGAATCAGTCTTAGTTCTTGGTTCTGGCCCAATTCGTATCGGGCAAGGGGTCGAGTTTGATTACGCGACTGTTCACTCTGTTAAAGCGATTCAGGCTGCTGGCTACGAAGCTATTATCATGAATTCTAACCCTGAAACGGTTTCGACGGATTTCTCTGTTTCGGACAAGCTCTACTTTGAACCATTGACATTTGAAGATGTCATGAATGTTATTGATTTGGAAGCACCTAAGGGAGTAGTGGTTCAGTTCGGCGGTCAGACGGCTATTAACTTGGCTGAGCGCTTGTCAGAGGCCGGTGTTACCATTTTAGGAACTCAGGTTGAGGATTTGGATCGTGCTGAAGATCGTGACCTCTTTGAAAAAGCTCTCAAAGGATTAGACATACCACAACCGCCAGGGCATACTGCAACCAATGAGGAAGAAGCGGTTGATGCTGCACGTAAAGTCGGTTTCCCTGTCCTTGTTCGTCCGTCCTATGTCTTGGGTGGTCGTGCTATGGAAATTGTGGAGAATGAAGAAGACTTACGTTCTTACATGAGAACAGCGGTTAAAGCTAGTCCAGAGCACCCTGTACTTGTGGACTCCTATATCGTTGGTCAGGAGTGTGAAGTGGATGCTATCTCAGATGGCACAAATGTCCTCATTCCAGGGATTATGGAACATATTGAGAGAGCAGGGGTTCACTCAGGGGATTCTATGGCAGTTTACCCACCACAGAAACTGTCTAAAGTTGTTCAAGAGACTATCGCAGACTACACCAAACGCTTGGCTATCGGCCTCAACTGTATCGGAATGATGAACATCCAGTTTGTAATAAAGGATGAAACAGTTTATGTTATTGAGGTTAATCCTCGTGCCAGCCGTACGGTTCCTTTCCTTTCAAAAATCACTAATATCCCAATGGCACAAGTGGCGACTCGTCTCATTTTAGGGGAAACTTTGGCTGACTTAGGATATGAGGACGGTCTCTATCCAGAATCATCACAAGTTCATGTTAAAGCGCCAGTTTTCTCCTTTAGCAAATTAGCTAAAGTTGATAGCCTCTTGGGACCTGAGATGAAGTCAACTGGTGAAGTGATGGGTTCAGATGTGACCCTCGAGAAGGCTCTTTATAAGGCTTTTGAAGCGTCTTATTTCCATCTGCCAGAATACGGTAATATCGTCTTCACCATTGCTGACGATAGTAAGGAAGAAGCTCTTGGATTGGCTAAACGTTTTGCGGCTATTGGGTACAGTATTTTCGCAACACAAGGAACGGCTGATTACTTGAGTAAACATGGTATTGATGCTCGCCTGGTCAATAAAATCGGTGAGAACCAAGATCAAGATATTCCAGCCCTAGTTCGCGCTGGAAAAGTTCAAGCCATCATCAACACTGTAGGTACGAAACGCACAACAGACAAGGATGGACAGATTATCCGAAGCTCTGCTATTGAACAAGGTGTTCCCCTATTTACTGCCCTTGACACTGCAGATGCCATGCTGAAAGTTCTTGAAAGCCGAGGATTTAGAACAGAGGCGATTTAGGCATTAGTTCTAATTTTTACTAAAAATAACAAAAATTAGAAAATTAATATTAGATTGCAATAAAATGACATCCATGGTATTATCAATATTATTGAAAAAAAATATAGGAAATCCGGATGGAACAAAGAAATCAAAAACTGCGTATCGTGAGTGGAGTCCTTTTCAGCTCCGCTTTTTTTATGTCCTCTCAAGTACAGGCTCAAGCCGATACAACAGCTAGTCCAGCATCATCAACGGTTGCTAGTCCGGCAATTCCTCCTGAATCCACTAGTGGTAGCATTGGTTCTAGTCAACCGATTACGACTAGTGGTGATGCTAGCTTGAATAGTCGTTTAACAAGAGCACAAACGGAAGGTGTCCTTGTTGTTGAAGCACCGACAGAAGTAGTAGCAAGTGCCAGTGAAAAGGCTCAGGATTACCAAGCGCAAGTGACTACCGTCGATGCCGTTACGAAACAATACCAAACTGAAAAAGCTCAGTATCTGAAAAACGACCAAAATTATAAGGATTACCTGGCTAAACAGTCTCAGTATCAGAAAGAGCTAGCAACTTACCAAGCTTATCAAAAAGAAAAAGCCATTTATGACCAACAGATGAAAGCTTACAATCTTGAAGCGGCTAGTTATGATATGGCTTATGCAGAAGCACAAGGTCATACGACAAAGACAGGTTACTTACCAGAAGTGTTAGCACAAAATCTTATTTTTAGATTAGAACCAGATGCCGTCCAAACAATCACTGGTAAGGTGCTTTCTGATGAGCAATTAAGTAAGGCGATTAAGAATCACGTCGGTTGGATTGACCCAGGGACAATTTTAGGAAGTCCGAAATTAGTCACGGTGACTAGCCGTCATAAAAACAACAGTGTTTTAATGGCAGTTGGAGATACTGTCGTCGTTGATTATTCTGATTTGCAGCACTCAAGCTTTTCAGGTCATACGATTAAAACAGTCAGATATACGTATCGCTTGGTGTCAACCTCTCATTATTCCGGACAAGTTATTTTTCAAGCTCTGAGTGATCCAACAGTCACTTCTTTTACCCATGTCTATCATAAAGATGCTAAAACATCATCTGCTTTTGATATGGAAATGACGGTACAATTCTTTGATGCTAATGGCAAAGAACTGCTTCCAACTCCAGAAAACTATGCCTTGACGAGTTTTGCTAGTTTAAATTCCTTAAATGGCGAAGGGGAGTATGTTGGTGATTATAATGGACAATTCCTCCCGATCAATGGCTCAACGATAAGCGTGCAAAATGGTA
This sequence comes from Streptococcus pluranimalium, assembly GCF_002953735.1. Taxonomy (NCBI): domain Bacteria; kingdom Bacillati; phylum Bacillota; class Bacilli; order Lactobacillales; family Streptococcaceae; genus Streptococcus; species Streptococcus pluranimalium. The sequence continues at coordinate 1,183,251 of NZ_CP025536.1, read as the reverse complement.
GGGCAGCTAATTTCACAAACACTAAGCAAATTGATGTTGTTGGAGAATGGGATGATAAGGACAATCCTAATGCCTATATTGGAGCTATTGTAGGAAAATCAACAGAACGTATTCGCTTTCATTTTGGCAATTCAAAAGGTTCAGCTATCTGGTTTGCCTTTAACTCGGATGTCAAAGTTAGTGGTGGATTGTTAACCCCACCAAAGGCTCCTGTTGCTCCCAAAGTCGTGATGAAACCACTAGCTCCCAAAGTTGTTGCCAAGCCGGTAGCACCATTAAGACCGATTGTTTTTTACCATCAAGTTAAAGTTATTATTCCCAAACTATCACAAGTAGTAAGACCGTCAAAACCAACTAAACGAGCAACCTCTAGTCCAAATAGGGCTAAGGTAAGCCCTAAACCGTCAGTAGCGACAGTTAAAGTCAATAAGGTAACTTACAAACCTAAACCGATACCGGTATACTATACATCGAACACAGTGTTTTCAACACCAGCTACGTTAAACTATCTTAAGAGTTTTTCTTCTAACATAGTTTCTCTACCACCCAAACTTAATCCTGTTAACAAGAAGACATCTATTAAGAAAACAAATAGCTATTATATTGACCAGCTGAGTTCGGAGCAGATTGATTGGTTTAGAAGAAATATTGGGGTATATGATAAGAAACTTAAAGATTATAATATTTCTAGAGATGAAGTTAGAGCTTTAGTTTCGTACCTTAAAGATGTTCAAAAAATGGCTATTAAAAAGTACGGAAAAAATAATCATGATAAGATTAATCATGCCGTGGCTAATGCTATTGCTGGAATAAATTATGATCAATCAAAGGATCAGAAACTCGTTAATGATTTTAATCTTATTGATTATAAAAAAAGTAAATATTATGATAAAGCCTCCAGAGTAGTAAACAGTAGTCACAAAAATTATTATAAGGTGGATTTATCGCATATGATGATGCCTATTGCAACCTCTTATAAAAGTGTATGGTGGAAGGAATTGATAAAAACAGCAATGTCCGATACTAGTTTTGGACGACAAGTTCCGGAATCATTTTTTTGGTTGAATTCATTAGTAGGTGATTTTTATACCAATATAGATCAAATTGACAGAAATGCGGATAATGATGCTTATATTTTGAAAAAAAGAACCAATAGTCAATCGCCTGATTTGGTTACTAATTTTATCAATTTATATGGAAAGAAGTATAATAGAGCATATACCTATCAAAAACAATTTGATTCTAATAAGAAAAAGGAAAAACAGGCCCAAATAGCTGCTCGTTTTAGTCTTGGATTGGGGGCTATAGTGGCTGTATCTTTGCTAAAAAAATTTGGTTCAAAGGTTGTAGCTTTTGTTAAATCTATTCCAAGTAAGGCTAAACAAATAAAAAATACTAAGGTGAAACAAATAACACATCGTTTGAAACCAGCTGTTAAGGTGGTAAAACGTTATATGAAACCAGCTCCTAAACCGATAAAACGTCATTTGAAACCGGCTGTTAAGATTAAGGCGATAAAACGTTATGTGAAACCAGTTCTTAAGCCGATAACATATCGTTTGAAACCAGCTATTAAGACGGTGAAGCGTTATGTCAAGCCAGCCATTAGAGCAGTAAAACCTTATATTAGACCAGTTATTAGAGCAGTAAAACCTTATATTAGACCAGTTATTAGGGCAGTAAAACCTTATATTCGTCCCATTACTAGGTTTGTTAAAAAAGTATTTAAGGGTAGAAAAAGGAAGCGTTAATTTGGAGGTTGAAGATGAAAAAAAGACGTATTTTATTGATTAGTTTATTCGTTTTGCTTGGGATGATTATCTTTAATTTTTGGCTGAATTCAACTTATTATGCGATTCATTCCAAGTATACCAGTCAAGATGAGGTGCCAGGTATTATTGTAGACCATTTGGATGATGTTATGTATGACACAAAATACGAACATTTTGGTAATTATTTTTTGCAAACTGATGGCTCAAAATCTATTAGCTATAATATTACTACTAATGTGATTGGACGTAGCTTTGGTCAAGAATCGTTAGGATATTATTATTTAAAAGAAGAAAAAAATAAAGAGTTTAAATATTATTTTGATGAAAGTATGTCAATGATAGAAAGTGATGTATCTATTGATGACGGCCCATATCGTTCTTATCAACTCACTTCTAAGGAAGAAGCAAAAATTCGCAAGGAACTCAATGAATTAATTAAACCACTCTTAAAACGGGTTACTAAACCGTTTATCAATCTTCAATGGTTATATGACTTTATTTTTCGGGAACATTAGAAAACGTAAATGAAAAAGATATTATTTATTATTTTGCTTGTACTGACATCCCTGTACACGATTGGGAATATTTTTGTGGAAGAGAATCTCGCTAAGTACACGGTTTATTATGCCCAACGGATGCCTCATGCCAAAGATAAACATCCACTTCCCTTTCTTGTTTTAGAGGAACTTGATTTTTTAGAAAAGCCAAAAGATATCGGTTACTCTTATGATACGTATGAATCACCTATTATTTATTCTGATAAAGAGTATTTACAGAGATTTTCTGGATCAATTAAATATAGAAGTTTTGATGGGAACAGATATAATTTTTCATCAGATACTCATAAATTTACTGGAGTTGGAACTGAAAATGGTACTTTTACTGAACCTAGTGAAAAAGAATTTCAATCTGTCAATGTGGATGCGGTTTGGAGAGATATTGATTCATTTTTGGAACCTTTTATTGAGCGTCAGCCTAAACCGAAAGTCAATTTACAGTGGCTCTTTAACTGGCGGTATGAGAAAAGGTTCAACTAGTTTGTACTGATTATTGAAAATGAGATAGGTATTGAAGGAGCGGCATCAATCATGAAATCAAAAGTTCTGACCATTTCAACAATTGTTTTACCGCTATGCTCGTTGATTCTAGCTATTTATATCTGGTTTAATATAGCTATTCACTCTGTTTATTATGCTCATCGCATGCCTCATGCGAAAGGGACTAACCCAGAATTGGTCATGACTATCAAGTATTTGGGTAATATTCGGATACCGGAGGATAAAGGACTACGTGTTAATCTAGATGGAAATAACATTTTAATAAAAAACGCTGGCTACGTTGTAAAATATGACTACGAGTTCGAGGACAAGAGAATTATAACATTAAGATATTCATTGGATAATGTTAATTCAAATTCAAATGAATACTCTTATTCATCTCGGACAGGTAATTTTGTATTTTCGCGTGATACAGCCAAGTGGGACAAAAAAACTGAAACATGGAAAGACAATACATCAGTTAAAACAAAAAAAGAGTCTGATGATTTGATAAACCAAGTAATGAGCCCTATTATTCAGTATCAAGAAAGACCTAAAGTTAATCTACAGTGGTTATTCAATATGATTTATCAAGGTCAATTTGATAAGATAGAGAAGATTGATTCTACAGAATTATTACGCTATTAAATATATAGTTTAAAGGGTAGATGAATTGAAAATGTTGATAAACCTATTATCTATCTTCAATGGTTATATGATTTTCGATTTTAAAACGATTAGTTCAAATCCCAAATAAAAATCCTAAAAGAAGGCTATTTTGTCTTAATTCACTGTTATTTTCCTATCAAAGAGCAGAATTTTCTGCTCTTTTTGCTTGTCGTAGCAGAAAGTTGAGGACAGTTTTAGATTGTGATACTCTTTAAGGAGATAGAACAATAAAAGAGGTTATTATGGTTAAAGAATATGATTACATTGTTATTGGTGGTGGCTCAGGGGGGATTGCCTCTGCTAATCGTGCGGCCATGCATGGTGCTAAAACACTATTGATTGAAGCTAATGCAGTTGGTGGAACCTGTGTTAATGTTGGCTGTGTGCCTAAGAAAGTCATGTGGTACGGTGCTCAAGTCGCTGAAACCCTCAACCGTTATGCTGGAGAATATGGCTTTGCTATTGATATTAAAAACTTTGACTTTATGACTTTGAAAGCCAATCGCCAAGCCTATATTGATCGTATCCATGGCTCTTACGAACGTGGTTTTGATAACAATGGTGTGGAGCGTATCTATGACTATGCGACCTTTGTAGATGCCCGCACAGTGGAAGTATCTGGGGAGCAGTACACTGCGCCACACATATTGGTAGCGACTGGTGGTCATGCAGTTATTCCTGAAATTCCTGGTGCTGACTACGGCATCACCTCAGATGGCTTCTTTGAACTTGATGAGGTGCCAAAACGTACAGCCGTTGTTGGAGCAGGTTATATTGCTGTTGAAGTTGCTGGTGTTCTTGATGCACTTGGATCAGATACTCACCTTTTTGTTCGTAAAGAACGTCCTTTGCGTAACTTTGATAGTGAGATTATCTCTGTTTTGACTGATGAAATGGCTAAGCACGGTCCAAGCTTACACACGCACTCAGTACCAAAAGAAGTTGTCAAAAATGATGATGGTTCTTTGACCCTTGTTTTAGAAAATGGAGAATCCTACACAGTTGATTGCCTCATCTGGGCAATCGGACGTAAGCCAAATGTAACTGGTTTTGGCTTAGAAAAAACTGGGGTTGCACTGACTGAAAAAGGTTATATCCAAACTGATGAATTTGAGAATACAACAGTAGACGGTATTTACGCCCTAGGTGATGTTAATGGTAAGTTAGAATTGACACCTGTTGCGGTCAAGGCTGGTCGTCAACTATCAGAACGCCTTTTCAATGGTAAAACCAATGCCAAAATGGACTATGAAAATGTTGCGACGGTTATCTTTAGTCACCCAGCTATCGGTTCTATTGGGATGTCTGAAGAAGCTGCCATTGCTAAATATGGTGAAGATAAGGTGACAGTTTACCGTTCAAGTTTCACGCCAATGTACACAGCTATGGGAGATAACCGCCAACACTCTACCATGAAATTAGTCACACTTGGAGAAAACGAAAAAATCATCGGTCTCCATGGTATCGGATACGGTGTTGATGAGATGGTACAAGGCTTCTCAGTCGCTATCAAGATGGGAGCTACTAAGGAAAATTTTGATGCGACGGTGGCTATTCACCCAACTGGTGCGGAAGAGTTTGTAACCATGCGCTAAGTAGGAAGTGTATGGTCACAAGTTTTAGTTAGTCAGTTTTAACTTGGTTGAATAGCTTTCATTAAAATTGGGAATCCTATGTCTTCCCACCTCAATCAGTCAATCCCTGACTGCTTGAGTTATTCACCCAACTGGTGCGGAAGAGTTTGTGGCTAGGTGTTAGTATTAAATACTACTAATTATAAACTGGAAATCATAAGCGAGAGATACTAGTATGTTTATTTGAGATAAAAAGAAGAAGGAGAGCATCTTATGGTAGAAACACAAGAAGAATTACGCCAACGTATTGGCGATTTGGCTTATGAAGTTACGCAAAATGCAGCTACAGAACGCGCTTTTACAGGGGAATACGATGACTTTTTTGAGAAAGGTATTTATGTTGATGTGGTCAGTGGCGAGGTCCTCTTTTCATCACTGGACAAATATAATTCTGGTTGTGGTTGGCCAGCTTTCACCAAGCCAGTTGATAATCGTCGCGTGACTAATCACGATGACCGTTCCCATTTTATGAGACGGATTGAAGTAAAAAGCCGAGAAGCTGGTTCTCATCTGGGTCATGTTTTTAATGATGGACCCATTGAAGCTGGTGGCTTACGCTATTGTATTAATTCGGCTGCCCTGAAGTTTATTCCTTACGAAGATATGGCATCAGCTGGGTATGGTGATTTTTTAGTCTTATTTGATTAATGAACACGAAAAGGCTGGGATTTCCCCAACCTTTTTATTTATTATTGAGCTATTGCTGGCTGATCCGTTGTTCCATCGCCTTGTGAAGTTGGAGAGGTCTCCGTATCAGTAGCAGGTATTGAACTAGCAGGAGTATCGTTGGTAGCTGTATCAGAAGAGCTATCCGGATTGATAACTTCACTTTGGTAGTCAGAAGAACTATTTGAAGAGTTTTCAGTATCCGTAGTGTTTCCCGACCTTGTATTGGAAGCTCCTTGTCCGCCGTTGTTTTCAATGACAATAGTTGAAGAGGGACTCTTATCTTCATTGGTTGTCCCTTTGCTATGTAAGTAGTTGGTGATTGTAATGGAAGCTACAATAATGGATAATATAGAACCAACTAAGGCTAAGGTTTTTTGAAAGGCAGTTAAGCCATACTTGATATGTTCAGTAGGACGACGCTTTTCTTTTTGCCCTGTTTGTTTTGATTTTCGAGAATACTGTTGTGACATAATGTCCTCCTTTGAATTATATTATATGATTTAATTCGAAAAAAATCATGTCAAAATGAATAACTTTTTTTAAAAAGAATATGATATCATTATCATTGCCTAACATAGTAGCTATAGATAAAAGCAATTTTGACAAACAAAAAATGCTACTTATTTGATAATGATATGGTATAATACTATTTGTGGAGTAATACAAAAAAATAAAATGATAGGAATTAGTATAGAGAGATGAGTAAAAATAAAATTTTATCTATAATTTTATTATGTGGAATGATTATTTCCGAAAGTGCAGCTGTAACTAGCACAGTTTATGCTACAGTGGATTCTGAGCAACAAACTGAGCAGTCAGCTGTTATTACAAATGATAAAACTGCAGAAAAAAAAGAAAATAATGATAAAAAAACTGCGTCCGCAGATCAGTCGGTAACTGAAACAGTTCAATCTTCAGATAATGTCACACTGGCGAATAATGGATCTCAAACGGTTGCTAGTGAGTTTGTAGAAACTCCGGCTTCTACAGGAGCTGATTCTTCAGCCCCTTCTGCAGAGACGGTAGCATCTAGTACCCCTGAGACGTCAAGTACAAATACAGATGAAAAGAAAGATGCTGTTGATCAGTCTTCAACTAAAGATCAAACTAGTCAACCATCTTCTACATCAAATACTGCTAATCAAAAGCCAGCAGCAAATAATAGTAGTGTACCCGCGACTTCTTCTAAAGTAAATCCATCAGTTAAGGCACCAGCTGTGACAACTAACCAAGGCGTCGCTAATAGTGTTCCAACTGAAAATACTGTAGCCTCTTCAACTGCCTCAATTGAAAGTTTTAGTAATGTTGTTTTAGATGATGCTATTATCGTGTCTAATCAGTATGTTGACCATTGGTCTGGACAAGATGCTTACACCCATAACTTACTTTCAAAACGATTTGGGATCTCAGCTGAACAACTAGATGGCTTTTTACAATCAACAGGTATAGACTATGATAGCAATCGTTTCAATGGTGAAAACTTATTGAAGTGGGAAAAAGAAAGTGGTCTTGATGTCCGTGCGATTGTAGCTATTGCCATTGCTGAAAGTTCTTTGGGAACAGCAGGAGTTGCCAAAGATAATCAAGCAAATGCCTTTGGATATGGCGCTTTTGATAACAATCCAGATAATGCAAAACGTTTTAATGATGAAGAAGCTATCAAAGCTCTGACTAAGATTAGTATCATTAAAAATAAAAATAACACTTTTAAACGTCAAGATGACAAGGCGCGTCAACTAGCAAATGGGCAGTTAGATGTTGCCAAAGATGGTGGTGTTTACTTTACGGATACTTCTGGTACTGGTAAAAGACGTGCCAAAGTAATGGAAGATTTGGACCGTTGGATTGACCAACATGGTGGAACGCCTAAAGCACCAGCTTTAGCTAACACCTTGATTTCTAGTGGTTCTATTGCAAGCTCTATTCCAGAAGGCTTCAATTTGAGTGCTTCTATAGATAAATCAGGCTATACAGCCGCTACTTATCCATGGGGACAATGTACTTGGTACGTTTACAACCGTGCTCAAGAATTTGGTATAGCATTCAGTCCATTTATGGGAAATGGTGGTGACTGGCGTTTGAAATTAGGTTATGAAACAAGTCATGAACCTAAGCAAGGTGCAGCAGTATCATTTGCGCCAGGTCAGGCAGGTGCTGATGCCACTTATGGTCACGTTGCCTTTGTAGAAGACGTCAGAGAAGATGGTAGCATCCTTATCTCAGAGTCTAATGTAACTGGATTAGGAAATATTTCCTTTAGAACATTCTCAGCACAAGAAGCTAAACAATTGACTTATGTATTTGGTCAAAAATAAAACTGATTTTTTAAAAGAGAGAAGATTCGTTATATCTTCTCTCTTTATTATTTCCTTAAAGGGATGACTGATGCCACTGAAGTATAAAAATATGTATAATTACGAGGTATATAAATAAAAGTGTTCTTTGCTCAATTGATAGGTGTTTTAGAACGGTATCAATGATAATATCAATGATAATATCAATAGAAAAGCAATAGTTTAAGGCAAGAATTTTAGGATGTTAAAGACTCTATGTCTTAACAAGAAAGGTACAGGCAACAAGAAAAGGCTTGCATACATTTTTAACATCCAGAAGATATTCCTTTGAATAGTCCATAAACCTATTTGATAGGGATTTATGCTATAATAGATAGTCGAAAATGGAAGAAAAGTCTATGTCCCCCAAGGCTCTTCTTACTAAAAAAGAATGAGAAAGTTGGCTATTTTGTGATTTATTTTGATAATTCAGCAACGACACAAGTTTATCCCGAAGTCCTTAGGACTTATCAAGAAGTGACAACAAAAATTTGGGGGAATCCGTCTAGTTTACACCGTTTAGGAAGTCAGTCAAGTCGTATTTTAGAAGCATCCCGCAAACAAATTGCAGATCTTTTGGGAAAGAAAGCAGAGGAGATTTTCTTTACATCGGGTGGTACAGAAGCTGATAATTGGGCGCTTAAAGGGATTGCCTTTGAAAAGCAAGCTTTTGGCAAACATATTATCATTTCAGCTATTGAACATCCTGCGGTCAAAGAATCCGCTGAGTGGTTAAGTCAACAGGGCTTTGAGGTTTCACTAGCTCCAGTTGATATTCGTGGTTTTGTAGATCTTGATGCTCTGAAAGAGTTATTGCGTCCTGATACGATTTTAGTCTCAGTTATGGCGGTCAATAATGAAATAGGGTCAATCCAACCGATTCAAGAAATCTCAGATTTGTTAGCAGACCGTCCTAATCTTACCTTTCATGTTGATGCGGTGCAAGCGATCGGAAAAATTCCAACGGAAAGTTATTTAACTGACCGAGTTGATCTGGCGTCTTTTTCTGGTCATAAATTTCACGCTGTCCGTGGCGTCGGATTTCTTTACAAAAAATCTGGTAAGAAAATTAGTTCCTTGCTAACAGGTGGTGGTCAGGAAAAAGATTTACGTTCAACAACTGAGAATGTTGCAGCAATTGCGGCTATGGCGAAGGCACTTCGTTTGGTTAAGGATAAAGAGGCTGTTGCTGTATCCAAGATTGCCAAAATGAAGGAAATCATCCTTGGTGAGTTAGAAAAACATGATGATATTCTTGTCTTTTCTGGTCAAGATGGCTTTGCGCCAAACATTATTACCTTTGGTATCAAGGGAGTGCGTGGAGAAGTGGTTGTCCATGCCTTTGAAGAACATGATATTTTTATCTCAACGACTTCAGCCTGCTCTTCAAAAGCAGGTAAACCAGCAGGAACCTTGATGGCAATGGGGATTCCAACTAAGACTGCTCAGACAGCTGTACGTGTTAGTCTGGATGATGATAATGATATGGGACAAGTGGAACAATTTTTAACCATTTTTAAGCAAGTTTATGAAAAAACTCAAAAAGTTAGATAAGGATAGCAAGTAGTCAAATGAATTTACAGTATTCAGAAATTATGGTTCGTTACGGCGAACTATCAACCAAAGGGAAAAACCGCATGCGTTTCATTAACAAGTTGCGTCGTAATATCCAGGATGTTTTATCGGTTTACCCTGAGGTTAAGGTGTCAGCAGATCGTGACCGTTGTCATGTCTTTTTAAATGGTGTAGATTATACGCCTGTTGCGGAATCCCTCCAACAAATTTTTGGAATTCAAGCCTTTAATCCTGTTTATCGCGTGGAAAAAGATGTGGTTGTCTTAACCAAAGCAGTGCAAGCAATCATGACTGATTTGTATTATGAAGGCATGACTTTCAAGGTAACAAGTAAGCGCAGCGACCACCAGTTTGAACTAGATTCAACACAATTGAACCATACACTTGGTGGAGCAGTCTTTGATGTACTCCCAAATATCAAGGCACAAATGAAAAAACCAGATGTCAACCTCAAAGTTGAAATCCGTGATGAAGCGGCTTATATTTCACATGAGGAGATTCGTGGAGCTGGGGGGCTGCCTGTCGGGACAGCTGGTAAGGGTATGCTCATGTTGTCTGGTGGAATTGATTCACCTGTTGCGGGCTATCTTGCTCTAAAGCGTGGGGTTGATATTGAGGCTGTTCACTTTGCCAGCCCTCCATATACTAGTCCAGGTGCTCTGAAAAAAGCTCAGGATTTGACACGTAAATTAACAAAATTTGGTGGAAATATCCAATTTATCGAGGTGCCTTTTACGGAAATTCAGGAAGAGATTAAGGAAAAAGCGCCTGAAGCCTATTTGATGACCTTAACACGTCGTTTTATGATGCGTATCACAGATCGCATTCGTCAACAACGTGATGCTCGTATTATTATCAATGGTGAAAGCCTTGGTCAAGTAGCTAGTCAGACTTTGGAATCTATGCAGGCGATTAATGCAGTCACTACAACTCCAGTTATTCGTCCGGTAGTAACGATGGATAAACTAGAAATTATTGATTTGGCTCAGAAGATTGATACCTTTGAGATTTCTATTCAACCGTTTGAGGATTGCTGTACTATTTTTGCACCTGATCGTCCTAAGACGAATCCTAAGCTTAAAAATGTAGAACAGTATGAAGAACGACTCGATGTTGAAGGACTTGTAGAAAGAGCTGTTGCAGGAATTAAGGTGACAGAAATAACACCTAACGAAGAATCCGATGATGTGACAGACTTAATTGATGATCTCTTATAAAGTCTTTTAAAGTGTAAGATTTGAATAAAGAAAGTGAGAATGAATGACTGTTTATAATATCAATTTAGGCATTGGTTGGGCTAGCTCGGGTGTTGAATATGCCCAAGCCTATCGCTCGACTGCTTTTAACGATTTGGGAATTGATGCTAAGTTCGTTTTCATGGACTTTATTTCTCAAGATAATATTTGTGATTTGACGAGAAATCTTGGCTTTTCAGATGATCAAGTGGATTGGCTGTATACACATTTTTCTGATCAGAAAATAGCTCCAACGACCTTTACCTTGCAAGATTTAAAGGACAGTTTTTATGGAGATTTAAAGCGGATTGAACGCGATAAAAAAGTTGTTAAATATTTTTATCCTGACCAAGATGTCTTTTTGACAGCCTACTTGAAGAATGAACATGAAGATATTGTGCATCGGATGGAATATGTTTCTCGTGGGAAGTTAATCCGTAAAGATTTCTTTACCTATCTTAGAAGTTTTACCGAGTATTATACCCCGAGAGATGGCAAAGCTCACCTCTATCAACGTCGCTTTTTTAATGAGGACGGTACAGTCGCTTTAGAAGAAATCATTGATGGAGATTCGATTGTTTATCGTACAAAAGATTTTATCGGCTATTCAAAGGAAAGTTTAATTGCCCATTACCTGAAAAGTCTGCAGTTAACAGCATCTGATGTTGTGATTCTAGACCGTGCTACAGGGACTGGTCAGGCAGTTTTTAGACATGTTAAGCCGGCAAAGTTAGCCGTAGTAGTACATGCAGAACATTTCAGTGAAAATGCGTCTACCGGCAATAATATTCTGTGGAATAATTTCTATGAATATCAGTTTACGAATGCTGATAAAGTGGATGTTTTTATTACGGCGACTGATAAGCAAAAAGAATTGTTAGCAGAGCATTTTAAAACCTATACTAACCATCAGCCGAGAATTGTTACCATTCCTGTTGGAAGTTTGGCTGAACTGCATCAACCATTGCAGGAAAGACGACCTTTCAGCATGATGACTGCTTCTCGTTTAGCTACTGAGAAACATGTTGACTGGTTAGTTAAGGCTGTCATTGAGGCACAAAAACGCCTATCTGAACTTCAATTCGATATTTATGGTGCAGGTGCTCAAGAAACTAATATACGAGAAATTATTAAGGCGGCTTCTGCAGAAACTTTCATTCATTTAAAAGGTCATCAAGAGTTAACGAGAGTTTATCCAAACTATCAGCTTTATCTAACAGCTTCAAAAAGCGAGGGATTTGGCTTGACTTTGATGGAAGCTATAGGTGCTGGCTTGCCTTTGATTGGCTTTGATTCGAGATATGGCAATCAGACCTTTATTAGAGATGGGGAGAACGGATATTTGATCCCTAAATCTGATAACGATGATGAAGGAGTGATTGTTAAACAATTTGCTGAGAAAATAATCACTCTATTTGAGCAAAATAATCTGACCTCAATGCATCTTGCTTCTTATGAAATGGCGCAACCCTATTTAAAACAGGAAGTCGCGAAAAAATGGCATCAATTAATGGAGGAGATAAGACATGATTAATCTATTTGATACCTATAATCAGGCGAGTTGGGATCTCCACTATTCATTAATCATGTCTGGCTATCAGAATCCGACGATTGCTATTAATGATGATGGCTTTTTGCCAGAAGACGTTACATCACCTTATTTGTATTTTACAGGCTTTGCTGATATGCCGGCGAATCCGCTTTATTTTAATCAAATCAGAGTTCCTGAATACTGGGAAATCTCAGGTAATAATAGCCATGCGGCGGTTCATGATTATCATCAAAAGCGAGCGCACATTCATTATGCTCATCCAGGACATTTGCGCTGTGTCAAGGCAGTGGATTGGTATGATGAGAAGGGACGATTGCGCGTGACGGATCGTTATAACAAGCAAGGGTATCTCTTTTCTCAAACAAGCTATAATCAAGCTAGTCAAGCGACCATAACAACTTATTTTAATAAAGATAATCAGGAAGTTATTGTTGAGAATCATACAACAGGTGATGTGATTTTAACAGCTGACAAGATTATCATTTTTAAAAGTCGTTCGGAATTTGTGGCATATTATTTGAAGGTAGCAGGCTATCAGCTCGATCGTATTTTTTATAACTCTTTATCAACTCCCTTCCTTGCAACCTATCAACTAGGATTAGCTGGTAATGATGTTTTATTTTGGCAGGAAGAGTTGGGAGAATCCATTCCTGGAAATATGACTTTATTGCTAAATGACGATGTACCAAGGCCTACCAAAATCGTTATTCAAAAGAAGAAAGCTTATGAGAAAGCCTTAGATTTGTTGCCACTACCGTTACAAAACAAAGTCAGTTTTTTAGGATTTCACTATCCATTTAAACGTCAAAATCACCTTACTAACGAGGCACTTATTTTAACCAATTCTGATCAGCTAGAAGGTATTGAGGAGTTACTTAGACAAATACCGTCGCTACATGTTCATATCGGTGCTTTGACAGAAATGTCGGCTAAGTTGATGGCGCTTGGTAAATACCCTAACGTCAGCCTTTATCCTAATATCTCTCAAGCTAATGTTAATCATCTTTTTCAGACTTGTTCCTTTTATTTAGATATCAATCATGGTAATGAAATTTTAGCTGCCTTAAGAACAGCTTTTGAAAATCGAATGCTTATCTTGGCTTTTAATAACACAGTTCATGGTCGAGATTATATCGCTGACAGACATTGTTTTGCACCGACTGAAATTGCTCAGATGAGTCAAAAATTACAGGATTTAATTGGCAATGAAAGTAACATGATTACGGCAATCGTCGCGCAAGAAGCAGCTGCTCATTTGACTTCCAAGGAGCAGTATCAAGCTATTATAGATACTTTCTAATGACGGAACTGTGTTGATTCTTTGTTGATAATGCTTGTCTCAATCTTTTATAAAACGTGTTTAGGATTGTTTTTAACTGGATAAAGCTGTTAACTTTCTATAATAGGTCTCTTATTCTTTCTCTCTATGTCTTTTTGAACTTTCATTTATATTCACTCTAAAAAATGCTAGGATAGTAGTATGTCTCAGAAACCAACTTCAGCTTATGTGCATATTCCTTTTTGCACTCAAATTTGTTACTATTGTGATTTCTCAAAAGTTTTTATCAAGAATCAGCCTGTTGATGATTATCTAACAGCGCTTATCAGTGAATTTAATTATTATGATATTCATGATTTAAAAACGCTTTATATTGGGGGAGGAACTCCGACAGCAATCTCAGCTGAGCAATTAGATTACTTGTTGAGCAATCTTGAAAAACAAATCAATTTGGAAATGCTGGAAGAGTTTACTATTGAAGCAAACCCAGGTGATTTAACACCTGAGAAGATTGAAGTCTTGAAAAAATCAGCCGTCAATCGCGTTTCTCTAGGTGTTCAGACCTTCTTTGACAAGCAGCTCAAGCAAATAGGTCGTAGTCATAATGAAGCTCAAATCTATGAAAGCATCGATGCCCTCAAAGCAGCTGGTTTGACTAATATTTCGATTGATTTGATATACGCTTTACCCAATCAGACCATGGAACAGGTTGAGGAAAATGTTCGTAAAGCTTTGGCCTTAGATATTCCCCATCTCAGTCTTTACAGTTTGATTTTGGAGAATCATACAGTTTTCATGAATAAGCAACGTCGTGGTCGCTTGCATTTACCAAATGAAGACATCGAAGCGGATATGTTTACCTATATCATCAATGAGTTGGAAAAAAATGGCTTCGAACATTATGAAATTTCCAATTTCACCAAGCCAGGATTTGAAAGTCGTCATAATCTCATGTACTGGGACAATGTCGAATACTACGGTGTTGGTGCGGGTGCTTCGGGTTACCTCGATGGAGTGCGCTACCGCAATCGTGGACCAATTCAGCATTACCTTAAAGCCATTGCGGAACATGGGCATTCGCGTCTAGGTGAAGATATCCTAAGCAAAGAGGAAATGATGGAGGAAGAGTTTTTCCTAGGCTTGCGTAAGAAATCTGGCATTTCCATCAGTCATTTTGAAGCAAAATTTGGTGTCGGTTTTGAAGAGCGTTACGGGCAAATCGTTGCCGATTTAGTCAAGGATGGTCTCTTGATTCATGAAGATGATACCATTCGCATGACCAAAAAAGGTCTTTTCCTTGGAGATACTGTTGCGGAAAAATTTATTCTTGATAATGATGATTAGAAAGAAGGTTAAAAATGGGAAAACGATATAGGATAACTTATGAGATTCCCTTTTATGAGACAGATGTGAATCATTGTGTTAAATTGCCACATTTATTGTCGGTTGCTTTGCAAGTCTCTGGCATGCAATCAGCAGAACTAGGTGTGTCAGATCAATATGTTTTAGATACGTATGGTTTAGTTTGGGTCATCACAGATTACAATATTAGTATTGAAAGACTTCCAAGATTTGCAGAGAAAATCACTATTGAAACAGAAGCAAGGTCGTATAACAAATTGTTCTGTTACCGTGATTTTGACATTTTTGGACAGGACGGTCAGAAAATGATGACTATCGCCACAACCTTTGTTTTAATTGATTTTGAGACTCGAAAAGTAGCCCCTGTTCCAGCAGAATTGATTGCTATTTACGACTCTGAATTTATCAAGAAAATCAAGCGTGGTCCAAAATACCCTGTCTTAGAAAATGCTGCTAAAACGGACTATCATGTGCGCTATTTTGATTTGGACATGAATGGGCATGTTAATAATAGTAAATACTTGGACTGGATTTATGATGTCATGCCTATTGATTTTCTAAAAACGCATTATCCAAAACACATCGATCTTAAGTATGTCAAAGAGATTCACTATGGCCGTGACATTGTCTCAGAAGTGCTTTTAGAAGATAGGATCAGCCGTCATCAAATTACGACAGAGGGGCAAATTAATGCACAAGCTTTGATTGAGTGGTCAGCTGTTTCCGAGGAGGCTTAATATGAAAGAAGAAGCTTGGTTAGAATGGGCTGTTCGTTTACAAGCCCTAGCCCAAAATGGTTTGGCTTATGATCCAGCTGTTTTTGACCGTGAGCGCTACGAGGAAATTCGGGACATTGCTAGTCAAATGATGAGTGCAGCTTCTGGAATTCCCAAGTCAGTGGTTACAGAACTTTTTGCTAGTGAGGATGGTTACCAGACTCCTAAAATTGATACACGAGCGGCTATTTTTCAAGAAGATAAGATCCTTTTAGTTCAAGAAGCCAATGGGCTCTGGGCATTACCGGGAGGTTGGTGTGACGTACAAGAGTCTATCTTGTCTAACACCATTAAGGAAGTTAAGGAAGAGACAGGCTTTGATGTAGAAGTTAAGCGTTTAGTTGCGGTGCATGATAAGCGAAAAAATAACCAAGCTAATACAGCGCTTCGGGTTATCAAGCATTTTGTGCTCTGCCACTATATCAGTGGCTCCTTTCAGGCTAACTCTGAAACCTTAGATGCCAAATACTTTGAGCTTCATCAGCTTCCCGAATTGTCCCAAAATAAAACAACTGAAAAGCAAATCCGTCTGTGCTACGAGGCTTATAAGGCCAAGTATTGGGAAACGGTTTTTGACTGATAGAAATGAGGAATTCATGGCATACAAAGGTTATTTAATAGATTTAGACGGTACGATTTATAAAGGAAATGAGCGTATTCCAGCGGGTGAGCAGTTTATTGCTGATCTTCAAGAGCGTCAGATTCCCTATATGCTGGTGACCAATAACACAACCAGAACACCTGAGATGGTTCAAGACATGTTGGCTACTAAGTTTAATGTTAAGACACCACTTGAGACGATTTACACAGCGACCCTGGCAACGGTGGATTATATGAATGACATGAAACGTGGTAAAACGGCTTATGTTATCGGGGAGAAAGGATTAAAAACGGCTATTGAGGCAGCAGGTTACGTCCATGAAGAAGAAAATCCTGCTTATGTAGTGGTTGGTTTAGATACTCAAGTGACTTATGACCAGTTAGCGGTAGCGACTTTGGCCATTCAAAAGGGTGCCTTCTTTATCGGTACTAATCCTGATCTTAATATCCCAACGGAACGTGGTCTTATGCCGGGAGCTGGATCCCTCTTGGCCCTTTTAGAAGCTGCGACACGTGTATCCCCAATTATTATTGGAAAACCAGAAGCTGTTATCATGAATAAGGCTTTAGATAGATTGGGGGTTAAGCGAGAAGAAGCTATTATGGTTGGTGACAATTACCTAACTGATATTACAGCTGGAATTAAAAATGATATCGATACCTTGTTAGTGTTGACTGGATTTACTAAAAAAGAGGAGTTGCCTAGCTTGCCGATTCAGCCGACTCATGTTTTGGATTCCTTAGCAGATTGGTCATTTGATCATCTATAAGTTTTCCTTAAGACATTTGTAGTAAGTTTATGGGTAGGATTTGATTTTCAAACGATAAAAAATAGAGTTTAGTTGAGGTGTACATGTATCCCCGTATTAGTCAGTGTTTTTTGACCTTACTTAGTATTATTTGGCTCCTATCTTTAGCGATTCTTTTGACGATTTTGATTGCTTGGCTAGCCTATCCTTTAGCTATATCTTGGCTTCACATTCCAGAAATGGTTGATCTTTCAACATCAGCTATTTTAAGAAATTACAATCATCTTTTAAGTTATTTGATGAATCCTTTTCATCATACGCTGGCAATGCCTGATTTTTCTTCTTCAAAAGATGGTCTTAAGCATTTTTCTGATGTTAAAGGTTTGTTTCATCTTGTTCAGCTTGTGTTTATAGGGACTTTGTTACCAACCTGTTATTTCTGGTATCGTTCCATACGGCATAAAACCTTATTTTTATATCAGCGTATGTATGTTATGGCGGTTATGTTACCAGTCTTGATCGGCTTGTTTGCGGTCTCAATAGGCTTTAACGAATTTTTTACGCTTTTTCATCATGTTTTGTTTCCAGGTGATAGCACATGGCTTTTCAACCCTTATACAGATCCTATTATTAATATTTTGCCAGAAACCTTCTTCTTTTATTGTTTTTTATTGTTTTTTGTGATTTATGAACTTTTGATGGGATTTCTTTCTATTTTTAGTAAAAATATACACCCTTCAAGTGACACGGCTTATCAATAATGGTTTGTTGACAACTACAGTTGGTGCCTAATTGTCAACAGAAACAGCTGAGTAAAAAAACTTAAATAGAAATGAGGCTGGGACAAATGTCCTAGTCTTTTTAGTTTATTCAGTCGGCTAAGCAGCAGTGATTGAGCGTTTCAAGGCATATAAGTCTTGGAGATAGTAAATCATGAGTTGCAAAACAACTCTACTTTCTAACTAATGAGCTTGTGGCAGCAATTTTGACATTCCTAACGAATGAGGGAAGTTTTTACCCAATTTTCTACCCCAAGCAGTCACTCCCCCTGTCTGTTTGAGCTGTATGGAGGTGGGAGTGAATGAGTGAGAGGGAAGTCGAGCATTGCGAGTTACCGATTTTTGTTCCACTCTTATTTTATATTGTTTCGTTTTCAATAGAGAGGCAAAAATATGAGGCTTTGTCTGAGCATTTCATACTAACGAATAATAATTGTACTAGTACAATTATTATAAAACTGTTATAAAGTAGAAAGACAACTGCTAGTGAGCAAGTTTTTTGCGCTTAGAAGCAGAGGGTGTTATCATTAGTAGCGTACAAATCCTAAAACGTTTGCAATATGTCTGATCAGCAATCATAATAGAGTTTAGGCTCGACGTACACTTATTATAAAAAATTGGGAGACTTTTTATGTCTAATGGAAAAATTACAGCGTCAGCTGCTATGCTGAACGTTCTTAAAACTTGGGGTGTTGATACTATTTATGGTATCCCTTCAGGAACTCTTAGCTCATTGATGGATGCTCTTGCAGAAGATAAAGATATTAACTTCTTACAAGTTCGTCATGAAGAAACTGGTTCATTGGCTGCCCTTATGCAAGCTAAATTTGGCGGTTCTATCGGTGTCTGCGTTGGTTCTGGTGGACCAGGTGCGACTCACTTGATCAATGGTATCTACGATGCAGCTATGGATGCAACTCCAATGCTTGCAATCCTTGGATCGCGTCCAGTTAACGAACTCAATATGGATGCTTTCCAAGAGCTTAACCAAAACCCAATGTACAATGGTGTTGCAGTATTCAACAAACGTGTTGCTTATGCTGAGCAATTGCCAAAAGTTATCGACGATGCCGTTCGTGCAGCTATCGCTAAAAAAGGTCCAGCAGTTGTTGAAATTCCTGTAAACTTTGGTTTCCAAGAAATCGACGCTGACTCTTATTATGGTTCAGGTGAATTCGACCGCACATTTGTTGCTCCAGGATTGAACGAAGTGGAAATCAACAAAGCAGTTGAAATCCTTAACTCAGCTAAACGCCCAGTAATTTACTCAGGTTTCGGTGGACGTGGTGCTGGTGAAATCATCACTGAATTGTCACGTAAAATCAAAGCTCCAGTCATCACAACTGGTAAAAACTTTGAAACATTTGAGTGGGACTTTGAAGGTCTTACTGGGTCAGCTTACCGTGTTGGTTGGAAACCAGCTAACGAAGTTGTCTTTGAAGCTGACACAGTTCTTTTCCTCGGCTGTAACTTCCCATTCTCAGAAGTTTACAACACTTTCCAAAACACTGAAAAATTCATCCAAGTTGATATCGATCCTTACAAACTTGGTAAACGCCATGCTCTTGATGCATCAATCCTTGGTGATGTTAAAGAAGCTACTAAAGCTATTCTTGAGCGTGTTGATGCCGTTGAAGAGTCTGCATGGTGGAATGCTGCTGTCAAGAACAACCAAAACTGGCGTGACTACATGAACAAGCTTGAAGGTAAAACTGAAGGCGAACTTCAATTGTACCAAGTGTACAACGCTATCAACAAATATGCTGATGAGGATGCTATCTACTCAATCGACGTTGGTAACTCTACACAAACATCAACACGTCACTTGCACATGACACCTAAGAACATGTGGCGTACATCTCCATTGTTCGCAACAATGGGTATTGCCCTTCCTGGTGGTATTGCTGCTAAGAAAGATAATCCAGATCGTCAAGTATGGAACATCATGGGTGATGGTGCTTTCGGTATGTGTTACCCAGATGTTATCACTAACGTTCAATACAACCTTCCAGTTATTAACGTTGTCTTCTCAAATGCTGAATATGCCTTCATCAAAAACAAATATGAAGACACAAACAAACACCTCTTCGGTGTAGACTTCACTAACCCAGATTACGTGAAAATCGCTGAAGCACAAGGTGCTGTTGGATTCCGTGTTGACCGCATTGAAGATATGGATGCTGTTATGAAAGAAGCTGTTGAGCTTAACAAAGCTGGTCGTACTATTGTCATTGATGCTCGCATCACACAAGATCGTCCAATCCCAGTAGAAGCTCCAGTGATGACCTTGGATTCAAAACTCTTCTCAGAACAAGAAATCGCTGACTTCAAAGCTAAATACGAAGCTGAAGAATTGGTACCATTCCGTGAATTCTTAGAAGCAGAAGGCCTTGAGTCACAATACATCAAATAAGAATAAACGCAAAAAACCAGGAGAAATCCTGGTTTTTTATTCCCAATAAAATCGTTCTATTTTAATAGTTTCATTTGGGTAGTCTTTTTCTAAAATTGTCACTATTTCGGAATGTTCTTTTTTAACTAATGCTAAAAGTTCTGGTTTATCGTGTCCTACAAAGAAGAATTGAGATTCGATAACGAGAAAGAGTTGGTGAAAGTGGTTGTTGAGACGGTCTAGTTTTTCCACTAAATCTGTATTTCCCTTGATAAAGTCAGGTGCTTCATTTCCCTCATCAAGGTCAGCTAGCACATTCTTTAAAGGATAGGTTCCATATTCTAAGCAAAATTCGTATGTCATGTTGCCTCCTTTACTTTAGTTTATCAAATGATAGTCATACTTGTCTCTTTTGGTGATTTTGGAAGTCATATCTTTTGAAAATCCTTAAAAAGAGCGTTAAAATAAAAGAGAATAACGCCTATTGCAAAGGCGATTAAAGGAGACTATTATGTCAGAAAAAATTAGAGTTTTGTTGTACTACAAGTACGTTCCAATTGAAAATGCGGAAGAATACGCTAAAAAACACTTGGAATTTTGTAAATCAATTGGCCTTAAAGGTCGTATCTTGATTGCCGATGAAGGGATTAACGGTACGGTTTCTGGCGACTATGAAACAACTCAAAAATACATGGACTGGGTACACAGCGATGAGCGATTTGCTGACCTATGGTTCAAGATTGATGAAGAAGAAGAGCAAGCTTTTCGCAAGATGTTTGTTCGTTATAAAAAAGAAATTGTTCACCTTGGTCTAGAAGATAACGATTTTGATAGAGATATCAACCCACTTGAAACAACTGGTGAATACCTCAATCCAAAACAATTCAGAGAAGCTCTTCTTGACGAAGATACTATCGTTTTGGATACTCGTAACGACTACGAGTATGACCTTGGTCATTTCAAAGGTGCCGTTCGTCCAGATATCCGTAATTTCCGCGAATTGCCACAATGGGTACGCGACAACAAAGAAAAATTTATGGAAAAACGTGTTGTTGTTTACTGTACCGGTGGGGTTCGTTGTGAGAAATTCTCTGGTTGGATGGTTCGTGAAGGCTTCAAGGACGTGGGTCAACTTCACGGAGGAATTGCTACTTATGGTAAAGATCCAGAAGTGCAGGGTGACCTTTGGGAAGGTGCTATGTACGTCTTTGATGACCGTATCTCAGTGCCAATTAACCATGTTAACCCAACAGTGATTTCAAAAGATCACTTTGATGGTACACCATGTGATCGTTACGTTAATTGTGCAAACCCATTCTGTAACAAACAAATTTTTGCTTCTGAAGAGAACGAAGCGAAATATGTTCGTGGTTGCTCAGCAGAATGTCGTGCGCATGAGCGTAATCGCTATGTTCAAGAAAACGGTTTGACACGTGATGAGTGGCAAGCTCGTTTAGAAGCAATCGGGGAAAGCTTACCAGAATATGTAAAGGCTTAATCTAAGATATTTAGAGACTGGCATGTCCAGTCTCTTTTTATATTTTATTGTTTTACTTGGGACATAAAAATTTGAGAAGATAGAAAAGTTAATTTCTGGGAAACTCTAAAGTATTTATTTTGTAATAATAGAATGACTGCTTATGATTTAGTATTTTTCTGATAGATCAATCCTAAATGGATTGATTAAATCATTATTCAATATACTTTTAAAACTGTTTTAATGTTATCTTTTTAATATGAAAAAGGAAATGTTGGCGACTTCATCTTTGATTTAAAATGTTTCTTATCAAGAGTCAAGACTAGGCGGACTGAAACTACTTACATTACTTTTAGAGGGAACAATATTGCTTAATGGATGTATACTTGTGATTTGAAAGTCGTGTGTTAGTAGTACTTTAGTGATTTTAATTGTTTCAGCCTTGGCGCTAAGTTTAAGTAAGTACGTTCAGGCTGATGATGTGTTAAATCAATCGGCAGGAAATAATTTTCTTCATAATCTGCTGGCATTGTTAAACTTTATTCTTGTATGGTTGAGCAGATACTCGACGTCTCAAGTATGGCAGTGTCATACTTGAGACACCGGATAGCAAATTACATGGGGATGACTAGCCTAGATTATGACATTAAGTAGAAAACATTGGTGATATTATTGACTGTTGATGATATGGAGTTGGTAACTTTGGAAAAATAGGACAAAGAGGTTGAGAAATTTCACTCCCTTTACGTTATTTGCTATTTATTGCTGTTGGATATCGTGTTATAATTAGTGAATAAACTAACAAAAAGGAAGTATTATGAAACTAGAAAAGGCGCCCTTAGCAACAGCAGGTCTGGTTTTAGGATTACTGGGTCTGGGAAATTTGTTAAGCGATGTTTCCTTGGTTTTTACGGCTAGTTGTGGCATCTTAGCGCTAGTGACTTTGCTCTATCTCATTTACAGCATGATGACTGATCCTCAAAGTGTGAAAAATCAGATCAGCAATCCCTTGGTGTCATCGGTTTTTACAACTTTTTTCATGTCTGGTTTTTTAGGGACAGTTTACTTAAAAAATTTTTTTGGAGAAAATCCTTTTATTGCAACGCTTATCGGTCCACTTTGGTTGCTTTGTTTCTTTGGCATTGTCAGCCATATGCTTATTTTTTCGCTTAAGTATCTCAAGAACTTCTCGTTAGATTCCGTCTTTCCTTCCTGGACGGTGCTTTACATTGGGGTTGCTATCGCAGGGCTGACGTCACCGGTTAGCGGACAATTTGTCGTTGGAAAAATTACAATCATCTATGGTTTTGTCGCAACCTGCTTGGTTCTTCCAATCATTTTCAAACGCCTAAAGAAGAATCCTTTAAAGGCACCATTTAAGCCCAACGCAGCAACCATTTGTGCCCCTTTTTCCTTGGTCGCAGCGGCTTATGCGGTAACTTTTTCTAATCCGAATCCTTTGATCATGGGCATTCTTTTAATCCTATCCCAAGTCTTTTACAGCTATATCCTTTGGTTTTTACCACGTTTATTAAAACGACCATTTTCCCCTGTCTTTTCAGCCTTCACCTTCCCACTAGTTATTTCAGCGACAGCTCTAAAAAACGGTATGCGTGTGTTAGGACTTACTGGAGCTTGGCAGTGGCTTTTATGGGGAGAAGTCCTGGTAGCTAGCGTGATAGTCCTTGGTGTCTTTCTTGAATACCTTAAATTCTTTTTTAAAAAATAGTCACAGAATACAAAAAAGCTGAGGATTTCTCCTCAGCTTTAAAGCATTTAGCGTGCTACACGACGACGAGCAGCCTTTTTACGATTTTCTTCGATGAAAGCTTCTTTCTTTTCTTCTGGCTCGATAATCGTTTTCTTAACGGCGAAAGCAGCACCTGCAACAGTGGCAACAGTAGCGATAACACCAGTGGCTAAGCCTTTAGCAAAATCAAATTTTTTAGACATGAGAGTTCTCCTATTTCTATGAAAATAAGGACAAAAAGCCTTACGTTTCAATATGTTATAATAGTATTATTATCTAAAAAAGAGAAGAGAATAGCAAGCAAAAAACATTATGAAGAAAAAAATTATTGTGGTGGCAGGACCAACAGCAGTAGGGAAAACAGCTCTTGGCATCCAGCTTGCCCAGCGCTTTAATGGCGAAATCATTTCTGGAGACAGCCAACAGGTCTATCAGCAACTGGATATTGGAACGGCAAAGGCGAGTCCAGAGGAACAAGCGGCTGCGGTCCATCATTTGATTGATGTGCGCCAGGTCACGGAATCCTATTCAGCTTTTGAGTTTGTAAGAGAAGCTCATGCAGCCATTGATGCTATCATCAATCGGGGCAAATTGCCTATTATTGTTGGTGGGACGGGCCTCTATCTGCAAAGTCTATTAGAGGGCTATCATTTAGGCGGTAACCTTGATCAGGAAGCCCTCTTAGCTTATCGTCAGGAATTGGAAAAAGAAGAGGATGAGACAATCTTTGCAAAAGTTGCAGAGAAAGGTTTAGAAATCCCTCAACTCAATCGCCGTCGTGCGATTCGTGCCCTGGAGTTGGCTAAATTTGGTCAGGATTTGACTAACCAGGACAGCGATTTAGAACCTTTGTTAGTTGGACTGACAGATGAGCGGCAAGTGCTTTATGATCGTATCAATGCCCGTGTCGATGTCATGATAGCAAATGGTTTACTGGAAGAAGCTAAGTGGCTTTATGACCATCACCCAGATGTTCAGGCAGCTCGTGGCATTGGCTATAAGGAGCTCTTTCCTTATTTTGCCGGTCAGGAGGATTTGGAAACATCCGTCGCACGCTTAAAACAAAACACCAGACGCTTTGCTAAACGCCAGTTGACTTGGTTTAGAAATCGGATGTCAGTAGATTTTTACCAGATTTCTGATCAAAACTTTCAAGAGCAGATTGCCACAAGGGTTGAGGATTTTTTAAAGGAAAGCTAAACAGTTGCTAGTGTGAATGTAGGGAAAATATGCTATAATATGTGGTAGTTTTGATAGTCCATGTGGGCTATTTTTTCATGATAAAAACCTACAAAAGGAGGTGAGCCTATGTATGAAACACAAAGAAAACAAGAACGTGTCATTATTGTAGGTGTAGAACTTCAAGAGACGGAACACTTTGAGATGTCTATGGAAGAGTTGGCTAGTTTAGCTAAAACAGCGGGCGCTGAAGTTGTTCACTTTTACCACCAAAAACGTGAGCGTTATGATAGTAAAACTTTTGTCGGTTCTGGGAAACTAGAAGAAATTCGCCAGATAGTTGATGCTGATGAGATTGATACCGTTATTGTCAATAATCGCCTGACACCTCGTCAAAATACCAATTTAGAAGTGGAACTTGGAGTTAAGGTGATTGACCGCATGCAGTTGATTTTGGATATCTTTGCCATGCGAGCTCGGAGCCATGAAGGGAAGTTACAAGTTCATCTGGCTCAGCTTAAGTACATGTTACCGCGTTTAGTTGGTCAAGGGATTATGCTTAGCCGTCAAGCGGGTGGTATCGGAAGTCGTGGTCCCGGTGAAAGTCAGCTGGAGCTTAATCGTCGTTCTATCCGCAATCAGATTAACGATATCGAGCGTCAGCTCAAAATTGTCGAAAAAAATCGTCAAACCATTCGTGACAAACGGGTGGATTCTGAAACTTTTAAAATAGGCTTGATTGGCTATACCAATGCTGGTAAATCGACCATCATGAACACCTTGACGGATAAGAAACAGTACGAAGCGGACGAGCTGTTTGCGACTTTGGATGCGACGACCAAGCAACTCTATCTTAAAGGGCAATTTCAGGCGACATTGACTGATACGGTTGGTTTTATTCAGGACTTGCCAACGGAATTAGTTGCAGCCTTCAAGTCAACCCTAGAAGAAAGTCGTCATGTGGATCTGCTTCTACATGTTATTGATGCTAGTGATCCTAACCATAGTGAGCATGAAAAGGTCGTCCTAGATATCCTCAAGGATTTGGACATGCTAGATATTCCCCGTCTTGCTATCTACAACAAGATGGATAAGGTAGAAAGTCTGACGGCGACGGCCTTTCCAAATGTCCGTATTTCAGCGCGTGACAAGGATGCTAGACAGTCTATTCGTAACCTGATTATCGATGAAATCCGTGATTTATTTGAACCCTTTGCCATAAAAGTACATCAAAAGGATGCCTACAAGCTTTACGCCCTTGAAAAGCTGGCACTTTTAGACCACTATGATTTTTCAGAAGAAGTCGAAGAGATTTCAGGATACATCGCCAGCCAAAACAAATGGAAATTAGAAGAATTTTATGACTGATTATATAGATTTAGCCCTCAAGTTTGGTGGCTTCACCAGTCTTGACAAGGTTTATTTGGAGAAACAATTACACGAACTTGATGACCAGCAAAAGTTGGCTTTTATCACACCGCCTCCTAGTGTCATCAATGCTTATTTTGCTGAGCTCTATCAAAAGCAAGGGCAAACAGCAGCGACTGATTATTATTTTGACATTTCAAAGGCTCTTGATCTTTTTCAAGACAATCCAAGTTTTGCTGAAGAAAAACCTTTTGTTCGCCTTAATTTATCTGGCAAATCTTACGGTTTTGCCTTTGAAAATGACAAGCAGGTTGCTCAGGTATTTTCTGAAATCAATGAGCCCATCACGTCAAGTCTTTTATTTGAGCTAGCTCAAATTTTTCCAGATTATAAGATTTATCAAGATAAGCACCGTATCAAAATGTCTCCTATGACTTTTGATGAGACTGATGCTAAGGATATGACACCAGCGTCAGCTCTACTCAGTCATGTTTACCAACTTAAAGCTAATGTCACGAAAATCACCAGTTTCAACCAAGACGAGCTGTCAGAATTGCTCCAAAGCCAAAGTTCTCAAGGCAAAGTTTACTATGGTTTTGAACAGCGTGAATACATAGCTTATATCACCGCAAATTAGAAGAGAAACAATGCAATTACAATTTTTAGGAACAGGAGCAGGTCAGCCGGCTAAAGGGCGCAATGTCTCCAGTTTGGTTTTGAAATTATTAGATGAAATCAATGAAGTTTGGATGTTTGACTGTGGGGAAGGCACCCAACGCCAGATTTTAGAAACAACGATTAAACCTCGTAAGGTCAGTAAGATTTTTATCACCCATCTGCATGGGGATCATGTTCTTGGACTACCTGGTTTCTTATCCAGTCGTGCCTTTCAATCAAGCGAAGAGCAGACGGATATTGAAATTTATGGGCCAAAAGGAATTAAATCATATGTTATGTCCAGCCTTCGGGTAACGGGTTCTCGTTTGCCTTATCGTATTCATTTTCATGAGTTTGAGGGTGATAGTCTCGGAAAAATCATGGAGACTGATAAATTCGAAGTTTACGCAGAAGAACTGAATCATAGCATTTTCTGTGTTGGCTATCGTGTGGTTCAAAAGGATTTGGAAGGTAGTTTGGATGCTGATGCTTTAAAAGCAGCAGGTGTCCCCTTTGGTCCTTTGTTTGGCAAAATCAAAAATGGTCAGGATGTCGTCTTAGAAGACGGGACTAAAATCATTGCTAAAGACTTTATTTCGGAACCTAAAAAAGGTAAGGTTGTCACTATTTTGGGAGACACGCGCAAGACTGATGCTAGTGTTCGTCTTGGCTTAGGGGCTGATGTTCTGGTTCATGAGTCAACCTATGGTAAGGGAGATGAAAAGCTTGCCAAGTCTCATGGTCACTCGACTAATATGCAGGCAGCACAAGTGGCTAAAGCAGCAGGCGCTAAACGCTTGTTACTCAACCATATTAGCCCGCGTTTTTTAGCAAAAGATTGTCGTCAATTGGAACGTGATGCTGCTAAAACCTTTGAGAATGTAAAGGTCGTATTTGATTTAGATGAGGTGGAAATTGGATGAGTCAACGCATTATTGTTATTACAGGTGCTTCAGGTGGCATCGTTCAAGAAATGATAAAGCTCCTTCCTAGTGAAGATGGCTTGGTGCTTTTAGGCCGTAGCCAGGAAAAGCTAGAGGAGTTATATCGCCATGTAGAAAATAAGACCTGTATCGGCCTTGATATCACAGATAGGGAAGCTGTGACATCTGTTATTGACCAGATCTACCTTCAGTATGGACGAATTGATATTTTGGTCAATAATGCTGGTTTTGGGGAATTCAAAGCCTTTGATGATTATGATTTTGATGAGATTGAAGAGATGTTTGATGTCAATACTTTGGCAACCATTCATTTTTCGCGTCTTGTAGGTCAACGCATGGCAGAAAAAGGTCATGGTCATATTATCAATATTGCTTCTATGGCTGGCTTGATTGCATCAGCTAAGTCCACCATCTATTCAGCGACTAAGTTTGCTGTTATTGGATTTTCAAATGCCCTTCGTTTAGAATTGGCTGACAAGAAGGTCTATGTAACCACGGTCAATCCTGGCCCTGTTGATACCCAGTTCTTTGATAAGGCTGACCCATCAGGTGATTATCTTAAGAGCGTTGAAACATTTAGTTTAAAACCAGATGTTGTTGCTAAACGGATGATCAAAATCATGGGTAAAAACAAGCGTGAACTTAACATGCCATTTGCCTTGGCAGCAACACACAAGCTCTATACTCTGTTCCCACGAATGAGTGATTTCATGGCAAGAAAAGTTTTTAATTATAAATAAGATTGAACCAAGTGTTCAATTTTTTAAAACTTAAATCATCTAAAAATATAGTCTTTTGGATACAAAATGGTATAATAAATCTCAAAAGGAGGTCTCTATGAAATACAATCGTTTAGGTAAGACTGATATGGAAATCAGCGAAGTTAGCTTGGGAACTTGGGCTATCGGTGGTGACTGGGGTGATACTTTTGAGGAGGTTGCCTTAGAAAGTCTGCATGCTGCGGTAGACCAAGGAGTCAATTTCTTTGATACGGCTGACGTCTATGGTGGTGGCCGTAGTGAGCGTTTGCTTGGACAACTCCTTAAAGAGCGCGACGAGCGGATTTATGTGGCAACTAAGTTCGGGCGTAAGGATGATTTTGCGAACCTTGACAATTATACTTACGACAAGGTACGGGCTTATTGTGAAAATAGTTTGCAAAACTTGGGTGTTTCAAGTCTGGACTTGTATCAAATCCATTGCCCATCAACAGACGTTTTAGAAGATTTATCCGTCTTTAAAGTACTAGAACAACTTAAACAAGAGGGGCTCATTCGTTATTACGGGGTTTCTGTAGAAACAGATACTCAAGGCAAATTTGTTTTAGATAATACAGATGCCAGTAGCTTGCAAGTCATTGTTAATCTTCTTCGTCAAAAACCAGTTAGTGAGATGATTGCTCAGGCTAACAAACAAGATGTCGGTATTTTGGCGCGTGTGCCATTAGCCAGTGGTCTCTTGTCTGGTAAATATACCAAAGATACTGTCTTCCCTGAAAATGATCATCGTAACTTTAACAAAGACGGTAAAGCTTTTAATGTTGGGGAAACTTTTGGTGGCTTGCCTTTTGAAAAAGCGATTGAATTGGTTGACCAAGTGCGTTGGATTGCAGATGCTCGCAACAACCTAGCTCAAGCATCTATCAAGTGGCTTTTGCAACAAGAAGGCATTTCAACGGTTATCCCAGGATTTAAGAACCCAGAGCAAGTAACAAGTAACATTGCAGCAACTTCTGTCAAGGATTTTTCAAGTGCAGAACTCGAAAAACTAAGTGACTTCTACTGGAAAGAAGTTCACGATCACATCCGTGGTGATTACTAAAAAGGTCTATCTGAAAGATTAAATAGGCTGAGGTCTAAGAGTGAATCTTAGGTCTTTTTTTGGTATACTAGTAAAGATTGATTTCTGAATAGAAAAGAGTAGCAAACAGACATGATTAGGTCTAAATACGATTGGAAAATAGAAGCTAAGGAAGCTGATGATACTTTCCTAAAACTGGCTAAAAAAAGAGGATTAGATGCTATTGCAGCCAAACTCTTGGTGGAGCGTGGTATTACAAGCGAGGAGGCTCTCGATGATTTCTTAAGCGCGGATTTATCTAAACTTCACGATCCCTTTTTATTGCATGATATGGAAAAATCCGTTGAGAGGATTCGCCAAGCTATTGAAGTAGGGGAGCAAATCCTAGTTTATGGAGATTACGATGCTGATGGGATGACAAGTGCTAGTATTGTCAAAGAAACCTTGGAGATGATGGGAGCAGAGGTTCAGGTTTATCTGCCCAATCGTTTTACGGATGGTTATGGGCCAAATCTCAGTGTTTATAAGTATTTCATTGAGCAGCAGGCTATTTCCTTGATTGTGACCGTGGATAACGGTGTTGCTGGACATGAGGCCATTGCTTATGCTCAAGAGCAAGGCGTTGATGTCATTGTGACAGACCACCATAGTATGCCAGCAGATTTGCCTAAGGCCTTTGCCATTGTCCATCCTGAGCACCCAGAAGCTGATTATCCCTTTAAGCATTTAGCAGGGGTTGGTGTAGCCTTTAAATTAGCTTGTGCCCTTTTAGAATCCATTCCTAGCGAGTTTTTAGATTTGGTTGCTATTGGTACCATCGCGGATATGGTTAGCTTAACAGATGAAAATCGTATCATGGTCAAGGTTGGTCTCGAAATGCTCAAACAGACCGAGCGTATTGGGCTTCAAGAACTCCTTCAGTTATCAGATGTTAGTCCTGAAACGATTTCTGAAGAAACCGTAGGTTTCACCATTGCACCCCAGCTCAATGCTTTAGGGCGTTTGGATGATCCCAATCCTGCTATTGAGCTGTTAACAGGCTTTGACGATGAAGAAGCGCAAGCTATTGCCATAGATATCAAAGCTAAAAATGAAGAACGCAAAGAACTGGTGCAAACGATTTATGATGAAGCGATGACCATGGTTGATCTATCTAAACCAGTGCAAGTTTTAGCCAAAGAGGGCTGGCATCCAGGTGTCTTGGGAATTGTGGCAGGACGGATTTTAGAAAATATCTCACAAACCATCATTGTTCTTAACATCGAAAATGGTCTGGCTAAGGGGTCGGCTCGTTCACTTGAGGTTTTAAATATATTTGACGCCCTAGATGATCATCGCGAGATTTTTACAGCCTTTGGTGGCCATGCTGGTGCAGCTGGGATGACACTGCCAGTTGAAAATCTTGAGAAGCTGTCTGATGTTCTCTGCCAGTACGTTACTGATAAAGAGATTGATACCAGTATTAAAAATCCTTTGATTTTGGATGAGACTTTATCCTTACCAGATTTAAGTTTAGAGTCACTCAAGAGTCTAGAGCGTTTGGCACCCTTTGGTATGGATCACAAAAAACCTGTTTTTTGGCTCAAAGATTTTGACGTGACACAAGCTCGTACCATGGGTCAACATAATGCTCACTTGAAATTAAAGGTTAAGCAAGAGGGTGCCAGTTTTGATGTGGTTGCCTTTAATCAAGGTGTATTAGCTTCAGAATTTCAGCAGGCACAGCAGCTAGAGCTGGCGGTAACCCTCTCCGTTAATATCTGGAATGGTCAAACAAGCTTGCAGCTCATGCTTGTAGATGCTCGTGTTGAAGGCGTACAGCTCTTTGATATTAGGGCTAAGAACGCTAAATTACCTTTTGATGTCCCAGCATTAACAGCTGACCTAAGAGACAGTCAAACCGCTGTTTTGGTGGATTTACCAGAAAATCCTAATGATTTGAAAAGCTGGTTTGCTGCCAATGATTTAGAAGCTCTTTATTTCAAAAATAATATGAAGACACCTTATTATTTGTCTGGCTTTGGGACACGTCAGCAGTTTGCCAAATTATATAAAACCATCTATCAATTTCCTGAGTTTGATATTCGTTATAAATTAAAAGAACTTAGTCAGTATCTTAACATTGAAGATTATCTTTTGATTAAAATGATACAGATTTTTGAAGAATTAGGCTTTGTCACTATCAAAGATGGTGTTATGATGGTTAATAAAGAGGCAGAAAAGAAAGCAATCGAAAGTAGCCAGATTTATCAAGATTTGAAAAAAAACGTTAAGTATCAAGAACTTATGGCACTTGGTACTCCTAGGGAAATCTATGAATGGTTGGTGGAGTGATAGATGAGACAATTAGCTAGAATCAACTTCCATCTTCCAGACGATGTTTTAACCATAAATGCCTTTTACGTCTTACATTTGGGTATGGAGAGATTAGATAGTCTGGAGTTATCTTTTTTACAAGTTCAGTTTAGGTCTGAATTTTGGGAAGAAAGGACTGCTTTTCCAGATAAGGGTTACCTGCTTGAGGAAGCTGTTTTAGGGAAATGTATCCAGTCGATTTCTCTCCTCAATCAAACAGGAGAGTTGAACTTTTATCATTTACCCTATCTAGCAGATCAGACAGGTGCTAATCGCTTGCAACGATCAGGTTTGCGAGACGACGGTTCATTGGTTATAGAGATAGGAGAATTAAGATGAGGCTTTGGCATCAAGATTTAATTAACAAGCTACCTCGGCAACAGCTCTTAGGTCAGCACCGTGAATGTGCAGCGCTTCGAGGAGCCGGTTGGGGAAGACCCCATGCGACGGTTAACTATGTTTTTGAGTATTCCCCTTATAAACTTTATCAGTATCATCTCTTGGTTATGGAAGAAATGGAAGCTAGAGGTTATCAACCTGATGAGTCATGGAAAGATCCCAATTACAGAGGTAAAAAAGTTCCATCTTATGACAAGCTAGATGCCGTCACTCTCACTAATCCCATTTATCCAGAGCATCAGTTACTTTACTTGGAGGAATGCTTGGAAAATTTGAGACAAAAGGGCATTTTTATTCATCTCTTCTAAGTTGAACATTCCAACTTAGGAGAAATAGTGATATAATGGTGTGTAAAAACAATTTTGAGAAAACTCAAGAATAAGAAAGGATTTGCGATTTCTGTTGATGAAAAAGGAATTGCAGTAAGATTATGGATTTAACAAAATACATCGCTTCAATCGAAAACTACCCACAAGAAGGCATCACATTCCGTGATATTTCACCCTTGATGGCAGATGGAAAAGCCTATAGCTATGCTGTTCGTGAAATTGCTCAGTATGCTTGTGACCATGATATCGATATGATTGTTGGTCCAGAAGCGCGTGGTTTTATTATTGGTTGTCCTGTTGCAGTAGAACTTGGTATTGGTTTTGCGCCAGTTCGTAAACCAGGAAAACTTCCTCGTGAAGTCATTTCAGCAGATTATGAAAAAGAATACGGTGTAGATACGCTTACCATGCATGCTGATGCCATCAAACCTGGACAACGTGTTCTTATCGTTGATGACCTTTTGGCAACAGGTGGTACCGTCAAAGCAACCATTGAGTTGATTGAAAAGCTTGGTGGTATTGTAGCTGGTTGTGCCTTTATCATTGAGTTGGATGGCCTTAACGGTCGTGAAACAATTGGGGATTACGATACTAAAGTATTGATGCAATTTCCAGGCTAATTGCTATAAGAAATAGCTATAACTAAACCTAGTTTTTCCAAATTTGAAACCTATAACTCCCTTAACTATAATAGTATTAATGACTAGGTAGAAAAGGGAGTTTTTATGCCAATAAAATTAGACACGCAGTTACCAGCTTTAGAGATTTTACGTTCAGAAAATGTTTTTATCATGGATAATGAACGTGCCCAACATCAAAATATTCGTCCCTTGGAAATTTTGATTGTTAATCTCATGCCGACCAAGGAAGCTACAGAAGTTCAGTTATTGAGACTCTTAGCTAATACCCCATTGCAAATCAATGTGGATTTTCTCTACATGGAAAGTCACGCTTCTAAGAATACAGAAACCCAGTATCTGAGGACTTTTTACAAGACCTTTGATGTCATTAAACACCGTTATTATGATGGCATGATCATCACAGGTGCTCCTGTTGAGACCATACCTTTTGAAGAGGTTGATTACTGGCAGGAGTTGACTAGGGTATTTGATTGGTCAAAAAGTCATGTCTATTCAACGCTACACCTTTGTTGGGGGGCTCAAGCCTCGCTCTACCACAAATACGGTATCAATAAGGTCTCATTAACCGAAAAATTATCTGGAGTCTATGAGCAGACGGTTGAAAATCCTACCAACCTCTTGTTCCGAGGCTTTGACGACAGTTTCAAGGCACCTCATTCAAGGTATACTGATATTCCCGAAGAGCTTGTTCAAGAAAAAACAGACTTAATGATTTTAGCTAAAGGGAAAGAAGTAGGCTTGTCTGTCTTGGCTTCTGGTGATTTAAGAGAAGTCTATAGCTTCGGTCATTTAGAATATGACCGTGACACTTTGGGAAATGAATACCTTAGAGACCAAGAGGCAGGTAAAAATCCTAAACTTCCGGTAGCCTATTATAAAAACGATCAACCAGAAGAAGGCATTCAGATGAGCTGGAGTTTAGCGGCAGCAACTTTTTTCAGTAACTGGATTAATTATGCGGTTTATCAAGAAACACCTTACCATTTAGAAGAATTACAAAAACATTATTAGAGGAATGTCATGACCTATACTCAAGCTATGAAACAAGGACATCTTGTTTTGCCGGCAGCTTTATTATTTCATTATCATCAGATTTTTGAGTCAGCTGAAGATTTTTTGGTTTGGCAATTCTTTTATTTTCAAAACACCAGTCATAAGGAAGAAATGGCTTCAAGTGAGATTGCGGAAAGTATTGGGAAAACAGTGACAGAAGTCAATCGTATCATTTCTCGTTTGACTGACCAAGACTTGCTGGATATGAAAACTATTGAACTTGGTGGTGAAATTGAGATGATCTTTGATACCACGCCAGCTATGGTCAAGTTAGATAATCTACTAACTGAGAAGA
Source organism: Streptococcus pluranimalium (assembly GCF_002953735.1). Taxonomy (NCBI): domain Bacteria; kingdom Bacillati; phylum Bacillota; class Bacilli; order Lactobacillales; family Streptococcaceae; genus Streptococcus; species Streptococcus pluranimalium. The sequence continues at coordinate 1,148,591 of NZ_CP025536.1, read as the reverse complement.
AGGAAACGCCAAAAACATCAGGGAATGCCTTTAAAGAATTGGTCCAAGATTTTGAAAATGAGTTGGGAAGATTACTCAGTCCCTTTGAATTGGAAGATTTGACCAAAACGGTCAAAGATGATGGCATTGATCCCGACTTGGTACGCCAAGCCCTCCGCGAAGCAGTCTTTAATAGTAAGACTAGTTGGAATTACATCAACGCTATTTTACGAAATTGGAAACGCGATGGTATCACTACTGTTCGTCAGGTTGAAGAAAGACGCCGTCAACGTGAAGAAGCTGACCCTAATAAGGTTACTGTTTCAGACGACTTCCTCAATGCCATGAATATATGGGGGAATGATAATTAATGGTTATTAGACCTGAATATCTAAATCACTCGAGTTTCTTTCTTCAAAATGAAGCAAGATCCCAATAGTCTCTGCTGGAAATCATGATTATTGTAAAAGATTAGGAAATCCTAATCTTTTTTACTATACAGTTGACATGTATAGTAAAACGATATATAATAGCCTTATAAAGTTAAACTGTATAGTGTATGGAAAAGAGGTGTATGGTCTTGAAAAGGGCGAAAGAACTCCCACTGACTGAAACGACCTACTATATTTTAATGGCTCTGTTAGAACCTGGACATGGTTACCTAATCATGCAAAAAGTAGAAGAGATGAGCCTAGGAGATGTCAAGATTGCTGCTGGTACCATGTATGGCGCCATTGAAAACTTATTAAAACTGGAATGGATTGCATCGGTTCCAACTGATGATAAGCGTCGAAAGGTATATCAGACAACAGTTAAAGGACGTGAAATATTAAAACTTGAGATTGAACGTTTTAAAAAATTGTTAATGGTTGCTGAAGATGAAATGATGAAAGGAGAGCATGATGCGGAAATGTAAATTATTTTTTGGGGATATCAAGAAAGAAGAGACTTGGATTAACGCAGTTCAAGCTAAAGGTTATGTTTTTGAGGGTGTATGAAGTTATGTGCCACTCTATCGTTTCCGAAAATCTAAGACTGGCAACTATCCGATTGTCAAAATTGATTTTAGGTCTTTTAAGAAAAATGAAGAGTATATAGACTATATACAACTGTTTAACGATTATGGTTGGGATCACATCAGTGGCTCACTTTGGTCAGGAGAACAGTATTTTCGTCAGCACTCCCCCACTGTTTCAGAGGAAATTTTTTCAGACGATGCTTCAGTTGTTGATATGAAAAAGAGATTATTAAAAAACGTAGCCTTCCTATTTATTCTCTTTAGTTTAACCAGTTTATCACTATTACTAAGTTATCAGAATGGTGGCTATCCATCATTTTTAAATCCAAAATCGTGGTATCTTACGCCAGGTTTGTGGCAGTTATCGGGTTGGGATTTTTGGGGACACTTTCTTTCTGAAACTCCCTTTGTTTTATTCAGAGCCCCTTTATTGGGAATAGTTTATGCTTTATTTGCTCTTGCTTATGGTAGAACCTATTTGACATTAAAAAATCGTTGATAATCGCAAGAATATTCACAGGATTACCACCCAAACTAGGGTGGTTTTTTGGTATAATAAAACTATTGTAAGAATGAAAGAGTAAAAAAAACAAATGGAAACACAATTATCAAAACGACTTTCAGAAGTTGCTAAGTTTGTCCCTAAAAATGCTGTTTTACTGGATGTGGGAAGTGACCATGCCTATCTTCCTATTGCTCTATTGGAACAAGGTCACATTGAGCGGGCTATTGCTGGTGAGGTGGTAGAAGGTCCCTATCAATCAGCTAACAAAAATGTGCAGTATTCACACTTATCAGATAAGATTGAGGTTCGTTTAGCCAATGGATTAGCAGCATTTGAAGCAAGTGACCATGTATCGGCGATTACAATCTGCGGCATGGGTGGTCGTTTAATCTCTGAGATTTTAGATGCTGGTAAGAAAAAGTTAGCAAGTGTTGAGCGCTTGATTTTGCAACCCAATAATCGTGAGGACGATTTACGACGTTGGCTTGAGAAAAATGATTTTCACATCGTTTCCGAAACAATGATGACCGAAAATAATAAATACTATGAAATTATCGTGGCTGAGCACGGGCAAATGACTTTATCAAACGATGACTCTCGCTTTGGTCCTTATCTTTTAAAAGATAAGTCTGCTGTTTTTAAAGCTAAATGGCAAAGAGAGTGGGAGAAGTTAGCATTTGCTCTGTCGTCTGTACCAGAAGATAAATTAGCAGAACGAGAGGTGCTTATGACTAAAATGGCAAAGATTAAGGAGGTCATTTCTGATGTTAGCTAAGGAAGTTATCGAAAAATATGAAAATTATTGTCCACCTGAATTATCCATGGAAGGTGATGTGGTTGGCCTTCAAATCGGTACTCTAAACAAGGACATCAAAAAGGTAATGGTAACGCTAGATGTCCGTGAAAACACGGTTGCAGAAGCTATCGCCAATGAAGTAGATTTGATTATTACCAAACATGCGCCAATTTTCAAAGGCATTAAGGATCTGGTATCGTCACCTCAACGTGACATACTGTTAGATTTGGTTAAACATGATATTGCTGTCTATGTTAGCCATACTAATATTGATATTATTCCAGATGGTCTCAATGACTGGTTTTGTGAAATTCTAGGTATTGAAAATACGGAACCCTTGTCTTTGACCACTGATCAAGGGGGTATTGGAAGGATTGGTGATATTCCTGAGCAGACTTTGGAGGATTTTGCCATGAAAGTTAAGGATAGCTTTGCTTTAGATAGTGTTCGAATGGTACGCTATGATGGCCAAAATCCAAGGGTTTCAAGAGTAGCTATCTGTGGTGGTTCGGGGCAATCCTTTTATCAAGAAGCTTTAGCAAAAGGTGCTCAGGTATACGTAACTGGTGATATTTATTATCATACAGCTCAGGAAATGATTACGGATGGTCTATACGCCATTGATCCGGGTCATCATATTGAAGTACTTTTTATCTCTGAGATTGCTAAACGTTTGAAGCAGTGGAAATTAGAGGAAAAATGGGAAGTGGATGTTCTTGAAAGTCAATCTTCGACTAATCCCTTTTCACATCGGTAGAGGTGATTTATGATTGAATGGATATCATCGCAAAATGTTGTGTTACTAGCTTTTTTAGCAGGTTTATTTACATGGGCTTGTACGATTGTTGGATCAGCTATTGTTTTTTTCTTTAAGCATATTAGTCGAAAGCTATTAGACGTCATGATGGGGTTTGCGGCAGGGGTCATGATTGCGGCTTCCTTTTGGTCGCTTTTAGCGCCGTCTATTTCCTATGCAGAAAGTTCTTATGGGAAATGGGCCTTTGTTCCAGCTGCGATAGGTTTTCTCTTGGGAGGTTATTTTATTCGTCTCATCGATGCTTTAGTGCCTCACTTGCATTTGGATAAAGATATTGAAGACGTCGAAGGATTGCAACCGGAGAAAAAATTGTCGAAAACTTCTCTCTTATTTTTAGCTATTATGATTCACAATATTCCGGAAGGTTTAGCTGTAGGCGTTACTTTTGGTGCCTTGGCTCAAGGGACTTTTAGCGTTCCGGCCTTGATTGGCGCTATCAGTCTTGCTGTAGGAATTGGTCTGCAAAATATTCCAGAAGGAGCTGCCTTATCTATTCCAATCCGTGCTGATGGTAAAAGTCGAAGAAGAGCCTTTTGTTTAGGTACTTTATCAGCTATTGTAGAGCCTATTTTTGCTGTTCTTGGTGCAGCTCTTGTTCTAGCCATGATGCCAATTTTGCCCTATGCCCTGTCTTTTGCAGCAGGCGCTATGATTTTCGTTGTAGTAGAAGAGTTAATTCCAGAGTCACAAACAAATGGTAATACGGATATTGCAACACTTGGTCTCATGATGGGATTTGTGATTATGATGGTGATGGATGTGGCCTTGGGTTAAGTCTTAAGAAAGGAAATAAAATGAAAGTTGCTATTATTGGCGCTGGTATTGTAGGTTCAACAGCAGCCTACTATTTGTCAAAAGAAGAGGATGTCCAAGTGACTGTTTTTGACCATGGTCTTGGTCAGGCGACAAAGGCAGCTGCAGGTATTATTAGTCCTTGGTTTTCACGCCGCCGTAATAAAGCTTGGTATAAAATGGCTCGCTTAGGAGCAGATTTTTATCCGCAACTAGTAGCAGATTTGCAAAAAGATGGATTTGACACGTCCTTTTATAAGCAAGTTGGTATTCTTCTTCATAAAAAGACACCTGAGCACTTTCAGGATTTATATGATTTAGCCCATAGTCGGATTGAAGAATCACCCTTGATTGGAGAATTGAAAATTCTTTCTGAAGAGGATGTTAAAGCTGCTTTTCCAGACTTAGAGACAAAAGGTCAAATGCTCTATGCCTCAGGTGCAGCTCGCTTAGATGGTGCTGCCTTAACGGAGACACTATTACAAGCGGCAGCTTGTCCAGTGATTTGTAAAGAAGTGACGGTGACTCAAGTCGGAAACTGTTACGACATTGACAGCCAGCATTTTGACAGGGTTATTCTGGCGACAGGTGCCTGGTTAGGAAAAATTTTGGAACCATTGGGTTACGAAGTGGATGTTCGTCCTCAAAAAGGACAGCTATTAGACTATCAGTTTGAGGATTACCAAACTGAAAATCTCCCTGTGTTTATGCCAGAAGGGGAACTAGATGTCATTCCTTTTGTGAATGGCAAGGTTTCTGTCGGTGCTAGCCACGAAAATGATAAAGGGTTTGATTTGACGGTGGATCAATCCGTTTTAGACCGATTAGAGTCAGAAGCGCGTGTTTTTTTTCCTAAAGTTGATGAGGCGCTAGCAAAAACGGATCGTATCGGTATCAGAGCTTACACTAGTGATTTTTCACCATTCTATGGTCACGTCCCTGATTTAGAAGGTGTCTATGTTGCCAGTGGCTTAGGATCATCAGGTTTGACAACAGGGCCACTCATTGCTAGAGAGCTCGTCTCAATGTTACAAAACCAAACCTTTTGGTTGGATGCCGAAGCTTATAAAGCTTCTAACTACATTTGGAACACATTGAAAGCTGACAAATATAGTTAAAATATGATAAAATAAAACGGTTACTAATTAAGGAAAAAATTTTCTATAAAAAGGAGTCCTTCATGATGAAAGGTATTATTCTTGCTGGTGGTTCAGGAACACGTTTGTATCCTTTAACACGTGCTGCGTCAAAACAACTCATGCCTATCTATGATAAGCCAATGATTTTTTACCCCTTGTCAACCTTGATGTTGGCTGGGATTAAAGATATTTTAATCATTTCAACACCTCAGGATCTTCCACGTTTTAAGGATTTGCTAGGAGATGGGTCAGAACTTGGCATTAACTTAGCCTACGCTGAACAGCCAAGTCCAGACGGTCTCGCACAAGCCTTTATTATTGGTGAGGAGTTTATCGGAGATGATAGTGTCTGCTTGATTCTAGGTGATAATATCTACCACGGTAATGGCTTGACTAAAATGCTTCAGCGTGCAGCTTCTAAATCAACAGGTGCGACTGTTTTTGGCTATCAAGTCAAAGACCCAGAGCGTTTTGGTGTGGTTGAATTTGATGAAAACATGAATGCTATTTCCATTGAAGAAAAACCAGAAGAACCAAAATCAAACTTTGCGGTTACTGGCCTTTATTTCTATGACAATGATGTGGTAGAGATCGCTAAAAATATCAAGCCTTCACCTCGTGGTGAGTTAGAAATTACGGACGTCAATAAAGCTTATCTTGACCGTGGCGATTTATCTGTTGAGTTGATGGGACGTGGTTTTGCTTGGTTGGATACTGGTACACATGAATCATTGCTTGAAGCTAGTCAATATATCGAAACCGTTCAACGCTTGCAAAATGTTCAAGTAGCAAACCTTGAGGAAATTGCTTACCGTATGGGTTATATTACCAAAGAACAAGTTCTTGAATTGGCACAACCACTGAAGAAAAATGAATACGGACAATACTTGCTCCGTTTGATTGGAGAAGCTTAATGACTGAACAATTTTTTGATAAAGAACTAGCCTGCCGCAAAATCGATGCTATTCCAGGGCTTTTGGAATTTGATATTCCTGTCCGTGGTGATAACCGTGGCTGGTTCAAAGAGAATTTCCAAAAAGAAAAAATGGTGCCACTTGGTTTTCCAGAAAGCTTCTTTGAAGAGGGAAAATTACAAAATAACGTCTCTTTCTCACGCAAAAATGTTCTTCGTGGCTTGCACGCAGAACCTTGGGATAAATATATCTCTGTTGCAGATGAAGGCAAGGTTTTAGGATCTTGGGTTGATCTCCGCGAAGGTGATACTTTTGGTAATGTCTATCAAACAGTTATTGATGCTTCAAAAGGTATCTTTGTGCCTCGAGGTGTTGCTAATGGTTTCCAAGTCTTGTCAGATAAGGTGTCTTATAGCTACTTGGTCAATGACTACTGGGCTTTGGAACTCAAGCCAAAGTACGCTTTTGTCAATTACGCAGATGAAACACTTGGTATCAAGTGGGAAAACCTAGAAGCAGCAGAAGTTTCAGAAGCAGATAAAAATCATCCCCTTCTCAAAGATGTCAAACCTTTAAAGAAAGAAGATTTATAAAATGTTTGAGAGCTTTTTGGAAATTGCAGAGCGACTCAATCATATTGGGATTACACCGCTTCTGATGGGCAGTCTAGGCTTAGAAATTCGAACTGGAAAAAGTTGGAATCCACAGGATATAGACATTCACGTCCCTAGTGATCCTAGAGGTTGGGAGGCACCTGATGAAGGAAGGATTTACCAGTTTGATGAACTCAATCTCATTATGGAAGCATTAGGCTATCATTTGGTCGACAGACATGAACACGAATTTCAGAAAAGTAATCTTTCCGTGGAATTCGGAGGTATTCATTCTCTACCAGCCTTTGCTGGTGTAGCCTTAGAAGATCTAGAAGAAATAGAGAATCAGGGCATTCGTTATTACCTTCCTACTTTGGAACAATACCTCAACATTTACCAAGCTTCTTCTAAAGATAGCTATCGCGCAGAAAACAACAACCAAAAAGATTTTGATAAAATTAACTATTTAAAAGAGATCTTAGATAAATAAGGCGAGTAAATCGAGCCTATAAAAGGGAGTTGCTTGCGTACTCCGCTACCTAAGGCAACTCCAAAAAAAGAAAATTGGAGAAAATAATGTTCAAACATATCATCGTCACAGGTGGAGCTGGTTTCATCGGTTCTAACTTCGTGCATTACGTTTACAATAACCACCCAGAAGTCCGCGTGACTGTTCTTGATAAACTCACTTATGCTGGGAATAAAGCGAATATCGAATCTATTCTTGGTGATCGCGTTGAATTGGTTGTTGGCGACATTGCTGATGCGGCATTAGTGGATCAATTGGCTGCTAAGGCTGATGCCATTGTTCACTACGCAGCTGAGAGTCATAATGATAATTCTCTCAATGATCCAAGTCCATTTATTCACACCAACTTTATCGGAACTTACACCCTACTTGAAGCAGCTCGTAAGTACGATATCCGTTTCCACCATGTGTCAACAGATGAAGTTTATGGTGATTTACCACTTCGTGAAGATTTACCAGGACATGGTGAGGGACCAGGTGAAAAATTCACTGCCGAAACCAACTACAACCCATCATCACCTTATTCATCAACTAAGGCAGCATCAGACTTGATAGTCAAAGCTTGGGTGCGCTCATTTGGTGTCAAGGCGACTATTTCTAACTGTTCAAATAACTACGGACCATACCAACACATTGAGAAGTTTATTCCGCGCCAAATCACCAACATATTGGCTGGCATTAAACCAAAACTTTATGGTGAGGGTAAAAACGTTCGTGACTGGATTCATACCAATGATCATTCAACTGGAGTTTGGGCTATCTTAACTAAGGGGCGTATGGGCGAAACTTACTTGATTGGTGCTGATGGTGAAAAGAACAACAAAGAAGTTCTTGAAATGATTCTTGAAAAAATGGGGCAACCTAAAGATGCTTATGATCACGTCACAGACCGTGCAGGTCATGACTTACGTTATGCTATTGATTCAAGTAAGCTTCGTGAAGAGCTAGGCTGGGAACCACAATTTACTAACTTCTCAGAAGGTTTAGAAGAGACTATCAAGTGGTACACTGACAACCAAGAGTGGTGGAAAGCAGAAAAAGAAGCCGTTGAAGCAAAATACGCTGCAACGCAAAAAGTTATTAAGTAAAACAAAAAACTTGTCTTTCAAGAAGAATGAAAGACAAGTTTTTTCGTTTGTAAAATATCATAGCGTTAGTCACAATCTCTATATGATTATAATGATAGGACTTTCAAAATTTTTCAAGTCAAAAAGTGATGTTTAATTCTCAACAAATCTGTGGATAGAGAGTAGGTGGCATCTTAGTGTAAATGTTAGAGGCTGATAAAAGATGCTGTTTGAGGAGAAAATTTTTGACAATAAAACCCATCATCTCAAATTTTTTATAACAATTTGGGAGATGGGTTTTTCTGATTCGGAATACTTTTCTCAGCTTCCTTATTTTCCAAAGAGATTTTTAACTTTGTCAACAACACCGCTGACAGCATCAGAATTTTCGATTAATCCTTTGGCTTTATCAAAATATTGTCCTAAATCTTCTTTGTGGTCTTCGATGAAGGTTTTAGCTTCTGAAAAATCCTTCTTGGCAATCATTTCTTTGACTTGGTCGAATAGTTCTTGTGGTTTCATATGAGTACCCCTTTCTATTATCAATTAAAACACTTTATGAAAGAAATAGCAATTTATTTGAATAGCAGACAGACACATTCTGGAACGTGAAAGTCGTCTGATAAGACAGTTAATCTACCAGTTTCAGGAGAACGTTTAAAAACTGTAATATTATCAGAGTCTTGATGAGCGACAATAAGGTGTTTTTCATCAGGTGATAGGATAAAATCTCTTGGAATATTGCCTCTGGAATTTTCGAGTTGAAGAAGTTCTAAACAACCATTGTCCTGAATCTTATATACCGCAATGGAATCAGGACCGCGATTGCTGGCATAAAGAAAGTTTCCATCAGATGATAGGCGTATGGCAGCAGTTGCATTGAAGTCTTGATAGCTATTGGGAATGGTTGAGATGATATCCAATCGTTCAAAATGACCATTTCCTGTATAAGACAGTATTTCAATGCTTGCGTTTAATTCACATAAGAGATAAGCGATTGGTAAGTGAGGATGAAAAACAAGGTGTCTAGGACCAGCTCCAGAAGTAGAATCATAAGTATCCAAGGGATTTAGTCTGCCTTCACTGCTGATAGCATAAGTGATCATCTGATCACTTCCTAAGTCACAGGTGACTAAAACATTATCTGGTGTTAATCCAACAAAATGTACATGTGCCGTTTCTTGATTCGGATGTGGACCATTTCCGTCGTGTTTTATGATATCTGACAGTGTTAAAGAACCGTCAGAATTAACAAAATAAACTGAGATTTCACCTTTGTGGTAGTTTGCCCCATAAGCTAATTGTCGTTGTTGATCAAAATGAAGGTGGCAAAGGGGTGCGCCTTCCAAAAGAACATGGTTAATTTCTTTGCCACCTGCATTGAAAGAAGCGATGCCTCCCATCTTATTGTTTTGCTTAACCGCAAGCAAATCTCCCTTATTAGCCCAAGCTAAATAAGTTGGCTGTTTAGTTTTGGTAAAGAGCTGGCATTCGAAGAGTTTCCCGCTTTTAGTATCAAATTTAGCCTGATAAATGCCCTGAGACAGGCGCTTAGTATAAGTTCCGAAAAGTAGTGTATGAATCATATAAAGACTTCTCTTCTGGTTTTCCAGTTCTTGAAGAAATTATAGCACATTTTGGAGAATAACTTGATATAATAGTTAGATAAGTGAAAGAGGTGATTAAATGACGAAGTTGGCAACTATCTGCTATATTGATAACGGAAAAGAACTTTTACTCATGCACCGGAATAAAAAAGAAAACGATGTTCATGAAGGTAAATGGATTTCAGTTGGTGGAAAGCTAGAGGCTGGTGAATCTCCTGAAGAATGTGCTATTCGGGAAATTTTTGAAGAAACGCATCTAAAAGTGAAACAAATGGATTTTAAGGGTGTGATTACTTTTCCTAATTTTACGCCTGGCCATGACTGGTACACCTATGTGTTTAAGGTAACAGCATTTGAAGGAGAGTTGATCTCAGATGATGAATCTCTTGAAGGAACTTTAGAGTGGGTACCATATAGTAAAGTTCTTGAAAAACCAACTTGGGAAGGTGACTATCAAATGTTTAAATGGATATTGGAAGATGTACCTTTTTTCTCGGCAAAATTTACTTATCAGGAAAATAGACTTATTGATCAAAAGGTGACTTTCTATCAAGGCCTTAACAAAAAGGAGCTCAAATGAAACAATCAGAAGATAAAAAAATAGCCTTTAGCTGGTTTTTTAAGTGGTTTTTAAATAGTAAAGGGGCAATCATTCTGCTTGTAAGTTTCCTTTTGTTCCTCAATATCTTTTTGCTTACTAAGATTTCCCATTTATTTAAACCTGTCGTTGATTTTCTTGCTGTTATCATGTTACCGATTGTGATATCAGCCTTACTATATTATTTATTGAAACCCTTTGTTGATTTCTTTGAAAAACAATTTAAACTAAAACGCACGCTTGCCATTGCTCTAGTTTTTATTATTGTTATTGCCTTACTTATCTGGGGCATAGCAGTATTGGTACCAGCTGTTGAAAATCAATTTAGCAACTTCATGCTGAACCTACCTGCCTACATTGAAGATATCGAACATCAACTCACACGCTTGCTTGAAAATAGAGAATTAAACGATTTCACCATTGAGTTGCAAAAAGTTATTAATGATTTATCCGAAAATATTATCAGCTACGCTCAGCGTATCTCTTCTTCTTTTGTAACATGGGCAGGAGATTTTGCTTCGACAGTTGCTAGAGTAGCGGTTGCTATCTTAATTTCACCTTTTATTTTATTTTATTTATTAAGAGATGGTGACCAATTAAAAGGCTATGTTACCCAATTTTTACCACCTAAGTTAAGACAGCCAACAACACGTGTGTTGACAAAGATTAATAAACAATTGTCGGGTTATGTTCAAGGGCAGGTGCTTGTTGCCGTTGCAGTAGGGATTATGTTTGCTGTGATGTACAGCATCATCGGCTTAAGATATAGTGTAACCTTAGGTATTATTGCAGGATTTTTGAATCTAGTTCCTTATTTGGGGAGCTTTATTGCCCAGATTCCAGTTTTTATTTTAGCAGCGATTTCAGGTCCGACAATGATTCTGAAAGTCATTATTGTTTTTATGATTGAGCAAACTATGGAAGGCCGAATTGTAAGTCCTTTAGTACTCGGAAGCAAACTTAGTATTCATCCCATCACTATCTTATTTGTGCTTCTAACAGCGGGATCGTTATTCGGGATTTGGGGAGTCTTTTTAGCCATTCCTATCTATGCTTCAGTTAAGGTTATCGCTATCGAAATTTTTGATTGGTATAAAGTCGTGAGTGGCCTTTATAAAGCAGATTTTATTGAGGAGAATTCGGAAGATGTGGAATAGTGAAAAAATGGTGGCGTCCATTCAAAGTCAGGATCTAGCCCATGCTGATAAGTATTTTGAGCGTGCGCTAAAAGAAGATGATGAGCAAGTCTTATTGGACTTGGGATCCTATTTAGAAAGTATTGGATTTTTGCCACAGGCTAAGCGTATTTATGACAAATTACGAAGCCAGTATCCAGACGTCAATCTAAATTTAGCTCAAATTGTTGCAGAAGATGGAGATTTTGAAGCAGCCTTTCTCTATTTAGATGCTATTGATTCGGAATCCGAAGACTATATCAATGCTCTTGTTATTATGGCAGATCTCTATCAGATGGAAGGTCTAGCTGATGTGGCAAGAGACAAATTAGAACAAGCACTCGCTTTGTCAGACCAGCCTTTGATTCGTTTTGGTCTGGCAGAAATGCAGATGGAAGTTGGGGATTTCAAAGAGGCTATCACTAACTACGCAGCTCTTGATAATCGTGCCATATTGGAAGAAACGGGTGTATCTACCTATGAGCGGATTGGTCGTGCTTATGCTGATATGGGAAAATTTGAAGCAGCCATTGAGTTTTTGGAAAAGGCTGTAGAGATTGACTACGACGATATGACTGTCTTTGAATTAGCAACACTCTTATTTGACCAAGAAGAATACCAAAGGGCTAATCTTTATTTTAAACAGTTAGATACCATGAATCCTGATTTTGCAGGTTATGAGTATTATTATGCCCAATCGCTTCATGAAGAACATAAGATCGAGGAAGCTTTAAAGCTCACACAACAGGGCTTGTCAAAAAATGCATATGATAGCCAATTATTGTTATTAGCCTCCCAATTAGCCTATGAGAATCATGATGCTAAGTTATCAGAATCCTATCTCTTATCAGCTAAAGATTTAGCAGAAGATATGGAAGAAGTGACTCTACGTTTAACGAATCTTTACTTAGAAGAAGAACGCTATGAAGAAGTTGTTAGCTTAGAAATCGCAGACCTTGATAATCTTCTAGCAAAATGGAATATCGCCAAGGCACATCAGGCCCTGGATCAAGAAGAAGAGGCGTATGCTATTTATCAAGATATTGCCAAAGACCTTAACCAGAATCCTGAGTTTCTCCATGATTACGCTTATATCTTAAGAGAATTCGGTCAACTTGAGTTAGCAACAGAAACAGCTAAAACTTACTTAAGTTTGGTACCGGATGATTTAAATATGCAAAGCTTTTTGGAAGAATTAAGTCATTAGTATTTTCCTTTGTCAAACTGTTTTATCTGATTGTCATGTTCATAGTCGATAAGATAATCTGACGTTAACGCAATAAAAAACGATCACATTCTTATGGTTCTTCCATAACGAGATGTGATCGTTTTTCTGTTCTTTTATAGAGATGACTTTATTCTCATACTCTGAATCTTCTCTTCTGTGGGTGTGACACGCAGTGTTTTTTGACCTGTGTATGTCACAAAACCGGGCTTGGCAGCAGTCGGTTTATGCAATTTTTTAGCTTCAATCATATCCACTTGTACTAAGTTCGAAAGACGGGCTTTGGAATAGTATGCAGCCAACTCAGCTGCGTCTGTCTTGACCTCATCACTTGGATCAAGATTGTCTTTGATAAGGACATGGCTTCCTGGAATATCTTTGGCGTGGAACCAAAGTTCTCCTTTTTTAGCCATTTTAAAGGTTAATTCTTCGTTTTGAAGATTATTACGCCCGACCATGATAATGGTTTGCCCATCTGAAGCCAGATATTGTTCTGGTTTTTTACGCTTATGGCGTTTATCAGTGGAACGGCGTTTCATAAAGCCAGACTCAATCAACTCCTCACGAATCTCACCAATATCATCCATGGTCGCCTGAGAAAGATTGACATCGACACTTTCAAAATAGGCGATACTTTGCTTGGTTTCTTCAATCAAGCCTTTAAGATGTTTAACAGCTTCTTTAAGTTTTTGGTATTTTTTAAAATAACGCTGGGCGTTTTGGTTTGGAGTTAAGGCAAGGTCAAGAGCGATAGTGATAGGCTCTCCGGTATAGTAGTTATCTAGTGTAACTGAGTCTTTATCATTGGGGACCATAGCCATATAGGTGGTTAGGAGTTCTCCTTTTTGACGAAAGTCCTCTGCTGACTCTGTAGCAGCTAGTTCAGCCTCTTGTTTAATGAGTTTTTTCCGGTTTTTTTCCAGTTCATTCTGCACGCGATGAATGAGGTCGCTAGCTTGTTGGCTGATGCGGTCACGTTCCGCTTTTTCTTGATAGAAGTGATCCATAAGGTCTGACAAACTATCAAAAGTTTGGACAGTATCAGTAAAAGCAACTGCTGAAAATGATTTTTCGGTTAGGCTTGGCTGACTGTCTTGTGCAAAAAACTGGCGGAAGGTTTTTAATTTTTGATCGGCATGTGCTAGTTGCTCTGATAACTCTTTAGCCGTATCGCGACCTAAACCTTGGAAGGTATGCTGTAACTGTTTCGTTGATAAATCTGTCGTTTGCAGGATTTCGAATAACTTGATATCGTCAATTGTGAAGGGATTGAGGGCATCTGTCTTTGGCGGAGCAATGTAGCTAGCCCCTGGTAAAATGGTTCGGTAAGAATTTTGTGAGAAGCCTATATGCTTGATGGACTCGATAATCTTATTCTCATTTTTATCAATCAAAATGATATTACTATGTTTCCCCATAATTTCAACAACCAAGGTCACTTTGATATGATCACCAATTTCATTTTTATTAGAAACAGTGATTTCTAAAATTCTATCATTTTCAATCTGGCTAACCGATTCAATGACAGCTCCCTGAAGATACTTTCGCATAATCATAGTGTAAGTATTAGGGCTTTGAGGATTCTGAAAGTCTGCTTTTGTCGTTTGAACACGCCCGAAAACAGGGTGAGCAGACAAAAGTAATTTATAGTTTTGACGATTGTTACGAATGGTTAGGACTAGTTCCCGCTCAAAAGGCTGATTAACTTTTTGAATTCGTCCGTATAAAATAAAGTCCTGTAATTCTTTGGTTAAATGATGTAAAAAAAAGCCGTCAAAAGACATGGGTATCAATCTCCTAATATCAGTATATTATTGACAATTCACTCGTTTATTACTGTTAACGTATCAATCTATTATACCATAAGTAGTAAATCCATAAGTTTTTAAAGTTTTTTTAAAAAATCGTTTGCAATTGTCAGAATTTATAGTATAATGATACAAAACAAACGGAAGGAAGTACTGATATGACAACACAAATCACACTTTGGCAAAGCTGGCGTAGATAAAAGTTGTGTTTGTGTGGTTTAGCATAGATACGACTTTTGATGTACTTCAAAAAGGACAGTATCTATGCGCAGCTCTATCGGTTATTATGATGAGATAAAGGCGCGTAGTTTCAAAACTAGGTGCTTTTCTTTTTGGAAAATTTTAGGTTTAAGTTGATAAAAGAGGAGAAATCAGATGAAAAACAAAGCCGTTATTGGAACTTTAGCCGTCTTGGCACTTATTATTGTTGGATCTATTTTTTATAGTTTGGGGCAGAGTAATGCAGGCTCAGAAAAATCACCTAAAGAAAAAGTTAAAGTTGGTGTTTTACAATTCGTTACCCATGATGCCTTAGATGCTATTAATGAGGGCATTTCAAAAGGTCTCGAAGAGTCAGGCTATGGTAAGGATCGTGTTGAGATTGATTACGTTAATGCTGAAGCAGATCAATCAAAAATTCAGACCATGAGTAAACAACTGGTAGCAAACGGCAATGATGTCCTTGTTGGGATTGCGACACCGGCTGCCCAAGGTTTAGCAAATGCAACAAAAGATATTCCAGTAGTTATGGGAGCTATCTCAGATCCAGTGGGTGCCAAACTAGTTTCTGATTTAAAACACCCATCAGCCAATATCACAGGTGTTTCAAACCAAGTTCCAGTTGCTCAAGAAGTTGAGCTAATCACCAAGTTAACGCCTGATGCTAAAACAATTGGAGTCCTTTATGCTAGCAGTGAAGATAATTCGCAAAGTCAAGTTGAGAAGTTCGAAAAATTAGCTAAAGAAAAAGGTTTAACCGTTAAAACCTATGCGGTTCCTTCAACGAATGAAATCACCTCTACTATGGCTGTTATGACTGGAAAAGTAGATGCTATTTTCGTCCCTCAAGATAATACAATCGCTAGTGCTATGAAAACAGTAGCGGCTTCTGCCAACAAAGCGAAATTACCAGTCTATGTCGTTGATGATAGTATGGTAAAAAATGGCGGTTTCGCAGCGATAGGACAAAATCAATTTGACCTCGGGGTCGAAACAGGGAAAATGGTTGCCCAAATCCTTGATGGAAAAGCTGTTAAAGACATGCCTGTTAATGTTATTAACACAGGTACACCGACTCTCAACATGAAAGTGGCTAAGGAACTTGGTATTGATATTCCACAAGAAGTTCTGGACGAGGCAGAAATATCTGTTAAAGCTGATTAAATAGAGACATATTATAAAAAGAAAAGTAGAAAGATAAAGCAATGATTATATCATCAATTTCACAAGGACTTTTGTATGGCATTCTTGGTTTAGGTATTTACCTGACCTTTAGAATCTTAGACTTTCCTGATCTAACAACAGAAGGTTCATTTCCTCTTGGAGGGGCGGTAGCTGTGACTCTCCTCAATATGGGATGGCATCCTATTTTAGCAACACTTGTGGCTATTTTAGCTGGGTGTGTGGCTGGCTTAGTGACAGGTCTTCTTTATACCAAAGGGAAAATCCCAACCATTCTAGCAGGTATTTTGGTCATGACTTCCATCAACTCCATCATGCTGATGATTATGGGACGTGCTAACCTCGGTCTACTTGATATTAAACCAATCCAAGAATTATTGCCATTTACTACCAGCTATAATCTTTTGGTGCTTGGTTTGATAGCTGTTGTCGCTGTGATTGTCTTCCTCATTGTTTCTCTCAACACTCGTTTGGGTCAAGCCTATATTGCGACAGGTGATAACCGAGATATGGCAAAAAGTTTTGGGATCAATACTGACCGTATGGAAGTCATGGGTTTAATCGTCTCAAATGGGATTATAGCTTTATCAGGGGCGCTTATTAGTCAACAGGATGGTTACGCAGATGTATCTAAAGGGATTGGTATTATCGTCATTGGATTAGCCAGTATCATTATCGGTGAAGTTGTCTACGCAAGTGATTTGACTTTCTTAGAACGTCTGATAACCATCGTTATCGGTGCCGTTTTCTATCAATTCTTGATAACAGCAGTGATAGCGCTTGGTTTTAACACCAATTACCTTAAACTCTTCAGTGCCATCGTTCTCTCAATCTGCCTAGTGGTACCAGTCTTAAAAAATAAAGTATTCAAGGGGGCTAAAGTAACACGATGAGAAAAATAGTAGAATTACAAGAAGCAACAGTTCAAGTTCACAACGGCTCCAATGATTACAAGACGATTTTAGATACGGTCGATTTAACCATTTACGAACATGATTTTATTACTATTTTGGGTGGCAATGGTGCAGGAAAATCAACCCTTTTCAATGTCATTGCCGGAACCCTTATGCTAACGAGCGGTAAGATTTTGATCATGGGAGAAGACGTGACCCACTTGACAGCTGAAAAAAGAGCTAAGTATTTGGCGCGTGTTTTCCAAGACCCTAAAATGGGGACTGCTCCACGGATGACGGTGGCTGAAAATCTCTTAGTTGCTAAATACCGTGGTGAAAAACGTGGGTTGGTACCAAGACGTATTCATCAATTTAAGGATGAGTTTCAAGCTTTGATTGGCAAAATTGGTAATGGGATTGAAAATCATTTGGAAACACCGACTGGTTTCTTATCAGGTGGTCAGCGTCAAGCACTCAGTTTACTTATGGCAACTATCAAGCGCCCTGATTTGTTATTATTGGATGAGCATACCGCAGCTTTAGATCCCAAGACAAGCGTGTCACTCATGAACTTGACTGAAGAATTTGTCCAAAAAGACCAGCTAACAGCACTTATGATAACACACCGTATGGAGGATGCTTTAAAATACGGTAATCGTCTGATTGTGATGAAAGATGGGAAAATTGTACAAGATCGCTCAGCAGAAGAAAAAGCAGGGCTATCAATCGCTGACTATTATCAAGTTTTTGAGTGATGAAAATAATTGTGAAAATTGAAAAATAAAGCATAAAGTTGTATACTTAATAACGAGTATGCAGCTTTTTTTGCTACTATCTGTAATTCGACTTAGCTAGCTAAGGACCGTTTGATGAAAATGCTCTGATGGAGCAATATCATGGGACTCGTTTTCCATGACTAATAGAAAAATATTTTAAGGAGAACAAATGAGCGATATTAAAATTATGGCTTTGGGTGGGGTTCGTGAAAACGGAAAAAACCTTTATATTGCCGAAGTCAATGATGCTATCTTTGTTTTAGATGCTGGGTTAAAATACCCAGAGAACGAACAGTTAGGGGTTGATGTGGTTATCCCTAATCTTGATTACTTGATTGATAATAAGGATCGTGTTCAAGGTGTCTTTTTGACACATGGACATGCTGATGCGATTGGTGCCTTGCCTTATTTAATTGCCTCAATGAATGTGCCTGTATTTGGTTCAGAATTGACCATTGAGTTGGCTAAATTGATGGTTAAAAACAATACAGCTGTCAAAAAATTCAATAATTTCCACGTTGTCGATAGCGAAACTGAGATTGAGTTTGGCGATGCTGTCGTTTCATTCTTTAAAACGACCCACTCTATTCCAGAAAGTTTAGGGATTGTTGTCGGCACTAAAGAAGGTAATATTGTCTATACAGGTGACTTTAAATTTGACCAGGCAGCGCGTGATGCTTACCATACTGACTTTGCCCGTCTAACAGAAATTGGTCGTGAGGGTGTCCTGGCTCTCTTGGCAGATTCTGCTAATGCGACAAGTACAGAGCAAGTGGCTAGTGAATCAGAAGTTGGCGTTGAAATTGATCAAGTTATCGGAGATGCGCAAGGACGTGTTATTGTGGCAGCAGTGTCAAGTAACCTAGCCCGTATCCAACAAGTTTTTGATGCAGCAGCTAATTATGGTCGTCGGGTTGTACTGACAGGTTTTGATGTTGAAAATATCGTTCGAACAGCTATTCGACTTAAAAAGTTACATATAGCTGATGAGCGCATCATGGTTAAACCTAAGGAAATGTCTAAGTTTGAAGATCACGAATTGGTAATTCTAGAGACTGGTCGTATGGGTGAGCCGATTAACAGCCTCCAAAAAATGGCTATAGGACGACACCGTTTTATCCAAATTAAAGACGGTGACTTAGTTTATATTGTGACGACACCAAGTATTGCCAAAGAAGCTGTTGTTGCGCGTGTGGAAAATATGATTTATAAGGCTGGTGGTTCTGTTAAGTTAATCACCCAAAACTTGCGCGTTTCTGGTCATGCCAATGGTCGTGATTTGCAGTTGATGCTAAATCTTATGAAACCCAAATACCTCTTTCCAATCCAAGGGGAGTATCGTGACCTAGCAGCCCATGCTAATATGGCAGAGGAGACTGGTATGCCAGCAGAAAATATCTATATCATGAAGCGTGGAGATATCATGCACCTATCTGACCAAGGGTTTTTACATGAAGGAGCTATTCCTGCAGGTGATGTCATGATTGATGGAAATGCGATTGGTGATGTGGGTAATATTGTACTTCGTGATCGTAAGGTCTTGTCAGAAGACGGTATCTTTATCGTTGCGATGACGGTTAATAAAAAAGAGCGTAAAATTGTTTCACGCGCTAAAATCAATACCCGTGGTTTTGTTTATGTTAAGAAGAGTCGTGATATTCTTCGCGAATCAGCTGACTTAGTGAATACAACTGTTGAAAATTATCTAGCAGAAGATGGATTTGACTGGGGTGAACTCAAAGGGCAAGTGCGTGATGAAATCAGCAAATTTTTATTTGATCAAACCAAGCGTCGTCCGGCAATCTTACCTGTCATCATGGAAGTACGTTAATATTCAGAGTTTATTATGTTGAAGTTGAGCAGGTCTCAACTTCTTTCTGTAGTGGTAGAAAGAGGAACAATAAATGGCATTTTTTCAAATAGAATACAGTTCAGAAGTTTTAGGTTTATATCGTCAGGTTGATGTCTTGTACCCAGATATCGATCAGATTAAGGAAGAATACCGTGATGATAAAGACATCCCAGTTCTTTATCTCTTGCACGGTATGGGAGGCAACCACAATTCTTGGACATCACGTACTAATTTGGAACGTCTGGTACGTAAAACCAACCTTATCATCATCATGCCAAATGGTGACAATGGCTTCTACACTAATACCACATACGGTTCACGTTATTTCGATGCCATTGCTAAGGAATTGCCTCAAGTCATGAAACGTTTTTTCCCTAACATGACAGATAAGCGTGAGAAAACCTTTATTGCTGGGCTTTCTATGGGAGGTTACGGTGCTTTTAAATTAGCTATGTTAACTAATCAGTATGCCTTTGCGGGTTCATTTTCTGGTGCTTTAGGTTTCGACTTTGCCAACAAAGAGGACATCGATGCACCAGATGATTACTGGAATGGTCTGTTTGGTGATCTTGAGACATTCGAAGCGAGTGACAATAATCTGCAAGTAGCTGCAAAACAAGCTGACGGCCGTACTAAATTCTATGCTTGGTGTGGTTATGAAGATTTCCTTTATAAGATTAATGACAAGGCAGTGTCTGACTTCAAGAAAGCAGGATTAGACATTGAATATCGTAATGACCATGGAACTCATGATTGGTATTATTGGGAAAAACAAGTGGAAGTTTTCTTGGAAATGTTGCCGATTGATTATGTCAAGGAAGAGCGCTTGTCATAGAAAACAAGTAAGTGACAATTTTAAAAGATAGTAACAGTCAGGTTTTGAGTTGAATTGTAAAGAGGAGCTTGGTATACTGAGAGATATTGTTTTAGGAAATTTATAATCGGAAAGTATGCGTGTATGAGATTCCTTTTTAAACTTTTGCTAGCTATTCCAAAATTGATTCTTTCGTTTATTTGGAATGTTGTTTTTAGTCTTATTAAAACCTTCCTTGTTTTAGGCTTCATTGTTTTAGCGCTCATGTATTATGCTAATCACAGTAGTTCCCCAGTAGCTAATCACTTATCTAATTTTTTTGAAATGGTAACGACAGTTTTTGATCAGTCTCGTTTTGACAATTCTGCAGAACTGGGAAAGCAGTTAGCCCATCTAGAGACTGATTCACATGATCATCTAGATGGGGCTCGCTGGTCAACTGATTCAGCTACAATTTATATTGAAACTCAAAACACTAGTTTTCGCTCAGCCTATAAAGAAGCTATTGAGGCTTGGAATCAAACGGGAGCTTTTCAGTTTAAGTTAGTATCTCAGCCTGATCAAGCAAGGATCATTGCTAAAGATTATTCAGACGCATCAACTCAGGCAGCAGGTTTGGCTAATACTAAAACGAATGCACTGACGAATCATCTTGTATCAGTAGATGTCTATTTAAATGCCCATTACTTATTCGACCCTAGTTATAGCTATACTCAGGAACGGATTGTTAATACAGCTATCCATGAACTGGGCCATGCTATTGGTTTAGGTCATAATGATCATCAAGAGTCGGTTATGCAGTCGGTAGGTTCTTATTATGGTATACAAGATGTGGATATTGAAGCAGTCAAGACCTTATATTCGACTACTAAAAATGAAACGGCATAAACGCTAGAATAATATAAAACGTGTTTATGTTACGTATAAAATACATAAAAAACCTTGCTTCCTTTTAGGATCAGGGTCTTTTTGCTATAATAGAGTCATGATTATTTTACAAGCAAACAAGATTGAACGTTCCTTCTCCGGGGATGTTTTATTTGATAATATTAATTTACAAATCGATGAAAAAGATAGAATTGCACTCGTTGGCCGTAATGGCGCTGGTAAGTCAACGCTTCTAAAAATTTTAGTTGGTGAAGAAGCCCCGACAAGTGGTGATATCAATACCAAACGTGATCTACAGATGTCTTATTTGGCGCAGGATAGTCGCTTCGAATCTGAAAATACCATCTACGATGAAATGCTGGCTGTCTTTTCTGCTTTACGTCACGATGAGAAGACCTTGCGTCACATGGAAAATCAGATGGGGGAACTATCAGGTATTGAGCTAGATAAGCTGATGAATGATTACGACCGTTTGTCTGAGACATTCCGTTTAGCCGGTGGATTTACCTATGAGAGTGATATTCGTGCTATTTTAAATGGCTTTAAATTTGACCAAAGTATGTGGGGTATGAAGATTTCAGAACTCTCTGGCGGTCAAAATACTCGACTAGCTCTGGCTCGTATGTTGCTTCAAAAGCCAGAACTCTTGGTGCTGGATGAGCCGACCAATCACTTGGATATCGATACTATTGCTTGGCTGGAAAACTATCTAGTCAACTACCAAGGAGCTCTTCTCATCGTTAGTCATGACCGTTATTTCTTGGATAAAGTAGCTACAGTGACGGTAGATTTGAATCCACATTCCCTTGATCGTTATGTGGGAAATTATTCTAAGTTTATGGACCTCAAAGCTGAAAGACTAGCCACAGAAGCCAAAAACTTTGAGAAACAGCAAAAAGAAATCGCTAAGCTAGAAGAATTTGTCCAAAAAAATATTGTTCGTGCCTCAACAACCAAACGTGCTCAAGCTCGTCGTAAGCAACTAGAAAAGATGGAGCGTTTGGACAAACCATCAGCTGGTCAAAAATCAGCTAACATGACCTTTCATTCGGAAAAGGTTTCAGGAAATGTCGTCTTGACGGTTGAGGATGCAGCCATTGGTTATGACAAGCAGGTCTTATCAGAACCAATTTCGCTTGAGCTCAACAAATTTGATGCTATAGCTGTTGTTGGACCAAATGGAATTGGTAAAACCACTCTCATTAAATCCGTTATCGGTCAACTCCCCTTCATCAAAGGTCAGGCTCGTTTCGGTGCCAATGTTGAGACTGGTTACTATGATCAAACGCAGTCCCATTTGACCAATTCCAATACTGTTCTTGACGAGCTTTGGAATGATTTTTCAACGACACCAGAAGTTGATATTCGCAATCGTCTAGGTGCCTTTCTCTTCTCAGGAGATGATGTCAAAAAATCAGTCGGCATGCTTTCAGGTGGTGAACGCGCTCGCTTGCTTTTAGCAAAATTATCCATGGAAAATAATAATTTCCTAATCTTGGACGAACCAACCAACCACTTGGATATTGATAGCAAAGAAGTTCTGGAGGATGCTCTTATTGAGTTTGATGGTAGTTTACTCTTTGTCAGCCATGACCGTTACTTCATCAATCGTATTGCGACTAAGGTCTTAGAAATTTCAGAGGAAGGTTCCACCCTCTACTTAGGTGATTACGATTATTATGTTGAGAAAAAAGCAGAGCTAGAATTCTTAGCTCAAGAAGCAGCTGGAAATCTTGAACCAGAAGAAGTGAGCACCTCACAGGGGTCGACTAATTATCAACAACAAAAAGCCAATCAAAAAGAACTTCGTAAGATCACTCGTCGTATTGAAGCTATTGAGTCTGAATTGGATAACATTGACAGTAAAGAAAAAGCGATCACTCAGCAGATGGCTGAAAGCAATGATGCTATGACTTTGGCTGATTTGCAGAAAGAGTTGGATGACATCCAAGGCAATCAGATGCTCTTGATGGAAGAGTGGGAAGAACTGTCTCAATCGCTTGAGCAACTGTCTTAAGTTTGTCATTTTTGCCAACTGATAAATGATTTTTAGATAGATTTGGATTAGCATCCAAGTCTTTTTTTAGAGCTAATTTCTTGAAAAATAGTATATAAGGTATATAATAAATAATATTTATTAACGGAGGAAGATATGAAGACTATTGAAGACATGTTAGCCTTTAAATTATTATTAGCTAAAAATGCGATGATTGATCGCAGAACACATTGTGAATTTAGTGCTTTAGGTTTGACACGAGGTAATTTTGTAACTCTGGCGATTATCGTTCAGTATCCAGGAATCACACAGTCCGAATTATCTCAAAAGAATCTTAAGGATAAAAATGTGATTGGGCATCTTGTTGATAAGCTGGAAGAAAAGGAGCTTGTAGAGCGCCGAAAAGGGGAAAAAGATCGCCGTTCTTATCAGCTTTATGCCACAAAAGCTGGTCAAGAAATGGTTCAAACTAACTGGGATGATTTTTTTAACCATGGAAAAGCAGTATTAACTGAGGAAGAAGAAAAGACTTTGTTAGGTTTGTTGGATAAATTGGTAATGGAAGAGGAGAACAGTAAATGACAGATGAATCAAGTTATCGGAATCCCTTGGGATATCAACCAGTGAGAGTTTTAATGAAACGCTTAGCGATACCAGCAGTAGTAGCCAATGTGGTTAATGCTCTTTATAATGTTATTGACCAGGTTGTTATCGGACAAGGTATTGGTTTTTTGGGTAATGCAGCAACCAATATTGCCTTTCCCTTGACGACTATTTGTTTGGCGCTTGGTCCCATGATTGGTATTGGATCGGCATCACGTTTCAATTTGGAAATGGGACGAAAGGAAATGCAAAAAGCTAAGTTAACTATTGGTAATGCGACTATTTTACTTTTTGGAGTTGGTATCCTCATTTGTCTCTTGGTAAGAATTTTTTTAGAGCCTTTAATGCTCATTTTTGGAGCAACAGAAAATATTCTTTCCTATGCTATGACTTTTTCTGGAATCACGTCATTTGGTATCCCCTTTCTGATGTTTTCAATGGGATTTAACCCAATTGTTCGAGCAGATGCTAGTCCTAAATATTCTATGATGGCGATTGTGACTGGAGCTGTCATCAATACTGTGTTGTCACCCTTATTTATGTTTGTTTTCAATTGGGGAATTGCAGGAACAGCATGGGCAACGGTTATCAGTCAGTTTATTTCAGCCTTGCTATTACTAGCCTATTTTCCACGCTTCAAAAGTGTTACACTTGAAAAAGAAGATTTTAAACTTGATTGGCATACCATTAAATCTATCGTCGTTCTAGGATTAACCCCATTTGTTACACAGGTTTCAAATATTATTATTCAAGTTTTGGGAAATAATCTTTTGAAACAATATGGTAGTCAATCTGTTTACGGCCCAGATATTCCCATTGCTATTGCAGGAATTGTCATGAAAGTTAATGTCATTTTCATGGCTATTGTCCTTGGCATGGTACAAGGGAGTCAGCCTATTATTGGTTTTAACTATGGGGCTAAGAATTTCCCACGAGTACGCGAAACCTTTAAGGTTTTGATGAAGAGTGTGGCAGTAGTCTCTGTTCTTGCATGGATGGCCTTTGAATTGTTACCAGGACAACTGATTTCATTGTTTGGTTCTGGCGATAGTGGTCTTTATCTTGAATTCGGAAAATATTACATGAGAACGTTCTTGTTCTTCTCAATCACCAATGGCTTCATGATTTCCATTTCAACCTATTTTACCTCAATTGGTAAGGCATGGAAGGGAACCATTTTATCGATGTTGCGTCAGTTGATTTTGCTCATTCCTTTGATGATTCTCTTTGCTCGTTTGTTTGGTGTTAAAGGGGTTATGCTTGGAGGACCTGTTTCTGACTTTGTGACTTTTATTATGGCTGCTATTTTCATCGTGATTGAATTTAAAAGGATGCCTAAGGAAAATTTGAGTGTCTAAAATGAGCTTGGTCACTTAGAATTTATCCTTTCTATTGGCAATTAAACAATTAAAAATAGCTTAGAATCAACGTTTCATGAGAACGTCTTTCTAAGCTATTTTTTATTTAAGGCTTTTTATCTAGCGTCTTTATCCGTTATTTATCAAATTCAGCTTTGGATTTAACATCGCCGTATTCTTCAGGAACTTCGTGGCTAAGAATGTCATTGTAGCTTGGCAAGATGAGGTCCTTGCCGTATTTGTTACGAAGAGCAGTAGTGACTAAACGATAAGCAAGATTGGCATTACGTGATAGGATAGGACCATGGAAGTAAGAGCCATAGACATTTTTATAGTGAACACCTTCGCTATCATCCTTTTCATTGTTACCATTCCCGTAAACAACTCGACCTAAAGGTTTTTCATCATCTGAAAGGAAGGTTCGTCCTTGATGGTTTTCAAAGCCGTAATAGGTTTCGTTAAATTCGTCATTGTGAATCTTGATGTCACCGATAAAACGGTTATTTTCTTGATTGAGGGTATAGTGTCCCATAACCCCAATGCCATTAATTCTGACACCGTTAGCTTGAACATAATATTGTCCCAAGAGTTGGAAGCCACCACAGATGGCTAAAATGACCTTGTCGTCTTGAATGAACTGATCAATAGTGCTTCGCTTGCTAGGTAAGTCTTTGGCGACAATTGATTGCTCGTAATCTTGTCCACCACCGAAAAAGACGATATCATAGTGATCGTTATCAAATGAATCACCGACTGAGATGATATCAAAGGTCATTTTGGCCCCTAATTTTTCGCCGACGTACTTTATCATGAGAATATTGCCGTTGTCACCATAGGTGTTTAAGAGATTACCATAGAGGTGGGCAACATTTAACTCATAGTCATAATTGTGATTATTGGGAGATTGTAAAGAAGTATAGACCATTAATGCATCTCCTTTCCAACAGCTTTTTTAGTTGCGAGGATTTCTCGGAACTCAAGCATGGCAGTATAAGTTGCCAAGATATAAGCGTGATCGGCGTCTTGGTTTTCAATCATGGTCATGATATCATCCAACTTTTCAGCTTGACGAATCTTGTTCTCTGGATAGCCAGTCACACGGAGACGACGAGCTATTTCGGAGTGGCGCACGCCACCAGCATTCATTTCTGTAATATCCATGTCGTTAACAGCCTCGAAATTAGCGTCCCAAATCCAGGAAGTATCAATCCCATCTGCATAGTTAGCATTTAAAAGGACAGACAAAGAGAAGGGATAATCTGCCAACTTAATCATATCAAGTGCTTGACTGGCTCCGACAGGATTTTTTATGAGGACCAAAGTACATGATTTATCACCGATTTTAAATGTTTCTTGACGACCAAAGACGGCACGGCTCTTATCAAAACCAGCCTTGATTTGTTCAGGTGAAACGCCAAAGAACTCAGCAACTGAGACAGCAGCGAGGGCATTGTAGATATTATAGAGACCACCTACATTGATTTTGTAATCCTGACCATCAATAACAAATTCGGAAGTCGTATTGGTAATATTGGTTAGAGCAGTCAGTTTGTAATCTAAATGAGGGCGTTTGAAGTCACAGTTGAGACAGATATAGTCCCCAAGATTGGCATAAGTGTTCATCTTGTATTGCAAAATGTGTTCGCATTTTGGACAGACAATCCCTTCAGTATTGTAGTGAGCTAATTTTGGCTCATGAGATTCTGTATCAAAACCATAAAATTGCAAAGGATTCACTACTTGACGCGAATGAAACAGAGGACTGTCTCCGTTAGCTAAAATAGTAGCATTCGGTGCCTTGGCAGCCCCAGCTAAAATCATGTCATAGGTAGTATAAATCTCTCCATAACGATCCATTTGGTCTCGGAAAATGTTGGTAAAAACAAAAAGACTTGGGGTGATATATTCGGTGATCTTTGGTAGACTTGCTTCGTCGATTTCTAAGACTGCGATTTTTTTACCTGATTTACCGGGTTTGGCAGTTAAAAAAGTAGAGGTAATCCCTGTGATCATGTTAGCACCACTCGGATTAGTCACAATATCTCCAAAAGCTTCCTTAAGGATACCAACGGTTAGAGCGGTTGTAAGGGTTTTACCATTAGTACCGGTGATAACCACAATTTCATAATCTTTCGCCAGAGTGTCTAAAATAGTTGCATCGTATTTTAGGGCAATCTTACCAGGTAAAGTTGAACCACGTCCCATTTTTGAAAGAACAAAATGAGCTGTTCTACCAGCTAAAATTCCCATTTGAGTTTTCATAGTCATGTCTTTATTTTAACAAAAATGCTACAAACTAGCTAGAAAAAGTGCTATAATAAAACGAGTGCCTGTCTTTAAGGCATTATCAAGAACCTGTGAATATAGGTTCCAATCAAGAGAGGTACCAGTATGAGTTTTTTTTCACAGTTTGATGCTAGATTCTGGCAATCACTCTTTGATAACCCTTTGACAATTTTAGTAAACCTGTTAGATGTTGCCATTGTCGCCTACTTAATTTATCGTTTCATAAAAGCTTTGGCTGGTACTAAAATCATGTCCTTGGTGCAAGGGATTATCTTATTTATCATCTTAAAATTATTAGCTGAGTTTATTGGTTTAACAACGATCACTTATTTGATGAATCAGATTATTACCTATGGTGTTATAGCAGGTGTCGTTATCTTTGCACCAGAAATTCGTTTAGGTTTAGAAAAATTTGGGAAAACTACCCAACTATTTACACCAGGCTCATCTGTTCTTACAGATGAAGAGAAGTTGATAGACGCACTTGTTAAATCAGTTGCTTACATGAGCCCACGTAAGATTGGTGCTCTAATATCTATTCAGGGAACACAGACTCTACGCGAATATATCAATACAGGTATTTCCTTGAATGCAGACGTATCCAGTCAGTTATTGATTAATACCTTTATCCCAAATACGCCATTACATGATGGAGCGGTTATTATCAGAGGGAAAAAGATTGCAGCGGCTTGTTGTTATTTGCCTTTGACTGAATCAACGGCTATTTCAAAGGAATTTGGAACAAGACACCGTGCGGCTATTGGATTATCTGAGCATTCAGATGCTTTAACGATTGTTGTTTCTGAAGAAACAGGTAGTCTTTCTGTCACACATAATGGGCGTTTCCAGCATGATTTAAGTAATGATAGTTTTGAATTGATACTCCGAGAAATCTTATTATCTGATGCTGTTAAAACACGAAGTTGGAAAGAACGCTTGTTTGGAAAGGGGGAAAAATGATTAAGAAATGGTTTAACCAGTCAATTTTTTATGTGATTATTTCTCTTTTCTTCTCATTACTCTTATTTTTAGTTGCTAAAGCAACTACTTATAATGCTTCTGGGACACAATTGTCGCGAGTAACTGAGACCTATAGTCACACCATAAAAAGTGTACCCATTGATATTAAGTATGATACGAATAAGTATTTTATTAGTGGGTATTCATACGAAGCAGAAGTTTATTTAACCTCAACAAATCGCATTAAACTTGACTCTGAGATAAATGAAGATACACGTCATTTCAAGGTTGTTGCGGATTTATCAAATGTAAAACCTGGAACGACGAATGCCAAGTTAAAAGTGGTAGGCTTACCAAGAGATATGAATGCGGCTGTCAATCCCAAAAATATTGCTATCAATATTGGGAAAAAAGCTAGCAAAACCTTTAAAGTAAAATCAACGATTTCACCAGATCAGGTAGCAGATGGGTATAAGGTTGATAGTGTGGATATAGGTGTTTCTGAAGTGACTGTTACAAGCAATGAATCAACTCTGGAACAAATTGATCATGTCGAAGCTATTATGCCATCTGATAAGGTTTTAAGTAGTGACTTTAATGGAACGGTTAATTTACAAGCAGTCGCTGCAGATGGAACTATTTTGGCATCTATTGTTGACCCTGCCAAAACTCAAATTAAGGTCTCTGTCAAAAAATTAACTAAGGAAGTACCGATTAATTTGTCAGTAACAGGTGTCTTATCGGATAAATTATCAAATATTAATTACAAGTTAAGTCAAGAGACAGTTATTGTTTCAGGAACACAGGAAGAACTTGATGCTACAGATAGTGTTGAGGGGACTGTTGATATTACAGGCGTTTCGAAAGATATCTCGAAAACAGTTTCCTTATCGGCTTCTAATGTGACGATAGTACCACAAACTGTTACCGTTAAGCTGACAACTACTAAGAAATAAAGTAAAAAAACTTTTAGAAAAATGGAGGAGCGCCTAAGCGCTAATAATTATGGGAAAATATTTTGGAACAGATGGTGTACGAGGAGAAGCAAATCTAGAATTAACACCAGAATTAGCCTTTAAACTCGGACGCTTTGGTGGATATGTTCTTAGTCAACACGAAGAAGAACGTCCCAAGGTTTTTGTAGCGCGTGATACGCGTATTTCAGGTGAAATGTTAGAAGCAGCTTTAGTCGCTGGTCTTCTCTCAGTGGGAATAGAAGTTTACAGATTAGGTGTTTTAGCTACACCGGGTGTTTCTCATCTTGTAAGGACTGAAAATGCTAGTGCAGGTGTTATGATATCTGCTAGTCATAATCCAGCTCAAGATAATGGTATCAAGTTTTTTGCCAATGACGGATTTAAATTAAGCGATGCTCTAGAAGCTGAGATTGAAGCATTGTTGGATGCAGAAGAAGATACTCTTCCTCGCCCATCGGCTCAAGGATTAGGAAATCTTGTTGACTATCCTGAAGGTTTACGTAAGTATGAAGCTTTTCTTGTTTCGACGGGAATTAAACTCAATGGTATGAAAGTTGCTCTTGATGGTGCTAATGGTGCAGCTCATCGTTCTGCGCGTCATGTTTTCCTAGACTTAGAAGCTGATATTTCAGTTATTGGTGATAAGCCAGATGGTTTAAACATCAATGCTGGAGTTGGTTCAACACATCCAGAAGCTTTGCAAGAATTAGTCAAAGAAACAGGTTCTGCGATTGGTTTGGCTTTTGACGGCGATAGTGACCGATTGATTGCTGTAGATGAAACTGGTGCAATTGTTGATGGTGATAAAATCATGTATATCATCGGCAAGCATATGGCTCGAAATGGACAGTTAGCAAAAAATACTATTGTCACCACTGTAATGTCTAATTTAGGATTTCACAAGGCTTTAGAAGCTGAAGGGATCGAAAAAGTAGTTACAGCTGTAGGTGATCGTTATGTCGTTGAAGAAATGCGTCAATCAGGTTATAATCTAGGAGGCGAACAATCAGGACATGTCATCATCATGGACTATAATACAACTGGTGATGGACAATTGACCGCAATTCAGCTAACTAAGGTCATGCAAGAAACAGGAAAAACTTTGTCTGAGCTAGCATCAGAAGTCACTATCTATCCCCAAAAGCTCGTCAATATTCGTGTTGACAATGCCATGAAAGAGAAAAGTATGGAAGTTCCAGCTATTTCTGATATTATCGCTAAGATGGAAGCTGAAATGGCTGGTAATGGTCGTATTCTTGTTCGTCCAAGCGGTACGGAGCCGTTACTTCGTGTGATGGCAGAAGCACCAACTGATGCAGAAGTTGATTATTACGTGGATACTATTGCGGATGTTGTACGTGCAGAAATTGGCATTGACTAATGCTAAAATTAGTGATGGATATCGTCAATGAGGTTAGCCTTTCCATTTAATAAAAAATAGCCACAAAGCCCTTACTAGGAGTATTATTCTAGTAGGGGCTTTGTGCCTAATAAGACAATTATCACATATAGTGACAAGAGGAACTAGAAAGAGAATAGCTTTGTCTGAGGCTAAATTTGCTAATTTTTTTCTTTTTGAGTTATGATTGAGAAATGTTAATATACCAAAGTGATCTTCAACATTATTACTTAGTAGTCTACCAACTAGAAGTATTTATGGAAAAGGTGGCTTTTAAAAGCGTTACTTGGCTAGGAGTTTTAGCATTAGCCTATTGATGGTAAGGTCTTAATGAGTGGACAGCATAGTTCTAAGTACAAAGTCTTAAAAACAGAAAATAGCTTAGAATGATGTTCTCTCGGAACATGAATTCTAAGCTATTTTATACTGTTGAATTTTCAAAAAGGAAGGTAAAAATTGAAGTTTGTACCAAGCCTCTTTTGGTATTATAAGAATGTTATTCCCACTCAACGGTTGCTGGTGGTTTACTTGTGATATCGTAGACGATGCGGTTAACGTGATCAACTTCGTTGACGATACGTGTTGAAATTTTCTTGAGGACATCCCAAGGGAGTTGAGCAAAGTCAGCTGTCATACCATCGATAGAAGTGATAGCACGGATAGCGATAGTGTAGTCGTAAGTACGGCCGTCACCCATAACACCAACAGAACGAACTCCTGTATTAACTGTAAAGTATTGCCAAACATCACGGTCTAAGCCAGCTTTAGCAATTTCCTCGCGGAGGATGGCATCAGACTCACGAACGGTTTCCAATTTCTCCTCTGTAATAGCGCCCATAACGCGGATAGCCAGTCCAGGTCCTGGGAATGGTTGGCGCCAAACAATCTCATCAGGCATACCAAGTGCTGTACCAAGTGCACGCACTTCATCTTTGAAGAGAGTGTTAAGTGGTTCAATCAATTGGAATTGCATATCTTCTGGAAGACCACCAACGTTGTGGTGTGATTTGATCGTTTGAGCTGTCTCAGTACCAGATTCGATGATATCGGTATATAGGGTACCTTGAGCTAGGAAGTCAACGCCTTTAAGTTTACTTGCCTCGTCATCAAAGACGTAAACGAACTCGTTACCAATGATTTTACGTTTCTTCTCAGGATCTTCAACATCAGCGAGAAGGTCCAAGAAACGTTTTGAAGCATCGACACGGATAATATTGAGGCCAAACTTGCCACCAAGCATGTTCATGACTTGGTCGCCTTCGTTTTTGCGGAGCAGACCGTGATCAACAAAGATACATGTTAATTGGTCACCGATCGCTTTTTGAAGAAGTACACCAACAACTGAGGAGTCAACTCCACCTGAAAGACCAAGAAGAACTTTTTTATCACCAACGGTTTCACGGATTTTCTCAACTTCCATATCAATGAAGTTATCCATAGACCAGTCACCTTTAGCTCCACAGATGTTCATGGCGAAATTACGGAGCATATCGTTTCCGTATTCAGAGTGACGAACTTCTGGGTGGAATTGGATACCGTAGATGTTTTTGTCTGTATTTTCCATAGCAGCATATGGACAGTCAACAGAGTCACCAACGAGTTGAAACCCGTCAGGAATTTCAGTAACGGCATCACCGTGACTCATCAAAACAAGTTGTTGTTCTGGTGTGTTAGCAAATAGTTCTGAAGTTTGTTTTAGGCGGAGGTAGGATTGGCCATACTCACGATTTCCAGCATCACCAGCAGGAACAACCTTACCACCTAGTTTATGAGTGATAAGTTGCATTCCATAACAAATACCTAAGATTGGAATACCTAATTCAAAGATTTCCTCATCAATGCCAAAAGCATTATCAGCATATACCGAATTAGGACCACCAGATAGAACAATACCAATAGGGTTAATCTCACGGATTTCAGCAGCTGTGATTTTGTGGCTCTTCAACTCTGAAAAGACACCAAATTCACGGATACGGCGAGCGATCAATTGGTTGTACTGGCTACCATAGTCAAGGACAATGATTTTTTGAACATCATTCAAAAGCGAAACGTCAGTCATGAATACCTTCCTTTTTTACGTCACATGGACATTAGTTAACTTATTCTAGCATAATTGCCTCAGATTAGCATTAGCTTTAATCAAAAAATAACAGATTCTTTGTTTCTGATTTCAATGAATTTATTTTCTTTAAAAAATTCTTATTAGTTAGAAAATATGATAAACTATTGGTATAGTTGTTTCAGTTTGAATGAATAGAGATTATTTAAAGGAGCTTTGCATGATACCGGCTTACATAAGAATTCATGATAGTATCAAAAAAGGAATTGATGAAGGAAAATGGAAAATTGGTCAACGACTTCCGAGTGAGCGAGACCTTTCTGAACATTTTGAAGTGAGCCGGATGACCTTAAGGCAGGCAGTAACGCTTTTAGTTGAAGAAGGTATTTTAGAGAGGCGTGTTGGAAGTGGGACCTTTGTTGCGAGCAGCCGTGTTCAGGAAAAGATGCGTGGAACAACCAGCTTCACTGAAATTATTAAATCACAAGGTAAGGTTCCCTCAACTAAGCTAATCTCTTATGAAAGAAGTCATCCAAATGAACAAGAAGTCAGGCATCTTAATATAAAACCTCACTCTTACATTATCCGGATGGGTAGAATTCGTTATGCAGATCAGATCCCTGTTTTATTTGAAGTCACTAGTATCCCTGAAAAATTAGTGAAAGACTTTGATAAAACGGATATCACAGAGCATTTTTTCCAGACCATGACAGCTAACGGCTACGAAATTGGTAAGAGTCAACAGACAATATCAGCTAAAGTTGCAGATGACAAGGTTGCTGATTATTTAGAAATTCCTCTCAAAAGTGCTATTTTAGCCTTAACTCAAGTTTCTTATCTTACGAACGGACAGCCTTTTGAGTATGTCCGAAGCCAGTATGTGGGCGATCGTTTTGAGTTTTATTTAGAGAATAACTAGTATGAAGAAATATAAATGTCCTTGTTGTGGCTACTACACATTAAGAGAACTGGATAGCGATACTTATGAAATATGCCGAGTTTGTTATTGGGAATATGATCTCTTATCAATACAATATCCAGATGAGGTTAGTGGTGCTAACGTTATATCACTCAATCAAGCCAGAGAAAATTTTATGACTTTTGGTGCTTCTGAAGAAAGATTGACACCGTTCGTTAGACTTCCTGAGTCATCCGAATATCCTGAAGAACGATAGTATAAGAGGCATCAGTTTAGATAAGTAGTAGCTTTATCATTCTACCTCGATTGTTACTATAAAAATCATAGATAATATGCTAAAATAATCCTTATGGAAATTGAAAAAACCAATCGAATGAATGCTCTCTTCGAATTCTACGCAGCTCTTTTGACGGACAAGCAAATGAACTATATTGAGCTCTATTATGCAGACGACTATAGTCTAGCAGAGATTGCAGAGGAATTTGGAGTCAGTCGTCAAGCAGTTTATGACAATATCAAACGAACAGAGAAGGTTTTAGAAACTTACGAAATGAAACTTCATATGTATTCAGATTATATCGTTCGTAGTGAAATTTTCGATGATATTGCTGAACGATATGCTGGAGATGAGTATTTACAAGAAAAGATAGCTATTTTAAGTAGCATTGATAATAAAGAATGATTTGGTCTTGAAGACCTTATCGTTGTAACAAATAAGACCAAGAAAGAGGAAGAGTTTAATGGCTTTTGAAAGCTTAACAGAACGCCTACAGGGCGTCTTTAAAAATATTCGTGGGAAAAAGAAACTTTCTGAGAAGGATGTTCAAGAGGTAACGAAGGAAATTCGTTTAGCCCTACTTGAAGCGGACGTTGCCCTTCCAGTTGTGAAGACCTTTATCAAACGTATTCGTCAACGTGCTGTCGGTCATGACATTATTGATACGCTTGATCCAACCCAACAAATCATTAAGATTGTTAATGAAGAATTAACTGAGATTCTTGGTTCAGAAACAGCTGAATTAGAGAAATCTCCTAAGATTCCAACCATCATCATGATGGTCGGCCTTCAGGGGGCTGGTAAAACAACTTTTGCTGGTAAATTGGCTAATAAACTCATCAAGGAAGAAAACGCCCGTCCTATGATGATTGCGGCTGATATTTATCGTCCAGCTGCTATTGACCAATTGAAAACACTAGGTAGTCAAATCAATGTTCCAGTCTTTGACATGGGGACTGAGACGCCGGCTGTTGAGATTGTCAAAAAAGGTCTTGAACAAGCCCGTCAAAATCACAACGACTATGTTCTTATTGACACAGCTGGTCGTTTGCAAATTGACGAAACCTTGATGCAGGAACTTCGTGATGTACAGGCTTTAGCACAACCAAATGAAATTCTCTTGGTTGTTGACTCAATGATTGGACAAGAAGCAGCAAACGTAGCGCGTGAGTTCAATGAGCAATTAAACATTACAGGTGTCATCTTAACTAAGATTGATGGGGATACTCGTGGTGGTGCAGCCCTTTCTATCCGTGAAATTACTGGTAAACCAATTAAATTCACTGGTACTGGTGAAAAAATCACTGACATTGAAACCTTCCACCCAGACCGTATGTCTAGTCGTATCTTGGGTATGGGTGATTTGCTTACCTTGATTGAAAAAGCCAGCCAGGAGTATGATGAAAAACGCTCAATGGAATTGGCCGAGAAGATGCGAGAAAACACCTTTGATTTCAATGATTTCATCGATCAATTAGACCAAGTGCAAAATATGGGGCCTATGGAGGATCTGTTGAAGATGCTTCCTGGAATGGCAGGTAATCCTGCTCTTGCTAATCTCAAAGTTGATGAAAAACAGGTTGCCCGGAAACGTGCTATTGTATCATCAATGACACCAGAAGAGCGTGAAAATCCAGATCTTTTAAATCCAAGTCGCCGCCGTCGTATTGCAGCAGGTTCTGGGAATAGTTTTGTAGAAGTCAACAAGTTTATCAAAGATTTTAACCAGGCTAAGCAAATGATGCAAGGTGTTATGTCAGGTGATATGGAAAAAGCTATGCGTCAGATGGGTATTAATCCAAACAATCTTCCTAAAAATATGCCTAATATGCCAGATATGAGTGGCATGGATATGTCATCCCTTGAAAGCATGATGGAACAAGGTGGAATGCCAGATATGTCAGCTCTGGGTGGTAACATGGATATGAGTCAGATGTTTGGTGGAGGTCTTAAAGGTAAGGCTGGTTCATTTATGATGAAACAGGCTATGAAGCGCCAAGCTAACAAAATTAAAAAAGCTAAGAAAAAACGTAAATAAGGTTTCATAAAAAAAGCATCAGTTGTCTGAATATGGCGTTCAGAAAGCTGATGTTTTTTAATACTTTGATATAAAAAAATTATGACTTGATGTGCCAACCGTCGGGTAGGGCATGTTGGAATTCTTGTAATGGTTTTAATTTCGTTAAGAGATAATTACCTGCTATACCAACGAAAAAGCCAGAAAGAATACCACTGAAAGATAAAATCGGTAAATAGTTTAATACTAACCAGGATCGCCCAATGAGGGCGAAAACGACAAGTTGTCCAATGTTGTGCATGATTCCTCCCATAACTGAAATTCCAATAACACTTACGCGTTTGGGTCCTAGGGATTTGATTAATAGCATGATCAGAAAACTAAAGAGCGTTCCTGCAAGACCATATAAAAAAGTTGAAAAGGTACCACTTAAAAAGGTAGATACGAGTAGTCGAAAAGCGACTACTTTCGAACTATCTTTGATTGGAAGAGTAAAGAGGGAAAGAATAGTAATCAGATTACCTAGTCCTAGCTTAGCGCCAGGAGCAAAAGAGAAAGGTGTTGGAATAAAACGTTCAAAAAAAGAAATAACTACCGCTTGGGCTACCAGCATGGTGATAAACATTAATTTTCGGTTGGAATGTATCATAAAACTATTTTATCATAAAAACCCTCGAAAAAATTGTGATTTTTCTTTCAAACTATATTGTTTAATACTAACTAGTTTGATATAATTGAAAAGAATTATGAATAATCAATAGGGGGATTTAGCAGTGACAAAAAATATCGTTGTCGTTGGTGCTGGATATGCAGGTGTGACTGCAGCTCGCCAATTAGCTAAAAAATATAAAAAAGATAAAGATGTTTCAATTACTTTAATTGATAAAAATTCCTTCCAAACTTACATGACTGAACTGCATGAAGTAGCAGCAGGTCGTGTAGAACCTGAAGCGATCAAATACGATTTACAACGTATCTTTAAAAAATATCCCAAAGTTAATTTGGTAACAGATAAAGTTGTATCGATTGATTATGATAACAAACAAGTTATTGCTGAAAATCAAACACTTGATTTTGACTACTTACTTCTTGCAATGGGTGGCGAAGCAAACGACTTCGGCACACCAGGTGTTAAAGAAAATGGCTTTACACTTTGGTCAATCGAAGCAGCAGAGAAACTCCATGATCATATTGTTAACTCATGCTTGCAAGCTATGGGTGAACACGATGACGCTAAACGTCGTGCCCTTTTAACCTTTACTGTTATTGGTGCTGGTTTTACGGGTATTGAAATGATTGGTGAGTTGATTGATTGGGTGCCAATTCTAGCGAAACGTTACAAACTTGATCCAAAAGAGTTCTCACTCAAAGTAGTTGAAGCTATGCCAAATATTCTCAACATGGTAACAGAGAAAGAGCAAACCAAAGCGCGCAAATATCTTGAGAAAAAAGGTGTTGAGTTGATTCTTGCAGACGGTGTAACAAGTGTTGAAAAAGATGCCTTACACCTTTCTTCAGGTCGCGTTGTTCCAACATATACCTCAATTTGGACAGCAGGTGTTAAAGCAAACACAGATACAGCTGAATTCGGTATTGAACAGGCGCGAGCAGGACGTCTTGTTGCAAACCAATACATGGAGGCTCAAGGAAAAGAGAATGTTTATCTTGCAGGTGACGTCATGTACTACGAAGATGGCTCACAAGAAGGGCGTCCAGTTCCTCAAATCGTACAAGCAGCTGAGCAAACTGGTCATACGGCAGCTCATAATATTATCGCAGCTATTAGTGGTGGTGAAAAAGAAGCCTTCAAGGGTAAATACGATGGTTTTCTGATTTCCATCGGGGCCAAATACACAGTTGCTTATGTCATGGATAAGTACCATGTATCAGGGTTCATGGCAAGTGCGATGAAACATTTTACCAACCTTTTATACTTCTTTACAATCCGTAGTTTCTATAATATCGGAGCATATATGCGCCACGAATTCTTTGACGTTGCAGATGGACGTAATATGTTCGGTAGTCATACTTCAAGCAAGGGGAACCGCATGTGGTTAGTGCCACTTCGTATTTTCTACGGATCAGTTTGGTTGTTTGAGGGGGTTAAGAAAGCCTTTGGTCTCTTTGGAACGCAATCATGGTTTGGTGATAAGGTTGTCTTCCCATTCCCATGGTTACAACAAGTTTCTGAAGCAACTTCAGGAGCTTCAGAAACCGCAGCTTCATCTGAAGCAGTATCAGGAGCTTCTCAAGCGGCAGAAGGTGCAGCACAAGCAACTGCTGAAGCTAGTCACCAAATCTTTAGTTTGAGTTATGCTTATGGTGAAGAACCAATGCAAGTGTTAAAAGAAATGCCAGATTGGTTTGCCGCAATCATGAAATTTATGTTGCCAAACCAAGAAGTTGCTCTTTTCATGCAGAAAATGATGACTTGTCTTGAAATTGCAATTGGTCTTGCTCTCATTGTTGGTGCCTTTGTCTGGTTAGTATCAGCTGTAACAGCAGCCTTTGTTGTTATGTTCAGCCTCTCAGGAATGTTTTTCTGGGTTAATGTTTGGTTTATTCCAGTTGCTATCGCTTTGATGGCAGGTGCAGGACGTTCTTTTGGTCTTGATTACTGGATTATGCCATGGTTAGGACGATTACTAGATAAGTGGATTTACGGCAAACCTAAACATTTATATAGACGGTAATAAAGACTTTAGGATTTCTTAAACATCCGTGTTATAATAAGAATAAGGTTATCTCATGATAGTTGTAATGACTAACCTGAGATAGCCTTTATTTTTAAGTAAGAAAAATTAAAGTTGACTATTTTTAAGATAAATAAGGAGTTTTGTGTGGTACATCACATTTGGGATGATTTTCCAGAGATTCAAAAAGGGCTAGAATCTGTAAAATCACTGATGATTTCTGAATTATCAGTCATACATCCAGAAGTCAAAGAAAAAATTATTGCCTATATGGAAGCTCCTGGCAAGTATTTACGGTCGGGTTTGTGCCTGTTACTGTCTCAGTCCAAGACAGGATATATTCCAGAGGGTAAGCTCTACCTGGCTGCCTATCTAGAAACATTACACTTAGCTACCTTGATTCATGATGATGTGATTGATGAAGCTGATAGTCGTCGCGGCATGCAAGTGATGAGTAAAACCTTTTCTAATCGTATTGCGATTTATGCCGGTGACTATTTGTTGAGCTATGCCAATCGTTTTTTATTGAAAGCTTCAAATCTCTTGGATATTGATAAAGATGATCAATATTTGGGGAATCATAAACTTATTGAAAGGATTCTTGCAGGAGAGTTGGCACAATTAATGAACCAATTTGATCAAGAGATGACCATGAAGGCTTATTTAAAGCAAATTAAAGGTAAGACCGCCTTGCTTTTTGCCTTAGCTTGTCAGTTGGGAGCATGGGAGAAGGGGATTTCAAAAAGAGAATCTCGCCTAGCCTATAATCTCGGTCAATCCATTGGCATGGCTTTTCAAATCAGTGATGATCTGATTGATTTCCAAGTTGATAAGAAGCGATCTGGCAAGCCTAGAATGCAGGATGTTCAAAATGGGATCTACACCGCTCCCTATATACTAGCTAAAGAGAGTGATCATCAAATTTCGAAGGATTTCCAATTTACTCAAGGAAAAAAATGGTCAGAAGAATCATTGGAAAACTTATACTATCGCTTGAATGAGGCGAAAGCTTTTGAAAAAACAGAAGAGTTGATTAACGCTTACTTAGTAAAAATGAAGAATCAAAGTCAAAAGCTCTTAGCAGCTGATGAAGCAGAACAAGTAGTAGCCTTTTTATTTAAAATAATGGACCGACAATTTTAATAGTGGTTTTATCAAGAAGGGTTGATTGATATCAATCCTTTTTCTTTATCCTTTTTATTAAAGGTGATTGCTTTTATTATTATATTGACTGAAAAAAGAGTATAATATGTGCAAAAGAAAAGAGGTGTCTTATGAAAGTAGCAACTTTTATCAAACCGTATGAAATGAGAGTAACAGAAACAGAAAAATCAATGATTGAAGAATCAACGGATGCAGTTATCCGAATTGTTCGTGCTTGTGTCTGTGGGTCAGATTTATGGTGGTATCGTGGTATTTCTCAAAAAGAATCTGGCACTTTTGCAGGTCATGAAGCTATCGGTATCGTTGAAGAAGTTGGTAGTGATGTGACTAATGTCAAACCTGGTGATTTCGTTGTTGTTCCTTTTACACATGGTTGTGGCTATTGTGCAGCCTGTAAAGCAGGTTTTGATGGGGATTGTCAAAACTATAAATCAGGTCCTGTTATTGGTTATCAAGCGGAGTATTTGCGTTACCGTAATGCTGATTGGGCTTTGGTAAAAATTCCTGGACAACCAGAAGATTACTCTGATGACCAGTTGAAGTCATTATTAACCTTGTCTGATGTTATGGCGACAGGTTTCCATGCAGCTAAGACTGCTGAAGTCAAAGCAGGTGATACAGTTGTAGTCATGGGAGATGGTGCCGTAGGTCTCTGTGGTATTATCGGTGCTAAACTTCTTGGTGCTAAGCGTATTATTGCTATGAGTAAATACCCTGACCGCCAAGCCTTAGCCAAAGAGTTTGGTGCGACAGATATTATCGAAGAGCGTGGCGATGATGCTGTTGAGCGCGTTATGGAAATGACTAATCAGGCTGGTGTTGATGCCATTTTAGAATGTGTCGGTACAGAGCAATCTGTGGATACAGCCATTAAAATTGCTCGTCCAGGAGCTATCGTTGGTCGCGTAGGTATTCCACAAAAAGAGGAGATGAACACTAATCAACTCTTTTTCAAGAATATTGGACTTCGTGGAGGTATTGCTTCTGTAACAACATTTGATAAAGAAATTCTTCTTGATGCGGTATTGTCAGGTCAAATTAATCCGGGTAAAGTCTTTACACAAGCATTTGCCTTGAATGATATTCAAGCAGCTTATGAAGCCATGGATAAACGAAAAGCTATTAAGTCTTTAATTGTCTTTTAAATGAGATAAGCCTAAAAAAGTTGAGGTTTTTTAAATTCTCAACTTTTTTGCTTATCTGTGCTGTTCTAGAATGATGATAGTAATTGTTTATTTGTTGTGCCCGTTCATTTGCTGTTATGTTTATTTTTGCTAGAGCTAATGTGCTGAGAGGAGGACTGTTTTTTTAAACATTTTCTTTCTATTAAGTGTATTAAAGTTTATTCATTCTTCTCGGACTACCGATGAAAATATTGATGGGAAATTTAGTCCTTCTCAACATCATTTAAAAATTTGGGACCATGTCTTCGCTATAGTTAAACGGTTTAGCAAAGATAATAGAGTTAATCCTGCTCCTGAAAAAAGCATGAAATAAACGATTGAAAGTAGATGCTTTTTAAACCTATTTAGGCTATTTTTGGATTTTAATACTTTTTAGTCTATCATAGTTTAAATCGCAAGATGATGCTAGCTTAGTGATGGATTTCAAATTCGAACAGAACTATTGCAGGTGAAAAAGGATCTCTAGTTAGCTATAAAATAAGGAAGTAGAGGGTTTACGAATCTGATTTGTTTAAGAAAATGGCTCAGTCGGATAATAATTCTTGTTGCTATTAATGAATACGATAGTTTTTTTAGAAACTAAAGGGAAGAGTAAACTATGCGAAGTTAAGCACTTTCAAACTGACCGTTTGAAATAAAATGTATATGGTTTGCAGCATATATCCGTTGACTATATCAGCCAAAAGTTGTAGATTATATAGTCGGGAGGATTTTATGAATCAAAAAACATCTACAAAAGTGTTTATGTGGTCAGCAGGTGTAACGACCATATTGGTATTGTTAGGAATTCTGATTCCAAAACCATTTCAAGCGACAACACAACACTTAAGGAATGTTATTACAACAAACTTTGGTTGGCTTTACTTGCTATTAGTAACGACAATTTTAATGTTTTGTATTTTCTTTATCGTAAGTCCACTGGGACAAATCCGTTTAGGGAATCCAAATTCTGAGCCTGAACATGATACGACATCTTGGATTGCTATGATGTTCTCAGCTGGGATGGGGATTGGACTGGTTTTCTATGGAGCAGCAGAGCCTTTGAGTCACTTTGCTATCTCTACCCCAAATGCACCT
The DNA here is from genome assembly GCF_002953735.1 of Streptococcus pluranimalium. Classification (NCBI taxonomy): domain Bacteria; kingdom Bacillati; phylum Bacillota; class Bacilli; order Lactobacillales; family Streptococcaceae; genus Streptococcus; species Streptococcus pluranimalium. The sequence continues at coordinate 1,106,436 of NZ_CP025536.1, read as the reverse complement.
CTACAATCACAAGAAGCTTTAGCAGATTCATTCCGCTTTACTTTCTTCCACTGGGGAGTGCATGCTTGGGCAGTTTATGCCTTAGTTGCCTTAGCGCTTGCCTATTTTGGTTTCCGTAAGAAAGAAAAATATCTTTTATCTGTAACATTGAAACCTTTCTTTGGAGATAAGGTAAATGGACCTTTAGGAACGATTGTTGATAGCATTACGGTTTTAGCAACTGTCATTGGTGTTGCAACGACTCTAGGTTTTGGTGCTGCCCAGATTAACGGTGGCCTTTCCTATGTCTTTGGTATTCCGAACAACCAATTTGTACAGATTATTATCATTATTATTACAACTGGACTTTTTATTATGTCAGCCTTATCAGGACTTGGTAAAGGTGTTAAAATCTTATCCAATGTTAACTTGATTTTAGCTATTGGACTTTTAGCTTTAGCTATTGTGCTAGGACCTACAGTTGCAATTTTTGATACCTTTACAGAGTCTATTGGTCTTTATCTTCAAAACTTTTTCCGCATGAGTTTCCGTGCGGCAGCTTTTGATGATGCTAAGCGTACATGGATTAATAATTGGACAGTCTTTTATTGGGCTTGGTGGATTTCTTGGTCACCATTTGTCGGTGTTTTCATCGCCCGTATTTCAAAAGGACGTACCATTCGTGAATTCTTAACGGTAGTGCTCTTGGTACCAACTGTGTTGAGTTTCTTGTGGTTTGCAGCCTTTGGTACCCTGTCAAACGGTGTGCAAATGGCTGGTACTGATTTAACACGCTATGCGACAGAAGAAATGCTCTTTGCGACATTTGACCAGTATCCAATGGGTATTATCTTATCAATTGTTGCGATTATTTTGGTTTCAACTTTCTTTATCACATCAGCCGATTCGGCGACCTATGTTTTGGCAATGTTGACTGAAGATGGGCATTTGAATCCAACGAATCGCAAGAAATTGATTTGGGGAGTTGCCTTAGCTGGTATCGCCATTGCCCTCTTGCTTTCAGGTGGATTAGATGCTCTTCAAAATACCTTGATTATCGCAGCCTTACCATTTTCAATTGTTCTAATTTTGGTTCTCTTTGCTCTTTTAAAAGAGCTCTACCATGAGAAAAATGAGATGGGACTTGAAATTACACCAGATCGTCAACCGAAGAAAAATGAACCATTCCGTTCATATGAAGATTAATAGGAAAGTCGGCTTTAGGTCGGCTTTTTTTATGTTATTTTTTAATTTTTGTAAAATTAACACTATCTAAAACTTATCAGTAGTTGAAAAGATATCTATCGTGCTATAATGATTAGTGAGACAGTCTTTTTGACAGTGTTTCATAAAAATTAGGAGTTTTTAAATTAGTAATGTTTTTCAAAGAAAAAAAGTTTACCTTCTCTATTAGGAAATTTTCTATTGGCGTTGCATCTGCGATTGTAGGGATATCACTTATTGGAGGGACTATTGCAGCTGCTCCAGTAGCCGCAGACAGTCATCTAACAAATCCCATAGGCAGCAAGTCAATACAATATAAATATGTTGTGGAAAGTGACCTAACCGATGAAGAGAAGTTACGCATACAAGAAGAATTGCCAACTTATCAGGTAGGGGATTACGACACTTATTATATGGTTTACCGTCCTCAGCAATCTCTATTGCCATCAACGGGTAGTCAGAAAACGAACTTGCTTTTAGCTTCTGCTGGTGCAGGACTTTTAGTGTTGGGTGTGACACGTCTTAAACGCAAGAAATCAGTTGTTTCAGCTATTATGATTATTGGGGCAACAAGTACCATTAGTGTCTCAGCTATTTCATCAGGTGTTTTGTCTCATCATGATAAATCTTATGAATTAGCCATCGGTAGCATCATTCCTGAGACGAAAATCACTATTGATCGTTATGAATTTGTTGGTTATATTTTAGATAAGACTAGCGATAGTTTGCCACAAAGTGCAACTCAAGGAGATGATTTACACCCGATAGCAGAGGATACTGATAAGGCATCAGGAAGTCTTAATAACGAAAAAGTAGAGAGTCCGGCTTCTGAGGGGATAGAAGTTTCAACGAGTGAGGTACCACAGTCAGAAACAATCAGACAGTCTGAAGCATTACCTGAGGTGACAACAAGTCAGGTATCCCTCCCATATGAGACTATTTACCAAGCAGATCCTCAATTAGAACAAGGAACTGAGGAAGTTGTGCAAGCTGGTCAAAATGGATTGAAAGTACTGACTTATCATGATGGCCAATTGGTTAAAGAAGAAGTAACAGTTAGTCCAGTGGCGCAAATCATCCGTCGTGGAACTAAGGTTGCAGAGCCAGAAACTAGTACCAGTACTGTTATTAGTGAATCAGTTTCAATGAGCACCAGCGTGGTGACTAGTCTTGTTACTAGTACCACTACAGTTACTAGCACTAGTATCGTATCAAGCGATAGTGACTCCGTATCGACATCAGAAGTAGTAAGTGAATCTGTCGTAACCTCAGAAGTCACTTCAGAAGTTGATGTTCCTGTCATCGTCCCAGTAGAATCAACAATCTCTACTGAAATATCAGCTGCTCCAAGCGAGTCTGAGGAAGTCACACCATTGCCATCAGAAGAGATTGTTATTTCAGAAACATCTGTTGAAGAATCGGTTTCGAATAGTCAATCTGTGAGTGAAGTCATTAGCACGAGCACTTCGACATCTGAAATCCTTGAACAACCTACTCCAGAAACTCCTATTGAAGCTAGTGAAACTGTAGAAGTAAGAGAAAGCATCCCTTCTCCTATCATTCGTCAAGATGATGAAACGCTTTGGGAAGGAGAAACGAATGAGCTTAAGGGCACAGATGGTGAAAAATTAGTTAAAACAACATATAAAACCTTAGATGGTGTCCGTCAGCCAAATCCAACTGTAACGGAAGAAATTGTTCAAGCAGCGACACCAACTATCATTAAAGTTGGAACGAAACCTATAGAAGGAACAGTATCTGAAAGTAGTGAACGATCTATTCCTTTTGAAATTCGATATGAGGATGATCCTACTGCTCTTGTGGGAACACAAAAAATTAAGCAAGAAGGTATAGATGGACTTGAGCGAGTTACGCTAACCTACAATACCATTAAGGGGACAAAAGAAGGCAAACCTGTAGAAAAAATTGAAATTATTGTGCCAGCGACGCCAGAAATTATTCTACGTGGTACGAAAGTAGAAACTGAAGCAGATCGTCAAACACCACTTGTTACATCAAATAAACAAGTGGTTAAGGTAGGTGAGAGACCAGATCCGAAGGCTAGTATCCAGTCGAATCTCTTGGCTAATGTAGCTGACTATGTTTGGGTAACAGAGCCTGCTACCGATAAAGTTGGTGTTGACTTACCTGGACGTGTTCGTGTGATTTATACAGATAATTCGGTTGATGATGTAGATGTTCGAATTGATGTGGTTACACAAAAAGAAAAGCCTCTTTTAACTTATGAAAGTTTCATTGAAAATGATGATGAAAAGAAAATCAGTCTAGACTATGCATTGGAAGATCCAACCAAGTCTTATATAGGAGCAACCATTTCCATCTATGATGGTGAAAAATTGGTTAAATCTCTACCGTTGTCAACCATGGAGAGTTTTGATGTTACTGATTTAGATTGGCATGTCAAGTATACCCTAAAAACACAGTATAGCTATGATTTAGAGGATGGGCAGGGAGTCCAAATAGAGCATCTAGCAGATCGCGAATTTGAGCTTGATTACAAACGCTTAGAAATAAAACATGTTGTTTCAGCAGGACTATTCCAAAAGCAACCTGATGGCAGCTACCTTCAATTAGATAATGTAAGCCAAGTAGCAGCTGATCTCAATGATTATTATGTTCGAGTGGTTTCTGATCAGCAAAGAGACATTTACCTTCCCGTTACTGATATGGTAGAGGATACTTATGATGGCAAGCCGGTGTTCAAAGTAACAACAAGTATTCCAGAGCTCATTCAATATGATCAGGCGATAGCAGATAATACAGCTAACTACAGCTTCTATATCCGCAAATTCGTCCCATCTAGTGATGGCAAATACCGCACTTTTTCAGATTTGATAACTGCTATTAAAAATAACATGTCTGGAACTTTTGAAATAGATGCAGACCTGAATGCTGATGAGATTGTTTTGGATGCTAATGCAACCAGCTACATTCCTGGAACCTTTACTGGTCGTCTCTTAGGCAATAATAATGCTATTTTAAATCTTAAGGCACCTTTATTTGAATTCCTTCAAGGAAGTTTTGAGATTAAGGATTTGGATCTTAAAAAAGTCAATATCCAAAAGCCTAATATGGAACAGTTTGGTGCTTTGGCCAAAATTGCTAATGGCGACAATGTTGGTAAAATAAGTAATGTTGCCGTAGAGGGCACTTTATCAGGAAATCGCCATATTGGTGGTATCATTTACCGTGCTAATCGAACTGTGCTTGAAAATGTTGCTTTTGAAGGAAGCATTATTTCACCGCTCAATTGGACTCACAATTTTACAGGTGGTATCGCAGGCTACTTACGAGAAAGTCGTCTAAGTAAGGCTAAGGTTGATGCGACAATAAGAAGCGACTCTCGCAGTTCTTTAGGTAAAATAGGTAGTATTGTCGGAGTTATGGAAAATGCAGGAACGTCATTAACTGATGTTGTTGCAACAGGAAGTATTGACAATAGTCAGGGAAATACTTCAGGTCATGTTGGAGGTCTCGTTGGTGATACAATTGGTAATGTTTCTATTACTAATGCGGTATCAAGTGTTAACGTAAGAAATGGTCAAATCGGACACGGCAACCCTTCAACGAATACAGCCCATGATCGTATAGACATTCAGACTGTAGAAGGTCTCGCTAAAGGAACTGATAACAATCTTTCAACAACTATTTCACAAGAGGAAGCAGCTAATAAAGTAGAGGCTATGAATCTCACAGTAACACTCGATGATTCAGCTATTGATTATAGCCGTTATAATGTTGATTATAGTACAGTGAAGCAGGCTAAAGCAGAGAACATGCTTGCCTATCAAAACCTTGAGAAATTCATGCCTCTTTACAATAAAGAGTTTATCGTTAAGCATGGTAATCAACTGCCAAGCAATCATGAGTTAGCAACCAAACCTATTATTTCTGTTATTCCAATGATAGGAGATGATTTTGCTTCAGATTATGCTAATGATAAAGCAAGTATCAATCGCGTTATGGTTTATTTTGAAGATGGCAGTAAGGCTTACTACAATGTTTCCTATCTAGCAGACTTTAAAAATACAGGAGTAGCTGAATATCAAGTTGAGGGATTTGACTTCGTTTATACGCCTGAGCAGATAATGACTGTTTATCCTAAGATTGTTGATGCAGTTTTACCAACTTTAAGTGCTATTGAATACTATTCTGAAGACTTATTAAATGCTCTTGGGAAATCTGGTAACACACAAGAGTTAATGGATAAACTTTATCTAAAAGAATCATTTGATAGCATCAAGCAGAATTTAGCAACTGTTCTTAATTCCGTTCTAGCAACATCTGATGTTCTAGCAACAGACAGAACCGACATTAGTGATTATATTTTGCGTCATAAAGAAGCCCTTCTAATGGGACTGTCTTACGTCAATCGTTGGTATAATATTGATTTCGGTGATGTTAATGCTAAAGAATTAATCCTATACCATCAAGATCTTTTTGGCAATTCAACCAATACTTTAGAATGGTTAGTAAGCATTGGTAAGACCTATGAGCAATTGCAAATGATTAATCATTTGGCTACCTATGAGAGCACAACAAGAGCTCACACTGGTCAGGATTCAGAGTTTGATTATTTAAGTGTCTATCGTAAACTCTTTACAGATATGGACGAAAATACTTGGTTCCATGATGCTTCTCGGGTTTATATGGTTGAGGGAGCATCTGAAGTTCGTCCAGATGTTGATGTACGAGCTTATCAGAAACTTTACAATGATCCAGAAGCACGCAAGTATATCTTGCCACTTTTAACCGCTGATGAAGGGATTTTCTTCATTTCCAATATGTCTACGATCAATTTTGGGATGTATGATCGTTACATGGATATGAGCTTAAAAGAAACAGACCCTGTTAAGTATGCCGAAGAAGTGAAACGTGTTGAAGCGATGGTTGACGCGGCAAACAAACGCTATGCGGATCATTTTGACTTCTGGTATCGTATGTCATTAGATAGCGTTAAAGAGCTTAATATAAAGACAGTTCCTAACTGGGATGGTTATTATCTAAATCGTACTGGGCTCAATCAAAATGAATGGTTACCGATGTATGGTAGTGAAGCTAATGAAGCTATCCAAGATTTCTTTGGTCCATTAGATGGTAGTCTAGGTTCTCACTATGTCGGAAATGGTTCGGGTGCTTATGCGACAGGTAACTTAACACGCTTTGTAATTGACAAGATGCTTGAAAATTATGGTTCTTCCGTTCATACACATGAAATGGTACATAATTCAGATGCTTCCATTTATCTAGCTGGCTATGGACGCCGCTTTGGTCAAAGAGCGGAGTTATATGCAACGGGTCTTCTTCAGGCACCTACTAGTCATGACTCATCTTATCTATCGATAAATACTCTCTTTGATTATACGGGTACGGACTACGAAGAAGCAACTAACCGTTATCAACCACTGTCTCCAGAACGGTTTGAGACCGCTGCGGATTTACAGGAATACTTCCATGGGCTATTTGATGTCATCTATACCTTGGATTATGCCGAAGCAGAAGTCATTCTAGCGATGGATAAAGATCAGCAACGTCAATTTTATAATAAAATTGAAAATTATTATGTCCAAGATGCTGTTAGCAAAGAAGATACACATGCAGGTAATGTTGTCCGTAAATTCACAGATGAAGAATGGAATAACATGACATTGTCGTCTGTCTATGATTTGATTGAAAATGACGTGATTTCACATCGCGATTATAGTATCAACAGTGGAACAAGCTACCAGTATGGTCGTAATGGTTATTATACAATTAGTCTGTTCTCACCAATCTATTCAGCACTTGATAATCCGAAGGGTGCTCCAGGTGACTTGATGTTCAGGTTAATGGCTTATGAATTATTAGCCGCTAAGGGGTATGAAGACGGTTTCCTTCCTTACGTATCTGGGCAGTTAGCTGACGAAGCTCTAAAACAAGGAATTACAGGTACTGAAACTTGGCCAAGTAATCACACAGTTGGCCGTGTAACGGATGACTTAGTCTTTGAAAAAGTGTTTAATGGCGAATATGCTTCTTGGAAAGAGTTTAAGAAGGCTATGTATCAAGATAGGATAGATAAAGTTGACCAATTGAAATCAGTTACCATTAATTTTAACGGTCAAGATGTTGTGGTTGACTCTATTGATAAAATCAAGGACTTGATGGAAGTAGCCATTGCCGAAGATACTCGTCGATTCTTAACCATTAATGAAAACACTAATATCGCGAGAAATAATTCATTCTATGCTCAAAATTCTAAAGTTAAAGAATTGAAGGCAAAAATCTTCAATGCTTATCTCCGTCAAACGAATGATTTTAGAAACTCAATTTACTTCTAGGAAAAGGTAATATTCATAAAAGGGATGGATTATTAGTTATTTGAGTTATTTGGGATACTTTCCTATCCTAAAAACCTGACTCACTCGTCAAAAGGCTTTAAAATAATAGTGTCTTTGCTTAAAGTCGCTACTCCTCCTAGTTTTTGATCAAACCTTTACCACTGTGTAGAAAAGCCTAAAATAGTTAAAGCTGGGTACTTTTGTCCCAGCTTTTTTATGTCTTATATTCGAAGAAAATCATAATCTGACTAGGAAAGAAGCCGCAGATAGAACTGCGGTTCAGGAAGGTAAACTTGACAACGTCAGATTGAAGATTTTCAATGAGCATTAATACCTATGGTATAATAAGTCTTATAGATAGCGAGGAAGTAAGATTATGACAAATGAGATTGACATTGAACATTATCATCAACTAGCTCTTCAAAAACAGGAAGTTCACCGTAAATTTCTAGCCAAACTCAAGAAGAAACCACCAAAAAATTTGGACAAAATCACCAAAGAACTCCATAATGAAGTCTTTCAAGAGATTGATTGCACCCAGTGTGCCAACTGTTGTCAAGATTTGGGACCGGATTTGACAGAAGCAGATATTACCCGCATGTCAAAACTCTTTCGAATGAAATTATCAACCTTTGAGCAAACTTATTTACGCGTTGACGAGGATGGCGATAAGGTCTTTAAAAGCATGCCTTGTCCTTTTTTAGGGCTAGACAAGCTTTGTGATGTCTATGATGCTAGACCAAAGGCTTGTGCTGCTTTTCCGCATACTGACCGTAAACGTATCTATCAAATCAATCACCTGACTTTAAAAAATACCTTGATTTGCCCTGCAGCCTATCTATTCGTTGAAAAATTACGCCAACGATTAGACAACTAAAGAAAGAAGAAACATGGAAAAATTTTGCCAATCATGTGCCATGCCCCTAAACCTACATGGTGAAGATGTAAGAGGAAGTGAAACCAATGGTTTGGTTTCAGAGAGTTATTGCTATTATTGCTACCAAAATGGTCAATGGACGGAACCAAACATCACTTATAAAGAAATGTTAACCAAGGGGAAAAATGCTATTAGTCAAGGTCAAGGAAATGCGCTCATCAAATCCTTGATGAAACTCTCTTATCCTATGATGCTCAAAAGAGCCAAACGTTGGCAATAAGTTAGTTGAGACAAAGGAAAAAGCCTCAATCGAGGCTTTTGACTAGAATCTTTATGGTAAATATTTACCTGAAGCTAGATAGAGTTGATACCATTCGTGGTGTGTCAAGTTAAGCTCTGCAGCAGTTGCAACATCAATCAGGTGTTGTGGGTTCATAGTACCTACGATCGCTTGCATTTTAGCTGGGTGACGGAGGATCCAAGTGATAGCAATAGCCGCTTTAGAAACACCATACTTTTCTCCTAACTCTTCAAGTGCTTGATTTAGTTCTGGGAATTTAGGATTGTCAATGAACGTTCCTTCGAACATGCCATATTGCAATGGAGACCAGGCTTGAATGGTAATGTCGTGCAAGCGGCAGTAGTCCAAAATACCGTTGTCACGGTCAATAGACATGTCAGTCCCTTTGTTATTGAGATAAAGAGCTTGGTCAATCATTTGAGATTGTTCAAGGGATAATTGCAACTGGTTGAAGACTAGGGGTTGTTTGACAAATTTCTTCAAAAGATCGAGTTGAAGTGGTGGCACATTGCTGACACCAAAGTGACGAACCTTACCAGCTTTTTCCAATTCGTCAAAAGCTTCCGCAACTTGCTCTGGTTCAAAAATCAAGTCAGGGCGATGGAGCAGAACAGAATCCAAATAATCAGTTTTCAAACGGCGAAGACTATTATCGACATTTGTAATGATATTTTCCTTGGTCCAGTCGAATTCATTACGATAAAATTCCAAACCAACTTTTGATTGCAGAATTACGTCCTCACGTTTGATACTAGTTTTTTCAAAAGCATCTCCAAAGCGGGTTTCAGCTTCCCCATTACCATAAGCCGTTGCATGGTCAAAGAAGTTAATCCCTTGTTCCATAGCTGTTTCAATCATCTTAGCAGCATCATCGACTGACAAGGCAGGCATACGCATACAGCCTAAGATAATCGCAGCAACATCGCTTGGCCCATTGACAACATCAATTGTTTTCATTGAGTGACCTCCTATTTGTTAATGCTGACATTATATCACTTAGACCAAGTCGAAGGTCAATTGAAACGATGTTCTATAAAGCTAGCTTTTTTTTAGATAAAACTAGCTTTTTTCTTGACTTAGAGTTAGTCTAACTTGGTACAATAATGATGGAGGATTTTTCAATGCCTACAATCAAAGATATATCAGAAATGATAGGAATTTCAGCGCATGCTATTCGTTTTTATGAAAAAGAAGGAATGGTTGAAATTCCGAGAAATGCAAGAGGCTTTCGTCAATTTGATGATGTTAGTATTGATCGTCTAAAGGCTATCGCGCATTATCGACGTGTTGGGATGTCTTTAGAGGATATCCGACGTATTTTAGCAGAGTTCCACAATCATGCGCTTTCAACTGAGTTGCTCGAAAAAACACAAACTGAGCTGGAAAAACAAATTGCAGAACTTCAGGAAACCCATCGCTATCTGATTGAAAAAATCAAAATTCATCGCCATTTGGCTGAATTGGAAAAACAAGGTCTGTCAGATACCGAGCGAACAGATGCCTATTATGACATCAGACAAAAGGAGAAGTCTAGTCATCTCTAGATACTCCTGTGAAATCATTAATAAAAAGATGACACTGAGTCATCAAGGAGGACTATATGGAACATTATACACTTTCTAACGGCGTTCAAATTCCTAAAATTGGATTTGGAACATGGCAAATTCCTGACGGTGAAGAAGCCTACAATAGTGTAGCACACGCTCTTAAAGTAGGATACAACCACGTTGACACGGCACAAATCTACGGTAACGAAGTTAGTGTTGGTAAAGCTATTGCTGATAGTGATCTTGCGCGTGAAGATATTTTCTTAACAACCAAAGTTTGGAATGACAAACACGATTACGACCTTGCTAAAGCATCTATCGATGAATCTCTTGAAAAACTTGGTGTTGACTATGTTGACCTTCTCTTGATTCACTGGCCAAATCCAAAACCAATCCGTGACCACTGGAAAGAAGGAAATGCCGGTGCATGGAAAGCTATGGAAGAAGCCTATAAAGAAGGTAAAGTCCGTGCGATTGGTGTGTCAAACTTCATGCAACACCATCTCGAGGCACTTTTTGAAACTGCAGAGATCAAACCACAGGTTAACCAAGTGCTTTTAGCACCAGGTTGCCCACAAGAAGAACTTGTAGCATTCTGTGAAGCAAATGACATTCTTTTGGAAGCCTATAGCCCACTTGGGACTGGTACCATCTTCTCAAGTGATGTCGCTAAAGAAGTAGCTGAAGCAAACGGCAAATCAGTCGCACAAGTTGCCCTACGTTGGAGCTTGCAAAAAGGCTTCTTACCACTTCCAAAATCAGTAACACCAAAAAATATCGAATCAAATCTTGATATCTTTGACTTTGAATTATCAGCAGAAGATGTCGCTAAGCTAGACACTATCGAAGGTGTTAAAGCTCAAACAGACCCAGATACAACAAACTTTTAAGTTATTGAAAACCAAGTTGCTCAGCGACTTGGTTTTTTGATATTCTTTAGACTACAGGGTATGATATAATACATTCAAAGGAGATATCATGACGACTTATCAATTCTTACTTTTCGATCTTGACCACACTCTTTTGGATTTTGAAGCAGCAGAAGAAGCTGCTTTGACGGAAATGCTTTTGGAGGTTGGTGTTGAAGATGTCGAAGCCTATAAAGACTATTACAAACCGATGAATCAACAGTTGTGGCGTGATTTAGAGGCTAAAAAAATCACTAAGCCAGAACTCGTCAAAACACGTTTTGCTCTATTGTTTGACCATTTTGACCATCAGGTTGATGGGGAAGCTATGGGCATGCTTTATGAAAAACACCTTGGCCAACAGGGGCAGACCTATCTTGGTGCCCACGAACTCTTAGAAGATTTGATTGCAGCAGGGTATGAGATTTATGGAGCTACCAATGGTATCACAGCTATTCAAGAAGGACGGATGGCACGTTCTAGTATCAGCCCACTCTTTAAACACATCTTTATTTCAGAGCAGTCTGGAACGGCTAAGCCAGATGCGGCTTATTATGACTGGATTAGTGCTAATATTGAAGGTTTTAACAAAGAAAAAGCCTTAATGATTGGTGATAGCTTGACAGCGGATATCCGGGGAGGGCATAACGCTGGCATCGATACTATATGGTATAATCCTAAAAAACAAGTCAATAACAGTGGATTGGAACCAAATTACACCGTCCACGACTATGATGGTATTCGTAAGATATTGTTAGCATGACAAAAAGGACAGAACAAAAAATCTGTCTTTTTTCATTTATAGAAGCAATTAAACAAGATTTTCTATCCAAAAAGAGATTCATTTTTTTGATATAATATAGCTATGAATCAACTGATTAAAAACAAGTTGGAGTTGCTGCCAAACAGTCCGGGTTGCTATCTCCACAAAGACAAAACAGGCAACATTATCTACGTCGGAAAAGCTAAAAATCTGCGGAATCGTGTGCGCTCTTATTTCCGAGGCAGTCACGATACCAAGACAGAAATGCTTGTTTCTGAAATCGCTGATTTTGAATTTATTGTTACCGAGTCTAACATCGAAGCCCTCTTACTTGAGATTAACCTTATTCAAGAGAACATGCCCAAGTACAATATCAGACTCAAAGACGATAAATCCTACCCATTTATCAAAATCACCAAGGAAACCTATCCCCGCCTCATCATCACCCGTCAGGTCAATAAAAAGGACGGCGGCCTCTATTTTGGTCCTTATCCCGATGTTTATGCAGCCAATGATATTAAGCGCCTCTTAGACCGGATGTTTCCTTTTAAGAAGTGTAGCAATCCTGCTAACAAGGTTTGTTTCTATTACCACATCGGCCAATGCAATGCTCACACTGTCTGTCATACGGACAAGTCTTATTGGGATGGACTGATTAATGACGTTAAGAATTTTCTAAATGGTCATGATGACAAGATGGTCAAAGACATGCAGAGCAAAATGAAGACTTTTGCAGACCGCATGGAATTTGAAAAAGCAGCAGAATACCGAGATTTGTTAACGGCCATCCAAACACTTAGAACCAAACAAAGAGTCATGAGTCAGGACATGCAAGATCGTGATATCTTTGGTTACTATACTGAAAAAGGATGGATGTGTGTTCAAGTCTTTTTTGTGCGTCAAGGGAAGCTTATTCAACGGGATGTCAATCTCTTCCCCTATTATAACGAGCCTGAAGAAGATTTTTTAACCTATATGGGACAATTTTACCAAGAATCTAAGCACATCTTGCCTAAAGAAGTCTTTATCCCGTCAGATATTGATGAAGAGTTAGTCAAGGCAATCGTCCCAAGTAAGGTCATCAAGCCGCAACGTGGGGAAAAGAAGCAGCTGGTTAACTTGGCTATTAAAAATGCCCGTGTTAGTTTAGAACAAAAATTTAACCTTTTGGAAAAAGATCTCAAAAAGACCCAAGGAGCCATTGAAAATCTGGGTCAGCTCATGGGCATTGAGACACCCGTTCGTATCGAAGCCTTTGATAACTCCAATATCATGGGAACTAGTCCCGTATCAGCCATGGTCGTCTTTGAAAATGGCAAGCCCAACAAAAAAGAATACCGCAAGTACAAGATTAAAACCGTCGAAGGTCCTGATGACTATGCCAGTATGAGAGAAGTTATCAGACGCCGCTATGAGCGCGTGAAAAAAGAAAATCTTCCAACACCAGATTTGATTATCATTGATGGTGGGCAAGGGCAAGTCAATATCGCAAAAGATGTTCTTAAAAATGAACTTAACATGCCGATTCCTGTTGCTGGTTTGCAAAAAAATGACAGACACCAAACGCAAGAACTATTGTTTGGTGATCCACTAGAAGTCATTGATCTACCCAGAAATTCTGAAGAGTTTTTCCTTCTTCATAGGATTCAAGATGAAGTGCATCGCTTTGCCATTACCTTTCACCGTCAAGTACGCAGTAAGAACTCTTTTAGTTCTAAACTAGATGGCATCGAAGGATTGGGACCAAAACGAAAACAAGTTTTATTAAAACATTTTAAATCAATGACAAAGATAAAAGAAGCCAGTCAAGAAGAGTTTAAAGCATTAGGTATTCCAGAAAAAGTAGCTAAAGCAATTGTTCAAAAGTTAACAATGGAATAAAAAATCATTTAAAAGAAAAAATATTAATAGCTAATCACATGATTAATCACTGTCAGTAATATATAACAAAAGATTAACAATTAGAATTGATATGGTACAGAGATGCTTTTATTAAAATTGTTTAATCTATTGAAATATGGTATAATATGTAACAGCAAAATTTGGAGAAACGTTTCATGTCTAAACATCATCGCTCAAAAAAACGCGGCACACAAACAAAAAAAAGATATTGGCAGGTGGCAGATGGCTTTCTGATTGCCTTGTTTACGATCATAGCTACTCTAACAACCTATCTTGTCATGTCACACCATATTTTAAATGTTAAAGGTCTCAATTGGCTGATGGTTATAGCTTTTGTAGTGATATTAGCTGTAGCGACTTTTTTTGTGTTAAGCAAAAAATTGCTAAAGACCATTGCGGTTTTACTTGTTGTCTTTTCATTGTTAACTGGGGTATTTTTATACCTTACAAAAACCACACTTGATGCAACAAAAAGAATAAATGAATCTTCTTTTTATTCGCAAGTTGACATGTCAGTAGTTGTTCATAAAGATAGTGCTATTAATAATCTTTCGGAAGTTACGACATTAGAGGCGCCAACCACTAGTGATAAAAGTAATGTTGAAGCTTTATTAAAGCAAATCAAGATGGATAAAGGTATTGAACCATCTGTGCAAAAAGTTGATTCTTATCAGTCAGCTTACGCTGCTATTAAAGGGGATACCAATAAGGCAATGGTTATGAACAGTGCCTATGTCTCATTATTAGAGCAGGAGGATGACTCTTTTAGAGATAATGTCAGAACGCTCTATACTTATACTGTACGAAAAGAAGCTGAAAAACAACTTAAACCTAAAAATGAAGATGTTCTGAATCTTTATGTCAGTGGTATTGATACATACGGTCCGATAAATAATGTTTCAAGATCTGATGTTAATATTATCATGACCATCAATTTTAAGACGAAAAAAGTGCTTTTGACAACAACGCCTCGTGATTCTTATGTCAAAATCCCTGATGGTGGAGCAAATCAATACGATAAGTTAACACATGCAGGTATTTATGGTGTTGAAACATCTGAAAAAACACTCGAAAATTTGTATGACATTGAAATTGATTATTATGCAAGAATCAATTTCAACTCATTTATGAACTTAATAGATGTATTAGGTGGTGTCGATGTTATCAATGATCAAGCGTTCACAAGTAGACATGGTAACTTTGATTTTCCAGTTGGGAAAGTCACTTTGACATCTGAAAAAGCGCTTGGTTTTGTCAGAGAAAGATATAGTTTAGCTGGTGGAGATAACGATCGTGGTAAAAATCAAGAAAAGGTTATCGCAGCAATTATCAATAAATTATCAAGTATAAATACGATAACAAAATTCTCAAGTGTCCTCGATGGGGTAAGCAACTCTGTCCAGACGAATATGCCAAGTGAAATGATGATGGATATTGCTAATAAGCAGATAGAGTCAGGAGGGCATTACACGGTTATCTCACAAGATGTAACTGGAAAAGGCTCAACAGGTGAATTACCATCGTATGCTATGCCGAATTCTCAGCTTTATATGTATTCCTTAGATGATACAAGTGTTTCAACTGCTAAAGCAGCTATTCAAGAAGTTATGGAGGGAAAATAGAGTGATTGATATACACTCACATATTATCTTTGACGTCGATGATGGTCCGAAAAGTCTTGAAGAGAGCCTATCACTGCTTGGTGAGAGTTATGCTCAAGGTGTTACTACAATTGTCGCAACCTCTCATCGTCGAAAAGGCATGTTTGAAACACCGGAGGCTACTATCGAAAAGCAGTTCTTACTTTTAAAAGAAGAAGCTGAACAAGTTTATCCTGACTTAGAACTTTTGTATGGTGGAGAATTGTACTATACTAGCGATTTAATTGAAAAATTGGAAAATCAGTTAGTGCCTACTTACAATAACCAACCATTCATGTTATTAGAATTTAGTATGTCAACACCATGGCAAGAAATGCTTCAAGCAGTATCAACAGTTTTAAGATTAGGATTGACGCCAGTAATCGCTCATATTGAACGTTATAATGCCTTAGCCTTTAATAAAGAGAGAGTGATTGATTTACAAAACATGGGCTGCTATACGCAAGTTAACAGTAATCATGTCCTCAAGCCTAAACTATTCGGTGATCAGGAAAAACTCTTTAAAAAAAGAGGACGCTATTTCCTTGAGAATGACCTGATTGATTGTATTGCTAGTGACATGCATAATCTACATAGTAGGCCACCTTTCATGGCAGAAGCTTACCAAGTTGTTGCGGATAAAAAAGGTACTGCTATAGCCCAAAAACTATTTTATGACAACCCAAAAATAATAATTGGTCACTAAGACCCAGGAGAAAAAATGCAAAATTCAACTTTAGAAATTGATGTTTTACAATTATTGAAAAAATTATGGAATCGTAAGTTCTTGATTTTACTGGTTGCTTTAATCGGAGCAACTATTGGATTATTGGTCAGTGTCTTTGTCATTACACCTGAGTATAAATCAACGACACGCCTTTATGTTGTTAACCAATCTTCAGGTGCTGAAAATCTAACAGTTCAAGATATTCAAGCTGGAGGTTATCTTGTCAATGACTACAAGGAAATCATTGGTTCACAAGATGTCTTGAGTCAAGTGATTGAAAGAGAAGGGTTGACCATTTCTCCGTCAGAACTAGCTGGAAAAATGTCTGTAGATATTCCTACAGAGACACGTGTCATTTCCATTAACGTTATGGATGAGAACGCTACTAAAGCTAGTGACTTGGCAAATGCTTTACGTGAAGTAGCTTCAGAAAAAATCAAAGAAGTGACGAATGTCCAAGACGTGACGACCATTGAGGCTGCAAAGCCTGCTAAATCACCTGCAACACCAAATACAAAACGTAATCTTTTGCTGGGATTTGCTGTTGGTTTAATGCTAAGTACTATAGCTATTTTACTCATCGAAGTTTTAGATGATCGAGTTAAGAGTCCAGAAGATATTGAAGATCAGTTAAAAATGACATTGCTTGGTATTGTACCAGATTCGAAACGTTTATAAGGAGAATGCAGATAAATGGCTAAGTTAGAACTAAATAGTAAGCGAAAGCTTGACATATCTAAGACAGAAGAGTACTTCAACTCAATTCGGACAAATATCCAATTTTCTGGAAGTGATCTTAAAACGATTGTTGTTTCATCAGTTCAACCTAATGAAGGGAAATCAACAACATCAACCAGTTTGGCAGTCTCTTTTGCAAATGCAGGATTTAAAACACTCTTAATTGATGCAGATATTCGAAATTCTGTCATGACTGGTACCTTTGTTGCCCGTGAAAAGTATGAAGGCTTAACAAGCTACTTGACTGGTAATGTTAGACTTAATGAAGTCTTTTGTGAAACAGATATTGAAAATTTACTAGTGATTCCATCTGGACAAATGTCACCAAACCCAACATCATTGTTGCAAAATCGTTATTTTGATCAACTTCTAAAAAAAGCTCGTGAAGTTTTTGATTTTATCATTGTTGACTCACCACCAATTGGTCTTGTCATTGATGCAGCTATTATTGCCAACCAGTGTGATGCTAGCTTGTTAGTCGTTGAAAACGGCTCTATTAAGCGACGCTTTATCCAGAAAGCCGTTGAACAACTAACTCAAAGTGGCACACCATTCCTCGGTGTCATCTTAAACAAAGTTGACTTAACTAAAGATAGCTATGGATCATACGGCAGCTATGGGGGTTATGGTTCATATGGGAATTATGGCAAAAAAAGTAAAGAAGTATTGTCTAAAAAAACAAGAACACGTGTATCAAAATAATATTGGTATTTAGATTATTACGTATGAGTTAGTTTTTTGGGGAAATTATGGGGATATTACAAAAAATAGGATATAGGTTGAGTCGCATCAATAGAAGTGTAAAGAGGCTGACGTTAATTATAACTGATTTATTGATGATTTTTGTCAGTGCACTTTTTACTTTTTGGATTCTTCAAGACTCAAATCAAATATTTTCACAAACACATGCTATTGTATTTTCAATTGTTAGTCTCACTTATCTCGTTATCAGTTTTCAGTCAGGGCTATTTTCTATTTTAACAAGGTACACCGATTATAAGACCTTTATTAATATATCAATATCTTTACTCTATTCGCATTTATTGTTATTTATATGTGTCAACCTATTTCCAATTGATATATTGAAATATCGTTTCCCGTTTCTTTCGTTCATTTTCTCTACCGTTTTTGTGTTTACACCTCGTATTTTATGGCGATTAATAAACGATGAAAGATTGCAGAAAAAAAATCCATCGGCTGAGTATGTCAAAACAATTGTTTATGGTGGTGGAAAAGCAGGTCGAATTTTTATCGAATTAGTTAGAAAAAGCCAAACGGACATCGATCTTATTGGAGTGATTGATGATGATCCTTATAAACAAGGTACCATCATCAATGGTGTCAAAGTATTGGGGGACAGGAACGATCTTGTTAGATTAGTAAAAGTTTTTGAGATTAAACAAATTGTATTAGCTATTCCATCTTTAAATGGTTCTGAACGAGAAAAAATTCTTGATTTAACAAACGATTTAGATATTAAGTTGATGGAAGTTCCTGGAATTGAAGACACTATCTTAGGTAATATTTCTTCCAAAACCTTAAAAGAAATAGATATTGCTGATCTTTTAGGTCGAAAAGAAGTGGTACTGGACCAATCAAGTCTGAATCAATATTTTACTGGAAAAACAGTTTTAGTGACAGGTGCTGGCGGGTCTATAGGTTCCGAAATTTGTCGACAGGTTGCTAAATTTTCTCCAGAAAAGCTATTACTCCTAGGACATGGTGAGAATTCGATTTATCTCATTAATCGTGAGTTGACAGGTATCTATAAGGGAAAAATTGACATTGTTCCATTGATTGCTGATATTCAAGATCGAGAATTAATTTTCGATATTATGGCTACTTATAGCCCTGATATCGTTTATCATGCAGCAGCTCATAAACATGTTCCTTTGATGGAGTATAATCCTAAAGAAGCTGTTAAAAATAATATTTTAGGGACTAGAAATGTTGCTGAAGCTGCTAAAAATGCAAACATTGGCAAATTTATTATGGTCTCAACTGATAAAGCAGTTAATCCACCAAATGTTATGGGGGCCACAAAACGCGTAGCAGAAATGATTGTTACAAGTTTGAATGAACCAGGAAGGACGCAATTTGCAGCTGTTCGTTTTGGTAATGTCTTAGGAAGTCGTGGTTCTGTTGTTCCACTATTTAAAGAACAGATTACTAAAGGAGGACCTATCACTGTCACAGATTTTCGGATGACACGTTACTTCATGACCATTCCTGAAGCAAGTCGCTTAGTTATTCAAGCGGGTCATTTGGCTAAAGGTGGCGAGATTTTTGTTCTTGACATGGGCGAACCTGTTCAAATTTTAGAACTTGCCAAAAAAATGATTAAGCTTAGTGGCTATAAAGAAGATGAAATTGGTATAGTGGAAGCCGGAATAAGACCTGGAGAAAAACTCTACGAGGAACTCTTATCTACAGAGGAGCGGGTCAGTGAGCAAATTTATGAGAAAATTTTTGTTGGTAAGGTAGAAGTAAAAGAAAGAGAAGAAGTACTGAATTTTATTTCGAAGTTGGAACATTTAGATGAAAAAACTTTAAAAAACACTTTGATTTCTTATGCCAAACAAGATTAGAATCTTAAAAATGGTAAATGTCTCATTTACCCCTTTTACATAATCCGACATGATTTATTGGGTTATGTAAAGGGAAATACGGGAGGTTGTTGTGTATCCAATTATTAAACGTTTAATGGCTATCATTTTATCTTTGATAGCGATCATTATTTTAAGTCCAGTAATGTTGTTACTTGCACTTTTTATCAAACTTGATTCAAAAGGTCCTGTTTTGTTTAAACAAAAACGTTTCGGTAAAGATAAAAAATATTTTATGATATATAAGTACCGAAGCATGTATACTGATACTCCAGCTGATATGCCGACGCATTTGTTGAAAGATCCAAGTGCAATGATTACTAAAATTGGAAAATTCCTTAGAAAGACAAGTTTAGATGAACTTCCACAGTTATTTAATATTTTAAAGGGTGAAATGGCAATTGTAGGACCACGTCCAGCATTATGGAATCAATATGATTTGATTGAGCAACGCGATAAATACAATGCAAATGATATAAGGCCAGGACTAACTGGTTGGGCTCAAATTAATGGCCGTGATGAACTAGAAATTGATGAAAAAGCTAAGTTAGATGGTTATTATGTTGACCATTTAAATTTCGCCATGGATGTCAAATGCTTTATCGGAACTTTTATTAGTGTTTTAAAAAGTGATGGTGTAGTTGAAGGCGGCACAGGACAGAATGGGAAAAATAAATGAAAAAAGTTTTAATTACCGGTGCTAATTCTTATATTGGCACATCTTTCGAAAAATGGCTTGAGCAATCGGAGAATGATTACCATGTTGATACGTTGGATATGATTGATCCGAAATGGAGAGAGTTTGATTTTTCGAATTATGATTCCATTTTTCATGTCGCAGCTATTGTACATAAAAATGAAAAAAAGATGGACCCAACCCTTTATGATAAAGTTAATAGGGATTTGCCAATTGAATTAGCAACATTGGCAAAAAGTGCTGGTGTAGGGCAGTTTATTTTTCTTAGTAGCATGAGTGTTTATGGCCATGAACAAGAAATTATTACGAAGAGCACTGTTGAAAATCCGTCAACATACTATGGAAAAAGTAAGTTAGCTGCAGAAGAAGGATTGAAGAAGTTAGAAACAGAGAGTTTTGCTATGGTTATCATCAGGCCGCCAATGGTGTATGGACCAAATGCGACTGGAAATTACGCAAGACTTTCCAAACTCTCTAAGTTTACATTATTATTTCCAAAAATATCTAATCAAAGAAGTATGATATACATTGATAATCTACTTGAGTTTGTACGAAAATCGATAGATTTATCATTATCAGGGATATATTTCCCACAAAACAAGGAATATGTGAACACAAGCGAACTAGTTAAAATCATTCGTCAAGTCAATGGCAAAAGAACTTTATTAGTTTCCTTATTCAATCCAATGATAAAGTCATTCAATAATGTCACTCAAATCAATAAATTGTTTGGAAGTTTGGTCTATAATCAGAATCTTTCCCAGTATAATTTTAACTATCAAATAACTGATTTTGAAACCTCAGTCCATCTTTCGGAAAAAGAATTGATTTAAGCGCAAATAACATAGGAAGTAAAAATGCACGATAAGCCTTTATTAGGAAAAAAAATCCTTTTTTTCTGTCCTGCTTTTTTTGGATATGAATTAAAAATACGCGATAAAATGATTGACCTTGGAGCCGATGTTAGCTACTATAATGAACGTCCAATTGAAAAAAATTATCAAAAGGCTTTGCTGAAGATAAATCCAAATATCTTATCACGACAAACAGAGGACTATTTTTTTAATATTTTAAATGAAGTTAAAAATATAGCTTTTGATTATGTCTTTTTTCTCAAATGTGAGATGCCGACGGAACATATCCTTGAAGCCTATCGTTTAGCCTTTCCAAAGTCTATCTTTACCCTCTATATGTGGGATTCGTTATCAAATGTCGTTGATATTAGAAAAAAATTACCTTATTTTGATAAAGTTTATAGTTTTGATTTGGCAGATAGTAAATCTCATAAGGATATCTTTTTTAGACCGTTGTTTTTTGCAGATGATTTTAAAAGAACTTTTGATAGTAAAGTAACTTATCGGTATGATGTGAGTTTCCTAGGAACTATTCACTCGGATCGATATAAAATCATTAAACAAGTCCAAGCATTTCTAGAGGCTAATCGGAAATCCTACTATTTTTTTAATTTTTTACAAAGTCGCTTTATTTATTCTTTTTATTGCTTAACCAAGGCAGAATTTCGTGGAACTAAAGCGTCTGATTTTGATTTTATCAAATTATCCAGTTCTGATATTGCCGAGATAGTAGATGAATCTAAAGCCGTTTTGGATATTCAGCATCCAAAACAAACTGGTTTAACCATGCGTACAATTGAAATGATTGGGATGAATAAAAAAATCATCACAACGAATGCAGCTATCAAAGAATATGATTTTTATAATCCAACTAATATCTGTGTTATTGGTCGTGATGATATTACAATTGATCCTGAGTTTTTTGAAACTACTTATGAACCTTTGTCTACCGAGATTTATGATAAATATAGTCTTAGGCAATGGGTTCTCGATGTTCTAAAATAATTAAGGTGAGACAATGAAACTACAGAAATTATGGTGGTGGTTAAGATTACAATTCCGCAAACCCTTTTTTGCCCAAGTTGGTCAATCTTCTTATTTAGCCTCTTCAATTTCACTAGTAGGAACCAAGAATATTGCCATTGGAAATCGTGTCAGAATTTTTCCAGGCAACCGGATGGAAACTTATGATGGGGGTCGTATTATAATCGGCGATAACTGCTCAATAGGTCAAAATTTTCATATAGTATCTGCAAATTCTGATTTAAATATTGGAAAATCAACAACCATTTCTGGAAATGTTTTTATTACCAACGTTAATCACGATTATAAAAAAATCGGCGTCCATATTTTAGAACAAGATCTCGTCTTTCAAGAAACTATAATCGGCGAGAATTGTTTTATTGGTTTTGGTGCAACCATTCAAGCTGGTGCAAAGCTTGGAAAACAATGTATAGTTGGTAGTAACTCGGTAGTAATAGGAGATTTTCCAGATTACTCAGTAATCGCTGGAAGTCCAGCTAGGATCGTTAGAAAGTATGATGAGGAAACACAAGAATGGATAAAGCAGTAGATCTGGCATCTATTTCAGTAGTTATTCCAGTTTATAATGGGGAAGAGTCAATAGAAAGAGCCTTGGAATCAATCAGGAAACAAACTAAATTTGAATATATCAAGGAAATAATAGTTGTGAATGATGGTTCCACTGACCAAACAAGCCAAATTATTGAGCAGTATAGCCAAAACTTCCCCAGCCTTCCAATTAGCCTTATTAACCAAAACAATGGTGGTGTATCCTCAGCAAGAAATAAGGGAATGTCTGAGGCTCAAGGGAAGTGGATAGCTTTACTTGATTCTGATGATGAATGGTTTGAAGATAAAATCGAGAGACAGGTAGCTATTTTACAGGCTCATCCAGAAATTTTTTTACTTGGTGGTGATTTTCAACCGAAACCAATCTCAATTTTAGGGAGAAAAATCACAGGTTTGCATAGAGCAAAAGTTGAGGAGATTTGTATTGTAAACTTTCCTCAACCTTCAACTGCAATTTTTCAAAGTAGAGTGTTTGAAGAAATAGGTGGATACGATGTAACAAGAAGTTATGCTGAAGACGGTCAATATTTTTTAAAAATTTGTAATTTATATAATTGCTACTATCAACCTGGTCAGGTTGTTTTCTATGCAAGGGGAAAACGAGGTTTCGGTGCTTCAGGGCTTTCAGCAAATATGAAAGCAATGCACCAAGGAAACTTGCAAAATTTTAAGGAATTATATGATAATAATATAATTTCAAAACAATTTTATTATTTCATCATAATATTTGCCAGAGTAAAGTATTTAAGGAGAATTCTCATATCTTGGATAAGACAGACAAAAAACTCTTAATATATTTTAACAGCATGAATGCATTTGGTGGGATTGAGAGGGTCATTGCCAATCTTTCGAATCACCTTTGTAACTACTATGACATTACGATATTAGTGAAAGATGAGCCGATTTCCGCCTATCAATTGAATCAACGTATTACTCTGGACTCTTTACATGTTCCTTTAGAGATGGATATGACGTCTCGGTTTAGACGTATCCTAAGTGTTCCGGTAAATGCTATTAAATCAGTTCGAGCATTGCGAAGATACTTCAAAAATCATACTTTTGATGTCATTTATACAGCATTTCCGATGAATGGTTTAGAGATTTACCTTTCAAAAAAATACTATCGTAATAAGTTGATAGCGTCAGAACATGCATCTTATTATGCTTACAATAAGATTTATAGACTTGTTAAGCAGTATTTATACCCACGCTTACAAGCAATTTCTGTGCCAACTACAATGGATACCAATATTTATCAAGATTTAGGGTATCAATCATTTTATATGCCACATCTGACGACATTTGCTCCCAGCCTCACTCAGCCAGAAGATACCAAAACGATTATTAATGTAGGACGTCTGACTAGTGATAAACAGCAACTCCTTTTACTTCAAATTTGGGAAAAGGTTAATGAGAAATTGCCGGGTCATGAGTGGAAATTACAGATTATTGGCAGCGGAGAAGAAGAAGAAAGCCTTAAAGCTTACATTCAAACGAGAGGCTTAACCAATGTTGAAATGATTCCTCACACGACTAGAATTGCAGATTACTATAAGAATGCAGAGCTTTTTGCTTTTACGTCAAAGATGGAAGGATTTGGTATGGTTTTACTTGAAGCAATGTCCTTCGGCGTTCCTTGCCTTTCATTTGATTGCCCTAGTGGACCACGTGATATGATTTCAAATAATCAAAATGGTTACTTAGTGGAACCCTTTGATTTGGAGGCGTATGCCGAATGCATTTGCCAATATATACAATTAGATAGTTCTTCGAAGAATCGATACAAAGAAGCGGCTAAAGAGACAATTATCAACTGGGATAATGATGCAATTATTTCCTCTTGGCTAGAATTAATTTCAAAAATGGAGAAAAATAAATGAAGACGATTGCTTTTTACCTTCCTCAATTCCATGCTATTCCTGAGAATGACGAGTGGTGGGGCAAGGGATTTACAGAATGGACAAATATGAAGGCAGCCAAGCCTTTATTTGAAGGTCATCAACAGCCCCGTATTCCTTTGGATAATAACTATTACGATCTCTTGGATGAAAAAACGATGGAGTGGCAGGTCAAGCTAGCTCAAGAATACGGTTTATATGGGTTCTGTTTTTATCATTATTGGTTTGATGGACACATGTTGCTTGAAAAACCAATGGAAATGATGTTAAAAAATGAAAATATCAATTTCCCTTATTCTATTTGTTGGGCAAACGAGCCTTGGACCAATGCTTGGAAATCTGATGAAGATGCTAAAACCTTGATTGCACAACGCTATGGTGATGAGAAAGAATGGAAGGCTCATTTCGACTACTTATTGCAATTTTTTAATGACAAAAATTATATTACATTTGATGGTAAGCCTTTGTTAGTCCTTTATCGTCCGGAGATTGTGGATTGTCTGAATGATATGCTTGACTATTGGCAGGGTTTGGCAATTGAAGCTGGTTTCCCAGGTTTGTGTTTTGCCTACCAGCAGGTTTCTTATTATCTTTTGGAAAATAAAGATGAAAGTCGTTTCACTTATCGCATCGAGTATCAACCTGGTTATGCCAGATATGACGCCCAGAAGAATGCTGGTGGTATGACAAGTAAGCTATTGTCCGTTAAAACAGCTATACGAAGTACTGCTTCAAAGATTGATAAGACATTTGGGACCAATATTGCTGCTAATTTGACTAAATCGGGTACAAGTTTTGAAGATTATGATGAGCTTTGTCAGGCAATCATTAATCGTCATGGTGAAGATGAAAAATCAGTTGCGGGTATGTTTGTTGACTGGGACAACACCCCAAGAAGAGGGGGAAGAGGGCGTGTCTGCCTAGGATCGACACCAGAAAAATTCCAACATTATATGGCAGAACAGGTTAAAAACGTGAAAGAAACTTATTCAAATGACATGATATTTATTTTTGCTTGGAATGAGTGGGCAGAAGGTGGATACTTAGAGCCTGATGAAGAGAACCGTTATGCTTATTTAGAGGGATTGAGGGAAAGTTTAAAAGATGCATAATCATAACAAAATTACTCTCTCTCTACCAGTAAGTGCATGGTTACTACTTATTACGGTCTTTTCAGGGATTGTTATCAATATTGTAGTGAATATCTTGCCACTGAGTTTAGAAGAAAAGTTAATTATTTCGTTTGCCTTTGTGATAATTGCTTATAGTCAAATTTTTTTGACCTTAAAGATACTGTATAAGAATGTCAAATTTATTCATATCTTTTTACTATTGACAATACCTTTCTCATACGGACAACATTTTATTGCAATGTTTGATAGAGATTATTTATTTCAAAATCAAGATTATCATATACTAGACGGTCTTTTAGCAGATAGCAGTATTATTAATGCTTCATTTTTTATTATATTATTCCTTATTTTATTGACATTTGGCTATATCATTGTCAATAAACAGGAGAGCTATTCTCAAGAAATGATAACTAGAGAAGAAAAAACAACAGATAAAATTTTACTTTTTGTTGGGTTGCTTTTTCTTGCTATTTCTTTCATTCCTGCTTTCAAAGAAGTTCTAGGACAGTATAATTTAAGTAAAACTTATTCTTATTTGGCTAGAAGAAATTTAGAACACGAAAGCAACTACTTTCAACTTTTAGGAATATCATCAAGAGATACTTATTTAGCAGAATGGTTTTTACCTAGCCTATATATGATATTAATTTCCTTGAAAACTAAGCGAGCTCGAGTGATTCCTTATTTCATTTTGTTGGGTTATAGTTCTATATATTTATTGACTGGTTCGCGATTTATTTTGTTAAAGATGGCTATGGTTGTCTTCCTTATTGAATATTTTTGGCATCACTCTTTTTCCAAACAGGCCTTAAAGAAAATTTTTATATTAGCTCTTCCATTGGCAATAGTATTTAGTGTCATGACCAAGTTACGCGGGACAACGGATTACAACTATGCATCAATTGCTGACGGATTAGCAAATTATTTTAAAAGTAGTCCGTTGAATTCAACATTATGGGAAACAGGGATTACATTTACATCAGTGAGTAACGTTATTGATAAGGTTCCCAACAGCTTACCTTTCTTTGCAGGGAAATCCTATTTGGGGGCAGTTTTAATTTTATTACCTGCGTTTCTGAGATTTGGATTTACGGAGCGCTATACTTTTACAATAAGTAGTACATTGTCTCCCCTTTATTATAGAAGTAAATTATTTGGTTACGGATCTTCTATCTATGCTGAGCAATATTACAATTTTGGATATTTATCTCTAATAATCGCCATCTTTATAGGGATGATGTTCGGGTACTTTGAAAGAAAAGTTCATCAAAATAGTTTTAAACATAAGAGTAGTTCGTTTCTTATTTATTCCTTTATTTTAGGAGAACTTATTTATTCGGTTCGTAATGATCTCTATGCTATCCCAAGGGTGACTTTTATTAGCTTAGGAATTCCACTCATTGTAGTTTGGTTTATTCGTGAATTAATCAACAAGAGCATGTACCATAAAGGTGACAATCAGGAGGTGTCATAAAATGAAGATATTAGTGACAGGAGCAAATGGTTTTCTTGGCTTAGGCATTGTAACAGAGTTGCAAAACCGTGGTTGTGAAGTTGTCGCGACTGATTTTGATACGAGTCGGGTTGACGATAGAGCAACAAAAGTAGCGTGTGATTTATTTGATGTTAGTGATCCCTATCACTATTTCGGTGAACCAGATACGGTATTGCACTTAGCATGGCAGGATGGTTTTATACATCAAGCAGATAGTCATATTTTGAACTTGCCAAAGCATCACCTTTTTTTAAAAAACTTATACGATAGCCCAGTGAAACAAATTGCTGTTTTAGGGACAATGCATGAAGTTGGTTTTCATGAAGGAAGTGTCGATGAAGATTCAGTATGCAAACCGTTGAGCTTATACGGTATTTCTAAAAATGCTTTGCGATTGGATGCAGAGTACCTAGATAAAAACAATCCTAAAAATTTGCAATGGTTACGTGGTTTTTATATTGTGTCAAATACAGCTCAAGGCTCGTCTATTTTCTCAAAACTCTATCAGGCAGCACAAGAAGGGAAAAAAACATTTCCATTTACTCTTGGCTTAAATCAATTTGATTTTATCGATTACTCAGATTTCTGTGATCAAGTTGCTGCGGCTGTTTTACAATCTGAAGTTACTGGGACAATCAATATTTGTTCTGGTAGACCAGAAAAACTGGCAGATAGAGTAGAACGTTTTATTACTGAAAATCAGTTGGACATCTCTTTAGAATATGGGGCATTTCCAGACAGACCGTATGATTCGAAAGCTATCTGGGGAAATAATCATAAAATTACAGAAATTATGTCTAAGGATGCTAAGAATAGTGAGTATTTTGGAGAATAACCATGAAATTTGATACTAAGTATCTAACTTATAGAGGTAAGTTAGCGTACAAAATATTAAAAAAATTATATTTGAAAAGTTCTCTAACTCGTAAATTATTTTATCAATACATTAATAGATATGAGGGAGGGCAATTCTATTCAACAACTTTGCGTAGAATTTTTAAAGAAACCAGAAATATTGATGTTCAAATTGGGAGTTATGGATGTTTTACTGATGGTTTTCGTCCTAATGTCACTGTTGGTGCATATTGTTCAATTGCCCCTGGTGTCCAGCGTTTAGTTGGAAATCATCCATATGATAATATTTCTACCTATCCATTGTTCTATAAAAAAGATTTTGGGGCGTTAACAGAGACTCGATATGACGAAAAACAGTTATCAATAGGACACGATGTGTGGATAGGTGTTAATGCAATTATTACTGGGAATGTACAAAATATAGGTAGTGGAGCCATCATCGGTGCAGGAGCGGTTGTAACACATGATGTCGAACCGTATACAATTGTTGCAGGGGTACCTGCACGACAGATTGGTGTCCGTTTTTCAGAGCCTATTCAGGAACAATTGGAAAAATCCAAATGGTGGGAGCTCACTCCGGATGAATTAGCACCGATGGCAGAGTTGGCAAATCAACCTGAAGCATTTATAAAAAAGTCACTGAGAAGGTGAGAGACACTAGAGAATGACAGAAGAAAAGCAGCTTATAAATTATAAAAAAATAAGCACCTATTATATGATAGGAACATTATTAAATCAAGGAATTTCATTTATTACCGTTCCTATCTTCAGTAGATTGTTAAGTCCATTTGACTATGGTATCGTAAACACTTATACATCGTGGGTTGCGATTGTTTCAATGATTATTAGCTGCGCGGTTTATATGGGTATTCGCTCAGCTTTTATTGAGTACGAAGAGAAAATCGATGATGTAATGTCTAGCCTAACCAGTTTAACCTTGTTAAATGGTTGCATAGGTCTCTTGGTCAGTCTAGTGGTAATAAGCCTTGGAGTTGGGTCTCCCTTATTGATTCTACTGGGGTTGGGTAATGCGTTAGGCCAAGCTTTATTGCAAAATTATTCGATGTATCTAATGATGAGATACGAATATCAATTTAGAACATTTTTATTGATTGTACCTAATTTACTTGCGGTTATTATTTCTCTAGTAGCCGTCGTATTCCTTTTCTCGGATGTCCCTTATTTGGGAAGGATTTTGCCAATGGCTTTAACGCAACTAGCTTTTGGTATCTTTGTGACTTTCTTAGCTTATCGTAAAAGTTTAAACCTTTGGAATAACAGATATGTAACATTTGCTTTAAAAATTTCGCTTCCCTTGGTACTACATGGGATTGCTCTCAATTTACTCTCTCAGTCAGACCGTTTGATGATTACAGCCTTTAGAACAGCTAGTGAAACTGGAATTTATAGCTTGGTCTATAATTTAGGAATGCTGGCAACTGTTATTACGACAGGTTTAGATGGTGTTTGGATTCCATGGTTTACAAATCGTTTGAAGCAAGGAGAAGTTGAAATAATTAACCAACAGGTGAAGTATTATATTACATTCATGACTTTAGCGATGTCAGGATTAGTATTGGTTGGTCCAGAAATTGTAAAAATACTTGCAGATAGCAAATACTGGTCTGGTATTGCCATCGTTCCACCTATTGTATTAGCTAATTTTTTGGTTTTTGCCTATACTTTATATGTTAATGTTGAACATTACTACAAAAAGTCGGTATATATCACTTCTTATACCTTGATTGCAGCATCATGTAACATCGCGACAAATTATTTCTTTATTCCTAAATATGGTTATGTTGCAGCAGCTTTTACGACACTGTTTTCATATGGAGTATCTTTTTTCTTGCATGCTAGATATTCAAAAATGTTAAATCCACATCTCTATCCAATGACTTACTTTGCACGACCATTTTTCAGTCTGGTTATCGTGGTTGCAATTTTTTACCTCTTTATGGACAATCCACTTGTGCGTTGGGCAATAGCGATCATTTTAGTTATTTATGAAGCATGGTATAATCGTGAGATTCTCTTAGCACAAGTAAAAAGCTTCAAGTGAAATTGAGCAAGTAAGAATTTTGAAACAGAAAGATAAAATATGACAAGGATAATAACTTATTTAAAAAATGGTTTTCTTAATGGTTTGGTCTGTCTTTTGAATGTCTTCATTCGCAGGGACAACTCGGTTATTTTGATTGGTAGTTGGATGGGAGAAAAGTTTGCAGACAATTCTCGTTTTTTGTACCAATATCTTCATCACGAAAAAAAACGTTTATCATTGAAACGTGTCATTTGGGTCACTCGAAGTGAGCAACTTTTACAAGAACTATCGGAAATGGGATATGAAGTTTACCTTTGCGGAACTAGACAAAGTTTTTACTGGCATCTAAAAGCCGGTATCCATATTGTCTGTAATGCAATTTATGTACTGCAAAATGGTCGTTTTAAACCCGATATTGAAACCTCGCTATCTTATGGAACAAAACGCATTCAACTTTGGCATGGCATTGCCATAAAATCTGTTGGAGCGGCTTCCAACGAAACAAAGCAAAACCATCATTTGGCAGAAAAAACTAGTATTTCATGGCTAAAAACCTTTCTTTCTAGAGGAGGATGGGCAGATTACTACTTGTTATCAACAAGTGAAAAGAACAAAGAAGACAATTATCAAATTTCACGTTGCCCTAGAAACAATATTTTTATTTCATCATATCCTAGAACATTTGAATGCCTAGAGTTGCTTTCAAAAGAGATGGATGTATTAAATGATATAAATCAATTTAAAACTAAAATCATTTATTTACCCACTTTTAGAAGTACTTATAATCATTATCAGCATCCTTTGACAAATGAAAAATTAGTGAACTATCTTGAAGAAAATCAAATTCTTTGGATTGAAAAACAGCATTCGGCTTCTAATTTTTCTACAGCCGATTTTAAGTCGCTAAAAAATGTATATTTTTTAAATGAAAATTTTGATGTCAATGTTTTGTATGAACATGTAGACGGAGTTGTATCGGATTACTCATCAGCAGTTTTTGATGCGGTATATCGAAATGTTCCAATTGTGATGTACACACCTGATGTTGAAGAATTTAGAACAGGTGATGTTGGTCTCTTATTTGATTTAGAAGATTATTGTAGTTCTTTGATGGTGGAAACTTCAGAAGAATTACTAGATATGATTGATGATGTTCATCAAAATTACTTTACTGATAAGCGTATTTCTGATTATGAAAGAATTATGACTCTTTTCTATGACAATCGCCAATCCACATATGAAGAATTTTGGAAAGATATTATCAGTCTTTAACAGAAAGGATTAATTATGAAACGTGTAATCACTTATGGAACATTTGATTTGCTTCATTATGGACATATTAACTTATTAAAAAGAGCCAAGTCACTAGGAGATTATCTTATTGTTGTTATTTCTACGGATGAGTTTAATTGGGTAGAAAAGCAGAAAAAGTGTTATTTCTCTTATGAGCAACGTAAATCTTTAGTGGAAGCGATTCGTTATGTTGATTTGGTTATTCCTGAGACTACCTGGGAACAAAAGAAAACGGATATGCATGAATATCATATTGATACTTTTGTCATGGGAAATGACTGGAAAGGAAAATTTGATTTTTTGCGAGATGAAGGAGTAGAAGTTGTTTACTTAGATAGAACTCCTGAGATTAGTACTAGTCAGATAAAATATGATTTAAAAAAATAATTTTGAAGTACATAGAAAAAAGAACAGATAGACTTGATATAATTCTTATCAAAGGCTCATTGTTAACTGTAGCGGGTGACTTGCACAAAAAGGGAGCATTACAGCCTTTTGAATTCACTTTGAGACATGGTCACTTTCGACTTGCTATTCTTATTCAATGAAAATCAAGTACTGTTCTGCGTCTTTTTTTGGCTCTTCGTCAACTGTAGTGGGTGACTTATAGCTAACACCTAGAGAGAATCGTTCCGGTTCTCTCTATTTGTCTCTTTCCGGTTTTCGAGAGACAACCTAAAAGGGTCACTCCCCTGCCCCTTTTAGTATTCAAAGCGATCAAAATTTTAGTTTTAAAGTTCTTGAATCCAAAAGCTTGTCGTTTGATATCTTTGATGAGTTTGTTGGTTGCCTCAAGCTTCGCGTTAGAATAGGGAAGTTCCAAGGTGTTGATGATATAGTCCTTGTATCTTAAAAAGGTTTTGAAGATCGTTTGAAATTCTTTATTCACAGTCTCCAGATGCTCCTCAATCAAGTCAAAAAAGTGGCTAGCTTGTTTCTCTTGAAAGTGAAAGAGTAAGAGTTGATAAAGGTCATAGTAAAAATGCAGTTCCTCAGAGAAAGGTAAGGTTTTCTTGACGACTTACCGAGGGGTGAAGGTTTGTCTAAAGGTCCTTGAATAGAACGTCTCCAGAGATAGTTTGCGACTCTCTTTTTGTAAGATTCGCCAGTGATTCTTCATAGCATGGTAAGGAAGTGATTGCGTGTCAAAGCTCTTCATGATGGCAATTCTCGTAGCCATCATAGCCCTACTTAGGTGTTGGATGATGTGAAAATGATCAAGGACAATACGAGCGTTTGGGAGTGAAAGAGTCCAGTGGACTATTTCAACCTGAGCCTAAAAATAAGATAGCGAGGGTCTTGATGATGGGTATATAACTCCCAGACATGTCAACAGTGACGACTTTGGCCGTTTCTCGAACTTTTTTGGGGAATGTGTAGAAGAAGTTCTTAACCGTGGTTTGCTTATTGTCTTCAAGGACAGTGACGATTTGTCTGGTCTCAAAATCTTGAGCAATAAAGGCTAGCTACCCCTTGTTTCTTGAAAATTCATCCCAAGACAGAACGGCAGGTAGCTTATCGAAAGTTTCTTTGATTTGGAAGTTTTCGAGTTGTCTTTGGACAGTCGTTGCTGAGACATGACATTGCCTAGCGATAGCGGCATTGCTTGAGGACTCAGTTAGAAGTTGAGTGATTTTAGCCCAGACCGGTTGCGAGATTTAGCAGTTTCTTTTAACTAATGGGCTTTGTGCAACGACAACCTTACGACAGCTTTTGCATTGAAAGCGTCGTTTCTTGAGTTTTAAGAGGGTTGGCATGCCTTGAACATCCAAAATCGGGATGGTTGATGGTTTTTGAAAATCGTATTTGATCATATTTCCACAACAAAAAGGAGAAGCAGGTACTAGATAATCAAGTTTAGCCCGTATTTCAATATGAGTTTGGTGTTTCAAAACAAAAGAATAGTGATATTGTTATCTTTCAATCCGATCAAATCTGTGATATTCTTAAATAGTTCCATATGACACTTTCTAATGAGTTGTTTGACGCTTTTCATTATAAGTCATGTGGGACTTTTTTGATAAAATCAAAAAGCCCTATAACATCCGCAGTGGATTTACCCACTACAAATTATAGAGCCCAATTTTCTTGGAAGGTTGATGTTTGGTAAGCATCCAATAATAAGAATCGAGGAGTCACTACAAAGTGGCTTTTTAAATATCGTGAAATCCTTTCCTTTTCATGGTATAATGGGGAAACGATAAGATTTAAGGAGAGTATGTTTATGTCTACTATTGATTTTAAAGCTGAAGTTGATAAACGTCGTGAGGATATGATGGCGGATTTGTTTACGCTTTTGAGTATCAATTCTGAGCGTGATGATAGTCAAGCTGATGAGAAGCATCCATTTGGTCCTGGTCCAGTTAAGGCTTTGGAAGCTTTCTTAGAGATTGCTAAGCGTGATGGCTACAAGACACGTAATATCGATAACTACGCTGGCGAGTTTGAGTTTGGTGACGGCGATGAGGTCATGGGGATTTTCGGTCACCTTGATGTTGTTCCCGCAGGCTCTGGCTGGGATACTGATCCGTATACACCTGTTATCAAAGATGGTCGTCTTTATGCGCGTGGAGCATCCGATGACAAAGGGCCAACTATGGCTTGTTATTATGGTCTTAAAATCATTAAAGAACTTGGTCTTCCAGTATCTAAAAAAGTTCGCTTTGTTGTTGGTACTGATGAAGAGTCTGGTTGGGCTGATATGGACTATTACTTTGAGCACGCTGGTGTCGCAAAACCTGATTTTGGTTTTTCTCCAGATGCTGAATTCCCGATCATCAACGGTGAAAAAGGTAATATCACAGAATACCTTCACTTCTCAGGTGATAATAATGGTGCTGTTGTCCTTCATAAATTTGAAGGCGGTCTCCGTGAAAATATGGTTCCTGAGTCAGCAACAGCTCTTATTTCAGGTGACATCGACTTTGAAGACTTGTCTGAAAAACTTCGTGCCTTCAATGCTGAGAATAACTTGACAGGTGAGATTGCGCAAGACAGTGATGCTAATGTATCAATCACGATTAATGGAAAATCTGCCCACGGCTCAATGCCTTATAAAGGTGTTAATGGAGCAACTTTCCTTGCTAAATTCTTACAAGATTTGGCATTTGAAGCTGCAGCACGTGATTTTATTGATGTAACAGCTAATATCCTTCACGAAGACTTTGAAGCT
This sequence comes from Streptococcus pluranimalium, assembly GCF_002953735.1. Taxonomy (NCBI): domain Bacteria; kingdom Bacillati; phylum Bacillota; class Bacilli; order Lactobacillales; family Streptococcaceae; genus Streptococcus; species Streptococcus pluranimalium. The sequence goes on along the minus strand of NZ_CP025536.1, from coordinate 1,071,849 downwards.
GAGAAACTTGGTTTAGCTCATACAGATGACAAGATGGGTTCTGTTAGCATGAATGCTGGTGTCTTCTCATTCCTGAAAGAAGAAGGAGATAATACTATTGCACTTAACTTCCGTTACCCTAAAGGAACGGATGCTCAAGTCCTTAAAGCTGGTCTTGAAAAAATTGCTGGTGTTGAAAAAGTGACCTTGTCAGATCATGATCAAGCACCTCACTATGTATCTGCTGACGATCCATTAGTGGAAACACTCCTAAGTGTTTATGAAAAGCATACTGGTCTAAAAGGGCATGAGCAAGTGATCGGCGGAGGTACATTCGGTCGACTCTTGGAACGTGGAGTTGCCTTTGGTGCTCTATTCCCAGATTCTATCGATACCATGCACCAAGCCAACGAATTTTCAGATGTTGAAGAACTCTTCACAGCAGCTGCTATTTATGCAGAAGGTATTTATGAGTTAATCAAATAAGTCGAAAGGATTGCTAGGCAATCCTTTTTGATTGATTTCGCATTGACTATGAGATGATTTTTTATAAGAAAAAAGGTATAATGAAACGAGTTATGATGCCTAGGAGTAGAAATAATGATTGAAGTAATTAGACCTGAGTTGGCTAAATATCACCAACAAAAGTTGGGAGACTATCAAGCAGCTAATGATCGAGATCCTAAAGATGCTATTGTTTTTACGGGAGATTCGATAATTGAATTTTTTCCCTTAAAGAAATTTTTGGGACGTGACCAAGTTCTTTTAAATAGAGGTATTGCTGGCACCGATACGAATTGGCTAAAAGACCATCTTAAAGAACAGGTCTTAGCCCTAGACCCTGATAAGCTATTTATTTTAATTGGAACGAACGATCTGGGTCTTGGCTATGATGATGAGCATATCTTTAGAAATATTGAGATCATTTTGCAGACCATTCAGTTTGAATCCATTGCGACTAAGGTGTATCTCTTGTCAATCTTGCCAGTCAGTCATAAAAAGGAGTATCAGGCAAAGGTAAAAATGCGAAATAACCATGATATCCAGGTTTTAAATCGTCAATTTGAAGGACAACTTCTAGCAGAATATATTGACCTTTATCCCCATTTATTGGATGAGGAGGGGAACTTGGCTGACGAGTTTACAACAGATGGTTTGCATTTAAGTCAAAAAGGTTATGCCATTATAGCTGAACAGTTGAAACCTTATTTAGATAGTTAAAGGAGAAATTGTGAAAATAACAAAAAAAGAAGTAGGTTATATTGTCCTTACTTTCTTTCTCTGTTTTGGTATTTACCGAAATTGGGAAAATAGTGCTAGTCTGATCAAGACTTTTTGGAACGCTTTAAATCCTTTTTTAGTTGGTGCAGGTATTGCTTATATTATCAACCTTGTGATGTATCCTTATGAAACATGGTTTGAGCGATTCATCAAATGGCCTTTTCTAGTAAGGTTTAAGCGTGGCATTACTATGCTTTTGGCATATCTAACATTTATTTTAGTGATCGTTTGGATTTTTTCAATTGTTATTCCAGATTTAATATCAAGCCTACAGTTACTCTTAAAAGTTGATACAGATGCTGTTTCAAAAATCATTTCGGAACTGAATGATAATAAGGTGATTGATCGAATACTGGATATTTTTGGTCAACATTCAGATATCAGCTCAACCATTTCTAAATATACCCAGCAAATCACTAATCAGTTATTATCAGTCTTGACGAATATCGTGACCTCTGTTTCGAATATCGCTTCAACGATTATCAATGTTTTTGTCAGTTTTGTTTTCTCTATCTATGTTTTGGCAAAAAAGGAAATCTTGATTCGTCAAGCAGGAACTTTGACCAAAGTTTATACAGGTAAATGGGCGTCAAACATTTTTTACTTAACTGAGATTCTCCATGATCGTTTTCATAACTTTTTTGTTGGACAGACTGTAGAGGCTATTATTTTAGGGACGCTAACTGCGATTGGAATGTTTATCCTAGGCTTTCCTTATGCTGTTACTGTAGGAGTATTGATTGCCTTTACAGCTTTGATACCAATTGTAGGTGCTTTTATCGGCGCAGGAGTTGGCTTTATTTTAATAGCTACAGAATCGTTTCAATCGGCTGTTTTCTTTATTATCTTTTTAGTCATCTTGCAACAGTTGGAGAGCAATCTCATCTATCCTAAAGTCGTTGGTAATTCAATCGGTCTTCCAGGAATGTGGGTACTTTTAGCGATAACAGTTGGTGGTGCTGTTAGTGGTATTTCAGGAATGCTAGTTGCTGTGCCGCTTGCTGGAACGCTCTATCAAGTCCTTAAGGATAATGTAAGAGCAAGACAAAAGAGACAAGAAGTGCCTACTAGACAAGTTAGACCACCGCATTATTAATATTACAATCAAATCAATAGGAAATTTGAAAAACTTTCTATTAGCAGTTAAATCATTTAAAATAGCTTAGAATCAACGTTGCGTGGTAACGTCATTCTAAGCTATTTTTTGTTTTTTAAGTTTTTTGACTAGCTTTTTTGATAGTTTTACGAATATATAGATAGGATAATCAAATGATAAGAGGTTCAATTGTATGTATGACATTACCATTCCAAAAGAAGCTTTATTACCCCGTGAACGTCTGGTGCAATTAGGGGCTGAAAAACTTAGCAATCAAGAATTATTAGCGATAGTATTAAGGACAGGTACTAAAAAAGAGCCTGTTATGGCTCTTTCTCAATCAATTTTGTCTGAGCTTGATAGTTTAGCAGAGTTGCACGACCTGTCGCTCCAAGAACTTCAGGAAATTCATGGCATTGGACAAGCAAAATCAACAGAACTAAAAGCCATGCTTGAGTTAGCAAAAAGAATCCAGGCGTCTGAGAAAAAACGCTCAGAGAGGATGACAGGGAGCCAACAAGTCGCTAGAAAAATGATGATAGAGATTGGTAGAGAGAAGCAAGAACATCTTGTTGTTCTTTATCTTGATACACAAAATCGTATTATTGAACAGCGTACTATTTTTATCGGTACGGTCAGACGATCAGTTGCCGAACCTCGCGAGATTTTGTATTATGCTTGTAAAAATATGGCAACGTCAATGATTTTAGTGCATAATCATCCTTCTGGTACAGTAGAACCGAGTGAAAATGATTTACGTTTTACAGAAAAATTAAAACGTTGTTGTGACGATATGGGCATGATACTCTTAGATCATCTGATTATCGGACAGAAAGACTATTTCAGTTTTCGTGAAGAATCAGACCTTCTTTAGAGTTCATTGACCACAAAGTCAAACAGGCTTTGGTCAATTGGGCGGCTATTGATTAACAATTCAGGATGCCATTGGACACCCAGATAAGGCACTTTTTGATGCTTGTATTGGACAGCTTCAATAGTGCCATCTTTTGGATCTTGGGCAATGACTTCTAACTCACTAGCCAGATGATCAATACTTTGATGGTGAAATGAGTTAATGGTATTTCTTTCACCATAGATAGCTCGAAGAGGCGTTCCTTCTTTAACAAGCATTTCCTGTGTCAAATAGTCAGCGGGATCATCCTGCCAATGATTTTCAATATCTTGATGGAGGCTACCGCCAAGAGCAACGTTCATCAACTGAGTTCCTCGACAAACAGTGAATATGGGCTTTTGTTGTTTTAGAGCTTCAGCAAGAAGAGCGATTTCAAATAGATCTCGCTCTTCAAAGAAGTCATCATTATTTTTAGCCTGGTTTTCTTGCCCGTAGAGAGCAGGATTAACATTTTGGCCACCAGGTAAAATAAGTTTATCAACCATAGATATATACTGCCGAGCTGTGTCAGTATCAGAAATCGGTAAAATGAGTGGTAAACCACCAGCCCTTTTTACACCCTCGACAAAACCATGAGGAACATAGTCTCTTAGTAAACCATTTTCAGGATTGACACGACGATTACCAGCTATTCCTATAATGGGTTGCTTAGTCATGGACTAGTTTTGTTTTTGATTCATAAAGTAAAGAAGTGTTTGTAACTCACTTGTCAAATCAACATATTGCACAACAACATCTTTTGGTACAGATAAGTGAACAGGTGAAAAGCTTAGAATACCCTTAATACCAGCTTCTACCAACTGATCTGCAACTTCTTGGGCTTGGAGGCTTGGAACAGTAAGGATAGCTGTTTCAATATCTGTATCCTTGAGAGTTTCTTTGATAGTAGAGATACCATGAATTGGAATACCGTCTGGAGAGCTTGTTCCAACGATATCATTATCATCACGATCAAAAGCAATAGCAATTTGCATCTTGTTGCGATCATGGAAGCGATAGTGCATAAGGGCACGACCAATATTACCAACACCAACAAGAGTAACATTAGTTGTAGAGTGATCATCAAGAATATCAGCGAAGAAATTCATGAGTTTTTTGACATCGTAACCAAAACCGCGACGCCCTAACTCACCGAAATGGGAAAAGTCACGACGGACAGTAGCAGAGTCAATTCCCATAGCATCTGCGATTTGTTTAGAGCTTGCTTTTTCGATATTATCAGTGTTAAAACGTTTAAAGATACGGTAATACAGTGATAAGCGTTTGGCTGTCGCTTTAGGAATAGTTTTTTCAACAGACATGGCTGTCTCCTTTTCTAAGATGTATCTTGAGCTTAAACAATACATCACTTGTTTTAATCATTTTACTTACCTATTTTAAATAATCCTTGTGAAAAATGCAACTTTAATGTCTGAAATTGTTACAAGGGGAGGGCTCAGAAGGAATTGACAATCCTTTATCTGGAGATAGCAGTTTTATCAAAGACTTGATGATAGAGGGAAGATGGTGTCCTTATAACTTAGTCGAGTACTCTCCTTTAGATATAAAATAGATGATTATAGTAATCATTTTTAGATGAAATCACTAAATGGCCTGCTAATATCACCGTTTAGTTAAGTAAGTTTAGTGAAAAGCATTACGTTTGAGATGATAATCTTTTGAATTAACTTTGATATATCATGACTAGAAACACATAGTACTCTATGGGATAATCTTCGCTTGACTCATATGCAATCTCGTCTGACAGTTAATTCATTTGACTACAGTATTCATTCATAGAAGCCCAAGCAAAAGGGTAATAGAATAAGTGATTATCATAAAAAGAGAGTATGATGACTTCTTAAAAATCTAAGAAGCTATCTTACTCTCTTAAGAGGTTATTAATCGAGATTTTGTTTCTCTAAGCTATAAAAGAGATTGCCAAAGTTACCTGTGTAATCAATTGTCTGATCCTTATAAATAACTTTAGTAACAGTGAAATGATCAGCAATCCCAATCATACAAGCCATTTGTGCTTGGCGATAAGCATCATAATTAGCATAGCTGATTTCTTTTTCTTGTTTAGCATCATTAAGGTAAGTGATGGTTAACATGCTAGCCTCCTATTGTTCTATTTTGGTAAATACATGACGTTCAACAAGACTATCCATAAGGAAATAGAACTTATCTTGAAGAATTTTGTGATCTTCAGATTTAAAGATGTTAACGAGGCGGAGACCAGACTGATCAGTGATGTTTAATTTAAAACCTGTCAAATCCTTATGGATAACAATTTTTAAGAGAAAACCAACACCAGAATTAGGCAGTTCTTCTAAAATACGGCTCAATTCAAGGTGACCAACCTTATTTTCAGAAAAGGTTAAATCTTTAAGGGCATATTTTTTGATGTTGGGATCAATTGCATAAGTGTAGCGACAGTCTTTAAGTGAAATGGATTGTTCAAAAGCCATTAGTTATCTCCTAATAATGATTTTAATAAATGCGCTAATCCGATCACCTCATCTTCGGTATTCAATTCTGAAAAGCTGATACGGATTGATTCTTGAAGTCTTGGAGAGTTATCTCCATATTTAGCAGCTAAAACATGACTGGGATCGACAGTTCCTGCTGTGCATGCTGAGCCTGTTGAAACGGAATAGCCTTGTAGGTCAAGTTGAGTTAATAAGATGCCATTATTAGCACCTGGGAATCCAATGTTAACGACATGTGGCATAGCCAATTCATTCGTATTGAGATAATAGTTCAGTCCATCAAGATGCTCTAAGAAGGTTTCTTTTAGGTGACTGACTTTAGACCAATTATTGGCAAGATTGTTTTGGGCATCTGCTAATGCTTTAGCCATCCCTGCAATACTAATAAGATTTTCTGTACTCGCACGATGTTTGCTTTCTTGCTCGCCACCATGTAACAAGGAATCAAACTGTTTTTGGTGATGATAGAGGATACCCACGCCTTTAGGACCATGAAATTTATGAGCTGATATGGACATAAAATCAATACCAAGTGCCTCTGGTTCAAGAGCTATCTTTCCTGCTACTTGTACAGCGTCAACATGGAAGGCAGCAGGATGCTCTTTCAATAGAGAAGCGATATCAGCAATAGGAAGGAGGTCACCAGTTTCATTATTGGCGTACATGAGACTGACGAGAATCGTATCATCACGTAAGGCAGAGCGAACTTCTTCAGGACCTATGGTACCATTGACTGGCTGTAGATAGGTGACATCAAAACCAAAACGTTCTTCTAAGTAAGACAAGGTATGGAGAACAGAGTGATGTTCGATAGCAGAAGTGATAATATGTTTTCTTTGATGCTGATGAGCTAAAGCGTAGCCTTTTAAAACAGTATTGTTACTTTCAGTGCCACCAGAGGTAAATATAATATTATTTGGAGATGTTTTCATCATTGCTGCGATGGTCTGTCGGTATTCTCTTAATTTTTGACTAGCTAATCGTCCATGTGCGTGAATACTTGACGGGTTAGTCAACTGAAGAGCCATCGCTGCTGTCATTTCAGCAATAACGGCTTCTGTTAAGGGAGTGGTTGCAGCATTATCCAAATAAATCAAAATATCTTAATCCTCGTTGTGATGAAATGTAAAGAGTGGGCTGAGTGGTTGTCTTTCTTGAATACGAACGATAGCATCTGCAAATAAATCACTAGCAGTGATATATTTAGCATTTTGCGGCACACGTTCTTTAGACAAAACAGAGTCTGTTAAAAGAATTTCTTTGATAGGAGCAGCTTCTAAAATATCAGCAGCACCTCCAGCAAAGAGACCATGACTGGCTACAGCATAAATGTCAGTAGCGCCTCCGCGTTTAACAATTTTACTTGCTTCTGCAAAAGTTTTACCAGTATTTAGAATATCATCGATAAGAATAGCTTTTTTACCAGAAACATCACCGATGATGTAGCCTTCTTCTCGATGACTATCGTCTTCCTGAGCATAGTCAATAATAGCGATAGGGGCATCAAGATATTCAGCTAGGCTGCGAGCGCGCTTAATACCAGAATTTTTTGGACTAACGACAACAATATCTTCTCCAGAGAAGCCTTTATTGATGTAGTGTTCTGCAAATAAAGGAGTAGTGAATAAGTTATCAACTGGAATGTTAAAGAATCCTTGGACTTGAACAGCATGGAGATCAAGGGTTACAATACGATCAACTCCTGCCTTAACTAACATATTGGCTACTAGTTTTGCCGTGATAGGTTCACGAGAAGCAGCAACACGGTCTTGACGTGAATAACCAAAATATGGCATTACAGCAGTAATAGAGTTGGCACTTGCACGCTTACAAGCATCAATCATGATGAGCAATTCCCAAAGATTATCATTAACTGGAAAACTAGTAGATTGAATGATATAGATATCATCTCCACGAACACTCTCTTCAATATTAATCATGATCTCACCATCTGAGAATTGACGAGAAGACACTTTTCCAAGAGGAATTCCAGAGGCTTCCGAAATTTTTTCAGCGATGTCATTGTTTGATGTCAATGAAAAAAGTTTCATTTGAGGGGTGGCGTTTTTTTGTGCCATGACAAAATACTCCTTAATTTATTAATTCCTTTTTATTTTACCAAAAAAAGGAAGAAAAATACATGGAGAGTTACTGCTTAAGGAACTGGTTATTAATTAATAGAAAATAAAACTAATTAGTGATAAAGTAATGTTAAAACAAAGTGGAGAGCAAGGAGCAATCATGCAAGCCATTAGGGGAATACATCACATTAGTGCTATGGTTGGCGATTTGGAAAAGGTATTGTCCTTTTATAGAAAAATTCTTGGATTACGACTGGTCAAAAAAACAGTCAATTTTGATGATAAAATCGGTTATCATCTTTACTTTGGAAGTCAATCGGCTCTGCTTGGTCCTCTGATAACTTTCTTTCCACAACAACTTCAAACAGGTCACAAAGGGAGTGGTCAAGTGGGGAAAATAGCTTTTAGGGTTCCCATTAACCAACTGGACTATTGGGAAAATCACCTAAAATCTTTCGGTATCAAAACTAAGAAAGGTTATTGGTTTCAAGATAAAGCACTTTATTTCAATGATTTTGACCAACTTGAGCTAGCATTAATTGTTTCGGCACAAATATCAAACAATCCTGAAATACAAGCTTTTCATGGACTTAGCATTTACTCTAGTCAGCCACAAGCGTCAAAAGAATTTTTGGGAAAGACTATGGGATTTCTTGCTGTAAGTGAGGATGAAGAGCATTTTTACCTAAAGATTCCTGGAAAAAGATATGAGGAGCTACTCATTGAGCAATTCGTATCGCCGGCTGGTATATGGGGTGTGGGAACGGTTCATCATTTTGCTCGGTCGGTATTAGATGAGATTGAGGAAGAGGCTTGGAGAAAATTTCTGATAGACGAGGGACGAGATGTGACAATTCTTAGAGATCGAAAATATTTTAAGTCTATTTATTTTAGAGAGCCCGGTCAAGTTATTTTTGAAATGGCAACGGAAGCTCCAGGGCTTTTGGTTGATGAAAGTAAAGAGGAACTCGGGAAACAGTTACAGTTACCACAAAATACGAACGACATTGCCAACAGATTGAAGAGGTCTTGCTTAGAATAGATTAAGATTAGTGACTTATCATGAAAAGAGTAGTAAGTAAGGTCTAACTAAAACGACTTGGAATGAACGTTTCTTAATAGCGTCATTCTAAGCCGTTTTATGTTTTAAATGTTTTTTGCCTAATTTCCACTTAACGGAATGATGTTAAAGAATTTTCTTAGGCTTGTTGCTATCTATTTTGAAGGGTTGCAGCAAATCTAGCAACCTTGCTTTTAGCGTATTTATAATTGATATTATGCCGTTTTAAGTATTCGTCAAAATCTTTTTGCCCTTTTTCGGCATCCTCGACCTCTAATTCTAATTCGTAATCAATGCGGTCCGAGTAATGATTTTTATCCAGAGCTAATAGACCAATAGGCAGACGCGTTTCACGTCTAATGGTCGTCAAGTGTCCCAAAACGGTAAGGTTTTCGAGAGGGATTTTTTTATCGGTTAATAATTCTCTAATATGACAATCAGGAAAGCAACCGGTGTCCATGATTTCTCTTGCTTCTTTTTTTGTTAAGGAAACATTGTACTCCATAGTACCAACTGTCTCAGGTATTTTCAAGGTTAACTCAGCTAACTTATCAAAGGTACGGATACGAAGGGATAACTTTTTAGAACGCATATCACCTTCTGGTGTATCAAAATAATAATTAGTCTGAGTAATAGGATTGACGTGCATTAATAGGTTTTGTAGATGATTGAACTCTGCTTTATTCAGCATGGTCTTGTATTCAATTTCGAGATTAGTCATAGGCGATTTGCTTTCCTTTTTTGGACTGAATATTATGTTATAATAATGATTAGATTTATTTTATACAAAAGTCCTCTTTTTTACAAGAATGTACCGTAAAACAAGTAAGGAAATAGAGAGGAGTCTTCAATGACAATGGATTGGGAAGAATTTCTAGACCCTTATATTCAAGCCGTTGGCGAATTGAAAATTAAACTGAGGGGAATCCGTAAGCAATATCGTAAACAACAAAAGCATTCTCCTATTGAATTTGTAACTGGACGAGTCAAATCAGTCGAGAGTATTCAAGAAAAGATGGCTCTACGAGGGGTTCTTTTAGAGAATGTTGCTCAGGATATTCAAGACATCGCTGGCCTCAGAGTGATGGTTCAGTTTGTTGATGATGTGGATGAGGTCTTAAGACTTTTAAGACAACGTCATGATTTAAAAGTTGTTCAAGAGAGAGATTACATTAGACATATGAAGTCAAGTGGCTATCGTTCGTATCATGTAGTAGTTGAATACCCTGTTGATACGATTGATGGACAAAAGACGATTTTAGCAGAGATTCAAATTAGAACATTGGCCATGAATTTTTGGGCAACGATAGAGCATTCCTTGAACTATAAATATCAGGGAGATTTTCCAGATGATATCAAGCAACGCTTGGAGATAACTGCAAAGATTGCCCTTGAATTGGATGAGGAGATGCGAAAGATCAAAGAAGATATTCAAGAAGCGCAGTTGCTTTTTGATCCAGCCAATAGAAGTTTAAGTGATGGTGTAGGAAATAGTGATGACACAGATGAATATTACAGATAAGCCAATAAGAATTGCCATTATTGCTAATGGTAAGTATCAAAGTAAACGAATTGCCTCAAAGATTTTCAATGTTCTTCGTGATGATCCAGACTTTTATTTGAGTAAAAAAAATCCTGATGTTGTGATTACAATCGGTGGCGATGGTATGCTTTTATCAGCTTTTCACATGTATGAGAAGGAACTGGATACGGTTCGTTTTGTTGGTATTCATACAGGGCACTTAGGATTTTATACGGATTATCGTGATTTTGAAGTTGATAAGCTCATTGACACACTACGCCAAGATCAAGGAGATAGTATTTCTTACCCTATTCTCAAGGTTAAGGTTACTTTGGACGATGGTAGGGTCTATCGCTCGCGCGCGCTTAATGAAGCAACAGTTAAGCGTATCGAAAAAACCATGGTGGCAGATGTCATGATTAATAAAGTAAAATTTGAACGTTTTCGTGGGGATGGCATCTTAGTATCAACGCCGACAGGAAGTACAGCCTATAATAAATCTTTAGGTGGCGCTGTTCTTCATCCCACTATTGAAGCTCTTCAAATGACAGAAATCTCAAGTATTAATAATCGTGTTTTCCGCACCTTGGGCTCCTCATTGATTATTCCTAAGGATGACCGTATTGTCTTGGTTCCTAAACGTCTGGGAACCTATACGGTTTCGATTGATAATAAGACTTATCATCATAAAAACATTGCCAAAGTAGAATTTTACATTTCTAATCATAAGATTCATTTTGTATCAACGCCTAGTCACACAAGCTTCTGGGCAAGGGTCAAGGATGCCTTTATTGGAGATTTGGATTCATGAGATTTGAATTTGTTGCTCATAGACCAGGCAAGGTCAAGTCTCTTCTGAAAGAACATGATATTTCTAAAGGTCTCCTAGCTAAAATTAAGTTTAAAGGTGGCCATATTTGGGTAAATGAGAGAGAACAAAATGCTATTCATATTGTTGATGTCGGAGATGTGATTGCTGTTGATATTCCCGATGAATTGCCTTATGAAAAACTAGAGCCTATTGATATGCCTTTAGCGGTTGTGGCTGAGGACGATCATTTTTTAGTCTTAAATAAGCCTTCAGGTGTGGCTAGTATTCCAAGTGTCAATCATTCTAATACCATGGCGAATTTTGTTAAAGGCTATTTTATAAAACAGAAGTATCCTAACTTACAAGTTCATATTGTCACGCGTTTAGATCGTGATACTAGTGGCCTTATGTTATTTGCTAAGCATGGTTATGCTCATGCTCGTTTAGATAAGCAGTTGCAGAAGAAGGTCATTGAAAAACGTTATTTTGCTCTTGTTTCGGGAAAAGGTAACTTAGACAAGCACGGGGAAATCATTGCGCCTATTGCGCGTGATGAGGATTCTATTATCACGCGTCGGGTTCACCATTCAGGAAAATATGCACATACGACTTATGAAGTAGTTGCTTCATATGGTGATGTTCATTTGGTTGATATACGACTTCATACAGGAAGGACACACCAGATTCGTGTCCATTTCGCTCATATTGGTTTTCCCTTACTTGGAGACGATTTATACGGAGGACGCATGGATTTGGGGATAGAGCGACAGGCCCTACACTGTCATACTTTATCTTTCTTCGATCCTTTCATAGAAGAAAGAGTGACTCACGAGCTTGGCTTGACAAATGATTTCGAAAACGTTATCATAGCATTAGAAAATGATAATAGATAGAGGTATTTTTTAACAATGGAAGGTATTCGTTCACTGTTTGGTGGTTTGCGTGAAAAAATTGCTGGGAAACATGTTAAAATCGTTTTTCCAGAAGGAGACGATGAACGTGTTGTTCGTGCAGCAGCTCGTTTAAAATTTGAAGGACTGGTTGATCCAATCATCCTAGGTAAGCCAGAAGAAGTTAGAGCTTTACTTGCAAAATTAGGTTTCGAAGATCCCAAATCTAAAATTATTGATCCAGAAACTTACGAGGATTTTGAAGCAATGAAAGAAGAGTTTGTTAACATCCGTAAAGGAAAAGCAACTCTAGAAGATGCTGATAAAATGCTTCGTGATGTGAACTATTTTGGTGTTATGTTGGTCCAAATGGGACTTGCTGATGGTATGGTATCTGGTGCGATTCATTCAACTGCAGATACAGTTCGTCCAGCGCTTCAAATCATCAAAACAAAACCAGGCATTTCTCGTACATCAGGTGTTTTCTTGATGAACCGTGAAAATACCAATGAACGCTATATCATGGCTGACTGTGCTATTAATATTGAACCAAGTGCTCAAGAGTTAGCTGAAATTGCAGTTAATACTGCACAGACGGCAGCTATCTTTGATATTGATCCTAAAGTAGCTATGTTGAGCTTCTCAACAAAAGGTTCTGGTAAATCTCCGCAAGTTGATAAAGTTGCTGAGGCAACCAAGTTGGCTAAAGAGATGGCTCCAGAGCTTGCCTTAGATGGTGAGTTGCAGTTTGATGCTGCCTTTGTTCCGGCGACTGCAGCAATCAAAGCACCAGATAGCGATGTTGCTGGTCAAGCCAATACATTTGTCTTCCCGGACCTCCAATCAGGTAACATTGGTTACAAGATAGCGCAACGTTTAGGTATGTTTGATGCTATTGGACCTATTCTTCAAGGACTTAACAAGCCGGTTAATGACCTTTCTCGTGGTTCAAGTGCTGATGATATCTATAAACTTGGCATCATTACAGCTGCACAAGCCTTAGAAGAAAAATAATATTAAAAGCTGAGTTGATACTCGGCTTTTGTCGTACAGTAAAGGAGAAAATAGAATGGTAAAAACGGCATTAGTAACTGGAGCAACTGCTGGATTTGGAACGTCGATTGCAAGAGAATTAGTTGCCAAGGGGTATCAGGTGATTGGAACAGGTCGCCGACTGGAACGTTTGGATGCTTTGAAAAAAGAATTAGGGGACAGTTTCTGCCCCCTTCAAATGGATTTGTTATCAAAAGAGACTATCACAGCAGCACTCAATAGTATTCCGGAGCCATTTAAGACTATTGATATCTTAATCAATAATGCTGGTCTAGCACTGGGGCTTGAAAAAGCCAATGAAGCCAATTTTGAAGATTGGGAAACAATGATTATGACTAATATTATGGGTCTAACCTATTTGACTCATCAAATCTTACCTGATATGGTTAAACGTCAATCCGGTTATGTGATTAATATTGGTTCAATTGCAGGAAATTATCCTTATCCAGGTGGTAATGTCTATGGAGCAACGAAAGCTTTTGTCAAACAATTTTCCCTTAATCTTCGAGCTGATTTAGCTGGAACTCATGTTAGAGTAACAAACATTGAGCCTGGTCTTGCTGGTGGAACAGAGTTCTCAAATGTTCGTTTTAAAGGGGATAATGAAAAAGCAAGTCAACTCTATGAAAAAGCTAACAGCCTTCAGCCAGAAGATATTGCTAGAACAGTTCTCTGGTTGGTTGAGCAGCCAGAACATATGAATGTCAATCGTATTGAAATCATGCCAACCTCTCAAAGCTTTGGGGCTTTACCTGTTTTTAAGGAATAGTGAGGGAAACTAGAGAGAAGTAATCAGTTGTTTTTTTAAATAGCCAAAAAAGATTGAGGTAAAACATTTTTAGATAAAAATAGAGATTCACGTTTTCGTGAGTCTCTATTTTATGTTATCATTATCTATTTTTGTGATTTGGTGATAGACTAAGTACCACTTTTCATTCCGTCGCCAGAGGCTCATGTGTTGCTTGTTTTCCAAAGTGTAGGTTAGTAACTTTGTTTTTTGACTAATGTTTTTAACTTGAAAGTCGGTGAAATTGGCAGGGTAAAAGATTTTTTTATCGATGACTTTTTTCTTGTCAAAGATTTTCCCATCAGATTCAACCATAAAGAAATCTTCAGAAATATACTGCTCATAGTCCGGAATTTTTGACAATATAACCATTTCATTTTTGTATAGTTTTTTGACAACGTTGCCGAAAATTTCATCTTCAGGAATAGCGGCAGGTTCAACATGGATATCAATATCATAAACTGAAAAACGTTCACTTAGCATTTCTTCAACTTGCTCTGTAATATCATGGCTTTCATAAACAGAGAGGTCGGGATTCATTTCTAGAACAATATCAAGGTAAATATTACTGCCATAAGTTCGACCACGTTGGGATTTAACAGCCGTAATTTTAGGTATTTCTAGGATGGCTGCTTCATATTTTTTGAGTTGTGCTTGGTCAAAACCATCTGAGAGGCTAAAGGTTGCTTCCATGAAAATGTCGTAAGCGGTTTTCAAGATAAAAAATGTGATGATGATAGCGACCAACTTGTCAATGATGGTAAAATGTAGCGACGTTGCTATGATAGCGACAGAAGTCCCCAAAGAGGTGAGAGCATCAGAGAGATTATCTTTTGAGGCTGCAACAAGAGCACTAGATTTTACTTTTTTAGATAAGAATTTATTGTAGCTATAAACACCGAACATAACAAGGGCAGAAACGAGCCCTACAATAGCCCCCAGGGGATCAATGGGCGTTTCTTTACCCGATATTATTTTTTGAATGGTCTGGATTAATACCTGAAAACCAACCAAAAACATGATAAATGATGTGATGAGACTAGAGAGATCTTCAATCTTCCAGTGCCCAAAACGATGGTCTTCATCAGCTGGTTGACTGGCTAAATGAAGACCAATCAAGAGAGCAACGTTTCCAACAATATCAGATAGGTTATTAAAACCATCGGCTATTAAGGATGATGAGTCCAACCAGTAACCAGAAATGAGTTTTCCGATAGTTAGAAGAATATAAGCAGAGATGCTAAGAATTGGTCCACGTTTGGCCAATCGTAGATTTTCAGAAGGATATGACATGGGGTTCCTCTATTTTTGATACTTTTTGAGTGGTTGAATAATACCTTATTGATTACGTTTTGTGATAAATTAGCTTTGTTTTTCAATATTAACTTTATTATTATAGCACAAGAGTGGAATTGGGAAGCACATGATAAACTAAAAAAGTTCCTCTTAACCTCTCTATACATAGAGGTTAAGAGGAACTCTATTCGCGGAAACTGAGTATTGCACCTAGCTTTAACGTTTTTACTTTTGTTTAGCAAAGTATTTCTTTGTTTCACTAACGATAATTGGCGATAAACCAAGTAGTGCGATTAAGTTAGGAAAGGCCATAAGACCGTTAACAATATCTGCTAAAACCCAAATGGTATCAAGACTGATATAGCCTCCGATGGCAATCATGATAACATATAAGATACGGTAAATAATGATTGATTTGCTACCAAAGAGGAATTCAAAACAACGTTCGCCGTAGTAGGACCAACCAAGGATGGTTGTAAAGGCAAATAGCACAAGACTGACTGTCAAGGCAATCTGACCGATATTTCCAAAGACTTCACCAAAGGCAAATTGTGTCAAGATAGCACCGTTTAAGTTTGTTGTCCAACCATCGGTAACAATAATTGAGAGACCTGTAAGGGTACAAATAATAATGGTGTCGATAAAGGTACCTGTCATTGAAATCAACCCTTGCTCAACAGGTTCGTTGGTACGGGCAGCAGCAGCAGCGATTGGGGCGGAACCAAGACCAGATTCATTAGAGAAAACACCGCGAGCAACACCTGATTGAATAGCTAGCAAGAATCCTGCACCTGCAAAGCCACCTAGAGCAGCTTGACCAGTAAAAGCAGACTTAAAAATAAGGATAATACTTGGTAAGATATTATCAGCATGAAAAGCAATAACTACTAGAGCAGCTAGGATATATATTCCAGCCATGAATGGGACTAATTTTTCAGAAACCTTTGAAATAGATTGGATACCGCCAAAGATAATGATAGCTACAATAACAGCTAAAATAGGACTGACAAGCTGTGGAGAAATTCCAATAGTATTTTTAAGAGAGTCTGTAATAGAATTAACTTGAGTAAAGGTCCCAGACCCAAGAAGGGCTACCATTACTCCAAAGATTGAGAAGAGAATGGCTAACCATTTCCATTTTTGGC
The DNA here is from genome assembly GCF_002953735.1 of Streptococcus pluranimalium. NCBI lineage: Bacteria > Bacillati > Bacillota > Bacilli > Lactobacillales > Streptococcaceae > Streptococcus > Streptococcus pluranimalium. The sequence goes on along the minus strand of NZ_CP025536.1, from coordinate 1,055,464 downwards.
CTAAACCGTTGGTAATGTAGTACATGGGACCACCGGCTTTTTCGCCATTTTCGTCGGTAACGCGATATTTGATAGCTAAGAGACCTTCGGCGTATTTTGTTGCCATTCCAAAGAAGGCAGCTACCCACATCCAAAAGAGGGCACCAGGTCCACCAAGTTTAATAGCAGTAGCAACGCCAACAATGTTACCAGTACCGACTGTTGCTGCGAGGGCAGTTGCTAAAGCAGCAAAACTAGAAATATCTCCGTCGCCATTGGCATCGTCTGAAAAAATGAGTTTGAGGGCAGTAGGGAGTTTAAGGATTTGAATAAGTCCAAGACGGCTAGATAAGAAGATACCAGTCCCAACTAAAAGAATGAGTAAGGGAGGTCCCCAGACATAGCCATCAATTGACGATAGTAATTCGTACATGTTTGTATTTTCTTTCTATAAATAATTATTGCAAATGTAAATTGCCGTTGTCTATTATATAGCGACAGGAAATGTTTTGTCAAATAGAGAAAATACGTTAGCTACTGAGTAGTGTCAGTTAGTTATTATTAAAATAATGCTTTGTTTCCTTAATAATAACTGGAGAAAGGGACAATAGAGCAATTAAATTAGGAACAGCCATAAGCCCATTAACGATGTCCGCTAAAATCCAGATTAAGTCAAGGCTGAGAAAGCCACCAAGGGTAACCATGATAACGAAAACCAATCGATAAAGCGCAAGATATCTTACACCAAATAAAAATTCAAAGCAGCGTTCACCGTAATATGACCAACCAAGGATTGTTGTAAAAGCAAATAGTGTGAGTGAAACAGTTAAGGCTATAACTCCCCAATTACCGAAAATGTCAGCGAAAGCAGCCTGCGTTAGAGGAGCTCCGTCAAGAGACGTCGTCCATTGACCAGTTACAAGAATGGCTAAGCCTGTGAGGGTGCAGATAATGATAGTATCGATAAAGGTACCAGTCATAGAAATTAAACCTTGTTCAACAGGTTCTTCGGTTTTTGCAGCGGCAGCAGCGATAGGTGCAGAACCAAGACCTGATTCATTAGAGAAAACGCCACGCGCAATCCCTTTTTGAATAGCTTCTTTAACAACAGCTCCAGTAAAGCCACCAATTGCAGCTGTTTTTGTAAAAGCTGAAGTGAAAACAAGTGAAATCGTTGGAATAATGTGTTTGTAATGGAAGATAATGACTAATAAAGCTGCGATAATGTAGAGTCCTGCCATAAATGGAACAAGTTTTTCAGAAATTTTAGAGATGGTTTGAATACCACCAAAAATAATGAAGGCAGTCAAGATACCTAGAATAACACTAATGATTTTTGGTGAGAGACCAAAACTATTCTCTAACGAAGAGGTGATAGAATTAACTTGAGTGAAGGTTCCAATACCAAACCAGGCTACTAAAACGCCTGCGACCGCAAAAAAGATAGCGAGTGGTTTCCATTTAGCTCCCATACCGTTAATGATGTAGTACATTGGTCCTCCAGAGACGTCACCATTAGCATCCTTACTACGGTATTTAATGGCAAGAAGTCCCTCAGCGTATTTAGTCGCCATCCCAAAGAAAGCCGCAACCCACATCCAAAAGAGAGCCCCAGGGCCGCCACTTTTAATAGCAGTAGCTACACCAACGATATTACCAGTACCAACAGTTGCTGCAAGCGCCGTTGCAAGCGCTGCAAAACTGGAAATATCCCCTTCACCCTTGTCATCAGTAAAAATAAGTTGAAAGGCTTTAGGCAATTTTGTCATCTGAAGTAATCCTAATCGTACTGTAAGGTAAATACCTGTCCCGACTAGCAGGATAAGAAGTGGAGGTCCCCAAACAAAACTATCTAGTTGCGAGAAAAAAGCAATCATAATAATCTCCTTAGCCGAATACAGTTGTTAAGCAAAAGTAAGATAAGAAAAAACCATCTCGGTTGAGATGGTTGTATGGTTACTAACGGAATAGGCTATGATGAACGTTAAAAAGTCGTATCAAAATAGGACCTCAAAAACACGTGTGCTTCAGATGGTCACTGCTTCTGTCCTTTTGCCTGAGAGATTGAGCATTGCCTTGCCCCTTCGGCGCCTCATCAAAGAGGTCTCTCCAGAAGTCCGTCAGTAAACCAGTCCCACCTCATAAAAGGCACCTGAGAGTATAACTCCTTCGGCGATAACGGTTAGGCTATCTTCTCCTGATTAACATCATTCGGTATATTTTATTTTGACTTATCATAAAGCAATCTGATTAACTTGTCAAGATTATTTTTAAAAAATTTAAAAAATATCCTAGAAAACGGATGTTAACAGGGTTTTCTAAAAGTGGAAAATTTCTATGAGATTTTATAGGCTAAACATGGTAAAATGTTATTGATTATTGTTATTATAAACAACAAAGTAACAGAGGAGTGAGAACATGAATATTAATCTTATTTTATCAGTAGTTATGCTTTTTATTGGTTTGATATTTTTAATCTTATCATTTATTTTTCCATCTGAAATAAGGATAGGTAGTTTCATCGTTTCGTCACTTTTGTCGTTTTATTTTTATTCTCTCTATAAAAGAGATAAATACAAGTAATTTTGTAAAAGAAAGAGGACTTTATGAATCCTTTATTAAATGGAATGAATGATCGTCAGGCAGAAGCGGTGCAGACTACAGAAGGACCGCTTTTAATTATGGCGGGAGCAGGGTCGGGTAAAACACGTGTTTTGACCCATCGTATCGCTTACTTAATTGATGAAAAATATGTGAATCCTTGGAATATCCTCGCTATCACCTTTACCAATAAGGCGGCGCGTGAGATGAGAGAACGTGCTATGGCGCTAAATCCAGCAACTCAGGATACTCTGATTGCAACTTTCCACTCGATGTGTGTGCGTATTTTGCGTCGCGAAGCTGATCATATTGGCTACAACCGCAACTTTACCATCGTTGACCCTGGTGAGCAACGGACTCTGATGAAAAGGATTCTCAAAAATCTTAATTTAGATCCTAAAAATTGGAATGAACGATCAATTTTGGGGACTATTTCAAACGCTAAGAATGATTTATTAGATGAGAAGGCTTATGAGATGCAGGCTGGCGATATGTACACGCAGATCGTTGCCAAATGTTATAAGGCTTATCAGGAAGAGTTACGTCGTTCTGAGTCCATGGATTTTGATGATTTGATCATGATGACTTTGCGTCTTTTTGATCAAAATCCTGATGTGCTTGCCTACTACCAACAACGCTATCAGTATATCCACGTCGACGAGTATCAAGATACCAACCATGCACAGTATCAACTCGTTAAATTACTGGCTTCTCGTTTCAAAAATATCTGTGTGGTTGGGGATGCTGATCAGTCTATCTACGGCTGGCGTGGCGCTGATATGCAAAATATCTTGGACTTTGAAAAAGATTATCCGCAAGCTAAGGTAGTCTTACTCGAGGAAAATTACCGTTCGACCAAGAAAATTCTTCAAGCTGCCAATGAGGTCATTAATAACAACCGAAATCGTCGTCCCAAAAAACTTTGGACACAGAATGCTGATGGTGAGCAGTTAGTTTATTATCGTGCTAATAATGAGCAGGATGAAGCCGTCTTTGTTGCGTCAACTATTTCAAACATGGCGCGTGAAATGGGCAAAAATTTTAAAGATTTTGCCGTTCTTTATCGTACGAATGCTCAGTCCCGTACCATTGAAGAAGCACTACTCAAATCTAACATTCCTTACACTATGGTTGGTGGCACCAAGTTCTACAGCCGTAAGGAAATTCGTGATGTTATTTCTTATTTGAATGTTATTGCTAATACGGCGGATAATATTTCTTATGAGCGTATCGTCAATGAACCTAAACGAGGAGTTGGACCTGGTACTCTTGAAAAAATTCGTACCTTTGCTAATACGCAAAACATGAGCCTTCTTGATGCGTCCGAGCAAATCATGTTGTCAGGTGTCAAAGGAAAAGCTGCCCAGGCAGTTTGGGATTTAGCCAATCTGCTCTTAAATCTTCGTGCTAACTTAGATAAGTACAGTATCACTGAGTTGGTTGAAGCTGTTTTGGAAAAATCTGGCTACCTAGAGGCTTTACAATTGCAGAATACTCTAGAAAGTCAGGCTCGTATTGAAAATATTGAAGAGTTTCTCTCAGTCACCAAAAACTTTGATGAAACTAACGAAGATGGTCCTGAAGATGAATCTGGCATTGATAAACTTGGTCGTTTTCTCAATGATTTGGCCCTAATAGCAGATACGGATGATGGCAAAGAAGAAGCTGCAGAAGTAACCTTGATGACCCTTCATGCTGCCAAAGGCTTGGAATTCCCTGTTGTTTTCTTGATTGGTATGGAGGAAGGTGTCTTTCCATTGTCTCGTGCCGCAGAAGACCCAGATGAATTAGAAGAAGAACGTCGTTTAGCCTATGTAGGGATTACCCGTGCGGAAGAAGTGCTCTTTATGACCAATGCTAATACACGAACTCTCTTTGGTAAAACGTCTTATAACCGTCCAACACGCTTTCTCAGAGAGATTTCAGATGATCTTCTTCAATATCAAGGCTTGGCAAGACCAGCCAATTCATCATTTGGTATCAAATATACCAAAAATCAACCTACTCAATTTGGTCAAGGAATGAGTTTATCTCAAGCTCTTCAAGAGAGGAAGTCTCAAGCACAACCTCGGTCTGCATCACAATCCTCTATAGTAAGCAAAGGACCGTTACCATTTGGTAAATCAAGCCAAGCAAAATCAGAATCTGTTGATTGGCAAATTGGAGATATTGCCCTTCATAAAAAGTGGGGAGAAGGTACTGTTCTTGAAGTTTCAGGTTCGGGATCGACTCAGGAATTGAAAATCAAATTTCCAGAGATTGGCTTAAAAAAACTATTAGCAGCTGTAGCCCCGATAGAGAAAAAATAGAGTTATCAAAGAATCTGGTATGTTACCAGGTTCTTTTTCTATTAAAAAAACGAACATTTTACATAAGATTAAGAAAGGAAGTAGACTTTTGAAATGAAAGCGCTTATAATAGTTGTAAGAAGGGGCAAAGATTTCCACAGGATTGTGATATAAAGATAACAGGGCTTTGATCGGGTGTCTTTTCACGGAAGGTGAGAGGAATGACATAACATTATTAATAGAAAGAAAAGCAACTTTTTCATAGAATATTAAAAATTTTGAAAAAAGTTTTTGAAAATAGAGCAAACTAGTTGAATTTTTACTGCAATAGTGTATAATAACAATATAAATTAAATGAAATGTGGTTAGTTTTGAGAATGCTGATTTATAAACATAGAGAACGTTTTCTTTGTTTCATCAAAAATTCTATTATGAAACTATACACGATTATTTAATTTATAAATGGTCACTTTGACCGTTTCTCGAGAGAAATTATTTTAAAATTGTTTAGATACTTTTAAAAAAGTATCCAGTTTAACTCTATTGAGTTCTGAATATAGAAAGGTTATATCTTATGATTTCATTTATTTGGTCACTTATCGTTGGAGCACTTATTGGTCTTGTTGCTGGAGCAATCACTAAAAAAGGTGGTTCTATGGGTTGGATCGCTAATATCTTAGCTGGTATTGCTGGTTCATGGGTCGGACAAGCTCTATTTGGTGCTTGGGGTCCTAGTCTTGCTGGTATGGCACTTATTCCATCAATTATTGGTGCGGTTATCGTTGTTATTGTTGTATCATTTGTAATTTCAAAAACAAAATAATTTTATAAAGGAGACGTTATGGCAAAAGGATTGAAAATTTTCTATAGCCTTATTGGCTTAGTGCTCCTCACAATACTTGGTAATGTCATCGTTCTTAATCAAAGGTTCTTGAACCTACAAGCCTTCTCATGGCTTCCTGTTGACTATCGCCCAACAGTTTTCTTTAGGGAAATACTAGCTCAATATCTCTTGTGGGCCGCTACTATCTTGTTTGTTCTTGTTTTAGTAACTATTCTTGTTATTTTATTCTTCCCACGTCGTTATAGTGAAGTAGAATTACAAGATAAACAAGGAAAATTGAAGCTAAAAAAATCAGCCGTAGAAGGTTACGTGAAGAGCCTTGTTGAATCAGAAGGTTTGATGAAAAACCCTAAGGTAACAGCTCATCTTTATAAAAAGAAATTTAAGGTTGATGTTAAAGGGCAGGTTGTTCCTAGAACGAAAGTTATCGCAAATACTGAACAACTCAAAAAGGATGTTGAAACAGGTTTGAAAGCTTTCTTCGGTATCGAGCATGATGTAGACTTTAATGTGAAAGTCAAAGATGTTGTTGAGGAAAAAACACTCAAAACAGGTCGTGTAGAGTAGGAGTGTCGTATGGAAATAGTTGAAAAATATAAATACCCCATCATTGGTGGAGGGATAGCTTTCTTCTTAGCGCTTCTACTAGTGACATTTGGTTTCTTTAAAACATTATTCATTCTTATTTTGGTTGTTGCTGGTAGCTATGCTGCTTATTATGCCGAACAAACAGGTTTGATTGATCGTTTTTTAGAGAACTTTAAATAAGTTAACAAAATATTATTCTTAACATTTTAGAAAGAGGTACTATTATGGTAGAAAACATTTCAGTAAACAACAATCCAGTTGATCCAAAAGCAATTCGTGGGCAGTTGACATATGAAGACAAAGTTATTGAAAAAATTGTAGGTCTTGCAGTTGAACACGTTAATGGTTTACTTGCTATCAATGGTGGTTTCTTCTCAAATATCAAAGAAAAATTGGTTAATACGAACAACGTTACTGACGGTGTCAATGTTGAAGTGGGTACGAAACAAGTAGCAGTTGATTTAGATGCTGTTGTAGAATACCAACAACACGTTCCAACAATCTTTGATCAAATTAAAAAAGTTGTTGAAGAAGAAATCACAAAGATGACTGACCTCGAAGTAGTTGAAGTGAACGTAAATGTTGTTGATATTAAAACACGTGCACAACATGAAGCTGATTCAGTTTCTCTACAAGATCGTGTAGCAAGTGGTGCTCAGGCAACTAGTGACTTTGTTTCAAATCAATACGATAATGCCAAAGGTGCGGTAAGCCATGGTGTTGATCGTGTTCAGGAACAACGTGAGCCACGCGTAAAATAAGTAGTTAGTCAGTTTTTATCCTTAGGAGGAAGTAAGATGTCTGAAGAAAAATTTGATGCAAAAGTAGAAAAAGTTTCTGGTAGTGTTAAAGAAGGTCTTGGAAAAGTGACTGGTGATAAGCGTACAGAAACTGAAGGTAAAGCCGAGAAAGCATCTGGTAGCGTTAAAGAAAAAATTGCTGACGCAAAAGATACCGTAAAGGGCGCTATTGACGGTCTTAAAAATAATTAATCATATTTAGAAACAGGTAACATAATGACAGAAATTAAAAGCACAGTAACTTATGATGAAAAAGTGATCCAAAAAATTGTTGGACATGCTCTTGAAAATATCGAAGGTCTTTTGGCTGTCAGTGGTGGATTCTTCTCTAATGTCAAGGATAAGCTGGTAAACTCTGATGATGTGACTACCGGTGTTAATGTTGAAGTCGGAAAAGAAGAAGTTGCAACTGATCTTGACGTTATTGTTGAGTATGGAAAAGACATCCCTGCAATCGCTGAAGGTATCAAGGCTATTGTAGCTCAAAATGTTGAAGTGATGACACATTTGAAAGTTGTTGAAGTTAATGTCAATGTTGTTGATGTTATGACTCGTGAAGAATATGAAGCTTCATCTGTAACACTTCAAGATCGTGTTGAATCAGGCTACGAAACTGCCAAAGAAGCAACAGCAGCTGGTTACGAACGTGCCAAAGAAGCAGCATCAGCAGGTTATGAACGCACGAAAGAAGCAGCGCAAAATGCTGGTGAGTATATTTCAGAGAAATCTGGTGAAGCTCGTGAGTATGCCTCAGAGAAAGCAGTAGAAGCCAAGGAATTTACAGCTGAAAAAACTGAACAAGCCAAAGAGTTTGCTTCAGAAAAAAAAGCTCAAGTCAAAGAAGCTATGTCGAATGATGATGAAGCTGTAACTTATACAGCTACAGTTGATAGTGATGTAGTTGTTGCTGACTAAGTGATTCTTAGATGGTGGAAGGTTGGGAGAAATCCTAACCTTTTTAGCATACATTATGACAATCTGAGGGTAAGGGTATTATCTGTATCTATTTTCAGATTCATCAGAAGAGCATCTTAGAGTAAACGAGATGGGGGGGACATATTTTGCGGTATTGTCAAGTCTGATGGAAGATGATAAAATCAAATCGGAGGAAAAAATGATGCGAAGTGTTAATTCAGAAGTTAGAAGTTCTAAGTATCAACAAGTAGCTGTCGCAGTTGCCAAACGGATTGCTGATGGTGACTATGAAGTAGGTGAAAAACTGAAGTCACGCTCAACATTAGCAAGTACCTTTAATGTCTCACCAGAAACAGCACGAAAAGGCTTAAATATTCTGGCTGACATGCATATTGTTAGTTTGAAGCATGGTAGCGGAGCTATCGTACTGTCAAAAGAAAAAGCAGAAGATTTTTTAAAAAATTATGAATCTACACATTCTATTGCAATGATAAAGAATAAGATTCGTGAAAACATTAAAAAACAAGTCGATGAGCTAGAGTCACTAACAGATTTAGTTGATGAGTATTTGTTGCAGAGCCAGTCTGTTAGTCGAAAATACCCATTTACACCTTATGAAATTATTTTGACAGAATCAGCAAGTCACTTGGGGGAATCTATTCGTGACTTAAATATATGGCATCAAACGGGAGCGACGATTGTTGGTATTGAGCATGAAGGAATACTGCTGTTATCACCTAGTCCATATGCAGTTCTTGAGCCAGGGGATCATATCTTTTTTGTAGGTGATGATTTGGCTTATTCTAGACTGAAAAATCTTTTTAATCTCAATGTAGGATTATAAGGAGATAGGAAGGGGGAACAAAATTCGGTAACTCGAAGAGTTCGATTTCCCTCACTCTTTTATTTCTAGGTGCGGGCTAAAACGGTCTATCCTGACCGTTTTACTCCCACCTCCGCACAGTTGAGTCGGGGTGTAAAAGCTAATCATAACAGTGCTTTAAATCTACTCAATCACTGCGTCCTACTTATCTAACTAAATAACCTAAAAAGGCAGGGATTTTTTCCTAGCCTCTTTTTACTTGTTAAAAAAGTTATTTTGTATTAAAATACTAATGATAGATTTAAAAAAATATCTTTGCAGGATGGAGGGAATAATTTGCAGCATAGTTTGATTTTGGAAGACATTGCAACTATCTTTAAAGGGAGGGCAGTTCCTTCTAAGGCTGAGGGAGATAGGATTGCTGTTATTAATATTGTAGATGTTCAAAATGGTATTATTGATTATGATCAACTAAAATCCTATGATGAAAAAGAATCATTAGTTTTGAAATACTATTTAAAGTCTGGTGATCTTTTGATCTCATCAAAAGGAACTCAGTTAAAATTAGCAATTTTTGAAGAACAAAACAAGCCAGTGGTAGCTTCATCTAATTTCACAATTATCCGTCCCTCTTCTAAGGTCAGAGGATATTATCTGAAATTATTTTTTGAGACAGAAACTGGTCGGAAGTTATTGATGGAAACAGATCGTGGCAAGTCTGTTATGAATTTATCAACGAGCGATATTGCTGGGATATCGATACCCATGATACCACTAGTCAAGCAAGATTATGCGATAAGTCGCTATTTGAGAGGGCAGGCTGATTATCAACGAAAATTGGAAAGAGCCAATCAAGAATGGCAATATATAGAGGATGAGGTTAAGCGAACATTATTCCCAAAATAGGAAAGCCAGTAAGTGATATTGCTGTTCTAAAATAAGCATTATACTTTATCAAGGAGTTTGAAATGAATGAAATAAAGTGCCCTCACTGTCAAACAATTTTTACAATCAATGAGACTGAATATAGTCAGTTGTTAGAACAAGTGAGAACCAAAGAATTTGAACATGATCTTTTAGAGAGAGTTTCGTCTGAAAAACGTCTTATTGAAGAGCAGCTAAAAAATGAATTGCAAACTCAAGTGGGAGAAAAAGAACAAGAAATTTTGAGATTAAAGCATGCTATAGAAACTTTTGAACAAAATCAATCACTCGAATTACAGGCCGTAGTGTCACAAAAGGATGCTGATATTAGCGAGCTACAACAAAAATTAGATAAAGTAGTTGCTGACAATGCTTTAGCTTTAGCTCAAGTAATATCTGAAAAAGATAAAGAGAATCAAGAATTACAAGCAAAAATTAATTTAATATCCCTTGAAAAAGATAAAGAAAAGCAAGAAGCCTTGCATGCCATCCAGCAAGAAAAAGATCAAATGGCTAATCAGCTCGTATTACAAGAACAGAAAAAAGAGCTAGATAAACAATCTTTGCTTAGTCAACATCAGACTGAGTTAGCACAAAAAGATGAATTGATTGCTTACTATAAAGATTTTAAAGCTAAACAATCAACAAAGATGATTGGTGAAAGCCTAGAACAACACTGTGAATATGAATTTAACCGTTTACGCATGACAGCTTTTCCAAATGCACAGTTTTCTAAGGATAATGACGCTAAAACCGGATCAAAAGGTGATTATATTTATCGAGAATTTGATGAAAACGGCATTGAGATTATTTCGATAATGTTTGAAATGAAAAACGAAGCTGATCAGACAGCGTCGAAAAAGAAAAATGAACATTTTTTTAAAGAATTGGATAAGGATCGGCGTGAGAAAAAATGTGAATATGCTGTTTTAGTATCACTATTAGAAGTGGACAGTGAACTTTATAACAATGGTATCGTTGATGTCTCTTATCAATACCCGAAAATGTATGTCGTACGGCCCCAGTTCTTCATCCCCATTATTACTTTACTGAGAAATGCAGCTTTAAATTCTTTAAAATACAAACAAGAATTAGCTATTGTTAAAGAGCAACACATTGATATTACACATTTTGAAGAAGATTTAAATGTATTTAAAACAGCTTTTTCTAAAAATTACCAATCTGCTAGTAAGAATTTTCAAAAGGCTATTGATGAGATTGATAAGTCAATTAAGCGGATGGAAGCTGTGAAAGCTGCCCTGACAACAAGTGAAAATCAACTGCGTTTGGCTAATAATAAATTGGAAGATGTCTCTGTTAAGAAGCTTACTCGACAGAATCCAACTATGAAAAGTAAGTTTGATGCACTTTGATAAAAATTGTATCTAAATACTAATGAGAGGTTGAAGTGATTAATTGTATTGATTTGACAATTCCTGTCGCAGAGGTATTAAAAGAGCATCCAGAGTTAAAGCCACTTTTGATTGACTTAGGTTTTAAACCGTTAGCTAATCCCATGATGCTTAATACAGTAGCGAAGGTAACAAGTATATCAGCTGGTTCTAAATTGGCAGGTATTTCTATAGAAGCTGTTAAAGAAACCTTGTTATGTAATGGTTATGAGATTAAGGAGTGAAGTATGTCTGATAATCGTATTGAAATACTAAAAGATATTTTACTCGACCTCCATCAAGGTGCGAGTGCAGAGTCTGTCCAGGAACGCTTCGATCAGCATTTTACGGGTGTCTCCGCTTTGGAAATTTCGATGATGGAACACGAATTAATGGCATCTGAGATAGGCATTACTTTTGAAGATATTATGTCTTTGTGCAATGTTCATGCCAATCTGTTTAAAGGAGCCATTCAGGAGTCTGAAGTTCCTGATGCTGATCAAGAAGGGCATCCTGTTTATGTCTTTAAACAGGAAAATCTGGCTCTTCGTGCAGCTCTGCTTAGAATTCGTCGTATCTTAGATAATATGGCTAAACTAGATGACAGCAGTATACTTGAACAGTTGATTAAGGGGTTAAGACATCAAATGACTCTTTTGGGACAATTTGATCGTCATTATACTCGCAAAGAACAGCTATTTTTCCCGATAATGGAAGCTTATGGGCATGATGCTCCTCCAGTTGTAATGTGGGGAGTTGATGATAAGATTAGAGATTTGTTTTCAGAGGTAAAGCAGGCCATTGATCTTTTTCCTGCTAAGACAGTAGCTGAGATTAGAGAACGCTTTGATTTATTTGCGAGCGAATTCGAAGAAATGATTTTTAAAGAAGAATCTATTTTATTGATGATTCTTTTAGAATCCTTTACCCAAGATGACTGGTTGCAAATAGCCAAGGAGAGTGATCAATATGGTTATGCGATTATTAAGCCTTTAAAAGAGTGGCGTCCCGTTAGAAACTCGTTTGGAGAAGAAAATGAATACCCTTCTGTGGAAGCAATAAGTTCTCGAGAAATAACAGATGACAAGACGGTTACTGTCTTTGAAACAGAACAAGGAACCTTTTCTCTCTCATTTACTCCTAAAATACCGTCTAGTACAGTTGGCGATAGATATACTTCTCAAGCTTTTGGAAATGGTTTTTTATCTGTTGAACAAGCAGACCTTATTCTCAATCATTTACCAATGGAGATAACTTTTGTCAATAAGGATGATATTTTTCAGTATCATAACAATCATACCTCGGAAAAAGAGATGATTTTTAAAAGAAACCCAAGTCAAATTGGTCGTCACGTTGAAGCTTGCCATCCTCCTAGAGTGGTAGACAAGGTCAAAGAGATTATAAAAATTTTAAAATCCGGTCAGAGAGAAAAAGTAACGATGTGGTTTAAGTCTGAGAAAAGGGAGATTTTTGTGCATGTTACTTATGCTGCTGTAAGAAATAATCAAGGAGAATTTGAAGGCGTGTTAGAATACGTTCAGGAAATCCAAGATTTTAGAGCTATTGATACTGATTTTAACAGAGAAATTTAACGATTTCTCATGATAGAGGCTTCTAATTTGACTATGTCAAACAATGGTAGTGGCTTAGTTTCTCTCCTTTTTAACTTTATGGTATAATGACTACTATGATTAACGGAATTATTAATTTGAAAAAAGCGGCTGGGATGACTAGTCATGACGCTGTTTTTAAACTGCGAAAAATACTTCAAGAAAAAAAGATTGGCCATGGAGGGACACTTGATCCAGACGTCACAGGAGTCTTGCCAATTGCCGTTGGTAAAGCGACGCGAGTTTTGGAATTTATGACCGAATCTGGTAAAGTTTACGAAGGTGAAATCACATTAGGCTATTCAACAACAACAGAGGATGCTAGTGGCGAAGTCGTAAAAAAAACACCAGTAAGCTCTACTTTATCAGAAGAAGATATAGATTTGGCTATGAGGGAGTTTGTAGGGCAGATTACTCAGATTCCTCCTATGTTTTCTGCTGTAAAAGTTAATGGTAAAAAATTATATGAGTATGCTCGTGCAGGTGAAGTGGTCGAACGTCCAGAGAGACAGATCACTATCGGGGAATTTTACAGAACTTCTTCATTAATTCATGAGGATGATACTGTTCGCTTTTCTTTTAGGGTATCTTGTAGTAAAGGGACATATGTCAGAACCTTATCCGTAGATTTAGGGGAGCGTCTGGGTTTTGCTAGCCATATGTCTCAGCTGCAGCGGACAGCTTCGGCTGGTTTAGACTTGTCTCAGTCAGTTACACTTGAAGAAATTGAGTTGCTAGTTGCTAAAAATGACCTCTCTTTTCTTTTGCCAATTGAATTTGGACTTTCTGATCTGGAAAAAGTTGTTATTGATGAAGAGGCAGTGACCGATATCCGCCATGGAAGATTTATCCCTATAGAGAATGAGAAAAAAACAGTAGCAGCTTATTATAATGACCAGGTTGTCGCTATTTTAGAAAAGCGGGGAGACTTGTATAAACCAAGAAAAGTACTAATATCATGAAAATAACAGTTATTAAATCTCATCAAGAGATTGTGGAACCACAAAAAACAGTTCTTGTCCTGGGCTACTTTGATGCTCTTCACACTGGACATAAAGCGCTATTTGATAAAGCAAAAGAAGTGGCAAAGAAGAAAGAATTAACCGTCGTTGTAATGACCTTTCTGGAATCTCCTAAACTAGCTTTTAGTCGTTTTACGCCAGAATTGCTTCTACACGTCACATATCCTGAGAAGCGTTATCAAAAATTTGAAGAGTATGGGGTTGACTCTCTATATCTAACGAATTTTACGAGTGATTTTGCTAAAATTTCATCCGATGAATTTATCAATACCTATATTAAACAATTAAATCCAGATAGTATAGTTGTTGGCTTTGACTATCATTTTGGACATAATAGAACTAATCCTGATTATTTGTCTCGTAATTTTTCTGGTGATGTTATTGTCATCCCTGAAATAAGAGATGGGCAGCGAAAAATTAGTTCAACCTTAATACGCCAACTGATTCAAGAAGGGAATGTTAGGGATGCTGGCCAATTGTTGGGGTATGATTATTCGACGCGAGGGATTGTTGTGCATGGAGATGCTAGAGGACGCACGATTGGCTTTCCTACAGCTAATTTAGCCCCAATAGATAGGACCCATCTTCCTGCAGATGGCGTCTATGTTACAGATGTTATTGTCAAAGGTAAACGCTATCGATCAATGACTAGTATTGGAGAAAATATTACTTTCGGTGGTACAGAACTACGCTTAGAAGCTAATATTTTTGATTTTTCAGGGGATATTTACGGTGAGGCTATTGAAATTTTTTGGTTAGAGAAAATTCGTGACATGGAAAAATTTAATGGCATAGATGATTTAGTTCAGCAGCTTGAAAATGATCAAGAAATTGCGATAAATTGGCAAAAACCATAGCCAAGTCTTTTAATTTTTTGTATAATGTTAACCAAGTAGATTGATTGATGAGGCGAGATATGGTTACTTTATTTTTATCACCGAGTTGCACGAGTTGTCGTAAGGCGCGTGCTTGGTTAGAAAAGCACGAAGTCGAGTATGTTGAACATAATATTATTACAAGCCCTTTGACTCAAGATGAATTGATGTCTATCCTATCATTCACGGAAAATGGGACAGAAGATATTATTTCAACCCGTTCAAAAGTTTTTCAAAAGTTAGATATAGATGTCGATGACATGTCTATTTCTCAACTGATTGAGTTAATTGCTTCAAATCCAAGTTTATTACGACGTCCCATTATTATGGATAATAAGCGTATGCAAATTGGGTTCAATGAAGATGAGATTAGAGCCTTTTTGCCAAGAGATTATCGTAAACAAGAACTTCGCCAAGCTACAATTCGAGCGGAAATTGAGGGAAAACATGCCTAATAATACCTATTCATACCCACTTGATTTATCCTGGAGTACTGAAGAAATAACTTCAGTGCTTTGTTTTTTTAATCATGTAGAAAAAGCCTATGAAAGTAAAGTTGATGTCCATGCTTTTTTGGAAGCTTACGCTGCATTTAAACAAGTCGTTCCATCTAAAGGGGAGGAGAAACGATTGGATAAGGCGTTTGAACAAGCTAGTGGTTATTCAATTTATCGTGCTGTTCAAGCTGCTAGATCGCAATCTGAAGGGTGGTTGAGACTTGGAGAGTAAGTTTTTATTTGCACAAGAGGTAATAAGAGAGGCTGGTGCTTTTATTAAGGATCGTATGTCTCAAGCACTTATCATTGAAGAAAAGTCAGATGAGACTGATTTAGTAACTAGCTTGGACAAGCAATGCCAAGAATTAATGATCCAAGCCATCAAAAAGGCTTATCCAGAAGATCATTTTTTAGCCGAAGAAAATGATGTAACACATCCAATAGCAGAAGGCAATGTTTGGGTGCTAGATCCTATTGATGGTACCGTTAATTTTATTGCTCAGCGCGATCATTTTGCTATTATGATAGCTTATTATGAAAATGGTGTTGGACAATTTGGCCTAATCTTAGATGTTATGCAGGATATCTTATATCACGGAGGCGGTCAATTTGATGTTTATGCTAATACTACTAAGCTTGAACATTACCACCACCGAGATTTCAAACGCTGTTTAGTTGGTGTCAATGCTCAGATGTATCTTGAAAATACAGCAGGTATTAGGGATTTTACGAGTCTAGCATTGGGAATTCGTGTCTATGGTGGAGCCGGTATCAGTATGACACAGGTTATTTCAGGGAAATTGCTTGCTTATTTTTCAAATATTGCTCCTTGGGATTACGCTGCAGCCTCAATTATGGGAGAAAAACTGGGTTACTGTTTATTAACCATCGAAGGGGAAAAACCAGACTTTCTAACAAGACAGCAAGTTATGTTTGTTCCAACAGAAGAATTATCTTTTATTCAAAAATTAGTAAATTAATGCTTATAATAAGGTTGGACTTTATGTCCAACCTTATTTATATGAAATGAAGTTCATTGTGACATCTTAACGCGGTGGTTATTAGGTTTGATTCATTCGCATTTTATGTTCTTCAAAGACCTAGAGCTATAATAAGGAAAATCTAGGCTTTTTCAACTGACAACCTCAAAATTTCTCCTAGGTCTTTGAAGTGTGCGGATCTGGGAAGACGAACTCTTTTTCTACCTTTTTCATTCTTTAGAGTTCTTTCTGTTCCTTTTTATAGGTCAATAATAAGGAATTTGATATAATAATAACATGACATTACCACAAGATTTTATTAATAAATACATAGAACTACTTCAAGAAGAAGCTCCAAATTTTTTGGATTCTTTTAGTGAGGCCCCAGTGTCTGGTTTTCGTTCAAATCCTTTAAAGGAGAATCAAATAGCCTTCGACAATCCTATTCCTAAGACAGAGTGGGGTTATTATGGAAAAATATCTGGAAAATCAGTTGAACATGTGACTGGACTTGTTTATTCACAAGAGCCAGCAGCTCAGATGGTGGGGCAGGTTGCTAAACCCAAACCCGGAATGAAAGTTCTTGATTTAGCAGCTGCGCCTGGAGGAAAGACAACTCATTTATTAAGTTATTTAAACAATACTGGGCTTTTGATCAGTAACGAGATCAATACCAAGCGAAGTAAGATTTTAACTGAAAATGTTGAGCGCTTTGGTGCAAGGAATGTTCTTGTTACCAACGAGTCGGCAGAACGTTTAGCTAAGATTTTTCCATCTTACTTTGATCTTATTGTTTTTGATGGCCCTTGTTCAGGCGAAGGAATGTTTCGCAAGGATCCAGAAGCTGAAAAATACTGGCACAAGGATTATCCGAAAGAATTAGCGAGTTTGCAGAAATCCATTTTATCAGATGCGCTCGCGATGCTAGCTCCTGGTGGTGAACTGGTCTATTCCACTTGTACCTGGTCCCCTGAGGAAAATGAAGAAGTCGTTGAGTGGCTTTTAGAAGAGTTTAGTCAATTAGAGTTAATTCCAATACGAGCAATTA
Source organism: Streptococcus pluranimalium (assembly GCF_002953735.1). NCBI lineage: Bacteria > Bacillati > Bacillota > Bacilli > Lactobacillales > Streptococcaceae > Streptococcus > Streptococcus pluranimalium. Next base: position 1,038,279 of record NZ_CP025536.1, on the reverse strand, counting down.
ACGGTATGAGAGATAGTGATCTTATGCCTGGAACTGTCAGAATGTATCCTCACTCTTTTAAGGGGGAAGGTCAGTTTATTGCCAAGTTCAAAGATGTCAGACCAAGAGAGGAAGAGACGAAGCTTAAACAGAAAAGAAAAGCTAGACAAGTCTCTTTGACCAAGGAACAAATGAACTTATGGGAATCGTTTTCTCAAGAACATTTAAAAATAACATTAGAGGGGCAATATCAGGTCTTTGGAGATCAACTCTATATTATACCCGCTCATTTACCGGACTTATCTCAATTAAAAATTGCCAGAAATGGTCTTCATTTGGGGACTTTCAAGAAAAAGCGGTTTGAGCCTTCCTTTGCTTTAGGAATAGCCTTGAAGCCATCTGAGGTAGTACAGAAATTAGAAATTGATATAGAACAGTTTAAAGAGTATGTGGCTGGTAGTCAGGTGAATTTGCATGAAACCTATTCTAATGGTTGGTATCAAGTTGTGATAAATGGGAATGGTTTGGGATTCGCTAAAGTTGTCGGAAATCAATTGAAAAATTTTTATCCCAAAGGTTTGAGATTTAAGTAGTAACTGTTATTGAATACAATTTGATTCAAAAAGAAAGTCAGTACGTTGACTTCTTGATATAATAATTTGGTGATGGGAAAGTTATCTGACAATATCAGAAAGATAGCTTGTTCTCATTCTAACTTGATTTCGTTTCTCGGAGGAAAAAAGATGAAAAAGAAAAAGCTTCTCACATTTATGGGATTGCTTGTTACCGTTTTGTTATTTCTTTCTGGGTGTGCCAGATGGATTGATAAAGGGGAAACTTCAACTGCCGTTGGATCAACAGCATTACAGCCACTCGTGGAGGCGGCAGCAGATGAATTTAGTAAACAAAATATAGGAAAAACCATTAACGTCCAAGGTGGTGGTTCTGGTACTGGATTGTCACAAGTACAATCAGGGGCAGTTCAAATTGGTAATAGTGATTTGTTTGCGGAAGAAAAAGATGGTATTGATGCTTCTAAACTTGTCGATCACCGTGTTGCGGTTGCTGGGATGGCAGTTATTGTCAATAAAGAAGTATCCGTTGACAATTTATCCTCTGAACAGCTACGTGATATCTTTGCTGGCAAAATTACCAATTGGAAAGAAGTCGGTGGAAAAGATTTAGCTATTTCTATTATCAATAGAGCAGCTAGTTCAGGATCACGTGCAACCTTCGATAGTATTATCATGGGTGATGTCAATGCTAAAAGGAGCCAAGAGCAAGATTCAAATGGTATGGTTAAGTCAATTGTTTCTCAAACGTCAGGAGCTATTTCTTATCTAGCATTTGCCTACTTAGATGATAGTGTCAAAACAATGAAGCTTAACGGATTTGAACCAACACCTAAGAATGTAGCTACTAATGATTGGCCGATTTGGTCATATGAGCATATGTATACTAAAGGTGAGCCTAAGGCTTTAACAAAAGAATTTTTAGACTTCATGATGTCTGATGAAGTTCAATCTAATATCGTAACAACAATGGGCTACATCCCAATGAATGATATGAAAGTTGAAAAGACGGCTGATGGTAAAGTCTTGCCTAGATAAGGAGTAGAAATGAAGAATCAAGAATTGGCTAAGAAATTGGTTTCATCTTCAAAAAATTCTCGCCTTGAGAAATTTGGTAAGACGATTACCTTTTTATGCCTTGCTTTAATTGTCTTTATTGTAGCAATGATTTTAATTTTCGTTGCTCAAAAAGGTCTATCGACATTCTTTGTTGATAAAATCAATCTGTTTAAATTTTTATTTGGTACTGACTGGCAACCGAGTGTAAAAGGACCGGATGGTCAACCTCTTATGGGAGCTTTGCCAATGATTATGGGTTCTTTCATTGTAACGATTCTGTCTGCTTTGATTGCGACACCATTTGCTATTGGAGCAGCAGTATTTATGACGGAAGTTTCGCCTAAGTACGGTCGTAAAATCCTTCAGCCTGCTGTCGAGCTTTTGGTTGGTATACCATCTGTTGTTTATGGATTTATTGGTTTGCAAATCGTTGTGCCATTTGTACGTTCCATTTTTGGTGGCACAGGATTTGGTATCTTGTCAGGGGTTTTTGTACTTTTTGTTATGATTCTCCCAACAGTTACCTTTATGACGACAGATAGTCTTCGAGCTGTTCCGCGTCACTATCGCGAAGCAAGTATGGCTATGGGGGCAACACGTTGGCAGACCATTTGGCGTGTTGTTTTGAACGCTGCTCGCCCAGGTATTTTTACAGCGATAATCTTTGGAATGGCTCGTGCCTTTGGTGAAGCTTTAGCGATTCAAATGGTTGTTGGTAACTCTGCTGTTGTTCCTACTTCCTTGACAACGCCAGCAGCAACGTTGACATCAGTCTTAACCATGGGAATAGGTAATACGGTTATGGGAACAGTCCAAAATAATGTTCTCTGGTCACTTGCCTTGGTATTACTTCTTATGAGTCTTGCTTTTAATACCCTCGTTAAATTCATTACAAGAGAGAGAAAGAGAAACTATGAACGCTAAAAAAATGGATAAGTTAGCAACTGGTGTTCTCTACACCATTGCAGCTATTATTGTCGCAATCTTGGCATCGTTAATTCTTTATATCTTGGTTCGCGGTTTGCCTCATATCAGTTGGTCCTTCTTAACCGGAAAATCATCTTCCTATCAAGCAGGTGGAGGAATTGGGATTCAGCTGTATAACTCATTATTTCTATTAGTGACAACTTTGATCATTTCAGTACCGTTGTCAATGGGGGCAGGTATTTACCTTGCAGAATATGCTAAAAAAGGACGTTTGACAAACTTTATTCGTACTTGTATTGAAATTCTGTCTTCCCTACCATCAGTGGTAGTTGGTCTATTTGGTTATTTGATTTTCGTTGTGCAGTTTGAATATGGCTTTTCTATCATTTCAGGTGCCCTTGCTCTAACCGTCTTCAATCTACCTCAAATGACACGTACTGTAGAAGATAGTCTTCGTACTGTTCATCATACGCAACGCGAAGCAGGATTAGCTCTGGGATTATCACGTTGGGAGACAGTTTTACATGTTGTTGTTCCAGAAGCCTTACCAGGAATTGTAACAGGTATCGTTCTAGCTTCAGGGCGTATTTTCGGGGAAGCGGCTGCCTTGATCTACACTGCTGGTCAGTCAGCTCCAGCCCTTGATTGGTCTAACTGGAATCCTCTAAGTGTAACTAGCCCTATCTCACCTTTCCGTCAATCTGAGACTTTGGCTGTTCATATTTGGAAAGTTAATAGTGAGGGAACGATTCCGGATGGAACTCTCGTTTCTGCAGGATCAGCAGCAGTTTTATTGGTCTTTATTTTAATTTTTAATTTGTCTGCTCGCTTTATTGGTAAGAAATTACACGAAAAACTAACATCAGCAGCTTAATAAGGAGTTCTTATGTCTGAGTATAATTGGGATGAAAGACATATCATTACTTTCCCTGAAGATAATCTCATTTTATCAACTAATAATTTGCATGTTTATTATGGTAATAATGAAGCTATCAAAGGAATTGATATGCAATTTGAAAAAAATAAAATTACTGCTTTAATCGGTCCATCAGGATGTGGAAAATCAACCTTTCTCCGTAGCTTAAATCGGATGAACGATACTATTGATATTGCTAAAGTAACTGGTGAGATTATGTATCAAGGTATTGATGTTAATGCTCCAGAAATTAATGTTTATGAAATGCGTAAACATATAGGAATGGTTTTCCAAAGACCTAATCCATTTGCGAAATCAATCTATAATAACATTACCTTCGCCCATGAACGCGCTGGGATCAAAGATAAAAAAGTATTGGATGAGATTGTTGAAACTTCATTGAAACAAGTGGGCTTGTGGGATAAGTTGAAAGATGATTTACATAAATCAGCTTTTACTCTCTCAGGTGGACAGCAGCAACGTTTGTGCATTGCCCGCGCTATTTCGGTAAAACCTGATATTCTATTGATGGATGAACCTGCTTCAAACCTTGACCCAATTGCAACAATGCAATTGGAAGAAACCATGTTTGAATTGAAGAAAAACTATTCGATCATTATTGTGACGCACAACATGCAGCAAGCAGCGCGTGCTAGTGACTACACTGCCTTTTTCTATTTAGGTGATTTGATTGAATATGATAAAACAAAAAATATTTTCCAAAATGCTAAATTGCAGTCAACAAGCGACTATGTTTCAGGGCGTTTTGGATAGGAAGGAGAAGGAATGACAGAACCAATTTTACAAGTCCGAGATTTGTCAGTCTATTATGAAAAGAAAAAAGCTTTGAATAATGTGTCACTTGATATTTTTCCAAACGAAATCACGACCCTCATCGGCCCTTCTGGATCTGGAAAATCAACCCTTCTAAGAGCAATCAACCGTATGGGAGATTTGAATCCAGAATGGTCGCTTACAGGTTCTATCAGTTATGATGGCCACAACATTTACAGTCCTAGAACAGATACTGTTGATTTACGTAAAGAAATTGGGATGGTATTCCAACAACCTAACCCATTCCCAATGTCAATTTATGAAAATGTTGTCTACGGTCTACGTATTAAGGGGATTAAGGATAAAGCTATTCTAGATGAAGCTGTTGAAAAATCTTTGATTGGAGCTTCTATTTGGGATGAAGTGAAAGATCGTCTTCATGATTCAGCTCTTGGTTTATCTGGTGGTCAGCAGCAGCGTGTTTGCGTGGCTCGTGTCTTAGCTACTAGCCCTCGTATCATTCTCTTAGATGAACCAACATCAGCCCTAGACCCTATTTCAGCTGGTAAAATTGAAGAGACCTTATATGGACTGAAAAAAGATTACACTATGGTTGTCGTGACACGTTCAATGCAGCAAGCTTCACGTATTTCTGACCGTACAGGTTTCTTCTTAGATGGTAATCTAATTGAATTTGAAGATACTAAGACTATGTTTATGAAACCAAAACATAAAGAAACAGAAGACTATATTACTGGTAAATTTGGATAATCCAAATCAATGAAAGAGGTAGCCTATGTTACGTACACAATTTGAAGAAGAATTAGATAAACTACATAATCAATTTTATGCTATGGGAACAGAAGTCTTGGCACAAATTAATAAAAGTGTCCGTGCTTTTGTTAGTCACGACCGTGACTTGGCTCAAGAAGTGATTGACGAAGATGAAGTGGTCAATAACTACGAAACTAAACTTGAAAAAAAATCCCTTGAAATTATCGCTTTACAACAGCCAGTGTCACAAGACTTGCGGACAGTTATTACTGTTTTAAAGGCTTCCAATGATGTAGAGCGTATGGGTGACCATGCCTCGGCTATTGCGAAAGCAACCATTCGTATGAAGGGTGAGGAACGTGTTCCTCAAGTAGAAGCAGAAATAAGTAAAATGGGGAAAGCTGTTAAGCGTATGTTGGAAGACGCGCTTAACGCCTACATCAATGGTGATGAAACCACTGCCCGTGAAGTAGCAACCAAAGATGAAGAAATTGATGAATATTTCAGAACCATTCAACACCAAGCGGTGGAGAGTATTAGAGAAAATCCTGAAGCAGCCTTTGCTGGTAAAGAATATTTCCAAGTTCTCATGTATCTAGAGCGTATCGGTGATTACGCTCGCAATATTTGTGAATGGGTTGTTTACCTTAAGACTGGTAAGATTATCGAATTATAAGTCACTTTATGGTATAATTAAGGGTGTTGGATTCAACATCCTTTTCTTCTTAATTGGTTGCCTTTGTTTACACCAGTTAAAAAGTTGATTAGGGAAATCCCAGCTAATATTAAGGAGTATTATGAAAGTAGTCGAACACTTGATTGAAACGTTTATTCCAGAAAACTATAATCTTTTTCTTGACATAAATCGTCAGGAAAAACAATTTTCAGGTAATGTTGCTATCACAGGAGAAGCTTTAGACAATCAGATTGCCTTGCATCAAAAAGATTTGCATATTGAATCTGTAAAACTAGATAATGAAGCACTTACTTTTGAGGTGGATCAGGACAATGAATGTGTCCGCATTGATTCACCAGATACTGGTATGATGACACTTGTCATTGAATTTTCAGGTCAAATCACTGATAATATGACTGGTATTTACCCGTCTTATTACACAGAAAATGGTGTCAAAAAAGAGGTTATTTCAACACAGTTTGAAAGTCATTTTGCACGAGAAGCTTTCCCTTGCGTTGATGAACCTGAGGCAAAAGCAACCTTTGATTTATCCTTGAAGTTTGATCAAGTAGAAGGTGAAATTGCTCTTTCTAATATGCCTGAATCAAACCCAGAACTTCGTCAAGAAACAGGTGTTTGGAGTTTTGAAACAACGCCACGCATGTCTTCATATTTGCTAGCATTTGGTTTTGGTGATTTACAAGGAAAAACACAAACCTCTAAAAACGGAACAGAAGTAGGTATCTTCTCAACTAAGGCTCATCCCTTAAAATCACTTGATTTTGCGCTGGATATTGCTGTTCGTGTCATTGATTTCTATGAAGATTATTTTGGTGTTACTTACCCAATTCCATTGTCATACCATTTAGCCTTACCTGATTTCTCTGCGGGAGCTATGGAAAACTGGGGGCTTGTGACTTACCGTGAAATCTACCTTTTAGTTGATGATAATTCTACAGTATCCAGTCGTCAACAGGTAGCCCTTGTTATTGCCCATGAGTTGGCTCATCAATGGTTCGGTAATCTGGTAACCATGAAATGGTGGGATGATTTATGGCTAAATGAAAGTTTTGCCAATATGATGGAATACGTGGCTATTGTTGCTATCGAACCATCTTGGAATATTTTTGAAGACTTCCAAACAGGTGGAGTTCCTCATGCTCTTAAACGTGATGCAACTGATGGTGTTCAATCTGTTCATGTTGAAGTCAAACATCCTGATGAAATTAATACCTTATTTGATGCTGCTATTGTTTATGCTAAAGGTAGTCGTCTCATGCACATGTTGCGTCGTTGGCTTGGCGATGATGCCTTTGCAGCTGGTTTAAACGCCTATTTCAAGAAACACCAATATCAAAATACAGTAGGCTACGATCTTTGGAGAGCATTGTCGGATGCTTCAGGTAAAGATGTCTCTGGTTTTATGAATTCATGGCTTGAACAACCAGGTTATCCAGTGGTTACTGTCTCTGTTGAAGATGACAATTTAGTGATCAGTCAGGAACAATTCTTTATTGGTGAAGGTGAAGAAGTTGGACGATTGTGGCAAGTTCCACTTAATAGTAACTGGGAAGGTCTTCCAGATACTTTAATAGAAGAACGTCTAGTCATTCCAAATTACAGTCAATTAGCTGTGCAAAATGAGGGAGCTCTTCGATTAAATACGGAAAACACAGCTCATTACATCTCTAATTATAAGGGAGAGCTTTTGGAGGCGATTTTCAATGATTTAGAATCTCTAGATGCAACTAGCCAATTGCAAGTTGTCGAAGAGCGTCGTTTATTAGCTGAAGGTGGTAAGATTTCTTATGCCGAACTCGTCCCTCTAATTGAGCGACTATCAAAAGCTGATTCTTACATGGTTATTTCTGCAATTAGTTCAGTCTTGAATGGTCTTGATAAGTTTATTGATGAAAATAGTGAAGAAGAAGCTGCAAAACATGATTTGATTCGCCGTATTTTCCATGATAAATTTGAACGTCTAGGTTTCTTACCGAGTCCAGAAGAATCAGATGAAGATGAAATGGTTCGTCAATTAGTTTTAGCACAATTGATCGAAGCGCATGACCTTGATGTAACAGCAGAAGCAAGTCAATTGTTTGCACAGTACCGCGACGATTTAGAAAAAATTCCTGCTTCAATCCGTGCAGTGTTATTGATTAATGAATTTAAATCATCTGAAACTGCTGAATTGTTAAATGAATATATTGGGTATTATGTTAAGACAAACGATGGCACCTTTAAGCGTCAATTATCTCAAGCTATTGCTCACACTAAGGATGCGCAGAATCTCTCAACAATTTTAGAGTATTTTAAAGATAAGGATATCATTAAACCACAAGACTTATCAGCTTGGTATGGAGCTCTTTTAAGTCATCGGTTTAGTCAAGATACTGTATGGCAATGGTCGAAAGTAAACTGGGAATGGATTAAATCTGTTCTTGGAGGTGACATGAGTTTTGATTCTTTTGTCATTATCCCTTCACGTCTATTTAAAACACCAACAGCTCTTGAAGAATATAAATCCTTCTTTGAACCTCAATTAGACGATATGGCTATCAGCCGTAATATCTCTATGGGTATTAAAGAAATTTCAGCTCGTCTTGAGTTAATTAATAAAGAAAAAGAAGCTGTTTCAAATGCCCTTTTGAAATAATTTATCTTTTAAGATAGAATAATTGATTACTGTCAAAATAGAGTTAATCAGAAACTAAAACATCGACTTCACCGATTCAAGTGAGGTCGATTTTTGATACACTTATTATTGGAACAGAGCAATGCTTCAGATTTGCTTAAGCATTCTGCCTTATAATGAAGACACGGTAATACTCTTATGGAGAACTGATACAAGTGGCTTTGAGGATTAGTTTTAGGTATAATGGAACAAAGGAGAGATGCAATATGATAAAATTACTCTTGGTTGAAGATGATTTGAGTTTGTCCAATTCTGTATTTGATTTTCTGGATGATTTTGCAGATGTGATGCAGGTCTTTGATGGGGAAGAAGGATTGTATGAAGCTGAATCTGGCGTTTATGATCTTATTTTATTAGATCTTATGCTTCCAGAAAAAAATGGTTTTCAAGTGCTAAAAGAGCTTCGAGAAAAAGGGATAACAACGCCTGTTTTAATTATGACAGCAAAGGAAGGGTTGGATGATAAGGGACATGGTTTTGAGTTAGGAGCAGATGATTATTTAACTAAGCCATTTTATCTAGAAGAATTAAAAATGAGAATCCAAGCCTTACTTAAACGTTCTGGAAAGCTGACCGATCATACCATCGTATACGGTAATATTAGCGTTGACACGACAATTAATCGTGTTACAGTAGATGGCAAAGAAGTAGAATTTTTAGGTAAAGAATTTGAATTGTTAATGTACTTTCTACAAAACCAAAATGTTATTTTACCTAAAACACAGATTTTTGATCGTTTATGGGGATTTGATAGCGATACAACGCTTTCGGTTGTTGAAGTTTATGTGTCAAAAATCCGTAAAAAACTTAAAGGAACGAGTTTTGCAGATCATTTACAGACTTTAAGAAGTGTTGGTTATATTTTAAAAGATGCATAAATACATACAAAAAAAAATTCATTCTGATAATTTCAAGCCCTTTATCCATTTTATGATGGTATTCACTGCTATTTTCTTTGTGATGACGATTATTATTTTGCAGATTATGAGACTTGGTCTCTACTCTTCAACGGATAATAGTCTGAAAAGAGCTAGGTACTCTGCGGCTAGTTATATTGCAATGACTATGGCTAGGAATTACTCTTGGAGCTCAGATGGAGATGGTTTCGGTATTACAATCGATCCTAGTAAGTTTAAACACAATGATGATCTGGCTGTTTTAGATATTATTGTATTTGATAGATTTGGAGAGGTTATTAATACGGTTGATGCTTATTCTGAATTTTCAAGTATTAAGCTTAATAAAAAACAGCTCAATAGAATTGTTAAAGAGACTCACATCAACACTTATGGACATGCTGAAAATTATCGCAGTGTCACGCTTGAAGTTACCGATTTAGCTTATCCTCAAGTAAAATATATTAGTTTTCTAGCGAGTACGAGACAATTGGATGAGGCATTTGACCGCTATGTTAATGTTATTATAAGCATTATGATTATCTTTTGGTTGATATCAGTTATCACTAGTGTTTATCTAGCCAAGTGGAGTCGTAAACCAATCATTGCTAGTTATGAAAAACAAAAGAGCTTTGTTGAAAATGCCAGCCATGAATTAAGAACGCCCCTGGCTGTACTCCAAAATCGCTTAGAAACCTTGTTTAGAAAACCTAATGATACTATTCTTGAACATAGCGAGAGTATTGCAGCAAGTCTTGATGAAGTTAGAAATATGAGAATGTTAACGACAAATCTCTTAAACTTAGCTCGTCGTGATGATGGTATTGACCCGAACATAGAAGATATTTCACCAACATTTTTTGATGATGTCTTTAAAAATTACCAATTAATTGCTCAAGAGAATGACAAGGAGTTAATGGTAATGAATCATTTGAAACGACCTATTAAATCAGATAAAACGCTCATAAAACAGTTGATGACTATTTTAGTTGATAACGCCTTGAAATATACAAAGAAGCAAGGGATTATTAGTATTTCTGTTGAAACCAAAGGGCGCCGTTTGTGGTTGAGAGTATCTGATAATGGTCTAGGTATTTCAGATGATGATAAATCGAAAATCTTTGATCGATTTTACCGTGTTGATAAAGCAAGAACGAGACAATCTGGTGGATTTGGTCTAGGTTTATCTCTTGCCAAGCAGATTGTAGATACTTTAGGTGGAGAGATAACAGTAAAAGATAATACACCTCAAGGAACTATTTTTGATGTTTTCTTATAAGAGGTCTCCTTGTTTTTATAGTGAAAGAGGGAGAGGGAAAGCCTCCCTTTTCACTAAAAAGGTTCCTAGAATCTTTTTTGCCACCACCACATAGCTCAAAAAAAATTGAGAGATCTTTTGAGGGTGTCTATAGAAAAAGCACAGCTTTTATCTACTATTCTAGGTTTGCTGCTGAGCGTAAAAGGTGAATGAAACAGCCATTTAGCAGTGTTTGCTTGGGACTAAAGTTCCTAAGAAACTCTGTAGTGGAAACTCTAAAATGGATAAGCTGCTAAGCGTTTCTCTCAACCACTGCGTTAGGATGTTAAAACGAACTCTATATTGAGAGGCTGGACTTTTTGTCCAGCCTCCTTTATTTTTAAATTTGAACTACCTACCTCAATTGTTGCTGTCTTTTAACTGGCAGGTTACATTTGTTTGTAATAAGTTTTAGAGAAAAAAAGAGTTGCCATCTGGCAACTCGATTCTTATTAATTAACCTAATTTAGTAGCAAGACGCGCTTTATCACGGCTAGCTTTGTTTGCGTGGATCAAACCTTTTGATTTTGCTTTATCAATGCTTGAAGAAGCAGCGCGGAAAAGCTCTTCAGATGGGTTTGCTTCAAAAGCTTTAATCGCAGAACGCATAGCTGATTTTTGTGCTGAGTTTTTTTCGTTTTGTTTAACGTTAAGTTCAGCGCGTTTGATAGCTGATTTAATGTTTGCCAAAGTATTCACCTCCATATTTACTAACTCTATCATTATATAAGAAAATGATAGCTTTGACAAGTCTTTCTCACTTTTTGAGGTAAATTTCATCAATTTTATGATTGAGTGATTTGTGGAGGATAATATCTGCTCGACTTCTTGATGGCTCAATATAATGTTTTAAATTGACAAGATTAATAGACTCCCAAGTATGTTTAGCGATACCTAAAGCTTCTTGTTTAGTGAGCTTTGTGAATCGATGGTAGTAGTTAGTTGTATCCTTTTGAGCAATTAGCAAAAGTTTTGAAAAACGTTCGAGGTACCATTTTTCGATATGTTCTGTATGGGCATCAATATAAATGGAGAAATCAAAGTAATCGGCTATGTAGAGACGTTCGTTTTGAGGATTTTGGAAAACATTAATGCCTTCAACAATAAGAAAATCTGGCGCTTCTAGACTTAGAACAGTGTTAGGGATAATATCATAAATTTCATGTGAATAGATTGGAATGTCAACCTTGCGACCATTTTTGATAGTGTCTAAAAAATGCAGCAAACGAGGCATATCATAAGATTCTGGAAAGCCTTTTCGTTCAAGAATTCCCTTGTCAATTAAGGTCTGATTAGGATATAGAAACCCATCCGTGGTTACCATCTCGACTTTACACTCAGGGTGTGTACGACTGAGAAGTAGTTGCAAAAGACGACTAGTTGTTGACTTTCCAACAGCAACAGATCCAGAAATACCAATGATGAAAGGGCGTTTGTTTAATTGATCTTTTAAAAAAAGACTTTTTGAAAAAGCTAAATCATCAACACTCTTTTTATAAATATTAATTAAATTGATTAATGGAAGATAGATATCTTTAACATCTTCTAACTCGATGTGGTCATTTAAACTTCTAAGAGCTTCTAACTCATCAGAGGTTAGCAAGTTGGGAGAATGGCGATGTAACTGTTGCCATTCTTGTCGAGAAATATTTTTAAAATTGATTAAATCATGAATCATAAGTCAAACTCCTGTTCAACATTATATCAATAAAAACGAAAAAATGAAAACCATTTCAGAATTCTAGAACAAAATCAAAAACTATGGTAAAATAAAAGCCGCAGAAAGAAATAGAAAAGAGATAAAATGGCTAATATGTACTATGAGGAAAATCCCAATAGCAGTCATGATATAAAAGAATTAAACGTGAATCTTTTAGGAGATAGTTTTTCTTTTAAGACTGATGCGGGTGTCTTCTCTAAAAAAATGATTGACTTTGGTAGCCAAGTCTTATTATCAACGTTAACATTTCATAAAAATGATACGCTACTTGATCTTGGTTGTGGTTATGGTCCGCTTGGGATTGCTTTAGCCAAAGTTCAAGGTGTTAAAGCCACGATGGTAGATATTAATAATCGTGCGATTGATTTAGCAAGAGAAAATGCACAAGCTAATGATGTAGAGGTAGACATTTTTCAATCTAATATTTATGATAAGGTGACTGGAAGATTTGATCATATTATCTCTAATCCTCCTATTCGTGCAGGAAAAGAAGTTGTCCATAGAATCTTGGTAGAAGCATTTGATTACCTCAATCCAGATGGTGATTTAACAATTGTTATTCAGAAAAAACAAGGCGCACCCAGCGCAAAAGCCAAAATGCAAGAGATATTTGGTAATGTTGAAATCCTAAAAAAAGATAAAGGCTATTATATTTTAAGAAGTGTAAAATAATATTTAGCGTTTGTAATGGTAAAATGATTGGTCTTTATATTATTGTTAACGACATCAAGTACTTGATCGAGCACGGTAATCCCTATGCTTAAGATTGTGATGAGCAATAGCTAAGCGAGACGAGAGTAATGGCTTCATCTTAGCTCTCATGTTTATTCGCTAGGTTATTAACTATCAATAAAATTTCAGAAGTCTGATCTGTCGTAAAAAACGATTTTATAGATTACAGAAGTGTTATATTGTTCGTGAAAAGATTAGACAAAGAGTTAAGAAGAAAAAAATTAACGAAAAAATCAATTTAAACCAAAAATTAGTTCAAAATCTACTTACAGAATTTTAAAAAAATGGTAAAATAAGGGTGACTAAAAGTTAACCTAAAGAAATGATACAAATTTTTTATTAAAAAAATGCTTAAAAGGCGTAAAATCGTTTACTTGATGATACATTTATAAAAAATAGAGAGCAAATGGAGAGACTTGCTGTAGAAGTAAAAGAGTATAGTTTTTCTAATGTTTATGCTAAGGATTTTTGTTAAGTAAGATCCAAAATATTACTACGTCTAGTATCCCCCTTATTTAAGGAGAATTAGCTGATGAATACTACTGACCTTATTACTTTAGCTATAGAAGCAAGCAAAAATGCTTATGTCCCTTATTCACATTTTCCGATTGGAGCTGCAGTTCTAACCAAGTCTGGTCAGGTATTCCAAGGATGTAATATTGAAAATATTAGTTTTGGCTTGTGTAATTGTGGAGAGCGAACGGCTATTTTTAAGGCGGTTTCCGAAGGATATCGTGAACTGGAAGCAATAGCAGTTTATGGTGAAACAGAAGAACCAGTTTCTCCTTGTGGTGCTTGCCGACAAGTTATGGTTGAATTTTTTGAGTCAACCTCTAAAGTTATTTTAATTTCACAAAATGGTAAGACAGTCGAGATGACAGTCGAAGAGTTACTTCCGTACTCTTTTACAGATTTGAACTAATCTGTTTGTTGAACTAATCTGTTTGTTGTTAACCTTTGGGTTATTAGCTCGCAACCTTGTTGCAATATTTTTTTAGGAGGGTTCATTAAGATGAACAAAAAGATTGTTGGTATTGGTCTAGCTTCAGTAGCTGTTCTTACTCTTGCTGCCTGTGGAAATCGTGGTGGTTCAAAGTCAGATAAAGATGATGCTGGTCTTAAAGTTGCAATGGTAACTGATACTGGTGGTGTTGATGACAAATCATTTAACCAATCAGCTTGGGAAGGTCTTCAAGCTTGGGGTAAAGATAACGGTTTGGAAAAAGGTAAAGGATTCGATTATTTCCAATCAACTAGTGAATCTGACTACGCTAATAACCTAGATACAGCTATCTCAAGTGGTTATCAACTTGTTTTCGGTATTGGTTTTGCTCTACATGATGCGATTGAAAAAGCTGCCGAAGATAATCCCGAAACAAATTTTGTCATCATTGACGATGTGATTGAAGGTAAAGATAACGTTGCCAGCGCAACATTTGCTGATAATGAAGCGGCTTACTTAGCTGGTATTGCAGCTGCAAAAACAACAAAAACTAAAACGGTTGGCTTTATAGGTGGTATGGAGTCTGATGTTATCACACGTTTTGAAAAAGGTTTTGAAGCTGGTGTTAAATCTGTAGACGACTCAATTAACATTAAAGTTGATTATGCTGGATCTTTTGGTGACGCGGCTAAGGGTAAAACAATTGCAGCTGCTCAATACGCAGGTGGTGCTGATATTGTTTATCAAGTTGCTGGTGGAACTGGTGTAGGGGTTTTCAGTGAAGCTAAATCACTCAACGAAGGTAAAGCAGAATCTGAAAAAGTATGGGTTATCGGTGTTGACCGTGATCAAAAAGACGAAGGTAAATATACTTCTAAAGATGGCAAAGAATCAAACTTTGTTCTAGCATCAACTCTTAAGGAAGTGGGTAAAACACTTGAACTCATTTCAACACAAGCTAAAGACAACAAGTTCCCTGGTGGGGATGTGACTGTTTATGGTCTTAAAGATGGTGGTGTAGATATCGCTACAACAAACGTTGACGAGGCTACTGTAAAAGAAATCGAAAAAGCTAAAGAACAAATTAAATCAGGTGAGATAAAAGTACCTAAAAAATAAATTTTAAACCAAAAATCAAAAAAAAGGACGACCTTGGTCGGTTGTCTTTTTTTGAACTGAGATGTTATATCTCAGTAAAGACCATCACCATTAGTTTGGTGGATTTTAGTGAAATATAACTTCCATTGAAAGGAAACTCCTTATGACACAGAATGTCATTGAAATGAGAGAAATTACCAAAATTTTTGGTGATTTTGTCGCAAATGATAAGATTAATTTGAATTTGCAAAAAGGTGAAATCCATGCCCTTCTTGGGGAAAATGGGGCAGGCAAGTCGACATTGATGAATATGTTGGCAGGTCTTTTAGAACCTACAAGTGGAGAAATTGTTGTAAATGGTCAATCTGTAGTTATTGACTCACCATCAAAATCTTCTCGAATTGGTATTGGAATGGTTCACCAGCACTTTATGCTTGTTGAAGCCTTTACTGTTGCTGAAAATATTATTCTAGGAAACGAAGTAACTTCTGGAATTGCTTTGGATATGAAAAAGGCTCAAGAAGAAATCGTTGCCTTGTCAGAAAAGTATGGTCTTGCTATTAATCCTAAAGCCAAAGTTGCTGATATTTCTGTAGGAGCTCAACAGCGGGTTGAAATCCTAAAAACCTTGTATCGCGGAGCTGATATTCTTATCTTTGATGAACCGACAGCTGTGTTAACACCTGCTGAGATTGCTGAATTTATGATAATCATGAAGAACCTAACCAAAGAAGGAAAATCAATTATCTTGATTACTCATAAATTGGACGAAATTCGTGCGGTAGCTGATCGAGTAACTGTTATTCGTCGTGGAAAGAGTATTGAAACAGTAGAAGTTGGCGATGCAACATCACAAGAATTGGCTGAAATGATGGTTGGTCGTTCAGTTTCTTTCAAAACGGAGAAAGTAGCTTCTGTCCCAGGAGATGTCATCCTCTCCATTAAAAATCTAGTTGTTGATGAAAATCGTGGTGTCCCAGCTGTAAAAGATCTCTCATTAGATGTTCGTGCAGGGGAGATTGTTGGTATTGCTGGTATTGATGGTAACGGTCAAAGTGAGTTAATCCAAGCCATTGCTGGTTTGCGTAAGGTAAAATCAGGTCATATTACGATTAAAGGGCAAGATGCAACTAAATTGTCTTCTCGTAAGATTACAGAACTCAGTGTTGGTCATATCCCTGAGGATCGTCATAGAGATGGCTTGGTTTTGGATATGACCTTGGCTGAGAATGTTGCTTTACAGACTTATTACAAGGAACCGTTGAGCAAAAATGGTGTATTGAACTATAATAAAATGAATGAGTATGCTCGCAAATTGATGACGGAATTTGATGTCCGTGGTGCTAGTGAATTAGTTCCTGCCAAAGGGTTCTCAGGAGGAAATCAACAAAAAGCTATCATTGCTCGTGAAATTGATCGTAATCCAGATCTTTTAATTGTTAGTCAGCCAACTCGAGGACTTGATGTCGGTGCTATTGAATATATTCGAAAACGTATCATTGAAGAGCGAACTAACGGTAAAGCAGTCCTAGTGGTCAGTTTTGAACTTGATGAAATATTGGATCTTTCTGATAGAATTGCCGTTATTCATGATGGTAAAATTCAAGGCATCGTTACTCCAGAAAATACTAATAAACAAGAACTTGGTATCTTGATGGCAGGTGGGACAGTAGCGAAGGAGGAAACTCATGTCTAAAAGAATGCAACACATCTTGGTTCCCATTATTTCAGTTATTTTGGGACTTGTTTTGGGCGCGCTTATTATGCTCGTCTTTGGTTATGATCCTATTTGGGGTTATGAAGGTTTGTTCCAAATTGCATTTGGAAGTGTTAAGAATATCGGTGAAATCCTACGTGCAATGGGTCCGTTAATCCTTATCGCTCTTGGTTTTACTGTCGCTAGTAGAGCAGGATTTTTCAATATCGGTTTGTCAGGACAAGCTTACGCAGGATGGATTGCTGCAGGATGGTTTGCACTTGCTAATCCAGATTTTCCTCGCCCTCTTATGATTTTCATGACTGTCATTATCGCAGCTATTGCAGGTGGTATTGTTGGTGCTATTCCTGGTTTTCTTCGTGCGTTTTTAGGAACAAGTGAAGTTATTGTCACTATCATGATGAATTATATTATTCTTTTTGGTGGGAATGCTATTATACAACGCGTCTTTTCAAAAGATATTATGCGTACAACTGACTCATCCATATATGTTAGTCAAAATGCTACCTATCAATCAGAATGGTTGGGTGCTTTAACAAATAACTCACGTTTAAACATTGGAATTTTCTTTGCTATTATAGCAGTCCTTGTTATTTGGTTCTTGCTTAATAAGACAACACTTGGTTTTGAAATTCGCTCAGTTGGTTTGAATCCTAATGCTAGTGAGTATGCGGGAATGTCTGCCAAACGTACGATTATCTTGTCCATGATTATTTCAGGAGCATTGGCTGGACTCGGTGGTGTTGTTGAAGGTTTGGGAACTTTTGAAAACGTCTATGTTCAAAGTACTTCGCTAACAATCGGTTTTGATGGGATGGCAGTCAGTCTTCTAGCGTCAAATAATCCTATTGGCATTATTTTTGCGGCCTTCCTATTCGGTGTTCTTAATGTAGGAGCACCAGGGATGAATATTGCGGGTATTCCTCCAGAACTTGTTAAGGTTGTAACGGCATCTATTATCTTCTTTGTAGGTGCTCATTACCTTATTGAACGATTTATCAAACCCAAAAAACAAATGAAAGGTGGTAACTAATAATGAGTTTAATGACAATTTTATCCTTATTGGTTAGTTCTATGTTGATTTATGCAACACCTCTCATCTTGACAAGTATTGGTGGAACCTTCTCAGAACGTTCTGGTGTTGTCAATGTCGGTCTAGAAGGTATCATGGTTATGGGTGCTTTCTCTGGAATCGTTTTTAATTTGGGGTTTTCAGAAACTTTAGGAAATGCGACGCCATGGGTTGCGACGTTTGTAGGTGGTCTTGTTGGGATTTTATTCTCATTGATTCATGCCGTTGCCACTGTTAATTTCCGCGCAGATCATATTGTTAGCGGTACAGTACTTAATTTGATGGCACCAGCTCTCGCAGTTTTCCTTGTAAAAGTATTTTATGGAAAAGGGCAAACGGACAATATTGCTGAGGCATTTGGTAAATTTGATTTTCCAGGCTTAGCTCAAATACCTGTTATTGGTGATATCTTTTTCAAAGGAACGAGCCTTGTTGCCTATGTTGCTATTTTAATCTCATTCATCTCGTGGTACATTCTCTATAAGACAAAATTCGGTCTTCGATTACGTTCAGTTGGGGAACATCCTCAAGCAGCTGATACCTTAGGGATTAATGTATACCGTATGAAATATTATGGAGTTATGATTTCAGGTTTCCTAGGTGGAATGGGAGGAGCAGTATATGCTCAATCTATTTCAGTTAACTTTGCTGGAACTACTATTCTTGGTCCTGGCTTTATTGCCTTGGCTGCTATGATTTTTGGTAAATGGAATCCAGTTGGAGCCATGTTATCTAGTCTTTTCTTTGGAGTTTCTCAAAGCTTAGCAGTTATTGGTAATCAGTTACCTTTCCTATCAAAAATTCCAACTGTGTATCTACAAATTGCACCTTATGTGTTAACGATTATTGTGTTAGCAGCATTCTTTGGGCAAGCAGTAGGACCAAAAGCTGGTGGTAAAAACTATATTAAATCAAAATAATGATATCAGATATGCTAAGTATCCATTAGTTTCATAATTTATAAGAAAAGAACATTTCCAGTTTTGGAGATGCTCTTTTCTTATGTTTTATTTTGAAATTATTATGATGATGAGATACTTAGAAAGTCAAGTTGTTTTCTAAAGAGTAGAACAAAAATCAATGAAATTTAGTATAGAAATTGAATTAAAAAGTATCGATACTTTCATATTTCTGTGATATTAACAGTGGAGACTAGCCAAAAAATACGATTTTTGATAAAATAGAAAACGTTAACATAGATATAGATATTATGGTTTGTGATTTAATGAGCAAAAAAATTGGTGTCTATTATTGTATGTGTTATACTTAACAAGTAAAAAAATATATTGGAGATTTTTATATGTCTAAAATTGTTGTCGTAGGTACCAACCACGCTGGTACAGCTGCTATTAAAACAATGTTGTCAAACTACGGTTCTGAAAATGAAATCGTAACATTTGACCAAAACTCAAACATTTCCTTCTTAGGATGTGGAATGGCTTTATGGATTGGTGAACAAATTGATGGTCCTGAAGGTCTTTTCTATTCTGATAAAGAAGAATTGGAAAGCATGGGTGCAACAGTATACATGGAGTCACCTGTTACTCACATTGACTACGCTAAAAAAGAAGTAACTGCGATTGTTGATGGTAAAGAACATGTTGAATCTTATGATAAATTGCTTTTAGCAACTGGTTCTCAACCGATTGTACCGCCAATTAAAGGCGTTGAAATCAAAGAGGGATCAACAGACTTTGAAGCAACACTTGAAAACCTTCAATTTGTTAAACTTTACCAAAATGCTGAAGATGTTATTAACCGCCTTGAAAAACCTGGTATCGAACGTGTAGCAGTTGTTGGTGGTGGTTACATTGGTGTCGAACTTGCTGAAAGCTTCAAACGTAAAGGTAAAGAAGTTGTTCTTGTTGATATCGCTGAAACAGTAATGGGTGCATACTATGACCGTGATTTTACTGCAATGATGAACCAAAACCTTGAAGAAAATGGTGTTAAACTTGCTCTCGGTCAAGCTGTGCAAGCTGTAGAAGGTGATGGAAAAGTTGAACGTCTTGTAACTGATAAAGAAACTTTTGATGTTGACATGGTTATCATGTGTGTAGGATTCCGTCCTAACACAGCACTTGGAAACGGCGAACTTGAAACTTTCCGTAATGGTGCTTTCTTGGTTGATAAAAAACAAGAAACTAGCATGAAAGATGTTTATGCTATTGGTGACTGTGCTACTATCTATGATAATGCTCGCGATGATCATAGCTACATTGCCTTGGCTTCAAATGCTGTTCGTACAGGTATTGTTGCTGCTCACAACCTTGCTGGTCATGAGCTTGAAGGTGTTGGTGTACAAGGTTCAAATGGTATTTCAATCTTCGGACTTAACATGGTTTCAACTGGTTTGACTGAAGTGCGTGCAAAAGAAGCTGGCTTTAATGCTGCAGTAGCATCTTTCAATGATAAACAAAAACCTGAATTTATCAAACACGATAATCATGATGTTGCTATCAAAATTGTCTACGATAAAGACACACGTGTTGTCCTTGGTTGCCAAATGGTATCACGTGAAGATATGTCAATGGGAATCCATATGTTCTCACTTGCAATCATGAAACATGTGACAATCGAAGAACTTTCACTTATGGATATCTTCTTCTTACCACACTTTAATAAGCCATACAACTACATCACAATGGCTGCTCTTGGTGCAGAATAATTATAAAAACTCGAAGAAATAAGATTCTTCGAGTTTATTTTTTTCTCTGCGATAATTTGACTTGACAAAAGATGAAATCCCTTGCATAATTAATGTAAGCAATGAAAATGCATTGAAAGGAGACCTCTTATGCAAATTATTAAACGTGATGGACAAGTTGTAGACTTTGATCCAGAGAAAATCTACCAAGCTATTGTAAAAGCTGCTCAAACGGTTTATGTTATCGATGATACGTGGCGTGCGAATCTTGCTCAAGTAACTAAAAAAGTTGTACTTGATTTGGAAGAAGCGCAAGTCGAGCGTCCAACCATTAATATGATTCAATCATTAGTAGAAAATCGTCTGATGGATGCTGGGTATATCAATATTGCTGAGCACTATATTTCATATCGTTTGCAGCGCGATCTAGAACGTAATGGCTACGATGATAAAGTTATTGTTCATCTTCATTTTGAGCAAATTATGTAAATACAAAAAGTTGGAGATTGCTCCAACTTTTTGTATTAATATAGGCTTTGATATTTACTTCTTAACCCTTGAGAGATGGCTATGCGATGATCTTTTGTGATAATTATTCCTTCAATACCGACAGTTCTTTCAATAATCATCATAGCTTCAATGATAGGGAGTCCAAAGAGTCTAGTTGTCCATATTTCACAATCTACTGATAGATCAGCGACAATAGTTATGCTTGCCATTTCCGTCTCAATAGGATAACCAGTACGTGGGTCAAAAATATGATGATAGGTTTTTCCATCGTGAACTAACTTTCGTTCATAAATACCAGAAGTGACAACTGATTGATTATCAACTTTGATAATCCCAACATTATTCCCACGCTCTAGTTCGGGATGTTGAATACCTATATACCATTTGTTATCCGATCTGTTTCGATTAGGGCCATAAGTTAAGACATTACCACCAAGATTAATCATAGCAGCAGTAACATTTTTACGTTTTAGATAGTCTATAACGCGGTCAGCGATATAACCTTTAGCGATAGCTCCTAAATCAATACGCATGCCTTTTTTAGCTAAAAATACGGTTTCCTCATCAGGATTTATGATAATTTGGCGGGGGGCAATTAAAGATAATGTATTTTCAATGGTAGCATGTTCTGGAACATGAGCATCCGAAAAACCGATCCTCCAAGCATTAACAAGAGGACCAATAGCAATATTAAGGTGACTTGGTTCTGCCAGACTATGCTCTTTACCTAGAGATATTAATTCAAGTAACTCAGAGGTTACTTGAGTGGGCTTGATACCTGCGTTTAAATTAACAGTCATCAGCTCAGAGGTCTCATCATTGGCACTAAATCTTTTATTATATAGGTGTAAAAGATTCACACAATCGTCAATTAATATTTCTGCAATAGGGCTATCAACCAGCAGATCAATGGTTGTTCCCATAAGACGAAGAGAGTGAGATTTTAAAGACATAAGACTACTTAATTTTTCTTTTTGACTTCACCTTGAGGAAAGTAACTGCCTTCAGGCATATCATTGATAAAGATATGGATAGCTTCCTTTGGAGCACCTGCAACTCGAGAAACAACTTTAGTGACTTCGCGAGCAAGTTGAGCTTTCTGTTCGTCGGAACGTCCTTCAAACAAATCAATTGTTACAAATGGCATAATAATTTTCCTTCACTATTTTAATAAAGATAAACTAATTACTTCATGAAGAGTCCTAGTTAGAGGGTAGGCAAGCTTTTTTGGTGGATTCTTGATGGGACATCATATAGTAGTAAAAAATTTTCACAAGATGTTACGTATTAAATGGGTTATTTGGAGTTTTTAGCTAAAAATTAACAACTCATCATGATAAAAGATAACAGATGAGATACATTATTGTTAACTAAGGTAAATGATTTCGCAGGATCATGCTCCTAAACGTCAAGCTTAGCCTAGTTTTTGACTCAAGATAAAGCTATATTTGCCCATATTTTAGCATAAATTTTAGCAATTGTCAGATTTTTATGGACGTTTTTTTCATATATCCTTAGTCGCAATAGCCCTTTTTTTGTGGTAAAATAGATAGGATATTGAAGGAAGAGGTCAGAATTTTTGGCACAATTATATTATCGTTATGGCACTATGAATTCTGGAAAATCTATTGAGATTTTAAAGGTTGCTTATAACTACGAAGAGCAAGGGAAATCTATCGTTTTAATGACTAGCTCTCTTGATAACCGTGACGGTTTTGGTTACGTTTCGAGTCGAATTGGGATAAAACGTCAGGCAGAAGTCATTACTCCAGAAACTGATATATATGGTTTTATTCAAAATCAAGAGACCAAACCATATTGTGTCCTCATTGATGAGTGTCAATTTTTGACAAAGGCTAATGTCTATGATTTAGCTCGCGTAGTAGATGAATTGGATATTCCAGTTATGGCTTTTGGACTAAAAAATGATTTTAGAAATGAATTATTCGAAGGTTCAAAGTATTTTCTGCTATTAGCTGATAAAATCGATGAAATTAAAACTATTTGTCATTATTGTTCACGAAAAGCTACCATGGTTTTACGAATGGAAGATGGGAATCCTGTCTACGATGGCGATCAAATTCAAATTGGTGGCAACGAAACCTATACTTCTGTTTGTCGAAAACATTATTTTAGTCCAGACTTACATAAGCATTAAGCACAGCTATCTACCAAAGGAGAAAGAAAATCAATGAATATTTACGATCAATTGCAAACGGTTGAAGATCGATATGAAGAATTGGGAGAACTTTTATCCGATCCCGCAGTCGTCTCAGATACTAAGCGCTTTATGGAACTTTCAAAAGAAGAAGCTAACACTCGTGATACTGTTACGGCTTACCGTGAATACAAACAAATCATTCAAAACATCGCAGATGCTGAGGAAATGATAAAAGATGCTGCTGGTGACGCTGATTTGGAAGAGATGGCTAAAGAAGAATTGAAAGAATCTAAAGCTGCCAAAGAAGAATACGAAGAAAAATTAAAAATCTTGCTTTTACCAAAAGATCCTAATGATGATAAAAATATCATTTTGGAAATCCGTGGTGCTGCTGGCGGGGATGAAGCGGCACTCTTTGCTGGAGATCTTCTTCAAATGTACCAAAAATACGCTGAAACCCAAGGGTGGCGTTTTGAAGTTATGGAAGCATCTTATAATGGTGTTGGTGGTATCAAAGAAGTGGTTGCCATGGTTTCTGGCCAATCCGTATACTCTAAATTGAAATATGAATCTGGAGCTCACCGTGTACAGCGTGTGCCTGTTACTGAAAGTCAAGGGCGAGTTCATACCTCAACTGCAACTGTCCTCATCATGCCAGAAATCGAAGAAGTCGAATACGAGATTGATCCAAAAGACCTTCGTGTCGATATTTACCATGCCTCTGGTGCGGGTGGACAGAACGTCAATAAAGTTGCTACGGCTGTTCGTATGGTTCATATCCCAACAGGTATCAAGGTTGAAATGCAGGAAGAGCGTACGCAACAAAAAAACCGCGATAAGGCGATGAAAATTATCCGTGCGCGTGTGGCTGATCACTTCGCACAAATTGCTCAAGATGAGCAAGATGCTGAGCGTAAGTCAACCGTTGGTACTGGTGACCGTTCAGAGCGTATTCGTACTTATAATTTCCCACAAAATCGTGTCACAGACCACCGTATTGGCTTGACGCTTCAAAAATTAGATACGATTTTGTCAGGAAAAATGGATGAAGTTGTTGATGCTTTGATTATGTATGATCAAACGCAAAAACTTGAAGAATTAAATAAATAATGACCTATAGGCAGTTAATAAATGAGTTGGGACAATCTCTTGAAGCCGTTGGTGAAGAGAGAGAAGCTCTAGAATTTGCTTTCAAAGAAAAAAAACTCTGGTCAACAACGGATTTCGTTATAAATCAAGCTAAGGAAGTGACGTTAGAGGACGAAAAACTTCTGAAAGAGATTTTTGACCACCTTGAAGCTCATAAGCCATTCCAACATTATCTGGGCTATGCGTATTTTAAAGATTTAACTCTAAAAGTTAGTCCTGATGTTTTAATTCCACGCCCTGAAACAGAAGAGTTGGTAGATCTTATCTTATCTAAAAATCCTACTAAACCGTTGAAAGTATTAGACATTGGAACTGGGAGCGGTGCAATTGCTTTAGCTCTTAAAAACCAACGTCCTGATTGGCAGGTAACAGCCCTTGATATCTCTAAAACTGCTTTGGAGATAGCCAAGCAAAATGGTCATAAACTAGGACTCACTATTAATTGGTTAGAATCCGATGTTTTCAGTCAGGTTTCAGGTATGTTTGATATTATTGTTTCTAACCCTCCCTATATTTCAGAAGACGATAAAAAGGAAGTTGGAACTAACGTATTGTCACATGAACCGCATGGTGCTCTATTTGCGCCTAATGATGGCTATGCAATCTACCAGCAAATCATTGAGGAAGCACCTAAGTATTTGACTGAAATTGGTCAAATCTACTTTGAAATTGGCTATAAACAGGGGCGAAAAGTAAAAGAAATGTTGAAAAATACCTTCCCTAATGCTACTGTAACAGTCTTAAAAGATGTTTTTGGGAAAGATAGAATGGTGGTGTTAACTAAGTGACAAGTATTGGAAAACTATCACAGGCATTAGAAAATAGACACGCAGTTGTCTTGCCTACAGAGACTGTTTATGGTCTTTTTGCCAAGGCGTTGAATGAGTCTTCTGTAGATCTCGTTTACAACTTAAAAGAGCGTCCACGTGATAAAGCTATGAACCTCAATGTCTCTTCTTATGACGATATTTTGAATTTTTCTAAAAATCAACCAGACTATTTAAAAAAATTGTATAAAGCTTTTTTACCAGGTCCCTTAACCATTATTTTACAAGCGAACGAAAAAGTTCCTGTTTGGATTAATTCTGGTTTAGATAGTGTTGGCTTCCGTCTTCCTAATCATCCGATAACGCAAGAGTTAATTGCCAAACACGGTCCTCTAATTGGACCATCAGCGAATAAGTCTGGGCAAGAGAGTGGGAAGTATTTTAATACTATCATGCAATCTTTTGATCATGAAGTTCTTGGTTATGAAGATGATGACTTTTTGACAGGTGTGGACTCAACTATTCTTGATTTATCGAAAGAAAAGGCGGTCATTTTAAGGCAAGGAGCTATTTCAAAAGAAGATTTATTGTCAGTGGTGCCTGAACTTAACTTCTAAAAGGAGGACTATATGCTTCGTTCTTTAACACTGGCTGATATGTCAGCTATTCGTCATATTAATGATGTATCATTGGGATATCCAGTGTCATTAGAGACAACAGAAAAACAGTTTCAAAAAATAGCACAGAACCCCAAGCATATGTTAATAGGTTTTGAGGATCATTCGTCACACCAGATTATTGGGTATGTGCATGCCGAGGTCTATGAAAGTTTATATTCAGAAACTGGCTTAAATGTTTTAGCCTTAGCTGTCTTGCCAAATTCTCAAGGTCTTGGAATTGGTAAAGCCCTAATGCAGGGGTTAGAGGAAAAAGCTAAAGTTGAAGGTTTTGCCTTTATACGCTTAAATTCGGGGTCTCACCGAAAAGAAGCGCACGCTTTTTACCAACAGCTTGGGTATAAGGGTGATAAAACACAATTACGCTTTATCAAAGAATTATGAGGTGAATGATATGATTTTTGACCAAAAAGATTTTAAAGCATACGATGCTGAATTATGGCAGGCGATTCAGGATGAGGCGAATCGTCAGCAAAACAATATTGAATTAATCGCTTCTGAAAATGTGGTTTCAAAAGCTGTTATGGCGGCACAAGGTTCTTTGCTAACCAACAAGTACGCCGAAGGTTATCCTGGAAATCGTTATTATGGTGGTACACAGGCAGTAGATGTCGTTGAGACTTTAGCTATCGAACGGGCTAAAGAATTATTTGGTGCTAAGTTTGCTAATGTTCAACCACATTCTGGTAGTCAAGCAAATGCAGCAGCTTACATGGCCTTGATTGAGTCTGGCCATACAGTATTAGGAATGGATTTATCAGCAGGTGGGCACTTAACGCACGGTTCTCCTGTTAACTTTTCTGGAAAAACTTATCAGTTTGAGGCCTATGGTTTGGATCCAGAAACGGAAGAATTGAATTATGAGGCTATCTTAGAGAAAGCTGAAGCTGTTCAACCAGCTCTTATTGTAGCTGGCGCATCTGCCTATTCAAAAGCTATTGATTTTAAAAAATTCCGCCATATTGCTGACCAAGTTGGCGCTAAACTAATGGTTGATATGGCTCATATCGCAGGTTTAGTAGCTAGTGGACTCCACGAAAATCCTTTACCTTATGCTGATGTTGTAACATCAACTACCCATAAAACGCTTCGAGGACCACGTGGCGGCTTAATCTTAACAAATGATGAAACTCTGGCTAAAAAAATTAATTCAGCTGTCTTCCCTGGATTACAAGGTGGTCCTTTAGAGCATGTTATTGCTGCTAAGGCTGTTGCATTTAAAGAAGCCCTTGACCCATCTTTTAAAGACTATAGCCAACAAGTGATTGCTAATGCTAAGGCTATGGTTGCTGCTTTTCAAGCTGATCCAGATTTTCGTGTCATTTCAGGTGGAACAGACAATCACCTTTTCCTAGTTGAAGTGACTAAGGTTGTTGAAAATGGTAAAGTTGCACAAAATCTCTTAGATGATGTCAATATTACTTTAAATAAAAATGCTATTCCCAATGAACAATTATCTCCATTTAAAACATCAGGTATTCGTATCGGAAGCCCTGCAATCACCAGTCGTGGGATGACAGAAAAGGAAGCAAAACAAATTGCTGAATTGATTATCAAAACACTTAAAAATACTAGTGATGAGAATGCCTTAAATGAAGTTAGAAGTGAAGTGAAAGCTTTAACAGATGCTTTCCCACTTTATGAGAACTAAAATCATGTTAGATTTATATTTAAAACAATTAGTCATTCATCAATTCAGTCCTAATGACACTGAGTTGAATTTAGCACAGGCTCCTATTCAGTTTACGCCTCGTCTTGATGACTATTTCCGTAAGAAAATCTCCAAAGTTTTCTCAGATGATGCCAAGCGCGGAAAATTTTCAGAAGATCATCCCTTTTTAGCTCATTTTAGTGATGATTTGCTAGAGACATCCACTAAAATAGCCAATCTTTGGAAAGAAGAGTTTGTCATTTCCGAAGATCAAAAGACCAATGACCTTGTCTTTATTGAGTTTGATAAGGATGGACAAACTTTCTTTGCTTTTTTGAGAATTGCTCTTAAGGAGAATTTAGCTCATCTAGCTGATGGTGACAATCCAATCTCTTTAACGCAAAATAATTTACCAAGTGCTGCTCAAACACCTGACGAAGCCTTGATTATCAATCGTGAAAGTAATCAGTATTATTTGATTGAAAAAAGAATCAAACACAATGGATCATTTGCTAACTATTTTTCTGAAAATCTTCTTCAAGTGGAACCTGAGCAATCGGTTAAAAAATCCATCAAAATGATGGAAAATACCGCACAAAAAATTGCAGAACAGTTTAATAAGGATGATTTCCAATTTCAATCAAAGATGAGAGCAGCTATCCATAAAAATATCGAAGAGGAGCAGGAATTATCTCCTGAAAAGTTAGCAGACCAGCTCTTTGATGATAATCTAACAGCCCGTTTAAGCTTTGTTGATCAATTAAAAGAAAGTGTGCCTGAACCAATTTCAGTAGCTGATATTGATCATAGTCGTCAGTCTAAAAAATTGGAGACGCAGAAGTTATCGCTATCAAACGGTATTGAACTTTTAGTTCCTAATAATGTTTATCAGGATGCTGAATCGGTCGAATTTATCCAAAACCCAGATGGAACATACTCCATTTTAATCAAAAATATTCAGGATATTACTAATAAATAATGTTTAGATTTATCAAAAGAACGATAGCTATCGGTTTTCTTGTCTTTCTTTCGTTTCAACTGTTTACAATACACCAAAATGTCACTAATGTTCTTTCTTATCGCCCATTAGTTGAGGAAATTTTGGCTGAAAATGACTCGACAACTAACGAAGATTTGATTTTGGCTATGATTTATACAGAAACAAAGGGACAAGAAGCTGATTTGATGCAATCCAGTGAAAGTTCAACAGGTGTTGCCAATTCCATCACTGATAGCCGAGAAAGTGTCAGGCAAGGCGTTACAGTCTTATCGGAGAATTTAGAAAAGGCAAATGAATATGATACAGATGCTTGGACGGCGATTCAAGCCTATAATTTCGGAAGTGCCTATATCAATTATGTTGCCAAACACGGCAAAAAAAATACGATTGATCTAGCTAAAGACTATTCTCAAACGGTAGTCGCGCCAAGTCTTGGGAACAAGTCAGGAGATACTTATCGCTATTATAATCCTGTTGCACTATTTTACGGTGGTGGCGAATTGTATCGTAATGGTGGCAATATTTACTACGCCAAACAAGTGCAATTTAATTTGTTCTTGATTAAACTGATGAGTAGATTCTAGAGAGGCAAAAGGAAAGTATGACAGCATTATTCCACTATTTTAAAGATTATATCAAGGAAACAATCCTAGGCCCTTTATTTAAACTGCTAGAAGCCTCTTTTGAGTTACTTGTACCTCTCATTATAGCTCGAATTGTCGATGAAATTATTCCACAAAATAATGAAAATCATCTATTTATGATGATTTTTCTGTTATTTGGGCTTGCTCTTGTTGGGGTAATAGTAGCGATAACAGCTCAGTATTTTTCTTCAAAGGCAGCTATTGGATATACCCAATCTTTATCTGATGATTTGTTCAATAAAATAATGAGTTTGCCCAAGGAAAAGCGTGATAATCTCGGCATATCAAGTCTGGTCACTCGAATGATTAGCGATACCTATCAGATACAAACGGGAATCAATCAATTTTTACGTCTTTTTTTACGTTCACCATTTATTGTATTTGGTGCGGTGATAATGGCGTTTACCATTAGTCCAAAGTTGACGGCTTATTTTCTTGGAATGGTTTTGACTCTCTTTGCTGTTGTTTTTATGATGAGTCATCTCCTTAATCCTATTTATGGAAAAATTCGCAACTCGATTGATCATCTGGTCGCATTAACTAGGGAACAACTAGAAGGTGTGCGTGTAATCCGAGCCTTTGGTAGGACAGAGAGTGAAGCTAAGATATTTCAGAATGAAAACCTACAATATAAAAAACATCAATTATCAGCAAGTTTTTTGTCAAGTCTGGTTGGCCCCTTAACTTTTATCATTGTTAATATGACCTTGCTAATAATCATTTGGCAAGGAAATCTTTTGATTGACAATTCATTGTTAACTCAGGGAATGCTGGTAGCTTTGATCAACTATCTTTTACAAATTTTGACAGAGTTGCTCAAATTAACAATGTTGGTGACTTCGCTCAACCAGAGTTTTATTAGTGCTAGACGTGTACAAGAAGTTTTCGATCAAACCAGTGAACTCCTAGAGGAACCTCTTGAGACCATAGAAGAAAGAACAAACGATGTCGCAATTGTTGCTAAAGATCTTAGCTTTACCTATCCTAATGCTGCTAAACCGTCTTTAGAAGAGATTTCCTTCAGTTTGCAAAAAGGTGAGTTTTTGGGCATCATCGGAGGAACAGGGGCAGGAAAATCAACTCTTGTTAATCTACTAGCAAACCTTTATCAAGCTCAATCGGGGCAGTTAGTGATTTACGATAATGGGAAGCAACCTCGTCATTTAAAAGAATGGCGTGATTGGGTAGCAGTTGTGCCACAAAAAGCTCAATTGTTCAAGGGGAGTATTCGTAGTAATTTAACTCTTGGTAGTGATTTTATTTTTGGAGACGAGGATTTAAAAGAGGTCTTAGATATTGCCCAAGCTAGTGAGTTTGTTGAAGGAAAAAATCGACAACTAGATGCTGAGGTTGAAGCTTTTGGTAGTAATTTTTCTGGCGGACAACGTCAGAGATTGACCATTGCTCGCGCTTTGGTAAAAAAAGCACCTTTTCTTATTTTAGATGATGCTAGCTCAGCCTTAGATTTCTTAACAGAGAGTCGCCTACTAACTGCACTACATGAAGAACGTCGTCGTGTTAAGGGGCAATTAATTATGGTCTCTCAAAGGACAAGAAGCTTAAAATCTGCTGATAAGATTTTAGTTTTAGATCAAGGACGCTTAATTGCTCAAGGTAAGCATGATAACTTACTGGAAAATTGCCAACTTTATCGTGATATTCATTATTCTCAAGAAAGTCAGGAGACCAAATGAAAGCAAATAATCAAGAAAAAACTCGCCAACGTTTAGTCTCTGATATGTTAGCATATCATTGGCTTTTGCTTATTATTCTGATAGGTGCTATTTTACAGGTTGGTTTAACGATTTATTTGCCTGTCCTTATCGGTCGTGCTGTTGATGGGGTTATCAGTCCGCATCGTTTGGCACTTATTCCTCCGGTACTAGGTCAGATGGGAATCATTATTATTTTAAATGCTCTTGTTCAATGGATAAATCCTCTTTTGACTAATCGTTTGATTTTTTCATATATTACTGACTTGCGTGAAAGAGTTAATCAACACCTGAATAAACTCCCTATTTCAAGTATTGATCGCTTTGGAGTTGGCGATTTGGTTAGCCGTGTTACCACAGATTCAGAGCAGTTGATTAACGGTTTACTTATGATTTTTAATCAATTCTTAGTCGGTATCTTAACCATCATTGTGACCATTTTGACTATGGCTAAATTGGATTTATTGATGCTATTACTTGTGTTAGTGTTGACTCCTTTATCTCTCTTAGTTGCTCGTTTTATTGCCAAGAAAAGTTATACTTTTTTTCAAGAACAGACTAAAGCTCGGGGAGATCAAACCCAGTTTGTTGAAGAAGCTTTTAATCAAGAGGCTTTGGTTCAGGTTTTCAATGCTCAAGAACAGATGTCCGACACCTTCAAAAAATTAAATCATCACTATGCGAAGGTGTCTCAAAAAGCTGTTTTTTATTCGTCAACGGTTAATCCAACTACACGATTTATTAACGCTTTAATTTATGCTTTGTTAGCAGGAGTAGGGGCTTTCCGAATTATTCATGGTCAGTTTACTGTAGGACAATTGGTGACCTTTTTGAATTACGTTAATCAGTACACCAAGCCTTTTAATGATATCTCTTCAGTGATGTCAGAGCTTCAAAGTGCTTTAGCTTGTGCTGAGAGACTTTATACTATTCTAGATCTCCCAACTCAAGAAGAATCACAGCAACAATCTTTCCATGGTAATCTTTCTGGTCAAGTGACCTTTAAGCATGTTAGCTTTGGCTATGAGCCAGAAAAAACCTTACTCAAAGATTTGAATTTAAATATTAAAGCAGGTAGTCAGGTCGCTATTGTCGGTCCAACTGGCGCTGGAAAATCGACGCTCATCAATCTTCTCATGCGTTTTTATGATATTGATCAAGGAGACATTTTGATTGATAACATTCCAATTTCTCAAGTCACACGCCAAAATCTAAGAAATCAGATTGGTATGGTACTCCAAGAAACATGGCTAAAGTCCGCTACTGTTCATGACAATATTGCTTATGGAAATCCTATCGCTTCGAGAGAAGAGGTTATTGCTGCTGCCAAAGCTGCAAATGCCCATTTCTTTATTGAGCAATTACCAAATGGATATGATACTTACCTGACTGATGGTGGTTCATCCCTCTCACAAGGACAACGTCAGTTGATGACTATTGCACGTGTTTTCTTGAAAAATCCCAAATTATTGATTCTAGATGAAGCTACCTCATCCATTGATACCAGAACGGAACTTCTAGTGCAGGATGCTTTTAGTAGCCTCATGAAGGGTAAGACAAGTTTTATTATTGCTCACCGCCTATCAACCATTCAGCAAGCTGACATTATTTTAGTTATGGTCAATGGTGATATTGTCGAACATGGAAACGATGAGGACTTAATGGCTAAGCAAGGATTTTATTATCAAATGCAAACGGCGCAAGAAACAAAATAAAATAAAGCCCCTGATTTCAAAATGAGCAGTCAGGGGTTTTATATTATTTCACAAAATCATTAATTTCTTTTTCAATATTAGCTACTTTTTGATTAGCTTCTTCTAAAGTTTCACCGACTGTTGCGATGTAGAATTTAATTTTTGGTTCTGTACCTGACGGACGAACGGCAAACCAGCTATCATCTGTTAAAGTGTATTTAAGAACATCTGATGGTGGCGTTGTTAATTTAGTCCTTGTGCCATCAAGCGCAACAGCTTTTTGTTCTGCAAAGTCTTCAAAGAGTGCAATATCTGTCTTGTTGAATTGCTCTGGTGCACTCTCACGGAATTTAGCCATGATAGCCTTGATTTGCTCAGCACCATCTTTACCAGAGAGGGTAACTGAGATGGTTTTTTCAGCAAAGTAGCCATACTCTTTAAAGATTTCATCAATACCATCAGCTAGTGTCAAACCACGAGAACGGTAGTAGGCTGCAATTTCAGCAACCATTAGCACTGCTTGGATGGCATCTTTGTCACGGACAAATGGTTTAATGAGGTATCCGAAACTCTCCTCAAAACCAAACATGTAAGTATGATTACCAGTTTCTTCAAACTCTTGAATTTTTTCAGCAATAAATTTGAATCCAGTCAAGACATTAAACATGGTTGCACCATAGCTCTCAGCGATTTTGGTTACTAACTCAGTAGAAACGATTGATTTGGCAAGAGCTGCATTAGTAGGTAACGTACCCGCTGTCTTATGTGCCTCAAGAACATACTTAGCGATAAGGGCTCCAATTTGGTTTCCTGAAAGATTCCAATAAGAGCCATCAGCTTGGCGAACTTCAACACCAACACGATCAGCGTCTGGATCTGTTGCTAGAAGAACATCCGCATCAATTTCGCGCCCTAGTTCTTCAGCTAAAGCGAAGGCTGCTTGGCTTTCTGGGTTAGGTGAAGCGACAGTAGAAAAATCTGGATCAACAGTTGCTTGACTTTCGACGATTTGAACAGATTCGAAGCCAGCTTCAGCCAGTGAACGACGCGCTAACATTTCGCCAGTACCATGCAGTGGTGTGTAGACAATTTTCATGTCTTTACCATATTCAGCAATTAAATCATGGTTAATGTTAATTGTTTTTAATTCATCAAGATAGAGACGGTCTGTTTCTTCGCCAAGAACAGTGATAAGTCCTGATGATTTACTTTCTTCTAAGTCTGCTAATGTAACAGAGAATGGATCCTCGATACCGCGGATATAATCTGTCAAAGCAGAAGCATCAGCTGGCGGCATCTGTCCACCATCTTCGCCATAGACTTTATATCCGTTAAATTCTTTTGGATTATGGCTGGCAGTTACCATAATACCTGCGATAGCATTGTAATGACGAACGGCAAAAGATAGCTCAGGAGTAGGACGAAGACTTTCAAAAACGTATGATTTGATACCGTGAGCTGCTAAAACTTGGGCCGACTCAAAGGCAAACTCTGGTGAAAAATGACGCGTATCATAAGCGATAGCCACACCACGTTTCTTGGCTTCTTCACCTTTGGATTCAACTAGTTTCGCTAAACCTTCTGTTGCTTGACGGACAACAAAAATATTAATACGGTTGGTGCCGGCACCAATATAGCCACGCATACCAGCTGTACCAAATTCTAAATTAGTGTAGAAAGCATCTTCTTTAGTTGTTTCATCCATACCTTCTAATTCTTGACGAAGATAATCGGGAAGCTGATCAGAGGCTAGCCATTTATTGTAAGATTCTTGATAAGTCATAAGCAACTCCTTTTAAAGTTCTTTTAATCGTTTTAAAAATGTTCTAAACGCTTTCAATTATACCATTTTTTATAGAAAAAAACCATGAAATTAACATGGTTTTACTTATTTTTAAATCGTTCTAATCTTGGTATGATAACGGGGACAAGGATTGCAGAAATAATCATTTCAGCAATAGCGTTTGATGAAACAATAGCTGCGAGTAAGGCTTGGATATTCCCATTATATATCGAAGAGAAGAAGACAAAAATACCTGTGAGAACGAATACGGTATTTGTTAAAGAACCAATCAAACCAGAAAGAGCTAGTCCCAAATGATTGCTCAGCCACTTGTAGACAAAATATGGGGTAATACCGATTAAGACACGTGGTAAGATGGCAATAATTACCGAAGTTAGATTACCATTATCAACAAAGGGTGAAAAGAGATAGCTTGTAGGTAGTATGATGATACTGTTTGTGATTAAACTCATCATCCCCATTAAAAAACCTAAACTTGCTCCAATTCTAGGACCATAAAGTATAGCTGCGATAATCACCGGAATCTGCACCAAAGTTGGTTTGATAGGAATCGGCCAAATGCTAAAAATCATATTACTCAATAGTTGAATGATAAGCATAATGGCAAAAAAGATGGCAATTGTCGCTGTTTGGTGAGCTTTATTAGTTTTCACAAAGTGTCTCCTCAATGTTTTTTATGATAATATCAAGATCAGCTAGCGCTCCACGACCGATATCTCCGCAAGCTAGGACAGCTGATTTGGGCTCAATTTCACGATAACCATATGATTTTAATCTCTCCATATTAGCTTGAGTAGCTGGATGATCATACATTTTTGTATTCATAGCAGGGGCAAATAGTTTTGGTGTAGAAGTTGGTAATGCCAAAGCAGTAGCTGTTACCATGTTATTTGCCATCCCATTTGCAAGTTGGGCAATCGTATTAGCAGAAGCAGGAGCAAGGATAAATAAATCAGCCTCTTTACCCAAGTCAATATGGTTAATACGATTAGCTATTTTTTCTTCCATAACATCTAGATGAACGGGATTTTTTGAGAGGACTTGAAGAGTTAGCGGAGTGATAAAGTCTCTTGCAGCCTCAGTCATAAGTACATGGATCTTATAGCCTAATTTCTCCAATTGACTAGTCAGATCCGCAGCCTTATAGGCTGATATAGATCCTGAAACCGCTAATAAAATGGTCTTAGTCATGTTTAGTCACCTCTTTATAGATTAGCTTAGCAATGCTATCTTTCGTTTGAGCTTCTTGGATAGAATCTTGTCCGACCAACCAAGCCTGGTGGCGATCAGTAGTAATCTGACTGAGATCATTGGCTAAGATGAAATCAGCCTTGTTTTTTCTAAGGCTCTCACGCGCAACCGATACCAATTCTTCTTTGGACACATCTACTAACAATTTAAATCCTACCAACTTGATTTTTGGATGCCACACTTTAACCTGTGAGATCAGTTTAGGTGTTTTTTTCAAGAATAAAACTTGGTAGTCAGACGCTGACGAAATCTTACTTTCAGTATTTGTCTTTTCTAAAAGCTGAGCAATATCAGAAGTATTTTTTAGTTCATCCAGATCTGTCATATAAACCGGTGTATAGTCAGATACAGCCATCGCATGGATAAGAACATCATGCTGAGGGACTAATTCTTCTAAAGCAGAATGTAAGTTAGCAACGGAGGAAATAATTCTAAGTGATAACTGAGAATGACTTTCTGGTTTGACAGCATGTTTAGTAGTGACTAGAGTCACCTCATGACCTTGATTTAAGAAGGTTTCGGCAATGATTTTCCCTAGTCTTCCAGTTGAGTGATTGGTGATACCACGAACAGAATCAATAGCTTCTGTCGTTCCACCGGATGTAATCAAAATTTTCATAAGCATATTTTACTAAAAAAGCTTTGATTGGTAAACTTTTTGATGAATTAAAAGACGATAAGTTATTGAGTTCTGGTTGATCTTAAGGTATCATAGATAAGGTTAAGTATCAAAAAAGGAGTTATATCTTGTCCAAGCCTTTAGAAATGCTCAGTTCCCTCAAGCTCAATATTTTTGGCCTCTATGAGGATGCTAGTAAACAAACTGTCCACCCCTTTGCTTGGACAGATACTTTCTTACGATATATTAATCAGCACCCCGAAAAGATGATTCTTCATTTTTGGCCTATGGAGAAAATCGTCATCCTAGGCATGTTAGATCGACAAGTTCCTTATTTTGAAGAAGGTCTCCAAGCCATTAAATCTTATGGTTACCAGCCGATTGTCAGAAATATCGGAGGACTTGGTGTTATTTCCGATGAAGGGGTTTTGAATTTTTCCTTGATTCTCCCCAATGCGAATCAATTATCGATAACGGATGCCTATCTTTTAATGGTGGATATGATTAGGGATATGTTTTGTGATTTTGACGCTGAGATTGAGCATTTTGAGGTGCCACAATCCTATTGCCCTGGAACTTTTGATTTGAGTATTGAGGGGAAAAAGTTTGCAGGAATTGCTCAAAGACGTATTAAAGATTCAGTTGTTATTTCCATTTACCTCAGTGTTTATGGAGACCAAGATTTTCGTGGTCGCTTGGTTAAATCCTTCTATGATAGTGGTATTCAAGGACAAGCGACGACGGCAAAATATCCTGATATCGACCCAGCTTGCATGGCTAATCTCTCAGAACTTTTAGAGACATCATTCAGCATTAAAGAGATTCAAGATAGAGCTATTTATGCTCTCGAAAAACGAGGTATGGCTAAACATCAACTTCATTTAACACCAGACTTGTTGACAAACTATGATAAATTTTTAAAACAACATCTGAACCGTAATCTAAACACTCTAAGCTGATTTTTATATCAAATCTTGCTATAATGGTATGGTTTGAAAGATGAAAGTAGGAGGAGAACTCATGGCAAAAGTAGCAAATTCATTACTCATTACAAAAGAAGACAATCTCTATAGAATTAGCATGACACCAGAATTACAAGATGTTCTGGGAAATATCGCCTACATTGACTTCACAGAAGAAGATAACATTGATGTTGACGACAGCCTTTTAAACCTTGAAAGTTCAAAAGCTGTTATGGAATTAACCAGCCCACTTGCAGGTACTATCGTTTCTCGTAACGATGAAGCTAGTGCTAATCCTGATTTATTAAATCAAACAGATGCTTCTAAAAATTGGATTGTCCTTTTAGATAATGTTGATCAGGCGGCTTTCGATGCTTTAGATAATGCAAAAAACTAAAGAAAACAGAGAATTTCATCTGTTTTCTTTTTATATATAAACAAAAACCGAATATTTTACACGTAAACAGAAAACATTATGCGTTTTTTTATTGTGCTATGCTATAATATCTTTATTAACTAGAAGAGGTGTCTCATGAAATCTGATATCGAAATTGCTCAAAGCGTTGAACTGAAACCTATCACTGACATTGTCGAAAAAGTTGGGATTGGGTTTGATGATATTGAACTTTATGGAAAATACAAGGCTAAATTATCCTTCGATAAAATCAAAGAAGTCCAATCAAATGAACCCGGAAAATTAATTTTGGTGACTGCGATTAACCCAACACCAGCAGGCGAAGGGAAATCAACCATGTCTATCGGACTTGCAGATGCTCTCAATAAAATTGGTAAGAAAACAATGATTGCCCTTCGTGAACCATCACTTGGTCCGGTTATGGGGATTAAAGGTGGAGCCGCAGGTGGTGGATATGCCCAAGTTCTTCCAATGGAAGATATCAACCTTCACTTTACAGGTGATATGCACGCTATTACAACAGCTAATAATGCTTTGGCTGCACTTTTAGATAACCATCTCCAACAAGGCAATGACCTTCAAATCGACCAACGCCGTGTGATTTGGAAGCGCGTGGTTGACCTTAACGATCGCGCTCTTCGTCAAGTTATTGTTGGCTTAGGTAGCCCAGTTAATGGTATCCCACGTGAAGACGGTTTTGATATTACAGTTGCTTCTGAAATCATGGCTATTCTCTGCTTGGCGACTGATCTCAAGGACCTCAAAAAACGTCTTGCTAACATCGTAGTGGCTTACGATGTTAACCGTAAGCCAGTTTATGTACGAGACCTTAAAGTTGAAGGTGCCTTGGCTCTTATTCTTAAAGACGCTATCAAACCAAACTTGGTTCAAACCATTTACGGGACACCAGCACTTGTCCACGGTGGACCGTTCGCTAATATTGCTCATGGCTGTAATTCAGTTCTTGCGACAACAACAGCTCTACATTTAGCAGATTATACGGTGACAGAAGCTGGTTTTGGAGCTGATTTGGGAGCTGAAAAATTCCTTGATATTAAGACACCAAACCTTCCAAAATCACCAGATGCCGTAGTTATCGTTGCGACTCTTCGTGCTTTAAAGATGCACGGTGGAGTAGCTAAGTCTGACTTGTCAGAAGAAAATGTTGCCGCTGTTCGTGCTGGATTTAAAAATCTTAAACGTCACGTTGAAAACATTCGTCAATATGGTATTCCAGCAGTTGTTGCTATCAATCAATTCGTTGCAGATACTGAAGCTGAAATTGCAACTCTTAAAGAACTTTGTCAAGAACTTGACGTACCAGTTGAGTTAGCTAGCGTTTGGGCTGACGGTGCTGATGGTGGTGTTGACCTTGCCAAAACACTTGTCGAAACAATCGATAAAGGTCAAGCAAATTACCAACGTCTCTACAATGATGAGGATAGCTTAGAAGAGAAAGCACGCAAAATTGTTACCAAAGTTTATGGCGGTAAAGACGTTCATTTTGGACCAAAAGCGAAAACGCAGCTCAAACAATTTGCTGAATTTGGCTGGGATAAATTACCAATCTGTATGGCTAAGACCCAGTATTCCTTCTCGGATAATCCAGCCTTGTTAGGTGCACCTGAGGACTTTGATGTCACCATTCGTGAATTTGTTCCAAAAACTGGTGCTGGTTTTATCGTTGCTTTGACAGGTGACGTTATGACCATGCCTGGTTTACCAAAACAACCAGCTGCGCTCAATATGGACGTTCTCGAAGACGGAACAGCAGTCGGATTATTTTAATAGTTACAAAAGCCATCCTTTGGAGGTTGGCTTTTTTGCTTTTTAAGATATAATAAAAAGAAGAACACGGTCACTATATTGTTTTGAATAGCCTCACTGAAAGGAGAAACTTATGTCATTAGATATCATTGAAACTCAACGTCTTTTGTTAAGACCGTTTGTCATGGAGGATAGCCAAGCTATGTTTGATCATTGGGCTAGTCATCAAGATAACGTCACCTATGTGACTTGGCCTGCACATGATAACCAAGAGATCACTAAGTCCATCATCACTTCTTGGATAAATGACGAGCGCCCTGGTCATTATCACTGGGCTATTGTTGATAAAACGAAGCAAGCGTTAATCGGAAATATTTCTATCGTTGATTATGAAGAAAAAACTAAAACAGCAGAAATTGGCTATATCTTGGGAAAAGCTTTTTGGGGGCAAGGCTATATGACTGAATCTCTACAAGCTGTTATCTCAGCCTTATTTACAGAAACTGAGGTCAACCGCATTCAAGCTGTTTTTGATACGGGAAATCCTGCTTCTGGACAAGTCATGAAAAAAGCAGGGATGACCTATGAAGGCACGCTTAGACAAGCTTCTATCAATAACCGTGGTTTGGTTGACATTTCTATTTATGCTATTTTAAAATCAGATTACCTAAAGGAGAAGAATTGTAATGATTAGAAGTGCAACAATCGATGATGTTAATGAACTCTTAGATATTTATGCTCCTTATGTTGAAAAAACAGCCATTACCTTTGAATATACTGTTCCCAGTTTTGCTGATTTTGAAAATCGACTGAAGCAAACCTTGCTAAAATTCCCTTATCTCGTCTACCAAGAGGATGGCAACATTTTAGGATATGCTTATGCTAGCACCTACAAAGATCGCGCAGCTTATGACTGGTCTTGTGAGGTATCTATTTATGTCGCTGAGAAGGCACGTGGTAAGCAAATTGGCACAAAGTTGTATGATGCTTTAGAAAAAGAGCTGACAGATATGGGCATGAAGAACTTTTTAGCTTGTATCACCTATCCTAATGATGCTAGTATTGCCTTTCATCAAAAGCGTGGTTATGAAAAGGTTGCCCACTTTACTAAAATTGGTTATAAGTTTGATAAATGGCACGATATGATTTGGATGCAAAAACGAGTTGAGGATAAATCATAACAATCTAGCGATTACTGACCAAGAGAGACTAAGTGATTACTAGAATGTTAAAATTTCTGAACGATTCTTTTGCAGAAAAAAGTGGAAAAGTAATCAATTTAAAATTTCTTTCTATCTATTTTTTGCTATAATATTCTATAGTTATATCTAGATTGAGAGGATAGAAATATTTACGAAAAAAAGAAAGTGATCACTTTACTAGATCGTGGAAAACGAGGCTTTTTTAGAGGAATCTTTAGTCGAACAACAGTTATTGCTATTTTGTTGATTTTACAGATTCTTTTTTTTGTCGCTTCTTATCACTGGTTTCAAACCTATAAAATTCAGTTTGAAATTTTTGAAATTACCCTAGCCATCTTGACTGTCTTATATCTTATTAATAGTGATATGGATTCGACAGCTGTTATCACTTGGTTATTAATTTTGGTACCTTTCCCATTAATAGGTAGTTTATTTCTACTTTATACCAAACAAGATTTTGGATTTAAGGCAATGCGAGCTGGTATTCAACGAACAATTGATGCGACACAACCTTACCTGATCCAAGATGCAGAAGCTATTTTGGAATTGAAAAATCGTCATTCAAACAATTATAATTTAGTTTCTTATCTGGAAAATTCAAGTGGACATTTCCCTGTTTATCGCCAAACTGATGTGACTTATTTTAGTTCGGGAGAAGAAAAATTCAAGGTTCTCAAAGAAGAACTTCGTAAGGCTAAAAAGTACATTTTCCTAGAATACTTCATCATCGGTGAAGGACTCATGTGGGGAGAGATTCTAGCTATTTTGGAAGAAAAAGCAGCCGAAGGGGTTGAAGTTCGAGTGATGTATGATGGTATGATTGAATTTTCAACACTTAGCTTTGATTACACCAAACGTTTAGAAAAACTAGGTATCAAAGCCAAAGCTTTTGCGCCATTATCACCATTTATTTCGACCTATTATAACTATCGAGATCATCGTAAAATTTTAGTTATTGATGGCAAAGTTGCTTTTACAGGTGGCATTAATCTAGCTGATGAATACATTAACCAAATCCAACGTTTCGGTCATTGGAAAGATACAGCAATCATGTTAAAAGGGCGTGCTGTAGACACCTTCA
The DNA here is from genome assembly GCF_002953735.1 of Streptococcus pluranimalium. Taxonomy (NCBI): domain Bacteria; kingdom Bacillati; phylum Bacillota; class Bacilli; order Lactobacillales; family Streptococcaceae; genus Streptococcus; species Streptococcus pluranimalium. Next base: position 996,719 of record NZ_CP025536.1, on the reverse strand, counting down.
CCATTTTGTTTCTACAAATGTGGCATGCTAATCAAGAAGAAGTAGAAGTAGAGCCATATCTAGCTCTACACGAACACCGTCCTAATAATGGATTTATCATTCCTTATGGAGATTCACCTCTAGATGATGATAAAATCGGTGAAAATGTTTATATTGATATTTTAAATCAAGCCAGAGACTACGTTCACATCATGACTCCCTATCTGATTCTTGATGGTGAGTTAGCTCATGCTTTAAAATTTGCAGCGCAACGTGGTGTTGATGTCAAAATTATTATGCCAGGGATTGCAGATAAGAAACTTGCTAACGCTCTTGCTAAGACCTACTATGCTACCTTGATTAAAGCAGGTGTGAAGATTTATGAATATACGCCTGGTTTTATCCATGCCAAAGTCTTTGTCAGTGATCGTCAAAAAGCAGTTGTAGGAACGATTAACTTGGATTATCGTAGCTTATACCATCATTTTGAGTGTGCAACCTACTTGTACCAAGTGTCATGTATTCCTCAAATTGAAAATGACTTTCAAGCCACACTTCTTCAAAGCCACTTGGTTAGTTTAGAGGAAGTGAATAATCGTCCATTCATCAATAAAGCAATTGGCACTCTCGCTAAAACAATAGCCCCATTGATGTAAAGTCATTAAAGTTCTATTTGGTATTTTAATACAACAATTCTTATGCAAAGAGATAAAGAGCAAGTTATAGCCTCATGTGTAAAAAAGGTTATGACTGGCTCTCTTTTTGTTATAATAAGAGATATTTATCTAGCAAAGGAGATATAATGGCTCAACGTCGTTCTAGTAATAGAATACCCATTACCCGCTTATTACCCAAAAATCATTCAAGCCTGAATCGCGTCATATTCAGTCGGGGAGCTATCATTCTTTTAGCTATCCTCTTAGAAGTCCTGTTCATCGGTCTTGGTTTTCTGTGGTTCAAACGTTTACCCTTAAGAGTTGTCTATTTAGAGCATCTTATCGGTACTTTAGTTGTTATTTATCTTTTTAATAGCAAGATGGATGCTGTTTCTAAAAATACTTGGCTCATGTTAATGATGCTCTTTCCTATTTTTGGCTCTTTCTTTTTTCTCTATACTAAAACGGACTTTGGTGTTAGAGATTTAAAGCGTAAAGTGACCCAATATACCAATGAAGCAGGAAAGCACCTCAATCAAGATGCTGAATTGTTAGCGACTATCAAAGAAAACCACCCCCATACTTATCAATTAGTGACCTATCTCAATAAAAGTCCTGGTCATTTTCCAATCTACGCGGATAGCCGATTGACTTATTATGCTTGGGGTGATGACTTTTTCCCAGCTTTCAAGGAGGCTTTACTAAAAGCTAAATCCTATATTTTTCTAGAATATTTCATTATTGATGAAGGAGTCATGTGGGGTGAAATCTTAACTATTTTAGAACAAAAAGTTAAAGAAGGCGTGGACGTCCGAGTGCTTTATGATGGGATGGTGGAGTTGAGTACCCTTAGTTATGATTACACAGATCGGATGAAGAATTTAGGCATTGATGCCCGTGCTTTTGCTCCTATAAGACCATTTTTATCAACCTATTATAACTATCGTGATCACCGGAAAATCACTGTTATTGACGGACAAGTCGCCTTTACTGGTGGTGTTAACTTAGCGGATGAATACATCAATCAGATCGACCGTTTTGGTCGTTGGAAGGATAATGCTATCAAAATCGAAGGACAGGCCGTTCAAACCTTCAAAGCGCTCTTTTTAACCATGTGGTCAACAACGAATGATGAAGACGAATTTGGCAACTTCATGTTGGACTATCCTCTAAGTGTTGAGGCATCTGGCTATGTTGCACCATACGGCAATTCTCCGATGAACTACCATCATATTGCTGAAAATGTCTATATCGATATCCTAAACAATGCCAAAGACTACGTTCATATCATGACACCTTATCTTGTGATTGATAGTGAAATGATACACGCCCTCACCTTTGCGGCAGAAAGAGGAGTAGAAGTGTCCATCATTATGCCCGGAATTCCCGATAAACCCTATGCCTTTATCTTGGCTGAGACCTATTTTAAAGAATTGATTGATGCTGGCGTCTCTATTTATCGTTATTCACCGGGTTTTGTCCATTCTAAAGTCTTTGTCAGCGATGGGATTAAAGCAACCGTAGGAACAGTTAATCTTGACTATAGAAGCCTATACCATCATTTTGAGTGCGGTGTTTACATGTACGGTTCAGAAGCAGTAGACGATGTCGAAGAAGATTTCCAAGAAACCTTAAAAAAATGTCAGCGCGTAACCTACCTCAGTTTAAAATCAAGACCCCCACTACGCAAAATCAGCGGTTATTTACTAAAAACAATTGCACCCCTCTTGTAATCTATCAAGAACCATGGTATGATTAAATCATGCGATGAGTCGATTGTGGTTTTAAACCACTATTGCGCTGGGAGGTCATTAAGGCAGGAAGCCGACCTTGGTAAGTTGTGTGAACCTTCTTACCTCACTTGAAAAAGTGCCCTGATCCTCTGTCTTTTGACAGGGGATTTTTTCGTATACCAAACATTGCAATTTAGCTAAAAAATAGTATAATGAAGACTAAGAAATTTTTAGAAAATTAGGACGATAGTTTTCTAAAAAGAAAAAGGAGTTTACTATGGGATATACAGTTGCAGTTGTCGGTGCCACAGGTGCTGTCGGAACACAAATGATCAAGATGTTAGAAGAATCAACTTTACCAATCGAAAAGGTTCGCTACCTCTCATCTAGTCGTTCAGCAGGCAAGGTGCTTCAATTTAAGGGACAAGATGTAACTGTAGAGTTAACGACTGAAGATTCTTTTGACGGTGTCGATATCGCCCTCTTTTCAGCAGGTGGGTCAACTTCTGCTAAATTTGCACCATACGCTGTTAAAGCAGGAGCAGTTGTTGTTGACAACACTTCTTACTTTAGACAGAATCCAGATGTTCCCTTGGTTGTTCCTGAAGTTAATGCACACGCTATGGAAAATCATAATGGTATCATTGCCTGCCCTAACTGTTCAACCATTCAAATGATGGTAGCTCTAGAACCAGTTCGTCAAAAATGGGGCTTAGAGCGTATCATTGTTTCAACCTATCAAGCTGTATCAGGGGCGGGTCAATCAGCCATCAACGAAACTGACCATCAATTACGTCAAGTGCTTAATGATGGTCTTAACCCTAAAGATGTGACAGCAGAGATTCTTCCTTCTGGCGGTGATAAAAAGCACTACCCAATCGCTTTCAACGCTCTTCCACAAATCGACGTCTTTACCGATAATGATTACACTTATGAAGAGATGAAAATGACTAAGGAAACGAAAAAGATTATGGCAGATGATCGTATTGCAGTTTCTGCAACCTGCGTTCGTATTCCAGTTTTATCTGCTCATTCTGAGTCAGTCTATATTGAAACTGCAAAAGTAGCCCCTATTTCTGAAGTCAAAGAAGCTATTGCTAATTTCCCAGGTGTTGTTTTAGAAGATGATGTCGCTAATCAAATTTACCCCCAAGCAGTCAATGCAGTTGGCAGTCGTGATACTTTTGTCGGTCGAATCCGTAAAGATCTAGACCAAGAAAATGGGATTCATATGTGGGTGGTTTCAGATAACCTTCTCAAAGGAGCTGCTTGGAATTCTGTCCAGATCGCTGAAACCCTTCATGATAAAGGCCTTGTTCGTGCAACTGATGACCTTAAATTTGAATTGAAATAAAAAAACGTTCTAACCATGACAAACTTTTAGGATTTATCAGTTTATCTCAGTCAGTTCAAAATCCTGAATAGCAAACTATTTTAATGGTGACTATTTTGGATTTCTATGTCAAAGAGAGGGAAAATATGTCTATTGAACAACTACGAAACGCTAAAGTAATTACTGCGATGGTCACACCATTCAAGCCTGATGGTTCTATTAACTATGGGGCACTCCCTAAGTTAGTTGAGCACTTATTAGAGCATCATACAGATGGTATCTTATTGGCTGGTACAACCGCTGAAAGCCCTACGCTAACCCATGAAGAGGAGTTGGAGTTGTTCGCAGCTGTGCAAAAAATTGTTAAAGGACGTGTACCATTGATTGCAGGTATCGGAACTAATGATACCCGAGATTCTGTTGAATTCGCAAAAGAAGTTGCTGAATTCGGTGGATTTGCAGCTGGATTAGCTATCGTTCCTTATTATAATAAACCAACACAAGAAGGTCTTTACCATCATTTTACAGCTATTGCAGATGCTAGTGATTTGCCAATCATCATCTACAATATTCCAGGCCGTGTTGTCGTAACACTTGAACCTGAGACCATGCTTCGTCTTGCTCAACACCCTAATATCATTGGCGTTAAAGAGTGTACAAGCTTAGAAAACATTGCCTATTTGGTTGAGCAATCTCCAGAAGATTTCTTGATTTACACAGGGGAGGATGGAGAAGCCTTCCATGCCTTAGCATTAGGAGCTGATGGTGTTATTTCAGTTGCATCTCATACAAATGGTGATGAAATGCACGAGATGTTGGAAGCTATTGACCAAAATGATATCAAAAAAGCAGCACAAATCCAACGTCGCTTTATTCCCAAAGTAAATGCTCTCTTTTCTGTGGCTAGTCCAGCACCAGTTAAAGCTGTTCTCAACCATCAAGGTTTTGAAGTGGGACCTTTGCGCCTACCTTTAGTTTCTTGCTCTGATGAAGAAGCCAAAGAGATTATCAGAGTTGTTCTTAGCGAAGGACCTTCTCAACCTGTCAAAGGTGTTTTAAGACCAACAAATTATTAATACTAAAAATGAGCTAGTTTACATCCAGCTCATTTTTGATTTCTTAGACAACACAAAAAAGACTCCGAAGAGCCTTTTTTTAGATTATAATATTAGTTTTTTGAAGCTTCTTGGAATTCAGGATTTTTCCATGCTTCATCAATGATAGCTTTAAGCTCATCTGCAGAAGCTTTCATTTTTTGTTGTTCAGCATCATTCAATGGAATGTTGATTGGGCGAACAATACCATGTGCACCAATAACTGCTGGTTGACCAATGAAGACATCTTCAACACCTGGGTATTGACCTTCTTGGAATACTGAAAGTGGAAGTACTGCATTTTCATCATCGAGGATAGCTTTTGTGATACGTGCAAGAGCTACAGCGATACCATAGAATGTCGCACCTTTTTTGTTGATGATTGAGTAAGCTGCATCACGAACACCTTCAAAGAGTTCAACAAGTTCAGCCTCGTCAACGTTACGAACATCTTTAAGGAAGTTTTCAAGGTTAACACCAGCTACGTTAGCGTGTGACCATACAGCAAATTCAGAGTCACCGTGCTCACCCATGATGTAGGCATGAACTGAACGAGCGTCAAGATCAAGTTTTTCAGCAAGTGCTTGACGGAAACGAGCTGAGTCAAGTGATGTCCCTGAACCGATAACGCGCTCTTTAGGGAATCCAGAGAATTTCCAAGTTGAGTAAGTCAAAACGTCAACTGGGTTAGCAGCAACAAGGAAAATACCATTGAAGCCTGATTCAACAACTTGAGTAACGATTGATTTGTTGATTGCAAGGTTTTTACCAACAAGGTCAAGGCGAGTTTCACCTGGTTTTTGTGGTGCACCTGCAGTAATAACTACAAGGTCAGCATCAGCACAGTCAGAATACTGAGCTGCGTAGATTTTTTTAGGTGATGTGAAAGCAAGAGCGTGGCTAAGGTCTTCGGCATCTCCGACAGCTTTATCGAACAATTGTGGAATTTCGATGATACCAAGTTCTTGAGCGATACCTTGGTTAACAAGTGAGAAAGCATAAGATGACCCTACGGCACCATCGCCGACAAGGATAACTTTTTTGTGTTGTTTAGTTGCAGTCATTATCTAAACATCTCCTTATTTTTTTTGGGGCGTTTCCCCATACAATTGTATTCTAACATTTTAAAAGCTTGATGTCACGTATTTCTAGATAAATCTAAGAAAATTAGTGAAAATCCATTCAAACAACCGATATGTTTTCTGAAAAAACTTGAAATTTAAAATTAACTGTCTCTTATAAGAATAAGTAAAGTGTCCATTGTTAGCAAAAATTATGGTATAATAGTAAAGATAAAGACTTAAAGAAAGAGATGAAAATGGAAGATAAAAATCTTGTTAGCGTCAATCTGACTAGCGAAATGAAAACTAGCTTTATTGACTATGCCATGAGTGTTATCGTGGCACGTGCACTTCCAGATGTTAGAGATGGATTAAAACCTGTTCATCGTCGTATTCTGTATGGAATGAACGAGTTAGGTGTAACTCCTGATAAACCACATAAGAAATCAGCTCGTATCACTGGTGATGTCATGGGTAAATATCACCCACACGGTGATAGCTCTATTTATGATGCTATGGTTCGTATGGCACAGTGGTGGTCATACCGTTACATGCTTGTCGATGGTCATGGTAACTTTGGTTCAATGGACGGTGACGGTGCCGCTGCTCAGCGTTATACTGAGGCTCGCATGAGTAAAATTGCTCTTGAAATGCTACGCGACATCAATAAAAATACCGTTGATTTTCAAGATAACTATGATGGCAGTGAGCGTGAACCTTTAGTATTACCAGCCCGATTCCCTAACCTCTTAGTTAATGGTGCAACAGGTATCGCTGTTGGTATGGCAACCAATATCCCTCCTCATAACTTGGGAGAAACCATTGATGCTGTTAAATTGGTTATGGACAATCCTGAAGTCACGACACGTGATTTGATGGAAGTTCTTCCTGGACCAGACTTCCCTACAGGAGCCATGGTCATGGGGAAATCTGGCATTCATCGTGCTTATGAAACAGGAAAAGGGTCTATTGTTCTTCGTTCTAAAACAGAGATTGAAGTGACCAAGACCGGACGTGAGCGTATTGTGGTTACTGAATTTCCATACATGGTCAATAAGACAAAGGTTCACGAACACATTGTCAAACTTGCACAAGAAAAACGTATCGAAGGTATCACTGCTGTCCGCGATGAATCTAGTCGTGAAGGAGTGCGATTTGTTATCGAAGTTAAACGTGATGCATCAGCCAATGTTATCTTAAACAACCTCTTCAAAATGACTAGCCTACAAACCAATTTTAGTTTTAACATGTTAGCCATTGAAAAAGGTGTTCCTAAGATCTTGACACTGCGTCAAATTTTGGATAACTACATTGCTCACCAAAAAGAAGTGATTGTCAGACGTACGGAATTTGATAAATCCAAAGCTGAAAGTCGCGCTCATATCTTAGAAGGCTTATTGATTGCTCTTGATCATTTGGATGAAGTTATTGCTATTATCCGTAACAGCCAAACCGACAGTGAAGCTCAAGCTGAATTGATGACTCGTTTTGACTTGAGTGAACGTCAAAGTCAAGCAATCTTAGACATGCGTCTTCGTCGTTTGACAGGTTTGGAACGTGATAAAATCCAGTCAGAATACGATGAACTCTTGAAGCTAATTGCTGACTTGGCTGATATTTTAGCGAAACCAGAACGTGTCATTACTATCATCAAGGAAGAATTAGACGAAGTTAAACGTAAGTTTAACGATGATCGCCGTACTGAATTAATGGTTGGTGAAGTCTTATCCTTAGAAGATGAAGACTTAATTGAAGAAGAAGATGTCCTTATTACCCTTTCAAACAAAGGGTACATCAAACGTCTTGCTCAAGACGAATTCCGTGCTCAAAAACGTGGGGGACGTGGGGTTCAAGGTACTGGCGTCAATGATGATGACTTTGTTAGCCAGTTGGTATCAACAAGTACTCATGATACACTCTTATTCTTTACGAACTTGGGTCGTGTATATAAACTAAAAGGGTATGAAATTCCAGAATATGGCCGTACAGCTAAGGGGCTACCAGTCGTCAACCTCTTGAAATTAGACGAAGGTGAATTCATTCAAACCATGATTAATGCCCGTAAGGAGGATATTAAAGATTATTATTTCTTCTTTACAACTTATGCAGGTGTGGTTAAACGTGTGCCAACGTCCGAATTTGATAACATTCGCCAAAATGGTCTCAAAGCTCTAACTCTCAAAGACAATGACCAATTGATCAATGTCTTAGTTACAACTGGTAATGATGACATTATTATCGGAACAACAGCTGGTTATTCTGTCCGTTTTAACGAATCTGTTGTTAGAAGTATGGGACGTGTCGCAGCTGGTGTTCGTGGAGTTAAACTGCGTGACGAAGACTATGTCGTTGGCGCTTCAACCATCACTGATGACCAAGAGGTCCTTGTTGTTACTGAAAAAGGTTATGGTAAACGAACACCTGCAGAAGAATATCCTACTAAAGGCCGTGGTGGTAAAGGGATTAAAACAGCTAATATCACCGATAAGAATGGTGCTTTAGCTGGACTTGTCACTGTATCAGGTGATGAAGATGTTATGCTGATTACTAACAAAGGTGTTGTCATCCGTACAAACGTTTCAAATATTTCTCAAACAGGTCGTTCAACAATGGGAGTTCGACTCATGCGTCTGGAAGAAGCATCAAAATTGGTAACATTTGCATTGGTTGAGGCTGAAACTGCTGATGAACCAGCAGAAGTTGTGGATACTGAGGACTAACATGGCTCAAAAAAAGAAAACTAAATTAGGTGGATTTTTAAGAAATCTGATTGTTGTTCTACTGATTGTTGTTGGGATTGCTTTAATCTTTAATAAATCGATTCGTAATAGTCTGATCGCTAGAAATACTAATAAATATCAAGTTGAGCATGTCAGTAAAGAAACGATTGAGAAAAATAAAAAAGCTAAAACAAGCTTTGATTTTGACGATGTTCAATCTATCAGTACAGAGTCTGTGCTAGCCGCACAGATGGATGCACAGCTTTTACCTGTTATCGGTGGTATAGCGATACCAGATGTCGGCATTAATCTTCCCATTTTTAAAGGCCTAGGTAATACGGAACTAACCTATGGTGCTGGAACCATGAAGGAAAATCAAGTCATGGGTGGGGAAAATAACTACGCATTAGCTAGTCACCACGTCTTTGGAATGACTGGTTCGTCTGAAATGCTGTTCTCACCACTTGATCGTGCTAAAAATGGTATGAAAATCTATCTGACAGACAAGGACAAGGTCTACACTTATAAAATCACTAATGTCCATGTTGTAGCACCTACAGAAGTGGCTGTCATCGATGATCATGCAGGTAAAAGTGAGTTAACACTAGTAACTTGTACAGATGCTGAAGCAACAGAACGTACGATTGTTAATGCTATCCTTGAGAAAGAAAGTCGTTACGATGAAGCTTCCAATGACATCCATAAAGCTTTCAATACGTCTTATAATCAAATCGTTCTCTAATAGAGTTAACAGTTCAAAGAACTTTGTTACGACAAGGTTCTTTTTTCGTATCATTTTTGGGGATGGGGAAAACTCCCTTTAACTAAAAAGAATTTATCGTCACTGTCTTGTTTTAAGGCTCAAACCTGAAACTGTCTACTGTTCTAGGTCTGGTGCCGAACGTAAAACACAAACGAAGTAGCCATTCATCGGCGCTTGCTTAGGACTGAAGTCCCTGAGAAGCTGTGCAAGGGAAAGGCTAAAAATGATAAATCGCCAAGCATTTCTCCCAACCACTGCATTAGGATGTTAAAACGAACTCTATATTGAAAGGTTGAATTTTTTGCCCAGCTTTGTCTTTTTGAAACTTTTCTTTAAGGTTGAGATGCTATAATAATATCATCAATCTCCTTGACTAACATTAATCTACGAAAATCGTCAAGGAGCGTATGGAGGAAAATATGTCTATCAAAAAACAAGTAACAACAGCAGGGATTCTTATGGCTTCACTATCATTTTCAAGTGTTGCTTTAGCAGAAAGTCAGGTGCAGTCTGTTATTGACGAAAGCTATGTGCAGCCAGATTATGTGCTAGGTTACTCTCTATCGGATTCCCAAAAGGAGGAAACGCTTCGTTTATTGAATTATCAAGAAGGCAAAGATACTGACTTAAAGACCTTAAACACAAGTAGTTACGCTAAAATCATGGATGTTGCAGATGATAGCAGTTTACAATTATACTCATCGGTTAAAATTAAAAAGTTAGGAGCTTCTAAAACGCTAAATGTTAGTATTGTAACACCTGAAAATATTACAAAGGTTACTGAAGACATGTATCGCAATGCTGCGGTTACCTTGGGTATTCAACATGCCGATATTGAAATTGCAGCACCGATTCCTGTAACTGGAGAATCAGCCTTGGCTGGTATTTACTATTCCTTAGAAGAAAATGGTGCCCAGGTATCTGATGAAAGTAAAGAGCTAGCCCAAGAAGAGCTCAATACTTTATCGGATATTAACCAAGAAAACCAAGGCAAAGAGGGGTACGATGCGGATAAGCTCAATGTCGCTCTGACTGATATCAAATCAGCAGTTGCGCAGGCAGGAAAAGGATTAACTAAGGATGATGTCCAAAAAATTGTCGAAGACACTTTGGAGAATTATAACCTAAAATCTAGCATCAGCGACAGTCAGATGAATTTAATCGTCAATTTTGCTCTTAATTTGTCAAATAGCGGAATTATTAGTAACAGCGACTTTGTTAATACCTTGAATGACTTAAAAGACAGTATTGTTTCTAAAGCAGACGGTAGTTTCAAAGGTATAGATGTTAATTTTGATGCCAATAAGGCCATTGAACAAGGAAAAGGTATTTGGCAACAAATTGTTGACTTCTTTAAAAGTTTAATTGGATAAACAGGAAAAATCAGGAAAAAGTTCATTAATTTCCTGATTTTTCTATTTTTTCTGAAAATGATATTGATTTCTATCTCCCAATGTCATATAATAACAACTATCACTTATCAGAATTATCTGATAATTATTAGAAGTGATTGCCTATGATAAAAAAGTTGATTGGAAAAGCGTTTTAAAGCTACGGTTCCATGTATATTGACAATACCGATCTTTGAGTATTTGAACTACACATTTGTTTACAACAAAGAGAAACGTCTGTCACATCGCCGTAACGCACGTTCTATCGTTGGTTTGACTTATCTTATAGGATTTGCAATATTCTTCTTAGCTAATACCCTTGGTTGGGTTGGTTAAGGTCACTTGATTTTAGAAAGGAAAATATTATGACTACGACAAAAGAACCTTTAGTTGCAGATTTAGCAAATCAATTATTTAATGCTTTAACTTTTAAAGACCCTTTAGAAATGGCTGATTTAGAAGGTAAAGTTACTGATTATGAAACAGCTTATCATGTTCAAGATGCCTTTGTTGCTCTTCGTCAAGAAGAAGTACAAGGTTATAAGGTTAGCTTGACCAGTGAGGAGACACAACGGATGTTTGATTCAGATGAGCCCTTCTATGGGCAAGAAACAGTGACGCAATTTGTCCAAGGACCTCTAACCTTGTCTCTATCAGATTTGTTGGAACCTTTGATTGAAATTGAATTAGTTTTCCGTGCTAAAGAAGATTTATCAGTTGATGATACACCAGAAGACCTTCTGGAGAAATTAACTATTGCCCCAGGAATTGAAGTGCCAGATGCACGCTTTAAGAACTGGTTCCCTAAACTCAACAAATATTTAGTGGTTTCAGATTGTGCCGTTGGTGGGCGCGTTGTCTATGGACAGGAACAGGATGTCAAAGGCAACTTCACTGTTGAAGATTTGGCTAATATCTCGGGCGTTTTAAGTAAAGATGGTCAAGAAATTGATAAGGGAACGTCAGCAGAAGTGCTAGGAAATCCTTTGAACTCTGTTACTTGGTTGGTTAAAAAATTAGCTAATCACGGTAAAACCTTCAAAAAAGGACAGCAAGTATCAAGTGGTACCTTCATCATTCCACCGCATTTGGAAAAAGGCTTATATCGTGTTGATTACGGTAGTGGCGTCGGTTCTCTAGAGTTAACTGTCACCGAATAATCCCTGAAAAGATCAGAATTATTCTGGTCTTTTTTGATGATTAAGTAGTTTTAATTGACTTTAGTTCTCAGGAGAACTATAATAGTTCTAAATTAGTTCTTACGAGAATTACTCAAATTTATCTATCAGAGGAAGTCAATTATGTTTCTAGCTTTAAATGAAATTAAACATGCTAAATTGAGATATGGTCTTATTTTAGGCTTGCTTTTTCTAATCGCTTATCTTATGTTTTTTCTAACTGGATTAGCTTTTGGTCTTATGCAAGATAATCGTTCTGCTGTCGATAAATGGCAGGCTGATACTATCCTTTTAAACAAGGAAGCCAATGATCTTCTGTCTGCTTCAACCATCTCAAAAGAGGATGCTGATAAAGTCAAAGCAGATAACTTAGCACCTTTAAGTCAAATGGCAAGTTCAGCCTGGACAAAAAATGATTCTACAGACGATGAAAAAGAAAAGGTTTCTTTATTTGGCCTTGAAAAGACAAGTTTTCTAGCACCTAACATCACGCAAGGTCGTCTATTCAAAAATGACAAGGAAGTGGTGATTGACCAATCGCTTGCTCAAGAAAATGATTTCAAGATAGGTCAGACACTTCAACTAGCTAGCACTGACAAGACCTTAAAGATTGTGGGTTACACCGACAATGCCATGTTCAGTGTAGCGCCTGTTTTATATATGAATCAAAGGGCTTTTAATCAAGTCAAATATGGAGAAAATAGCTCTAAATCACCAATTAATGCTCTCGTTGTAAAAGGTAAAGCAACTGATTATCCCAAGGATTTGAAATCTTTAAAAATAGCTGATTTCATTAAAAAGTTGCCTGGATATAATGCCCAAAACTTGACTTTTGGATTTATGATTGGATTCTTGATTATCATTGCTTCGGTTGTTATCGGTATTTTTATGTATGTTTTGACCATCCAAAAAGCTCCTATTTTTGGAGTTATGAAAGTTCAAGGGATTTCCAGTAGTTATATCGGTGGAGCAGTCATGTCTCAAACCTTTTTGTTGAGCCTTATTGGGACTAGTTTGGGGCTCTTAGGAACTTGGCTCAGCTCCCTTGCTTTACCTGCAGCAGTGCCGTTTCAGAGCAATTGGACACTCTATGGAGCTATTGGTTTAGCCTTGATTATTTTCGCACTTTTGGGAACATTATTCTCTGTCAGATCGGTTTCCAAAATTGATCCCCTTGTTGCCATTAGTTAGAAAGGAAAAACATGTCAGTATTAAGCTTAAAAGGAGTCACTAAGTCCTTCAAAGATGGCTCTAAAACGATCACAGCTCTAAAAGAAACGAACTTTCAAGTGGAAGCAGGAGAATTTGTAGCTATTATTGGACCATCTGGTTCAGGAAAGTCAACCTTTTTAACTATTTCTGGTGGTCTGCAAACACCAAGCAGTGGTGAGGTTCTTATCAATAACAATTCTTACTCAGGCTTATCTGAGAAAAAGCGTTCTAAACGACGTTTTCAAGATATTGGATTTATTTTACAAGCTTCAAATTTAGTACCCTTTTTGACTGTTAAACAACATTTGCAGCTAGTGGATAAAATCAATAAGTCCAGTCGTCCCGAAGTAGCGGAAGGGCTTTTAAATGATCTCAGTATTTCACATCTAGCGGATAAATTACCCGAAGAATTGTCAGGAGGCGAGCGCCAACGTGTGGCTATCGCACGCGCTTTATATAATGACCCTGTCCTAATCTTAGCTGATGAACCGACAGCTAGTTTGGATACGGAAAGAGCCTATGACGTCGTCAAACTTTTAGCCAAAGAAAGTAAAGAAAAAAACAAGGCCATCATCATGGTTACACACGACAAGCGGATGATTGCAGAGTGTGATAAGGTATATGAGATGCAGGATGGGGTTCTACGTGATGTCAGTCATTCACATTAAAAAGTGTTGCTTAAGGGCACTTTTTTTAGTAAACTATATGTAGTTTATAAACTACATAAGGGAGCAGATATGTTTTTAGGTCATCAATTAAAAGAAATACGACTTCAGAAAAACCTTTCGCAGGCTAAAGTTGCAGCATTATTAGGGATTTCACGGCCGTCATATACTAATTGGGAGCTTGGTAAAACAAGACCCAACCAAAAGCATCTACAACATTTAGCTGATATTTTAGAGGTTTCTCCTTCTTATTTTGAATCAGAACACGAGATTGTCGATATTTACTTACAGCTTAATACCGACAATAAGCAAAAAACTGTCGCATATAGCAAATCATTATTGCAACAACAGAACGTTATTCCGATTTCACAGGCTAAGCAGAAATTATATGCTTACAAGGTCTACGAGCGTTTATCAGCAGGTACTGGCTATACGTATTTTAATGACGGGAATTATGATGAAGTTTTTTACGAAGAACGCCTTGACCATGACTTTGCGTCCTGGGTTTTTGGTGATTCTATGGAGCCAACCTATTTAAATGGCGAGGTTGTTTTGATTAAACAGACTGGTTTTGACTACGATGGAGCTGTTTATGCAGTAGATTGGGATGGACAAACTTATGTTAAAAGGGTCTATCGTGAAGAAGAGGGACTACGCTTAGTATCTATCAACCGCAAATACGCTGATAAGTTTGCCCCCTATGAGGAAGAACCACGTATTGTCGGAAAAATTATTGGACACTTTATGCCAGTAGAAGCTCAGTAACTCATGAAACGAGGTTAGCGAATGGGATATTTTGATTATTCAAAAGAGCCGATATCTGATATTGCTTTTATTGACATGAAATCATTCTATGCTAGCGTAGAATGTGTAGCTAGAGGACTTCATCCTCTTCGCACATCTCTATGTGTGATGAGTCATGCCGCAAACTCTAAAGGACTTATTTTAGCAGCATCTCCCATCTTTAAAAAGGTCTTTGGTAAATCTAATGTTGGTCGTAGTTATGATTTGCCTTTTGACGTTACCACGAGACGTTTTTCATATGAAAATGCTAAGCGCTTGAATTTACCAACCAATCCTGCCTATGTTCGATTTATCGAAGCTTGGGCGAGGGCTACTATCATTGTTCCTCCAAGGATGGATGAGTATATCAAACGAAACATGCTCATCCAAGATATTTTTAAAAATTACGCAAGTCCTGACGACATCCTGCCTTATTCTATCGATGAAGGTTTTATTGATTTAACAAGCTCACTTAATTATTTTATTAAAGATCACACCTTGTCTCGCAAGGATAAATTAGATATGCTCTCTGCTCAAATTCAAAGAGATGTTTGGAAAAATACAGGGATTTATGCCACCATTGGTATGTCTAACAGTAATCCCTTATTAGCTAAATTAGCTTTAGACAATGAAGCTAAACATACGACTACTATGAGAGCCAATTGGTCCTATGAGGATGTTGAAGACAAGGTTTGGGGAATTAGTCAAATGACAGATTTCTGGGGAATTGGTCGTCGGATGGAAAAACGCCTCTATTTGTTAGGTATTTGCTCTATTAAGGAATTAGCAAATGCTAATCCCGACCTTTTAAAAAAAGAGTTGGGGTACAAGGGACTTGAATTATTTTTTCATGCCAATGGGATTGATGAAAGTAATGTTCACAATCCATATAAGCCTAAATCAAGCTCTATTGGCAATTCCCAAGTCCTACCTAAGGATTACCATCGACAAGAGGATATTGAACTGGTTTTATCTGAGATGGCAGAACAAGTTGCCATCCGTTTAAGGCGAAAACAGTATCATACTAGTCTCGTCAGTCTCTATGTTGGTTATTCTAAGACAGATCAGCACAAAAATATTCATACTCAGATAAGCATTGACCCAACCCACCGTACCAAAGCATTAATTGGCACTGTTCTTTATCTTTTTAGAAAGCATTACCAAGGAGGAGCTGTTCGCAATATTGGTATCAGCTATGGCAAACTTTCAAATGATAGCAGTCGCTCGATTTCACTTTTTGAGGATTTTGAAAGAGAGGAGAAGGAGGAACAGTTGGAGGAGACAGTTGATCGCATTAGGGAGCGTTTTGGATTTTCATCATTATTACCAGCAACAGCATTACTAGAAGCCTCCCGTAGCATTGAAAGAAGTCGTTTAGTTGGTGGACATTCAACAGGTGGATTGGATGGTTTAAGCTAATGGTTGACCGTTCCTATCTTCCTTTTGCCTCAGCTAGAAACTATCAGGATGCTGGCATGCAAAAGTGGTCAGGATTCTTCTTGTCAGAACATAGCAGCTCACTATCGCAAGTTAAATCAAAGAAGGAATGGCAATCCTCTTTGACGCATTCTGAAACATTAAGGCTAATAATACAGCTTTATAGCTCACGAAACCTAGCTACCATTACTTACCACGACAATCATAAAAGTTATCATTATACTGGTAGGGTCAGTAGTTTCGACAACCAATCTTTTCTTTTAAAGGAAAATGACCATTATCGTAAGCTGAACATAGAGCAAATCATTAATATCATTGTAAAAAAGGAGTGATTATTGTGGCTAGACAAGATATGTATCACAATCGTCTACAAATCGATTATTTTTCTGAAAGTTATCAGGCATTCGAAGAGGCATACTACCGTTATTCAACCTTTACAACGCCATTAACTTTTTTGGTAGATGATATTCTCAAGTATATGGCAATCTCTGGGAATAGTTTTTTCACTTTAGATGCTAAGAATAGCAAGGATAACAAGAATCATCATTTCCACTTTACCAAAACATTTCCTCAACAAGATAGCAATATCCAACTTTATCATTATCACCATCATGATAGTGACTAACTTGAAATAACTTCACAATAGTTTTAAGTAATACTTTTTGACTGAGATTTCACATCAACAAAAAAACTAGAAAAGGCTTTCAAAAAAAGTTAGACAATTCACATAGCCTGTGATATAATGTATTCATAAAAAGTTTTCAGGAGGATTTCTTATGAAAAATAAATTAATTTATGGAACATTACTTTTTGGTTCATTGTTAACACTTGCTGCTTGTGGAAGTGATACAGCAAAAGATGCTTCAAAAACAGCAGACACAGCTAAATCTGAAGTAAGTAAAAAAGCTGAAGATACTAAAAAAGCCGTTAGCGATGCAACTTCAGCTGACCTAAAAGATGGTACTTATAAAGCTGAATCAGACTACGATTCACGTGGATGGAAAGTAGTACACACGATCACTGTAAAAGATGGTAAAATCACAGAATCAGACTTTGGTTATGAAAACAAAGATGGTCAGAAAAAAGCTGATGACGAAGAATACAACAAAAACATGAAAGCAAAATCAGGTGTTTCTTCTAAAGAAGCTACAGAACAATTGAACAAAGAACTTGTTGACAAACAAAATGTTGACGATGTAGAAGTTGTATCAGGTGCAACACATACATCAAGTAACTTCGAACTTTCAACGAAAGAATTGCTTAAAGCAGCAGAAGAAGGAAACACTGAAACAGTAACAATCGAATTGCCAGCAGAGTAATCGAGAAATGTTATATAGCTTAGAGTGAGACAAGTCTCCATTTCGATAAGAAAGAGCTTGTTTCACTCTTTTTCTTGTGATATTCTTACTATGTAGAAAGGAAATTGGAAGTTATGAAACGAAAATTGTGGCCATTCCTTATCCTCCTAGTCTCTGTAATGACCTTAGTAGGATGTCAGAAATCGGCAAATGATAAGCAAAGTTTACCTGTTGTCAAAGATCCTGAAACACGGACGGAGTCCCTATTACACACCGTTGTTCAATTAAGCATCTATCATGAGAACCAAGAAAAAGTCATGGATGAAGCTATTGATTACATCAAAAATATGGAAAAACTGCTATCAACCAACTTAAAAGGAGCAGATGTCTATCGAATCAATCAAGCTGCTGGCAAAAAAGCCGTCAAGGTCGATCCTAGAACTTTCGAAATCATCGAAGCAGCACAAGGTATGTCTAAAAAAAGCCAAGGAAAGTTTGACGTCTCTATTGGAGCCGTAACCAATCTTTGGCGAATCGGGGATGACGTTGCTAGGGTACCAGGCGATCAAGAAATCAAGAACGCACTGCCCTACATCAACTACAAGGATATTACCTTAGACAAAAAGAAGAAGACCGTCTATATCAAAAAAGGAATGACCTTAGAACTTGGCGCAATTTCAAAAGGTTATATCGCTGATGGCGTCAAAAAAATCTTCAAAAAACATGGTATCACAACAGCTATTATCAATTTAGGTGGGAACGTTCTTACTATTGGAAAATCACCCAATGATCCCAAAGGTTGGAACATCGGGGTTCAAAATCCAGACGAAGTTCGTGGAGATACTGTGGGATCAGTTCATGTTAAAGATAGTTCTATCGTAACTTCAGGGATTTATGAACGATACATTGAGAAAGACGGTAAACGATATCACCATATCATGGATCCTAAGACAGGCTATCCCGTTGAAAATGACATCTCTGGCGTCACTGTCTTCACAAAAACTTCCCTTCAGGGAGATGAATTATCTACCTCTTTATTTATACTAGGCATTAAAGACGGCATCAAGCTGATTGATGATATGGAAGGGGTCGAAGCTGTCTTTATTGATAAAGAAAATGGGATTCACATTAGTAAGGGGCTTAAAGATAACTTTACATTAAGAAATAAGGAGTACCACCTTGTCACCGAAAAATAAACATCTCACCTTACCTATCTTTCTTGAATTTGTTGAATTACGAACAAAAGTAGCCAGTTTTTTTCCCATGCTTATTGGGATCTTTTGGTCGGTTTTTCATTACCAACGATTTAATCTTCTAAGTACTATCTTATTCGTCTTAGCTGTTCTTAGCTTTGATATGTGTACCACAGCAATCAATAACACTATGGATTATAAAAAAGCGGTCGATATGGCTTATCAGAGAAAAGATAACGTCATCGGCAAACATAATCTTGACTACAAGCAAATGGTTAAGATTATCATCGCCTTACTTATTTTTGCATCACTCGTTTCTTTAGTGCTCGTCTATCGAACAGATATCCTCTTACTTCCTATCGGAGGACTGTGTTTCCTGATCGGGATTTTCTATACCTTTGGACCATTTCCCCTCTCTCGTTTACCACTTGGAGAACCTTTTTCCGGGATTACCATGGGATTTGGAATCTTTTTCCTAGCGATTTTTGTGCAAAATCCTGACGGTTTATTAACCAGCCATTGGGCAGGACCCGTGATGAGCATTGATTGGCATTGGCTTGAGACGATGATTATCTTTTGGTTAAGCTTACCTTTTGTCTGCCTTATCGCAAATATCATGTTAGCCAATAATCTTTGTGATTTTGAGCAAGACCTTAAAAATGAGCGTCAGACACTGATCTATTACATTGGCAAAGAAAATGGTATAAAACTCTATACTCTCTTAAGTATTTTGCCATGGGTAGTCTGGTACTTAGGTATTATTTTTGGGCAAATACCTCTAGTTGGGGTAGCAGGAGTAGTTATCATACCACTATACGCTAAACATCTCAAAGCTTTTCAAAAAGAGCAGATAAAACGTTTAACCTTTGTCATGTCCATAAAAAACTTCGTTCTCTTTTCAATCATGTATCTTGTCACCCTACTCATAGCCATCATTTTTCATCTTTAAGAAAAACACTCATTTCATAGTCTACTGGCTTCAAAAATCTGGACAAACAAGGAAAAGGATTAGTTCTGTATTGCACAGAACTAGTCCTTTTAGCTTTGTTTTTACCCTTATGTTGTTTTTATTATGAATTTATGCTTGCTAGTTTTTGCATTTTTTGATAAACTTCAATAGTTAACCGGTTAACTTAATTGTAAAAACAAAATCCTAACGGCATCTTGTGGTGAAAAATAATCATCAAATAAATTGCCTCTAGAATAATAAACAAAGTTTCAACAGTTCTTAAATATAATGAATAGTGTCTTAAAGTTGATTTTTGCTGCAATGACATTAATCCTTATCAAAAGACATCACATTGAATAGAACAAGACACTAATTTATTTTGTATTCTAATAAAAAATTTACCTGTTTATTGTGTAAAAGATATTGTTAGGTATTTTGATAGTATCGTAAAAGAATTACGATTCCAAAAGATTAGGAGTTGATGGAATGAGAAAAATAAGGGTTAAGGCATGTATTTATTTGATAATGATTAGCCTCATTTTTTTAGGTGCTTGCAGCCGTGGTGATACTGTTTTAAATCCCAAGAAAAAAGAATTATCAATTGTGACGAGTTTCTATCCTATTTATGCTATAACTCAAGAAATTGCTGGCGATATCAATGATGTTCGTATGATTGGCTCAAGAAATGGCATCCATTCTTTCGAGCCTTCGCCTGCTGATGTTAGAGCCATTAATGATGCAGATGTTTTTGTGTATCATTCAAGCACACTTGAAGGGTGGACAAAAAATTTAAAAGAAAACTTTGAAAAAACGACTGTTAAAATTATTGAAGGTACTGACGGTATCCAATTACAGAAAGTTAAAGGTCTTGAAGACATCGAAGCAACAGATGGTATCGATGAAAAATCTTTATATGATCCACATTCCTGGTTGGATCCACAACTTATTTCGGATGAAGCAGGAATCATCGCTGAAAAACTTGGGGAAATTGATCCTAAGAATAAACAAAAATATCTTGATAATGCCAAGGAATTCCAAAATAGGGCTTTGGACCTGCTTGCTAAATACGACAAGCGTTTTAAAAATATTAAGAAGCGTACTTTTGTAACACAGCATACAGCATTTAGTTACATTGCTAACCGCTATCAGTTGAATCAATTAGGTATTGCTGGAATTGAGGATGAGGAACCAAGTCCACGTCGAATTGCTGAGATTTTAGAGTTTGTTAAAGAAAATAAGATCAAAACAATTTTTGCAGAACCTCAGACGTCTAATAAGAAAGCAAAAGTTATCGCAGATGCAACAGGTGTGGTAGTCAAAACATTAGATCCGTTAGAAGCAGACCCTCAAAATGATAAGACCTTTTTGGAAAATCTAGATAAAACTTTAGATATAATTGCCAATGATTTAGCAGAAAAGTAGCTAGGGGAGCTTTTTGCTTGGGATATAAATGTTCTCCAGAACTAAAGCCGAAAATTGGGGAACACTTTATTTTTTCTACTAGTGATACGAAGAAGTTGATTAGTAGAAGCACAAAACATCAATGAACAGCAAGTTGCTATAGACATTTAAGATGATAGATAATCGCATAATCATTAAGCTTGGATAAACTAACAACAATAGACTAAAATCTGATTCAATCACTGATATTGCTTTCTGATAAAAAATAAAAAAATATGAGGTTTGATATCATTTCCAAGATATCTCCAAATAGCTAAGAAAACACTTTGTCATATAGTCTTACTCTTTAATAAAATGAAAGGAATAAATGATATCAATGACTATTAAACATAAAAAAGCACTGATAGTCGGTAGCCTATCTGCCGCCTTACTATTAGGTACTGGTTTTGCTATTACTGCCTATCAAGCCAGAGACGATGAAGGTATTAAGTATATTGATGGTGTGGAGCAAATCGCTAAAGATGCTACTGCCAGTGGACCTGCAGCTGAACAGACTAAAAAATTAAACGCTGAAGAAGGTATTGATGCTGAGCAAATCGTTGTTAAAATTACAGATGATGGCTATGTCACCTCACATGGTGACCATTTCCATTACTATAGCGGTAAAGTTCCATTCGATGCCTTAATCAGTGAAGAATTGCTTATGGACGATCCTAACTATCAGTTACGACAATCTGATATTATTAGTGAGCATAAGGATGGTTTCATTATTAAAGTAAATGGTCAATACTACCTATACTTAAAAGATCCCAATGTTCGGGATAGTGTCCGTACCAAAGAAGAAATTAAAGAACAACAAGCTTCTAATGGTAAAAGTGGCAGCAGTGGAAAAGCTAATAAGTCAGACAATATCTTCTCTGGTTCAGGACACCGGAATGCACAGGGGCGTTATACCACCGACGACGGCTATGTCTTTACACCTGAGAGTATTGTTGAAGATACTGGAGATGCCTTCATTGTCTCACATGGAGACCATTTCCACTATGTTCCAAAAGGTGATTTAGCAGGTTGGGAATTAGCAGCAGCTAATGATTACCTTAAGGGAAGTAGTAAAAAAGTAACAGCAGTGTCCTCTACTAGTCGCGGAGGAAATGCCACTGCACCTGTTACTAAACAGATGGTTGTTAAGGATAAGAACGGTAACAGTGTCCATCTTGGTGCTAGTTATCCTAATAAGGACAGTGCTAATTATGGTAATGGAAATGTCTTAAATAGTGGCGAACGCATCTCCCATAGTCATAACCCTTCATCTAATAATCAGTTGTCTTACTTAGAACAAAAATTAAATGCTTGGTACAAATTACCAAAAAATAGACGACATACTGAAAAGGATGGTTTAGTATTTGATCCGCGTCAAGTAACAAAGAAAAAAAATTTTGGTTATGTTATTCCACATGGAGATCATTTCCATATCATCCCGTTTAATCAATTAACACGAGAAGAAATTGAAGCTACAGAAGCTGTATTGAGCGCTAAATCAAATGGGCAAAAGATACCATCAGCTAACGACATCAGTAAGCGACAAAATAGCAATCATAAGCATAAAGACCAAACAAACAATAAGAAAACACCTCCTAAAGCTAATAATACCAAACAAAATAAGCCAACTAAGACATCAGATAAACCTAAAAATAAATCAGACCAAGTCGTTAAGAAAGTTATCCATACATTCTTAGGTAAGGAAATCGAAGCTAGTCCAAAAGGTTTTGATGGTAAACCTTATGATACAGACGATGGTTATGTTTTCTCTAAAGGCTCTATTATTGAAGTTGATAGCTCTGGTGTTACTGCAAAGCATGGCAATCATTTTCATGAGGTTCCATTTAGAGAGCTTGAGCAGTATGAACTAGATCAAGTTGCCGAATGGGTAACAGAAAATAACGAAAAAGTTGCTATCGAAAAAGATAAGCAAGTTAAAAAAACTGGCCAAAAACCAGCCTTTGATGCAAACAACGTCATCAACAAGAAAGATGGCTCATTTATCCTTCTTAAGGATGGTAAAGAATATATCTATGATGAGAAACAATTAGATAATACACAACGTGCATTTGCAGAATTAAAACTCGCTGAATTAAAAAATGGAGACTATAAATATGATATTGTCGCACCAAAAGAAGGTGAATTAGAGCCAGGACTATATGTCAATCTCGATGATATTCCACTCCATGCAGAAAACGCAACAGTTGATTTAGGAGATCGTTTTGTTATTCCTCATATTGATCATATACATATCGCCTTTTACAAAGACATGAAGAAGGAACAAATTGCAACGGTTAAATACCTCATGCAACATCCTGAAGTACGCCCTGATGCCTGGATTGATCCTGGGCATAATGACAAAAAAACATTCAATGCTAACAAAATCAAATATATCGCTGGCTCAACTCCAAAAGATCAGCGTACAGGTATGAAAAACTGGCAAATAATTCATACCATTGAAGAAGTACAACAAGCACTCAAAGAAGGGCGTTACGCAACAAATGATGGCTATATCTTTGATCCAGAAGATATTCGTGACCCACAAACTATTATTTGGAATGATTCTTATACCATTCCACGTGCAAAAGGGGGATCTCTGCGAGATATTCCATTCACAAAACTATCTGAATCTGAACTAGCACAAGCTAAGAAGGTTGCTGAAGAAGTCAAGGCTGAACGAAATAAAAAAATCAAAGCTGATGAATCTAATGATGATAAATCTAGTGAAAAGAAATCAATCAATCGCGTAAACTTCCCAATCTTTAAACCAAAATCCCAAGATAGTGAGACCGATAGTTCAGATAACCAAGATGAAAATGCGACATCAGGAGATCAATCAACTGATGTTCAAACGGAGCCTAATGTCGAAAAACAGACACCAGAATCAACAAATGAAGACGATGGCGTGGTAGAAGAAGATGCAACGGCAATAGAATAGGTTACTCTCCTATTCTATTGCTAAGACTACTTTTGCCAATCATTTTTACTGAGACAGTAATCCTTTTTAGGCTACTGTCTTCTTTTTTGATTTTTTAACGATAACATCACTCACTCCATTATCAAGTTTTTCTGAGCAATATAAACGGTCTAACTTAATTTGACAATTGGGGTTTTGAAAATACTAAAAAAGGATTTAGTCCAATGTCATTTAAAACTAAATCCTTTTCATTATTAAAAGTTCTATTTTGGAAAGTAGCGCCAGCGAGATGCCTTTTACTTACAACGGAAGAATTAATTCTTCTTTATTTTCTTCTGTTGAAGAATCTTTCGTGGATTGGATTTCAATGATTAAATCATGTGGCAGACAGATAGATAGTTGCCCTTCTTGATTAATCCATCCTGTTTTGACAGCAATCTGGTCAGGACTATTATCTTCTCTAACACGAATACTATCACCATCAACCTCAACAATATTGTATTGACCTTTATCTGGATGATAAGTCTTTTCAAAGTGCGGTCCTTGTTCTTCAAGCGCATAGGTATCAACCACCTTACCATGAATTTTTACAACAGCCACTAAACCAGATGATGGCGGTGTCGCAATTTTCTGATAGATTGTCCAAGCAGCTGGTAGAAAAGAAAGGATAATAGCCAGCGATATTAATAAATAATCAAAGGGTTTAAAATAAGTTAGAACTTGTTTTGTTTTCGTTTTGTTAGTCTTCACAATATTTATTCTAAAAGAAAATAACAGCTTTGTAAACTATTTAAAGAACAAATTCTTGAGATGGCGAAGCCTTATCCTAAAACTATTTAACAACAATAGATGGCTAAGAAATGTTATACTAAAATAACCATATCAAAATCTACAGGAGGTTCCTTATGCCCTACAAAACAGTTATAGATTCACTAGATACCATCAAAGACTGGCAAGAAAAGACGTACAAATACTTACATCAAAATCCTGAATTATCCATGCAGGAAAAACAGACCGTAGCCTTTCTCAAAGAAGAATTGACTAAATTAAATTATGAGGTGCAAGAGATTGGTGGAGGACTTGTTGGAATCTTAGAAAACGGAGATGGACCAACCATTCTGTTTAGGGCTGATATGGATGCTCTACCTGTTCACGAAGAAACTGGTTTAGAATATGCTTCTAAAGTTGATGGCGTTATGCATGCTTGCGGCCATGATATGCATATGACAGCTAGTTTAGGAGCTGCTTGGGCACTTGCTAATAATAAGGAAGCTTGGTCTGGTACCTATATAGCCCTCTTTCAGCCAGGTGAAGAGATAGCAGCAGGAGCCAAAGCGATGTTGGAGGATGGTCTGCTTGAGAAAATTCCAAAACCAGATATAGCCCTCGCTCAGCATGTCTTGACCACTCCAGAAGCTGGTCATCTTGGTACTAAAGAAGGTCCCTTTTTATCGACAGCAGCTTCTTTGAAAATCACGATTAAGGGTCGTGGAGCACATGGTTCCATGCCAAACTTAAGTATCGACCCAATCGTTATCGGCTCAGCCATTGTGTCCAAATTACAGACCATCGTGGCGCGTGAAGTAGATCCTTTCCAATTCGCTGTTGTTACTGTAGGGTCTTTCCAGGCAGGAAATCAAGCTAATATCATCCCTGAAACAGCAATCTTACGTTTGAATATCCGTGCTTACGATGAAACTGTCAAAGAACAATTAATTTCTGCCATTAAACGTATTACTATCGCAGAATGCCAAGCAGGAAACTGCGAAACAGAACCCGATATTGACGTCTACGATAGTTTCCCACTAACAGACAATGATGCTGAAATCACCGAACACGTCGCAAGTGCCTTTAAAGCATATTTTAGTGACGAAAAGGTCATCAATTACAAACCACTGACGGCTTCTGAGGATTTTTCTGCCATTCCTAGAGCCCTTGGTATTCCTTATTTATATTGGGGCTTTGGTGGATTTACAGCTGATCAGGATATTTATGCCAACCACAATCCAAAATTTGCGCCAGCTATTCAACCAACCCTCAAAACAGGGACAGAAGCTGCTTTAGTAGCTATTTTAAGCTATCTTGGAAACAAATGATATGGAAGAAAATCAATACAAAATGCTGGTTAAGGTGGCTACCCTAGCTGGTATCATCATGTTAGAATCGAATGCTGAATCCTACCGAGTGGAAACAACAGTAGAGCGTATTTTATCTGTTAGTCAACTGCCAACTTTAGATGTGTTCGCTAATACGACAGGTCTTTTTATCACCCTAGATGGTCCTGACTTTCCAGAACCCATTACTTATGTCAAGCGTATCTCGCAGCGCTCTACTCACTTAACTAAAATTCATGATGTCAACCAGATTTCTAGAGATATGACAAGCGGTCAGTTATCTCTTAGGGAGGCTTATCAGAAGCTTAATAATGTCAATCGAAAAACATATTCATCAAAAAGCACCTATCTAGCAACAGTCTTATTAGTCATGGCTTTTGCCCTCCTATTGGGCGGTAATTTTCACACCTTTTTACTATCAGTCATTGCTTCTTTATTATTGATAGCAACCTATCCGATACGCGATTGGTTAAAGCTTAACGATTTTATCTATGGCATCTTTGCAACTATGGTAGTAGCTATTTGCATGCCTTTTATAACTAGATTTGTTGGGGCCTCTGACCGTGCTTTAGATATCACTATTATCTCTGTACTCATGCCACTTTTCCCTGGAACTGCCTTTACTAATGGTTTTCGTGATTCTTTTAAAGGAGATTATGGAGCAGGAGTGGCTAAATTTGTTGAAGCTTTGACCATTGCGGTTAGTCTCGGAGTTGGTGTTGCCCTAGGCCTCTTTATTGCGAAAGGAATCATGTCATGATTTGGAGTTTTCTTTTTCAAATTCTAGGAGCATACGTCGCTACCGTAACAGCTGGTATACTCTTAGAAGCACCCAAACATTTAGTGTATCAGACTGGATTTATCGGAGCAGCTGGCTATACAGTCTACCTTATATTTTTAGAGAGGACAGACAATGCCGTCGCTACCTTATTGGGAGGAATTGTTATTGCTTTATTATCGCAAATTTCAGCAAGAAAACTAGCCTCGCCAGTAACCGTTTTTTATATTCCAAGTTTTTTCCCACTCGTTCCCGGAGCTGGTGTCTATCGGATTGCTTATTATTATATCCAAGATAACCCCAAATTAGCAGGAGAAAACTTAATTGAATCCATCCTCGTTTCTGGAGCCATTGCCTTATCCATCTTTATTGTCGATTCTTTTTTAGAAATCTATAACCATCTCAAACAGGCTAAACATTAGCCATAGCCCACGGAGGACTATCTTTTTATGAAACTTATGAAATCAATCCCAGGCGGAACTCTCTTGATTCCAATGCTGATTTCAGCCATTATCCATACTTTCTCACCAACTTTTTTCAATATTGGCGGCCTAACTCAAGCCATGTTTTCAGGTGAGGCTATTAATTTCATTCTAGGAGCAGCTGTCTTCCTATCAGGATGTACTTTGAAACTCAAAACTTTGACTCAAGTTTTTAAAAACTACGGTGTTTTACTCCTCGCTCGCTTTATTATTAGTACGGTAGCAAGCCTTATTTTTATCAAACTCTTTGGCCTTGATGGTATCTGGGGACTTAGCGCCATTGCCTTCATCTGTACCCTAACCTCGATGAACCCAACTCTCTTTTTAGCCCTTATGAAAGACTATGGCGATGAGAGTGATCAAGCAGCCTTTGGTTTAGTAGCCGTTATGGCCTTACCAATCATTCCTATGTTCATTTACGGCCTGACTAGTCCAACGCCACTTAATTTTATGCCCATCCTTTCAACCCTGTTTCCTCTAGTGCTTGGTATTATTATCGGTAACCTTGACCACGATTTAAGCCAGCACATGGCACCAGCTATGGGCTTCATTATCATCATGTTAGGTTGGGGCGTCGGAGCAAATATCAATCTCTTCGAAGCCATGAAAGCAGGTTTACCAGGAATCATGATGGCCATCCTGTACTACCTCATCGGAGCCTTACCACTGATTTTAATCGAAAAATACATCTTGAAAAGAAGTGGTGCGTCAGCAACAGCCCTATCAACCGTTGCAGGCTTATCAGCATCCGTTCCCTTGCTTATGGTCGTAAGCAATCCAGAACTGAAAGAATATGCCTCACAATCAGCAGCTATCACCTCACTAGTTGTCGTCTGCACAGCAATTATCGCACCAATTTTATGTCAAAAATTTGCTGAAAAAGAAAAATAGAAGTCAAAACCTCCTCAGAATTGTAATGACCCTCAACAGTTAGATATAAAATCTAACGATTGGGTGTTGTTCAAATATCTGGGGAGGTTTGCTATTTTCAAAGACAAATGACAAACTAAGAAAACAAACAGATAGCAGGTATGACAAGATAAAACATTAATATCAAAAACATGTCAAAAAAGTATGATGTTCAAAAAATATATTTCAGCTGAAAGAATCACTCATAATTGAAAAACTAAAAATTTATGAACAATTGAGTTAAGATGATCTAAACCCATGATACATCTATAATTGAAGCGTAAAGTACATGATTTGAAAAATGTACTTTATTTTTTAAAATATTTCCAGTTTACGCCTTAAAATCAAGGAAAAGAAATTAAAATGTACAATACAGGATTTTAGAGCGAAATCTATACTAAAAATTTTTTGTTATCTGTTTAAAACACCCTCATACATCTTTCCGAAAAACTGTAATTTTCTTGAAAAACATCTAAGGGTGTGGTATACTTCTGTTTATAGAAATAAAGGAAAATATTACCATGAAACGTGAATTATTACTGGAAAAAATCGATGATCTCAAAGCT
Source organism: Streptococcus pluranimalium (assembly GCF_002953735.1). Taxonomy (NCBI): domain Bacteria; kingdom Bacillati; phylum Bacillota; class Bacilli; order Lactobacillales; family Streptococcaceae; genus Streptococcus; species Streptococcus pluranimalium. The sequence continues at coordinate 968,068 of NZ_CP025536.1, read as the reverse complement.
ATCATGCCTTGGTTTATCCTAGAATACTATCAATCTAAATTGGCTGTTCCTTATAGTTTTACAACATTGTATGAATACCTCAAAGAATACCGTCGATTTTTTGAATGGTTAATTGAATCTGGTATTTCAAATGCTGATAAGCTTGCTGATATTGACTTGTCTATTTTGGAGCATTTAACCAAAAAAGATATGGAATCATTTGTTCTTTATTTACGTGAACGCCCATCTCTCAACACCTATTCGACTAAACAAGGTGTCTCTCAGACTACTATAAACCGTACCTTATCAGCCTTATCTAGTCTTTTTAAATACTTGACTGAGGAGGTTGAAAATGATCAGGGAGAGCCATATTTCTATCGAAATGTGATGAAAAAGGTTGCTACCAAAAAGAAAAAGGAAACCCTAGCTTCTAGAGCTGAAAATATCAAGCAAAAACTCTTTCTTGGTGATGAGACCATGGCATTCCTAGAATATATTAATTGTGAACACGAGAACAAACTTTCCAATCGTGCCAAATCATCTTTCCGAAAAAATAAAGAACGTGATCTAGCCATTATCGCCCTACTGCTGGCTTCTGGAGTACGTTTGTCAGAGGCTGTCAATCTTGATTTGAAGGATTTGAACCTCAATATGATGGTTATCGAAGTGACTCGAAAAGGTGGGAAACGTGATTCAGTTAATGTTGCAGGTTTTGCAAAACCTTATATAGAAGCTTATTTAGCTATTCGTAAGAATCGTTACAAAGCCGAAAAGCAAGATACTGCTCTCTTTCTTACCGAATATCGTGGCATTCCTAATCGTATCGATGCGTCAAGTATCGAAAAAATGGTTGCCAAATACTCACAAGATTTTAAAATAAGAGTAACGCCCCACAAACTACGTCATACACTTGCTACTAGACTCTATGATGCTACCAAATCCCAAGTTCTTGTTAGTCATCAGCTAGGGCACGCCTCAACACAGGTAACCGACCTTTATACCCACATCGTAAATGATGAGCAAAAAAATGCCTTAGATAAACTATGATTTACATAAACTTAATTATGTAAAAACAACAACAGAAATTCTCATCGCTTTAAACATCCAAAAAGAGAGAACCGGAACGATTCTCTCTAGATGTTAGCTGTAAGTCCCCACTACCGTTGACGAAGAGCCATTCTTTTTAGTCTATAAAACATCTTCTAAAAACGCTAGATGTTCCTGATGAACTTTCTTAGCATAATCATTATCCACATCGACTTCAAAAATATGTGGTAGGATTGCTTCTGACTTTTCAGGAATATAGCTGTCAACTGCTATTCCTTTTGCTTTCAACGATTCGACAAACTGTTTACTGTCTTTAGTAAAGGTGAAGATATTACCATCTGTTACAAATGTGGCTGGAAACTTAGACGTCACATGGTTGCGAACAGAAGCTTGCATAGCTGCTTTCGAATGAGCCACATCAGTCGTTCCAAAGTAGTCTCGGCCTACGGCATCAAATATCCAATCGATAAGGAAAAATCCTGTTTGCGAATAGTTCGGTGCGTGAGTTAAACTCGAAATGGCAATATAACCTTTCGGAATAAAATCAGTTTCTTGGTTAGCTGGTAAAAGACCAACTTCCTTAGCATAAGCTGAGTTGGTTAGGATATTGGCCAGTTGTCCTGCAATTTGGCCACCTGCAGAATCTCCTGCAAGTACGATTTTATTAGGATCTATTCCATAATCATCAGCTTTTTCAACGACAAATTTCAGCGCTTCATTAGCCTGCTTTTGCGCGGCTAAGTAAGACACCTCTGGTGCTAAAGCATAGTTAATGCTAACAGCATTGTAGCCTTCTTTGACAAATTGGAAAAGGTAATCTTCTCTTGCAGATTTATCATCACCAACAAAACCCCCACCGTGAACATAAAAAATGGTGCCTTTTGCATTTGGCGCTGTGAAAATATCCAGTTTATTATTGCTATAATCAGATTTGTAAGTAAGGTTACGATAATAAACCGTGCCATCACTGTTTTTTTCAACGCTTTCTGGTTTCACGACTTCTTGACCAAACCAAACACCCACAAGCTGCACGATTGATTTGGGATAAATCACTGTGACGTTTAATCCGATGAAAGATAGTAACGCAATACCAATCACGCTCTGTCCCAGTAGTTTAAAGACATTTTGGGAAAAGCTGTGTTTCTTAGTTGAAGCTTTTTTAGTATCACTATCACTGAAAAGGAGCCCAAAACTTATCAGTCCTGTTACCAATGCAGCCAAACTACTAAAGAGATAACGATTGATAACAATTCCTAATACTAGTAATCCAGTGCTGACCAATCCCGCCCAATACTGAGCTCTTTTGCCTTCCTTATAAGCTAAGTAAGTGCGATAGAGCATCACGGTAATCGCGATTCCAGTATAGATGATAGGTCTACGAAAGACCATGTAGAGGCCTAGTGACAAGAGCACCAATAACCAATCGAGTGTTTTTCGTAATATCATTTTGTTTTCTCCTTTTCAACTATACAAGTGTACCATCAAAATGATTAATTTTGGAGCGAAAATGCCTCGGCTGGCACATTAGAAAGGATTTGCGCCATCAAAATGAAAGACTTAAGTTACCTCCACCGTTCCAATGCAGAAAATAATGAGCTAACCCGAGAAGCTTTGGAAACTGCCCTATTCTTGTTACTCAAAGAGAAAACTATAGACAGGATTTCTATTACAGACCTTGTCAAGAAGGCTGGAGTCGCTAGAAATTCTTTTTACCGTAATTATGACAGTAAAGAAGATGTCCTTCGGTCAATATTACAGGAAAAATTTGCCCAGTTGGCTAGTCACAACGTCGTCCGTTTTCAGAAAAATCCACAGGAAGGGATTGAAGCCTTATTAGAATTTATCGCTGACGATTTTGACTTTTTTAAACTGATGTTATCAGAAAATCTCCGTTACCTTATCGAAGAAGAAATTTACCGCTATCAACCCGATGCTTTTCTGGAGAATAATGATATAGACCGCATTCGTAATTACTTTGTTGCTTCTGGTACCAGCCGTATCCTAACAGACTGGATCGGAGACAAAAATCACTATTCTCCAAAAGAAATGGCGGCTATTTGTTATAGACTGATTGAAGATTAAATGCCTAGAAAATCTTCACAATCTTTGGCAAAACAGTCCGCATACTGAAAAATCGACCCATGTCCTGAATGAGGATAGATAATAAGTTGGCTATTTACAATCTTATCATGCATGATGTAGGAATTTTCTGTTGGTACCATCATGTCCTTGTCTCCATTGACAGTCAGGGTTGGTTGTTGAATAAACTGCAAGTCATCTTCTGGGGCTTTCCCCCAGATTTTAATGGCTTTTAACTGGCGTAAAAAACCTGGCACAGTCATATCTTTGTCCGCATAAGCTTTCTTGCGACTTGCTAGGCGACTGAGCACCTTATCTGCTTCTACTCGGCCGTTGTCATCATGACCATAAAAAATATAACGTTTAGGATCTACACGATGCAAAGCAGCCCGTGCCATGTAACGGAAGGTCGTTGATGTTACCTTATCAATGCCAAGTCCGCCACAGTGAGCAGTCCCTACTAAAATCAATCGTTTCACCAAAGTCGGAGCCAAACGTACAACTTCTTGAGCAACCATACCACCCATTGACAAACCAAGAAGATTAATCTTGCTGTAGCCTAGGGCTTTGATAATGTCTATCATCTGCTCTGCCATTTCTGGAATGGTACCTGCTACCTTACCGTCGCTGGCCCCAACACCAGGCAAATCAAGTAAAACGACATGCTGTGTTTGGGTCAAAAGGTCAATGAGTTTAGGGTCCCAATTATCCATGGTTGCTGCGAGATGGACTAGCATGACCAAAGGATAATCTGACTTTCCCTTGCCGATTTCACGGTAGGCAATGTTTTTCTCTTGTACAGTGAGGTACTGGTTTTTGGTTTCTAAATAAGCCATGTGTTATCCTTTCATGCTGAGAACAGTTTTACCGCGTGAGCGTCCATTTGCTACCTTATCCAGCGCAGCATTGACCTCATCAAAAGGGTAAACCGTATCAATAGATGGCTTAATCTCTAGTTTGGTAAAAATATCTGCCACTTCTTGGAGTTGTTGCCCATTGCTTTCGACAAAGATAAAGTGATAGTGAACACCATATTTGTCAGCCATTTTATCGAATTTGCGACCAACCAGTGTAAAGAGGACTTGTTTCCACTTAGGTAAATTCATGCACTTAGCAAAGGCACCATTTGGCATAGCACGAAGGGAAACCATCTGACCGCCTTTTTTCATAATAGCCATTTGTTTCTCGGTCTCAGTGCCACCTAGGGTATCCAAAACATAATCAACATTGCTGAGGATTTTGGTGTAGTCCTGAGTCTTGTAATCTAGGAACTGATCGACCCCGAGCGCCAAGACTCGGTCACGATTGCTGATGTCCCCATTAGTGATAACGGTTAATCCTTTAGCTTTAGCAAGGGGAATAGCCATGGCACCGACACCACCAGTCCCACCAGAAATAAATATAGTCTTCCCAGCTTTAGCAGCCATAAGGTCAAGCGCCTGCATGATTGTTAGAGCAGTTAAAGGAACACCTGCTGCCTCATCATCTGTTAAATACTCAGGGACCTTAGCTAGAGCAGCCACGTCCACAGCTACATACTCAGCAAAAGCCCCAATACTATCTAACGGCAAACGGCTAAAGACACGATCGCCCACAGTAAACTGGCTCACACCAGTGCCTATCTTTTCAACTAATCCGACCACTTCATTGCCAGCTATCAAAGGCGTTTTATAAGGAACAATCATCTTGACCTCACCACGGGTAATCATATTGTCTAACGGATTGACCCCGGCCGTCAGCACCTTGACCAAGACTTGCTTATCCTGTGGCTCAGGTTTTTGAACATCAACGAGTTTGAGGTTGAGATTGTTTTTGTTGTAGTCATTTAATTGTGCTGCTTTCATGATTTTTCTTCTTTCTTTTTTTGGGAAATAGCAGAGCTAGCCTGCAAGGTTGGAACTCCAAACAACGTTTAGAGAATATCGTGATTTTTTTGTATTTGTTTTAGATACAGATACAAGTTTGATAAAGGAAATTACCAAGCACTTACTTGGTAACTCCTGCTTGACGGTACAAATTTGTAATGACATTAGCAAGACTTTGACTGGCAAGCTCCTTTTCTAGCTGACTCTCTGCCTTTTGAAATACTGGATTGATTGCCCCTTCAATATGTTTACCGACAGGACATTCCAAATTGGCATGCTGATGCACTTGAAAGAGTTTTACCTGAGTCACTTCTTGAGTCGCATAGTAAATGTCTAAAAGACTGATTTCTGCTGGTGCTTTCGTTAAGGCATATCCGCTCTTGCCTTGATGTGACATCAATAAATCGGCATTTTTCAAGAGAGCAATGACCTTACGAATATAGCTGGCATTGGTACCAACGCTTGTTGCCAATGCCTGAGAAGATAAGGTCTCCTTACTCTCCGAAATCATAGTTAAAATGTGGATGGCTACTGAAAATTTCGTATCCATAAGACTCCTTCTTAAACAAATTTTAAGTAAAACCTTCTAACTTGTTCTTGTTTGTGATACAAGTATAAATTATCTAAATCGAAAAGTCAAGCGTATGAAAAAAACCACTTTTCTGTACAACATTTATAAAGTGTTTTTATTGGACCATTAATCTTTTGGTCATGGGTATCTGGTAGTTGAGGCTGCTGTGAATAGGGATTGATTTTTAGCAATGAAGTTTTTTACGTAACTACTTTTATGTAAAAACTAATGTTTTATAATAATTACTTTTGTGCCATAATTAATTCTACTACTGATGACAATTGAGAACCCTAGTTTATCCAAAATTTGCTTAGTCATGTATAAGCCTAAGCCAGTTGCCCTTTTATGCTCATGCCCATTATAACCAGTAAAACCTAGTTCAAATAAACGTGGAATATCCTCTTCTAGTATCCCTATACCAAAATCTTGTATTTCAATACTTTTCTCTTTGATACTTATCTTAATTTCCGACCCAAAAGAACTATATTTAATGGCATTATCAATGACTTGAGATAAAGCAAAAGATAGCCATTTATCATCTGTAATCAGATGATTATCACCGGTTAGCGTGATTTGAATATTTTTAGCGATACATTGGCTACTAAATGTCTTGATAACGGAACTGACACAAGCCTTCAAGGAGATTTTGGAAAAACGGTAATCATCATTATCAGCTTTATACTTGAGATAAGCTAAGAGATTATTGATATCTTGTTCTAAGCGAAAAGTCTGCACCTGAAGGTCTGACTTGTTGATATGATCGGTTTGTATCATCAATGACATCGCTGAAACAGGAATTTTCATCTGATGCGACCACATCTTAACCAAACCTTCCAGGTCATCTTGTTCACGTTTCAGCTCCAAAACTTTCTGCGCTTCTACTGCTACTATACGACTGAAAAATTCACGATAGGCGATTTCTGATGGTACTTGTGACTCTGGAAAATCCTCAATAGCTTTTAAGTTTTCTAATGTCATTATTTTGCGTTTAAATTGCTGATAGCTCAGAATGCTCCAAAAACATAAAAATACCATATTCATCGCTAAACTAGCAAGAAAATAGTGGTGTGGTAGATGGTAAAGGTAAAACATGAGATGATAAGTCAAGGTCATTAGGAAGTATAGGACATACCAAGGTCCATACTCTTTAAGATAATTTATGATCATTTGAGAAAATACCCTACTTCTCTAGCCGTGTGTATGTAATCAAAGCCAATACTCTTTAACTTCTTACGAAGCCGTGTTATATTAACACTCAAGGTATTATGGTCAATAAAGCTATCATCTTGCCAGAGTTTTTCTAAAAAGTCTTCTTTAGCAATAACTTGCTGATCATGTGTCATTAGTATTCGTAAAATTTTTGCCTCTGTTGGGGATAGATCAACACTTCCATGTTGCTCAGAGATAAGGCTGCCATCTGCTAGTAATTCATATCCAGCAAAAGAAAGCTCATCTTTACTAAATTGCTTACTTCTTCGCAAAAAGGCTGAAATTTTTGCCTCTAATATGCTGAGTGAGAATGGTTTTGAGATAAAATCATCACCACCCATATTAAGTGCCATGACAGCATCCATATCATCGTTACTAGAAGAAATAAAGATAATTGGCACTGTCATCGTCTTACGAATCTCGCTAGTCCAATAAAAACCATTAAAAAAGGGTAAAGTTATGTCCATGAGAATCACATCAGGCTGGATAGTTTCAACTTCCTGCTTAATATCTCGGAAATTTGTTACTGAAAAGACCTGATAATGACCGGAAAAATGCTGTTTTAAAAGAGTGACAATAGTCGCATCATCCTCAATAATATATAGTTTATCTTGCTTGCTCATAGGATTATTTTAGCAAAAAAGCAGCGAAAAATCGCTACTTTTCCTACCTTTCAATTAAGTGATAATAAGACCGTCCTGTTAATCGGTAAATGAGATAGTAGGTAATGGTAATGGCGAGAATGACGCCTCCAGAAATTTGGTAAATCAACAGATCATTGACTACTCCAAAAAGTGAGAGCATTTGTTTGAGCATAATCAACGCTACTAAGAAATGGCTGATTGCCATAGCCAGTGGCATGAAGAAAACCATGAGGGTTTGTGAACCAATGATTTTCTTAACTTGAGCTTTGGACATGCCAACTTCTTGTAAAATATGATAGGATTTTTGATCTTCAACCCCTTCTGAATAACGTTTATAATAGATAATCAAAGCTGCAGCTAAGAGAAAAGCTGTTCCTAACAAAAGTCCTGTAAATAGGAAACCACCAAATAAACTATAGACTCCATCTTTAAATGATGACTCTCGTGTCAATTCTACTATGGCCGTATCTCCCTTCGTATTGATCCAAACACCTTTTTTCTCTTTTAAAGCTTGATAGTCTTTTGCCTTCAAATCCGCAAACAACTTATAAGATTCGTTATAACCAAATCCTTCGACATTTTCAAAGTGCTTTTTGATGGTAGTCATTTGATTCCTATCACTAACAACTAAAACTCCAGAATTATAGGTATTAACAACATCAGGCATGATAACGGACTTAAAGTTTTTGACATTAGCATATTCTTTCCCAAAAATCGTCAGTTTCTTAAGTTTACTATCACCTTTTTGCTTGAAAAAGGCTGTTTGATTAGCTTTTAAGTGAGGTAAATCATTACCAAGCTTTCTAAAATCATCTTGTTCAATCAAGTAAACAAACCCCATTTTACTTACCTTAGGTTTATGGATCGTTTTCTCATTGACAGTGATTTCTTTATCACGAGTTAAAGGAATAGAAATCATAGCTGATTGATAAGCAATAACATCTTTATTATCTGTTTTTAGTTCTGGGATAATCGTCTCTTGGGCAAATGCTTCAAAGCTAGTTTTTCCTTCAACTTGATGAATCTCTAGCTCAGTATTTTTGGGAAAGAGCTGAGAGACCATATTCTCAGTATTCCCGAAAAGCGATGACGTTGTAGCAATGGTAACAAAGCACATAACCGCTAATATGGTGATATTGGCTAATCCAACCGCATTTTGTTTCATGCGAAAAATCATTTGAGAAACCGTTATAAAATGCTCTGTTTGATAGTAATAAGCCTTATTTTGACGTCTGCGTTTCAAGTACCAAGTTGTAAATGAGATATAAAATAAATAGGTTCCAATAATAACCAAGACAACCGCAATCAAAAAGCGATAAATCAAAGCTAAAGCAGCAATCTTTGTTGACGTCAGTGACAAACCATAGCCAATTCCCAGCAGGACTAGAGAAAGCATAGCCAAAGCAATATTTCCTTTAGGTTCTTGTTCTGCTTTAGATGCTGCCTTGAATAAATCTAATGGCGATGACTGTCTAATCGCAAATAAATTGATAACCAATAATAGTATAAAAATACTAAAGAACGTTATTCCAGTTAGAATAAATGATTGAGGAGTAAATGTTAAGATCAATTGATCATAATGGATAAGGTTAACAAATATGAGATAAAGCGCGTTAGAAAAGATAGCTGAGAGGATATTTCCTATAATAAGCAGGCCTAGAAATATAATTAGTATTTCAATACTCGATATTAAAGAAACTTTTTTCTTACTCATTCCCAAAACATTGTAAAGCCCAAACTCCTTGCTACGTTGTTTTAAAACAAAACGGTAGCTATAGACTACTAAAATAGCTGATAGCAAGGTTAAGACTCCACTCCCAAATCCTAAAAGAAATTTTCCATAAGACATATCGTCAGAAATAGGACTAAAGAAGATCAAAAGGGTAGAACACAAAGTGATATAAAGTACCAGACTCGTTAACAGAAATGGTCCATAGATATTCTTGGTCTTAAGTAAATTCTGCCAAGCCATTTTAAGATAAAACATGGTCATCACCTCCTCCTAGAAGAGCATTCATAGCCAAAGAGATATCTTTACTAAAGGTTTGAGGACTTTTGTTGCCTCGATAGAGTTGATGGAAAATCCTACCATCTTTGATAAATAGCACACGCTTGGCATGACTGGCAGCCATTGCAGAGTGGGTCACCATAAGGATGGTTTGTCCAAAAGCATTGATTTCTTCAAAGAGGGATAATAAATCTTCTGAATTTCGGAAATCTAGCGCTGCTGTCGGTTCATCTGCTAAGAGGATATCTGGTTGATTAATTAAACTTCTAGCTACCGCTACTCTTTGTTTTTGACCACCAGAAATTTCAATTGGACGTTTATCTAGTAAGTCTTTAATATGCAACTGTTCTGCTAAGGGAAGCAAAGCTTTTTCCATTTTAGTGTACGGTTTTCGGTCTAAGACCAAAGGCAAAAAGATATTATCTCTGATAGTCAAAGTATCTAAAAGATTAAACTCTTGAAAAACAAAACCGAGGTGTTTGAGCCTGAAATCAGCCAACTGATTTTCTTTGATTTTAGTAATATCTTGTCCCTTTAATAAAACAGAACCAGAACTTGGTTTTTCTAAGGTGGCTAAGATATTTAATAAGGTTGTTTTTCCGGAACCAGATTCTCCCATGATAGCGATAAACTCGCCCTCATTAACTTTAAAATCAATATCCCGTAAAGCCTGTGTTTCATTTTTGGAAAACCGTGTGCGAAAAACTTTTTTTAAGTGGTTAATTTCTAATAACATAAAGTCTACTCCTTTTTCTATTATAGCTTAATTCTTTTAAGTTGATGAGCAACAAGAAAAGAATTCCTAACTTCTTTCTTTTCATCTACTAGTTTACCAACTAGCTGTGGCTATAATCTTACAAGTTACCTGCTTTCCCTTACAATTTTGTAAGAGAAACAAAAGAGCTTTACGTTTATTTTTGGTATAATAAAAACATATTATACCTCTAGGAGTATGTATTATGCCAAAAACAAAACTAAAATTATCACGAAAACTAGGAACACTTGGGCGTTTGTTTTCAATTATTCCTGACACAACGGCTATCATAGGCAAAACAATTGAAAACAGTCGTCCTATCATTGAAAAACATATGGATCAGCGCCATGAACGTCAGATGACATTGGTTAAAATTGACAACGTGGTTAATCTTCCACTTGAAGAAGCACGTCAACATTTGAAAAATCAAGGATTTACTGTTTCAAGTATTCCAGCCAAACCAGCCAAACCAGCCAAAAAGTATGCCACAGCTCGTGAAAACGAAGTGGTACAAATGTCACCTAAATCAGGCAAGCACCTAAAAGGCTCCTTAGTAAAACTCTATTATGTTGATTTAGATATTATCGCTGCTAGTCAAGAATTAATCGACGACGAAACGCGACGGACTGTCGAGCGTAACCAAACGATTTCTGATACCTTTGAAAATGTTAAAAATGTCATTCCGTTTTCTAAAAAAAAGTATTGAATCATTGTATTCATTACTCAGACTGAAGACAAAGTCTCTAGGATTAATTTTCTAGGGGCTTTTTAGTGTTTTTAGGAGTATAATAAAAGAAAACGCTTGTGAGACCTACTTATGTTTCACAAAGAAAAGCCAGACTACAACCGGAACCGGTATGGGTTCTATACCCTTGATCAACTCGTACCAGAAGATCACTTTCTTCGTCAAGTCGATAAATTTGTGGATTTTGACTTTATCTATCATCAGTGGAAGATACTTATTCATCTGATACTGGTCGTCCTAGTCTTGATCCTGTGATGTTGGTTAAACTCCCTCTGATTCAGTGTTTCTATGGCATTCGCTCCATGCGTCAGACCATCAAAGAGATTGAAGCGAACACTGCTTATCGCTGGTTTCTTGGCTTGACTTTGGATGACAAGGTGCCCCATTTCACGACGTATGGGAAGAATGATAGCCGTCGTTTTCAGGATAAACAAGTGATTTCTGAGATTTTCAGCTATGTTCTCACCCAAGCACTGAGTGCTGACTTGATTAACTCGGATGAGATTTTTGTGGATGGGACTCACATCAAAGCTGCCGCAAACAACCATAAGTACCGCAAAGAATTGGTTGAGCAATAAGCTAAGTTTATGAATGACCAACTTGACATTGAGATTGACTTAGATAGAAAAAAGCGCGCCAGAGAAAGCGAGGCTAAAGAAAAGAAAATCTCAACAACAGCCCCAGAAAGTGGCTGGTTTCATAAGGGAGAGCAGTGAAACTGTCCGGTGGACAGTTTCAGCCTGAGCCTAAAAACGTGAACGCGAAGGGAAGTGTTCGCCTATTCTGCCCAAGTGGCCTGTGACAAATATGGCTGGGCGTTGGCCTATAGTATTGAGGCTGGGAATGTTCACGACAGTCAAGTTTTTCCTGCACTTTTTGCCAAGCTTGAACCCTTTCACCCTCAATTTATTATCGCTGACTCTGGCTATAAGACGCCAAGCATTGCCAAGTTTTTGTTAGACAAGAATATCACGCCAGTTTTCCCTTACACGAGACCTAAAGGCAAGAAAGGCAAGTTAAGACCGAAAGATTTTGTTTACGATGACCATTTCGATTGTTATCTTTGCCCTGAACACCAGGTGTGGACGTATCGTACTACGACTAGAGAAGGTTATCGTGAGTACAAGAGTGACCCTAGCATCTGCGTTGCTTGTCCCTTATTAAAGGTCTGTACTGAAAGCAAAAACCATCAGAAAGTGGTCACTCGTCATATTTGGAAGGATTATTTGGAGATTTGTGAGGCTATTCGCCACCAAAGAGGCATGAAGGAACGTTATCAAAAACGCAAGGAGACCATTGAGCGACTCTTTGAAACGGCTAAGGAGTACCACAACCTCAGATATACAAGAGAGAAAGGCAAGTCTAAAATGGAGGATAAGGTTGGACTGACTTTGGCGTGCTTAAATCTTAAAAAACTGGTTAAAATGATGGCAGGGAGGCCTTTTTATTTTGCCCTCAATGGCCTTGTTTACAAGATTTTTCCAATTCGAACCCATTTTTCTAAAACAAAAGAAAAGACAAACCTCAAAAATGAAGTTTGTCTTCGGTCTGAGTAATGAATCATTGGATTCATTACTTTTTTATCTTTCGATTTACCAAACTGGCTCGTCAAGGCCTTTTGAACTGTCTTTGATGACTTTTTTAACGTCGTCAGTCTGATAAGCATCTACAACTGCTTGAATAGCATCTGCATTTTTAGCTTTTTTCCAATCTTTCTTAGCAGCAATCAAGTTATACCACTGTTTCGCATTATCACTTTTAGGTTCGATGAAAATAGCTTTGCTTGGGTCAATACCTGCTTCAACAACGAAGTCATTATTGATAACAGCAGCATCAGCTGATTGTAATTGACGAGCAGTCTGTGCTGCGTCCACTTCTACGATGTCTAAATTCTTGTCATTTTTAGTGATATCATCAAGTGTCGCAAAGATATCACCTGAAACACCTAATTCTATTAGACCAGCGGATTGTAAGAGATAAAGAGCTCGACTTTCATTAACCGTATCATTAGGGATAACAATAGTCCCTTTATTGGGAATATCTTTAGCACCAGTGTATTTATTTTTGCCACCTTCAGTTCCTGAATAAAGACGGAAAGCTGTGATATAAGTTTCAGCAATACCTACAAGTTCTGTTTTATGCTTCTTGTTCCACTCATTCAAGAAATTATAGTGCTGAAAGGCGTTAACATCAATCTCACCATTTTCAAGTGCTTTATTAGGTTGTGAGTAATCGGTAAATTCAGTATACTTGATCGTCACATTTTTATCTTTAAGTAACTCTTCAACCTTGTTCCAACGAGCTTCTTCAGAATCACTCTTGGCCATTGTACCAACTTTAACAACGACATTATCATCGTCAACCTTTGAACCACAAGCTGTCAAAAGAACCACTGAGGCAACTGCAATCGTTCCAATGCTTAACCATTTTTTCAATTTCATTAACTAATCTCCTCTAAATTTAAGATACATCTAGTCTAACATGAGATGTTATTTCTGAAAAATTCTTATTATTTAAGCATATATATAGTCAAAAACTATATCATGGACGTTTTCATCTCTAAAAAAGCCATGAGTTGCCTCATGACTTTCAGTAAAACTTTTAAACAGATAAGTATGGCTCTATATCTTTTAGAGCACGTTCAGCGATGGCTTCATAGCGTGCTTTTTTATCGCGAATACGTGGTCCCTCTAATTCTTTGATGATGCCAAAATTAACATTCATAGGTTGGAAATGCTTACTCTCTGTATGCGTGATGTAATACGGCAAGCTTCCGATTGCTGTAGTGCGTGGGAAAATCACTTCTGCTTCTTCTTTGAAGCGTTTTACTGCATTGATCCCAGCAACCAAGCCAGCTGCGGCTGATTCCACATACCCCTCAACTCCGGTCATTTGCCCAGCGAAGAAGAGATCAGGATTGCTACGTGATTGGAAAGTTTGGTTAAGCAGATTTGGCGAATCCATGTAGGAATTGCGGTGCATGACTCCATAACGAACGAAAGTGGCATTCTCTAAACCTGGAATCATTTGGAAAACACGTTTTTGCTCGCCCCATTTGAGATGAGTTTGGAAACCAACGATATTGTAAAGACTACCGGCAGCATTATCTTGGCGCAACTGAACAACTGCGTAAGGTGTCTTGAAGTCACCATCACGAGGTCCCTCATAGTCATCAGGATATTCCAAACCAACTGGTTTCATCGGTCCATAAAGCATTGTTTTAACACCGCGTTTTGCCATCACTTCGATCGGCATGCAAGCCTCAAAATATTTTTCTTTTTCAAAAGAATTCAGCGGTGCTTCTTCTGCTGTTGTTAAGGCTTCATGGAAAGCTAGGAATTCTTCTTTGGTCATTGGACAGTTCAGATAGGCTGCTTCTCCCTTATCATAGCGGGATTTGAGGTAAACCTTACTCATGTCAATGGTGGATTTGTCAACAATTGGTGCGGCAGCATCATAGAAATAAAAGCCGTCACCACCATTGAGTTCATGAATTTTTTCAGCAAGGGCATCTGACGTCAATGGCCCTGTTGCAATCACGGTGATAGCATCATCAGGAATCTCCGTAATCTCCCCACGAATCACTTCAATAAGCGGATGAGCTTCCAACTCTGCCGTAACAGACTGTGAAAAGCCCTCACGGTCAACAGCCATGGCACCACCAGCAGGAACACGGCTAGCTTCTCCCTTACGCATGATGATCGAGTCCAAACGACGCATTTCTTCTTTTAAGAGACCTACGGCATTGGTCAATGAATCACCTCGGAAGGAATTTGAGCAGACTAATTCTGCAAAGCCATCTGTTTTATGTTGAGGTGTTGGTTTAACACCACGCATTTCGTAAAGCTTAACTGGAACACCACGTTTGGCGATTTGATAAGCCGCTTCAGAACCAGCTAAACCAGCTCCAATGACGTTGATATAATTTGCTTTAGATTGAGACAAGAACTAATACCTCTTTGAGAATGAGTCATAAGCATTCTCACAAATCTTTCTATATATGATGAACTTATATTATAACATATCGAATCAAAAATCATAAGAAAAGAATAAACAACTCTGTTTATTCTTAATTCTATTTATGAATCTTACAAAAGACAAATCCATGCTGCAATTAAGACACTCAAAATACTAAACAGTGAACCAATCAGATAATATTCAGCAAAGGCTGGGTTTTCAGAAATTTTATTGTAACGTGCAATGGATTTTGCCGTAAAGACAAGTCCAATAGAGGTAAATTGACCAAAGAGAATACAGATACCAATGATTATTCTCTCTAGAAAACCTATGGCTGCTCCTGCTCCTGGAATGGTATCCATCTTGTTATCCTCTTCTGGCTGATATTTTTGGAAAAATATCCGAAAGGCAATGTTAGTTGGCTTGGTAATCAAGACTAAAAAGAGGATCCTATTTAGCCAGTTTGGATCAATCCAAGCAGGAAATGGCATATCAGTAGTAAATTGGCTGAGCAGAATGATGATGACAAGATGAAGGGTTTGATCCAGCAAAAAACTTTTCTGACGATTCAAATGAAGCAGCTCTGCTATTTTCTCTTTAAAGAAGTCTAGCAGCGCGTGGCTTAGAAAAATAAGAACAAGTATCCACCAAATCCGATATTGAAGGAAAGCTGTTAGAAGTAGAGGCAGGGCTACTCCTACAAGATGTCGCAGCAGAAAACGTCGGTCCTGCCCTTTTTTGTCTGCCACCTCTTGACTCTGCAAGTGAAAATCCGCAAAAAAATGACAAATCAATAGTAAGGTAAGAATCGGACTTTCGCTTAAACTATGAGACAATCCCATCATTCTTTTTCCTCCATAACATTCTCTAAAATGAGTTCCAAAGTAGCTTGACGTAAGCGCAAGTAAACCTTGATACTGCTACTTTTCAGCCGTTTTGAAAGAGCACTAGCATTTAGTTGTAACATTTCCCCCAGCGCTTGTTGATCAAAATGTTCCTGGTAGACGTTCATTTCCAATAAACTCGTCAAAACCTCTTGTTGACTAGCTCGCCAATCTGCTTTAATAGCATCACCTGCTGAAATAAGAGCGTTGAGCTGGGCTGTTTTCGTCGGATTTCCAACCTCAATCGCAAGAGAAGTATTTCCATAGTCATTCTTTTGATGGACAAACTGAATAGCTTCTCGCGCGTGCCAATAGGCTGGACCATCTGCTCCAATACTCAATTCTGGATTGATATCTGTCACAATATCTCCTAGTCCAACTCCAAAACGCACCTCATAAGGGAATAATTCCTGACAAAGATCATCAATCATGTGAAATATCGGTGCTTCGATAGTTAACAGACCTTGAAATTCATCTCCTAAAGTAATCGAAAATTTAGAAACAATGATATCTTCATACTTATGATTAATTTTTGTTAGCGCATTTTCAAGTATTTTTTGTGCTTGATAACGATTTTGGATAGACTTTGAATCCACAAAATCTCCTATAATAGCAAAATATAGCATGACCGTCTCCTTTTAAGTCTATTATAATAGACAATTTCTAAAAAGTCCATTATAATAGACAATTTCTAAAAAGTCTGTTTTAACGGACTTTGTTAAAGGTATATTTCTACATAATTAAAATTATGTAAATTAATTAACTCGGTTTAGAGTGTCTCCTGTTTCAATAACTTCTTTCGTTGCATTTAGGCCACCTTCAACCAGATTTTTGACAGCTTCATCTGTATAAAAGGCTGTATGAGGAGTATAAATGACTTTTTCGTGTTCTAAGAGGCTCTTGAAGAGCTGGTCTTCAATCACTTTATCATGACAATTTTTAGGAACGTAGGGACCTTCTGCTTCATAGGTATCAATGCCTGCTGCGGCTAATTGCCCACTATCCAAAGCAGCCAGTAAATCTTCCGTATCTACCAAAACGCCACGCGCCATATTCATAAGGATGGCACCTTTTTTAAACTTGGCAAACATATCAGCATTGAATTGATGATAATTGAGCTCTGACGGATACATATGGAGGGTTACAATATCAGCGTCTTTAACAGCTTCCTCCGTCGACGCTTTATAATCAACGATGTCAGGAATACGGTTATCTTGTTCAATTTCATAACCTACGACACGGCAGCCAAATCCTTTAAAAATCTTAGCAACTATTTTACCAATTCGTCCGATACCGATAACAGCAACTGTCATATCTCCTAAAACACGCCCTCGAATACTTGGTACCCAAGAAAAGTTTTGCTCACTAACATGCTGTCTGATACCTTCAAACTGTCGAATCAGCATCATTGCAACCATGACAGTATACTCTGCGATGGATTCTGGAGAATAAGAAGGAACATTTGAAATGATAATATCATGAGCACTAGCTAAAGCCAAGTCATACATGTCGTAACCAGCACTACGCTGAGCAATTTGTTTAATTCCAAACGCTTTAAGTCGTGCGTAAACTTCTTGATCCAAGGGAAAAACTTGAGAATTACTAACCCCGTCAAAGCCCTTGGCTTCTTCAACAGATTCTTTGGTCAAAGGTTTGTCTGTCAATGACACCTCAATGCCATGCTCTTTTGCCCAAGCTTCAGCAATCGGTCTTTCCTCATCGCGAATACCGTAAACTTTAATTTTCATTCTTCTATCCTCCTTATTTTTCTTAATCCTAAACATAACACAAACTAACTAGAATAACTAGCTATTTTAAAACAGACTAACTGCCCAGTGTATTAATATGCGTTAAGTTTAATCCATTAAATATCAGTATTGATAAGACTAGTGTTACATATTATATAACTTAAATCTAGAATAAACGAAAAAGTAATTTCATTGCAGTTGCTTCAGTCAAAATAATACAAATAAAAAAAGAACCTCTCTATAAGAGCAGCACGCTAGCTTATGGCGCTGTTCCTGATAAATAGATTCCTTTTAATCGTTCTTAAAGTTTTTTATTTAACAACTGCTTCTTTATAATCACAATCTTCACTACTACATACTACTTGTTTACCACCACCACGAACTTTCTTTTCAACCAAGAAATCACCGGATTTTGGACAAGCACGACCAACCGGAATATCCCATGAGGTAAATTCACACTCTGGGTAATGGTCACAACCATAAAAGATACGATTACGCCTGGTTTTACGCTCGATCACTTGCCCTTTTTCACAAATAGGACAGATTACGCCGATCTCCTTAGTAATGGCTTTGGTATTGCGACATTCTGGGAAATTGCTACAAGCGTAGAATTTACCGTAACGGCCTAATTTAATAACCATTGGTGAACCACAGACATCGCAGTCAAATCCAGCAGGTTCATCCTTAATCTGGATTTTTTCCATCTCGTCTTCAGCTTTAGTCAATTCTTTTTCAAAAGGTTTGTAGAACTGGTCGATGACCTTTTGCCATTCTTCCTTACCGATTTCAACTTCATCCAGGCGACCTTCCATCTCAGCTGTAAAGGCCACATCAACAATATCTGGGAAAAATTCTACAATTAAGGAATTGACAATTTCACCCAACTCTGTAGGTTCAAAACGCTTAGCTGCCAATTTGACATAATAACGTTTTTGAATAGTCTCAAGCGTAGGCGCATAAGTTGATGGACGGCCAACACCATTTTCCTCAAGAGTTTTGATAAGCGTTGCTTCTGAATAGCGAGCAGGTGGTTGTGTAAAGTGTTGCTCAGGAGTGGTCAAGACCTTCTTAACGGTGTCTCCAGCTTCCATTTCAGGCAACATCTTATTCTTATCAGAATCGTTATAGACAGCCATGTAACCATCAAACTTAACCTGACTACCATTAGCGGTGAACATAACACCATTTTGGGATAAATTGACTTTCACAGTATCAAAGACTGCTGCTGTCATTTGCGAAGCTACAAAACGGTTCCAAATCAAAGTATAAAGTTTGAGTTGGTCCTTATCAAGGTACTTAGCAATAGACTCTGGCGTATGATGAACTGATGATGGACGAATAGCTTCGTGGGCATCCTGAGCACCAGCAGCATTCTTAACCTTAGTACCATGTTTAGAATATTTGCTACCAAAACGTTCGGTGATAAAGCCAGCCGCTTCATTTTGTGCCACAGGACTAATACGCGTTGAATCCGTACGCATATAGGTAATGAGACCTTGATGACCTGCTTTACCTAAACTCAATCCCTCATAGAGTTGCTGTGCGACCATCATGGTCTTACGCGTACGGAAATTGATTTTATTAGCCGCATCTTGTTGCATAGAAGAAGTTGTATAAGGGAGAGGAGCGTTACGACGACGTTCTTTTTTCTCTACCTTATCAACCGTAAAATCATCGCCTTTGATACGCGTCAAAACAGACTTGACATCTTCTTGCCTTGCTAATTTAAGCTTTTTACCATCTAAACCATAAAAGGCAGCTTGAAATTTCTTGTTACCTTTTTTAAAAGCCCCATCAATAGTCCAATATTCTTCTGGTTTAAAGGCCTTAATCTCATTTTCACGGTCGATAATCAGTTTAAGAGCGACTGATTGAACACGACCAGCTGATAGTCCTTTTTTCACTTTTTTCCATAAAATAGGACTGATAGAATAACCTACAATACGATCCAGAACACGACGAGCTTGTTGGGAATCGACCAGATCCATATTGATTTCTCTTGGTTCTACAAAGGCATTCTTAACAGCATCTTTGGTAATCTCATTAAAGACAACACGATTTTTTGCTTTAGGGTCTAAGTTTAAAATATGCGCTAAATGCCAAGAAATAGCTTCTCCTTCACGGTCCGGGTCACTTGCCAAAAAGACTTCTTTAGCATTCTTAGCTTCTTTTTTAAGAGAATTAATCAAAGGTCCCTTACCACGAATATTGATGTATTCAGGTTCATAGTTATTGTCGAAATCAATAGACATGCTCGATTTTTTCAAATCACGAATATGCCCAACTGA
Organism: Streptococcus pluranimalium; assembly: GCF_002953735.1. Classification (NCBI taxonomy): domain Bacteria; kingdom Bacillati; phylum Bacillota; class Bacilli; order Lactobacillales; family Streptococcaceae; genus Streptococcus; species Streptococcus pluranimalium. The sequence goes on along the minus strand of NZ_CP025536.1, from coordinate 948,290 downwards.
TGCCACTACCTTATAATTGCGTCCCAGGTACTTTTCAATGGTCTTCGCCTTAGCAGGTGACTCCACAATAACCAAATTTTTCTTTGGACTTGCTTTTTTCTTGCTAGTTTTTTTTGCGCTAGTTTTCGTTTTTGCTTTTGTTGCCGTAGCAGTTGCCATAAACACACTTCCTATACGAGAATTGTCAAAGGTTATATTTTCTGACCCTTTGAAACTTATAACATGATAACCCTCTTTTTCTAATGTGTCAATAAAAAACTTTTCCTATAGGAGAACTGACTTTAAAATGAGTAATCACTCAAGACATCAAATCCCGATGTAATGCACTTTGCACCCTCTTGAATCAATTGTAAACAACCAGCGGACTTGCCATCTAAAATATTGCCCGGAAGTGCAAAAACATCTCTCCCTCCTTCTAATGCGCGCTCACAAGTGATTAAACTTCCTGAGCGCAATTTAGCTTCAGCGACAATAATTCCCTGACAAAGCCCTGCAATAATACGATTTCGCTCTGGAAAGTGATATTTAAGTGGTTGTTCACCAGGACCATACTCTGAAAGGACCAAATGGTTTTGCATCATAAAATCCTGTAACCGTTGATTTTCTTTGGGATAGTAAACATCAAGACCTGTTCCAATAATCCCAATACTAGCTCCTCCATTTTTAAGTGCAGACAAATGAGCTGCCGTATCAATACCACGCGCCAATCCGCTAACAATCACAAAACGATTCTCCAGTTCCGTGATAATCTTCTGAATAGACTTTGTCCCTATCTCACTACATTTTCTAGCACCAACCACTGCTAGTTTTGGTTTTTCAAGCAGATCAATATTTCCTTTATAAAACAAAAGTACAGGTGGATTATAGATTTCCTTGAGTTCCAAAGGATAATCATCATCTAAGATGGAAATGCTAGGAAAGGTTAGAAATTCTTGACGTAAGGTCTTACTATCCAAGTTTTTATAATGCTCCATAAAAACAACTGGATTAGAACATTTAGATACTACTGCACGGTCTCTAAGGGATAAGGATTTTTGATATTTAGCTTCGTAATCTAGGATATTTAAGATATGCTGATTAGATAAACCTGCTTTTTTTAGTTTGTACAATTCAAAATTATTCATGTTAATCCTCCACTTATTTATTCGGAAAAACATCAAAAAAAATCCTAGCCAAGCTAAGATTTTCTCTTCTTAATCAATCGTCTTAATCACCTTAGCAGGATTTCCCGCAAGAACAACATTATCAGGGAACGATTTTGTCACAACACTTCCTGCACCGACTACCACGTTATTTCCAAGAGTCACCCCGGGAAGAACCGTAACGCCACCAGCTAGCCAGACATTGTCCCCTAGGGTTATTGGGGCACCGTATTCTACTCCAGAATTACGCTCGATCGGATCCAAAGGATGCAAGGGCGTTAATAACTGGCAATTGGGGCCAATCATGACATTATCACCGATGCGAATCTCGCAGACATCTAGGAAGGTCTGGTTAAAGTTAGCATAGAAATTCTCACCGACATAAATGTTATTGCCATAATCACAGCGGAAAGGCTGTTCCATGTGCAGGTTTTCTCCGGTTGAGCCAAACCAAGCTTTGAGGAGGCTACTTCGTTTAGAAGCATCATCCTCATTATTAAAGTCTTTCATCAACTGGCGAGCACGCAGACGCATGTTTTTTAATTCCTCATCACCCGGTTTGTATGGTTTACCTGCCAGCATCTTATCACGTTCAGTCATAAGGTCTCCTCGTATCGTTTTAAATAGGTTCTCTCTTCATAAATAGCTTCTGCTTCAAAACTCGCTAGTGCTTCTTCTTGCGATACAATATAAACACCCTCGCGTTGATAATAGGACAACTCTCCATCAGTGGTTTCAAATCTCAGGCGTTGGTCATTCTTTAAAACTTTAAAAGTAAAGTCTTGATGTAAAGTTTTAGGTAAGCCGACAACTAACCAATCCTTAGCGATAAGTTCAGCGCCCCATTTTTGATAAAGGTAGTTGGCATTAGCATCTCCTCGTGTAAAAATAGAGAGCGCCTGAACTTTTTTAGACAGCAAAAGCTTTTCTGCTTTCTCGAATAATTTATTAGCAATGCCTTGATTTTGATAATCAGGATGAACAGCTAAGTTAGCAAAATATGCCAATTTATCACAGCTATAATACGGATAAGCTCTACTAGCTTCCTTATCGTAGATACCAATATCTAATAAACCCACAACTGTTGCGCCATCTAAGGCAATCAATTCAATACTATCTTCATAATACTCGGAAAAATCATCTTTTTCGCGACTATCATCATCCCAAAAATCTGAAAAAAGATAAGCCAAAGCCTTACAGTAAACCCAAGATTTATCATACTTAGGCTCATAATGTTTGATACTAATCATCATATCCTCTTACTAAAGATTTAATAGGCTCAAAACTGCGTCGATGAATGGGTGTGACACCGTATTTATCCAAACCTTCTAGGTGGACTTTTGTTCCATAACCTGCATTTTGAGCAAAACCATAGCCAGGGAATTTTTTATCAAAATCAGCCATCATCTTATCCCGAGTTACCTTAGCAACAATTGAAGCAGCTGCAATAGATAAGGAATTAGCATCCCCTTTAATGATAGACATTTGAGGAATATCAAGGTCTAGTGTCATGGCATCAATCAGGAGATAATCAGGCACAATTCCCCTTTTAGATGCATCTTTGATAGCCTCAACCATCGCCAATTTAGTCGCTTCATAGATGTTAACCTGATCAATCACCTCATTATCCATAATACCAACACCAACTGCCAGAGCCTTCGTCGTGACTTGCTGGTAAATTTCCTCATGCTTAGACTTGGGAATTTTTTTAGAATCGTTAAGCCCAGAAATTTTCTCATTAACCGGTAAAATCACACAGGCCGCTACAACTGGGCCAGCTAAAGGTCCTCTGCCGACTTCGTCAATCCCTGCAATCAGCTGATAATCTTGAGCATATAGAGCTTTCTCATAAGTTAGCATAGTCTCCAAACGAGCCTCTTCATCTAGCTGAGCTTGAATTGCTTTTTGTCTCTGAATGATGGCTTTTTGCACTCCAGCTCGCTTATCCTCAGCAAAAAGAGACCATCGATGATCTTCCAAAGTTGGAATCTCTGCTAACCGGTCTTTAATCTCTTTAATGGTTGCCATCAACTTCCTCAACAAGATCTAACGTATAGCGACCCAAACGGCCGTCACGAACTTCCTTAACAAAGAGGTTGTAAAAACGGTCATAATCATCTCTGAAACCAAGTTTTTGTGTCATGCCCATAATGATTTCAGGGGCCTCTTCTGATAAATCCATTCCTTTAAAACGTTCTTGTAGGCGTTCAGGATAATGTTCTTTAAAGAAATTAAGACCGAAAATAGTTACTTCATCCATTGGCAACAGTTGATCCTTGATCGCACCCGTTAAGGCTAATTTTAAGCCAACCAAGTCATCTTCAAACTTAGGCCATAAAATCCCTGGGGTATCCAAGATTTCAAGCTCCTTATTGGACTTGAGCCACTGCTGTCCCTTGGTTACACCTGGTTTATTCCCTACAACGGCAATTTTCTTACCAGCTAAACGGTTCATAAGTGTTGATTTACCAGCATTTGGAATCCCGATAATCATGGTTCGTAGAGTCTCTTTTTGAATACCACGATCACGCAATTTCTCAATCTTTTCAGACATGAGTGACTTAGCAGCATCTGTCACTAATTTAACCGTTGCTTGCTCTTTAGAATTGATCGCCAAGGTCTTAATCCCTTGAGATTCGAAGTGCTTCCGCCACTCTTTGGTACGCGTGCTATCAGCTAGGTCAGCCTTATTCAAAATCAGTAATTTTGGTTTGTCACCAACGATTTTTGTCAGCATGGGATTTTGACTCGACAAAGGCAGACGAGCATCCACCAAAATCGTTACAAAATCAACGTGCTTCAAATTCTCCTGAACTTGACGGCGAGCCTTGGACATATGCCCAGGAAACCATTGAATAGTAGCCATGAGTTTATAAATCCTTTCGTAGCAAGGTTTTTCGTTTGAAAAACCTGCCTGTTTTTTATTAGGCACCAAACAGGCACCAAGATTTTGTATTCACCAACTTAACCTATAACCAACAACCTTTTGTTTTCCTTCTCTTAAATATGAAATATCAAATGACTTGTAATATTTTGATAAATCTTTCTTAAGCTTAGGAATTATATTTGCAGTTATATGCCTAGGTGTATAAGTTGATTTTAGACCAAGTTTGTCTCTAAAATCATCTAAAGAAAATTCAATTGTTTTTGAATCAAGATTATTTTCTATTTCATCATTTAATATTTTGGAATATTTGCTAGACCAAGATTTTAATGCTTCAAATCTAAAATTATTTCTATCAATAAATTTATCTAAGGCTTTAACTGTTTGATTTTGAGATATTCCTTGACTATGAGTATACAACATAGTTGTTTCGTAATTAGCATGTCCAACACGTTCCATAATTTCTCTTATAGCAACTTTCATACCCTCACTTTGTAAATAAGTAATATGCATATGCCTAAAAGAATGAGGGGTTACATGCTTTGTCCATTTAAAACCGTATCTCCTCGCAGTTTTTAATAAGATCAGTTTCAACACGAGCAAGTACTTCCCGGAAAGAATGCGAAGTTATTGGTTAACCGTATTCTGTTCTAAAAACACTCTCAGAGAATGTAAATGCTTCGCAAGGATTTTCAATCGAATAGCGGTCAAACTCTTCACTTCGTTGTATAGCCCTTAATATAGCATCACAAGCCACTTTAGGTAAAGCAACATCTCGATCAGCATTTATTGTTTTAGTTTCATCAAAGTAGAATTCTGAAACTTTTAAATCATGATATTGCAAAGCCTTATCAATATGTAGTATACCTCTCTCAGCATCAAAATCTTCCTTAGTAAAAGCAGCTTCCCCGATTCGCAGTCCTGAAAATAGTAAAACTATAGCCAAGTCATAATAATTCGGGTTTCTTCTTCGACTTAGTGTTTCAAAGAAAGCTCTAATTTCATGAATTTCTAAAAACTTTGCTTCTCGTTTTTTCTTTGTTTCACGCTTTTTCTCAAGGGACGTTTCTAGCTTTATTACAGACATTGGTGAAAACTGAATAACATTATAAAGAACACCATGGTTAAAAATTTTGTTACAAGTGCTTTTTATATGTATCATAGTAGATTGTGACGCATTATATTTCTCCATATAGGTAGTCAAACACTTTTTCATCAATAACGGTGTTAAACGTTCGAGTAAATAATCATCACCAATAATTTCACCAAGACGTTCTATCACAAAAGCCTCTCTTTTTACTGTCTGAGGTTTTACTGATACTGACCAGGTTTCTAGCCAACTCATCTTTAACTCTCCGAATGTTCTTATCAACTGGGGATTAAATTGAGCTTCACTGCCATTAACCAATCCCTCAATTTTATCTTCGAGCTCGCGTTCTGCTTGTTTTCGAGCGCGACTTGTGTTTTTATGATAACTTACAACAGCTGTCTTCCACTTGCCAGTTAGTGGATCCTTATATTTATCTACAACTTCGTATCGAGTAACTCCTTTTGAATTAGTTTTTGTTCTATAGTACATTTTCGTTTCCTTAAACTTGAAAAGAAAAATCAATCATAGAAATATAACCATTTTATATTATATCATGATTCTCTTTATTTTACCGCCCTTTGTTTCCATCTTAAAAACTCTTCAAAGCCTTCCAAATTAATAAAGACTAGTTTATGAGTTGGGTTAATCACATAATCTTTAAACTGCTTATTATCTCTCATTTCACCTAACCATCTATTCAGTGTATATTGATTCAGACCTTCCCACCTCCTCAATATAGCTCTTTTATCTGCCCACTCAGCTATGCTATTCTCAACCGATACAAATTTAATTTTCATATTAGTTTCTCTCTATTTTATATTATTAACCTCCGTGGGTATGATTGGTTAAATAATTCATGGGCATCTCACCCGCTGTCCTTTTACGTTGGCAGCCTGAACGTTCAGAAGTATCATTGTCCTTATTTGTGGTCATGGCAGATAGAGAACCACTCTATTTTATAGCTAATAATTTTCGCTCCTATCACGGCGTATCTCACTAAATTGCTCGACAAATAAGAAAGTCCCACCTTAGTTTATTCAATTTTCAATGAACAAATCAAGGAGGAACTATTTTAATCTTTTTAAACGATAAGGGTTATCTGTAAGCCCTAGTATATAATCTGTACTGACTTGATAGAGTTTTGAAAGCTGAATAAGATAATCAATAGATACTTGCCGTTTTCCTGTCTCAATCCTGGAATATGCCGATTGACTACAGGATAGGTATTTTGCTAAGTACTCTTGAGTAAAATCATAATCTTCTCTCAAATCTCTAATACGCCTATACATCGCTCACTCCTAAGAAAATTATAGTCGAGCGAATCGGTTACACTAAACTAGACAGAATTTATAAAGTGCTCTACACTAACACTAAGAAATGGAGAAGCCTATGTCTAGAAAAGTACGTCGTCATTTTAGCGATGAATTCAAGCAACAAATCGTTGATTTACATAATGCAGGGAAAAAACGTAGCGAGATTATCAGAGAATATGATTTAACGCCTTCAACCTTTGATAAGTGGGTGAGACAATCCAAAACAACCGGCTCATTTAAAACTGTGGATAATCTAACAGCTGAACAACGTGAACTGATTGAACTGAGAAAACGCAACAAGCAGCTTGAGATGGAGAATGATATCCTAAAGCAAGCGGCAGTGATTATGGCACGAAAAGACAGATAATCACTGCTAACAAAGATAAGTACAGCGTCACTGCTATGTGTCGTTTTCTGGGGATCCCTCGTTCCAGCTATTACTATAAGGCCGTTGAACCTACATCAGAAATGGAACTGGAAGAAAAAATCAGTGCTATTTTCATAGGGAGTAAGTCTAGATACGGAGCAAGGAAAATTAAACAAGCTCTCGCCTCGCAGGGAATATGTCCATCTCGACGTCGTATTCGCCGCATTATGAAAAGACTTAACCTCGTTTCTGTCTACCAGAAGGCAACTTTCAAGCCCCATTCAAAAGGGACAAATAAAGCCCTAGTTCCTAATCATTTGAATCAAGCATTTGCTCAACGTCAGCCATTAGAGGTTCTAGTAACTGATTTGACCTATGTTAGAGTTGGAATACGTTGGGCTTATGTCTGCTTCATCATTGATCTCTTACAACCGTGAAATCATTGGTTTATCTATTGGCTGGCAGAAGACGGCTAAACTGGTCAAACAAGCTCTACAGAACATTCCTTATGCTTTAAACAAGGTTCAACTCTTTCATTCTGACAGAGGGAAAGAATTTGATAACGTCTTAATTGAGGATGTGCTTAAAGCCTTTGATATCAAACGATCACTCAGTCAAGCAAGTTGCCCTTATGATAATGCCGTGGCTGAAAGCACCTACCGTGCTTTCAAGATTGAGTTTGTTTATCAGGAACAATTTTCAACACTGGAAGACCTTGCTATTAAGACAAGAGACTACGTTCATTGGTGGAACTACCATCGCATTCACAGTAGTCTTAATTACCAAACACCTATGGCACTATCACCGCCTAATCAAATACACTTTATAAATCTTGTACAGAAAACTGTTGCCTTTTCATCTAAAGGAGGGGTTGCCATAAGGATGTTTTCAAATCCTCTCTACCCCTTAAATTGCTCCAAGAGGGCTTGAAGGTCTTGGCTGGCTTCTGGCGTCGTGCCCTTGAGCTGGCCAAGCTTGTCAATCAGGCTGGCCGTTTTCTCCTCAATCACTTGGTTGGTCGTGTTGATATTGGCCACGATTTCAGCCAGTGGTGCTACTTTTTCCTCTTCAAAGGTATCAACGTAGCGTGGAATGTTGAGGTTAAAGTCATTCTCCTGAATCTCCTCAAAGCTAGCCAGATGGGCAAACTTATCGCTATCCTGACGAGACGTGTAGGCCTCAAGGATTTTCTCGATGTGCTTGTCTTCCATGAGGTTTTGGTTTTTACCCTTGGTAAATTCCTTCGACGCATCGATGAAGAAGACATCACGGTTGGTCCGGTCTTTTTTGAGAATAATGACTGTGGTCGGAATGCTGGTGTTAAAGAAGATATTGGCAGGCAGACCGATGACGGTGTCGATGGCCCCTTCTTCGAGCAGGTGCTGACGGATCTTGCCTTCTGCATTGCCACGGAAGAGCACCCCGTGTGGCAGGACAATGGCCATAACTCCGCCATCTTGCTTGAGGTGGTAATAGCCGTGCAGGAGAAAGGCAAAATCAGCCTTAGACTTGGGAGCGAGGGCACCAAATGCCGAGAAGCGAGCGTCTTGTAAGAACCCACTATCTGCAGACCACTTGGCAGAATACGGTGGGTTCATGAGCACCCCGTCAAAGTTGGTCGGCTCCTGGGTTGGCCAGTCATCGTCCAAGGTATCGGCATTATTCAGGTACTGGTTTTCAATCGGAACCCCGTGCAGAATCATGTTCATGCGAGCCAGATTGTAGGTCGAGGTGTTGAGCTCCTGACCAAAGTAGGAAATGGTATTGGGCTCTTTGCTATAACGCTTGGCGTTTAAGAGGAGGGAGCCAGACCCCATGGTCGGATCGTAAAGGGTAAAGCCTTTCTTGTCCTCACGACCAAGGAGTGCAATCTGGGTCATGAGCTTGGCTACGGGTTGTGGCGTGTAGAACTCTCCAGCTTTCTTGCCCGAGTCAGTCGCAAACTGACCGATCAGGTACTCATAAGCATCCCCCAACATGTCACCAGCGTGCCCAGCGACATCGAGCGCCGCCAACTCTTTCATGACACCCGAGATAGTCTGGTTTTGCTTTTGCGGAGTTGCGCCTAGCTTTTTAGAGTAGAGATCAATGTCCTCAAAGAGGTTTTCAAAGAGCTCATCGTCTTGCTCAATATTGCGGAAGCCCTGTGCCAAGTCCTCTAGCTGGAAGGTCCCTTCATTGACCCGATTGACCAAGGCTGTAAAGGTCAAGTCAGGTGCAATGGCATAGCTCATCTCATCCTTGATCACTGCGACCAAGTCCGCATGGGTCTCCTCGTCCTCGTAGTAGACCCGGTAAAGGTCCAAGGCCTGCTGCAAGTCCTCCGTCGGCTCCTCCATGGTCTTTGCCACGAAATAGAGCATCTTGTCTGACAGGTACTTGTAAAAGACCATGCCCAAGAGATAGGACTTGTAGTCATTGGCATCCATCTTCGAGCGGAGGACGTCCGCTGAATTCCACAGCGCCTGATAGAGCGCTTGGGAGGTTTGTGTTTGTTCCATGTGTGTTCTTTCTATATCTTGTAAACTTGGTTTAGCAAAAGCTAAGTTTTAAAATAAACGCTACCGATCACAAAAAGAGCGGATTATAGGCGGATTATGAGCGGATTTATTAGTGTAATGATGAAAAAGCTGACATCTTACTGTCAATAAAATTAATCCTCTCTTCTATATCTTTCATCTATCGCATATTTGAATTTAAAACCTCCTAGTTCCATTTTGTCTAATCTATTTTTAATCTTACTTATAGTTTGAGAATTATCTATTTCATTTCTATAATCAAAGCTGTAAGTTTTTTTCCAGACAGTAAATGTTTTATCAGCAGGGATGTAGTCGAAATCATCGATATTTCTTCCATTGGAAATAATACCTTGTAAAATCCAAAAAGATATAAATTGAGTATCAGTTAATGAAGAAACTACTTCCCAGATGCCATCGGTCCATTTAGAAAACTCTGTCCATAGATTTTTACTAGAAAGATAAACTGCTAGCATAATATCTTTTCTTTCATCTGAAGAATGCAAAATGGTCTCACACTGAATATCAGAGAATCGTTCTCCTAGTACATGAAAACTAAAAATGTGGTATTTTACAAAAAGATATACTTGCTGAGATAAATCATAGCCAACTTTGTCTAAAACTTTTTTCCATCCATTATAAATCTCATCATTAATTTCTTCATCAGTTTTATTTTCACGCTCTTTAGGAATAGAATACATCATAGAGTTACCATGCATTCCCATGAATTGTTTGGGAGGCATAATTTCAATTTCTTTTTCGCGAATGATGTAGGAAATTGTATCACTCATCTTATAGTCACGTATATACTCTAGAGCCAACTGTAGTAACTCCTCTTTTCTTTCGCCGGTAAAGTTTCCATAATTAGCTGACAAATACTTGTAGAAATCAGTATCGTTACTTGATAATAACTGCTTCTTAAGTAGAACATCATTATTAAGCATCTCCTCTAGCTCACTCACTGATGTATTTGTTACTTCCTCATATAGAAAATATACAGTTTGGTTATGGGCAAAACACGGCGGATAGTTTTCATTATATTTATATAAACTATCAACTTGAGAAGTTATTAGGAATTTAGGAACATCTTCTCCCTCATCAATATCTACACCAAATCCATTTATTAAATTTTGATAGAGGTTTGAGTGGAACAGATAGGTATAAATTATAAGCAGCTGTTGCTCAATTTGAACATGTCCTGACTTACCTCGCTCGAAAAACTCCTTGTTAACATAATCGTTGAAATGCTCTCTATCTCTTAAATTTCTCCCCTCATTTACAATAAGTTGTTTGAAATCTTGCGAAAGTATCGTATCAAATTTTTCCTCTAATACACCGAAGTATGTCTCCCAAATATTTTTGGGATGGAGTGCAAAAGGTAGTTCAACTCTTCGATCAATTATTTTTGACAAAAAATTATCTTTTACTGTATAAACCTTTGAGATATCACCTACAAATACAATCGGCAATTTCCCTTTTAGAAGACTAAATATTTTATATGTTTCTTCTTGTTGCTTCTCTGTTAACCTATCAAAATCATCAATAATCAATACTTTTTTACCAAACGGTACATGTCTAAATAACCAAGCGTAGAAAATGTCTGTTTTAAATTTAAAGAATTGAAAGACGGCAACTACTAGTGCTACAATTCCTACCCACATACTAATTTTGGGAATCATTCCGAAATATTGTTCAAGTCCTAAATTAACAACATTAGTGGATAAAATTGAAATTGAAACCAGACCGATAGTAAATGCTAAGAATCCCCAATAAATAACGGGGTGTAGTTTAGAAAACACAATTTCCAAGAGAGGCCTACTATCGTTAATCTGCCATAAATCAATAAAAATCAATTTCTTATCGTATTTTTTATCAATATTTCCTAAAAATGTTGTTTTACCAGAACCCCAACTACCATTTAAAAAATATGTCTTTTTTTCATTCAATAGCTTGGAAAAATTTTCTTCCGCAGTTGATGTGTCAATATCTTCTAACTTTATAAATTTATTTTCTTTAGCCATAACACTTCATTTTTCCTAAATAAACATATCCTGTAAAAGTTTTTTCTTCAAGGTTTCGAGTTCTGTGATTTTGGCTTGCTGAGAAGCGATTAAATCGTCAAGGTTGGCGAAGAAAGCACCGATGGCACGTTGTTCTTCGAAAGATGGAATAACAATTTTGATTCCCATAAATTCTGAATAGTTAATGTTCAACAGTCCATCCATTCTCGCACCAGATGAAATTAATTTACCTAATTCTCTATCAGGTTTCTTAGTTGCAAACATAATTTCTATAAACTTTGGATCAGAGAGTTTGTCTATTGTTTTGAAACTATGGTAAACTCTTGGAACCAAAGCTTCCTCATAGGTTTCTAACTCAAAAACAACTCCGTATTTAGCAAGTTTCGAGTTCCCGTGATTATAAGATAACTCTCCCTTTTTTAAGAGGGTATAATTTTTCTGTTCTTTGCCTGCGATATTTTGTGAAAACCTATCTTCTTGATTCATCCAACCATTCGCTGCTGAAATCGTTAACGTTGGTAAATCTATTCTCCCATCATTACCTTGCACTCTTTCAGTCACATCACCCAATGTCTTCTCCTCCCACTCCCCATCAAACCCATCTAAGCGGATTTCAGGCGTGGTCTGTGCTCCCTTTGGAAACATCTTGGACAACATGGTCGCCTTAAAGACTTGATAGTTAGCCAAATTATCCTTATAGGCAGATAAGAGCTCGTCAAGCGTTTGGAAGAGCGTGCCGATAGCGGATTGTTCGGGGAGTGAGGGAAGTATGATAGGCATCTTACCCAATTCTTTGCCTGAAATTTCCAAGAACGTTGACCCAGCAGCATTTTTAGTAGCATATCTTTTAAGGTTTTCTTTTTGGCTATAAAGAAAGTAAATATCAGTTTTATCATCCAAAACTAAAGATTGAAAACCTTGATTAGTTGTTGAGTCTGTTTTTAAAATCGCTGCATCGCCAATGCCCGCACGTGAGGTAAATAAAATAGTCTTATCAGCAGGTAAAATCTTTGCGGAACTTTTTTCCAATCCCAACTGAGTAATTTTCTTATCACTTTCACTAGCATAGACAGATCCTCCAACTTCAGTCGGCGAGAACCAATTGATATCGCCATTCCAATACTCATCTACTGAAGTACTTGGAGTACCGCCACCAACAATTCTTACAATTTCATTTAATAAAACTTTTTCCCACTCATCATCAAAATTTTTGAATCTAAGTTTTGGTATATTTTTATTTGTCATACTTCTTCTACTTTCATAAATTGACTCTCCTTCATTATACCAATTATTTCTAATAATATGTGAATAAATAAAAAACCATCTTCCAAAAGATGGCTTAGGCGCTATTCATAGTTTTAGATTAGGAGTCTTTTGTAAGTTGCTCTATCAATTGTTCATCCGTTAATGATTTAAAGCTTCGGAACCGGAGAGATTGCTCATAAAACTCCTCAAAAAGTTCCGGCAGAGCTCCTGTTGTATCCAGGATATACTTTTTTTCCTTATTAAACTTATAAGAATCAGATATCTCAAGCTGCCGTAATTTCTTTTTTGTAAATGGAGAACCGTCAGGATTTTGATAAACTTCCTTAGTTTGGAGATGTGAAAAAATCACGGAAATATATTTTGCAGGAGTTACCTCAAACCTACGGTTAACAATAGTTTTGGGAAGTAAGATGAGTTCTTTTCCCACATAATCTAAAACATAGTAACTCTCGAAAACATCCCATTGATGTTTCTCGATATTCCAAAATTCAAACTTGGCTTTTTGAGAACTAATCGGCAAGTTGTGTATCTTAGCCTGATCTAACGAAAAAAGTATTAATTCTCTTTTTAAAATACTGATCAGTAGATCCGACATCCTATCCTTCGAGAATTTCTTGATGAACAAAGGGAGAGAAACCGGTGTTAACAACTTTTCTTTTAACCGATCTGTAGCTTTCATGACATAAGTAAAGAATTGGTCAAGCATTTCCTTTGAGACACCTGTACCTCTTGATTTACCAGAAGAATAGCCAATATGCGTAGCGTTGCACTCTTTTGAATAAACAAATAAGCCCAAAGCCTCATTTTTCTGGCCACTGCTATATTTATCATAAACAGTCTGTATAAAGTCAAATATAATTTTCTCCAAGTTAGCAGGTAAAAGCAACGGATCCACAAAAAGCTTCACATCCGTTTCAACGTCAACATCTAAGAAATCCAACTCTTTTTGAATTTCTTTTCTATTTAAAAATTCAGATATATGAATAATATTTTCCTCTTTTCTATTAATTTTGTAGAAAAAGAGAGTAAAGATTCACAAAAGAGCGAGGTTTAAATTTTTTTGAAATAATGATAAACTATAGTTGATTAATCAGAATTGCGCCTTATCATGCTCTTCTTGTAATCATATACCCCATTAGACGATAGTTGCCGCTATCGTCTTTTTCTACATTTTCTATGATACTATATTGTTTCTAAAAAAAACAATATCTTGTGGTAAATTAATTTTTAAATAAAAAAAAACACAATATATAGTCGTCTGATTCAAGAGCCTATATTCTTCTTAATAAAAAAGAGTGACACCCGTAGGCACCACTCTTTTCAAGCGCTCTAGTCGCTTTGTTATTAATATCATAACAGTTTTAGGAAATTAAATCAAATTAATCTCTTATCGTAAAATTAAACATTACTCCATCAAATTTAAAATCTATCATCTGTCTGAACAACTTCTAAAATTTAATTTTTCTCATAGGAGGTTCATAACCATATGGTTCAATAACAGAATAATAATTTCTTTTTTGTAAAATAGCATCGACAATTACATTATCTTCTACACCAATCTTTTTCATAAAGTGACACTCTGTAATTAGATTTAAAATCTTACTTACATAAAACATTTCACTAGGTGAAAAAGTTTTATCACTTCTATCAATACTTCCATGAGCATGGTAATTTCTTGTATTAACACATTTTGATGAAAACATTCCAATGAAATCTTTATTGATTAGAATCTTTTTATTATTTAACTTTACTTTACCTCTTAATTCTTGTGGTAAGTCCTTACACAATCGTTTTATTTTACTAACTAATGAGATTTCATCCATTGATTGAAGGGCTCTAATAATCAGGTCTTGTTCTGATTTATCGGACACATTTTCTCCAATAGTATATATCACTTGTTCTCTATATTTAATCACCTGTTCAGAAAGTTGCCTAGTATTATCCATTGTTAGTCTAGCGATTTCTTCAACACATGAAATAGCATCAAAAAACTGCGTTTCAACTAAATTATTATACCTTAAATTTGTTGTCAAATTTATGAGAATAGCTTCATAACTCTCATATTGAACGAAATACTCACTTAAAAGTTCTGCAAAGTGATTTTCAAGCGCTTTATAGTTATACGATGAAAAGAAGTTAGGAACTTTACGTTCTCCACTAGCTTGAGAAAAATAAAATCTTCCACAGAATGGCATATTTCCCTCTAAATCTTTCGTTTCTGAATTAAATCTAAAAAAGCTAACAGGCATGTATACCCCAGTTAAAATGGAAAGAAATTTTTGAAATTTAATAATATCATCTTTTATGTCTAAAAGTGGTTTTGCAATATTATAATTGATACTATAATTTGGCTTAATTTGTTTACTACTCTCAAAGCCATCCCTAGAAGATTGACCAGATCTACTACTCTCAGAAATCCACTCTTTTAATTCAGCATTTAGAGCTCCTATGTAAAACGATTTAGCTTCATCTGGCTGCTTACTTATAAATGAACTCAAATATTTATAGGAAAAATGGACTTTTGAAAAACTCCGCCCTTCTAAATCAGTATGTGCTTTTGAATCACATATCATATAATTCACTCGGAATTTAGTCATATCAATATCTTTGACATAATAAGCCTGTCTAGTAAGTCCAAACAAGGAAATAACTTCGTGTTTATTTTCGCCAATTAAACACTCTATCTTTTCAGCAACTTCATCTTCACTAATAGGTAATTCAAGAAACATGCCATCTATTGAATGGAACAGCTTCCCAAAAATCGCTTGATCATTACTTATTTTGAAAAAACCAGCGATTTCAAATTCGTCAACATTATTGAATTTTTCAATTCTAGACATAAAATATAACTTCCTTTATTTTTATTGTCAAAGTAATTACATACTGACTGAAAACCTGAAATCAAGGTATCTGAACTGAACTCGCCTACGATGCTGTGCAAAAAGATAACCATTTCCTAGACGCAAGTCGTCTTAGTCATGGTTCCTATTTTGCTTGGCATCGCTTAACGGCTCTGTATCTTCATCAACTGAACACGAACCTAATTCCTTCGGAAAAAAGATGACTTGGCTTGTTTGCAAGCAAACAGCGCCAATTCCCTATTTTTCAGTCAGGAATTTTCGCTTTAGCGAACCGATTCTTTGTATCTTGATTTACCTCCTCACTCTCAAGGGTTCAATCACGTCCTCGATGAGTTGGGTGTAGGCTTTTTTGAGTTCGATTTTGTATTTGAGGGGGTTGAGGGCTTCGGCGACTTCGGTTTTGTAGTCTTGGTAGCGTTGGCTTTGGCTGAGTTCGCTTTCGCCGAGTTGTTTGCCTTCGCCTTTGCGGTAGTTTTTGACCATATACATGAGTTCGTCATAGCCGATATACCATTTCTTGGCCAGTTGTTTGACTTCTTTTTGGATGACGGCTTCGATCATCTGGTCGAGGATATTGGCCATGGATTGGCCACGGTAGCTTTCGGGGTCCATCTGGATTTGGAGCCAGAGGTCGGCGATGACTTGGGCGAGGCCTGGGTTGGTCTTAGCCAGGTCAGCGATGTAGGCATCCACGGCTGCGATGTCTTTTGCGGTCAATTCTTTTTGGGCATCATCGTCCTGCGGGATAAAGGCTTGGATGAGGGAGATGATGTACTCGTAATTGATCTCATCCATATGGACGGACTCGAGCTCATAGTAGATATCCAGCGGGTCCTCATCTGTCTTATCTCCGCCATCTCGTCTGCGTTTGATTTCTTCTAGGACATTTTGGTAGGTGCCCATATAGGTCTCAAGCAGGTCTTCTGTCAGGCCTGTTTCAGCAAAGACTTGCTCCTGGTTGTACTCAGAGTAGACCTTGATAGAGGCAAAATAGCGGTCAAATTCTTGGTAGGATTTGGCAAATTTTTTCAGTAATTCGTCACTGGCACTGTCGATGTCCAGTCCCATATCACCATCCATAGCGACTTGGCTTTGGAGGTTGGCCAGTTTCTCATCGAAATTGGCCTTTTCTTCTGCCCATTCTGGGGCTAGGACACTGTTTTCCCCGCCATTAGAGTATAGACGCAGGGCTTTATCCACAGCTTCTTTGAAAGCATTTGGCGCTTGGAAGGTCACAATTTGACCGAATTTTTTAGCCTGATCAAAGATACGGTTGGTCCGGCTAAAGGCCTGGATCAAATCATGAGGCCGCATAGGCTTGCGGTCGATGAAGAGGGTCGAGAGGCAAGGGGCATCAAACCCTGTCAGCAGGCGGTTGACCACGATGACCAGGTCTAGCTGTTCCTCCCGGAAGAGGTACTTGTCTTTTTTACGGGCTAAGCGGTTGTTGACATCGGCGTTAAAGCCTCGCAGGTCAGCTAACGTGTAGTGCGTGTCAAATTCCTGGTTATAGTCGATCAAAGCCTCTTTCATCTTGTCCTGGTTAAGCGTAGAGTCCTCCTCGTTTTCCGTCACGGAGTAGGTAATGGTGAACTTTGGAAAGTCCGGTAAGGTTTGCTTGGTCCGCTCGGAAATCTTGATACGGGTCTCGCCTCGTTTGACCCACTTTAAGAGGTCATAGTATTTCTGAGCAATGGCGATAGACTTGACGGTCAGGATGGCATTATAGGTTTTTCCAACCCCATTTTGAAAACCCAGTTTGCCACGAGACTGGTTGAGGATGACATCTAGCACTTCCAGCATATGCTCCTCGTTTTCATAGGCACTGTCCGGGATGTCCTCTTCAGGGACATCTTTGGACAGGAGGAGGGTGTTTTTATAGTCGACTTTGAAACCGAGAACGGCCTTATCATGAATAGCTTCCTTAACCGTGTACTCATGCAGGCGCTTGCCGTATTGCTCTTCGGTTGTTTGGGCCAGATCGCCGAGTTGTTGGCGTTTGTTTTCCGCAAAGATCGGTGTCCCTGTAAAGCCATACCAGAGGGAGTGGATAAAGAAGCTAGAGAGCTTTTGTTGGGATTGTGGCGTGACGGCCCGGTGGCATTCGTCAACGACAAAGGCAACCTTGAGTTGCTTTAGCTTCGCTACCTCTTTGGCGTACTTACCCTCCTCCATCTTCCGGATCATGGTGGCCAACTTTTGGATGGTCGTCACCACCACGCGCTTGTCATCAGCCACTAGGCGTTTGACCAAGTGATGGGTGTTGTCGGTCTCATCGATGTCGATGACATCATTGGCCGCATAGGAGGTAAAGCTAGAGGTCGTCTGCTGGTCCAAGTCACTGCGGTCCACGACAAAGATGGTCTTGGTGATGGACGGGATTTGCAGGAGGTTGCGCCCCACCTTATAGGACGTCAGGGTCTTACCAGAACCTGTCGTGTGCCAGACATAGCCAGACTGCTGGGCCTTGCTGGCTTCTTGGACAGCTTCGATGGCATGTACCTGATAAGGTCGTAATAAGATCAAGGCCTTCTTGTCATCATCAATGACCGAGTACTGCATGACCATCTGATGGGCGCGAGGGATTGAGAGGACCT
This sequence comes from Streptococcus pluranimalium, assembly GCF_002953735.1. NCBI lineage: Bacteria > Bacillati > Bacillota > Bacilli > Lactobacillales > Streptococcaceae > Streptococcus > Streptococcus pluranimalium. The sequence goes on along the minus strand of NZ_CP025536.1, from coordinate 930,233 downwards.
CTTTAGCAAAGGCGTAGAGGCCTGGCACCGGCTGATTGCTGGTATTGACCCACTTGGTGAGGAAGGTCTCATTGAGCTTGTTTTCCTTGGCGGCAGCGATATAGCGGGTATCTGTCAGGTTAGAGACCACAAACATTTGCAGAGTCGAATAAATCCCGCGGAACTTGCCTTCCCGGTCGTATTTTTGAATCTGGCGAAAGGCATCCATGAAAGGATTATTGGCACTTTTGAGCTCAATCTGAATCATGGGCAGGCCATTGATCAAGAGCGTCACATCCAGCCGTCTGTCTTGGTCTGTCGGATTAGCCTTGGGGCGCTTGACTTGATGGGCCACTTCATAGCTGGATTTACCACCAGCGACATTGTCCCGCCAGATGACAGATAAGCGGATGGTGCCTAGGGTCGCGTCCTCTCGTTGGACTTGGACTTTGGCAATGCCATTTTCCCCAGCCAACCATTTGGCCGCTTCGTAGTAATTGACAAAGTTGAGCTGGTTTTTGACCTGAGCTTTTTCTTGGTCCGTTAAGAGGGTGCCGTTTAAGATAGCTACATTATTCTGCTCTAGCTTGGCAAAGAAATTGTCCCAAAGGCTTTCTTCGGTCTTCAAATCCTTGCGGTAGGTCCACTGGCCGGTCCCTGTTGTCAGCTGGTCAATGAGCTGTTGCTCGATGGATAATTCACCGGTATACTGCATATGCGATGCTTCCTTATTTCATATCTTTAGAAAATCTAGCTTTTCAACTGTTTTTGAACAGCAGAGAGCCTGATTTTCTGGTTTTTTCTAATTTTTCGTTACCTTTTATTATACCATATTTAGACACGTTTTTTAGGCGTTTTTCAGTAGTTAAACATTAAAAAAAGCCCACAACAGTGGGCGAAATGATTACGGTTCAGTAGTAGTTTTATTCGTCTGCAAATTCTTGATCCACGACGTCAGCCAAGAGTTGGTAAGAGTGAGCTTGGGCCTCTTGGTCAAAGATGTTGCTGTGGGCCATGAGTTCATCAAAGGACACTTGTTTTTGCATGGCCTTTATCTGGGCAGCCACTGACGCCTTGTCCCCGACAAAGGTGCAGGCGGTCATCTGGCTGACGGCTTGTTTGATGCGGGTGTGGGAGAGTTGGGCGCTAAAGGCCACTGGTCCAAAGTGTGGCACTTCTCCTGACGGCAAAATGGCTTCCCAAACAGCTTCATCTGACTCTTTCGGTGGTTGTAATTTCTGGGCCCTGTTGGTGACAATCCCTGCAAAACTTATGGTCTGCGTGGTCGCTAAGCGTTGGGCTTCCTCGTCTGTATCGGCCATAATGACATTGGCGCAAAGAATGACATAAGGCTCAGCCAAGGTTTCAGAAGGTTTGAATTCCCTACGGTAAATGGCTACCGCTTCCATCAGCATCCGTGGGGCAAAATGGGCTGCAAAGACATAGGGTAGGCCAAGCTTGGCAGCCAGGTGAGCACTGTCCGTGCTAGAGCCCAAGATATAGAGCGGCACATCTAGTCCAGCTGCCGGGTAGGCATGGACCGGCAAGGTGTCCGCAAAGTAGCCCTGCAGTTCCATGATATCCTCCTCAAAGTGCGGATTGAGGTTGTCGGTTCGTCTGATGGCACGCGCTGTCTGTTGGTCTGTTCCCGGTGCCCGACCCAGACCTAAGTCGACCCGATTAGGATAGAGGGTTTCCAGCGTCCCATACTGCTCGGCCACGATATAGGGCGTGTGGTTGGGGAGCATGACCCCACCAGACCCCACACGAATGGTCTTAGTCTGGTCCAAGGTACGTTGGATGAGGAGCTGAGTGGCACTGCTGGCGATGGTTTTAGAATTATGGTGTTCTGCAATCCAATAGCGTTCATAGCCCATGCCTTCTACCTTTTGGGCCAAGTCAACCAAATCATCCATGGCCTCTTTGAACCCTTGTCCTTCCCGTAACGGGGCTAAGTTTAAGACTGACAGTTTCATCTTGCTTTCTCTCTTTCTTTTGGAACAGTTTGTATAGCTATTACTCATATTTGCTAGACTTTATCAACATCGTCTTCTAGTTTTTTTCACTTTTACTATACCACGTTTTAAGGTTCTTTTCTCAGCTTTGCTACGGCTTGAAAAGTAGTCCATACAAAATGACAAAAAGAGACCCAAACCCTTCGGTTGTCCTGGTCTCTTTTTTTACATTCTTGTCATGGGTGCCAAAACCATTAAACCGCTTTGACTGTCACCTCAATATTGCCTGCTACTGCGCGTGAGTATGGGCAGACTTTGTGGGCTTCTTCTAGCAAAGCTTGCGCTTGGTCCAAGGACAAACCTTCGATATGGCCTTCGATGTCAACACCAAGCGTCACATCTGGTACTGGGCCTGTGCTCAAGTTGTACATAGAAACAGTCGCTGAAACGGTGCTGCTATTGGTCAACTGCTTACTTGAGAGAACGTAGCTCAATGCACTGTTAAAGCAGCTGCTAAAACCTGCCGCAAATAATTGCTCAGGGTTGGTTGCACCCTCTACTTTTTGCCCTGGCTGCACCACTTGGAACTGAATCGAGTTATCCGGCGCATGGACTTCACCTGTACGGCCACCCGTGTTAATCATTTTGGTTGAATAGATTTTTTTCATCTCACTTCTCCCTAATTATTGTTTTTTCTATTATAGCAGAAAGACGGCCTCTTGCCTTAAAAAAAATATGACTCGCCAACATTCCGTAAAATAATTTTAGAACAGTCACCCCTATCCAAAAACCGTCAGCCACACAGGCTGACGGTTTTCTTGTTTATAAGCATTACTATTCCAAATCGCCTGTCCAAGCGATGGTTCCCCCTTCGACATTGGTCACGTCATAACCCTGACCAGCTAAAAATTGGCAGGCTCTAGCAGAGCGAGCCCCTGAATGGCAGATCAGGTGGTAAGGCCTATTCTTGTCTAACTCAGTGTAGCGTTCTGCCAGTTCACTCAAAGGGAGAGACTGAGCGCCAGGCACATGGCCCGCTTGGTATTCATCTACTTCACGGACATCAATCAAGGATAGAGATTGGCTGTCAATGGCAGCTACTAAGTCTGCTAAGGCTTGGCTTTTAATCATGAATCAGGTCCTCCGGTTTGACCATTTTGTAGAGGGCATAGGCCCCGTCTAAGTTAGCAACCTCAAAACCTGCTTGCTTGAGGATGCGTTCTGCTACATAGGAGCGTAGGCCACTATGGCAGCTGACGATATAAGATTGGCTCTTATCGAGCTCTCCGAGACGATCGCGCAAGTCATCCAAGGGAATGGCCATGGCATCCGGGAAGCGCCCTGCGGCGAGTTCACCAGGATTGCGGACATCAAGGAGCACCTTGCCTTTAGAGAGTTCATCAGAGAGGTCGTACCACTGAACGTTGTGACTCAAGCCTTGAGCAAGGTTCATAGCAGCATAGCCGATCATATTGACAGGGTCTTTGGCAGAGCCAAATGGCGGTGCATAGGTGAATTCCAACTCTGGCAAATCGTCAATAGTTAGACCAGCTTTGATGGCCGTTGCCAAGATGTCAATCCGCTTATCAACCCCTTTTTGGCCGACGGCTTGGGCCCCATAGATTGCTCCTGTTTCAGGGTTAAAAATCAACTTGAGGATAATGGTCGTTGCACCTGGATAGTAGCCAGCGTGATCATTGCCACTGGTATGAACTACTGCAACCTTATCAAAGGTCTGACGAGCCACCCGTTCACTCAGCCCAGTTGAGGCAGCCACCATATCAAAGACACGGAAAATAGCTGTCCCGATACTGCCCTTGTTTTGGGCAGGAAGCCCAGCAATCACATCCGCCACTTGACGGCCCTGGCGGTTGGCAGGACTAGCTAGAGCAATGAGGGCGTCTTGGCCAGTAATTTGCTGCTTAACCACAACCGCATCACCGACAGCATAGATATCCTCTTGACTGGTCTGATACTGCTCATTAACTAAGATCCCACCACGGAGACCAAGCTCAAGACCTGCTGACTGAGCTAGTCCGTTTTCCGGTTGCACCCCGACCGACAAAATGGTCACATCAGATGGCAGGCGGCGACCGTCTTCTAAGACAAGGGTTTTGCCTTGGTCTTCAAAGGCTTGCGCTGACTGGCCTGTGATGACCCTAATTCCCTGTTTGACCAGTTCGGCTTCCACAAAGGCGGCCATTTCTTGGTCCAGAGGTGGTAGAACATGGGGAGCTTTTTCAATAATGGTGACTTCAAGCCCTTTTTTAGCAAAGTTTTCAGCCATTTCCAGGCCGATAAAGCCTGCACCAATCACTGTTGCTACACCTGCTGTTTTTCCTTCTAGCTGAGCCATGATCTGGTCCAAATCGGGAATACTACGCAGGGTAAAGACATTCTCAGCCTGATCAAGACCCGTCATCAGTGGGACAAAGGGTTTGGCACCCGGTGACAGGATCAACTTGTCATAGCTTTCCGTATAGGTTTCTGTCTTAGTTTTGACCACAATTGATTTACTTGCTGGATCGATGGAGAGAACCTCTGACTCTGGTCGGACATCCAGGTTAAACCGCGCCTTGAGGCGGTACCAACAAGCTAGACCGCTCCGCTATTTCCCCAGAAACATGATAAGGCAGCCCACAGTTGGCAAAGGAAACATAGGGGCCCTTGTCAAAGACAATAATTTCAGCGTCTTCCATAAGGCGACGCAAACGTGTTGCAGCAGACATACCTCCCGCAACCCCACCAATAATCAAAATCTTCATCTTACTTTCCTCCTTGTATAGTTCCAGTATAGGCAGACATGCCGCCCTTGACATTAACCACTTGATAGCCCTTCTTTTGAAGGACACGCGCCGCGCGCTTGCTCCTCACACCTGACTGACACAGAACATAATGTACCTGGTCTTTAGTGCCTTGAAAATGTGATAGTTGATCCAAAGGGATATTGCGCCCCCTTGATATGCCCCCTCTGGTATTCCTCTTTCATCCGAACATCTAAAACAACTGACTTAGGTTCTTGTAAAACCCTATCTAAGTCATTGATAGCAATACTTTTCAGCCTATTTTGACAGAGCCGTTGAAACAAACAGATCATGACCACAGTCCTTTCTTATTTGATGGGTAATCCATTAAATACCCATAGGGGTATATTAAAAGAATACCAAATAGTGACCTCTTCGTCAAGAAAAGACTTTCCAATTTGACAAAAATACCCCTAGGACGTATAATGATCCTAAAGTGAGGTTCCTATGCAAACAGATCAAAAAAATATTCTCAACCGTCTCAAGCGGGCTGAAGGCCAGCTGAGAGGCATCCAAAAAATGATTGAAGACGAACAAGAATGTATTGACATCGTGACCCAGCTGACAGCTGTCCGCTCCAGCATCAACCGCACCCTTGGTCTGGTCATCAGTACCAAGATGCACCAAATCTTTGAAGACCCTGACCAAAAACCAGAGGACTTTGAAGCTAACCTGGAACAAGTCATCGACATGATTATTAAGAAATAGGTCATAAAAACTACCAGAGCTATACTTAGCCCTCTGTCGCACCTGTCGCTTGATAGCGTAAACCCTCGCCCACATCTGTGAGCGAGGATTCTTTTTACCAGTTTACAAATCCCTATAATCAATCAGCTCAACGCGCTGCTCCTTCAACCACTCTTTGGTGGCAGGAGCGATGAGCATGGCAACTTCCTTAGGCCGAGGCAAGGTCAGGCTGGAATGATCTAACAGGTCCTGATCGAGGTAACCTGGGGGGAAGACAAAGAGCTCAACCACATCCTCAGTCATCTGACCAACCACCCGCTGAACCATCTCAAGTGTGTCATAGTCTGGCCTCATGCACTCCATATTCATCCGAAACTGAGACTGGCCGATAGTCAAGGGCTGACTGAAATCCAGGGGTAGGCCTGAATAGGTCAGACCTTGCGTTACATAAGAATCATAGAAGGCTTGCGGATCTTCTGCCATAAAGACTTGGAAGGCTCCTTTAGGCGCAATCTTGCGTTTTGAAAGAGCTGCTTGTAGGGGTTTAGGGGCTTCTGATAAGCTCGTATAAGTTTTTACCGTCACACCTGACACTGCTTTTCCGTCAGTTGTCACAAGTTGAATACTTGCTTCATCTGGTAATAGAGATTCTTCGGGATAATCATCCACAAAGTAGAAACCTTGTACAATTTGAGCCTTATCGGCCTTAGTGCCTCGGTATTGGTCTAAGTCTCATGACAAGGTATAGTAGTTTTGTGAACCCACTATCATCGGTTTTCCGTCAATGTCCACCTTATCCTTATTAAGGTTTTGTTTTTTAGGTGTTGGGCTAACAAGGGTATTGATCACCTCATCGGTTTCATAGCCATTGCCAAAATCCACTTGGTAGGCTTTGTTTCGATAAGTCTTCGTCTGACCATAAAGGCTGTCTTTGACGGTCATTTTGGTGAGAAGGTTTAAAGAAGTTCCTGTTTTGACATACTGGTCATAAAAGTCTTGATTGTCATTAGGCATAAAGACTTGGAAAGCCCCTTTAGGAGAAATACTTGGCTTTGACACGAAACTCCATCTTGTCTGTTCGCCAATTGCCTGTCTCATCATTACGGTAGGCAATAAAGCCTTCTGTTGGGTCATTTGGCACGACTAACTGCACGGCATTAGTTCCAGCTGGAGAAACAAGGTTTGTAATGTCATAGGCTACTTTTGTGATTTTCTTACCATCAAAGCGAGCATTTTGAAGATTTTGATAGGTAAAGGAAAGGGTTTCTCCTGTTTTAAAGGTATCATAGACGAAGAAACCAGTAGAATCTAGGATTTTAGAATACCCACCAAGCATGGCATCACCCTTCGCAATGATTCCTTATTGCGTTTCGTAATAGCAGCAATCTCAGCTTCACGGTCTGTCACCAATTTTTGTTGGTTCTTATTGTAGGCATCCACAGCAGCTTGACCAGCCTTATTTTCGTCATCTATCGCTTGTTGCCCAGCTTGATTGCGTTTAGTAATAGCTTCATTATCAGCCTTTGCTTTAGCAAGACCCGCTTCATTTTCCTTTTGAGTCACTAAGTTCTTTGCGACAATGGCATCTGCATCTTTTTTCTTTGATTCGTATTCAGATAGATTGTCCTTATTTTGCTTATCAATAGCAACTACCGCAGAGGTATAATCCTGATAGCCTGAAACAGTTGAACCATCTCCTGATGGTACTGTTTGAGTGGTAACGGTCACATTAGCCGACTGATCTTGGCCTTTGATTTTTGAAACTGTGCTATCCACTGAATGGTTCAAGTTTTTTCCTGCTTGAGTGGCGTCTTTATGACTAGCAGCCAACGCAGCATTCCCTTGTTCAACACGTGTTTTATCTTGTTCATAAGTCGCTTTGTCAGCTTTATAGGTATTGGTCACCTGAGTAATGGCTTCAGCCTGCCTAGCAGCATCCGCTTCCGCCTTATCCAATTGCTTACTGGTCTCACTCGCAGAAGTTGTATTTCCCAAGTCCATAGGTTGGTCCTGAATGGTCGTAACCCCTTCAGCTGTTGCTTGATTGACAGCTTGTGTCACAACAGCATGAGGAACGGTGACTGTAATAGCCCCATCTGATTGACCAGTTGAGGCAAGGCTATCCGTCTGTTCAACAACTGGAGCTGGCTGAGCTTCTGGTAAGTTGGTCGCAGGATTTTCTGTCAACTGAACGGTTGTTTTATCCAGCGAGGGTGTTACCACTTCATCATCTTGTGCTACTTGGCCACCCCAAGCGACAACAGCCGTCACCATAGTTCCAAGAGCCACCGAACAAAGTGTCCGGTACTTCTTACTTTTACGGAAGACGTGTTTTTCTGCTTGTTCCTGATTGACTAAAAGTGATGATGACATTGTTTGGTCATAAAAAGTCCTTCTTTTCTTTTGATAAGTAGCAACAATCTGTCACTCTCTCCTCATCATAAAAAAGACGACTTGATTTTGGTATCACATCAAAAACAAAGAAAAAAGCTATCAGTAGCACTACCGATAACTTCTGAAAATCCCTATAAAAAAGGAGAGGACTGACGCATCAGACCCTCCCAGAACCACTCTATAATGCCAAATTATGGTGAAATACTTCATTTATAATTTTTTGGGTTTCTATTTCATCTATTCCAAAATATTGTAGTTGCATAGCTAGGACAATTTGTTCAAGGAACACCACATCTAGCAAAGACTCATTTATAAATTCCTTATCTAAATTTCCATGAGCAAAATTATTTCTTTGTTTGCCTATTCGCTCTGCAATTTCAGAGTGATTATAAGAAATATTGTTTAATTTATATATGGATTGTCCAAATAAATTCAATAAAGATGCACCGTATTCTTCAAATATTTGACCAATCTTTTGAGAAAGAGATAAATAGGATACAACTGATTTTTTCAAATCTTTGTAAATTTTTTTCAGCTTACCTGTTGAATTTTCAATCAAACGCTCTAATTCTTTACTAGCTTCTTCTTCCAGTTTTTTTCGTTGCTCGCTTTTCCATTCATCTTCTGAAAATAGTCTACTAAACTCCCATTCAAATGCAGCGGTTCTTAATACAAAACTAGCAGCATCAATTATCCGACTATCCCTAAAACTCTTACCTAGATGTCTGAGATATAGATTATTTTCAGCTATGTCATCTAATATCTTTCCCTCATAACCAGCAATATATTTTTGTTGAATATATCTTCCATCTTTCAATGGCTTCATCTCAATCTCAATACTTTCTTCAATCACATTGGATTCCCCAACCTTTCCTTGATTATTTGACAACCGAATATCAGTAAAATTAACATTTCTTCGATTACAAAGAAATTGGATAAACTCCTTTGCGATACGATATAACTCTCGTACAAAAGAATAATCTTGAGTTTCTTCAAAATGAAAAACCATTGACGATGATAACGCTAGAGGTGGCTTTTCGATAGATAAACTTGTTGTTCTAGTGACGCCGAAATAAACTTGAACTTCTTTTCCAAAAACATTAAATTTCTGTTCTTCTGTCGTTGTTGAGTCAAAATCATAGGTACTAATATTTATTTTCCCATCGTGTTCTTCAGGTTTATACGAAATTTCAAAAGTACGATTAATTGGATGAATATAGTTTAGTTCTAACCCGCTAAATGATATTCGACTAATCCTAGGTCTGTCAGAATAACTAAAAAAATAGGCCAAAATCGGCACTGTAATGATACCGTTATTTTCCTGCAGTTGCGTGTGTTTATTTGTTAGAAATGTAATAACTCGATTTGTTTCATTTGTCCGTCCATAAAGAAAGTTTTCTTCTACGAATTTAGGCTTCCCTGGCCAAGAAAAGATTCCTGCTCCTAATTTAGTATAGAACCAGGAATGCCTAATCTCATCTTTGTTCCCTTATTTGGGAATCAAGGATAATCTTTCTTCAGCGAACGTAAAGAAAAATTCATAACCCATCATCTGCAAAGTTCCTGTCAGCATACACTACTAACCCCCTAATTGATTTAAAATAATTGCCACCACTTCCACTGATTCCTCAAAACTCATTTCACTGGCATATCTGAATGATTTTTGATAGCGAGACCAAAGCTTTTTCTGATAGTCTGAGCTACGGATTTCCCCTAGTTGACTTTCCCAATTTGTCAAAATATCTAAACTTTCTCTTTTTTTAGCAGTATTGTTTAGAGCAGTTTTCAATATTGGGATATCAATCTCATCTTTTCGAAGGTAATATAATGTGTAGAGGTCATAACGATCACGAGGTCTAGTTGAAGCAGCTCCTCGACGAATAATCGTTTCTAATTTTTCAGCAAGAACAGTTTCTAAATTATAAGTCCAAACTTCTAGTTTATTCTCTGAAAAAACAGACTGCAATTGATAAGTAATTTCTCGTGGCGTTATCTGGTCACCTGTTGTTATATCTATAAAGACAACTTCACGTAGGGTATCGAATGTCGCCTTGAGTTTGAGTGTAAAGCCCCCATATTCGTCATCTTGTCGAATCGGTTCCAGCATATCAATTTCAAATTGGAAACCTTCAGAAGGTCGCTTCACAATTTCTTTGAAGATTATTTGAATATTTTCTTCACTAAGAGGTTGACCTTTCAAGGTAACATCTAAATCCATTGTTGTCCGTTTATCTAGGCCAATCATCTGTCCGATAAGGAAACCACCTTTCACAATGAAGGAATCTTTATACTGACTCCCAGAGATCAGTTTTAGTACTTGCTCAATCAAATAGTTCTGCTGAACTTGTTGAGCAGGTATCCCTTTTTCTCTTGCAATATTCTTGATTTTGGCTTTGAAACTATTAGCATTTGAAAATTTCACGACAAGACCTCCACATAAGATTGTAGCTTTTCAGTGACTTTAAATAGTTGTGCATAGTGGTACAACTTGGCATAATTCACAGCTCCTTTTTTAAAGTAAGCTTGAAACGCTGGAGCAATGACTTGAACATCAACATGATAGGTTGTTCGCAAGCACTCTACCAAAGTTCGTTCCATATCATATACTAAGATAAACTGTCCAGCCTGTCGCTCTAGTTTTATAATACCGATTTCATGATGATTTCTAGCAACAATCGGCTTAACACCAGCTTCTTTCATTAGCCTCGTGTTAGTCCCAAAAGGAAAAGTCATCACAGGTTCAAATGGAACAGTGAGGGAAAGGCCATGTAACCATAGTGCTGTTTCTAAGGAATAAATTCCTTTTGGAAAACGATACTGTAAACTAAAGAAATCATCAATATAGGTATCAGGCAGATGATAAATCCCTCTTTCAATTGATTCCACTTTACCTTTTGAGACCAATTGATTCAATTGTTGGTAAGAAAAGTTAAGCTCTTCCATATCACGAAAAGTTATAATGCCATGATTTTTTTTTATGTAATTATAGACAGGTTTCTCTAACAAATCCACATTACCACCTCCTAAACAATATGCTAACATTTCACTACAATGTTAGCATATTGTTTAGGAAAAATCAATCACAAACAAAACAATATGCTAACAAATTATTAATTTGTTAGCATATTGTTTTCTGTTTCATTGTATAGGCAAAACTAATCGTACCATCGACTCCTGATAACTTACGGAAAGTATAATTAGGATTGCCATTATAGTTCGTTTCTGAGATAAGGAAAGATCCATCTGGGTAAACTTTCTCGACAAAGGCGACATGACCGTATTCTGTTGGCGATCCATGACCTCCTCCCGCAAAGGAAATAATCGCTCCTGCTTTTGGTATCTTACCTGTTTCTCCACCAAGGCGTGCTGCTGTTGCCACCCAGTCTTGACCATTCCCCATGGTACTAATGATTGGGATTTTCTCACCATTTCGTCCTTTGAGTTTCAAGCCCAATTGGTTAATCCGAGCGGCAACTCCCCACGTACATTGCCCATAGGCATAACCCATACCGTCACCTCCACCTGGAATGGAGTTGTCATAAAGGACTCCTCGAACCGCTTCCAGCGCTTTTGGATCACTCTGGGCGGTTCAACCATTTAGTTGGTTAAAGCCTTTCTCAATTTGGTAATACCACTCTGTAGCTCTCGTTTGACGTTCTAAGAGCTTATCACCACTATTTCCTTCCCAATAAATGAGAAAGAGTTGGGCAAGACTGGCTGGGCTTCCTGAGTTTTTGAAAAAGTCTTTTAACCAGTTGGTGTAGTAAGGATTGTCCCCATGGAGCATGAAATCCAGTTGTAAGCCTAAGTCATACCACTTCTGCTTTTTTCGGTTGGCATACTCTAATAATAAGGTATGTCTGCGTGACCCATCTGCAGTATCTGTCCACTACTCTAAGCCCAAGCCACGTCTTAGAATATTCGGGTACCTGCCATTATAGATAGCTGGACCATTTAGAGACAACCATCCCTCATCGTCCCAAGAACTATCCGTTGCTCCAACAGAAGGCGATAAGTAGTCCCCTTCAGCTCGTTTGAGATTAATGGATGATTCTACTGACCAGTTTCTCTGAATCATCGTCAACCTTTTGATTGGTCGCTTTTAGACCAGCACCATCCTTGGTTTGACCAATCACTTTCCCTGCTTGGACTTTCTGACCGTCTGTCACTCGACCACTATGACTATTAAATAGGGTCTTTTAGAACAGCATAAGCAACCTTAACCTCAAGTTTCATGTCCTTGTAGCGTTCACTCTCAAACAAGAGTTTTGGGAGCTTATAGTAACGCTCTGACGTTTGATGTGATCTGCTGTGATACATTTTATGATTGTCCCTCCAAGACTAACAGACCAACATTTCCCAACTCATCAAATTGAATGAGTTCTTTCTCCTCCATTTCAGCAACTATCCCCTTTGCTTTCTCAATATCGATTCCTATGATAGCCATGAGATGACACATCACAATTTGTCGTGATGACTGTTCATTCTTTTGCATGATTTTCCTCCTGAAAATAAAAAAGCGAGAACACTTATTAAAATGTTCTCGTAAAATTCTAGGCACCAAACTAGGCACCAAAAATTGATTATTTTTGCGTATTATTGCTTAACACTAAAGTTACTTAACAAAAATTAAAATAGGAAAAGCCCTGATAAGTCAAGGCTTTTGGGCTATATTTCTCATTTTTTGATTTTTCAATTCCACATGGCTCCCATTCAACCATTGAATAGTAGCCATTTCTTATTCCTTTTCTGTTTCAATTTTTTTATTCAAATGCTCCAGTGATAAGGTCAAGATATCTTCCAAAACATCAAGGTGTATATCAGCCAATTTATTGACATAGACACAGCCAACCGCTGTTTTGTACTTACCTAAATTTTCCAAACGACTAGCTCGATTAGGTAAATCCTGATCAATGTAAAGAGTGATTTTCGCCTGTCTTGGAGCAAAAGACAACTGAGGTGAATCACCTTCATGACCCGTCTCATAACGATAATGATAGTTGCCAAAACCAATAATCCCAGGATACCAAACCACTGCTTCCTCTTGACTGACTTTTTGATATAATCCCAACAGTTGACGAGCCTCATCCTGTTGACGATTAGTCTTCAAACTAGAAATCAGCTCCTCAACAGATTGACCTGTCGGTGCAAACTTAGCCATAACATCCCTCATAAACACTTACCATCTGAATACGATAATCTATATTATTATACCATGAAATCAGAACAGGTCGTAGGTCGTTGGCATAAAAAATAAGCTTTCTAACAAGAAAACTTATTTGATGAATAATTAAATAATTCTCGTCTCTATGGAAATACTATCAAAAATCAAATAATACCCATTAACAAAAGAATGTAGTTAACAACTGATACAAGAACAATCAAGCCATTATTTAATATATGAACACCAATGGAATCTCGAATATTGCCCTCACGATTGAAGGCGAAAAAGAAAATACTGCCAAGTGCTAAGTAAATAATAATCTCTAGAGGCATAACCGCGTGTAATAGGGCAAATATCAAGGAACTAACCAGACATTTCGCCCATTTATTATCTGCTTTAAAGAAATAACGACTGAAAAATCCTCTAAAAGTCAACTCCTCTAAAACTGGTGCAAAAAAGGCAATCATGACGTGAAAGGCTACAAAATACATAGGAAACATGTGTTTCAAATCACTAGCTGTGGCTTGCAAAGCAGCATCATTAGCTGACATCATATTGCCAGTCACTTTTTGTAATAACAATGTCCCTAAAAATGCAACAACACGTGTCGCAAGAAAAAATAAGAGTGCCATTCCAAATCGCTCCCAAGTGAATGGTCTTCCTGTAATCATGTAAGATTCTTTTTCTACATAAGCCTTCCAAACCTGCCAGATAATCAAAAAAGCAACTATAAGATACAAAATACTAAAAAGCCACTGCAGACTAACTGGTGTCTTGTCCTGATTACCAATTAAAATCATAGGTGTCAAATTGAGTACAAGCACCAAGAGAACTAAACCAATAAACTTAAAAATGCGTTTCACTAAAGACATTTTAAAACTCCTTTTGAATATTATTTGTGTTAAACCCATTATTTTTTAAGTTACTATTTATGTCACTATCATCAAATACGAGTTAACAATATGGTCAGTATACCACATCAATTAAACGATGAACCTTGAAATCCTAAACAGTCATTCAAACGTCCTGAATGGTCGTTTTTATCCTAAGGCATTCAATTTTTTGATACAATCACTGAAACAAAAAGGCATCATCAGTAACCATTCAAGATTAGCCAACAACACCTTTTTTATTTTTTTCATACACCATCATTCAGATTAAGTAATAGCTACATACCTTCTTAAACCGCTAAAGCTAACATAAGATAACCATTGATATCCATCTGAACTCACTACTTTATCATAGTTAACCGTTGAACCAGCGTTATAGTAAGCTAATTCTGGACTTGATAATTTTGGCTCACCCTTGATAGAAGTACGTTTCTTAAAGGTGTAAGTCCCTTGCGAAGGTAAGTTTGTCTGACGTGATCCAGTATTGGGTTTTACACTGCCATAGTCACCACCTTGGAAACCGTAGTACTCTTCAAGTGATAACCCTGAATTATGAATATCCTTAGCTTCTTTTCCAATATAGCGAAGATGCCAAACTTCTTGCATAAAGCCCGTCACAGCTTCTTTACCTGGTTGATAACGGACAACAAAGCCATATTCATGAGCATGTTGTTGAAGCCAAGTACTAGCAGCCTTATCTTCCAGAAGTCGACCATTTTTATCTGTTAGGTCAAAAGCCAATCCTGTTTGGTGTTCACTGTAACCTGGCCTTGCTGAATAGCGATCCGCTGCCTCTTGTCCATCACGTCTGACATATGATTGATATAATCCAGCTTGTGTATTGTAGCTTCTAAAACCACTGTAACCATAGCCGACATTGTAACCTTTTGCAATCATATCATCACGCAGTTTGATGAAAGCGGCCTTAGCAGTCGGATTCTCACCTGGATTGTACTGAGCAGATAGTGGGTATTTTTTATTAACGACGATAACCTCATCATATTTTCCAGCCACGCTATAGTATGAACCATTAAAGGTAACCTTTTGCTTTGAAGAATTTGTAGCTGTCGGAGTCACTACTGCTTTTGCTGGCAATGTAACCTTCGTTGATAAAATCCCTTTCAATTGACTATTTCCATAATCATAATAGAGATGGACATGATAATCGCCAGTATTATCTTTGTGATTTTTAGTAGCAACCTCCACCTTGTAAGTATCGTCCCCTTGTTTCTGTGCCTTATACCAGACCAAATCATCCTGACCACCTTGATCTGACCAAACAGGAACTTTAATTGACTGGATAGTATTTGGAGAAGCTACTTCTGAAATGGTAATAGTGAAACCAGCACTTGAGATATCTGTGACAGCCATGCGACCATAAAGCTTGACACTACTTGTCGGTGTTACTTCCTTAGTTGGTTTCGGACTTAGTTTGTCAGTAGTTCCTTTAATTTTGCCTAAATCCACATAGCGACGAATACCGCTATAACTAACATAAGATAACCAGTGATGACCGTCATTTTCAAGGTAGCGATCATAGTTAACCTTATCACCTTTGCGATAAATAAACTCTGTCTTAGCGGCTACTTCAGGCTTGTTCTTGATAGCACTGTCCTGAGTAAAGGTATAAGTTCCTGATTTGGCAATGGCTTTTGCTTCTTCTTCCTTAGTTGGCGTTGGTTTCGGAGTAGCCTCTGGTGTTTTCACTGGGACATCCTGAACCTTTGAGAGGGCGACATAACGGCGGACACCACTGTAACTGACATAAGACAACCATTGCACCTGATCTGCAATCAAGGTTTGATCATAATGGATAGACTCACCTTTAGCAAAGGTAAATTCTGTCTTGGCAGTAGCCTTAGGGGTGTTTTTCACAGCAACTTCTTCAGTGAAACGATAAGTGCCACTTTTCGGAAGAGACTGACTGGGTTTTGTCTCCTCGTCAATATCTTTCGTGTCTGTTTTAGGAGGATTAACCGTTACCTTACCAATAGGGGCATAACGTCTAACCCCACTATAAGAAAGGTAAGTCAACCAGTTGGTACCATCCTTGATCACAAGATTATCATAGTACACCTTGTCGCCCTTGTTGACATAAAATTGGACTGGCGCTGACAATTTTGGCTCATTACGAACTTCTGTGCGTTCTGGATAGATGTAAGTCCCCTGTTTGGGAAGACTTGGTATCACAACTTCTTCTGCCATAGCTTCTGAAGCTGCTTGACTGGCTGAGGTTGATTCAGAAGTTACTGTTGACTCGCTAATCTCTACGACATTTTCAGATAAAACGTGTGATGAAACAACTTCTTGACTCCTTACTTCACTGCTAGCTGTCATTGACAATTCAGAAAGAACTTGAGAAGAAGGCAGAACTTCCGAAGAAAGCATAGGCTCCGAAGTCATAAAGACTTGGCTCATACTATCAGAAGAAGGGATTTCAGAAGATGATATTAAAGCTCCTTTGTTACTTAAATTCACAATCTGATTGTCATCCCTAACTACCACATTTGGAACTAAACTATCGTCAGCTGAAACCTGACCAGCACAAACCAAAGTCACTCCTACAAGAACTGATGCAGCTCCAATAGAATACTTTCGAATTGAAAAACGTTGTTTTTGATTGGTAACAAAAGATTTTGTCATATCCTCATCCTCATTTCCTTATTTTTCACCTTCATTATAATCTTCAATTTGTCATTTGTCAAATATATTTGTAACATATGTAATACAAATGAAATATTTTAATTAACTGTCATCTTTATATTCGTAATAATTTGTTTATAGTTTGTTATCCTATTATTTTCACCAACTCTAAAGACTTTCTTAAATGTATCAAAAAAGCCATCTTCAACACGAAGACGACTTTTTTCTTAAATCATTTCATTAAAATCCCAGACTTCTGTCCAACCATGATAAAATTCAGGTTCGTGACAGACCATGAGAATTGATCCTTTGTAAGCTTGTAAAGCTCGACTTAGCTCGGTTTTTGCATCTGCATCCAAATGATTGGTTGGCTCGTCAAGAATAAGAACGTTGTTTTCACGATTCATGAGCAGACAAAAACGTACTTTGGCTTGTTCTCCGCCTGATAGGACTTGAATTTGACTTTCAATATGTTTTGATGTCAAACCACACTTGGCTAAAGCTGCACGAACTTCAGCTTGGTTAAGCGCAGGAAAGGCATCCCAAACCGCTTCTAATGGCGTTTGACGATTGCCACCAGCAACTTCTTGCTCAAAGTAACCAATTTCTAAGAAATCACCTGTTTCAACAGATCCTTCAAGAGGATTAATTTGCCCTAAAAGACTCTTTAAAAGTGTTGTTTTCCCGATACCATTAGCTCCTGTGATAGCAACCTTTTGATTACGTTCAAAAGTTAGATTTAAAGGCTTTCTGGTCAGCGGACGATCATAACCGATCACTAAATCCTTGGTTTGGAAGATAAAACGACTTGGTGTGCGAGATTCCTTGAAATGAAATTCTGGTTTTGGTTTTTCCTTATCAAGCTCAATCAAATCCATCTTATCCAACTTCTTCTGGCGAGACATGGCCATGTTACGGGTTGCCACACGCGCTTTATTTCGTTGAACAAAATCCTGTAAGTCAGCGATTTCTTTTTGTTGACGTTCGTAAGCTGCTTCTTTTTGCGCTTTTTTCATAGCATGAACTTCCTGGAATTGATAATAATCACCAGAATAACGCACTAAATCCTGATTTTCAACATGATAGACAATGTTAATCACATCGTTAAGGAATGGGATATCATGAGAAATAAGCACGAAAGCATTTTCGTAATTCTGCAAATAACGCTTGAGCCAGTCAATATGTTCGGCATCCAAATAGTTGGTCGGCTCATCAAGCAACAAAATATCTGGTTTTTCAAGAAGAAGTTTTGCCAAAAGAACCTTAGTTCGTTGCCCTCCTGAAAGCTCTGTCACATCAGAATCCATCCCAAAATCCATGACACCTAGCGCTCGAGCTACTTCGTCAATCTTAGCATCCAAAGTGTAAAAATCACGAGACTCTAAGCGATCTTGCAACTCCCCAACTTCTTCCATAAGAGAATCAACATCAGCTCCCTCGTCAGCCATAGACATATAAATGTCATTGATACGGGCTTCTGTTTTGAAGAGATCATCGAAGGCTGTTCTCAAAACATCACGAACGGATTGACCTGCTTCAAGAACAGTATGCTGATCCAAATAACCAGCTGTGACATATTTTGACCATTCAATTTTGCCCTCATCAGGTTGCAAATGCCCTGTCACGATACTCATGAAAGTTGATTTTCCCTCACCATTAGCACCAACAAGTCCAATATGCTCCCCCTTTAAGAGACGAAACGATACATTTTCAAAAATAGCACGATCACCAAAACCGTGACTTAGATTCTTAACTTCTAAAATACTCATAATAATCCTCTACATTGTCAATTCAATCCTTACTATTATAACGTAAATTAAGTTAAAAATAAAATAGCTAGATAAGAAATCTAGCCATTCTAACTGATTAAGCATCTGCTTGGGCAAATACCAACTTACCATCTTCAAACTTAGCAATGCGAGCTAGTGACGTAACCTTAACCCCCATATCTTCAATCAATTGGCGTCCATCTTGGAAAGATTTTTCAATCACAATACCAACACCTTCAACAGCTGCACCAGCCTGTTCAATGATTTCAATCAGGCCTTTAGCAGCTTGTCCATTAGCAAGGAAATCATCGACGATTAAAACCTTATCGTCTTTATCCAAAAATTTCCCTGCAATGGAAACGGTTGAGGTCACCTGTTTGGTAAAAGAATAAACTTCAGCTGTTAAGATCCCCTCTGTCATGGTAATATTTTTATGTTTTTTGGCAAAAATCATTGGCACATCAAGCGCTTCAGCGGCATAAGCTGCCGGAGCAATACCTGATGCCTCGATAGTAACCACCTTGGTAATACCAGCTTCTTTGTAAGCTTCTGCGAACACTTTTCCGATAGCTTTCATCAATTTATAATCCACCTGGTGCGTTAAAAAAGAATCGACTTTAAGGATATTATCTCCTAAAATCTGACCATCTTTTAAAATACGTTCTTCTAATAACTGCATGCTTTTCCTTTCTTATGATACTTAATTTATACTAATAAAGCGACTTCTTTAATTCAATCAAGTAAACAGTAATAATTATGCTAATTATCCTATCATTTTTTACAGCATTTGCCTAGTTAAAAACAAAAAAAGAGCGTTAGAAAACGCCCTATTACGAATAATCTTAGATAGAATCACCATTCCAAATTGAGTTTTTTACGATGACATAATCAACAAACTTCAGACTTTCAACATCTTTACCACCTGCATATGAGATTGATGATTGCAAGTCTTGTTGCATTTCAGTCAAGGTGTCTTGAAGATGACCTTTAGTTGGAAGAAGGATTTTTTTACCTTCAACATTTTTGTGTTCGCCTTTTTGGTATTCTGATGCTGAACCATAGTATTCTTTGAAGGTTTCTCCATCAACTTCAACGGTTTTCCCTGGACTCTCAATGTGTCCAGCAAATAGAGAACCAATCATAACCATGCTTGCACCAAAACGAATTGATTTAGCAATATCACCGTGAGTACGCACACCACCATCAGCAATAATTGGTTTACGAGCAGCTTTCGAACACCAACGTAACGCTGCCAATTGCCAACCACCAGTACCAAAACCAGTTTTAACTTTTGTGATACATACTTTACCTGGTCCAATACCAACTTTCGTAGCATCTGCACCAGCATTTTCCAATTCACGAACACCTTCTGGCGTTCCAACATTACCAGCAATCACAAAAGTATCTGGAAGTTCAGCTTTGATATGTTTAATCATTTTGATAACACTATCAGCATGACCATGAGCAATATCAATGGTGATAAATTCTGGCACATCATCTTTTAAAGACGTTACAAAATCATATTCATATTCTTTAACACCTACTGAAATAGAAGCAATCAACCCTTGATCATGCATGCGTTTAATAAAGGGTTTACGTGCGTCTTCATCAAAACGATGCATGATATAGAAATAACCACCTTTAGCCAATTGTTCAGCAACTTCTTCGTCGATAATAGTTTGCATGTTAGCAGGTACAACAGGCATTTTAAAAGTATATTTACCTAATGATACAGTTGTATCAGCTTCAGAACGGCTGTTGATGATACATTTATTAGGCACTAATTGAATATCTTCATAGTCAAAAACTGGTAAATCACTAAACATAAAAATCCTCATTTCTATTGCAGGGTAGGCCATGACAACTAAAATGAGGAAAATGTCTTATTTTTCGGTCATTCTTCGTCAAAAACCTACAGCATTCTAAGAACCTGCAACACTTAAAAACTATAATGACCTTCCTATAACTACGAATTCGTAGCATCGCTAAGCAGTTTTTCTGCTCTTCCTCCTTATATACTACTAAAGTTGTCAGTTTTTTACAATTTTTTCTTTGTTTTATCAAATAATATTCGTTTTTAGCGAACATTATTCCTACTCCTCATTTATAAAACTCATAAATTGCAGCCTTACTTTCTAAATAGTACAATAGGATTATGTTATATCCCGTCAAATTAAAATGCTACTACTTCCTAGAGAATGATGAAATCTTTCTTGAATGGCTACAATCTTCTTTTAGCAATCTCTTTGATTTAATCTTAGTAAAAGGTACTGTTACTAACAACCAAGTAGGTCACTATATATCATTAAATAAAAATCAACAACTTCTTCTCTACTCAGCCAATCAAGAGATCCTACTCAACATTCCTGAGGATTTCTCTGATAATGCTTCATTTATCCTTCAATTAAGTCAACAACTAACACAATTTTATCAAGTATTAAACACTTATCCGGATAAACACCCTATGAAGCTTACTTTTTTTGATGAAAATGGTCAAGTTGTTTATGATAATAAAGGATTCGATGGTAATTTCTTTTCTTTCAATCAAGAAGCTCAACTTTTGGAAGACTGGATTCAAGAGAAAATAAAAAATGATACTAAGCATCACCTCACCTTAACTGTCCCATCACCATCTTTTGATCACATTTTAATTCAAGACTATCGAGGTTTGTATGATCAAGATGGAAACTTCTTCGGTACTTTCTCACAAGTTATTGATCTGAAGCCTTTATTGGAAGCGTACCTAGAAGACTCTGGACAAGCCTTAGTTGGATGGTCTGATACCACATCAGGAGCCTCTATAACAAATAATCTATTTGAGGATTGAAATCAGTCAATGAGTGATGGGTGTGTCTGATAATAATTTAGATAGTGTTGTATAAAAAATGAGATAGAACTTTGGGTTCTATCTCATTTTTTTGTTTATTTAACAAGATCTGTTGCGACATCTTCGCCAAACCACTTGTTTGAAATTTCTTGGAATTTTCCTTCTTCATACAATTTCTTGAAGGCTGCATTAACTTTATTAACCAAAGTTTTATCAGCTTTACGTGCACCTACTGCAAAGGCTTCTCCTTCGAAATCTCCTGTTACGATATTATACTGATCAATGTCCCCTTCTTCTTGAAGATAATAGTTAGCATAGACACGGTCAATAAGAAGACCATCAATGCGATCATTTTTTAAATCAATAAGAGCTTGGGTAAAGGTTTCGTATTGAGTGGCATCCCCATCTTTAACGAAATCTTTTAATACTTTAGGATTAGCTGAGAAGGCTTCATAACCAGATGAGCCTGACTGTGCTCCCAAAACCTTGTCCTTCATATCTTTAAAATCTGTAATATTGCTAGATTTTTTAGATACCAGCACTTGCTCATTTTTCATGTATGAGTTAGTAAAGGCAACCTTTTCTTCACGTTCTTTGGTGACAGAATAACCATTCCAAATCATGTCAATATTTCCATTGTCAAGCTCTGTTTCTTTTAAATCCCAGTTAATAGCTTGCCATTTCACCTTAATGCCATATTCCTTAAAAACAGCATTAGCGAGATCTATATCAAAACCAACATTTTTACCTGATTTATCTTTATAACCCATGGGTACAAAAGTATTGTCAAAACCGATTGTGATTGTTTTTTTCTCTTGATAGGTTTTCCAGTTATCTTTTGAAGTCTTTTCTTTAGCTTTATTTGAACCACAGGCAACTAAAAACAAGGCTGCAACAGCTAGCGTCAAAACTGTCATTAATTTCTTAATCATATTTCTTCCCCTTTGTTACTTGGGATTGACCTTTAAAATATCATCTGCAATATTTTTAGCAAAGGCCAAATCGTGCGTCACCACGATCTGGGTAATACCCGTTTCGCGGTTTTGTAAAATCAACTGTTCTACTTCTTTTCGAAGCTCAGGATCCAAAGCAGATGTTGGTTCGTCATAACCAATAATCTGTGGATCAATCATCATCGCACGCGCCAAGGCGACCCTTTGTTTTTGACCACCAGATAGGGAGTGGGGATACACCTCAACATGTTCCCCCAAACCTAAACGATTTAACAAGCCAATCGCTTTTTCTTTAGCGACATCTTTTGAGGTACCCATGGTTTTCATAGGTGATAAAATTAAATTTTCCAAAACAGTCATGTGTGGGAAAAGTTGAAAATCTTGGAAGACAAAACCAAGTAAATTGCGCTCTTCAAGATGGTCAATTGCAACTTCTTCACCATTATAAATGATTTGTCCTGAATCTACTTTTTCCAAACCAGCCAGCATACGTAGAAGGGTTGTTTTTCCTCCACCTGACGGACCTACCAAAGCTAGAATACGGCCTTGAGATATAGTCAAATTAAAATTTTCAAAAATAACTTTCGAGCCATAAGCTTTAGAAATATTTTTCAATTCTAACATAAGGCTTCCTTTCTAATGCGACCATAGAGCGATAGTCACTAAAACATTTATTATTTATAATAGTTGAATTTTTTCTCAACTTGTTTAGAAATGATGGTAACAAGCCCAATCAAAATAAGGTAGATAGCACCTGCAATAAACATTGGAGCTAAGGTTGCATCACGGTTTGCAGCTGTTTTACTGGCTAATAATAAATCGCCAACACCTAGCACATAAACCAAAGAAGAATCTTTGACTAAATTAATGACTTCATTGAAGACACTTGGTAAAACGACTTTGAATACTTGCGGTAAAATGATGTAGCGAACCGTTTGGAAGGGGCTAAATTTCAACACTTTTGCAGCTTCGTATTGCCCTTTAGGGATAGCTTCAATTCCCCCACGAAAGATTTCTGCAAAATAGGCTGCATAATTAAGGGTAAAAGCAAGAATAGCTGCTGGCATACGATCCATTGTTATACCAACACTTGGTAAGACATAATAGAAGAAAATGAGCTGTAATAAGAGCGGTGTACCACGCATCACCCAGATATAAAGCGTAATAAACCACTCTAATAGCTTAAATCTAACCTGCATCAAAAAGGCAAGCACGGCTCCAATCGGAATGGATAATATAATGACAATAAAAAATACTTGTAAGGTAACTAAAGCCCCTTGTAATAAGCTAGGCAGTACCTCTGTTAAATAGGTCATAGGTGACTCCAAAAAAATTATTTCTGTATATTATATCAAAATTTTAGATGTTTTAGAAGAAAATATTGAGAAATACAGCTTAAAATTCATCAAAAATAGTTTAAAATGCAAAAAGAAGTGATATCGAACTTTTCTAATTGTCTAAAGTTCAATATACCACTCCATTTTTAGAAAGGGACACTGATTGAGTGTTAACTACTGGCAAATAAAGTGTTATTAGCAGTTTAATGAAACCACTTTGGTCTATTACTCCATCATGCTTAAAGTTTTTTTACAAATTCTGATTTAAGTTTCATAGCTCCGAAACCATCGACCTTACAATCAATATTATGATCACCATCAACTAGGCGAATATTTTTAACACGAGTACCTTGTTTAATATCTTTTGGAGCACCTTTAACTTTAAGATCCTTAATAACAGTAACAGTATCACCATCTGCTAGACGAGTACCATTGCTGTCCTTAACAACCAATCCCTCTTCTTCAGCTACTTCACTTGGTGACCATTCGTAAGCACATTCAGGGCAAACGAGTAAGGTTCCATCTTCATAAACATACTCTGAATTACATTTTAGACAATTTGGTAATGACATCATATCTCCTAGATAAAAATAATACTTCTTATTTTACTTTAGAATCCTTGATTTGGCAAGCCTTTAAAAAGCAAAAAAGATGACAGTTATTGCCATCTTTAGCCCAAATGCTTATTTTTGTAATCCTTCGACACTACTAACGATTTCAGCAACAAGTCCTTGATCTTCAAGTCCTGTTACTTCGACAACCACATCGCTCAATGATTTTTCAGCTAATAACTTTTGTAATTGAACACTTTGTTCATCGTTACTGTCTTGGTAAGCAAAGACGTATGCGACTGTTTTTAGGAGATTACTATAGGATAATCCGCGGTCACGTAATTCACGAATTGGACGGATAAAACGTTCATCAAAGCCAAGTTTACGAATCGGTGTACGAGCCACACGGACAACATCATCAACGATATAAGGGTTTTCAAAACGACCAATAATCACATCATGATAGGCTTTTAGGTCTGATTCATCAAATCCCCACTTAGCAATGAGAAGAGAACGTATTTCAGCTAGTACAGCCTCTAACTGTGCTTTAACATCTTTATTTTGAAGAGCTTCAAGAATGGTTTTGGCACCATAATAAGCACCTGTATAAGCTGAAGTTGCATGACCTGAGTTAACAGAGAATAATTTACGTTCAATGAAGGGTTCTAAATCTTCTTCGTAATGTACACCTTCCAATTTTAAGTGAGGATTTTTCATGCGACTTGTCTCAACAACCCATTCGTTAAATGGTTCAACGACAACAAAGAGAGGATCTTCATGACTTTGGGCTGGTACAATACGGTCAACAGCTGCATTAGGAAAACCAACATACTCTTCAACGTAGGCTAATTCGTCTCCTGAGAGATATTTTTGGACTTCTTCATACAAGAATTGCGAACCACCGATCATGTTTTCGCAGGCTAAAACATCAATAGCTTGTGTACTACCAGATTCCTTACGCACTTTCAAACCATCTGCAATTAATTCTGCTATAAATGGTAAAATATTGGGTCCAATAGCTGTCGTAATTAAATCAGCTTCTGCTACTGCTGCGACAACATCTGCAGGATTTTTAGCGTTGTTAATCCCTGAAACATTTGAAACAGTAATATGGCGCTTACCATCTTCAGCAATTTCAATATCATAGCTGTGGCGATCATTTAAAGCATCAATAATCGTTTCATTGACATCTACAAAATTAATGGCAAAATCATTAGCAAATAAAATTTCTCCGATAAAACCACGTCCAATATTACCTGCACCGAAGTGTACTGCTTTTTTCATTATGTTCTCCTTCTTATGCAACACTGTTCAATAAACGAATAACATCATCTTCTGTTTGAGCATCTGCCAATTTGACGACATTGTCGACATCAGCACAGAAGATTGAAATCTTTTGAATCATATCTAAGTGCTCATCCCCTATACCAGCAATACCAAATAAAACAGTAGCTATTTGAGGATTTTCAGCAGTTCCAAAGTTTACCCCTTTAGGAACTTGAACAACTGTGATTCCAGATTTTAAAACTTCTTTTTTTGCTTCATCTGTACCATGTGGGATAGCAATAAAGTTTCCCATATAGACAGATAATTCTTCGTTTCGTGTGATCATAGCATCAACATATGATGGGTTAACATAACCCCCATCCTTGAGAAGATTTCCACAATAGCGAATCGCTTCTTCTTTAGTTTCAAAAGTTTGATTTAAGTTAATTAGTTCTTTTTCAAATTGCATGTTAATTCTCCAATTTCTTGATATTTTCTGTGAAAATTTGGTTCAGCAACTGATAGATAATCGCTTTATTACCAGTTTTATAAATCTCTGTATACAGATGGTTTTCAATGATTGATTGACCAATTGCAGTCATCAGTTCCCTAACAGTATCGCTCTCATTCATGCCTGTCAGCATGACTAGTACCCTTGAAATAACTTCAGGTGTTCTATTCATAGAGATAGCTGATACAGGCTGTTCTAAATCACAAATGTAAAAACCTGACTGTTTGACACTGCTAGACTGCGTATGTAAAAGCATCAAGCCAGTCTCAGGAATTGCCATTGGACTCTGCTCAAAGCGTTGAATTAACTTTGAAGATAAATAAGTACGATCTGTAATCCCCGGTAAAGCATTTACAACTGACACCACTGCATCTTCGAATGAGGCTTCATTGGCAAGCTGGAAGACATCGAAATGCTGCAACAAGTCTTGGCTAATCATTAGATAATCTTGAACATCAAAATTAACTTCTATCGGCAAGTCCTCCCTAACCACGACATCACGATTTTCTTGAACACTCTGTAAGTAATCCTGCAAAGCAAGGAGTTCCTTCCCATCAGGGTAAATCGAGATAAAATAGAATTTTTCCTTTGTAGGTTGAGTGGTTAAAATAGCATCATACTGCTGAATAGCTGACTTTTCAAACTGACTCGGTGAGGTTACGCTTAATCGCTCGATAAAGGGAGCTAGGTTTTTAATCTTAGTTATTAAAAGCTCCCTAGCCAAGGGACGCTCGTCACTCAACAATAAGAGACGTATTGGATAAATATCAGGACTTCTTCTTAAACTAGAAGCAAAATGCAATGTAATTAGCTCATATTCATTTTCTGTCTGCAAATACGGTGGAAAGATATCTTTTACCAATAAGCTGACAACTCTATGCAAATGGGAACTATGCTTTAAAGCACGATGTGCTATAACATTTTGACCTGACTCCCCAAAAATTTCTGGAACAGCTAAACTCAAACGAATGTGATTAAAGAGAAACTTGAACAGAACTTGATCTTTAGCAAAATTAATTTTTGTATAGAGAGATACCTTATCAATTAAGTTTGAAATATTGTAATAAAACTCACTGTCTACTTGTTCCTGAAAAAGTGGAACAGGTTGGCGTTTGATAACAAATTCATCTAGACGTTGGGAGAAATACAAAATCTCTTGTACGTTAAAGAATTGACCAGACTGTTTCGCATAATCATTAAATAAGGATTGTGTTTGATCAAGTGATTCTTTACTCACTGGACGACTTTGAAGTTCAAGTTGGTTAACATTAGCCAAGGTCAAGAGCACAATCAAGAAATGCCCCATAATCATGTCAAACTCAGGCAACTGATCTCCAATTTGCTCAAATAGTTTTTTAGCAATTTTAAACTGCTTGACATCAAACCATGGTAACTGTAATAGTTCCAGTTTACTAAAGTCAGAAACTGCTAAACTTTGTGTCAATATAACAGCCGCTAGCCATCTCTTCAAGCCATTATCACCCTCCAGTGAATAGCCTCCCTGACGGTTAATACGAAGTGAGAAATCATGAAACCGTTGCTCAATCATCGAAATATCTTGAATAATAGTTACATTACTGACAGCAAATTGTTCCTGCAATAAGTCATTCGTTAAGGGCTCCTGCTCCATCAATAAAGAGAGGGCTATCAAGGAAAGTCTTTCTTTTTGAGAATAGTTTTCTTGGGAGTAATACTGTTCAAGATGGTCTAATTCACCAAATAGGTAATATTTACCAGATTCTTTCAAAATACTGATTTGAATCGTATTTAAACTCTCAGTCAAATCAGCAATCGTTCGATAAGTGGTTCGCTTAGATACTTGTAAAATATCGGTTAGTTGATTGACGGAAAGCTTTCCATATTCCTGGAAAGCTTTCAACAATTGTTCTTCTCGTTTTGACAATAGCATAAACTTATTATACTACTTTCCTATTCTTGCTTTCAATATTACTTTAAAAGGGTTCCTCTAAGTAACATGCTTGGGTTGGGGAAGTATTATTTTGTTATTCTATCGACCATTTTGTCGTATTCTGGCGTTGTAACAAGACTATCAACAACAAGCAATTGCGCTTCTGGTGCAGCTGATTGTACATCAATTTGATTAGCAATAGTTGTAACAACTAAAATGTTTTTAGCATTGAAACGATCAAGGTCAGCAAAGGTCGCTTTTGATACTGGAATACCGACATTTTTGTTTTTAAAAATGGCAGAAAGGGTTGCTTGTCCCATTGTTGCAGAGCCTTCAGCTTTTCCATGGGCAAAGACAACTTCATCAATCTGGTTCAAGTTGACTTTCTCATCTGAGGAAGTCTCTTCCTTTTTTGGTGTTGAAGTAGCTACTGCTTCTTCAGTTAACAGTGAAACAATGTCATCGTATTTTGGTGTTGCCAAGAAATTATCCACTGACACGTGTGCGGCGCGTGGTGTACGTTGGTAAGCACGTGGTGTTAACTCTTCTTGAGTCACAATCAAGGTGCGGTCAACATCGGTAAGATTTGAAATAGCCTTATTTGTAACAGGAATATTAAGCCCTGCTTTTTTCACCTTATCGCGAAGGATTGAAGCTCCCATTGCTGAACTACCCATACCTGCATCACAGGCGAAGATAATTTGATCAATATTTTTAGCTGAGATATCTTCTGTGGTTGGTACAGACGCTGTTGAAGTTGATTGACCTTTAGATTGAGCCTTAGCGGCTGCGGTTGCTGCTTGAGCTTGTTCTAAGTCATTAGCAATAGATTTGTCTGTTTTAAGGATTACAGAAGCAACTAGGAACGAAGCAACTGTTCCAGCTAAAACACCAGCAAGGACAACTAAGTGTGGTCCAAATCCTTTAGGAGCCATTGCCATAATCGCAATGATTGATCCCGGTGACGATGGTGATGTCAATCCAGCTCCAAGAAGTTGGAAAGTGAAAGTACCAGTTACACCTCCTGCAATAGCCGCTAAGAACATAGCTGGTTTCATCATAACGTATGGGAAATAAATTTCGTGGATACCACCAAGGAAGTGGATGATTGTTGCTCCCCATGATGATGATTTGGCAGAGCCTTTTCCAAAGATACCATAAGCAAGAAGGATACCAAGACCAGGTCCAGGGTTTGCTTCAAGAAGGTAAAGAATTGATTTTCCAGTAGCTGCTGCTTGTTCTGTACCAAGTGGTGTAAAGATACCATGGTTAAGCGCGTTGTTCAAGAATAGAACTTTTGCAGGTTCAATAATCAAGTTAGCAATTGGTAAGAGTTTGGCATCAACGATTGCTTGAACACCGTCACCAACCCAACCTGTCAAGGTTGCAACGACAGGTCCAATAGCAAAGAATGCGATAAGGACTAAGCCAAAACCAATAAGACCAGCTGAGAAGTTGTTCACCAACATTTCAAATCCAGTTGGGATTTTTGATTGGAATTTTTCATCAAATTTTTTGATGAGCCATCCACCAAGAGGTCCCATAATCATAGCTCCAATAAACATAGGAACTGATGAGCCTGCGATTGCTCCAAATGTTGCGATAGCACCTACCACGCCTCCACGTTGAGCATAAACATTATAACCACCAGTATAACCGATAAGAATTGGAAGTAGATAAGTCAACATCGGACTTACGACTGTAGCTAATTTTTCATTTGGTAGATAACCAGCTTCAATGAAGAGTGCCGTGATTACCCCCCAGGCGATAAATGCCCCAATATTGGGCATGACCATATTAGAAAGCGAAGTTCCAAGTTTTTGGATTTTCACTTTTAATGATGATTGTTGTTCCATAAGAACGCCTCCTAAATTTTTTACTCACTAATCATAACATTAAAGCGTTTTCTGTCACACTCAAACTTTGACACAATTTTTGTGCCAAAAAAATGCCTGACACAAATCAGACATTTTTTATCACTATCTTAACTTATTCAACTGTAACAGCCTTAGCCAAGTTACGTGGTTTATCAACGTCAAGACCACGTTGAAGCGATGCGTAATAAGCAATCAATTGTGTTGGGATCACCATACCAATTGTTGCGAGGAATGGGTGAACTTTATTGACAACAATATCATCACCTTCACGTTCTAGTCCTTCTTCTACCACAGTAAGGACGTTTGCACCACGAGCTGCGACTTCTTGGATATTACCACGAGTATGCGCTGCTACCAATTCACTTGAAGAAATCAAACCAATAACTGGTGTACCATCTTCAATCAATGAAATCGTACCATGTTTCAATTCACCAGCAGCAAATCCTTCACATTGAATATATGAGATTTCTTTCAATTTTAGTGATGCTTCCATAGCAACATAGTAGTCATTACCACGACCGATATAGAAAGCATTGCGAGTTGTTGAGAGAAGTTTTTCAACTTTGTCAGCAATCATATCTTTTTCAGAAAGCGTAGCTTCGATAGATTGGGCAACTAATGACAACTCATGTACCAAATCAAACTCAAGCGCTTCTGCTTTACCATTTGCTTCACCAACTGCTTTAGCTAAGAAGGCAAGTGCTGCAACTTGAGCTGTATAAGCTTTTGTCGAAGCAACTGCAATTTCAGGTCCAGCATGAAGTAACATTGTGTAAGTCGCTTCACGTGACAAGGTTGATCCAGGCACATTTGTCACTGTCAAGCTTGGAATACCCATTTCATTTGCTTTCACAAGAACCTGACGACTATCTGCTGTTTCTCCTGATTGGCTGAGCAAGATGAACATTGGTTTTTCACTAAGGAGTGGCATGTTGTAGCCCCATTCAGATGCAACACCAAGTTCAACTGGCGTATCAGTCAGTTTTTCAAGCATTGCTTTTGAAGCAAAACCTGCATTGTATGATGTACCTGCTGCAAGGATGTAAATACGGTCAGCCTCTTGAACAGACTTAACAATCGCAGGATCAATAGTCATATTTCCTTCGCTATCAGCATAAGTTGAAATCAACTTACGCATAACAGTTGGTTGCTCATCAATTTCTTTCAGCATATAGAATGGATAAGTTCCTTTACCGATATCTGAAAGGTCAAGTTCAGCTGTGTAAGAATCACGTTCAATTTCGTTACCATCGTAGTCAGTAACTGTTGCTGAATCTTTTGTCAAAATAACCAACTCTTTATCGTGAATTTCCATAAATTCAGAAGTTTCACGAATCATGGCCATAGCATCTGAGCAAACCATGTTGTAGCCATCACCCAAACCAATCAAGAGTGGTGATTTATTTTTAGCGACATAAATAGTATCTGTATCTTCAGAATCAACCAAAGCAAATGCATATGACCCTTCAATGATTGTTAGAGCCTTTTTAAAAGCTTCAAGAACAGATAAACCATCTTCTACAAATTGTCCAATCAAATGAACAGCAATTTCAGTATCCGTTTGACCTTTTAAGTCATGACCTGAAAGGTACTCTTCTTTGATTTGAAGGTAGTTTTCAATAACACCATTGTGAACCAAAATAAAACGCCCAGTTGCTGATGTATGTGGGTGCGCATTATCTTCAGTTGCTTGGCCGTGTGTTGCCCAACGAGTATGACCAATACCAGTACTACCAGCAACATCAATACCGATTTTAGCACGTAGGTCAGCAATACGACCAACTGATTTGACAAGACTAGAATTATCACCGTTAGCAACATAAATACCGGCTGAGTCATAACCACGATATTCTAATTTTTCAAGACCTTGCATCAAGATATCTGTTGCGTTACGATTTCCTACAACACCAACAATTCCACACATAAATTTCTTTATAGTTATCTTAAATGGATAACTACTCCTCCTTTTTTAATTCTAAATTGGTATAGTCATTTATACCTCAAAAATAAGACATTGTTAGTATATAACGTTATATTGATTATGTCAACATAAAAAATTGGTATAGTCATTTATTTGAAAAATCAAGAGGCAGTGAGCAAGAACTCCTGAAGGCAAGTAAGAGTTGTTCTCTGCTTCTTTAAATTTGAAGGTTTGAGTCTGAAGGTGCCCACTGGACAGTCTTGCTTTCTTAGAATAGAAGTCCCTAACCAACTGGTGCATCAGAAGCGCTAAAAGCGATAAATCGCTAAGGATTTCCCTCAACCACTACATCAACTTGATCTCTCAAAATATATGAAAAAGCCGGACTTTTTGCCCGACCTCTTTTACTAATTATTGACTCTCAATAAAGCCAAATGATTCAAACGGAAAGACCTTAAAAGTTAACACTCCTCTTACCTGAGCATGACTGATCACACCGAATGTCCGGCTATCCTTTAAATCTTGACGATTGTCATTCAATACAAAATAAGAATCTTTATCAGTCTTAGCCTTCATGGCCTTGTTCACTACCCTTAAGTTAAAATCCGTTGTAAAATTCATTTGATGATTATTTTCTGTCAGATAAGCAGACTTCAATTTCTCAATGTAAGGTTCCGATTTGATTTTACCATTGATATAAAGAACATCATCCATTGAAGTTACACTATCTTCACCTTTAGCAATGAAACGACTAATGTAAGTCTTACCATCCACATCATAAACAATAAAATCATTTTCTTTAGGCTTTGTTTGTTTAGTATAAATGAGAACATCCCCAGCCTTCAAAAAACTATTTTCATTTTCTTGAGTAACTTTTACAGTAGATATATAAAATCTCCCAATAAAAAAAAGAACCAGAGAAAAAATAATTGCTAAAATAATATTCCGAATTAAATCACGCTTTACCATACTTAACGACTCCTTACTTCAATTATTATTATAGCATGTTTCCCAGTATAAAAAAAGGAGTGGAAATGAACTCACCTAAACAAATTGAACTCATTTTCTCAACTCCCCAAAAATTCACTGCCATCAGCTTTAAAACGATGATAACAATAATCCTATAGGTTAACCTAACCTAATAAATATCACCTCAAAAGGCTGGACATAAGCCCAGCCTCTAATCAATATATCAATTTTCTGCTTATTGAACAGTGCGGATACGCATTGTGTTAGTACCACCTGAACCAACTGGTACACCTGCAACGATAACAATGTTATCACCTGATTGTACAAGTCCTGTTTCAAGAGCAACTTTTTCAGCTAATTCAAACATATCATCAGTTGTATCTGGTTTTGAAGTTACAACTGGAATGACACCCCAATACATCATCAATGAACGTTGTACTTTTTCATCAAAAGTAACTGCCAAGATGTCTGCATCTGGACGGAATTTAGAAATAGCACGTGCAGTATTACCTGATTCAGTGATTGTAACAACAAGTTTGATGTCCATTGAGCGTGAAGCATCTTTAACTGCTGAAGCAACAGCATCAGTTTTATTAGTACGTGGGAATGTTGAAGAATCTAAACGGCCATACTCATTAAGAAGTCCTTGTGCATTTTTATCAATAGTAGCCATTGTTTTAACAGCTTCAACTGGATATTTACCATTAGCTGACTCACCTGAAAGCATTGTTGCATCAGTACCATCGATAACAGCGTTGAAAACGTCAGATACTTCTGAACGAGTTGCACGTGGTTTATCAGTCATTGTTTCAAGCATGTTTGTTGCTGTAATAACTGCTTTTCCAGCCGCATTAACTTTAGTGATAATCATTTTTTGGAATACTGGAACCATTTCAAATGGAACTTCGATACCCATATCACCACGAGCAATCATGATACCATCAGCTGCTTCGATGATTTCATCGATATTATCGATACCTTGTTGGTTCTCAATTTTCGCAAACAATTGAACGTGTTCGTTACCAGTTTCTTTACAGATTGCACGAACTTCTTCAACGTCTTTTGCTGTACGTACAAATGAGATAGCGATAAAGTTAAGACCTTGCTCAAGACCAAAACGGATATCAGCATTATCACGTTCAGCAAGTGCTGGGAAAGGAATCTTAGTATTTGGGATGTTAACACCTTTTTGTTTAGCAATAATCCCATCATTTTCAACTTCTACAACGAACTCACGTTTTGCAATATCCTTTTCAACAACACGTAAACCAAGTTTACCATCATCGATAAGAATAGTATTTCCTACTGATACCTCATCATAGATATCTAGAGCGCCTGCTACGTTCAATGCAATAACATCACGAGTTGATTTTTGTCCTTGAATTGTAGCAACACGAATTTTTTCTCCAGTTACGTATGAAAATTCTTTGTCGTCTCCTTCAAAAAGCTCTGTACGCATTTCTGGTCCTTTTGTATCAAGAAGGAAACCAACTTTTTGACGTGCCAACTCCTCAGCACGACGTACAGTAGCCATACGAGCACCTTGCTCTTCATGATCACCATGTGAGAAGTTGAAACGAAAAACATTAGCTCCTGCTTCAATCAATTCAGCAATTTTTGCTGCAGATGTTTCAACATCTAGTTGCTCACCCCAGTAGCCATCTTCTCCAAAACGTTTGCCACCACGGATTTCAACGGCTGGACCAAGTGTTGCAACGATTTTTACACGTTTATTCATCATGATATATAAAAACTCCCTTTATTTTTTGTCGATTATCGACGGTTACCTATAATTTAAAAATGATCTTGATATTAGTTTGCCAAATCTTTGTTCAATTTAGCGAAATCTAAGCGTGCTTTATGAGGATTGTTAACGACAATCTTATCACCTTCAAGAGAGAATAAAGCACCTTCTTCAGCTGTTCCAAGAATTGGACTTTCAACCAAAGCTTCTTTTTGAATACCAACAGCAACTCCACCACGACCTTCTTTAAGAAGTTCAACAGCACGAGCTCCCATCCATGAAGCTAACACACGATCACGAGCAGTTGGTGCACCACCACGGAGCAAGTGTCCTAAGTTAGTGACACGAAGATCTGAATCATCTCCTGCTTCTTTCAACTTAGCAGCAAATTCTTCACCACTCATAACACCTTCAGCAAGAACGATGATATGGTGTTTTTTGTTGCGACTATAGCCTTCTTTAATTTTAGCAACAACTTCATCGATATCATAATCTTCTTCAGGAATGATAATTTGGTCAGCGCCTGACGCGATACCAGACCAAAGTGCGATATCCCCAGCATTACGACCCATTACTTCAACAACAAAAGTACGATCATGTGATGCAGATGTATCACGAATACGGTCAAGAGCTTCTGTAGCTGTGCTTACAGCAGTATCAAATCCGATTGTATAATCTGTCCCAACAATATCATTGTCAATTGTTCCTGGAAGACCAACAGCTGGGAAACCATGTTCTGTCAATCGCATAGCACCATGGTAAGAGCCATCTCCACCCACAACAACTACACCTTCAATACCGTGTTTTTTTAATTGTTCAATACCTTTTAATTGACCTTCTAAAGTCGCAAATTCAGGATAGCGAGCTGATTGAAGGAAGGTACCTCCATTAGAAAGAATATTAGCAACTGTGCCGGCTTCAAGTTGGAAAATGTCACCTTCGACCATACCAGCGTAACCGCGGTTAATACCGAAAACTTCCATTCCTTCTGTGATTGCCTTACGAGCTACTGCACGAACAGCAGCGTTCATACCAGGAGCGTCACCACCACTAGTTAAAACAGCAATACGTTTCATTTTGCATGTTACTCCTTTACATTTTTAACTTCTTAATTATAGCACATTAAGCCTTGAAACGGGAGGATTTCTATCATAATTTAACGAAAAACCGTTTTCATAACATAGGGTTTTAAGCTATCATCCAAAGCTTGTGATTTTTCAACAAAATAGACCTTGCTTTGAATCGTTTCACGACTCTCTTGATAGTGAATGACCACTGGAATTTTCCCTGGATGTTCCTTTAAGATCCTAGCAATAACTATATCGTGATCATGGTTTGGAACTTGGATCCAGTATTTCTCAGTACTGGCTATCTCCAATTGGTTCAAGATTAGTTGGATACGGCCGTCACGTTCTTGTGTGCGACCAGTAAAATAATATATCCCTTCTTCTTTTAACTGGCTCGATAAATGATGATATGTTTCTGGAAACAAGGTTATATCCAGTCGCCTCTCCGTATCAGTTATTCGTAAGAAGGCCATTTGTTGACCACTTGACTTTGTTCGAATGATTTTTATAGACTCAATCTGCCCTAAAACTGTAACTGTCTGATTAGCAGTTAGATGCTCTATTTTATCTACTGAACGTGACTGATTTAACATTAACTCTTTCAAGGGATGTGGACTAATGCCAATCCCTAATATCGCTACTTCTTGACGATACTTCTCAGCGTTAGAGTAATCTGTCTCTTCTATCCAATTATAGGAAGATTCTGCAAAGAGACTTCCCAGTTCCTGAACAAATAAAAGTAAGTTTTCCAAGTTCAATTCAATTTTACGTCGATTTTTCTCAAACTGATCAAATAAACCAACTTGTATCAAAGGAAGTACTAAGTCAGATTTTTGAAAATTCTCTGGTAATCGGGTTAAGAAATCTTCTACCCCTTGAAAGGGTCTACTTTCGATAATCCAATAAGCTAATTCTCTCGGTAAGCCTTTGATATTCTTTAACCCTAGATAAATCTGTCCATTTGATATTTTATCTTTATAGGGGATATGATTGATGGATAATTTAGAAAGACTAAAACCAGAAGTTAAAGCATCACTTAGATAATCACTACTTGAATAGTTGAGCATAACATCGTAAAAAACAGACGGATAATGTGCTTTGAAAAATGCTAATTGGAAGGCTAATGCTGAGTAGGCAAAAGCATGACTCCTGTTAAAACCATAACCAGCAAACTTAGCCATCATTTCAAATAAACGTTTAGCTGTTTCAGGATTCCTACCCAATTCTTCAGCTCCTGATAAAAAATCAGCTTCCATCGTCTGCATCTCAGCAAGATTCTTCTTAGACATGGCCCGGCGAAGCATGTCCGCTTTTCCAAGTGTAAAGCCAGAAAATACTTGAGCAATTTGCATAACCTGCTCCTGATACAACATAATCCCATACGTTGGCTCTAAAATAGGTGCTACCACGGGATCTATCAAATCAACAGCTTCTTTAGCGTATTTTCGAGCAATGAAATTATCAATGTAATCACTCGCACCTGGTCGGTTCAAACTTGTCGTTGCAACAACTTCTTCAAAACGTGCAGGTTTAATACGTTTTAACAGATTGATGGCTCCTGCTTGTTCAAATTGAAAAATCCCTTTGGTTCGTCCAGAAGCAAAGAGTTTTAAGGTTTCTGGATCTTCTAAGTCAATTTCTTCAATAACAATATCTTTCCCTAATTCAGAAGCTACTGTCTCCTTCATCTTTTGAACGAAAGTCAGATTCCGTAAACCAAGGAAATCCATCTTTAAAAGACCGTTAGCTTCAACAGCACCAGCATCATACTGGGTAATCATCATCTCTTCACCTGATTTTAAGGGAATATGATCTGTCAGTAAATCATCACTCATCACAACACCCGCCGCATGAATGGATGTTTGACGGGGCTTTCCTTCAATTTTTTTGGCTATCTCAAAAGCTCTTTGATACTCAGGTTTGCTATTGATAATCTGCCGGAAAGACATATTTTTCTCATAAACACTGGTCAAATTATCACGAAATGAAATCTTCTTAGTGATATTGGTAAGTTCATATTCAGCAGCACCAAAGCGTTTAAAAACATCACGAATGGCTTGCTTGGCTCCGAAAGTTGAAAAGGTGACTATTTGTGCAGCATGATCAGAACCATAACGATCCCTAACATAGTGTAGAAACTCACTGCGATAAATATCTGGCAAGTCAATATCAATATCCGGCATACTATAACGCTCAGCATTTAAAAAACGTTCAAATAACAAGTCATTTTTAACAGGATCAATTCCAGTTATAGAAAGCGCATAAGCAACTAAGCTCCCCGCCGCAGAACCACGTCCCATTCCCATGTAGTAACCTTGCTGACGCCCAAATGATAACAAATCCCAAACAATCAAGAAATAATCATCAAATCCCATATCATGGATGATCTTTAGTTCTTTTTCTAGTCGCTCTTGATAGATAGCATCTGTTAACCCCTTCTCTTGAAGACCGGCAAAGGTTCG
Source organism: Streptococcus pluranimalium (assembly GCF_002953735.1). NCBI lineage: Bacteria > Bacillati > Bacillota > Bacilli > Lactobacillales > Streptococcaceae > Streptococcus > Streptococcus pluranimalium. The sequence continues at coordinate 892,554 of NZ_CP025536.1, read as the reverse complement.
CTCTCTTAACTCGATATATGCCTCTTTATCTCGGTTAAATCTCGGTAATTTTAAATTCGTATCAAACGTATAGGAGATGTCTTTAGTAATTTTTGTTAATTCTTCTATAATTCCAGGAAATCGATTGTCAAAGGCTTCTGACATTTGCTTTGCATCTGGTAAAATAGATGGCTTTTGATTGACCTCAACCTCTTTTAAAGGAAGGTTATCCTTTATAGCTTTAAGCATTTGAAGGGTTTCTTTATCTTCAAACTCAAAAGCAGTTACTTGAAAAAGAGGGAGAATTGGTTTCGTAAATGTTTGAGGAGGTGTCTCCAAATCAACACCAATCGCAAATGAAATAGGAAGCTCTAAAGTATCAACTGCCTCGTAATAAGGAATAATCGTCAATATATCCTCGAAATAATCCAATAAACTATTCAGTTGGCGATTGCCTGACATAACTTCCGTTGATAGTTTCATCAAGTTTCGATAACCATGAGAATTGAGCGCAACTAAGCGACAATCTATTTGATAATTCTGATAAAACAAGTGGGTTGAAAGACCAACAATTGCTTGAATTCCTGCTAATTGAGATTGTTTCACAAAATGATAGGCAGCATATAAATTATCCCTATCCATAATCCCTAAACTTGAATAACCAAGTTCTTTTCCTCGGGAAATATAAGTATCTATATCTATGAGACTTTCCATAAAACTATAGACAGTCTTTGTTTCTAATGGTATAAACATATACTTCTCCCCAAAACCTTACCAATCATTAACCTTAAAAAAGAACCCCTTTACCATCTCTGATAAAGGGGACATTATGGAGCCGGTGGGAGTCGAACCCACGTCCAAACACCTGCCATCATATTCGTCTACAACTATAGGTTATGCTTTTATTTAACTTAGTATCGACACATAACTCAACCCTACACTAAGCGAGTCTATCAATCTCTTTTTAAGTAGCTAGACAATACTTAAACGTAGCTTGCTAAAATAAGACTTGACTCGAAACACAAGCAATTCCAAGCAAGTCACACCCGCTGGTTTTTAGGCAGCTAAAGCGTAAGAAGTGTTATTTTTTGCAGTTATATTTAACTGACGTTTTACATCCGCACGATGAGTCGCAGAATATGCCACATAATGCCTGTCGAATCCGTAACGACCCCAAACAAAAGTGATAATAATAGTATATCAAATGTGATTTCAAATAGCAAAAAAAAGTCCGTTATGGTATGATTAAGCTATGGAAATGAAATATAGCAAGCGCTACCGATTATGGCAAAAAATAATCCGATTTATTGGCTTTCTTTGTCTGATTGCAACAGGTGTCTTAATCCTCTGGCTCTATCATATCGGCATATTAAATGATACAAATGTTTTAAAAACTGTTATTCAAAAACATGATCTTATAGGCCCCCTCATTTTTATCATCATCCAGATTATTCAAGTTGTCTTTCCGGTTATCCCTGGTGGATTAACGACTGTGGTAGGCTTTTGGGTTTTTGGCTGGTGGCAAGGATTTATCTACAACTACATTGGCATAATTGTTGGGAGTATTATTTTATTCCTACTCGTTAAACGCTTTGGCAGGAAATTTATTCTTCTTTTTCTAAAGGAAGATACCTTTTTTAAGTATGAACAAAAACTAGAGAGTAAACATTTTGAGAATCTTTTTATTTTAAGTATGATTGCACCAGTTTCCCCTGCGGATATCATGGTGATGGTCACTGCTCTCACTAATATGAGCTTAAAACGATTCATTACCATAATCCTTATCGCCAAACCTTTTTCAATTATTGGTTACAGTGCATTATGGATATACGGCGGAGATTGGGCTAAAAAATTTCTATAAAGTATCCGCAAGTTTTCGAACTTGGGGATATTTTTTCTACCTAATAAACTGATAATTCACTGCTAGATATGCTATAATACTCATACAAAATCACAAAGGAATCGATATGAAATCTAAAAAACTTTTACTAATAACTACTATTACATTAGCACTTATCAGTCTTTCAGCCTGCTCATCAAACAAAAACACAAAGCCGCAAGCTAATAAGGAAGCATTAAATACTCTTCAATCTAAAACAGAACCCCAACAAGATCCACAAGTCCGCTTGAAATTTAATGATATTAAAACTGCTACCGCTGCTGATGACTTTAAAGGCGGTACTCCCCTTGAACAAATAAAAGCTTTGTATGGTGAGCCAAAGTCCCATACAACAAAACCTGCAGGAGATGTTACCCTAGATGTCTATACTTGGGATGTTGATGGTGTGATAATCAGTGCACAATTGTTTGAAGATAGCACTATTGCTCGAGCTATCTCAAATTTTGCTTTCGACCGAAAACAAACCGTTACCAAAAAAATTTACGATGAAAAATTACCTAATGATTTAACATTCACAGAGGTAACTGAAATTATTGGACAACCCGATGTTATGTCCCAAGCCGTTTCTTCCGATGGAGAACAGTTACAAGCCTTATGGTCTAGTAATTTAAAAGGAAAAGATAACACAAGACAAATAGAATTAATTTTCAAAAATGGTAAGCTTAGTGAAAAATCACAAAAAGGTCTAGAATAAAAGGTTGGAGCATTGTAGCTCTAACCTTTTTAATTAAGCCATAGAGTTAAGAATAGAAGTTTAATATTTAAAATAAAACATCCATTTTAAAATGAATCAAAAATAATTATCCACCTATATACTAAGCACGAATGAAATAGTATTGAAAAATTAGAATCCAACATCCCATGACAAGTTTTTAGTGAAAACAAAAATCCCACTTTTAAATAATGGGATTAAGTATATTTTATCCACCTTGAGGGAATCGAACCCCCATCTCAAGAACCGGAATCTTACGTGATATCCATTACACTAAAGGTGGAAAACTTGGATCATTATAAATAAGACCCAAGATAATAAAAAGCCTGCTAAGCAAGCCTTTTATCTTTTAATTACAATTCAATGTCACCAAAGAGGTCAGCCATTGAGAATCCAGTTTGTGTTTCTGGCAATTCGTAATCACGTTTAGCTTCGCGTTTTGGACGGCGAGGACGTGATTGACGTTTTTCTCCGTTGTTGTTTTCACCTTCAGCTTGTGCTGGACGCTCTTCAAGAGCTTTGATTGAAAGTGATACACGTTCTGCTGAAGAGTCAACTTCAAGAACTTTAACACTAACATCTTGACCTACTGAAAGAACATCTTTTGGATTTTCAACACGTTTGTGTGAGATTTGTGAAATGTGAACAAGTCCATCAATACCTGGAAGAACTTCTACAAAGGCACCAAAGTCTGTAAGACGTTTAACTTTACCTTCAATAACATCACCTTTAGCCAATTTTTGGTCAACGCCATCCCATGGGCCAGGTGTTGTAGCTTTAAGTGAAAGTGATACACGTCCAGCTTCTTCATCGATAGAAAGAACTTTAACTTCTACTTCATCACCAACTGAAACAACTGATTTAGGTGATACGTTACGTTCGTGTGACAATTCAGTTACGTGAACAAGTCCGTCAACACCACCAAGATCGATGAAAGCACCAAAACTTGTTAAACGAGCAACTTTACCAGTAACTACTGAACCTTCTTCAATTTTTGAGAAGATTTCTTTACGTGCTTCTGCAGCTTCTGCTTCAACAACATCACGACGTGATAAGATGAAACGATTTTCTGCTGGATCAACTTCTTTGATTTTTGCATCAAATTCTTGACCTACAAATTGTTCAGTGTTGCGAACAAAACGAGTATCAATCATTGATGCTGGAATAAATCCACGAAGACCTTCAAATTCTACTGAAAGGCCACCTTTAACAGCACGAGTACCTTTAACAGTTACAACTTCATCTTCACGTCCAACAAGTTTGTCCCAAGCTTTGCGAGCTTCCAAGCGTTTTTTAGATACTAGGAAAGTTACTGTGTCAGTGTCTTTACCTACTACTTGACGAAGAACAAGTACTTCAAGTGTTTCGCCAGCTTTAACAAGTTCGTTAATATCTGCATCGCGGTCGTTTGTCAATTCACGAAGAGTAAGAACGGCTTCAACACCAGTACCTTCGATGACAAGGTTTGCTTGATCGTTATCAACTGTTAAAACTTCTGCAGTGACAACGTCACCAGGGTTAACTTCGCTAACACTGTTTAGCAAATCTTCAAATTCATTCATTCTAAAAAATCCTCCAACAAAAATCAGCCTATTCTGATTTTTGATACCAATATATTTTCTCAAGGTAACTCGCAAGGGCACAACTGATCGCTAAGACAATTAGGCTTTGCCACATACCATGACTGGGGTAGCTGGATTCGAACCAACGCATGAGGGAGTCAAAGTCCCTTGCCTTACCGCTTGGCTATACCCCAAAAAATGGAGAGAGAGGGATTCGAACCCCCGAACCCGAAGGAGCGGATTTACAGTCCGCCGCGTTTAGCCACTTCGCTATCTCTCCAAACGACAAAAACTATTCTATCATAGTTTTTGTTAAGCTGCAAGAGGTTTAACAATTTTTAATGGTTTAAATTATAATTAGCAATCACTTCTTGAACCGCTTCGTCCAATGTTTTGTGAAATGTAGTCACTGTTTCTTTATCAACAATAGCAAAGCGGTTATCCAATTCAGCAATTTCACCAATCACTTTTTTACCTGCCTGTAACTGGTAGCCGTCTACTTTTTGCTTGTTTAGCACTACTTGTGCGTCGCTAACTTGAATTTCAATTTTTTTCTCTTTTTTGCTCATTTCAATTACAGAGTAGTTTTAAACTCTAGAAGTAAAAACTACATCCTTTCCTTATCTTACTAGAAAGTATTTTACCGAAAAACAAAAGAGCTTGCAAGAGTGCAAGCACTTTCTTATTAATCTATTTTGACAACCCATCCTTCTGGCGCTTCAACATCACCAAATTGAATGCCAACAAGTTCATCATACAATCGACGTGTTACTGGACCGACCTCAGTTTCACTGTAAAAGACATGAAGCTTATCTTGATACTGAATCCCACCGATCGGGGAAATAACCGCTGCTGTTCCACAAGCTCCTGCTTCTACAAAGCGGTCTAGCTGATCAATTGGAACATCACCTTCGATGGCTTTCATACCCAGACGTGTCTCAGCAAGTTCTAATAACGAATATTTCGTAATTGATGGCAAAATTGATGGACTCAACGGCGTTACAAACTTGTTATCTGCAGTGATACCAAAGAAATTTGCTGCTCCAACTTCCTCGATTTTTGAATGAGTGGCAGGATCTAGGTAGATAACGTCAGAGAAACCTGCAGCTTTGGCTTTCTTTCCTGGGAGAAGACTGGCAGCATAGTTACCACCGACTTTAGCAGCTCCTGTCCCATAAGGGGCTGCGCGATCAAAATCTTTTGAGACGATGAAGTTAGTTGGAGTAAGTCCACCCTTAAAATATGACCCAACTGGCATAGCAAATACAGTAAAAATATATTCATCAGCAGGATGAACACCAATGACATTACCTACACCAATTAATAAAGGACGTATATAGAGCGTTCCACCTGTTCCATAAGGAGGGACATACTCATGATTTGCTCTTACCACAGCTTTACAAGCCTCAACAAACTTATCAGTAGGTACTTGTGGCATTAGTAGTCGATCTGCAGTGTTTTGCAAGCGTTCTGCATTTTTATCTGGTCGAAAGAGTTGAATACTACCATCTTTTGTACGATAGGCTTTTAAGCCTTCAAAAGCTTGTTGTCCATAATGAAGAGCCGGTGAACTTTCTGAAATGGTTAGTGTCGCATTCTCCGTTAACTCTCCTTCATCCCACTTACCATCTTTAAAATGTGAAACATATCGGTAAGGTAATTTGTGATACGAAAATCCAAGATTTTCCCAATCTAGTTCTACTACCATAAGCGACCTCTTTTCTTTAAAAGTTGTTGACTAGTATAGCTCATTTTTTTTTAGTTTTCAATAGTTTTTTGCAAAATTCTGATAATTTTTACAATAAGAAAAGAGGCTGGCCAATTGAACTGCGTCTCAACCCTTAGATTTAGTATCTAAATTTTTGGAGCAGTACACTTGCCAAACTCTTTTATCTATTTGTTAGATGACTACTGATTATCCGATTCAAATGTCAATTTAAAGTATCTTTGCTGAAAAAACACCTTGTTCTGAAATTGTATCAGACACAAATGAACCATTGCTTGTTCTTTCTGAAAGTGGCAAGACTGCCAAATCCATTTCAGCTTTTTCTCCAGTATTTGAAATAATCTCTAGAATGACTCGTTCTGTTTCAATAGGCTCTGTAAAAAGGTCTATTTCACCTCCGAGATTGCCGTCTGAAGCATAAACAGGTCCTGCTTGGAAGACACGGTGTGGTTTTGATTTTAATTCCCGAAGGACTTGTAATCCGCGACCGGCACGTTTGCTGAGTGGAATATCAGCTGTCTTCATACGCTTGAGGCTTCCTCTCTGAGTAAGGAGATAGAAACTTGATGTATTGGTCAAGAAGACATTTTGGATATCATCATCATCTTTAAGGTTAATAGCCTTAACTCCTGCAGCTTTTGGTCCGACAACTGGAACTTCTTCCACACTAAAATGCAAAGCATAACCTTTATGTGTGATAACCATAATGTCTTCTAAGTTAATCGGCGTGACTGTCACGACTTGATCAGTGTCACTTTTTAGCTTAGCAAATTTAACCGATTTTGTACGATAAGTACGCCATGGCGATAATTCTTTTCGTTCGAAGCGTTTAATTTGCCCTTCTTGAGTAGCAGCCATGTAAATACCAGATTCAAAATCATCTAGAATTTCAGCGTAGAGCACTTCTTCATCATTACTGATATTAGTGATATTTTGTGAAATGTGCTCCCCAATGTCCTTCCAACGAATGTCCGATAATTCGTGGACTGGGCGATAGATGACATTACCTTTGTTGGTGAAAATCAGTAGGTGTTGAGTTGTTTTAGCCTGGGTATAGAAAATGAGTTCATCATCATCACGTTTACCTAGCTCTTCTATTGTTGAAGCATTGAAAGAGCGGGGGCTAGTTCGCTTGATGTAACCACCACGTGTAACACTGACAAAGGTTTCTTCTTCAACAATCAGACTAGCCGTGTCAATTTCAATAGCAACAGCTTCTGCTTCGAGGTCCGAGCGACGTGGATTACCAAAGTGTTTTTTAATGTCACGTAACTCACGCTTCATAACATTATACATGGTTCTTTCATCACCGATGATTGCTGCTAAGGTAGCAATTAGCTCACGCAATTCGGCTTCCTCATTTTGCAAGGTCACAATGTCCGTGTTGGTCAGACGATAAAGTTGCAAGGTCACAATGGCTTCTGCCTGTTCTTCGGAAAATTCGTAGGATACTTTGAGATTTTCTTTGGCATCAGACTTGTTTTCTGAAGCACGGATAAGGGCAATCACGTCATCTAAAATAGATATAACACGTATTAGTCCTTCTACAATATGAAGGCGTTTTTCCGCTTTTTCCTTATCAAACTTAGAACGAGCAACGATGACATCACGACGATGGGCAATGTAGCTGGACAAGATTTTCTTGAGACCAACTTGTTTAGGTGTGTAGTTGTCAATGGCTACCATATTGAAATTATAATTAACCTGCAAATCGGTATATTTGAAGAGGTAATTCAAGATGGTTTGAGTATCGGCATCTTTTTTGAGTTCAATAGCAATGCGCAAACCCTCACGGTCAGACTCATCACGAACTTCAGAAATACCAGGTACTTTATTATTGACACGGACGTCATCAATTTTCTTGACCAAAACTGCCTTGTTGATTTCGTAAGGAATTTCAGTAATAATGATTTGTTCTTTACCGCCACGAAGGGTTTCAATTTCCGTACGTGAACGAACAACAACACGTCCTTTACCCGTTTCATAGGCCTTGCGAATGTCATCCTTACCTTGGATAATGGCTCCCGTTGGAAAATCAGGTCCAGGTAGAAATGCCATCAATTTATCCAATTTAGCCGACGGATGGTCAATCATATAAACCACAGCATCAATAACTTCTGATAAGTTATGAGGTGGAATATCGGTGGCATAACCAGCTGAAATACCTGTTGCTCCATTGACCAAGAGGTTTGGAAAGGCAGCTGGTAGAACGGTCGGTTCTTTTTCAGTATCGTCAAAGTTCCATGCCCAAGGGACTGTTTTTTTCTCGATATCACGCAGAAGATGACCAGCTATTTCCGATAGTCTAGCTTCTGTATAACGCATTGCCGCAGGAGGGTCACCATCCATAGAACCGTTATTTCCGTGCATTTCAACTAAAATTTCACGGTTTTTCCAATCCTGAGACATACGGACCATGGCATCATAAATAGAACTATCCCCGTGTGGATGATAATTCCCCATGATATTACCGACAGACTTTGCCGATTTACGAAAGCCCTTATCAAAGGTATTGCCATCTTTATTCATAGAATAAAGAATACGTCGTTGGACGGGTTTCAAACCATCACGAATGTCCGGTAAGGCACGTTCTTGAATGATGTATTTGGAGTAGCGACCAAAGCGCTCTCCCATAATGTCCTCAAGGGACATGTTTTGAATATTGCTCATAAATTAAGATACAAAGCCCCTTAAAAAGGCACAGTCAAAAAAGGAAATCGGCAGAAAATCCTGATTTTCTAAACGATTTATCTTCTTGACACAGCCTTCAGGGCGTGTTCAGTTAGAAAGACTAACTAACAGTCCTTTCTTGTTTCTTTGTATGTAAAGGAATATTCCTTTTTTATTTTGGTTTCTTGGTATTTTCATCAAAAGTGGCTAAATTGACTCATCTGTAAGTGATTCAGAAGAGCCTTATCGTCCATTTTAATGAGAAAGACAGCATCTGTCCACAACTAAAATAAACTATTTAGTCAGTTGCTGTTTCTTTCGCTCTTTCTGCCACTGACGGTAGTCTTCAACATCTTTATTAACCAACTTCCAGCAAGTTGCTACAACAAGAGCGTCATCCATTTGACCTAATACTGGAATCCAGTCTGGAATAACGTCAATTGGAGATAGAAAATAGATAAGAGCACTAACGATGGCCAACATGGTTCTTCTAGGAACACGAGTGTAATCCTTTTTCCAATAGCTACGAACCATACTGATTAAGATAGGAATCATTTTGAGTTCTTGACGAACAAAAGGAATCCATTTTAGTTTCTTTTCTAGTTTTTCAAGAAAAGGTTCCATTTTAGCATCATCTCTTAATAGGGCATCAGCCTTCTGATAACGGCTTTGCAATTCTTCAAGTGCTTGTTGTTTATTAAATGATTTGTTTAGTTTCATCATATCACCTCTTATTCTATTTCTTTTGTCACCCAGTCTAGTTAAAATACTGTACTTTCTTCCAAAGTAAACTTGACATTGTCTTCAATCCATTGGCGACGTGGAGCAGCCTTGTCTCCCATAAGAACTGAGACACGACGTTCAGCACGTGCCAAATCATCAATGGTGACCTTGATAAGAGTGCGGGTTTCGGGATTCATAGTAGTTTCCCAAAGCTGGTCAGCATTCATTTCACCAAGACCTTTATAACGTTGCAAGAGCGAACCTTTACCAAATTTTTGACGCAGTTCTTCAAGTTCGCCATCACTCCACGCGTACTCTACCACTTCTTTTTTACCTTTACCTTTAGACATCTTATAGAGCGGAGGAAGAGCGATAAAGACATGCCCTGCTTCTACTAACGGTCTCATATAACGATAAAAGAAGGTCAAAAGAAGTGTTTGAATGTGAGCACCATCAGTATCGGCATCGGTCATGATGATAATTTTATCATAGTTGATATCATCCAAGCTAAAATCAGCCCCCACACCTGCACCAATCGTATGAATCATAGTGTTGATTTCCTCATTTTTGAGGATATCAGTCATTTTAGCTTTTTCAGTATTCAAGACCTTACCACGAAGCGGCAAAATAGCTTGGAATTTTCGGTCACGTCCCTGTTTGGCAGAACCGCCGGCTGAATCCCCTTCGACGAGATACAGTTCATTTTTCTTAGCATTTTTAGACTGTGCTGGCGTCAATTTACCTGATAGAAGCCCCTTATCCTTCTTGTTCTTTTTGCCATTGCGGCTTTCATCACGCGCTTTTCGGGCTGCTTCACGTGCGTCCCTAGCACGGATGGCTTTACGAATAAGGTTTGAAGCTACTTCGCCATTCTCCAGAAGAAAATAGGTCAACTTTTCAGAGACAATCCCATCAACGACTGGTCTTGCTAATGGTGAACCCAGTTTGTCCTTAGTTTGCCCTTCAAACTGAAGGTGTTCTTCAGGAACTAGGATGGACAATACTGCCGATAGTCCTTCACGATAATCAGACCCTTCTAAGTTTTTATCCTTTTCTTTTAGTAATCCTGTTTTACGGGCATAGTCATTCATCGCTTTGGTAATAGCTGACTTTAGTCCTGTCTCATGTGTTCCACCGTCTTTAGTGCGGACATTATTGACAAAAGAAAGGATGTTATCTGAAAAACCATCGTTGTACTGCATGGCGATAGCCACTTGGAAATCCTGATCACTTCCTTCAATAGAGATAATCGGTGTCAAGGTTTCCTTGTCTTCATTGAGGTAGGCAACAAAATCCTCTACACCGTTTTCGTAATGGAACTCTTCGTGAATCTCTTCTTCTGGACGAAGATCAGTAAGAGTCATTGTTACATTCTTTAAGAGAAAGGCAGACTCTTTGAGGCGATCTGAGATGGTATTAAATCGAAAATCTGTCGTTGAAAAGATGCTAGCATCTGGCATAAAGGTAACGGTTGTCCCTGTCTTAGACTTGGGAGCCGTGCCAATTTTTTTCAAGGTTGTGACTGGCTTACCACCATTTTCAAAACGTTGTTTATAAACAGCTCCATCACGGGTAATTTCAACTTCGAGCCAAGAAGAAAGGGCATTAACGACGGAAGAGCCAACCCCGTGTAGCCCACCTGATGTTTTATAGCCACCTTGACCAAACTTACCACCGGCATGGAGAACCGTGAAAATAACTTGAACGGTTGGAATCCCCATGGCGTGTTTCCCTGTTGGCATACCGCGACCATTATCCGCAACACTAACGGAACCATTTTTGTTCAGTGTTACTGAAATTTTTTCCCCAAATCCTGAGAGAGCTTCGTCGACAGCATTATCAACGATTTCCCAAACCAAATGATGGAGGCCTGTCGCATCGGTCGACCCGATATACATACCAGGACGTTTACGAACCGCATCCAACCCTTCTAAAACTTGAATGGCATCATCGCCGTAATTGTTTATATTAATTTCTTTTTTAGCCAAAATAGCCTCCAAATAGTTTCATCTTTCCTATATTACAAGTTTTCCCAAAAATTTGCAAAAAAATTTAAGGTATTCTTTATAAAATGGCATAGAGGCAGAGCTATTTGCAATGCTGATGTTGCTTTACAAACCTCTACGAGAATCAAAGAATAATGCTGAAAAAACAAAGTTGGTTATAACCAAGACCATCCTATCGTAATAGAAAGGTTTAAGCCATTATAATTTCATGTGTTCGATAGTTTTTTGATTAACATGCTTTCAGACATAAACTTATTAGGTAAAGGCGAGACAAACTCAAAAACGTTGTCGGCGTTCCGATTTTAGAGATTAATCTTAAAAATAAGTTTGTTCGTTTTGACTGCTATGCTATAATGAATATATGAAAACAATTTTACTTGTATTAATCGCCTACTTCTTAGGCTCTATTCCTACTGGACTTTGGATTGGTAAATATTTTTACCAGATCAATTTGCGTGATTTTGGTTCTGGCAATATGGGCACAACCAATACTTTCCGTATTTTAGGAATAAAGGCGGGTATTGTCACACTTGCTGTTGATTTATTAAAAGGAACCTTAGCTGTTCTTTTAGCGATTTGGTTTAGCAGTTCTATTTCGCCTCTCCTCGTTGGTTTCTTTGCTATTATCGGCCACACTTATCCGATTTTTGCTCAGTTTAAAGGTGGCAAAGCCGTTGCAACTAGTGCGGGTGTCTTACTTGGCTTTGCGCCAATTTTCCTCTTCTACCTTCTTATCGTTTTTATTGTGACACTTTTACTGTCTAGTATGATTTCCTTTACTAGTATCACAGTGGCTCTCATTGCAGCTGCAAGCGCCTTACTCTTTCCTATTTTTGATTTTATTCTAAAGGATTATGACCCCTTGTTTACTCTGGTTGTATTAGCCATGGCAGGTGTGATTGTCTATCGTCACCAAGATAATATCAAACGTATCAAGGCTAAGAAAGAAAACCTTGTCCCATTTGGTCTAAATATTACCAAGCAACAACCTAAATAAAGAAATAACCTCCTTGTCAGAAATGAAGTAACAAGGAGGTTTTTTATCGTTAAATGCTAATTATCTTGATAGACGATTTGCCCATTACAGATGGTATAGATAATTTTACCTTTTAATGTCTCTCCAATAAAGGGGGAATTAGAAGCTTTTGATTTGAAATCTTCAGTAATCGTTCGGTCTTCTTGAGAGAAAATCACTAAATCTGCTGGTCCATTCTCTGCTAAGTAACCTGCATCAAAACCATAAAGTTTAGCAGGATTAATCGTCATTTTTGCTAAGAGTTCTGACAATGTCAGATGTCGTGGTTCGACCAAGTAAGTCAGACCAAGAGAAAGAGAGGTTTCTAGACCAGTCATTCCAGAAGGAGCCTGGGTGACATCGTCTACATTTTTTTCATCTTTATGATGGGGAGCATGGTCAGTCGCAATGATTGAGATGACACCTGATTTCAGCCCTTCAATGACAGCCAAACGGTCTTCTTCCAAGCGCAGAGGGGGATTCATCTTAGCATTAGCTCCTTTTTCAAGGAGGAGGTTTTCTGTTTTCGAAAAATGTTGAGGCGATACTTCTGCCGTTACCTTAGCCCCCAATCCTTGAACGAAGGCAACTACCTTAACGGATTCCGCTTTAGACAAATGCTGTACATGAAATTTATTACCTACTTCATAAGCAATCATGGCATCACGTGCCATCATGGAGTACTCAGCAACCCCTCTTGCACCTCCACAATCAAAATGAGATCTAGCAATCGTTTCATTTAGCCCCAAAATACCATTGAGATTTGGATCTTCCTCATGAAGAGCGATAACTGCGTCTAAGGCTTTAGCTTTTTTGAAAACTTGACGGACAACACCAGCATTTTCTAAAGGAATACCATCGTCTGAAATCCCTACTGCTCCAGCCTTAAGAAGATTTTCAAAGTCAGTTATAGTTTTGCCATCAAAATTCAGAGTAGCTGAAGCATTAGACTTGATATGAATGGCTTCCTTGGCAGCTGATTCTAAAACCTCTTTCAGGGTTTCCACTGTTGAAATAGTAGGGTTAGTATTAGCCATCATAACAACCGTTGTAAAGCCACCAGCTGCTGCTGCCTTAGCGCCCGTATGAATGTCTTCTTTATGCGTTTGTCCTGGTTCTCTAAAGTGAACATGAATATCTACCAAGCCAGGCGCCACGATTTTACCACTAGCCTCAATGACTTGTGCATCTTTGACCTGAATATCTTTGGCTATTTTGACAATCTTCTGACCATCAATCAAGATATCGCAAACCTGATCAAACTTGGAATTGGGATCAATAACACGACCGTTTTTTATGAGTAACATAGGTTCTCCTTTTTTAACTATTGCAATCATTACAAATTTGAATGAAGCTTGGACAAAAATGTTTCTAAATTCTCTTCATGCTGGTACTTAAGAGCTGCACTTCTATCTTTTTCAATAATGACACTGGTTAAATCAATTTGATTCACCGTAGCAATAGCAACAACATAGTGGATAAGATCTGCCAACTCTTTGCCCAGCTCTTCTTGCAAATTTTCAGAACCTGAACTTTTCCGCTTAGCTCTTTTATTGAGCAGTTCAGCAACTTCCCCCACTTCCTCAACTAACTTCATAAAAAAACCTTGTTCATCTCGATCATCACCGTAATGATTAGCTAAATAGTCTTGTAAATCTGATAATGTTAATGACATGGCGTTCTCTCCTTGATTCTGAAATGAGACACTTGGAATATTCTCTATGATAACTGCTTTATCGTTTTGGTCATAATAAGTGCAGGTCATCGCTTCTAAATCAATGGTCCAGTAGGCAATGCCTGATTTAGCCATATCTTCGCAAAAAGTTGGAAATGTAGTCTGACCTGATTGATGAGCTTTCAAATCAGCTTGAGCTTGTTCCTTGTCTGCTTGAAGTGCAATTAAGGTGTGAACTTGGTAGCCTGTTTGTTGAACAGAGTCACCTACCAAATCGGTATAAGTTACCAGTCCTTTCTCAAGAGAGACTGTATTTGCTACCATCCCCATCTCCTTAAATGCTTGAATCAATTTTGGAAAATCAGGTCCTGTAAAGGTTTCGTGGGCCTTCTGAATATCAATAATGTTTAACATAAGATTTCCTTTGCTACTGCAACCAGTTGATTGGATGTTGATGATGTTTTTCTAAAAACTGGTTGGTTTTAGAAAAAGGTTTGCTACCAAAAAAACCACGATAACTTGAGAGTGGACTAGGATGTGGTGCTTCAAGAATAAGATGCTTAGAATTTTTGATCAATGTCTTTTTCTTGCGAGCATAGGCTCCCCAAAGGATAAAAACAAGTGGTTCTTCTCGCTGGTCAAGTAGGGAAATAACAGCGTCAGTAAAGGGCTCCCAAATTAGATTAGCGTGACCATTTGCTTGGCCTGCAGGTACAGTTAAGCAAGCATTTAAAAGTAAGACACCTTCTTCAGCCCAAGTGGTTAAATCATGGTGGGACCGTAACCCAATATCATCAGCCAGTTCTTTCAAAATATTTTGTAGAGATGGAGGAGCAGGCATATCATCAGGTACTGAAAAAGATAGACCTTGAGCTTGTCCTGGACCATGATAAGGATCCTGACCTAAGATAAGCACCTTTACCTGATCGTAATCTGTCTTAGAAAGTGCCTTAAAAATATTTTCGCGCTTGGGATAGATTATTCCTTGACGGTAGACATCATCTAAAAAATGATTGATTTGCGAAAAATAATCTGCTGGTAACTGTTTTTTTAATAAATCATGCCATTTTGAATGTTCCATACACCACTCCTATGCCTTTCCGACAAAATCATGGCTAGTTTGAGCCAAAATATGTCCCTTCATAGCATGATGAAGCTCATTGAGAAAGAATCCTTCTTTTAAATCTAACTCCTTATCCAAGGCAAAAACTGTTAACGTGTAAAGATGATCTTTATCGGGAGGACAGGGACCGATATAAGTTTTGGATAAATCTCCAAAATCTTTAGCCATAAACTTACTAGTCAGGCTATTTGAACCTTTGAGATGGCCTTTATCTTGGCTTGCGAAATCCTCGCTAATCTGACGTTGTTCTGGGGAAACATTGGCAACCACCCAGTGAATGTATTCAAAACCGCAGACAGGAATAGCATCCTTATCTGTAAAACTCCAAGCTAGGCTAACAGTATTTTCAGGTAAAGTAGTAATCTCAAAAGGGAATGATGTCACCGAAAAACCATCAACAGGTTTGTCCGTGTGTTTACTATACAAATCTGGCAGGGTATTATTTTCAAAATGATGTTGAATGTTCATCACAAGCACCTCAACTTTCTGACTTCTATTTTATCATAATGGCAAGAAAAATAAGGCTTGGAAGGGTATCCAAACCTTGGTGTAACCTTAAAAAGCCAAATGCTTTTCCATCTTGTCTTGTCCAATAGCGTATAGGGTACAAATCACCCAGTACATGAGGGCAACTACGATATAGACAGTCATATAGTCTGACTTGGCACCACCGATGATTTTAGCTTTGTTAAACATCTCTGGAACAGTAATCATAGCTGTTAATGCTGTGCTTTTGACCATATCTAAAAGGACGTTACTAAGCGGAGGTAAAGCGATACGAATAGCCTGAGGAATAATAACTTTGCGATAAATAATTGGTGTTCTAAGCCCCAAAGAACGCGCTGCTTCCCACTGACCATTATCCACTGCTGCCAAGGACGAACGAATAATTTCAGAAATATAAGCACTAGACATAAAGGTAAAGGCAATAATGGTAGCTGCAATAGCATCAAGCTCAATCCCCATAAATGGCAAACCAAAATAGATAAAGAAAAGTAAGACCATAAGGGGAATTCCTCGCATGAGTGAGACATGACTTGCTGCCAACCATCTCAAGGGCCAAAGGTGTGACATCCGACAAAGGGCAACAAAAAATCCTAGAATTGTTCCCAAGAAAAAACCGATTAAAGATAGGGCGAGGGTATAAGGAAGCCCTTCTAAAATGACAGGGACCGCTTCAATAGCTAGATCCAGATTAAATAATGCTTGCCAGTTAATTGACATAAATTCTCCCAGTTATTATTAAAAGAGAAGACCGAGTTATCTCCCAGTCTTCAAATCATTTTTCTTATTTTTTAGAAACATCAATCGTTGGTAAATCTTCAGTTCCCTTTTCTGGTTCTGTTAGGTCTTGACCAGCGTAATATTTCTCAGAAATCTTCTTGAGCGTGCCATCTTCTTTCATCTCTTTGATCACACCATCAAGTTTTTTCTTAAGAGATTTATCTTTTTTACTCATAACAATCCCTTGTTCTGTTGGATTGTATTTGACATCTCCAACTTTAACTTTAATATCAGGGTATTGTTTAGTAACAAACTTAACAGCTACTTTTTGAGTATAGTAATCGTTTGGTATGAAATCTGTACGTCCTGTTGATACATCACGAAGATAAACATCGTTAGTAACATTATCATAGATGACAGGCTCAGCACCTTGTTTTTCAGCAATTTTCATATACTGAGTTCCAGCGCCACCACCAGCTTTTTTGCCTTTCCAGTCAGATAGATCTTTGGCTTTGATATCAGAAGAACCATCTTCGCGAACAATCATTCCACCAACTGAATACTTGTACGGAATCGAGAAATTATATTTTTCAAGGCGCTCTGGTGTCGTATCAAAATTATTGACAGCAACATCAACTTTCCCACTATCAACAGAGGTAAAAGCTTCAGCTACTCCAATTTCTTGATAATTCACCTTGATATCAAGACGCTTACCAATCTCATTCATCATATCAATTTCATAGCCGATAAGTTTTTTATTATCGTCATAATATGACGTGGGATAGAGCGTTCCAGGCGTCGCAACTTCTAATACACCAGCTTTTTTAACCTTGTCCCAACTAGATTCATTTTGGCTAGCTTTATCATTTGAACAAGCAGCCATCAAGCTCGCAGCCAAACCTAGTGATACAAGTGCAGTAAGTTTCTTAATCATCATAATATCCTTTTAATTTTTCTATAAGACTGAAAAGGCTTACTTTTATAGTTTACTGTATTTTTTTGCTTCTTTCAAGTTATTTTTCTTGAAAAATATCACATAAACTGATTCTTATTTTCAAATAATTCACCGATTTGCAAGAGCAAGTCTTCTCTTCCTTTAGCTGCTGTTACTTGCACCCCAATAGACAAGCCATCCTCAGTGCGATAAACCGGTAAACTAATTGATGGCTGTCCTGTTAGATTAGCTTGTTGCGTAAACGGTGTCCAATCCAAACTATGCTCAAACATCTGCCAAATGAGATCTTGCTGCTCTTTACTATTAAAGTCATCCATGTGTCTCAGCTTGTCTTTCAACTGGTCTGATAGATCAAACTGACCATGTTTTGGGGCTACCTCGGCAACCGTTGGTGACAAGAGAATATCATAGCTTCGATGAAAATCATACATGATTCGACTATACTGGTCCCATTGTGACAAGATGCTCGAATAGGTCTTAGCTGGAATCTTTTGTCCGCTTCGATAGATAGCCCAGGTCATGACTTCCATGTCAGCTTGTGTCATTTGGCGTCCTATGCTGGCTTCAATCCCATCAAACATAGCTGCTGTTTCAACGGAATTCATAATGTAGTAAGACTTCATGGCTTCAATACCATCTAGTGGTAGCTTATCTAAAACAATAATCTCATGTCCTTCTTTCTCCAAGAATTGCGCAGCTTTTTTTACAGCACTAATAGCTTCAGCCGATACTTGTCCACCTACCGGAGACATCAATTGCAGCGCTACTCTCAAAGGTTTTAAGGATTTTTCAAACAAATCCTCATGAGACAGCCTAGGTAAGACAAAGGGGCTTTCCATCTGGCAGATTTGAAACTGCTCTAAAAGAGTTTTTGTATCTCTGATCGTTTTAGTTAAGGCAAAATTAACTGAGGCACCTTGCCAACCACGATAAGAACTTGGTCCAACTGGAATACGACCACGTGTTGGTTTGAGACCAATCAAACCATTAAAAGAAGCCGGAATCCTAATAGAACCACCACCATCACTTGCCCCGGCAAGAGGACTAACACCTGAAGCCACGAGTGCCGCAGCACCACCAGACGAGCCACCCGCATTGCGTGTGACATCATCAGGAAGGTTAACCGTCCCATGCAGTTGACTGTCAGACGTATTTTTGAAACCAAACTCTGGTGTATTCGTTCTTCCTAAAACAATAAAGCCCAATGATTCCAATTTTTTAACATAGTTATCAGACTGTTGTGCACGGTAGTTAGCAAACAAGATGGAACCTGATGTCGATACCTCCCCAGCTTGCTCTTGACCCAAGTCTTTTAAGAAAATCGGAACTCCTGCAAATGGTTTACCAGCAAACTTACCCTCTTCGGCTTCCAAAAGTGCTTTCTCATAGCGCGTGCTAGTGATTGCATTCAATCTCGGATTTTCACTTTCTGCCTTCTCGATTGTCTCTAAGACCATTTCCTTTGGAGACACCTGACCTGATCGAATTGCTTCTGCCATATCCGTTGCATCTTTATACATTCCAACCTCTTTCTATTTAAATCGCCTTTATCGATAACTACTATACCAAAAAGAAGCTGGCTAGCTCTGCTTCTCAATCATCTAATCTTGCCAGTTTTCTTGGTCTTCCTTGAATTTCTTCAAGAGTGTCAAGCCATCAACGTTGATGTAGCCTTGAACTTTGGCAACCTTGATCAATTCGCTGTAAGTTGAAAGGGTCACTAGTTTGACATTAGCTTCTTCAAAGTTAGCTTGAGCTTTAGGCAATTCATAAGTGAAAATCGCAACCACACCTAAAACATCAATACCTACAGTCTGAGCAGCTTTGACAGCCTCTAAAACAGAACCACCAGTGGAAATCAAATCCTCAACGATAACCATTTTTTGTCCTTTAATCACGCGCCCTTCAATCTGGTTTCCAGCACCGTGATTTTTAGGTTTTGAACGAATATAAGAAAATGGTAAATTCATCTTGTCTGCAATGATGGCCCCATGAGGAATTCCTGCAATTGCTGTACCAGCAATCACTTCTACTTCAGGAAAATGCTCCCTAATCACTTCTACAAAACCATTTTCGATCAAAGAACGTGTTTCAGGATAGGAAAGCGTGATGCGATTATCCGTATAAATAGGGGATTTAATACCAGATGCCCAAGTGAAAGGCTCTTCAGGTTGTAGGTAAACAGCTTTAATGTCTAATAAATCAGATGCAATTTGTGTCGCAAGTGTCATAATAGTCTCCTTTTAAATTTTTATCATCATTTTTTATAATGCAGCATTCCAATCAGACTTAATCGCTTGATAAGCTTGATAGGGGTCTTGAGCCTGTGTTATCGGTCTTCCAACAACAATATAATCTGAACCAGCAGCCTTAGCTTGGCTCGGAGTCATCACGCGCTTTTGGTCGCCAATTTCTGAACCAGCTGGACGAATTCCAGGTGTCAAACAGACAAAGTTAGATGACGTGGCGTCCTTAATAGAAATCACTTCATGTGCTGAGCATACCACACCATCCAAGCCAGCTTCTGCCGTTTTTCGAGCATAATGTCTGACAGACTCCTCCAAAGTAGTTTGGATATTCTGATTGTCTTGCATCTGTTCTTGACTAGTTGACGTTAACTGCGTCACAGCAATGAGAACTCCCTGGTCACCGAAACCACGTTTGGCTGCAGCCATCATCTCAACACCACCAGCTGCGTGCACATTGGTCATGTCAACCCCTAGCTTAGCTAAAACTTTCATGGCTGACTCAACGGTATTAGGTATGTCATGTAGCTTCAAATCCAGAAATACACTATGTCCCAAGGATTTAACATAGGAAACAATCTCAGCGCCACAAGCATAATAGAGTTCCATTCCTATTTTGACATAAAGACTTTCTCCTTTTGGAAATTTCTTTAGAAATGCCTTTACACTGTCAAAATCAGGAAAATCAAGGGCAATGATGGGTCTCGTTTCAAACAATTACTGTCTCCTTTGCAAAATAAAAGCCTCACCAGATACGGCAAGGCTTTACGAAAACAAGGATCAATCCCTTTTTAAACCAGTTCTTATAAAGAATCTGGTCATCTTATTTCGAAAGTGATCCGCAGACCACAACCTTCTATGCCTCTCTGGACTTAGTTAAAGGTGATTTAGTTGCATTCATTATAGCCAATTATCAAAGGGATGTCAAAATATAATCTGTCTTTTTGAGACTTTTAATGAGAATTTTTGAAATTAACTTATCTTTCAGTCTCCTTTGTGTTACAATATCTTTATGCGAATTCAACAATTACAATACATCATTAAGATTGTAGAAACTGGCTCAATGAATGAGGCAGCTAAACAACTCTATATTACCCAGCCTAGCCTTTCCAATGCTGTTCGTGACTTAGAGCAAGAGATGGGAATTACGATTTTCATTCGCAATCCTAAAGGAATCACTTTGACTAAGGATGGCGTAGAATTTCTCTCTTATGCTAGACAAGTCATTGAGCAAACCGATCTTCTCGAAGAACGTTATAAAAATCCGACAACCCAAAGGGAACTTTTTAGCGTATCATCTCAACACTATGCTTTTGTTGTCAACGCCTTTGTTTCACTATTAAACAAAACCGATATGACCAAGTACGAACTTTTCTTACGTGAAACCAGAACTTATGAAATCATTGATGACGTTAAAAACTTTCGCTCTGAAATTGGTGTCCTTTTCCTCAATAGCTACAATAGAGATGTCTTAACCAAAATGTTCGATGATAATCATCTGGTAGCAACCAATCTCTTCTCTACACAACCACATATTTTTGTTAGCAAAGATAATCCACTAGCAAACAAAGAGATTATCCAATTAGAGGATTTAGTAGACTTCCCTTACCTCAGTTATGACCAAGGAGTTCACAACTCTTTCTACTTTTCTGAAGAAATAATGGCTCAAATTCCTCACCCTAAATCCATTGTAGTATCAGACCGAGCAACCCTCTTCAATCTAATGATTGGCCTTGATGGCTATACGATTGCTACGGGAGTATTGAATAGTAAACTCAACGGTGATAACATCGTATCAATCCCCTTAGATGTTGACGACCAAATTGATATTGTTTATCTAAAACACGAAAAAGCTAACCTCTCCAAAATGGGTGAAAAATTCATCGACTATTTACTTGAAGAGGTACAATTCAAAAAAAAATGATTGACATTTGGTCAATCATTTTTTAATTCTCTTAATATAAGACTATTCATTTGATCAAAATAAAAGTTTTCTCGATCATAAACCACACCACAATTCCTAGCTAAATCAATAATTTTAGCTAAAAAGATTTGTGATGAGAAACCGGTGGTTCGATGTAACTCTTCCTCATCAAAAGGGAGTATTAAATGCGCTAAAGGATTTCGAACAGATTTTTCAAATTCTCTTAATTCAGAAACTGTCTTTTTGATTCTCTCATCCAAATCAGTATACTGAATTAACTCTGATAAACTACTGGAGGTTACCTTGCCATCGCGTTTTTCAGAAACATATGAAGTGATTATGTTATTGCGAGACGCATGCATCTTATGAAAATTCCAAGTATCATATTGAGATGACTTAGAATTATTGATATAGTCGGCTAATTCTGGCACTTGATTTTCAAGAACTTTTAAAAACAAGCGATACAAAATAGGACTAACAGCTCTAACAAAGTCAATAATCTTACCATTACGCAACTTCGCTTCCAAATCAAAAATATAATTAGCTAGTAACTCTTCCTCGTAAGCATTAGATAGCAATGGCTGATTAAAATACGTTTCGCATTGTTTTCTTTCGTCTTCTTTCTTGAACAGATAGGCAACATTTAACTCACGACGCTCCTTCAAACTTTCCAACAGAAAGAAAGTTTCATCATTAATTGTTTCATCTAAAATTTCTAACAATTGATGATAGGCATATAAGTCGAGGAGAACAGCAATTTTATCAGTATCTATACTCATATCAATCTGAAATCAGTGTTTCTAGTCCCACCTTCATCATATCCGTAAAGGTGTTTTGACGTTCCTCAGCTGTTGTATCCTCGTCTGGATTTACTAAACTATCAGAAATTGTCATGATAGCCAAGGTATCAACACCATGTTGTGCTCCAAGGTAGTAAAGAGCTGCTGCTTCCATTTCAATGGCTTTAACACCCAATTCGCCCAGCTTCATATTACGTTCTGGCATGTTTGAATAAAAGACATCAGAAGACAAGACATTACCAACATGTGTTGTTAGACCCAGATCTTTAGCAATATGGTAAGCCTTATCAAGTAATTGGAAATTGGCAATTTGAGGAAAATCGTACTCTGGAAAATCATTGCGAATAATATTAGAATTTGTCGCTGCTGCTTGAGCAAGAACCAATTCACGAACATGGACATTTGGATCAATAGACCCGGCTGTACCAACACGAATTAGCTTTTTAACTCCATAATCAACAATCAATTCACGAGCATAGATAGAAATCGAAGGCATCCCCATCCCAGTGCCCATAACCGAAACACGCTGACCCTTGTAAGTTCCAGTGTATCCAAACATGTTACGAACTTCGTTAAAACAAACCGCATCTTCCAAGAAATTTTCTGCAATAAATTTAGCACGTAGCGGATCTCCTGGAAGAAGAATTTTATCAGCAATATCGCCTTTAGCGGCGGAAATATGAATAGACATAAGTTATGATACAGAGAGTGATCAGAAAATGAACAAGCTCTCTTTCCTTTCTTATTTTTTTATATAAAATGTTGAAGTAAAAACGTAAGTTAATAGCCGATTTTTAAAGAAAAAGATTAAATTAAAATCAAAACGAACAAACGTTCTTTCCCCTTTAGCTTAATGATAGAAAATAAGCTCATATAGGAAGGTAAGTAACCGCGATTACATCTAATAGAGAGTATTTTTATCGACGTTTATAGATTGAATTAAAATATAGAGAACTCACATCTGCTAGTTTCTGTTTAGCAGTAAAAAGTTAGCAACTTTTAGAAAGTGAACTAATGTTAATAGACAATGTGGTAAGCTAAATCTTCTCAATGGCAATAGTATTTAAATACAATTTTGTTCGATCAGATAGTATTGAAATACTGCATTTTATAATTCTTCCAAGATGGCTTTGACCAAGCCTTTAAAATCTTCCTTGATATGTGTTGTAACCTCTACGACCTCTTCATGATTTAACTCTGATTGGAAACCAGCTGCAAAATTCGTAATTGCTGAAATCCCTAAAACTTTCATGCCAGAGTGTGCTGCTACGATAACTTCTGGTACTGTTGACATACCGACAGCATCTGCTCCCATTGTTTTAAAGGCGCGAATTTCTGCAGGTGTTTCATAAGTAGGACCCGTAACACCTATATAAACCCCATCTTCCAACTTGATACCTTGTTTTTCAGCGACCCGATGAGCCACTTCTCGGTATGCTTTAGTATAGGCATCTGACATATCAGGAAAACGTGGGCCAAACTCTTCTAAATTTTCACCAATAAGAGGATTTGTTCCTGTCAGATTAATGTGGTCATTGATAACCATTAAGGTACCCGGGCCGTAGCCAATGCCTCCTGCTGCATTTGTCACAAGAACACCTTCACAACCCAATGCTTTCATGACACGAACAGGGAAAGTGACTGTTTCCATAGGATTCCCCTCGTAGAAGTGGAAACGTCCTTGAAGTGCTAAAACTTTACGTCCAGCTAATTCACCATATACTAATTTCCCGGCATGGCCAACAACCGTTGATTGTCCCCAGTTGGGAATATCAGCGTAATCGACAACGATTGCATTGTCGATTTCTTCTGCCAATTCTCCAAGACCCGAACCCAAAATCAAGCCAAATTCTGGTGATTGAATTCCTTTACTTTCTAGGAATGATTGTGTAACTCTAATTTTCTCTAATAATGACATACTATCTCCTTATTTATTATTTAGGGTGAATGCTTTCACCATCCTCTTTTATGAATGGACTTGGTAAAGGAACCGGAAGAATATCCAGCAATGCCTCAGATGGACGACATAATTTTATTCCCTTACTGGTCATAACAATCGGTCTGTTAATTAAAATAGCATCTGCCATCATGGCATCAATAATGACTTCATCAGATAAAGTCTGATCCGATAAGCCATGCTTATCAAATTCAGGAACATTTTTTCTTAATAGTTCTCCAGGAGTGATGCCCATCTTATCCAGTAAATCAAGCAACTGCTCACGACTAGGTGGTGTTTTTAAATACTCAATGACTGTTGGTTCAATACCAGCATGTCTAATCATAGCCAAGACATTTCGTGAAGTGCCACAATTTGGGTTGTGATAGATAGTAATTTCTTCCATTCCCAATCTCCTTTATTTTAAGTGATTCAAGAAACTCTCCCCAATCATGGCGGTGTCAACACCAAAGTTGTCCGCAACGGTTGCTGAGATATCAGCGAAATGCCCTTGTGGAATAACACCACTACCTGTAAAGGATGGGCTGTAAGCCAAGAGCGGAATGTACTCACGCGTATGGTCCGTTCCAGCATAGGTTGGGTCGTTGCCGTGGTCTGCTGTGATGAGAAGTAAGTCCTTGTCCCCCAAGAGATCTGTGATTTCTGGCAAGCGGGCATCGAATTCTTCTAAACAATCGCGGTAGCCATGAGCATTACGACGGTGACCGTAAAGAGCATCAAAATCGACTAGATTAGTAAATGAGAAACCTTTGGTAAATGCTGGATCTTGAAGGGTTTTGAGCAAAGTATCCACCCCATGGTTGTTATCTTTATTATGCCCTTGGTCATGGGTAATTCCTGAACCGTTGAAGATATCGTTGATTTTACCGACACCATAAGTTGGAATCCCTGCATTAGCCAATTTATTCAAAACCGTCTCTTCAAATGGGGAAACGGCTAAGTCACGACGATTTGCCGTACGTGTGAAGTTACCTGGCTCTCCAACATATGGACGAGCAATGATACGACCAAGAAGCGCTGGGCGTTCAAGGGTGATAGATCGAGCATACTCACAGATACGATAGAGTTCCTCTAAGGGAATCACATCTTCATGCGCAGCGATTTGTAGCACAGGATCAGCTGAGGTATAGATGATAAGCTCTCCTGTCTCCATTTGGCGAGAACCAAAATCATCGATAACAGCAGTTCCTGAGTAAGGTTTATTAGCTTCACGGATGACTTTTCGACCGGAAAACTCTTCAATCTTGGTCAAAATGTCTTCCGGAAAACCATCCCAGAAAGTATCAAATGGCTCGGTGATATTAAGCCCCATGATTTCCCAGTGACCGGTCATGGTATCTTTACCCAGAGAAACTTCTTCCAACTTGGTCACGTAACCAGTAGGATTTTCCTCAGCAGGAACGGTTTTAAGTAGTGTCTCACGGGGGATGTTACCAAGCCCTATTTTAGCCATATTTGGCACATTGAGACCGACCGTTTTGGAAATGTGACCCAAGGTGTCAGAAGCCCCATCAGGAACCCCTGCGTTAACAAAATTATTGGCATCTGGTGCAGCACCAATCCCAACAGAATCCAGTACCACTAAGTGAATACGATCAAATGTAGACATATTTTTCCTATCTAAGGGTGGTTACGGTTAGCACCCTACTACCTGTATAACAACTTGTTATAAAATAATTAACGAAATAATCAGAACTGTCAGTGAGAATAAGGTTAGGCTTCTAAGACCTTAACACCGTCTTGACCTGCAACAATAACTTTATTAACCATTCCGTTAAAAAGTCCATGGTCAACAACACCAACCATAGCTTTTAGTTGCTTACCAAAACCGATTGGATCTTCGATTTTTCCTAAATCAAGGTCAATGATGTAATTTTGCATATCTGTGACAAAACGTTGATCATCTGTTTGGCGATAAGATGGTTTGAATCCCTCTTTTTCAAAATAACGGAAAAGACGATCAGCACCGTATTGAACGACTTCAACAGGTAATTTAAAGGCACCAAGTTGTTCAACCATCTTGGACTCATCAACAACCCAGATGTATTCTTTGGTTGGCGTTGCGACGATTTTTTCCATAAGTAGAGCACCACCTCCACCTTTGATACCATTAAATTGAGGATCCACCTCATCTGCACCGTCGACCGTAAGATCAATGATATCAATATCATCAACAGCTTTCAATGGAATGCCTAAACTTTCTGCCTGTTTTGTTGTCTGACTAGATGTTGTCACCCCAATTATGGAGAGACCTTCTTCATTGACACGACGGCCTAACTCTTCGACAAAATAATAGGCAGTTGATCCCGTTCCCAGACCAACTATCATACCATCAGTGACATACTCAGCGGCTTTTAGACCAGCTAATTTTTTCAACGCTTCCATTAAAAACTCCTTATAGAATACTTACACCTATTATAACATGAAAGCGAATCCTTGTTAACGAATTATTGTTGACTTTTTAGGCTTGTTCTTTTTAGAGAACGGTGCTATAATAAGCAAGCATTGTCATAAGGAGAAATCATGAACACCAATAACGAGATCATCGAGCTAATCAATCAACGAAAGTCAGAATTAAACTTATCACTAAGTCAATTATCCAGACAAGTAGGCATGGCTAAATCAGCTGTCTCTTGTTATCTTAATAAAACAAGAGAATTTCCACTAAATCGCCTTCCCCAGTTTGCTGAAGCACTAGATTTATCACCGGAGATGCTCTTAGGTATCTCAGAAGAAGATTATCAAATTATTTTCCAAAAACTTGATCAAGAGCGTCAAGAGCAAGTTTTGGATTTTCTCAGTCAGCAACTGGCTCAACAAGAAGCTGAAAAACAAGAAACCATCTCATCGCTTTATCCCGTTAAAACTGTTACCCGACTAGCTGCTGGACTCGGTTATGCTTTTAACGATTATGAGTTTGAAACGGTTCATGTTTCCTCTCAACCTCCCCGTTATGATCTCGCCTCTATCGTTAATGGTGATTCCATGTATCCAACCTATCGAAGCGGAGATGTTGTCTATCTCGTTGACCGTGGCTTTACCTCTTATAATGGTGAGGTTTGTGCCGTAGCCATTAATGACCAAACCTTTTTAAAACAAGTTTATTTGGAGAAGGAACAACTCCGGCTAGTTTCTATTAATCCAGACTATGACGACATCCTTCTTCCCTTCCCACCCGAAGAAGATACTCATATCAAAATTTATCAAGTTGTTGGTCGTGATACAACTGTGGCTATTTAATCAGAAAGGAACTCTATGATTACCAAAGAATTTGATACCATCACAGCTATCTCTACTCCTCTTGGAGAAGGGGCTATTGGTATCGTCCGCCTGTCTGGAAGTCAGGCTATTGCGATTGCTCAGAAAGTTTTTAAAGGGAA
This sequence comes from Streptococcus pluranimalium, assembly GCF_002953735.1. NCBI lineage: Bacteria > Bacillati > Bacillota > Bacilli > Lactobacillales > Streptococcaceae > Streptococcus > Streptococcus pluranimalium. Next base: position 864,977 of record NZ_CP025536.1, on the reverse strand, counting down.
AAATCTCAACGACGTCCCTAGTCATACCATTAACTATGGTCACATCGTTGACAATAATGACATTATTGACGAGGTTATGGTTAGTGTCATGCGTGAACCCAAGACTTTTACACGCGAAGATGTTGTTGAAATTAATACCCACGGCGGGGTAGCAGTCACCAATGAAATCCTCCAACTCTTGATTCGCTCAGGCGCTCGTATGGCTGAACCTGGTGAATTCACCAAGCGAGCATTCCTAAATGGCCGAGTTGACTTGACCCAAGCTGAAGCTGTTATGGATTTGATTCGAGCTAAGACTGACAAGGCTATGGCGGTTGCCGTTCAACAATTGGATGGTTCCTTAAAAACACTCATTGATAATACTCGTCAAGAAATTCTAAACACCCTAGCACAAGTTGAAGTTAACATTGACTACCCTGAATACGATGATGTTGAAGAAATGACAACTGCTCTCATGCGGGAAAAAACACAAGAATTTCAAGCGCTTTTAGAAAATCTTTTACGGACAGCTAAGCGTGGGAAAATCCTTCGTGAGGGACTGTCGACTGCTATCATTGGTCGTCCCAATGTCGGTAAATCAAGTCTCCTTAATAATCTACTCCGTGAAGAAAAAGCCATTGTAACTGATATTGAAGGAACGACACGCGATGTGATTGAAGAATACGTCAATATCAAAGGCGTTCCCCTTAAGCTGATCGATACAGCTGGTATTCGTGATACCGATGATATCGTTGAACGCATTGGGGTAGAGCGTTCTAAAAAAGCTCTTAATGAAGCTGATTTAGTGCTTCTAGTGTTAAATGCTTCTGAAGCTTTAACTCAACAAGATCGCACACTATTAGAGATAAGTAAAGATAGCAATCGTATCGTACTCTTAAATAAGACAGACTTAGAGCAGCAGATTGAAACCGAACAACTGCCTGACGATGTCATCGCCATTTCTGTTTTAAAAAATGAAAATATTGATCAGATTGAAGAGCGTATCAACCAACTTTTCTTTGAAAACGCAGGCTTGGTTGAAAAAGACGCTACCTACCTATCAAACGCTCGTCACATCTCCTTAATTGAAAAAGCCCTTGATAGCTTAAAAGCTGTTAACGAAGGTTTAGAACTCGGGATGCCCGTAGATCTTCTTCAGGTTGACATGACTAGAACTTGGGAGATTTTAGGAGAAATCACTGGAGATGCTGCCCCTGATGAACTCATTACCCAACTTTTCAGCCAATTCTGTCTCGGTAAATAAAAACTAAGACAGAGTTCCTCTATTTCAAACTTAAATCAAGTTTAGGATTTCTATTGAAAAATTGAACAAGATAAAATGGCTAAGAATAACATCGTTAAAAAAACGTTATTCTTAGCCATTTTGTGTTCTTATTTTTGTCAAACCACTTCTTTGAGATTAGTCGACTGCTTTTCCAGTTAATTTTGCCGCATCAGAGATGTACTGTTTGTAAATACCATCTTTTTCCATTTTAGCAATAACTTTATTAATTGTTTTTTGTAGTTCTTGACTTCCTTTACCTTTTGGCATAGCAACTGCTTTAGCATCACCATCTCCAACTTTCAAGGCAACTTTTGCTAAGGCAATATCATTATTTTGTGCGATATAACCTTCTGCAACTGGTTTTTCCAAATCAACAGCATCAACAACACCAGACTTCAATTCATTGATAGCTTCACCCATCGCTGTTAGCGGAACAACTTGAGAGTCTTTCAATTGTTCCTTTGCAAGATTTTCTTCAATACTGCCTTTTTGAACCGCAACCTTTTTACCAGCTAATTGATCTAAGTTAGTATATTTTCCTTCATCTTCTTTGCGGACTAATATAGCATTTTCTGTTGTGTAGTAAGCTTCAGAAAATGCATAAGCATTCTTACGTTCCTCAGTCACTGATAATCCTGAAATGGCAATGTCTGCTTTACCAGTTTTTAAACTCGCTAAAACATTATCGAAACTCATGGTTGATACTTCAAGCTTTACACCTAATTCATCAGCAATATCTTGCGCTAAATCAATATCAGCTCCAACAACCTTATCTTTACCGTCTACTAAAGCTTTAAACTCAAATGGAGGATAGTCTGGGCTGACGGCAACAACTAATTTGCCATCTTTTTTAATATCTTCTTGTAAATCAGATGATTCAGAAGAGCCACAAGCTGTAAGGGTTACAGCAGAAACAAGGAGAGTCGCTCCTAAAATTAATTTTTTCAATGTCATAATTAATCCTCGATATCTTATAATAATGATATTATACAGTATTTTCGATAAAAGTCAACAACAATCTGTATTTTTATTCAAATATCCCTTGAATGTAGATAATTTATATAACCGCATCTTTCAAATAATGGATTTCTAGCAAATCATACTACATCCCTAAACTGATTAGTAATTAAGGGAATTTCCGTTTTGGTAACAAACACCTGAAAAAAGTTTTCGACGAATTAAGCCATTTCTTAACTTAGCCAATGTGATAAACAAGGTCACTAAATAAACTTTTAATTAGCTGTTCTTTTACAGAATTCTTTTGAAGCGTCAATTAACACTATTACCGCTACGCTGTCGTATCTTATCACCTAGATCTTATCTGTTATTCAAGTATCCTCCAAGTAGTCCAAAGTAAGCTATTTTCCTAATCAATACCTTACTGTTTTACTGACAAATCATAGGCTTCTTGAACAAAAGCATTGATTTTATCCTCTTCTTTCAAGGATTTAATAATATCATTGACTTTCTTGGTTAGTTTTTTGCTACCTTTTGGCATAGCAACAGCATACGAATCTGCCTCATCTGAAGGTAATTCAACTTCTGCTATGGCAAGGTCTTTATTCTTTTCGGCATAGCCTTTCGCAATAGCTTCTTCTAGTACAAGAGCCTGAACTTTTCCATTTGATACCTCGGCCACCATTTCACCTACTTTTGTCAAGGGTGTGATATTAACATCTTTAAGCGTGTCTTTGGCAATGGTCTCTTGAATACTTCCCTTTTGAACGACAACTGCTTGATTGTCAAAATCACCAAATGTTTTATAATCTTGAAGTTTATCTTTTAGTACCATCATAACATTCTTAGACTCATAGTAACTATCTGAAAAATCATAGGACTTTTGACGCTCTTTCGTGGCTGAAATCCCCGAAATGGCTATATCAGCTTTACCGGATTTCAGACTAGCCAAGACGTTATCAAAACTCATCGCTGAAAACTCCACTTCAACATTAAGTTCCTCCCCAATTGCTTTGGCTATTTCAACATCAGCCCCAACAATGGTATCTTTTCCATCAATTAGTGTTTTAAATTCAAAGGGAGCAAATTCTGGGCTCATAGCAACAACCATTTTCCCTTTTTTCGTTATCTTATCTAATTGATCTTCCTTTGCGTTTGATGAGCAGGCTACCAAACTAGCACTTAACAATACTGCTGTGACGCTTAATAAAACTTTTTTCATAACAATCCCCTTAATGAATATTATTTATTTTTTAAAAAATAATATTTCATTTTTATTCAAAAGTCAAGCATTATTTTATATTTTTCCGCATTTAACGTATATTTTAGTTTAATTATACAACATTTGTTGTTCAATTCTAGATAAGAGCAGTAAAAAAGAGCTGGTTTCCCAACTCCTTAATCATGACATATAAGCTATTTTATAGCTTAACTATGCCAGATATCTTGATTATATTGAGCAATCGTTCTGTCAGAAGAGAAGAAACCTGCTTTAGCAATATTATGCACAACTTTACGATTCCATGCTTGACGATCTTCATAATCTGTCAATATTTTCTCTTTGATATCAATGTATTCTGCAAGGTCAATCAAGGTCATGAACCAGTCTTTATTAAGCAATTCATGATATAAACGCTCTAAACGTTCTTGATTACCAACTGCTAGCAAGTCCTCTGAGAGAATAAAGTCGACTGCTTCTTTGATTCTCTCATCAGATTCATAGTAATCACGAGAAACATATCCAGCCCTGTCATAAAGGTCAATAATGGTATCAGAATCTTTCCCGAATGTATAAATATTATCCATTCCTGCTAATTCAGCAATCTCAACGTTAGCACCATCCATTGTTCCTAAAGTCAAGGCACCATTAAGCATAAATTTCATATTACCAGTACCTGAGGCTTCTTTAGAAGCTAGAGAAATCTGTTCTGAAATATCCGTTGCTGGAATTAAATGCTCTGCCACAGTAACATTGTAGTTTTCAACCAAATGAACATTGAGATAAGGACTAACTTCTGGATCATTATTAATCAATTCTGACAAGCTTAAAATCAAGTGAATGACATCTTGAGCGATAATATAGGCCGGCGCAGCTTTACCTCCAAAGATAACGGTCAACTTGCGTTTTGGAAGATGTCCACGTTTGATTTCCATGTATTTGTAGATGACATAAAGAGCGTTCATCTGTTGACGTTTGTACTCATGGAATCGTTTGATCTGGGTATCAATAATAGAATGCTCATCCAAATCAATTCCTTTGTGTTCTTTGAGGTAACGTTTTAGCTGTAATTTATTTTGATATTTAATAGCATCCAATTGTTCATGAACAGTTGAATCATCCACAAATGCCACTAATTTTTCAAGTTTTGTCGCATCAGTCAAGTAGTCATCACCAATCAATTCTTTCACATAAGCTGCTAAGTCTTGATTAGCGAATTCCAGCCAACGACGGAAGGTAATACCATTAGTCTTATTATTGAATTTTTCAGGATAAAGCTCATAGAAATCCTTTAATTCACTGTTTTTAAGAATTTCAGTATGAAGCGCTGCAACACCGTTAACACTTGTTGCAAAGTGAATATCCATATGCGCCATGTGAACACGGCCTGACTCATCAATAATGTGGAGATTAACATCTGAAACCTCTTTGGCAACTAGTGCATCTAGTTTTTCAATGATGGTAACTAAGTGTGGCACTACTTCATTGAGGTAATCAAGCGGCCATTTTTCCAAGGCTTCTGCCAAAATAGTATGGTTGGTATACCCCACCATCTCTTTAACAATCGTCACTGCTTCTTCAAATGTCAAACCATGTTTTTCCGTCAAGAGACGAATCAATTCTGGAATAACCATTGAAGGATGCGTATCGTTGATTTGCACGTAAGCATAATCAGCAAGGTCGCGGACATTTGACCCACGTTCAATGGCTTCATCGATCAATAACTGCGCTGCGTTAGACACCATGAAATATTGTTGGTAGATACGGAGCAATTCTCCAGCCTTATCCGAATCATCTGGGTAAAGGAAGAGGGTGAGGTTTTCTTTGATTTTTGTTTTATCAAAAGTGATGCCGTCTTCAATCAAGTCGTAATTAAGCCCATCAATATCAAAAAGGTTAAGATAATTTTTGCTGTCTCGATGATAACCTAGAATATCCAGACGGTCCAAACGTGAACGAAGGGTGAAATCCTTGAAGGGTACGTCATAGTGTACATCTGTTGGAATGAGCCATGACTCATCCTGAATCCAATCATTTGGCTCCGCTCCTTGTTGGTTGTCCTTGAAGACTTGCTTAAAGAGCCCAAAATGATAATTGAGACCAACACCTTCGCCGTTAATGCCCAAAGTTGACATTGAATCAATAAAACAAGATGCCAAACGACCTAGGCCACCATTTCCAAGAGATGGTTCTGGTTCTAAATCCTCAACCTCGCTGATTGATTTTCCAACAGTTGATAAAGCCTCTTTAACTTCTTGATAAACACCTAAATTAATAAGGTTATTTGAGAGTAATTTACCAATCAAAAATTCAGCTGAAATATAATAAACTTTTCGTTTTGCCGTATTTTTTGGCATGTTTTCGGCAGTTTCTTTAACATAATGGAGCAATTCTTGATAGATTGCTTCGTTACTTAGTGAGGCTAAATCCTGCCCCTTATCGTTTAAGTAGGTTGTAAATGCTTTAGTCATTGTCCTCTTCCTCTAATTGTTTCTTTGTTGTGACGAGTGATGTGTTAGCACGAGCATATAGCTCAGTGATGCTTGTTAAAAAGTCCTTCTTGTCTTGTGTTAAATCTTCTGCAAGCATCCGCCATTGCCAGTTACCACCGAGCGTATTTGGGGTGTTCATCCGTGAGGTCTCATCTTTATCCAGTAGGTCTTGCATGGTGGCAATGGTAATATGACTCACACTAGCGTACAAGCTTCGTAGCATGGCTTCTGTGATTTTTTCATCCTGACTGCGATGGATGTAGGTATTTAGAAAGGCTTGTTGCTCCTCGCTTAGATTGGCGTACCAACCATTGACTACCTCATTATCATGTGTCCCGGTGTAGGCAACTGTATCCGGCGTATAGTTGTGTGGAATATCAATACTTTGTCCTTCAATATCATAGAAGCCAAACTCCATGATTTTCATACCTGGATAAGCCGTTTCAGCCAGTAATTTCTCAGCTTTTTCATCGATGTATCCCAAGTTTTCAGCGATGATTGGCAATTCACCAAGTTCATTTTTGACAGCCTCGAACAGCTTATAGCCAGGACCTTCTGACCAATGACCGTTGATGGCTGTATCGTCCCCTCCAGGGATTTCCCAAAAATCAGAAAAACCTTTAAAATGGTCAATGCGGAGCTTATCATAGATTTTAAAACTCTCTTTAATACGATAAACCCACCAAGCATAGCCAGTTTCTTCATGAAGATTCCAATTATAGATAGGGTTTCCCCAAAGTTGACCAGTATCACTAAATTCATCTGCTGGGACACCTGCAATGAAGAGTGGACGCCGTTCAGCATCTAGTTTGAATAACTCTGGCATCGTCCAAACTTCAACACTATCAGCTGATACGTAAATTGGCATATCACCAATAATTTGGATACCATTCTCATTAGCGTAAGTCTTCAAATCTAGCCACTGTGAGTAGAAGAAATATTGTGTCACTTTATGATAGAGAATGACATCTGAAAGTTTCTCACGATAACTTTCCAATGCAAACTTATCTCGCTGAACAATAGCCTTGTCTTCCCACTCTTGAAGGGCCTTACTACCGAAGTGTTCTTTAATAGCCATAAAGTCAGCAAAGTCTGAAACCCAGCTATTTTCAAACTCGAAAGTTTCTAATAAGGATAGCCCTTCTGTGCTTGACAAGAAACCCTTTACAGCTTTTTCTAAAATTGGACGACGTCTTTTGTAAATTAAAGCATAATCTACTTCTTCTTGATTATCCCCGAATGAAATCCCCTGATAATCATCCGTTGATAAATAGCCAGACTCTGCTAAATAAGCCAAATCAATAAAGTGTGTATTTCCGGCAATAGCAGAAAATGATTGATAAGGCGAGTCGCCATAACTAGTTGTTGTTAACGGCAGAATTTGCCAATAGGTCTGTTTCGTCTCAACTAAAAAATCCACGAAGTCATAAGCCTCTTTACCAAACGAGCCAATCCCAAATTGACCGGGTAAAGAAGAAATATGCATGAGGATACCACTTTCACGTTGACTCATACTACTTTCCCCTTTTTATTTTGTTTTGCTATAAAAAGCATAACGCAAACGCTTGCGTAAGTCAATGATTTTTTCGAATTTTTATTTTTCTCTTTTATCATAACTAAAAAAGCCTTGATGGCAAGGCTTTTACATTGATTTTTGTGAAATGTTTGGAATTTACTGATTTTTCTTTAAATTTCTAACTGACTCTCTCTCTTTCAGCGTAAAAGGAACAATAATTTGTTCACTTTTTTCTTCTTGCTTAGACTGAATAATAGTCAATAATCGCTTAAAGCTAGTCTCTCCTAAATGATCCACATGAATATCAAAAGTGGTTAGATAGGGGTGTATAAGCTTTGAAAAGATGGAATTGTTAAAGGTGATAATGGAAATATCATCCGGTACTTTTAAGCCATAATAAGAAAGCAATTGCATTAAGCGAATCGTCACCCGGTCAGAAATAACAACCAGAGCTGTTGGCCTTTCAGTTTCAATTGCAGTCATTAGCTCATCCACTTTTTTAGCATCTGCTGGGTCAAATAGAAACATTGGGTGATAAGTTAAATCTAGTCGCATCATACCTTTGACATACCCCATAAAACGTTCCGAAGCAACTTCTGATTTTAAATCATCCGTGATAAAATAAATATCTTTATGCCCTTTTTCGTAAAGATGTTCGACAGCACTTTTTCCCATCAGTTGGTTATCATTATTAATGTATGTAATCTGTGTTTCATTGCCCTCTGGTGCTCCCACGATCACAAAAGGTAGTTTATTTTTCAATAAATAATCCCTAATAGGATCATTCTGATCAGAATACAAAATAATAAAACCATCAACTCGTTTTTGCTGGTGCATCAAGGTTACCTGATCTAGTAAATCATCTAGCGAAGTACCTGTTGCGATCGAAATGGTAAAATCCTTCAACTTCGCTTCATGCGTAATCGTCGAAAGAATGCGCATGAAGAAGGGTTCGCTTAAGCGGTCCGGTGTTGCTAGTGGCGGGAAAACCAAACCAATGTTATGAGTCAAACCACTTGCTAGCATTTGAGCAGCGACATTAGGGACATAGCCTAACTCAGCCATAGCTTTTCTAACCTTATCTTTCGTTTTCTGTGAAATAGAACGGTTATCTTTCAAGACTCGGCTAACAGTTGATGGGTTTACACCAGCTCTTTCTGCAACATCTTTTATAGTAGCCATGGTCTAAACTCCTTTACCTATACTTTTGATTGTTCTAGTTTACAATACTTCACAAGCGTTTTCAATACTTTTGCCATTTTTTGCAATAAACATCTTATTGTCATGTTATCTACGATGCTTTTATACCTGTATTAAAAGCATTTATCACATTGCAAGCGATTGCTTTTTAGCTTTTTGACTGAGTAAAATTGGCAATTCCTCCATCAAAAGACTGACGTTAAAAGAAAGCTGTTTGAGTATAATGGTCATCAAAACTCTAGTTTGAGCAAGAGGTCTACAAACAACCAAATAGTATTCTTTACAAGTGGTATTCCTTTAGCATCATCTTGCTTTAGATAATAACTATTCAGAGAAACTGACTAAGAAGCTGCTAATTATAGTTTCAAAGACGATTATTTAAAACCACCTTCATTCTATCACTATCAACATATCACTCGTCGATTGGTCTTGCAAACCAAAAAATCAAAGTATTTCTAAAGCGTTGAAAGATTTTATATTTTTGAATTCTATCGCTAAAACACCCCGTTATACGCAATCGATTGCTTTAAGTTATAGATATTTTTGAACAAAAAACTTAAACTTAACATAAGGATTATTTAAAAATTTTTTTGATTTTTGTAAAATAAGACTTGACATTTTTTGCAAGCGATTGCATAATAAAGATATCAATAATTTTCTTAGGAGGAAAACGCTATGAAATCATGGCAAAAAGTCGCATTATTCGGAGCAAGCCTCTCACTTATTGGTGGAGTCGCTGTCACAAGTACAACCGAAGTCAATGCTGCTTCAAAAGATACTATTAAACTTTGGGTACCAACAGGAGCTAAAAAATCTTATCAAAAAATTGTTAAAGAATTTGAAAAAGATTCAGGCTTCAAAGTTAAAGTTGTTGAATCTGAAGATCCAAAAGCTCAAGAAAAAATTAAAAAGGACCCTAGCGCTGCTGCAGACGTTTTCTCCCTTCCGCATGACCAACTCGGTCAATTGGTAGAATCTGGCGCTATCCAAGCCCTTCCAAAAAAATACGCTAAGGAAATAAAAAAAGAATCAACTGAACAAGCTCTTGCCGGTGCACAATATAAAGGGAAAACTTATGCCTTCCCATTTGGGATCGAATCACAAGTTCTCTACTACAACAAAGAAAAACTTTCTGAAGAACAAGTCAAATCATACGAAAGTATCACAGACAATGCTACCTTTGGTGCTAATTTAAAAGAAGTCAATGCCTACCACATCGCCCCACTCTTTATGTCTGTCGGCAATACACTATTTGGTAAGGACGGAGAAGATGTTAAAGGTACAAACTGGGGAAATGAAGCCGGTGTCAGCGTTCTAAAATGGATTGCTAGTCAAAAAGATAACAAAGGTTTTGTCAACGTAGATGCTAACAACACCATGTCTAAGTTTGGTGATGGCTCAATCGCTGCTTTTGAATCAGGACCATGGGATTACGAAACAGCCAAAGAATCCATCGGTGAAGACAAACTTGGTATCGCAGCCTACCCAACTATCAAAATTGGCGATAAAGATGTACAGCAAAAAGCCTTCTTGGGTGTTAAACTCTACGCTGTCAACCAAGCACCTGCTAAAGGTAATGCAGAACGCATTGCTGCTAGCTATCAGCTAGCTTCGTACTTAACTAGCGAAGACAGCCAAGAAAATCAATTTGAAAAACGTTCTATTGTCCCTTCGAACAAGGACGTTCAAGAATCTGACGACGTTCAAAACGATCAACTTGCCAAGACAGTTATTACCATGGGCTCTTCAGATAAATATACTGTTGTTATGCCAAAACTTAGTCAAATGACAGCCTTCTGGACAGAAAGTGCCGCTATCCTTTCTGACACTTACAATGGTAAAATTAAAGAAGCCGATTACCTCAAAAAATTAAAACAACTTGATAAAGATCTAGCTGACTCTAAATAATCCTTATTAAGTTGTCATTGCAATCAATCTAGTAGGCGGAGATTAACTCCAACAGATGTGTTGTGAGAACACTCCGCCTTTTTATATTCTTTTGAATTATCAGCGATAGATTTTTCATTCTAATTTATAGTTTTGGAAGTCAGATTTTAGCTAACAAACTAGCTATATTTCTAACTAACTAGAAAGTTATCTGCGCCCTAGACAGGCTTCTTAAGGATAGTTTAACTGAGTGAGGAATCAAATAAACTGTTAGTTCATTTGATATATTTATCTGAATTCCTATTCGCTAAATTGACTAACCTCCGTATTTAGCTGATTTATCCAGTAGAAATTCAATCACACTTAAAGGAGAAAACTATGACTAAGTCCCACTTTTACGATGACGTCAGTGTCCCTCAAGCACTTTCTAAAGGTGGATGGGATATTAAGTTATCTGCCCTCATTATGGGATTCGCCAATCTGGCTAACAAACAAATCATAAAGGGCATCTTATTCTTAGCAACTGAAGTCGTATTTCTGATTGCCCTTGTCACACAAGTTATTCCAGCATTTGGAAATTTAATCACACTTGGCACCAAGGAACAAGGTATGGCGACTAAGACTGTCAATGGTATCGAAATTGCCGTGGCTGTTGAAGGTGATAACTCCATGCTCATGCTTATCTTTGGACTCGCCTCTATCATCTTCTGTTTGGTTTTTGCCTATATTTATTGGTGTAATCTAAAAAGTGCCCGTAATCTTTATGTCATTAAACGCGACAATACTAAAATCCCTAGTTTTAAAGAAGATCTAGCAACCTTATCTAACGGTCGCTTTCATATGACTCTTATGGCAATTCCAATGATTGGGGTACTTTTATTTACCATTTTGCCTTTGATTTATATGATTTCATTGGCTTTTACCAATTACGATCACAATCATTTGCCACCTAAATCACTCTTTGACTGGGTTGGTTTTACCAATTTTGGAAATATCCTAAGTGGTCGTATGGCTGGTACTTTCTTCCCTGTCCTTTCTTGGACCCTAATTTGGGCAGTTTTCGCAACGGTAACGAACTTCTTTTTTGGTATTCTTCTAGCCCTTTTGATTAATACCAAAGGTCTAAAATTCAAAAAAATGTGGCGGACTATCTTTGTCATTACTATGGCAGTACCACAATTTATTTCCCTACTCATCATGCGTAATTTGCTTAATGATGAAGGGCCTCTCAATATCTTGCTTCAAAAACTTGGTCTCATTAGCCAAGGGCTACCATTTCTGTCAGACCCGCTCTGGGCTAAATTTTCTATTATATTTGTTAACATGTGGGTAGGTATCCCTGTTACCATGCTTGTTGCAACCGGTATCATCATGAATCTCCCACAAGAGCAAATCGAGGCTGCCGAAATCGATGGTGCTAGCAAGTTCCAGATCTTCAAATCCATCACTTTCCCACAGATTCTCTTAATCATGACACCGACCTTGATTCAACAATTTATCGGAAATATCAATAACTTTAACGTTATTTATCTCCTCACGGGTGGTGGACCTGTTAACTCAAAATTCTATCAAGCAGGCTCTACCGACCTCTTGGTAACATGGCTCTACAAACTGACCGTTACAGCTGCAGACTACAACCTAGCTTCTGTTATCGGTATTTTGATCTTTGTGCTCTCAGCTAGCTTTAGCTTACTAGCTTACACGCGCACAGCATCTTATAAGGAAGGAGTTGTTAAATAATGAAATCAAAACGTCGTATGCAATTAGGATTTATTTATACCCTACTCATTGTCCTTTCCATTATTTGGCTCTTTCCTATCGCCTGGGTCATCTTAACTAGTTTGCGTGGCGAGGGTACTGCTTACGTTAATTATTTCATCCCCAAAACCTGGACTTTAGAGAATTACATTAATCTCTTTACAAATGAGTCTTTCCCATTTGGGAAATGGTTTATCAATACCCTTATTGTCGCATTAGCAACATGTATCATTTCAACGTTTATCACAGTTGCCATGGCTTACTCACTCAGCCGTATTAAATTTAAATTCCGCAACGGTTTTTTAAAACTAGCACTTGTATTGAATATGTTCCCTGGTTTTATGAGCATGATTGCTGTTTATTATATTTTAAAAGCTCTTAATTTAACACAATCCTTAACAGCCTTAGTCTTAGTGTACTCATCTGGAGCAGCACTCGGTTTTTACATTGCCAAAGGGTTCTTTGATACCATTCCATACTCTCTGGATGAATCTGCTATGATTGATGGTGCGACCCGTAAGGATATTTTCTTCAAGATTACGCTACCGCTCTCAAAACCAATCATTGTTTATACAGCCCTTATAGCTTTTATTGGTCCTTGGATGGATTTCATCTTTGCCCAAGTTATTCTTGGTGATGCCACTAGTAAATATACGGTTGCCATTGGACTCTTCTCAATGCTTCAACCCGATACTATCAATAAATGGTTTATGTCATTTACAGCAGGTTCTGTCCTCATTGCCGTTCCGATTACCCTCCTCTTCATGTTTATGCAAAAATACTATGTTGAAGGGATTACTGGTGGTTCTGTTAAATAAGAAAAAACTTTGGAGCTCTTCCAAAGTTTTTTTACTGCTAACATTCTCTGAGTGGCTTAATCTGTTTTCCATTAGTATCAAAGTTGCTATCATCTAACCAAGCTTCTAATCGGCTTTTTTTCTCCGACCATTCTTTATCAATAATTGAGTACCAATTGGTATCTCTGTTTCGATTTTTATAGATAACTGCTTGTCTAAACGTTCCTTCGTAGGTAAAACCGAGTCGTTCCGCTGCTCTCCTAGAAGCTTCATTCAAAGAGTCACACTTCCACTCATACCTTCGATAACATAAGTCTTCAAAAACATATGTCATTACTAAGTACTGTGCTTCTGTAGCCAATTTGGTTTTCTGAAGTCTATCAGAATAGATTACCCAACCCATCTCAATAACTCGATTTCGAGTATCAATACGCATCAGAGAGAAACATCCAACTACTTTTCCTGTCGACTGATCAATAATCGCTAAGTAATAGGGACTAGTAATTCTTGAAAAAAAGCGCCAAACTCTTCTTTATCCTCGAATTGACTGAATGGCATATAGGTAAACTTTTCCGGAGAAGTCAAGGAGCTATAAACAGCAAAAAGATCATCAAAATGACTTACGTTTACTTTTTCAATCCTGACTGTCTGACCAGATAGCACTTCAATGTCCGGAAATCTCCCTGGAGAAACAATGGCCAATGAATCACCAACTAACTGTCCAAAATGATTTGTTTTCATCCTACTACCTCACTAATTGCTAATCCATGGCCTTCAATTCCAAAACCATATCGCGAATCTGTGCCGCCAATTCGAAGTCCAGTAATTCTGCTGCTTCCTGCATTTGTTTTTGCAGTTTCTTGATGGCTTCTTGACGTTCTGACTTGTTCATAGCTGTGTAGTCAACTGTTTCCTCAGCAACTTCCGTATCAGAAGCTTTGGAAATAGCAATCAAATCACGAATATCTTTCTTAATGGTCTGTGGAACGATACCGTGTTCCTCATTATAGCGCATCTGAATCTCACGACGACGAGCCGTTTCATCCATGGCGCGCTGCATGGATTCGGTAATCTTATCCGCATACATGATCACATGCCCTTCTGAGTTACGGGCAGCACGACCAATAGTCTGGATAAGCCCACGTTCGTTTCGGAGGAATCCTTCCTTGTCAGCATCCAAAATCGCTACCAAGCTAACTTCTGGGACATCAATTCCCTCACGGAGTAAATTGATTCCGATAAGAACATCGAAGACACCCAAGCGAAGATCACGAATAATCTCCGTCCGTTCAAGTGTTTTAATGTCCGAGTGCATGTATTTGACCTTGACACCCATTTCTTTGAGATAATCGGTCAAATCCTCCGCCATCTTTTTGGTCAAAGTCGTGATAAAGGTCCGCTCGCCCTTTTCCGCACGAATGGTAATCTCTTCTAAGAGGTCGTCCATTTGTCCCATGGTCGGACGAATTTCAACCTCAGGGTCCAAGAGACCTGTCGGACGAATGATTTGCTCAGTCACTGTATCCGTCTGTTCATTCTCATAATCACCAGGTGTCGCTGATACATAAACAATCTGATGAACATGGCTTTCAAATTCCTCACGACGAAGAGGTCGGTTATCAAGTGCTGATGGTAAACGGAAACCATAGTCAACCAGCATCTGCTTACGAGACCGGTCACCGTTATACATGCCCTTAATTTGTCCCATGGTCATGTGACTCTCATCAATCATAATCATGAAATCTTCGGGGAAAAAATCAAGTAAGGTATAAGGTGGCTCCCCCTCACTACGACCATCCATGTGACGGGAATAGTTTTCAACCCCGTTGGTATAACCCATTTCACGCAACATTTCGATATCGTATTCTGTTCTTTGTTTTAGGCGCTGGGCTTCTAGCAGTTTACCTTCTGATTCAAAGAGCTTCAGTTGTTCTTCTAATTCTGCTTGGATTTTAGCAATAGACTGCTCCATGTGTTCATCGTTGGTCACAAAGTGCGTGGCTGGAAAGAGCACTAAGTGTTCGACATCACCCAAATTTTTTCCTGTAAGACTTTCAATTTCACGGATACGGTCGATTTCATCGCCGAAAAATTCAACACGGAAAGCATGTTCATCCCGAGAAGCCGGGAAAATCTCTACCACATCACCACGCACACGAAAACGACCACGTTGGAAATCAATATCATTTCGTTCAAACTGAATATCCACTAGTTGATTGAGCAACTGATCTCGAGAAATCTCCTGACCAGGTCTCAAAGAAACAGCTGAATCGGCATATTCTTTAGGTGACCCCAACCCATAAATACAAGAGACGGATGCAACGACAATAACATCATTACGCTCCAAAAGCGCTGACGTTGCTGAGTGCCTTAATTTATCAATCTCATCATTAACCGACGAATCCTTCTCAATATAAGTATCTGATGACGGCACATAAGCTTCCGGCTGATAATAATCATAGTAAGAAACAAAGTACTCTACCGCATTGTCTGGAAAGAATTCTTTGAACTCGCCGTAGAGCTGACCTGCCAGCGTTTTATTATGAGCAATCACAAGAGTTGGCTTATTAACCTTGCTAATGACTTGACTCATGGTATAGGTTTTACCAGTGCCTGTTGCTCCTAAGAGAATCTGTGATTTTTCACCCCCTTCAATATTATCAACTAACTGTTCAATAGCCTGAGGTTGATCTCCTGAAGGTTGGTATTTAGATACTAATTTGAAAGTATTATGTTCTTGTCTATCTATCATGCCTCTATTTTATCATAGTATTTTACTATCGATAGAAAAAAAGTTTACACAAGAAAATGACGTATCGACAATCATCTTACATGGGAAAGGACTCCCAATAATTAAAAGACATTTATCTGTGCGATCCTATTTTATATCTCATCTAAAACTGTCCGCTGGATAGTTTTTTACAGCTATTTTACAAACTAAACTTCATTTCTTTCCCTAACCTTTTTTAATACTCAACACAGTTCCCACAGTCAAGGGAAATGACCATGGGGTTAGAAATACGAAAAGCTATTGAGGTCTGAAAGTCGTTTTGAGGTTGAAGATAGCAAAAGCCACTCAGCGACGGTTGATTGGAATTAAAGTAGCTAAGTAACTGTGCAGGATAAACTCTAAAAGTGATCTATTGCTAAACAGGGCTCCCACCAACCACTGCCGTAAGGTATTATAAGGAATTCCATATAACAAATTTAGATGTTACTTCCATCCGCTATCTTATCCTTATTTTTCATCAGATAAAGAATAACCAAAATAAATACTAGCTCTACTAAACAAGTTATCAAGCTACCTTCAATGCCAAAACCTCCTCCTGATAGCCAAGTTGGGGCATTAGGATTGCTAGCAAAATGAAAAATGGAAACTCCGGGATCACTTCCTGATACCTCAATGCCATAAATGTTCCCTTGAACAAAATTCCAAGCCCCATGTAAGCCAACAACACTCCACAGATTATCACGATATAACATGTATAGAGCCATAACAATCCCTGATAAAATCAAATCTAGGAATGCAAAGAATGTTATGTGATCATTACCTAGATGCATTAACCCAAATAAGAAACTACTAATACCGATAGCTATAGGCAACCCTAGTCGGCTATGAATCAAGGGAAGTAACCATCCTCTAGTTAGGAGTTCTTCTGTTCCACCTTGAATCAACCAGAAAGGAATAATTGATAAAACAAACAAAAGTGTTGTACTTGAAACGTCTACTCCTTTGAACTGACTTCCTCCTAACAAATACACCAATAACAGGGACAAACTAAACTGTAAAGCACCTACTCCGAAACCTATAAGTAACTCTTTCAACCATTTTTCTTTATAGAAGCCAAGCGTCACTAGTGAACGTTTTTCAACCCATTTCACCCATACAAACAGAATCATTGCCACAAAAGCAAATGATATCAAATCAATATGAACATCATCCATAAAAGCATTAAAATCTAAGGGCTGACCAGTCAATAGAATGAAAAGTAGTAAACAAGAAATCAAAACAATTCCAAAGATAATATTTCCTACCCAAAAACAGGCTTCAACGAAACCACATCCTAGTAAGACTAGAAGCCAAGTGGGCCATTTTTGATAGGAATCAAATCGATTTATTAATAGTTTTTTCATTTTTTAGCTTCCTCCTAGCTTTTATAATTATTTTATTATATTATAATTTCTTTTTTAATTACATTATCCAACTGTTTTATGAGTTTAGTTGTGATTTTTAATCCTTATCTCCTTACATACCAACCAACGATTTCCTAAACCGCTCATCAAGAAAGGTCCTTTAATGCCTTTGAAGGTAGAAAAACGAAGAACATTAACAAGAATGAAAAGAATACAGATGATCATTATTGCTGAATGGAACTAACTTAATCGCATGGATTTTTAAGTAAAACAATCGATATGTTAGGTTTTATAACACAGCCTTATCAAAATATTGCTCTTTTTCATTTTTTTTGCTATAATGAGCTATAATTTTTTTATATAAGGAGATGAACATGAAGACGAAATTTAAAGCATTTCTGTTAACGCTTGTTTCTGTTTTCTTTGTGTTCGGTGCTCGTGTTGCTGCAGATACGATTGATATTGTATCTGATACTGCTTATGCACCTTTTGAATTCAAAGATTCTGACCAAACTTACAAAGGAATTGATGTTGATATTATCAATGAAGTTGCGAAACGTAAGAATTGGGATATTAATATGACCTTCCCTGGCTTTGATGCCGCAGTAAATGCTGTACAAGCTGGCCAAGCTGATGCCTTGATGGCTGGTACAACAGTTACTGAACCACGACAAAAAGTCTTTACTTTCTCTGATACTTACTATGACACTGCTGTCGTTCTTTATACTAAAAAAGGTAACGACATTACAAAATACAGTCAGTTAAAAGGTAAAACTGTTGGTGTCAAAAACGGTACTGCAGCTCAAACTTTCTTAGATAACATCAAGAAGAAATATAACTTCAAAGTAAAAACTTTCGATACCGGTGATCTCATGAATAACAGTCTTGATTCAGGCTCTATTGTTGCAGCTATGGATGATGAACCTGTTGTTCAATTTGCGATTAAACAAGGTAAAAATTACGCTATCAATATGGATGGCGAAAAAGTCGGAAGTTTTGCCTTTGCTGTTAAAAAAGGTAGTCAGTATGAGTACCTCATCAAAGATTTCAACGAAGCTTTTGCTGACATGAAAAAAGATGGTACCTACGATGAAATCATGACCAAATGGCTCGGTAAAGAAGCAACAATTGCTAAACTAGAATCAACTGGTGATGCTAATGCCAAGGCACAACCACAAAAAGAGCAATATGTCATCGCTTCTGACACATCTTTTGCACCATTTGAATACCAAGATGATTCTGGTAAATATACTGGTTTTGATATGGACTTGATTAAGGCAATTGCTAAACAACAAGGCTTCAAAATCAAAATCAACAATGTCGGCTTCGATGCTGCACTTAATGCTGTTCAGTCTAGTCAAGCTGATGGTGCTATTGCCGGTATGACAATCACCGACGAACGTAAAGGTACCTTTGATTTCTCTGATCCATATTACACAACCAATATCATCCTTGCTATTAAAAAAGGAACAGATGTTTCTTCATATAAAGATTTGAAAGGAAAAACCGTTGGTGCTAAAAACGGTACTTCTTCTTACGATTTCCTTGCTAGCAACAAAGATAAATATGGCTATAAGTTAAAAGCCTTTGATGAAGCGTCTACGATGTACGACAGCTTGAACTCAGGCTCAATCGATGCGCTTATGGATGATGAACCTGTTTTGGCTTACGCCATCCAACAAGGACGTCAATTTGAAACACCAATCAAGGGAGAGCCTTCTGGTCAAGTTGGATTTGCTGTTAAAAAAGGAACGAATCCGGAACTTATCGAAATGTTCAACAATGGTATGGCTGCCCTCAAAGAAGATGGTACCTACGATAAGCTAGTCAAAAAATACCTTGCTACTTCAACAGGTGCTGAAGATAATAAAGAAAAAACTATTGATGAGACAACTATCCTTGGTTTGATTAAAAACAACTACAACCAACTCCTTTCAGGTCTTGGTACAACGCTTAGTCTGACCCTCATTTCATTTGCTATCGCTATGATTATCGGTATTATCTTTGGTATGATGGCTGTAGCTCCGAACAAGGTACTCCGTGTCATGTCATCTGTCTTCGTAGATGTCGTACGTGGTATCCCATTGATGATTGTAGCAGCCTTCATCTTCTGGGGAATTCCTAACTTGATTGAAAGTATCACAGGCAAGCAATCACCAATCAATGACTTTGTCGCAGCAACTATTGCTCTCTCTTTGAATGGCGGAGCTTACATTGCAGAAATTGTTCGTGGTGGTATTGAAGCTGTTCCTGGTGGGCAAATGGAAGCTAGCCGAAGCCTTGGTATTCCTTACAAAACGACCATGCGTAAGATTGTTTTACCTCAAGCTGTCAAATTAATGCTTCCAAACTTCATCAATCAGTTTGTTATTTCATTAAAAGATACAACTATCGTTTCAGCTATTGGCTTGGTTGAACTCTTCCAAACTGGTAAGATTATCATTGCTCGTAACTACCAATCATTCCGTATGTATGCAATCCTTGCAATCATTTACCTAGTCATCATTACTCTATTGACTAAGTTAGCAAAACGTCTAGAAAAGAGGCTTAAATAATGGCAGAATTAAAAATTGATGTCCAAGATTTGCACAAATCCTATGGCGATAACGAAGTCCTAAAAGGGATTGATGCTCAATTTTATGAAGGTGATGTGGTTTGTATCATCGGACCTTCTGGTTCAGGGAAATCAACTTTCCTTCGGACCTTAAACCTACTAGAAACAATCACAAGTGGTAAGGTTATCGTTGATGGTTTTGAATTATCCGATCCAAAAACTAACATCGACAAAGCTCGCGAAAACATCGGGATGGTTTTCCAACACTTCAATTTATTCCCACACATGACGGTTCTTGAAAACATCATGTTTGCGCCTATTGAACTTGGTAAATTAGGTAAAGCTGAAGCTGAAAAACAAGGTATGGAACTCCTTGAAAAAGTAGGTTTAGCTGAAAAACGTGACGCTCTCCCAGAGAGTTTATCGGGTGGTCAGAAACAACGTGTTGCCATTGCTCGTTCATTAGCAATGAACCCTGATATTATGCTTTTTGATGAACCAACATCTGCTCTTGACCCTGAAATGGTTGGAGATGTTCTCAATGTTATGAAAGATCTAGCCGAGCAAGGCATGACCATGTTGATTGTTACCCATGAGATGGGATTTGCTCGTCAAGTTGCAAACCGTGTTATCTTTACCGATGGTGGACAATTCATCGAAGATGGTACACCAGAGCAAATCTTTGATAATCCTCAACACCCTCGACTTAAAGATTTCCTTGATAAAGTACTTAGTCACTAATTTTCAATAATAATCAAAAATCATTCAGGTCTATGACTTGAATGATTTTTTGATTGTCTTTAAAAATAGTTCTGTTTCTTCCCTGCTTTTGAATTGGTACCATGTCTTTTTCGGATAAAGCTTCATAAAGTTTAGGATTTTAGGACGGCTAGTCTGGGAAAAGCCTTTGATAAACTCCACAAATTCTTGGTCTAGAGATTCTTCAACCCAAGGCATATCCGGTCTGACTTTACCAATCCGATTTTTAACCCCTTCTAAACAAATGTCCAAAGGATAATCCAAGAAAACAATAGTGTCGCAAGCTTTGATACGCAGATCTAAAGTACTACCATAATTGCCATCAATAATCCAAGTATCTTGACTAAGAACCTGCATTTGGCGCTCTATAAATACCTCTGTTGCCACCGTGGTCTTATCTACCTGCCAATTCATCATATCCAAGTGATACAAGGATAGTTTAGTTAGTCTTGCGAGTCGTCTTGCCAGAGTAGATTTCCCTGAACCAGGACATCCAATAATAATAATTTTTTCCATAAGTCTATCATAACAGAATTGACAGCGATTTCAAATTGTGTTAGTATCAATTTAATAATATTTGGAGGTAGGGAGCACATGATTCACTAAAAAAACAAAATATGATAACTTTATCAAGTTTTGTTTTTTAGTGTGCTCTTTTATTCCTGTCTGTTATATTTGCAGGTCTCTTTGCATACCCAAACTCTCTACTTGATAAAGTAGGGAGTTTTTAATTTGTTCAAGGAGGTATTTATGTTACACATTCAAGATTTAACACTGACTCACCAAAAAGATCTACAAGATTTAGTTAAAGACCTAAATGTAGTTGTCAATAGTGGTGATAAATTAGCTATTATCGGAGAGGAAGGAACAGGGAAATCCAGTCTCATCAAAGCTATTATTGATGTTGAATTAATTTCAGATTATCTAGATAGTCAAGGAAAGGTTATCAATCACTTTCACAATATAGCTTACTTACCACAGAGCCTTTCAAGAAATCAACTTGAGCAGTTAGTGACGGATTTTATCTATCAAGACATTGACTATAGTCTTTTCGATTTTTCTTTATTTTACAAATTAGCTGATCATTTCCATATGGATATCGAAAGATTCGAAACTAACCATCAAACCATGGCTAGTTTATCTGGTGGTGAAAAAATAAAAATACAGCTACTAAAACTCTTAGCACAGGATCCAGATTTATTAATTTTAGATGAACCATCTAGTGATTTAGACTTAGACAGTTTGAATTGGTTAGAATCATTTATTGCTCAATCTGATAAAACCATTATTTTTATCTCTCATGATGACGTTTTTCTAGAAAATACAGCAACTGCTATTCTCCATTTAGAACTTCTAAAAAAACGGACCAGTCCACGCGCCAGCTATTTTCATGGAAACTATAAGGATTACAAGGAAAATCGCAGAAAGACATACCAACGACAGCTACAACTCGCCAATAAAGAGCGAAAAGAACACCAAGACCGTATGGATCGAAGTCACCGCATCCATCAAAGCGTAGAGCATCAACTACGACATACTAAAAACGATGTTGCTGGAAGACTTCTAGCCCAAAAATTAAAAACGGTCCTTTCTCAAGAAAAACGTTATGAAAAAGAGGCTAAAAATTTCACTGAAATCCCACAAGATATGGATACGATTAACCTTTTCTTTTCAGAAATCACACCCCTTCCTTCCAATAAGGTTCTGCTTCACTGGGAAAATAAACAACTAGAAACTGGACAAACTGTTGATTTACTGATACGTGGACAAGATAAACTAGTCATTACGGGCCAAAATGGTATCGGTAAAACACGATTACTCAAACAAATCTTAGCAGAAATGAGAGAAAAAGAAGGTTTATCTGTTGGCTATATGCCGCAACATTATGAAGAGCTAATGCCTCCAAATCTTTCCACTTTTGAGTTTTTAATAGAGGTAAGTAAAGAAGAAACAGTCAAAACACTTCTAGCAAGTCTACGGTTTACCTCCGATGAAATACGTCATTCTTTAGCAGCACTATCTGGTGGGCAAAAAGCTAAACTATTCTTGGCTAAAATGATCTTAGCCCATAATCGTGTGATTATTTTAGATGAACCCACTCGACACTTCTCACCGACTAGTCAACCCATCATTCGAGAAATGTTAAAAAACTACCCAGGCGTTATTATCAGTGTCTCCCACGATAGGTATTATATTAAAGAATGTGTAAGTAAGTGTTATCAGTTAAATCGTCAAAACCTTAAACCATTAAAGTAATTCCTTCCCACCAATGCAAGCTTTTTTGATAAAATAGAAGAATCACATCAACAGAAAGTATCCTATGATTATCAAACTGCTTGCTGTCTTACATGACATCTATAAACATTTTATTATTTATAGTCTCCGAACAACCTTCCTACAGCTTACTCTAACGATTGGAGGGTCTTATCTTTTATCTTGGTTATTTCGTGGTATTTTGATTTCTTCTGGCTATCCTGGTTTATCACTGGATAATATCTTTAGTTTTCTAGCAAATCCTGTCACTTTCTTACTCTTAATCATTTATCTCATTATTCTAGCTCTCTTAGTTTTTATGGAATTTTCCTTTTTGGTGGAAATGCTACGCTATAAAGAGACGCCTATAGAGCTAGGATTTAAGCGAATAAAAACTGATTTTAAGCAATTTTTATTTAGTATTAGTGGCCGCCACTTGTTAAGTTTTCTAGCTTATTTATTACTAACCATCCCAGTCCTTCGCTTTTTCTTTTCATCAGCTCTCATCGAACGGCTATACATTCCAACATTTATTACTGGGGAATTGCAAAAAACAAGCCTGGGCCAAGTCGGTCTGATGCTAGCCTATATCCTGATTTTTTACATCAATGCTCGCTTTATTTGTACCTTACCCTTGACGATTATTCAAAAAGAGACACACTTTACTGAAAATTTAAAGACTAGCTGGAGAATGACTTCCGGTCGCTCATTTTTAACGTTAAGTGGTCTAGCTATTATTTCAGGTGTCATTAGCTTTGTCGCTTTCATTACCTCTGGACTACTTCTAGGTATCGTTTATCTTGTATTTCCAAAAGATAGTAGTCAGTTATGGTTCCTTCAAGTTAGCTTACTCAGTCTGGTCTGGTTTATTGTTTTTATTGCCAGCCTTCTCATCAAACTGGCTTCTGTATCCTATTTGATACTTGATCTCGAACAACATGACGTTGTCGATATTGAACCAAGTCCTAAGCGAAAAAAGAGTCGATGGGTGAGGATGCTACTTCTCAATTGCTTTATTGCTCTAGGAGCCTTTTTATACAATATCAATATACTTAGTAGCAGCAATCCTAAGGAAGTTGACATTATTGCTCATCGAGGTTTCGTTGACATGGCTGTTGAAAACTCTTTAGAAGGGCTCAAAGCCTCAAAAAAGGCCAAAGCTGACATGGTCGAAATTGATGTTTTAATGACCAAAGATCAAAAATTTGTGGTTGTTCATGATGATAATCTCCAACGTTTAAGTGGTAAATCAACTATTATCAGTCAGTCTAAAGCGAAAGATATTATTGGAAAAAGGCTCCGTCAAAATGGCCATATAAGCCAAATCGTCTCTCTGAAAACATTTTTAGAAAAAGCTACAAAGCTAAAGATGCCCTTGCTTATCGAGTTAAAAACCACGAAAAATCAGAAAAACTATGGAACAGCTTTTCTAAAAGAATTAAGGTCACTACCGCTAAATCCGGGAAGTAAGATTATGTCTCTTGATTTGCCTTTAATAGAAAGCATTGAAAAGCATCGCCCAGATATTGAAACTGGTCATGTCATCACTTTTCAATTTGGAGATTTTGCTTCAACTAAGGTTGATTTCTATGCCATTGAAGAATTTTCATATAGTAACCATCTGGCAAAGCTAGCCCATAAGAGAAAAAAAGAGTTATACATCTGGACTATTAACGATCAAGATGATTTGAAAACCTATTTACAATCTTCTGTCGACGGTATTATCACCGATTATCCTAATAAAGCCCGCCGTAAACAAAAGCATTTAATGGAAAATCAAGATTATCTTTCAGTCATTAGCCGTCTCTTTAACTTGGACTAAACAAGACCTAAATAGACAAAGTTTAACAGACTGAAACTCACATAAATAAAAAGCATGCTATTCTCCTCGTGAGAATTGGCATGCTTTTTTTAGCAATCATTCATCATTTTGTTTGGCTTTTCTTTCACGCTCTAATCGCAATTTGCGATTGGGATTCAATTGATTGAACAGTTCTTCTAGCTTGGCAGCATTCCAAACATCGGCTGCCGAAACAAAATTACCATCTTTATCTTTAAAAGATATAGGTTTATCTCCCATAACAACCTCCTGCTTTATTGATTTTCAATCGAATAGTAATAACTATCAAAAGTGCCTGCATGGCAAGTATAGGCACCTGGAACCATTTTACAAAATGTCATACCAACTTTTTTCATAACTTTGCCTGAGGCAGGATTTTCCTTAGCATGATAAGCTACGATACGGTTAACCTGAACATCCTCAAACAAAAAGCGAATGATTTCTTTCAGTGCTTCTGTCATTAAACCTTGATACCACCATTTTTTTCCTATCTCATAGGTAATTTCAAGTTCTGCATTTTCCTCGCTAAGCTCTATGACAAAGATACGACCAATGGGTTGAGAGGTTGATTGTAAAACAATGGCCCAATTATAACGATTAGCTTGATCATTTAAAGACAGCCACCAATCTGTGAATAAACCATTTTTTTCTACAAGATCAGCAACACAGGACATTTCATCATAACTTGTCCACTTCCAAACATCAAGCTCAGACCAACAGTTGTCAAACATGGGCTCAGCATCTTCAAACTGAAATTTCCTTAGAATCAGTCGGTCTGTTTCGAGTTGCACTGTTCCTTTGTGATTCATTTGTTAAAACTCCAACTAATTTTGAAAGACATCGTCAAATCACTTCGCTAGCCATTTCTCAACTCATGACATAGAACACAAAGGAGAAAGGGCTAAGCTTACTGTTTTCGTAGTTATAGTCAAATGAATTAGGTTTCAGACACAGAACTGAGATGTAGACAGTTCCAGAATACGGCAAGTTGAAAACGACGATGTATCAAAGTTAATTCAAAAGACTATCGTATGATTGATAGGTAGTCCACCATAGTATCTACCGCAGTTCTTCAGTTACCTTTGTGACTAGAAGAGCTTACAACACTAGTCACATTGAACACGGTCTACCTTCTATACAAAAAGATCGATTTTCCTAGAAGCTACGCTTCTTCATTCAATCACCTATTTTTATTGTGACTGATTAATGGACTTTGTATACTAGTCTACGAACTCAAACTCAAAGTTGCCAATACGGACGATGTCCCCATCTTTAGCACCACGTTGACGAAGGGCATCATCGACACCCATGCCACGCAATTGACGGGCAAATTTCATGAGAGATTCATCTCGTTCGAGATTGGTCATAACAAAGAGTTTTTCAAGTTTCTCACCAGAAAGGACCCAAGTAGCATCATCATCACGTGAAATATCAAATGGGCGTTCATCTGGATTGAAGCCGTAATATACCTCATCATCCTGCATATCTGATTCATCATAAAGCAAGAATTCATCTGTATTATCCAAGAGTTCAGACGTTGCTTCAAGCAGATTTTCTAAGCCTTGGTGAGCAATACTTGAAATTGGGAAAATCATCGGCAATTCGTCAAATTCATCGTAGTCTTTTGCCAATTGCTCCTTGAATGTCTTCAAATTTTCCTGTGATTCAGGCATATCCATTTTATTAGCCACAATAATCTGCGGACGTTCCATCAAACGAAGGTTGTAAGACTCCAGCTCGTTATTGATTGTCTTGTAGTCTTCAAAAGGATCACGACCTTCGCTAGCAGACATGTCAATAACATGGAGAATAACGCGAGTACGCTCGATGTGACGTAAGAATTGTGTCCCTAAACCAACACCTTGATGAGCTCCTTCAATCAATCCTGGGAGGTCAGCCATGACAAAACTCTCACCAGATTTAGTGCGAACCATACCAATATTAGGTACAATAGTTGTAAAGTGATAGGCACCAATTTTAGGTTTAGCTGCTGAAACAACACTCAATAACGTTGATTTTCCAACTGATGGGAACCCAACTAGACCGACATCTGCTAAAATTTTCAATTCAAGTTCAAGTTGACGTTCTTCACCAGGTTCGCCATTTTCAGCAATTTCTGGTGCAGGATTTCTTGGTGTCGCAAAGCGGATATTACCTCGACCACCTCGACCGCCTCGGGCAACGACGAATTCTTGACCGTTTTCAATTAAGTCGGTTAGCACTTTTCCAGTCTCTGCATCACGAACTGTGGTTCCTTGGGGAACCTTCACATAAAGGTCTTGTGCACCTTTACCGTGCATTCCTTTAGTCATTCCTTTTTCGCCATCTTTAGCCTTGAACTTACGGTTGTAACGAAAATCCATCAAGGTACGAAGTCCTTCATCTACAACAAAAATAACGTTACCGCCACGGCCGCCATCACCGCCCCATGGACCACCGTCTGGGACATATTTTTCACGACGGAAGGCAACCATACCATCTCCGCCACGTCCAGCCTTAACCGAAATCTTGGCTGTATCTAGAAACATACTCATATTTTCCTCTTTTCTTAGCAGAAAAAAACGCTTTACAGCGTTTTTCTACCAGCCTAATGAACCTAGTGCCGATACAACAAGACCAGCAACAGTTATGATAACCATCAAAAAGACGACTACAATTGTTAATTTTTGAAATGCTGTTTTTTTACGTGGACCATTATCACCAAATGCCAAAAGATATACCTCTTTTTCTGAATTTATCTCTTAAAATAATACCATGAATTAAGTCATATATCAACTAATACCAGTCAAGTCCTACATGAGTAAAATTGTCGAAAAATTGTGATTTTAAAGCGTTTTTATGGTAAAATAGAACCATTATGTGAAAAGGAGATCGTTATGGTTTTACCAAATTTTCAAGCTCATTTAGCTAAGTACGCTGAATTATTGATTGCTAAAGGTGTGAATGTCCAAAAAGGACATACTCTCGTTATTTCTATAGGTGTTGACCAGGTTGATTTTGCTCGTTTATTAACCAAATTTGCCTACCAATATGGGGCTGCTGAGGTTGTTGTTGATTATATCGATGATCAGATCACAAGAGATCGCTTCCTGCACGCTGATGAAGAGCGTGTAACAAGTGTTGCTGACTATGTTGTTGCAAAATCAGATTATTTCTTAGAGAAAAAAGCTAGCCGACTAGTCATCCGATCTTCTGATCCAAATGTTTTCTCCGTTGTTGATCAAGAGCGCTTGTCTAAGGCTACTCAAGCTCAAGCTATTGCTCTTGCCGCACAACGTGAAGCAACACAATCTAATAAAGTCAGCTGGAACCTAGCCGCTGCTTCAGGTAAAGAATGGGCTGCCCTTGTCTTTCCTGACTTAGCTAGTGAAGAAGAACAAATCGATGCCCTTTGGGACACTATCTTCAAACTAAACCGCGTTTACGAAGAAGACCCTATCAAAGCATGGGATGAACACCAAGCAAACTTGGTTGCTAAAGCTGATATCTTGAACAAATATCAATTTGATGCTCTCCACTATACTGCACCAGGAACTGATTTGACACTCGGCATGCCTAAAAATCACCTATGGGAAGCTGCTGGTAGTATCAATGCTCAAGGTGAAGAGTTCATTGCAAATATGCCTACTGAAGAGGTCTTCACAGCCCCTGATTACCGTCGTGCTGATGGTTATGTCTCTTCTACTAAGCCATTGAGCTACGCTGGTGTTATCATCGAAGATATGACATTTACGTTTGAAAATGGCCGAATCGTTGATGTGACTGCTAAAAAAGGCGAGGATACCATCAAACGTTTAGTCGAAGAAAGTGACGGTGCACGTTCTCTTGGTGAGGTAGCTCTTGTCCCTCATAAGACGCCAATTTCATTGTCAGGGTTAACTTTCTTTAATACTCTTTTTGATGAAAATGCCTCAAACCACCTAGCTATCGGTCAAGCTTACGCCTTTAGTATTGAAGGTGGTACAGAAATGTCCAATGAAGAATTAGAAGCTGCTGGGCTCAATCGTTCAACGGCACACGTTGACTTTATGATTGGTTCTGATCAAATGGATATTGACGGTATCACTGCTGACGGTAAGGTTGTGCCAATCTTCCGTGGTGGAGAATGGGCTATCTAAGCATTGTCGTATTGAATATAAAAAACATCTCGTTTACTTTAAAACGAGATGTTTTTATCTATAATGGTACACCAAACACTTCCAAAGCAGCTAATTCTTCTTCAGTCAGACGGCGCCAGTCACCTTTTTCTAGACTATTATCAAGTAATAAGGGGCCCATAGAAAGACGTTTGAGGTAAGTAACTTCTTTACCGCAGGCTTTTACCATCCGTTTGACTTGGTGAAATTTTCCCTCTTGAATGATGATATTAACCAGGCTAGTCTGTCTTTCTTCATTCACAGAAATAATGTCGAGCTGAGCTGGTAAACTATCATGATCGCTTAATGTGATACCACTCTGAAAAGATAATTGATCTTGCTTAGTCATTATACCTGCTACTTCTGCTTGATAGAGCTTATCAACGTGCTTCTTAGGTGATAGCATTGCATGAGCCAACTGACCATTGTTAGTTAATAAAAGCAGTCCTTCGGTATCAATATCCAATCGCCCAACTGGAAAGACAGCTTTTTGTTTTGCTAGATCATCCAAACAATCTAGAACGGTTTTATGGTGAGCATCCTCAGTTGCTGAAATGACCCCTGAAGGTTTATGCAGCATATAGTAAAGAAATTGCTCATAAATTAAAGGTGCTCCATCGTAACACACTTGATCCGTTTCAGGAGTTATATGCACCTTTGGAGATGATTCTATCTTTCCATTTACCGTAATCTGTTTCTTTTTAAGAATGGCTTTTACTTGTGTGCGAGAGCCTATTCCGCTGTCGACTAAAAATTTATCAAGCCTCATCATTATCTCCGTACTTTTGTAATTGCCATTGACATACAGCTCTTAGGGGGTTAGTAGGAATTTCCTGATCATAGCGCAACTGAAACCCTCGCTTAGTAAAGGATAATTCAGGGTAGTTCTCTTGGAGATAAGCTACTGCTTCAGGACCAACATAAACATTGACATGATGTTTAAAAGCTTGAAAATGAATCAAATAAGTATTTTGCCAATAGGAAGGCATTGACCAAGCTATGCCTTCACAACTACTGGGCAGATAGGCTTTAATCATACTCCGTAACCTTAATAGGAAATCACGGTGAGCTACATGATGCATATCAATATAGTTCTTTACAGCTTGACTATCTTCTTTCATAATCTTATCCTGTCTTTTGTCATTGCTTTCTACTAACTCTTTTATTTATCACTAACCATTAAACGTCTGAAACGATTGTAAGTATCAACTTCCCTAAACACAGTGATTATATCAAAGAATTTTTTAAATTTAAAGAGAAATATTTTCAGCAACAACCATAATGGACTGAACTGATCAACTTGAATAAAAATTAAATAAATCATCTGTATATCAGAAAGAGAACCTAGTCGATCCTCTCACGATTTATTTTGAGATATAACAAAATAGCCTAGACATATAGCCTACGCTAAAAACAACACAGCTCTAAAACTGCTGGATGCACGTTGTATGTTTTAGCTAGGTTTTGGAACCATTCGAAACAACACAGCAAGTTAAAATAAGGCTAGTCCGTACACAACTTGAAAAAGTGAGCACCGATTCGGTGCTATTTTTTTGAAATGATTTAAAAAACGTGTCTCTTGGGACACGTTTTACTTTTTCTTATCTATTATCTCAATCACCTTATATAAATCTGGTTTATTGATTTGATAGGGTGCTTCTTCTCTAACGATTGGTTTGGCGCAGAAGGCGATGCCAATACCAGCTTTTTTGATCATAGGAAGGTCATTGGCGCCATCTCCCATTGCTATGGTTTGGGAGAGCTTAAGGTTATTGGCTTTTGCCCATTCTTTTAATTTAGTCACCTTAGTTTCTTTGGTCACAATATCACCGTAAGTTTTTCCTGTCAGATAGCCATCAACGACTTCCAGACGATTCGCCTTGACATAGTCAATCCCCAACTCCTTAGCTAGGCGATCTACGGTTTCATGAAAACCACCTGACACCAAGCCAACCTTGTAGCCACGCGCATGCAGTTCATCGACTAGTGCTTTAGCACCGTTATTAAAGTGAATCTTGCCATAAACCCTATTCAAAATAGATTCTGGTAATCCCTTCAGCACGGCAACTCGCTCCGCTAAAGCTTCCTCAAAGTCTAATTCTCCTCGCATAGCTCGTTCAGTAATGTCAGCAACCAAATCTCCGACACCTGCTTCCTCACCCAGCAAGTCAATCACTTCCTCTTTGACCAAAGTCGAATCAACATCCATGACTAAAAGTCCCTTAACTTCTTCCATGATATACCTCCACTTGTTTCACTTATTGTATCGAAAGCCTCATACAATAGCAAGACTCATTTCACCATAATTATGCTATAATATTTTTTTACTTGTAAAGGAGTTATATTTTGGGAAAAATTCGTCAACCATTAGCCGATAAAATATTGGAGAATTCCGTTTCAAAGCATTTACCGACAGCTATCAAGGAATGGCAGAGCATCGCTAAAATCCACAATGAAATTGATAGTTCCATACGTTGTCTATGTGGTACCAAAGGGATAAAGGATTGGTACGAACTAGTCAACGCTAAAAATGGCAAACGTTTGATTCACATTGGTGCTAACTGTATTGAGTATTTTACAGCTGCAACTGACTATTTACCGGCTAAAGAAATCAAGAAACTAGGCAATCTAAAACGTCTTGCCAGTCAGAATCAAGTTCCAGAATTCACTAAAACTAATTTCTCGAGACCTCTACTCACTTATCTTTTAGAAAATGATGTCTTCCGAGAGCGACCGGATAATAACTTTCATGCCTTTAATGATTACAAACTTTTAAAGGATTTGATTTATAAAGGTGGAAGTAATAATGCCTACAGTTCCGAAGAATTTGCCAAATTAACGCAACTTTGGACTGCTTATATCAAACCTTTTTTACTAGAGGAAGATCGCCCTGAATTCTTTATTGAAAGTATGTCACCATCTTCCCGCGAGGACTACTACCGGCAACAACTCAAGATACTGCAAGCTGAAAATGAACAGTTACGTCAAGCTCTGAACTTACAAACTCAGAAGGATTTCCCAAAAACTAAAACAGATAAGGAATCACTTTTGCCTGAAGGGTATAAAGCTTTACAAACCTTATGCCGTCGGCGAAAACATCGGCGAAATCTGCGTCTTGATGATTTATCGCTGGACATACTGAACTACTGGCACTCTATTAATATCTTGTCTTCTGAAGATAAGAGGATTTTAACTACTGCCATGCAAACACATGGGCCTTCGCTACCTTATCCATTACATCAAAAATCCCAAGAACTACTTGAAAGGTTGACAATTTTTATGAGAAAACGATGATTTTTCTAAAATGACCTTGAAAAATGATCTAAAAATGAGTAGACTAGTTCTTAATACAGAAAGGATTATCATGTCAAAAACTCTTATCTATCGCTTATGCCTCGGTATTCTTGGGCTAATCGGCGTATCAATGCAAATTTATCAAGATGGGTGGGGAATGTTACTCTACTATACCGTTCTTTCCAATATCCTTGTTTTCTCATTTCTTTTTTATCTGGCAGTCAGAGAAGCTAAGTCAGGGAAGATTTCTGATACTAAAACATTGAGAATCAAAGCTGCTGTCACAATGAGTATCACAATCACTTTTTTAGTTTACCATATTATGCTTGCTCCTTTAGCAGAACCTGATGAATTTTGGAATATTAGAAACATGATTGTTCACTACCTGGTCCCTATCGGCTTTATTGCAGATACCCTTTTTATTGATCGTCAAAAAAGTTATCGTTGGTATGACCCCTTTTGGTGGACTGGTGCACCATTAGTTTATTTTATCTTTGCCCTTTTTAACGGGACAGTCCTTAAATGGCGGATTCCTGGTGCTGAAGATAGTCCCTTTGCTTATTTTTTTATCAATGTTAACAAATATGGCTGGGCTCAAGTTGGTAAAAATACCATTTTTATCCTGTTGGCTTACATTATAGTTGGCTTTGTCCTCCTTACTTTGAAAAAAGGGCTCGGTAAAAAGCAATAATCGATATGACTAAAAACGATCTTGGTATCGTTTTTTTTTTATTTTAAAATATGTCATATATAGTTGACATCACTTCATTCAGTGATATAATAAAAAATGTAATATATATGTGACACAAAACCTAATTTCTTATTTTTTTAACTTAAGGTGTCTTATATCAAAGATATTTCACTTAGAATAGAAAGGATTTTCATGAATCGTGTCAAAGAGTTTCGGATCAAACAGGGCATTTCGCAACTCGCTCTTGCTAAATCGATTGGCGTAGCTAGGCAAACGATTAACCTGATTGAAAATGATAAATATAACCCCTCACTCGATCTTTGTATCAAACTCGCTGAAACGCTACACAGTGACCTCAATACTCTGTTTTGGGAATCAAGGAAAGGCAGGCTCAAATGAATCAAAATGATACCCTTTATAAAAAATGGATTCGCTTAAATTACCATATTTTGGGAACTTTGGATGAATATTCTATAGCAAAAATAAATGCTTTTGGAAATGTCTGTTTTATGCTTCTAAACTCTAGCATTATGATAAGCATGATTTTGACGGCCATAACGGGCCAAACTGAATGGCAGCTCATACCTGTTCTATCTTTCTTTGGTATTCAGATGGCAAAATATCAGTTCATCAAAAAATTGGGCACTAAGCATTTAGAAGTTAGTCCTGAAGACTTCAAACAAGCACGACTATATCTCACCAAAAGAGCAGCCTTGCTTGCAATCATACAATTTATTGTTTTATTTTCTTTAGGGATTTATCTTTTAGGATTTGAGGCTAAAAGCATTCACTATCC
Source organism: Streptococcus pluranimalium (assembly GCF_002953735.1). Lineage (NCBI taxonomy): Bacteria > Bacillati > Bacillota > Bacilli > Lactobacillales > Streptococcaceae > Streptococcus > Streptococcus pluranimalium. The sequence continues at coordinate 831,430 of NZ_CP025536.1, read as the reverse complement.
TGATCGTTCCTTTTATCAAATGGTAGCTGGTATTGGAGCCATCAGTTTGATAGTGACAATTATATTATTTATAGCTAATCGTCAAAAATATCTTTCACATATCGTCATTATCGAAGAAACGAAATAATAGTTAGAAAGGATTCGCACTATGTCCACAGTTTGGCTTACTCTCATTAAATGGTTCTATGGGCTTGATCAACTAGATGAATACCGCCTTCAAGAAGTCAATCAACTTGGTAATAAACTTTTTATTTCCTATGTCGTCACAAGTCAGGTAATTTTCTGGGTAGCGCTCATTATTTATCTGCCTAGTCAGCAATTTGATAAATTTTCTTTTATTCTTGCCATCAGTTACTTTTTACTGCTATTTATCCATCTTACAAAGATCAGTCACTTTTTAAATGAAAAAGATTTGCTTACTATTGAACTAGAGGAAATGACTTTTTCCGACTATCGACAAAAACTTCGAAAACGAACATTAAGAAGTTGTTTATATTTGGCTATTTTTTATTATCTGGCACCTACTCTGTTTGATTTCTTCGATAGTGGACGAGTTGATTTCTACAAATTGGTAACCATAAAAGAGATTGCACGGGCTATCATCACCTTCAGTCTCTTTTATATCTTGATGTATTGGTCACAATTAAGAAAAGCCAAAGGAAAACTTAGAAAAGGATAGTTTCTATGTTTAAAAATGAAAAAACTAACTTTATGTTCTTAGTATCATGGATAGTGCTATCGATTATCCTTTATTTATCACAAATCATTGATCATGTAAAGGTAGATAACGCCACTTGGATTTTCTGGTGGATAATCACCCTCAATTTTCCTCTCAAAAACCAGAACAGCAAGCGACTTTTCCTCAGTCAACTTGCTTTTGATCTTTGCTTTGTTGTCTTTGCTAGCACCGAAATCAGTAGAGGTTTTACGAGTCCTTTTCTACTCTTTATGGGAATCATCATGGTTGGCCATCTGCTTTCCCTAATCTTCTGGAGGAGGAAACAAACTAATGACTAGAAAGAGCAATCACTTTATTTTTTCGATACTTTTGCTTTCTATAATCGGGCTTAGCTGCTATTGTCTTATGAAAAACAATCCTATTCCACCCATCTTATATCAAATCATTCTCTTCGCAAACTTATCAACTCTGTCAAAAAACTATCAAAGACACCCGCATAATGCTACTTGGCACCTCATTATTGATGTCGCTTCAATACTCCTTCTCACTATTGAATGGATACGTGGCTACCTTAATCCTCTCTTAGTTTTTTACTTTTGTTGCATAAGCGCTCACCTCATCTATTTACGCTATTTGAAAGGAAAATATCATGGCAAAGAAATCTAACCGACTTGAAAAACAATTCGCACGCTTTTTGGGGATCAGTGGTGTCTTTGATGAATATGTTAAGCAGGTTGCTTATCAACTGGCGGGACATGCCTACCTTGTCCTAACTTACTACATCATGTTCTCATCACTTATTTTCCTGCTGACTTACGATTTTCTTCCCAAATATGCAGGAAGAATTTATGTTGGTCTAAATATCTTAGTAACTGTATTTATCATTCCCCTAATCCTTAAAATGAAAACGGATAAGGCTGACATTGATACCAGTGGTTTTATTGAAGTTCCAGAGGAAGACCTTAAAAGAGAACGGCAAAAAGCCATTAAACGAGGCATCCTGTCTGGTATCGTCTTCACCGGTTTCATGTTCGTTCAAAATATCCTCGCTACTATGGAAAATGGTAAAAGCTTATTGGACCTATTGAGAAATCCTTGGTTAATCGGAGGAGTTCTCATCGCCGGTAGTGTTTTCGGTGGCTTTATGACCGTTCTAGCCTATTTCAGTATTGATAAAGAAAAAAATTAAAAGGTTATGGAAAATAGTTTCCATAACCTTTTAGTCTGATTTCGTTTGTTGCCATTTTGTTAAAATGCTTGATAAGCTAGTCTTTCGGGAGTTTAGCGCATTGCTTCGGTAAGCTTGGATAAATAAGTGGACAGCCTTCATAAAAGTTTGTTTTTGTTGGGGTGATAAAGCCTTGTAAACATCAAGATATTTAGTCATTTCTAAAGGATTTTTTACAGAAAAATCATCAAGGCTAGTAAGACCATGGTCAATCAGTTGGTCAAATAGTAAGTCAAATAAATTTTTTAGCTCATAGTGAGACAGACTCTCATTCCAAGTCGCAAATGTTTTTTCCAAATTTTGGCTCATCGAAGATAATTGCGTGATACATTCAAACTGACCTTTACCTGTATTAACAGCCCAATTCATCATGAGATGTTGTGCCATGCCTTTATCTTTTGAAGCTACAATTTGTTCCTTGCAATCAGATTCAAGCATAACACCAACGACTGACTCAAATGGCTTTATAGAGATAATTTTCTCTCTGATTGCTAGATACCCTTGTGTTTGCAAAAAATTCTGACGAAAGCCAGGAGCATCAAACATATAGAGCAGATCTATCTTTTCTCTCAGCGACTTAGGTAAATGAGCTGCTGCATAAATAGCCAAATTACCTCCCTTAGAATGTCCCGAAACAATTACTCTACCACTCAAACCCGGCAGAATGTTTTTTAAATAAAGTATCGCAGCACGATGAGCGGGAATTTCCCGCATGTAGGTTAATTTAAAATCTTCCTTCCAACCAATTAAACTATCGTCTGTTCCTCGAAAAACGACTTGATTGCAATTTTCTTCAGGAATCGAAAAAACCATCGCTGCAAATTGACGTTCAAACTCAGTATCAATATCATTGACATAAGAGCTAATAGTCACTTGTTGGTATCTCTTACTATTGAGCACAGCTTCGAAAAGCTCAATACGCTCTTTAGTATTTAGAAATGTAAAATGAAGATTTGGCTTAGTGCGCTGAAAAATGGGTAGCCAATCACTGATGGTGATGGATACTTCTTGCTTCATATCCTTTTGGAAATAATCAATAAGAGATAAATAGCCTAATTCATTAAATAGAGCAAAATCTAAATCGGTTAAGGGTAAACTGGAAAAAGGTGACTGAGAGACACTCTTGACATAATCTAAGAGATTTTCCATAGCTATTTAACATCTTTCCATTCAGGATTTAAAATGGTCTCCATTCGCATTGATTGAGGAATCATTCCCATGTGTTCGTAGAATCGAACAGCTCCTTCATTAGCATTCCAAACATTTAGCGTGAGATTATAACATCCCCATTCAATAGCTTTTTGATAAGCAAACTGATACAGTTTCTCCCCTATTTTTTGACCACGTGCTGATTCATCAACGCAAAGATCATCAATAAAAAGCGTTTTCTTGGGCTGCGTAGCCAATCCTTTTGCCTCTTGGATGATCAAAAATAAATGCCCCAGGAGATCTCCTTTATCATCTTCATAAATAAAGATAGGACGTTGGTCATTAGACATGATATCTTCCAGTTCTTGATCCGAGAATTTACTGCCATTTGCTTTAAAAATATCAGGTCGTACAGTGTGGTGGACACTTAATATTTGGGATAATAAGTTTTGAAGTTTGGGGATATCAGCAACAATAGCTCTCCTAATCATAGCTATCTCCTTATTGTTTTTATTATCATATCATAAATTCAGAGCTAATAACATAGAAAAAAACCCATCCCAAAGGATGAGTTTTGTCTCAATATGATATTGAGACGAGAGAGAAATAAGTAAGACATGGGGTTGATAGGTGAAATCAAGATTCCTAAATCTGAAGAGAGAGAGATGATTTAGGAGAGAATTTTTGAGAGAGAATTCCCACATGTCTCTATTAATAATTATAGTACTTTCTCATAAAAAAATAATATTTAAGTCTTGAAATGTCTTTTTTATGTCATCAAATGTCAAAGTAGAATATCATTACATATCTTAATGTTCGACACTTAACGTTTCTCCCTGATCAATTCTATTTACGATACATTTTGACCTGCAAATATAAGTCGTTATAAATGCCTAACCACTCTTGACCTAAATTATCATAGACTTCCAAATGATCTATCGTTTCTTGACTCGGATAAAAGGCTTGATCGTTTTTGATATCATCTGGCAACAAGGTCTTGGCGGCATTGTTAGGTGTTGAATAGCCGATGTATTCTGCATTCTGTGCTGCATTTTGTGGCTCTAGCATAAAGTTAATGAATTGATAAGCTTCTGCAGTGTGTGTAGCTGTCTTAGGAAGAACCATATTATCAAACCAAAGATTAGAGCCTTCTGGTGGAACAACGTAGACCAAATCTTCATTTTCATAAAGCATTTCACTTGCCTCACCAGAAAAAGTCACACCAATTGGAGCGTCACCTTGAATCATATAACCCTTTAACTCATCACCAACTAAAGCTTTAATGTTAGGAGTGAGTTGATTCAACTTCTTCTCTGCTTGATTTAGTTGAGCTTTATTCTTCGAATTTAAACTATAGCCTAAGCTATTCAAGCCAATTCCAATCACTTCTCTAGCACCATCAACCATTAAAATACTGTTACGATACTCAGACTTCCAAAGGTCATTCCAATGTTTGGGATAGGTATCTAGTTGCTTCTTATTATAGACAATACCAACCGTTCCCCAGAAGTAGGGGATGGAGTAATCATTTTTAGGATCAAAACTTTTGCCCAAAAATTCTTTACCAATATGATGAAGACCTTTTATTTTTGATTTATCCAATTTGATCAACATATCTTCTTTAATCATCTTGTCGATCGTATAATCACTTGGAACTGCAATGTCGTAAGTGGTACCACCCTGTTTAATCTTGGTATACATAGCTTCATTGGAATCAAACGTCTCATACTGAACCTTAATACCTGTTTCTTTGGTAAATTTGGTTAACAGATCTGGATCAATATAGTCACCCCAATTATAGATAACCAATTTGTCTGAAACATCACCCGATTGCTTCTGAAGAAGAAAACTAGTTCCCCACAAAAGGATAATAATGGCAATAATTCCCGTCAGAAAGGTTGTTAATTTACGCATCTTTAGCCTCCCTATCTTGAGAAATAAAGTAATAGCCAATGACTAACAAAATACTAAAGAAAAAGACCAAGGTTGACAAGGCATTTATATCTAACGAAATACCTTGACGAGCTCGAGAATAAATCTCAACAGAAAGCGTAGAAAAACCATTGCCAGTCACAAAGAAAGTGACCGCAAAATCGTCCAGAGAGTAGGTAAAAGCCATAAAATATCCCGCTATAATCCCTGGCGTTAAATAAGGCAACATAACTTCTTTAAGCATTTGAGAACGACTAGCTCCTAAATCATAAGCCGCGTTAATCATATCCTGATTCATCTCTTTTAGCCTTGGTAAAACCATGAGAACAACAATTGGAATCGAGAAGGCAATGTGACTGAGTAAGACTGTTGCAAATCCTAATTGAAACTTGATAGTTGTAAACAAGATCAAAAAGGAGGCTCCAATCATAACATCAGGTGCTACCATCAAGATATTATTAGTCGATAACATGCTATTTTGATAACGTTTTTTACTCTCATGAATGAAGATAGCTCCAAATGTACCAATAACAGTCGCTATCAATGAACTTAAAAAGGCTAAAAAGAAAGTTTGTGCCAGAATAAGCATAAGACGGCTATCTGAAATCATGGTCTGATAATGTTCCAGAGTAAAACCGGTAAAGCCGTTCATATCGCCGCCTTTATTAAATGAATAAAAAATCAAATAAAAAATGGGCGCATACAAGAGGACAAAGACAAAAATCAGATAGATATTAGCAAATTTTTTCATGATTTTCTCTCCTTCGTTACCCACATAATCATTAACATGGCAGCAATCAAGACCACTCCAATCGTTGATCCCATTCCCCAGTTTTGAGTCGTTAGGAAATGTTGTTCAATAGCTGTACCAAGCGTAATCACACGGTTACCACCAATAAGTCTAGTCAACATAAAGAGACTCAAACTTGGTATAAAAACAGACTGGACACCTGAACGAACCCCATTTAAGGATAAGGGAAAAATCACCTTGGTAAAGGTTTGAACATCATTTGCACCCAAATCTCGACTAGCATTGATGAGATTACTGTCAATATCATCTAAGGCATTGAAAATCGGTAAAATCATAAAAGGGATTTCAATATATGAGGCTACAAAGATAAAGGAAAAATCAGTAAAAAGAATCTGCTGCGGTCCCAATCCCATGAAACTCAAGAAGGTATTGACACTTCCTTGCTGGCCAAAAATCCCCATAAAGGCATAGGCTTTCAATAAAAGGTTAACCCAAGTTGGTAAAATAACCAACATCAACCAAAGCTGTTTATGCTTGAGACGGGTTAAAATGAAAGCTGTCGGATAAGCAATCACGAGAGTTACCAAGGTTATCAAACCAGCATAAAGGATAGAATTCAGACTCATTTTTAAATAAGTCCAAGACCCAAAAAAAGTTTGATAATTTCCTAACGTTGCATGACCAGAGATGTCAAAAAATGACTTCCAGATAATCATAGCAACTGGTGCTAAAACAAAGAGAAAGACCCAAAGAAAATAGGGTACAGAGAAAAAGCTAGCCGTTTTCTTCATGACGCTCCTCCTCAATGAAATTAATCAATCCATCTTCTACTTCTTCCGTTTCAACATATTCTTCAATACGGGCATCAAATTCTTCTTCTGTCTCATGGAGACGCATGATATGAATGTCTTCTGGTTGGAAATCCAACCCAATAATTTCACCCTCGATAGCCTTACGGGTTGAATGAATCATCCATTCATTACCAAGGTCATCGTAAGCAATGATTTCATAGTGTACACCACGGAAAAGTTGGGTATCCACTTTTACTTGAAGTTTTCCTTCATCTGGTAGGGTAATTTGTAAATCTTCAGGACGAATCACAACCTCAACAGGTTCATTAGGACGCATACCACCGTCAACAGCTTCAAAACGTTTGCCGTTGAATTCTACCAAATAGTCCTCAATCATGATCGCTGGTAGGATGTTTGATTCTCCAATAAAGGTTGCGACAAAATGGTTAATGGGTTCATCATAAATATCAACCGGTGTTCCTGATTGAACAATCTCACCTTCATTCATGACGAAAATCCAGTCACTCATAGCAAGTGCCTCTTCCTGGTCATGGGTAACAAAGACAAAGGTAATACCTAAACGTTGTTGCAATTCACGCAGTTCATACTGCATCTCTGTACGAAGCTTCAAATCAAGCGCTGATAAGGGTTCGTCTAAGAGAACAACTCTTGGCTGATTAATAATAGCGCGTGCAATAGCGACACGTTGACGCTGACCACCAGAGAGCTTTTGAATAGAGCGTTTTTCATAGCCTTCAAGTTGGACCATTTTTAGGGCATCCTTAACACGTTGGTCAATCTCTTTCTTAGCCACTTTCTTAAGTTTTAAAGCAAAAGCAACATTTTCGTAAACACTCATATGTGGGAAAAGCGCATAAGATTGAAAAACGGTATGAACATCACGTTTATTGATTGGGACATCATTGATGCGTTTGCCATCCAATAAAACATCCCCAGACGTAGCATCTAGAAGTCCAGCGATAATATTTAAAATTGTTGATTTCCCAGAACCAGAGGCTCCAAGAAGGGTGTAAAACTTCCCTTCTTCCAATTCAAAATTTATATCTTTTAAAACGGTCGTCGCACTATCCTCAAATGTCTTTGAAACATTTTTGAAGGCAATAATTGGATTAGTCAATGGTCATAAATCCTCCATAGATTTTCTAGCTTATAGCTGTGATATTTTTTTAATTGTTCATTATTAAAGGCATAGTCTGAACAGTTATCCTGTTCATTTTTGCCATAAAGACTCTAAACTACTAATCAGCCCAGAAAGTAAGCTTTCTGAGCTGAAATTTTTTCTTAAAGTGATTCCCCAATGATTCGAACTTCACGTTCGAGCGTAATTCCTGAGGTTTGTTCAACGGTATCGATAACATAGGCTATCAAGTCTTCATAATCTTTAGCTGTAGCATTGTCAACATTAATCATGAAACCAGCATGCTTTTCAGAAACCTCTACACCGCCAATGCGATAGCCTTTAAGATTAGCCTCTGTAATCAATTGACCTGCAAAATGTCCTGGTGGACGTTTAAAAACAGATCCACAAGATGGGTATTCCAAGGGTTGCTTGAGTTCACGCAAATGATTTAAACGATCCATCTCCTGTTTAATCACAGTATAGTCACCAGGTTTCAAGGCAAACTTAGCCGAAATGACAATGTCACCAGAAGTTTGAAGGGCTGATTGACGATAACCAAACTTCAAGTCTCTTGCTTCGAGTGTTTTGACTTGACCATCTCGTGTTAAAACCTGAGCTGATACAAGCACATGGGCAATCTCGCCCCAATAAGCGCCGGCATTCATAAAAACAGCTCCACCAACACTCCCTGGAATCCCCGCAGCAAACTCAAAACCAGTTAGGCTATGGTCACGCGCTACCTTAGTTGTTTCCTTAAGATTAGCACCTGCTTCAACTTCCATAACATAGCCATCAATTGTCGTTGTCTTCAAACGATCAAACATGATCACCATACCACGAATACCGCCGTCACGGACAATTAAATTACTAGCATTTCCCAAGACCAACCAAGGAATATCATGCTTGTTGGCAAAATTAACCAAACGAACCAATTCAAAACGGTTGCGAGGAAAGGCAAGATAATCTGCCGGTCCCCCAACCTTGGTGTAAGTATAATTTTTCAAAGGCTCATCGACACGAATATCAATACCCGATAAGGCCTCTTCCATTTCTTTTAACATTATAGTTTCCTCATACAGACAAAATTGGCATAGCCAAGCTACATTATACCAAAAAATCACTGATATGACAGTATATTTCTATATTTTCACCACATCATCATGACTGATTTGTGCCAATACTTCCAAGATAGTCTGTCCTGTAGTTGGTATCACGAAATCCTCAGTTAATTCAGCTAGAGGAACGAGCACAAATGCCCGCTCCATCATATAAGGGTGTGGCACTATCAACTCTGGACTATGATAGGTAGCCTCACCATACAACAAGATATCAATATCAATGGTACGTGGCCCCCAATGTTCATGACGAACACGGTCTAAATCCTTCTCTATCTCTTGGCATTGATAAAGCAGTTCTATGGCTTCTAAGTCAGTGTCTAACTGCACAACAGCATTGATGAAATCATCTTGATCAGTCTTCCCCCAAGCTGCTGTTTGGAAAAAAGACGACGCCTTTACAAATCGTGTTTTGGGTAATTGCGATAAACGCTGAATAGCCTGTTTCAAATAAGCCAGCTTATCTCCCATATTGGAACCCAAACTCAAGTAAACCACTGTCATCTGCGTCGCTCCAAACTAATTCCTACAGCATCATAATGCCCATTGATAGGGGGATTTTCCTTGGTAATTTCAAGATTGATTGATTGAACCGGCGGAAATTGTTCAAAAATATCTTGACAGATAGCCCCTCCTAAACGTTCAATAAGTTTGTAACGCTGGTTTTCAGCCTGATTTTTAATACAATCAAAAACCATACCATAATGAACAGTATCTTCTAACTCGTCAGACAATGAAGCCTTACTTAAATCCACCGACAAGATGGCGTTGACCACAAAAATTTGTCCAAGCATATTTTCTTCGGCGAATGCGCCATGATAACCATAAAAACGACAATTTTTTAGAATAATTTTATCCATTTCACACTCCTAGATGAGTTGATTGATGACCTTGACTACTGCACGGTTAGCATCGACATTGTGGACACGTACCATTTGTACGCCTTTCATGATAGCATAGGCTGATAAGGCTGCTGTAGCTTGATCTCTCTCAGCTATATCTGTTTCACCATCTAAAAGAGAGACAACTGTCCGCTTTCTAGAAATCCCAAATAAAACAGGGTAATCTAGGGCTGTGATTTGCTCTAAACTCTTTAGCAAGTCAATATTATCCTGAGCTGACTTGGCAAATCCGTAGCCTGGATCGATCCAGATATTTTCTTTTGTAATACCAGCATCTAGAGCAGCTTGGGTACGTTCTTTTAAGAATGCAAGCACCTCAGCCGTGATATCATCATATCCCTCCTCGTCCTGATTATGCATGAGCATGTAGGGTACCTGCCATTCAGCCGCAAGAGCCATCATTTGACCATCGTAAAGACCAGCCCAAACATCGTTTAAAATATCAGCACCTGCTTCAAGGGCTGCACTAGCCGTCTGGGTTTTGTAGGTGTCAATACTGATTAAAACATCATATTTTTCTTTAATAGCCTTAATGACTGGCACAATCCGATTGATTTCATCTTCAGCCGTGACAAATTCAGCACCCGGTCGAGTGGACTCCCCACCGATGTCAATCACATGTACTCCAGCCTTTATCATCGTCTCCGCTTGTTGGAGAGCTTTCTCTAGACTACTATATTGCCCACCGTCTGAAAAAGAATCCGGTGTTACATTGAGGATACCCATGATAAGAGCTTTTTCAGGAAATTCTTTTTTTCCAATCTTGACCATTTTTACTCCTTAATCATTGCCATAACTTCACGACGAGCTGCGCCATCCTCTTGATAAAGGCCACGAGCAACGGTCGTAACTGTCTTACTGCCTGGTTTCTTAATACCACGCATGGTCATACACAGATGCTCTGCTTCAACCATGACAAAGACTCCTTTTGGATGCATTGCTTCCTCCAAGGCGTTAGCGACTTGAGCTGTTAAACGTTCTTGTAGCTGTGGTCGACGGCTTGCAACCTCTACTGCACGCGCTAGTTTGCTTAATCCTGTCACTCGACCATCACTTGGCAAATAGGCAACGTGGGCGACACCATAAAAGGGAACTAGATGATGCTCACACATGGAATAAAAAGGGATGTCCTTGACCAAAATCATCTCTTCATGCCCTTCGGAAAAAACGGCAGTAAACTGATCTTTGGGGTCTTCAGACAAGCCAGAGAACATTTCGGCATACATTTTGGCTACACGCTTTGGCGTATCCAAAAGACCCTCACGTTCTGGATTTTCACCAATAGCTTCTAAAAGCTGGTAAATAGCTGCTTCTACTTTTTCTTGATTCATGATATGTTTACTTTTCTAACTTATTTTCTAATAAAAACTGTCTCACTTGTGAGATAAAATAAAGAGAACCTGTGATAACATAAAAATCCTCTGTTGACGATGAGTTATAGCTATTCAGCCATTCCTTAAAATTCACCACTTTGGGATAATCACTTGGGTAATTGTCTAAGCTAACTGCATTTGGATAGTCAAAAGTGGTTACGGTTAGTTGACCAACTGTGGTTAATTGTTCCAACATGACTTGAATTGGCTTGGTATCAATAGCTGCAAAGAGAATATGAATCTTTTTATGATCAAACTCTGTTTTCAACAAGTCCACCAAGACAGCAATACTTTCATTGTTGTGAGCGCCATCAATCATCAGATTATTTGCCACCAGTTCTGTTCGACCCAACCATGAAGCCCGAGCAAGAGCAGTACGAATGCTCTCCTCTGTCACTTGTGGATATTGGTCTTGTAAAAGCATACTTGTCATCAGGGCTAGACCAGCATTGGCAACCTGATGTTGACCTAACATTTTTAAAGAGAGATGGTTTAAGGTCAGCCCATTCCAGATGAAATCAAAATTTCTGCTTTGACCTAGCACTTGGAAATCATGACCAAGTTCAAAAGTCGGACTCTTTGTCTCTTGCGCTCTAGCATAAAAGACTGATTTAACTTCTGGGCGATTCTCAGCAAATACAAATGGTACTTTATCTTTTAAAACACCTACTTTTTGACTAGCAATGTCCTCATAAGACTGACCAAGGATATTTTGATGGTCTAAGCCTATTGACGTACAGATAACAGCTAAGGGATCAAAAACATTTGTCGAATCGTAAAGCCCACCTAGTCCTGCCTCAATGATAGCAATATCAACAGGATGGACTTCACCAAAATAAAGAAACATCATGGTCGTGATGATTTCAAACTCAGTTGCAGGCTCATAACCTGTTTCTTCTGGCAAACGCTCTGCTATAGGCTTGATTATAGCTAGCAAGCTCAGTAGATCCTCTTGGGAAATCATGGTGCCATTTAAAGAAATACGCTCTCTAAAATCCATGATATAGGGTGATGTAAAGGTTCCGACGACATAGCCTGCTTCTGTAAAGATACTTTGCAAATAGTGGACTGTCGAGCCTTTGCCATTTGTCCCAACAACATGGATGCCTTTAACCTTATCCTGTGGATTGCCTAGTTCATTAAGCAACCACTTCATGCGTTCAATACCAGGTTTAATGCCAAATTTTAATTGGTCATGAATCCAGGCTAACCCCTCTTCATAGGTCATTGTTTCATTCTGATTTGTCATAGAATAAGTATAACAAAAGAGCTGGTCTTTTGACCAACTCAAGGATATTATTTTTGTTAAACTTATGGTTTTTGGGGATTTTTCATAAGGATTAATTGGCCGATGATAAAGAGCAAAACTGCAATCCAAATAAAGATAAAGCCCAACAATTCACCTGAAGCAATCGATTCTCCAAAAGCTGTCACTGCAATCAGCAATTGAATGGTTGGATTGATGTATTGAATAAAACCAACTTGATTAAGTGGTGCTCGTTTTACCCCTTCTGAGAAGAGTAAGAGCGGAATGGCTGTAACGGCTCCTGATAATATGAGTAAGATATTCTCTAGAAGTGACAAACTCTCAAGCTTAACTGATGAAAATCCCAAGAGATAGACTAGACTAACTGGCAGAATGACCCCAGCTTCAAAAAGCATAGCAACATCACTAGATAAGGAAATTCCTTTTTTAATTAAACCATAAAAGGCAAAACTAAAGGAAAGCAAGAGCGTTATGAAAGGAAGGGAGCCTGTCTGATACACCAAAACTCCCACTCCAACGAAGGCTAAGGAAATGGCTAACTTGGCGAAGTTTGACAAGGTTTCCTTTAGAAAGATTACCGAGAGTAAGATAGAAACTAAGGGCATGACGTAATAGCCTAGACTAGCTTCTGTTGCTTGCCCATGTGTGACAGCCCAGATATAGGACAACCAGTTGACTGTAATCAAAATACTTGCCAGAACCATGCGCCAAAAAATCGTTTTGGTTTTCCATAAATTGGTAAGCTCAAACAAAAACTTTTTAGACTGTCCTGAAAGTCCCATATATACCACCATGGTGACCACTGTCCAAAGGATGCGATAAGCAAAAATATCATAAGCTGGAATAGCTCCTAACTGCTTCCAATAAAGGGATAACACCCCCCAGAGGATATAGGCAGAAAAAGCTAAGATTAGCCCTTTTATTTTAGTCGTCAACAGATACCCCTTTTCGATCAACCTCTAAATCCAAAATCATATCTGGTAACTCCTTATTTAAGGCTGATATGAAATCTGCTTTTTTATCTTTTGGTAGCAAGGTCATGACAGTTGGACCCGCACCTGATAGATAGGTTGCATAGGCTCCATATTTTTGACCCAATTCTCTGATTGCGGCAAATTCAGGAACTAGTTTTTGACGGTAAGGTTCATGGAAGCGATCCTGACTCATGGCACGTCCTGCCATTTCTAAATCGCCCGTTAACAAACCTGCTACAGCTATATTGGCAACAGATGAAGCTAAAACAGCTTCTTTGAAGTCAAGTTCTTGGGGCAATACTTGTCTGGAGTCGCTGGTCTTCAACTCATAAGCTGGCACATAAGCTACCAAGGCTGTCTCTGGAAAATCCGCCACAATCTTATTTAACTCTTGATTGATGTAAGAAGCCACCACTAGATTACCAAAGATAGCAGGTGCGACATTATCTGGATGTCCTTCTATTTTTGTAGCAATGCTTAATTTGTCATCATCAGATAAATTGAGCTGCGCCAATTGATTAGCCAATTCAATCCCTGCTACGATAACGGAGGATGACGATCCTAAGCCTCTAGCTAAAGGGATATCAGAAACCATCTTAATGTGATGGGGATGAATCTCAGGTGCAACGTTTAAGGCGGTCTGGATGAGTAAGTTGGTCTCATCAAAAGGTACTCCAGCTAAGTCATGCTCAATCATCCACTGATTAGTTTCTTCTAAAACCTCAATCCTTAAATAACAAGTCACAGCCAGTCCGACAGAATCAAAGCCTGGTCCCAAATTAGCTGAAGTAGCTGGAACACTAATTTTCATGCTATTCTCCTAAAACTTTGAAGCAATTTTCTAAAATAAATGCTTCCGAACTTTCAATAGCTAGCATGATATCAGCTAGCTGCTTACGATTAATGGTGTGAGTAATGACAGTTATTAGGGCTTTTCCTTGGTCGGCTTTACCTTGTAAAACCTGATCAAAAGAAATGGCTTGTTCTTCAAATAACTGTGCCAAATGTGATAGTTGACCTGGTTGATCACTGGCCTCAACTGCAAAATAATAGGCACTAGAAACTTCTTCTGCTTTAGCCATCTGACTGGGACGTACATAAGCATTAAAAGGTTTAATCGCTTTTCCATCCACAAGATAACGACTTATTTGTATGATATCTGCCATCACGGAAGTTGCTGTCGGTTTTTGCCCAGCTCCCGGTCCATAGTACATCGATTGACCAATACCAATAGACTCAACAAAAACAGCATTCATCACATCATTAACAGCAGCTAAAGGATGACTTACTGGCACAAGAGTTGGAACGACTTCTGCCCAAATGCCAGAATGAGTCTCTTGAAGATCACCGACCAGTTTTATAACATACCCTAATTCCTTAGCAATAGCAACATCATTTGATTTGATAATATTGATCCCTCTATGCTCAATAGAATCAAAATCAATAGCCATACCAAAGCCAAACTGACTCAAGATCGCTACCTTGTACGCGGCATCAATCCCTTCAACATCATTAGTTGGATCACTTTCGGCGTATCCTAGAGCTTGAGCGCTAGATAGAGCTTTTTCATAAGTCCAGCCTTCCTCAACCATCTTGGTAAGCATATAGTTTGACGTACCATTAAGAACACCTAAAATACGGGTAATTTTATCTGCCGTAAATGATTCTGATAGCGTGCGTAAAATAGGAATTCCTCCTGCTACAGCAGCTTCATAGGCAAACATAACATTATTTTCTTGGGCTAAAGCAATCAATTCTTGACCATGAATAGCAATCAAATCCTTATTAGCAGAAACAACGTGTTTACCTGCTTTTAAAGCTTGACTGATATAGGTCTTAGCGGGCTCTATTCGCCCCATCAATTCAACGACAATCGTAATCTCATCGTCAGAAAGAATATCATCAATAGCGGTCACAAAATCGTAGTTATTTCCTTGAGAAACCAAGCGGTTAGCTTCATCCATTGATCTAACCAAAACTTTACTAATCTCAATATCAATCCCTGCTAAGGTAGCAATTTTTGAATAATTCTCTTTTAATAAGTAGGGAATACCACTGGCAACTGTCCCAAAACCAAGTAAACCGATCTTAACTACCATAATGTACCTCGTTTTTTTCTGTTTGCATTACTCCATCTAGTATAGCAGAATGTTTTGAGAATTTACAAGATTTCCTCTATTTTCTTGTGATATAATAGAAGAAACTGATGAGGAGTTATCTATGTCAAAAAAGAAAATAATTAATCTACTCTTATCTCTAAGTTGTGTAGCTTTAAGCTTAATGTTAAGCTTGGGAATATCTGCTAGTCAGACTGTTATGGCTAAAAATAAGGTGAAGCAACAAGAAACCAAGAAGACGTCCCAAAAATTGACTTGGAAAAAACAAGAGCAGCCAGTGCAAATCCCCATTCTCATGTATCATGCCATCCATGAAATGTCTCCTGAAGAAAGTGCCAATGCTAATCTGATTGTCGCTCCAGATCTTTTTGAACAACACATTAAGGCATTATCAGACTCTGGATACTACTTCCTAAGCCCAAAAGAAGCCTACAAAGCTTTAACCAGCAATAAACTGCCACAGAAAAAAGTCGTTTGGATTACCTTTGATGACGGCAATGCAGATTTTTACACCCATGCCTACCCCATTCTTAAGAAATACAAAGCCAAGGCAACTAACAATATCATCACTGGCTTTGTCCAAAATCACTCAACTGGCAATGTGACCGTCAAACAGATGGCAGAAATGTCTAAACATGGCATGTCCTTTCAAGGGCATACCGTTAATCATCCTGATTTAAGCATAGCTGATACTACAAGTCAATTAGGCGAACTCGTTGATAGCAAGGATTTTCTAGACCATGAGTTAACCCAAAAAACAACAACGATAGCCTATCCTTCAGGGCGGTATAGTCAAGAAACGATTGACTTATCTAAGCAAGCTGGTTATAAGCTAGGACTAACAACTAATGAAGGTCTAGCAAGTGCTGCTGATGGCTTAATGTCTCTAAACCGTGTTCGTATATTACCGACAACGACACCTGACATCCTTTTAGAACAAATCTCAGTCAATTAAATAAATCAAAACCAGCCTAGTTAAACTAAGCTGGTTCTTTTATACTCGAAGAAAATCAAAATCTCGCTAAGGAAAGAGCCGTAGATAATACTGAAGTTCATCAAGGTAAATTCGACAACTTCAGATTTTAATTTTCAATGAGTATTACTATCCTAAGACAAGGGCATCGTCATTAAGCATTTGACCAGAGTTTTTATGGAAGAGATCCATGAGTTGCGAAACGGTTAGATTTTTCTTTTCTTCTCCTTTGACATCAACGACAATTTTCCCTTGATATAACATCACGAGACGATTACCGTACTCGATAGCGTGTTCCATATTGTGGGTAATCATAAGCGTTGTCAAAGCATGTTCTTCTACTACTTTTTTAGTTAAAGCCATTACCATATCACTTGTTTTGGGATCAAGAGCAGCGATATGCTCATCTAAGAGGAGAATATCCGGTCTAACAAGCGTTGCCATAGAAAGCGTTAAAGCTTGACGTTGCCCACCAGATAAGAATCCAGCATCTGTTTTCATACGATTTTCTAAACCAAGGCCTAATTCTTTTAATGCTTCTTTAAAAAGTTCACGTTCCTTATCAGTCACTGCTTTTTTGAAAATACTACGTTTTTTTCCACGAAGATAGGCAATCGCCATATTCTCTTCAATAGTTAAATTAGTGGCTGTTCCCATTCGGGGGTCTTGAAACACACGACTAATATGTTTTGAGCGAGTGGCAACCGAATCCTTCTTGATAGATTTTCCTTTAAGTGAAATCTCTCCCTCATCCATCTGGATAGCACCAGCAATCGTATTAAGTAGGGTTGATTTACCAGCACCATTACCACCGATAATAGAGATAAAATCCCCCTCTTCGACATCCAAATCTAAGCCACGAAGGACATGGTTTTCATTGATGGTTCCTTTTTCAAAAATTTTATGCACATTTTGTAAGCTAAGTAAAGACATGTTAGTTTTCCTCCGTTAGGGATTTAGATGATTTTACACCAAGTTTTGAGCGAATTTCAGGAATGTACAAGATGATAGCAAGGAGAACTGCTGATACCAGTTTAATCATTTGAGCATCCACACTAGCTGTTAGGATGACCACAATAATCAAGCGGTAAATGACAGAACCTAAAACAATAGAGATAAGGCGTTTTCCAAGTGGCAAATGTTTGATAATCACCTCAGCTAAGATCACAGAAGCCAAACCGATGATAATGGTTCCCACCCCCATATTAAGATCAGCGTAGCCATTATTTTGTGCTAACAGTGCACCAGAAAGGGCAATCAAACCATTCCCAATCATGTAGCCTAACACCTTCATTTGATTAACATTGATACCATTAGCCTGCCCCATATGGATGTTATCGCCAGTCGCACGAAGGGAAAGACCAAGCTGAGTATTTAAGAACAGCATGAGAGACAAAATAACCAAGGAAATGAAGATGACACCAATAAGAATGACAGCGTAAGTTTTATCAAGACCCAAATCTTGAAACATGCTTACCAAGGTATTTTGCATAGAAAGAGACACATTTGAACGCCCCATTACCAAAAGATTGGTTGAGTATAATCCTGTTAAGGTGATAATCCCTGTCAACAATGGTGGAATCTTCATTTTAGTATGGAGAAAACCAGCTACAAGTCCAACAAGCATTCCCCCAGCCAAACCTGCTAGTGTTGCTAAAACAGGGTGCCAACCATTGAGGATACTAACAGAAGCTACTGCCGCACCCATAGGAAAAGCCCCTTCAGCTGATAAATCCGCAATATCTAAAATACGAAAGGTAATGAATACCCCAATAGCCATAATGGACCAAAGTAGCCCTTGTGAAATACTTGATAATACAATATCCAACATCTTATTTTCCTTTTTTCTAACCTTTATTTTTTATCTTCAACTGCTGACATATCAATGTTTAACAGTTTCGCCATTTCATCATTAACCTTTACTGTAAGGTTTTCAGGTGTTTCAACTGAAATATCTGAGACATTTTTACCTTCTAGAATCTTAACTGCTTGACGAGCTGTTTGACGACCTAGCTCTTCAAAGTCTGGCCCGTATGAGAAGAGTGCACCTTTTTCAACCAAGTCTGCATTAGCTGCGTAAACTGGAATCTTCATTTCCTTGGATAACTCAGTGACAAGAGTAATAGAACTATCAATGAGATTATCCGTAGGCATGTAAAGCACTTCTGTTTGGTTCATCAGTGAACGCGCAGTATCCTGTACATCATTTGTTGAGGCAATTCCCTTTGTCACGACTTCAATGCCTTCTTTTTTGAAAACCTTTTGGGCTTCTTTGACCTGAACTTCTGAGTTACGCTCATTGGTCGTATACATAATCCCAACTTTTTTCAAGTTTGGCATGACTTTTTTCAATAAAGCCACACGTTCCTTGGTCGGAGCCATATCGGTAGTCCCTGTTACATTACCGCCTGGCTTCTTCATACTCTTGACCAACTTGGCAGACAGAGGATCTGTCACAGCTGTAAAAGTGACTGGTACTTCTGACGAAGCTGTCGCCAAGGCCTGAGCTGCTGGTGTTGCGATGCCAAGCACTAGGTCATTATCCTTAACCAACTTTTCAGAAATACTTTGAAGATTGGCTTGATCTCCTTGAGAATTTTGGTAGTCGATGACAATGTTCTTGCCATCCTCATAACCTGCCTTAGACAATTCATCGACGAATCCCTCACGCGCAACATCTAAGGTTTCAAATTCAACATATTGTAAGATACCAATATGTTTAGCGTCCTTATCACCTTTGTCAGACGACTGAGAACAGGCTACTAAAAATACACTAACAGCTAAAAGTCCTAAAATGGCTCCAAATAATTTCTTCATGTTATTCTCCTTACTTTTTTGTAATAGAAGTGAGATCAATTCCTAACAACTCACTCATCTCATCATTGACAGTAACATCCATACCTTGAGGTTCTTCTGCTGGAATGGTCGCAATATCCTTACCTTCTAAAATTTTTATGGCTTGACGAGCTGTCTGGCGCCCCAACTTCTCATAGTTTGGACCATAAGCAAACAGGACACCTTTTTTAACTAAATCAGCGGATCCTGAAACAACTGGAATCTTTAATTCCTTAGACAAATCAGTGACAATCGAAATCGAACTATCAATAAGACCATCTGTCGGCATAAATAGAACTTCCGTTTGTTCCATTAATGTTCTCGCTGTATCCTGAATGTCATTTGTTGACGAGATCCCTTTTACTACTGTTTTGATACCAGCTTCCTCAAACGCTTTTTTTGCTTTTTCAACTTGTAACTCTGAATTAAGCTCACTTGTTGTATACATAATACCAACTGTCTTGACTTCCGGCATTACTTTTCTCAAAAGCTCTACGCGTTCTTTAACTGGAGCCATATTGGTTGTTCCTGTAGCGCGACCTCCAGGCTTATCAAAAGATTCAATGACCTTTGCAGAAACTGGATCAGATACGGCTGTAAAAAGCACAGGAGTATCCGTTGACATACTCGTCAAGGATTGCGCTGGCTGTGTCGCTATTCCTAACACAATATCATTATCAGAAACTAGTTTTTCTGACATCGTAGGCAAGGATGATTGGTCACCTTGAGCATTTTGATAATCAATTTCAATTGTCTTACCATCTTTGTAACCATGTTTTTCTAACTCCTTTATAAAACCTTCTCGTGCGGCATCCAGAGGCTCCAATTCAACATATTGTAAAATGCCGACATGCTTAACATCTTTAGAAGCTTGTCCCGAAGATTGAGAACATGCACTCAAAAGTAATGCTACCGCAGCTAGTCCTAGAATAACTTTGAATTGTCTTTTCATACTCCTTCTCCTTATTAGCTCAATAATGACAGAGGATAATCCATAAAACAAAAACCGATTAGACTATTCGCCTAACCGGTTTTCTAGGTGCATGCATAAATCCTAAAAATAGCCGCTTAGACTCATATCATCTAATCGGCTATTGACAGTTGAAAAATGCTTTAGCCTCATAGATACAAACTGGGAACGTTTGTACCTACAAGGTTACAAACGTCTATCTAAAGAAACCAAAGTAATAATATGAGTTTGCTTGACCCATCATGGCAGACGTTTGTTTTAACATATTTCTTTCTCCTTGTTTTATGATGGTTCTAAGTTTATCTTAAAAGAAATCATTTGTCAATAGATTTTTCTGAATAATTCAAAAATATTTTATTTTCTCACTACACGGGTCATCTATAGTCATCTAGCGATTCAGCTAACTTTCACTTCTTATTGAGGTCTTTGGTATTAATTTTTAAGTCCTTTGCCATTTCTTCATTCACAACTAACTCGGTATCTTTAGGGTATTCGGCTGGTATGTCATTTACTTTTTGACCTTTCAAAACCTTGATAGCCATTTGAGCAGTTTGACGTCCCAATGCACGGTAATCAGGACCATAAGTCATCAAACCTCCCTCTTCTACCATATCGGCTGATCCACCAATAACGGGTATACCACTTTCCCTTGATAAATCCCCTAATAAAGTCATGGCACTCGCCACAATATTATCTGTTGGTACATACAAAACATCCGTCTCCTTCATCAACTGCTTGGCAGCATCTTGAACATCATTGGTTGATGTAATACCTTTGACGATCATTTTATAGCCGGCTTTTTTTAATAAGGCTTTGGCATTCTCAACTTGCACCTCAGCATTTCTTTCACTAGTTGTGTACATTATTCCGACTGTTTTCGCTTTAGGTAAAACTGTTTGCAATGCTGTAAATAGAGGCTCCAGAGGTTGACGATTGCTAACACCTGTTACTAAACCATCAGGATTTTTCATAGATTTAACCAATTTAGCTGAAACTGGATCAGTCACAGCTGAGAAAATGATTGGTTTATCAGTATTAGCCACCTGAAGTGCCTGAGAGGATTGTGTCGTAATACCAATCACTAGATCATTATCCTTAACCAAGTTTTCAGAAATACTTTGTAAAGAAGCATGATCCCCCTGAGCATTCTGATAATCAAGAACAATATCCTTGCCATTTTCATAACCTTGCTTTTCAAGCTCTTCTATAATACCCTCTCGGGTTTCCGTCAGAGACTCATGCTCCATATACTGCAAAATCCCTATATGCTTAACATTGGCTTGCTCACTCCTAGATGAACAAGCTCCTAGCAATAAACTAGCACTAGCTAACAATCCTAATAAACCTAACCTACACTTCATCATCGTATCCCTCCGTTATCTAAATTACCTTATCTAACTCATTAAAACCTATAGTTTTGACAATTGAAAGATATCAGATAAAAGTGCTGATAATGCCCTAGATTTTTAAAGAATGGGAGCTCAAAAAAGAATCTTTTATTAGCCCACTTCTATAGATACAATCAACTGCTTGTACCTATAGATACAAACATCTAATCACTATAAATACAGTCAAAAAAGAATGATGTAAATAGTGTGTTAAATGTTTTCATGCCAGTATTCCTTTCCTACTTTTTATTTACAATCTCGGGTAGAATTTAAACTTATTTATCTTTTTCGATACCTGAAACGTCAATATCTAATGCCTTAGCCATATCATCATTAACTGCTACATTCAAAGCTTCTGGGTATTGAGCAGACAGCTTAGAAACGTCTTCTCCCTCTAGAACTTTGACAGCCATTTTAGCGGTTTGTTCCCCAAGTTTCTCGTAGTCTGGTCCATATGAGAAAAGTAAACCTTCACCAACCATATCTGCGGAGCCACCCACAACAGGAACTTTACTCTCTTTTGACAAATCTCTAAGGATAGGGATCGCACTAGCAATAATATTGTCAGTTGGCACAAAAATCAGATCTACATCCTTCATGAGGCTTTTGGCTGTGTCCTGCACATCATTAGTTGATGAAATCCCCTTCTTAATAACTTTGATATCAGCTTTCTTAAAGAGTTTTTCAGCTTCTTCAACTTGAACTTCTGAATTACGCTCACTCGTGGTATACATGATACCCACTTTTTTAGCATTTGGTAGAACTTTCTGAATTAATTTAACCTGTTCATCGACAGGAGACATATCACTTGTACCAGTTGCTACGCCATCTGGTGTTTTCATCGTTTTTACCAATTTAGCAGAAACTGGATCTGTTACAGCAGTAAATAAAATGGACGTATCTGACGATGCAGTCACTAAAGACTGAGCAGCTGGTGTAGCAATCCCTAACACCAAATCATTATCTGATACTAATTTTTCAGAGATAGATTGAAGATTAGCCTGGTCTCCTTGAGCGTTTTCATAAGCTATTTTAATATCTTCACCATCCTGATAACCTTCTTCTGCTAATCCTTTTTCAAAGCCCTTGCGTGCCGCTGTGAGAGATTCATGCTCCACATACTGCAGAATACCAATTTGTGGTACTTCCTTTGAACTAGTCTTATCTCCAGATTGAGAACATGCTGCTAATAATAACGAAGCTGCCCCAAGAGTAACAATTGTTTTCCATGATTTTTTCATTTTCAAATCCTCCAAATAATCTGTGCTATCAGTAATTAACGAAAATCAAAATCAGATGAGATAGACTAAGAAAAGCTTAGCTACAGTCAACCAATTTAACAACATATAGTTGTGATTTTCGAAAATATAAGAAATATAGTCTTTTGAATTAACTTTGATACATAATCACCTTCGGCTTGTCGTACTCGAGTACTGTCCACCTCTCAACTCCTTGTCTGAAAGTTCATTCATTCGACTATAGGATGACTTTCCTAAACATTTACAAAAGTGTCATCATAAACAAAAAACCAGTTAGAATAACTCTAACTGGTTTGAATTGACTTTATCAAAAAGTCACTTATCAAGTAGTGATCTCGACCAGTTAGATAAAATCTAATCAGCCAAGTCAACCTTAAAATGCTTTAGCCTCATAGATACAAACTTGCGCACCGTTTGTACCTAAGAGCTACAAAAGGTTATCTAAAGAAACTAAAGTTAAAGAAAGTATTTTGTTTAGTATCGTTTAACCGACTTAAAAGCATTCCTTGTTCTCCTTTGTTTATGATTGTCACTAAGTATAATACATGATTTTCTACCTGTCAAGCATTTTATAGAATTTTTTGATAATTCAACTAAATTAATCCATAAAATCTACTAACAATAAAGGGATAAAGAGCAATAATCATCTACAGTAGTCTAAGCATTATTTCAATCAAACGATGACTCAACCACTCGTCCATATTGGCTAACAAAACAAAAAAACAGGCCTTCCGAAACCTCGGAAAGCCTATTCTTATACGCTTTTACGCATTATTTAGCGATTGGGTAAACAGATACTTGTTTTTTATCGCGTCCTTTACGTTCGAAACGTACAACACCTTCAACTTTTGCGAAAAGTGTATCATCACCACCACGACCTACGTTAGCTCCTGGGTAGATATGAGTTCCGCGTTGACGGTAAAGGATTGAACCACCTGAAACAGTTTGTCCATCAGCAGCTTTAGCACCAAGGCGTTTAGCTTGTGAATCACGTCCGTTTGATGTAGAACCTCCACCTTTTTTGTGGGCGAAAAGTTGCAAGTTAGCAAGATTCATTTTTAACATAATGTTTGTCCTCTCTTTGTTTAATTGGCAATGACGATTGTTGTAATAAACTCACTAGAGTTTTCAGCTAAATTAGTCATGCCTAGGAGAAATGATTCAAATAATAGTTGAACCTTCTCATTTTTAAGGTCAGCTAAGTCAGATATGGCTATCTTCATATAACCGCCATCAATCTCATCGATTGTTACATCTGCTGTACAGTTCGTTAAACCTTCTAAAGAATTAACTAAGTTAATCGCTAGCGTCGAAACGGCTGCACATACGATATCATAACCAAATTCACCACTTCCAGCATGGCCTGTTAGTTCAACACTAGCAAGTTGCTGATTTGTCCGAATAAAGGTTGCTTGAATCATAAAGATTAAGCGTTGATAGCGTTGATAACAACTTTAGTGTAAGGTTGACGGTGACCTTGTTTACGGTGGCTACCTTTTTTAGGTTTGTATTTGTAAGAAACAACTTTCTTTTGTTTACCTTGTTTTTCGATAGTACCAACGACTGTAGCTCCTTCAACAACTGGAGTACCGACTTTAGTAGTTTCACCACCAACAAGAACAACTTCGTTAAAAGTCACTTCTGCGCCAGCTTCAGCGTCAATTTTTTCAACGTAGATAGCTTGACCTACTTCAACTTTAACTTGTTTACCACCAGTTTTGATGATTGCGTATGTGCTCATGATGCACCTCCTATAAAAATATTGGTTTGAGGTTTTACCTCTGTGAAGACTCGCCTAGATTGCGAGGTACGAGACCTACTTAAACAATTTTCGCGCGGTTGCACAGGATGTGCATTTAGTCAACATTACAAGTCTACCACTTTTTATTAATGATTTCAAGTGTTATATGCTTAGTTTAAGTTTTTTCTAAAAAGGTAATGGAAGCAAGCCCTAAGAAGGATTGCTTCAAGAATTTTTCAAAAGCTTTCCAATTAAGACTTGGATCTGTTACCATAAACTGAAACATTTCTTGATTCTCTTGATAAAATACCTGAGTCAATGTAAAACCATTTTTCTCATAAAAAGCAAGGCGTTTTAGTCGCTGATGGTAGTTATCTGCTTTAGTATCCATCGGTTCAATGCTTAAAATCATATGCCGTCCATCTGCCAATTTTTTTAACTCTGCTAATATCTGGCTACCAAATCCTTGCGAATGATGTTCGGGATTGACACCTAAATAAGTGATAAATAAGTAATCTTTATCGTGCATGATATAAGCAAAGCCAATAAACTTCTCCTCCTGATAGTAGGCGTATGCCGAAGCTATCGTCCGATAACTGTTTAATATCAAGAAAATAAACGGAAGACGCTCTTCAATAGGAAAAACTGTTCGATAGAGCTCTCTCACCTGCTTATAAGTTTTTGAAAATAAGGATACAGATTGCCTCTTAATGTTTACCATTGTAAGTTCACTAACTCCTTTGTTTCCTTATAGGCAGTATCAACCTTCTGCTGTAATGCTTTATCTATTTTTTGACGATATTTTCCCCCTGCGATAAAATCCTCTAAAATCATAACACGGTAATCATACAGTTCATAACCTTCTGGAGCGAAAGTCCCTTTTGGTTTTGCTTCAACTAAAGTTGGATGAGCTTTCACTGTCTTAATACGTGTTTTGTTATTAGATTTTTCAAAGGTCACATCCATTAGTAACCCTCGTTCAGGCCATTTATTTTCCATGATTTCTGCTCGTTGATTAGAAATGAAATTTCCCATAGAATAGATAATCAATTTCTTCTCACCTTCTATCTCCAGAGTCTCTGATGGTTGGATAACGTGAGGATGACCCCCAAAGATAACGTCAGCGCCCCATGATACCATCTTATGATAGAGCTTGACTTGGTCTTCAGAAGGTTCTAGGTCATATTCTGTACCCATCTGTGGCATAACTATAGTGACATCGGCTTCTTTTTCTGCTCGTTCTAATTCTTTTTTGATCTTTTTGGTATCAAGATCAGCCATATGTTTCTCATACTCTTGATTTGTTAGATTGGCTTCCATACCATTATAACCGTATGCATAAGCTAAAATTGCAATTTTGATACCGTTAACTTCCTTAATGAGAAAGCCTTCTTGATTCCTATCTTTTTTGTAGAATCCAATGGTGTCTAGTCCTAAATCATTAAAAGTCTGTGAAGTATTGATTGCGCCAGACAATCCAGAATCTAAAATGTGATTATGTCCTAAATCTATAACATCATAGCCTGTCTTCTCTAAAGTCTCTGCTATTTCCTCAGGAGCATTAAATAGGGGATAGCCAGCAAGAGGATAATCAGGAGAAATCGTTCCTTCAAAATCACCAATAGCCAAATCAGCCTTCGAAATACGATCAGTCACATAGGTAAAGTAAGGCTCAAAATCATAAGAACCATCTGCTTTTAAAGCACTTGCATATAAGATATCGTGAATAAGAATGTCACCGTTAGCAACAATGCGGGCTTGTTTAAGCTTAGTTGTTTTTCTCGGTGTCGATCTAGTCATTGACTGATGGATATCATAAAATCCAGCGAAAAGTAAAGATAGCCCTAAAAAGCCTAAGCAACAGTTTCTGATTAATGTCAAACCTTTCATCCTATCACCTCCTAAAAACAGTATAACATAAATGAAAACAGATGAAAAACAGCGCTTTCAAAATCACCTATTATGAGATCGAAGCTGCAAGATTTATGAATGATTTTTCCTAGCTTTTAAAATAAAAAAAAAGAGAAGACCAAGACGGTCCTCTCTAAATCTTCGTTTTCTATCAACTTCTGATAGCTGATAAAAGATGCCCCAAATAGGGTTTTCTAATAGTTATTAGAATTTTTTACGTTTGCGAGCTGCTTCTGATTTACGTTTACGTTTTACAGATGGTTTTTCATAGTGTTCACGTTTACGTGCCTCTTGAAGAGTACCAGCTTTAGTCACAGAACGTTTGAAACGACGAAGTGCATCATCGAGTGATTCATTTTTACGTACGACTGTTTTTGACATTGATTTCACCTCCTCAAGATAAGATACCATTTACACGGTCTTATTCATTATACTTTAAAGTGGCTAACTTGGCAAGACATTTACAATTTTTTCTGCCATCAATGGTCAAAAATGCCCCTTAAAAGTTTTTTCAAGTCTGGTAGGAGCTCCTCTTCAAACCACGGGTGTTTGCTTAGCCAGATATTATTTCGAGGTGACGGATGAGGCAGAGGTAGATAATCAGGCAAATAATCTTGGTAAGCTGCCACACGGTCCGTTAAGATCCTCTTATCGGTCAAATAATAATCCTGAGCCGCCTTACCTATTAGCAATGTCAGTGTAATATTTGGCATCTCTTTCATTAGAAGCGAGTGCCATTTCTCTGCTTGTCCTTTGCGAGGTGGTAAATCACCTGCTTTTCCCTTTCCTGGAAAGTAAAAATCCATGGGTAAAATAGCAAGTTGTCCCGACTCGTAAAAAAACTGCTCTCAACACCTAACCATTCTCTTAACCGATCCCCACTCGGATCTTGAAAGAGCTTCTGCTTTTCTTGCGCTTTCAGTCCTGGTGCCTGGCCAATCAACAGAACTTTGGCAGTTGGACTGACTTGATAAAGCGGTTCAATACCGTTCGCCGTATAAACGTGATTAGCCGTATCTGCCTTAATGGCTTTACAAATACTAGTCATTGTCATTGTCATCGTCTGTCTCCTTTGGCGTCTTTAGAGTAATCCTAATTTTTTGATCTGAGCCATCGCGACTCTCTGCTAAAACTTGCTCTACATAGGTCACTACGAAACTATCTGGGTGATTTGTCTTAACTTCTTGATATATTTTCTTTCGATAGACATGTTCTTCCATCCAATGGTTATCTATAGGTTGACCTGTAAAATAAGCTAAGTTAACCGATTTAATAATGGTTGACACTTCTTCTGCCACTTCGCCATCATACCATCCTTCATCATGTAGTCTCATATGAACTAAGAGATTACTAGCATCATTAAAAATGCTGTCCATATACTGACGATGATTGATTAAGTCTTGATTATTGGTCACTGACTGCTTTTTCAACCAAGGATTTACATCTAGAGCTAGTTGCTGATAATACAAACTATCCTTCTCAAATCGCAATTCACCAATACTAGCTGGAGGTATAGAGAAAGCTCCTGTAACAATTTCAGTTAAGCTAGTACCACCAATTAGGGTTTCTTGCTTGATATTTTGAGTATGGATATGCCCTGATAAAGCAATCTTCTGATCATACTTAGCATATAGTTTTCTCAAATCAGGTGCATTATCCAAAGTATATCCTTGCTGCGGTCGTTGATGTTGATTGAGCACATTATGGTGCATAACAGGAATAACCAATGCCCCTTGCTCCTTAGCAGCTGATAATTGTTTCTCAATGAAAGATAAAGTTTTTTTCTTCAAGCGTCCATTTGTAGCAGGTGCTCCCTTTCCAACGTCATCACTATAAATATTAGAATCAATCATCAAAAACCACTGTTTGGGGCTGACCTTCGCTAGGTAAGTCAAGGAAGATTTGTCCCTTGCATCGGCCTCCTGATAACCAAAATCAGCCATAAGAGTTTCAAAGTCATCTTTTGAAATTTGCTTGGTTTTATACTGCTTATTCCCCCGAAATTCACGCGCCCATCCGTCCGCAATATCATGATTGCCAGGTTCAACAAGAACTTGAATACCATTTTTTTCAAAAGTTTGAAAAGACTCTGATAAATCCTTCAAACTTTGGTACTCTCCATTAAAGGTCAAATCACCACTAACGATTAATAAGTCCGGCTTTTCTCTTTTTGCTTGAAGAAGTAAGGCTTCCATTCTGTCTTTACCATACCGCAAATCCTTACCAGCCGCCGTCGCTTGAATGGTTTTAAAGGCACTTTTACCATCCTGTAAATCAGGTGATAATTGGTGTAAATCAGTAATGATCCAAACCTTTTTTATAGCATTCTTTGTCCTACTATCTTCTCTCCAAGTGGCTAGAAAGATAAAAACCAACAAAAGTAATAGACTAACCAGTATAGTTCTAAATTTCTTAGTCACTTGTACCCCCTTTCTATCATCATCCTAGTTCTATCTTAACATAAGTCTCGCTGGCCAGTTACCCTCAAGTAAAAAAAGAAGCTTCTAAGTCAAGAATTGACTTAGAAGACTCATTTTAGTTTCGTTTCGCTGCTTTTAGACTTGTCTGCTTTAAAATAGCTTGAACAATAGCTTGATTACCCTCTAAATTTGGATGCAGTTGATCACTAAACCATTCTGGATGATTTTCAGTTCCTTTATATTGATCAATCACTGATACTCCTGCTTTCTCAGCTATTTTAGGAATCAGGTTTCTTAATTGACCATCTACAACCTTATTATTAGGATAAGTAGGTTGGGGATTTTCAAAAAAGACACGAGGTGGAATCATGATATAGATTTTAGGGTGACTCTCTAAAGCCTGGTAACGCTTAATAACTGCTAAGTATTCTTTTTGATAACGCTTTGGTTGCCAATAAACTTCTCTAGAATCATTGGTTCCCAACATGATGATGACGATATCGGGATTTACTGCAAAGGATTTTTTAGCTAAAGACTCTTTGAAATAAGGTTTCGCAGTATGAGACAATAATGTCCTACCACTTAAACCAAAATTGATAACGTGATAGTTTTGTCCTAAAGCCTCTTGCAACAGTGCTGGATAAGAGTCTGTCTCCCGAGTTGACGCGACTCCTGCTCCATAGGTAATACTATCACCGACAGCTGCAATAGTAATTTTATTTTTTTTATCTGAGGTATCACTGGACTCAAACAAACGGGTAAAACTATAGATAGCGGTTATAATCAATATGATGTAAATAAAACGATCAAACCACTTCTTTCTATGTTTAGTCATCGGATACCTCCTTTCAGATATTCTCCATTATCTGATATTTTAGATGAAATTTCAAAGAAAATAACTAATACTCGAAGAAAAACAAAATCTGACTAGGAAAGAAGCCGCAGGTAGAACTGAAGTTCATCAAGGTAAACTTGACAACGTCATCTTTTGATTTTCAATAGTATAACAATTCCAAATATAAGAAAAAGCTAGTCACCAATAGACCAGCTTTCCATAATTAGGCTAACATCAATCTCTTAAGCCACTTCAAATTGCGAATTATAAAGATCCGCATAGAAACCATTTTCAGTCATCAAGGTTTCATGATTACCCTGCTCGATGATGTTACCATCTTTCATGACCAAAATTAAATCAGCGTTTCGGATTGTTGACAAACGGTGAGCGATGACAAAGGATGTTCTGCCTTCCATAAGTTTGTCCATGGCTTTTTGAATCAACTCTTCCGTACGTGTATCGACAGATGAGGTCGCTTCATCCAAAATCAAGAGCGGTGCATCTTTCAAAAGAGCACGTGCAATGGTCAAGAGCTGTTTCTGACCAACTGACAAGGTTAAGGTATCATCCAAGACACTGTCGTAATTTTTAGGAAGGGTCATGATAAAGTGATGGATTCCAACAGCCTTTGCCGCTTCAACTACTTGCTCATCTGTGATATGAGTCTGGTTGTAAATCAAGTTTTCTTTGATCGTCCCTTCAAAGAGCCAAGTATCTTGTAGAACCATTGAGAAGGCATTATGGACTTCTTCTCGCGTCATGTCGTGTACATTGACTTGATCGATACTAATGCTACCACTGTTGAGCTCATAAAAACGCATGAGGAGATTGACAATGGTTGTTTTACCAGCCCCAGTCGGACCAACAATGGCCACCTTTTGACCAGGTTTGGCTTGAGCTGAAAAATCCTTAATAATCGTTTTTTCAGGTGTATACCCAAAAGTCACATGGTCAAAATCGACATGACCTTTAATGTCTAATAATTGCTGATTTTTAGAACTTTCGTCTTCCATTTCAGGCGCATCGAGGAATTCAAAAATTCTTCCCATCGTTGCGGAAACAGTTTGCATTTGTGTAGCCCCCTGAGCCATTTGCCCAAGAGGTTGAGAGAAGATACGAACATAAGTCATAAAAGCGACAATAGTTCCCATCGTGATGTCACCATCAATGACCAGTTTAGCTCCAACCAAGCAGACCATAACATAGCCAAAATTACCAATAAACTGCATCATGGGCATCATAATCCCTGAGAAAAATTGGGACTGCCACATACTGCTGTAAAGATTTTGATTGAGCTCTTCGAATCTTGTTTTGGCTTGTTCTCTGGCATTGTATGAAATAACCAGATTATGCCCTGTATACGTTTCCTCAACGTAACCATTAATCGCCGCTAAATTATCCTGCTGACGCTTAAAGAAAGGTTGGCTTTTCATCATAATGACCATACTTAGCAAGAAACCTAAGAGAACTGATCCAATCGCTGTCCCAGCCATGATGCCATTGGTTTTAAACATCATGATAATGGAACCAACTAAGAGAACACTAGATGAAACGAGAGTCGTCAAACTCTGGTTTAAAGCCTGGGTCATATTATCCACATCATTGGTCACACGTGATAGAGTATCTCCCTGTGAATGAGCGTCAAAGTATGACAAAGGCACACGATTAATTTTTTCAGCAATGGCTATGCGCATGCGTTGTGAAAAATGCTGAATCATAGTTGAAATGATAAAGCTAGCCGAGTAAGACAAAAGAGCACCGCCACCATAAAGGAAGGCTAACTGGAAACCAATGTCCTTGATTTTAGCCATGTCAACCGTGGAAACAATACCTTCTGTAATAACGTCGGTGATTTCTTTTAGCTTATCCGGTCCAATAACCGTAATGATACTTGAACAGATGGTAAACATAATAGCCAGTACAAAAACAAACCGGAAGCCTTTCAAGAAAGGAAAAGACTGGCTGAGTAATGATCTTTTCTTAGTTTTCACGGTCCAATTCCTCCTTAGATAATTGTGAATAGGCAATTTCTTGGTAAACGCTATTGTTTGCCAAAAGTTCCTTATGAGTGCCTTGACCAACAACCTGACCTTGATCCAATACTAAGATTTGGTCCGCATCCATAATGGTTGAAATCCTTTGAGCAACAATGAGTTTGGTCATCTGTCCCGTTTTTTCATTTAAGGCCTGACGCAAAATACGATCCGTCTTGTAATCAAGGGCAGAGAAGGAATCGTCAAAAATCAACATTTCCGGTTTACGAGCAAGGGCACGCGCAATCGCCAATCGTTGGCGTTGACCACCAGAGAAATTTGTTCCACCTTGTGCCACTTCCGTCTCAAGTCCGTCTTCTTTAGCCTGGACAAAGTCTTTAGCTTGAGCCAATTCTAGCGCATCCCAAATAGCTTGATCATCTGGTTGTTTTTGACCGCTCTCACCAAAGATCATGTTAGAGCGAATAGTTCCACTAAAGAGTACAGCTTTCTGAGGGATATAACCAATTTTATTATTGAGTTCCTCATGACTGTAATCCTTAATATCAATACCATCAACTAAAATCTGTCCTGACGTAACATCATAAAAACGTGGTAAAAGTTTAACCAAACTTGTTTTACCAGAACCAGTTGACCCGATAAAGGCAATCGTTTGACCTGCACTAGCTTTGAAGGAGATATTTTCGACAACTGCTTCTGATTCTTGGGCATATTTGAAGGTAACATTTCGGTATTCTACTTGGCCTTTTTCAACTAATTTCTCAGTTGATGTTTTCTTGAAGATAATGCTTGGTTCCAAAGAAAGCACTTCATTAATCCGCCCTGCTGACACCAAGGCACGCGGTAGGATAATAAAGATAGCGACCATCATCATAAAGCCCATGACAACTTGCATAGCGTAGGATGAAAAAACAACCATATCACTAAAAACAGAGATTCTGTCTTGAACGCTAGCCATAGCAGCTGCCCTTGACGTCATCTTGATAGCGATATTATCAATCATCTGAGCCCCAATCCAATAAATAGCCAAGGTCAAACCACTGGAAACTACTGTCATGACTGGATTCATCAAGGCAAATAGGCGACTGACAAAAAGATTCAGACGAGTCAGAGCTAGGTTTTGCTCTGAAAATTTTGCATCTTGATAGTCTTCAGCATTATAGGCTCGGACAACGCGAATCCCTGATAAAATTTCACGCATGGTTGCATTAAGCCCATCAGTGTATTTTTGGACCTTTTGTAAACGCGGAAAAGCAAAAATCAAAAGAGTTGCTAACAAGAGCATGACTACTGCAACCGCAATAGCAACGGACCAGGTCCACTCACTACTTTTACCCCAAATCTTGGTCAAGGCCCAGATTGCCATAATAGGACCACGTGTTACTACCTGCATACCCATGGTAATTAAAATTTGTAACTGCGTTAGGTCATTGGTTGTTCTGGTTAAGAGGCTTGGTACGGAGAATTGTTTGATCTCAGCATCGGAATAATCCATAACCTGATTGAAAATTTCGGAACGCAAACGCGTCGTAAAACTAGCTGCTGTTCGAGCTGCCAAAAAACCGACACAAACTGCCATGATAAAACTGCCTAAAGACAAACCAAGCATTTTCCAACCCGGTTCCATAATATCAGCTGTCCTTGTTCCTTTTTCCTGAAGTAACTTGGTAATATCTGACATATAGGCTGGTGTTTCAATATCCATCCAGACAGCTAAACAAATAAAAACGGTAGATAGGGCAATCATCGCCCACTCTTTACCATTTAAATATTTCAATAATTTAAACATCGTTCTCCTCTTTGTATTTCCTTAAATTCGTTTGGAGCTGTGCTAACACCCGCTCTACTGCACTTGCATCATCAGGACTGATGCCCGCAAAAAGATGTGTCATTAAATCGACATGAAAATCTTCCAAAGGTTCAATTTTAGAAATCCCTTTTTTGGTTAATACTAAACGTTTATAACGTTTGTCTTTTAAAGAAGTCTCCAAGCGTAGATAACCATTTCGCTCCATTCGCTTCACTAGATTGCTAGCAACAGACTTAGAAATATGGAGACGCTGCTCAATGTCTTTGATAAATATCTCTTCATCCTGGTGTTTAAAGAGATAATACAAAGCCTTGCCTTGAGGCCCTTTTAAAGGCTTGATATCATATTTCTGAGCTAATTCACCAGAGGCTTGCTCCAATTGTGCAATGACTGTTTTAAAAACTTGCAAAGGATTTTCCATAAAACCACTTCCATTATTTAATCATTTTAGTATTATAGTTCTCAAGAGAACTAAAGTCAACTATTTAGTTCTTATGAGAACTAAATAGTTTATGATAAGCATATGATTATGTCAAAACAGTCACCAAAACGTCTCTTTTCGTAGCTCTCATCGCTTTAGGCATGTAAAAAGAGAGAACCAGAATGATTCTCTCTAGGTGTTATCTATAAATCACCCACTACAGTTGACGAAGAGCCGAAAACGCACCATATCAAGTCGACAAAAAACTTGATATAATGCGTCTTGTCTTATAAAAATCCTATCGTTTTCCCTCAAATAGAGCATTTAGCAATCTTACTCTTTTTAAACCCTTGTTAACTAAAGTTACTATGGTAAGCCTGGATAATATGGATTTTGTTGCTTCAGCAATTCCTCTTGTTTATGGCGATAGGTATGTTTTTGCGTTATGGCGTTGCTACTCATTCGATAATCGGTATCGATACTTGATGCGATATCTAGATCAGTCTGACGAAAAGCTTGGGCAACGCTATTTAAGTAAGCATCCATCCCATCAACGACACTGACGATATCTTTACTTAATTTTTTGACAGATGAAGTCGCACCATTCAACGCATTCCTAGAATCATCTTCTATAAAATCCACTTCCTCTGATAAAACATCACTCATATCCGTATAGGATGCTTTGACACTCTCAATTTCATCTGGGTTGATTCGTTTTTGAGACATTAGTTTTCCTCCTGTGGAGCTTGATAATACTGAAGAAACTCTTCTTTAGACTGAACTGTATGTTCTCGACCATCCGTTGAGTGGTCCGCTTCAATCACCAAATCTTTATACAATTCCTTAGGACTTTCAAAAAATCTCTCATAGTGTGTTAACAACTTCGGAATCGTATCCACCAAAATAAAGACTTTGTTATCCTCGGTTAACTTTCCTTTATTATCAGGAAACAGACTTTTGAAATACTTGTTTGAAACTTTTTCTTTGCTCGGATAAATCATTCTTCCTTCATTAGATAGGACTAAACCTTGTTTTTCAAATTTTTCAGAAATATTGGAACCATTTAGAAAGTTAAAAATTTCGTTTGGATAATATTCATAACCTGGAAGAACATCTAAATTACCAGTTTGAGGAATATAACCTTCCATTTCTTTGGTATCCAAGTTTAATAATCTAGTAAACCTATCTTCTTTCGAATTATACAAGGTAATCGGTAAAACTTCCTGTCCTTTCTCATCAAAAGTAACATTGCCAAATACAACAGCAACAATATCTTTTCCATTTTCCATACTCTTTAAAAGATCAATGCTATAGGGTTTCTTTGTTAAATCTTTTAAATCATAGATATCAATCGTCCAATACTCATCACTCTCCCTATGAGAGCCCAAAGCAAAGAGTCCCCTTTCTTTTAAACGAATATTTTGATGAACAAGATAATCTTTACCTAAAGTTGTATATTCATATGGTTCAAACTCAAACATGACAGATTCTGAAATAACTTGGTATTCAGTCTTATTTTCTGCTAATTTCCATTTTGTTATTAATAAATCCTTTTCTTCATGACGAAAAGCTAATTTCTTACTAGGCGCATAGACACCCGAACTATATTGATTACTGAGTTTCCCCAAGTGACTAACCTTATACTGATGCCACAGAAAAATAATCAAAGCTACCCCAATGAAGGAACAAATAAGCAACTTGATTTTTTTAGTCATGTAATTCTCCTAACTGCTCAGAAATATTTCCAATTCGTCATCCTTAAAGCCTTCATAAGCAACTTTATCAATATTTTCTTCGTTAAAATATCAGATTTGTTCTGCATCAAGTCCTACTGGGTAAATACATCCCGAGTAATCAAATAAAAGCTTTTCACCAGATTGCTCAAGTAAGCACCTCTATTTAAGTCCATCAGTTTACGGCTTCCTTCTTTTAAATAAACAATACTTCCAATGGGTAACATCATATAGCCTTTCAAAAGTTGAGCATTCTACTGGTTATCAAACTTAAACTGGTTTTATCAGTTTTTAATAAAAATTAACTTTTATTTTTTATCCATAATATGATAACGCCACTCGCCGATTGGTTGAAAAGCACCATTAACAGAACCAATCACCATAACCGCCATGAACACAACTCCGAGTAAGACAAGAATATGTCCTAAATACATAAAAGTAACAGAAAAAGCGATAAACATGAATATACCAAATAATAATAATTTAAAAATACTTATAGATAATTTCACTGGACTTTCTGGCTTAAACTTATAAAAACTTGGTTGACCCAATTCTCTGCCCAACATCTTTTCTAGACTATTTTTACGAGTATAATAAATCAGTTGAACCAAGACAGATGCAACAATAATGCTTAAGACTAGTAAAGTCCATTTGATTGTCATGGGCATAGTTGTATTAGGATGTTCAAAAGGATTATAATTTTTCAAACGTGACCAAGAGTTGAAAAATACAACTAAACCAACAATTAATGAAGTTGGAATAGTGAATTTACTTGCCTTTGAGTGTTTGAAATTCATTTTGGAATATTCTTCATCTGTAATAGGAAAAACATTTTGATAAAAAAACCAACTTGATGGAATAAAAAAATAAACAAGCAAATGACGAGGGCGCCTATCTAATAGATAATGTTGTCCATCAATCTGAAAGAGAACATAACGCATATTGCCTTTATTGTAAAATTGAATTATTTTCATTATTAAACACCTAATTTCTTGATATCAACGATTTCATATTTCCACTCTTCTTTAGTACTAAACGATCCATTTACTGATCTCAAATAAAAAAATGTCATTAAAATAAACCCTAAAAGGAATGATAAATTTCCTGTATAAATAAAAATTATTCCAAATACTATTATCAATAAAATTAGAAACAGCCATGTCCAAAAAATACTAAAGAAAAATCGAAACGGCTTTTGTGGTCTTAGTTGATAATAAGATGGTACTCCTAATTCTTTACCAAGTATCTCCTGAATACTTTTCTTTCTTTTAGCGAAAAAGCTTTGCAATGAAAAATATGCTAAGACTGTTCCTAATGCTAACAAAGTAATATTACTACCAATTGATAAATGTGTATCGAAATAGTGAAAAACATCTGTATTGTGGACTCGTAACCATGAATTTAAAAATACTGATATTCCCCTTGCTGGTAGGAATAACAAACTTACTTGCTTTGTTATAAGATAGACTTTATGATACTGAGACCAATTTAAAGGGGAAAAATAGATTCGCGATAATGTTTCTTGGAAAAACATCCAATAAATAATAATATCCATTAACTAAAAACAATCTATAACGAAGGTTTGCTTGGTAATCTAATTGAATATTATCTATAGTTTTCCTTGTGATAAGATATTAGTTGTCATTGATTTCTCCTTTAGATTCTTCCGCAAAATGTATCGGTAATTTCCCTTTTTGATACTTACTAACAAGATGTAGCCAGATTGCAGGGTTGTTTTCAAACCACATAATCCATGTGACACCTGGTAAAACACTTATAGTTGAAAAACCTAGTATTTCACTACCAATTGATCTGCCAATTATATAGCCCCTATCGAGGCTCATATATATCATAAAAATACAACCGATACCTGTGAATAACATAATAACAGGTACAAAATATGCTCCTATAAAATCTAGCTTAGTAGCCGGTAAACTGAATGATTTCTCTACAATATATTTATTATTTAATATCGCTTCTTCAAACATCTCTCTTGTAGCAAGTTCTGTCTCATTAATATGTTGATACAAAGCCATATGAGTGATATAGATAAGAGCTGGTGAAATTGGAATCCAAAATATCAAGAGATAAATTAGCGTTTCTACGGTATACACACCTGAAAAAGCCCTACTCGGTGGAGCAAATTTGAATAATAAAGCAAGAAATGAACAAAGAGCCATAAGAAAAATAACTTTATTGAATTTATTTTTTTTCTTATTTACGGGACTATGGACAACACTCCTTTTTCCAATAACTGCTCTTTGACCACTCTTATCATAATAAACTGTCCCTTTTTCACTCGGTCCAATATAAATCATTTTGTTATTCATCTACTATACCTCAAAAAAGCTTGAAATCATTTTCTAGATCCCGCTCATTATGCGCAATGCCATCATATATCCAGTTAGCAAAACCTCCAACAGCATAACCCGCTGCTGCCCCAACAACTGTTTCAACTACTGGTATTGGAATCGCGCTCCCTATAATAGGGCCCACATACATAGTACTCCCTTAATGGATGCATTTACAATATTTTCACCCTTACCTGAGAATTTAACATACCCTCAATAAGAATTTTGAGCTCTTCAACACTACTATTTATAATCTTATCATAGGCTTGCTTAGAAAGCTTACCGACTTCATAGCCTACTGTGTAAGAAGAAATAATGGCTTAAGCTATAGATTCATCTGATTTTGTCGAAAATTCATTTAGTATTTTCACAGTAGTTACATATTCTCTAACATGCTTCGGCAACTCCTTACTTGGGTAACGATCCTGATAGGCTCGAATAGCTGTGATGTCCTTATCTGTTAACGGTTCCCCATTTTTGAGCTTTTGATTAACGTCTTTGAGCCTATCATTGACCTTCGTTCGCTTCTCCCACTCACTGTTAACTGTCTTAGCCCAATCTGGTGTCGTTTTGACGAAATCCGTGAAATCACTACCTGCGCTAAAACTTGAAAACTGGGTGCTGATTTGAGAAAGGGAGAACACACGACTATTTCGAAGCTAAATAGGTTTTATGATTACTATTTTACCACAATCTATTTTTGGCAAAATATTTTAATAAAGAAAATAGAGAGAACCAGAATGATTCTCTCTAGGTGTTAATTATAAGTCACCCACTACAGTTGACGAAAAGCCATAAAAATCCTATCGTTTTCTCATAACTATAAGTCACTTCTAAGGTTAATATAAAGCCACTATATTCTCCCAAAAAGAA
Source organism: Streptococcus pluranimalium (assembly GCF_002953735.1). Taxonomy (NCBI): domain Bacteria; kingdom Bacillati; phylum Bacillota; class Bacilli; order Lactobacillales; family Streptococcaceae; genus Streptococcus; species Streptococcus pluranimalium. The sequence continues at coordinate 792,497 of NZ_CP025536.1, read as the reverse complement.
TGGCAGGTCTTTTAAAATAATCCAAAGTAGATTAATTATTTAAAATATTTTTCGGCATATTCCTTATAATTTGGCTCTTCTTTGCGATTTAAGGCATACAACATTTCTCCAGCTAAATAATCATCCGTGGAAGTTGGTCGAATAAGAAGAGCAATATTCTTATTCTTCTCTGGAAAAATAATTGAATATTGTTCTCCATTTTGAGTAATCCCATAATAGCTCACCTGATTTTTAAATCCCGTTGCATTTTGCTTGTAGTCATACTCCTGATTATCAATAACAACCACATTTTCTTTAAATTGAATGGTAGAATTTTTTCCCGTTGAGTCTTGAGCCTTCCATGTTCCCTGGATTTTTTTAGAACCTTTACATCCTACTAATAACACAATAGACATGAATAATACGACTAGAACTAAAGCTGATTTAAATTTTTTCATAGTAATATGACCTCCGTAGTATAATCAAAAGGGATTTTTATTTTCCCCAACTAATTTTATAACTGCTTATTTCAAATGATTGTCTGACATTGATATAAAAGCATCTAACTGTTTAATATATTCATTCTCATATTCAGTAAATTCTGACTCAAATAAAATATGATCAATTTTAGACTCATTAAATAAATACATAGAATGTGCATCCTCAAATCCTTGTGGATTGAGCACACCAGAATAATCAAAGACTTGACCTTCTTTGTTCTGCTGATATCGACCAACAATCATAATGGGCTGGTTCCCATTCTTTAAAGTCACTGTGGTCCCAAGCGGTAACCATTTTTTACTCATTTTTTTCCCTCAAATTTCTAAATAGATTATAGGCATGAAATAAAGTAAGGATCGTTAAAAAAAATACTAAAGGTTTTAAGTCAATAAGACTAATGGCTACAACAAGTAATCCCCCTAAGCAATAGCAAACAATTGCTTCTAACAATTTAGGTCTCCGAGATTCAGGCAACATTGCTAAATGTTCGTCTGTCAATGCCTTTCTCCCTGAAAATTGATAAAAGAAGCGATACCTCACATTCAAGGAGTCGATCTTCAAAAAACCGATACTGGTAATGTAAGAAATCACATACAAGATTAAACAAGCATCAACCTCATTTAAATCATTGACATAAAGCGAAACATTCCTCTTACCGGCAATTTCAAGGTTACTCGTTGCAAATACAGCAACAGGCTGATTGTTTTTATTAACAGGAACAATCTCACCTTTAGTGCCAGACCCAATGTACCTTAGAGTGTAATCATTTTGATAATAGTTCAAGTTATTATACCATTCTGGAGCGGCAAACAAATTTTTACTTACCTTTTCTCTTTCTCTGTAACAAGAGATTTGTTGAGTTACTGACTTCGCAATAAGCCACTTTAATTTTGATATCACATCAAAATCTTTCAAAATTAATATGTCATCTTGCTCTGAACTAAGACGATAATACTCATCTTCCTGTTCTATCCAAAACCTATCCTGCCAATTATTTTCATCTGGCTTTTTTGCTTGAAGCACAAAAGCCTCAGAATTTCCTTGTAATCGGAGTTGAATTTCCATCTGTTTCTACCATCCTATAGATAGACCTAGTCCCACCGGTCCTAACTTCATCTTAGCTTCTGCTTTTTCTGTCGTGACACCAACTTTCGCCCTAGCTGAGACACCCACACCGGCTGAACCACTAACATCAACATTAATTCCAAAGAGCTCAAAGCCTGCACTTGCTTCTCCTTCCACAATAAATGCATCAAAGCCCGCTTCTCCTTGAAACCCACCAGTAATATTTCCATATTTATCAGTAAAGGCTCCTATTGCGCCGCTGGCATCTGCGGAGACACTATGACTAGCTCCACGTATATAGCCATTAATATTATTTTTATCATCTCCATAGCGAACATGTGCATCTGCTTCAGCAGCAGTAAATCCAGCTTCAACTTTTCCTCCAACCCCAAATTCAACATCTTTTCGATTTTTCCCCCTTTCATCGGTCCCTTTACCAACTGATAAAGGAGAGGACATCATACCTGCGTTTGCATACAAACGTCCTACAGTTACAGACGTACCTGCTTCCTCGTCACCTATTGTAGACTTTCCAATATGGCTATCAAATCCAGTATCCCAATCAGATAAATCGTCGTCAACTGTCATTTCAAAAGAAGAATTTATTTTTTTCTTCTCAATCTTCTGTAAACCTTTATCACTCTCATAAGTTACTTCCTTCTCATACTTCTTCATCTCTTCTTTCAAGATATGATTATCAAGGAGCTTAGCGGCTTCTTCTCCATCATCTGAGAATTTAGCGACTGAGGCGTTAATCGTCTTTACCCATGGTAGCGAGCGACCTTTGATAGTAGGAATACTGCTCGCTCCCTTAAAGTCACTCATTACCATCGCAAGCCCCTGATCAACTGCCTGTTTTAAAGCAGCTATTTCACTAAAAATCTTAGCAGAAGCCCCATCAAAAGCAAGCAATTTTTCCAATTTCTCTTCCAGCTCATTAATTTTGGCATTGAGACGTGCCATCGATTGACCGGCTCGTAGCTGCGTCTCTTGTTTGGCAATCGGGTCCTTCAGCTTAGACGCACTTTTGAACTGCGCTTCTGCAGACGCTAGTAAAGCTTTCTGATGGGCTATCTGCTCTTCTAAGACATCTGAATCCAAACTTTCTGGCGCTACTTCTGACACATAATCGGCTGGGAGTTTAGCGGCTGCTTTGGCAATCCCCTGCGATAAGAGGATACCCCCTGCATCAATGGCACTAAAATACCTGTCGCATAAGCTTTGGCATTGTCGTAAGCATTCCCAGACAGACTGTCTGATGCTGAAAAAGAACTCAAACTAGTCATAGCAGCCTGGTAACCAGCTACACGACTAGCACTCATTGAACTAACTGAATTGGCTTGTGCGCTAGAAGCGCCTAGTTCCATTTTTACCATTATCTGCTTCTCCTTTCTCTTTGCGATCTTCCTGCATGACGAGCTGTCTCTCCTTGATAAGGGCAGCTTCTTCGGCTAACAAGCGCTCTCTGTCTTGACTGAGTGATAACTGATAGGCATCGTAATCATCCTGGTAAAGACTACCGACTTGACGAAACGATTGCTCCAATGCCTCCATATCTAAACGGTCTTGTGCGGACAAGGGCAACTCACTAATTTACTGTTCCTTTGTTATATTGCTCGCTATTATTATCTAGCCATTCAGTATATAATTCCTGATAGCGAGTTTCTTCGTCATCCTTAAAGCCTTCATAAACAACTTTATCAATATTTTCTTCGTTAAAATATAAGATTTGTTCAGCATCAAGTCCTACTGGGTAAATACATCCTGAGTAATCAAATAAAAGCTTTTCACCAGATTGCTCAAGTAAAGCACCTCTATTTAAGACCATCAGTTTCCGGCTTCCCTCTTTTAAATAAACAATACTTCCTATTGGTAACATCATATATCCTTTCAAAAGTTGAAAATTTTATTAATAACATTGCTGTAGTAGTCATCTATCACTTCTATACATATAATGCATATCTAAATATGATACTTAAAACCTTAATTAACCTTTTTTATATCTATAATTTTATAAAATTGATTAGCTTCTGTACCAAATGCAGCGTTTGCTCCTATAAAGTGAAGGAAAGTTATTGTCATAGTAATGAAGCAGTAAAGAAGATTTCCTGAATAAAGATAATATCCTGCTATAAAAGAAGTAAGTCCCCCCACAATGACAACATATCCTATTAACTGTTTGAAATTGATTCTCTGTGGTTTAAACCTTATATTCACTGGCTGGTATAATTTTGATCCAAGGATAGAAATCATGTGCTTCTTCCTATAAAAATAAAATAAATTTGCTAGGCTATAAGCTAAAATGACACTTACTAACAAGAATAACAGATTTATCCCAAAAGAAAATGTTGTATTAAAATATATTGAAATATCAATATTTTTCAAACGAAACCAATTGTAAATAAATACCCCAAGGCCTGCGCTAAAGGAAGCCGGGATGCTGATATTAGCTGCTCTAAGATTTTTTTGACGAAGTTTAAAAAACTCTTCTTGCGTGATTAAATAAACCTTTTGATGAAAAAACCAATTCAAAGGAGGATAAAGGTAACCTATAAAGTGCTGAGGACTTCTGTCTAATAAATAATATTGTCCATCTAACTCAAACGTTAAATATCGAAAGTTTCCATAAGTAAATTGAATAGTTTCCATATTTCTCCTTAATCAAATGGATTAATAGTACTCCAGCCATCTGAAAACGCATTTCCAATATTATCAGACATATCAGAAGCCCAATTTTTAGTATCTTCAATACCTTTCGACAAAGCTTGACCAACGCTTTTACCCGCTTCATCTAACAATTCTCCTGCTGTATCCAGACCATCTTGAAGACCAAGAAAGTTATTCTCATAAGCTAAATCAAATAGTCTGCTGGCACCCCAAGCCACTCCAAAACTTGCTGCTGCTATTCCTACTACTGTCCATCCAACTGGATTGCTACCAAGTATAGAAGCAGCCATAGATGTGAGACCGGCGGATACACCTGTTCCTACACCCCAACTAACTCCTAAAGATAGTCCATTATGAACTAATGCTTGGCCAACGGTCTTGTCATCATTAACGATGTCGTTATACATGCCAAGTCCAAAACCGAGTCCCGTCAAAATACCGCCGACACCTTTACCAACCGATGCTATGTTCGATCCATGATTGACCAGAGCCTGACCGGCTCCATTCGCAACATCATCAAGCATCACAAAAGCTGTCGAAGTCCCGTCTGCTGCCGTAGTAGCTGGCCCTTTGATCCCTTCAATAACTGAGATTAGCCCACCTAGTCGCTGAATCCCTATACCGAGTTGTTCAATGGCAGTCGCTATAAGATCAAATTCTGTACTATTTTTATCATATCGTTTCTGTGCCTCAGATAAAAATCCATTGATACCATTTAGTAATTCTGGAGATAAGGCAACCTCTGGATGTTTTTCGGCATATTGTAAAACAGTGTCAATATCATTGTGAGTGAATTTCCCTCCATTGGCTATTTTCTCCTGTAGAGAGCGGTAAGCTACTGAGACTTCCTTCTCATACTTCTTCATCTCTTCTTTCAAGATCTGGTTATCAAGGAGTTTAGCGGCTTCTTCCCCATCATCTGAGAATTTAGCGACTGAGGCGTTAATCGTCTTTACCCAAGGCAGCGAGCGACCTTTGATAGTAAGAATGCTGCTGGCTCCCTTAAAGTCGCTCATTACCATCGCAAGACCCTGATCAACCGCCTGTTTTAAAGCAGCTATTTCACTAAAAATCTTAGCAGAAGCCCCATCAAAAGCAAGCAATTTTTCCAATTTCTCTTCCAGCTCATTAATTTTGGCATTGAGACGTGCCATCGATTGACCAGCTCGTAGCTGCGTCTCTTGTTTGGCAATCGGGTCCTTCAGCTTAGACGCACTTTTGAACTGCGCTTCTGCCGACGCTAGTAAGGTTTTCTGATGGGCTATCTGCTCTTCTAAAATTACTAAGTCGTTAGACGTAAATAAATTTTACAATCATTATTTTATCTCAATATACTTTTAACAAAATCATTTTAATAAAAGTACAGGGAGAATATCGTGATTCTGCCTGTATAAATTTGTTATATACGTCTCCCACTATGCCACTATGGTTAAAGAAAAAATACTTTCAGAGATATTTCCTTCTAGTTCACATTCCCCTTCTTATACTTCGTGCCATTTTTTTCTATCCATTGCTCGTATAACTCTTGATAGCGAGTTTCCTCATCATCAAAATAGCCTTCAAAGACAACTTTGTCGATATTTTCTTCATTAAAATATAAAATTTGTTCGGGATTTAATCCTACAGGGTAAAGACATCCTGAATAATCAAATAGCTGATCACCAGTCATTGTTTTACGAATAGGTCCCTATTCATAATCATGACCTTTCGATCTCCATGCGTTAAATAAACAATTGTTCCAATCGGTTTCATTTATGAACCTCCCTTATTTCATAATTACCTGGAATAAATGCAAAAATAGTTTGTAATAAAAAGACAAAAGCGTAAAATAGTCCTAATAATACGATAGATATTATATAGCCATTATTGATAACTGTCTGAAATGCAAAAAATGATAACATTAGTGGTATTAGAAACATAATGATATAAATTAGAAAAGCTTTGAACTTTTTTTCTGGCTTCAAAACAACGTAGATATCCTCGTTAGAATCTAATCGTAAAGTTGATATCAGTTTACCTTGATATTTTTTTATTTTGAAGTAAAAAGATAACAACAACACAAAAACGACAGCAAGTAGACTGCAAAAAGCCATTAAGGAATTTATAGAAAGTGACTCTCTAAATTCTCTAATCATATTTGTAATACCAATAGCTAATATCAAAACTACTGGTCGATTAAAACGTCGACCGCTATGTTGTGGAACTGATTTCTCCAAGTCTATTGATTCATTACTGCCTAAGAGTATCACCCTTAATGGGAAGAACCAGCTCAAAGGAAATAATAGAAAAGAGATAAAAACTTGAAAACAATTTAAAATATATATTTTATCTTCATATGAAACTAGTCGAAAATATTTATGATAAGGGGACCACCTAACAAAACTAATCGACGCCTCTTGATTTTTTTTATTACCATTCAATAGCATCACTCTCTCTCCTATAATCATTTACGATTTGATATCTTTAATGCGATAGCTTCCTTCAACCACTCCTGCAACTGGCAATAGTAATAGATATAAATAACTAGAAAAGAAAATTGCTAATAAACCTGATAATGTCATATTAGAGTAGTAACTTTTTATAACCACAATAATGATAAAAAGAAAGAATATCATCAACATTACTTGAAAGATAATTTTAATCGAAAGCTTTTCAGGTCTGTAATTCAGTTTATAGATATGATGTGAACAATCAATTCCTTTAGATTCAAGTGAATGTCTCAATTTTATTTTTGAAAACAATAAGAGGAGAATACTAACTGCAATCACTAATATTGGAGCTATTAAGGTCAAAAACGATCTATTCAGTGACTCCTGTGGTATCGTCTTAGCTACTACCTGTCCAAATAAGAAAATACCAACAAATTGCAGAAATTGATTTTTGGACTTTTTCGCCTTATTAAAATTGCTATATTGTAATTCCGATATAAGTATTGCAGGTTTAGAAAGAACCCATGAGAATGGAAAAAATAACAAAGATGGCAAATTAGCATGTATCGGAATAAGATAATATTGATTCTCAAATTTACCGGTAACATAGTACATACTATATTTCAAATCATTCATTTTTTTAATATCTATTTTTTTCATTTTTCTAATCCCACTATAGGATGGCTTTTACTAATATTAGGACAACCTGCACATATCTTTTCTTGTTAAACTGTATTCCTCTAAGTCATTTGCTCATCTGATATTGATTGGGATAGAATGCTGATGATACATTCAATAGTATTGAGAAATTTAGCAATATAGCAACTATAAACAAAGTTGTTAGTTTGCCTGTACTCAAAAAACTACTAACTGATAAAATCAAATATATCTGAAAACATAAAACTATAATAAACTGAAGAAAAATAAGCAAATATTTTTTAGTAGGTCTGATGGTTATAAAAAGACCATAAGTTTCTAATTTTTTGTGGTATAAAATTGATTTTTTTACTTTGTATTTTAAATAATACCATATCAAATAAAAAGCCACAAATACGACGAGCAAAGTAAACAATCTAATATAGAAGAAGTTAAGAAATACTTCACTAAACTGTGAGTAGATTGCATTACCAAGCAATACTCCCGATAATAGGATTATTGCTATTGATACTGAATTTTTTTTCTTATTACTAAGTCTAAGATTATCGTATTCATTTTTAGTTATTGGAACTATTTTTACTGGTTTGATCCAATTATAAAAGAAAAAGACTGTTCCTAAAAAAAATTGAAATGTTGAGATGATATAGAATTCTTCATTAATTATTAACGTTCTATAAAATAATGATCCTTTTTGTGTCGGTATCATTTTATCTATTACAAGAAATTGCAAAACATCTCCTCCTTACGTTACCCAATTTTTAATAGACTTCCATGAATCTTGAAAAACATCGCCTATTGCACTCACGCTTTCATCTATGTTATCAGATACAAAGTCTGTTCCATCTTTTACCCATTCAATTTTTTCATAAGCCCCATTAAAAATCATTGCCCCTGCCACACCTACTGTAACCGCTCCAATAGAAATAGGTGCAAATGTTACGCCGACAGCCGATAAAACTACTGTTAAACCTGCTGCTGTTACCATTCCTCCAACATTTCCAGTAACAGCTTCTCCAAATGTTACTTCATCAGATAACCAAGCCTGTACGGCTGATACGCCTAAAGTAATTATTTCATAATATCAGAAATACCCTCATTTGTCACATATGTTCTGATATGAGCAACGTATCGTTCGTAACAACCCCGGGATCAGTATCATTGCTTACTTCAACCATTGTATTATAAACCAACTGAATCTCTTAGTGAAAGTAATTTATAACAAAAATCTTTATCCTTTTGAACATTAAAATAGAGAGAACCGGAACGATTCTCTCTATATATTAGCGATAAGCCACTCGCTACAGTTGATGAAGAGCTCTGTTATTTATCTTTTCCAACAACTTTTCCTTTAGGATAACGACTTCCTTCATCCTCTAGCCATTGTTCATAAAGTTCTTGGAATCGCTCCTCTTCCTCATCCTTATAACCTTCAAAAATGACTTTGTCTATATTTTCTTTGTTAAAGTAGTAAGTCCGTTCAGGATTTATCCCTAAAGGATATAAAGAAGCTGAGTAATCAAATAGAACATTCCTGCCTTGTTCTTCAACCACAACGCTTCGACTGATAATCATCAACTTTTGACTTCCTTCTTGTAAAAATACAATACTTCCAATAGGTAACATTACCTGCTCTCCTTTATTTTGATAACTTTTTCAATTCCCTCAAAAGTTAAAAACTGATTTTGATAAGAATGTGAGATAGGTGGCATGGTCCAACTTGATAAAAATAACACTATTGACCACACGCAATTGATGACCAAAATCGCTCCTTCTGTTCCATTATTTACGTACATGTAAACACAGAAACAAATTAAATTTCCTATTAAAACTATTAAATTCACAGGATTCCTTTTTTTGCTAGTATTAAAAGTAATTTGGTAATGATTGAAATTTTTATCAAGAAACATTTTGGATTTAGCATGAGCTCTAAATAATGACTGCGCCACTATCAGATAAGATATTACTATTGAAACAAAAAATAATACTGTTTTAATTATTATTTGAGAACTTAAATCATAGTTGATAAAAAAAGATTTTAGTAAATCATACCCAATTTTTACAAAAGGTTGAACTATGATTGCAATTACCGTAGTTGATAATGAGACTTTTCTATTATTAATTTCAAATTTATTGTTATTTTTATCAATTTCTGACAACTTGAGCGACACAGTCTTAGGGAGTAGACCCCAATAGTAAGATTTTGATTTTAAAGTACTTAAGTCCATAACAAATTTTCTGTTATCAAATTCAACAACTTTATAACAGCCTATGTTTGACTGTTTAAATTTTAAATCCATATTACCACCCAAAAGCATTTTGAATACTATCTATACCTGATTCAAAGGCATTACCAATATTTTTAATACTATCATCAATAAAATCCCCTGCTTGGTTTGCAGCATCCTGAATACCAAATAAGTTATTATCGTATGCCATACTAACACCAAATCCTACAACAATACCCGCACCAATTGCCCAACCTACAGGATTGGTTGCAATACCTGCAGCGGCTAAAGAAGATACACCCGATAATGCTGATGAACCTGCAGCTAAACTGACAACTCCTGCTTCAACTCCACTAACAATTGTTGTAGTTGCAACTGTTGTGATAGCTGTGTGGACTGCAGCACGACCTACATTTTCATTTTTTAAGTTCATCGCAAAGTCAAATCCCATAAAAACACCACTGACTTTTGATAAGCCAAATACCTTGATTTTAGTTTTAGGAATAAATACTTCAACTTCTTGAGTTAAAGATTTTAAAAAACCATTACCTATAGCTGTCATAAAATCATCAGCATAAGATGAACTATTGAACGACATTTTAGTGTTCTTCCAATAGCCATTAGTAGTGCTATAAGCAGTCCAATAGTCTTCGATATTCGGCATGGTATCATCTAAACTAGACAGAAACGCTGTGAGCCATTCTTCAACTGAGGTGGCTCCTGCACTAATCGAGTATCCTCCAGTATCTGACTCTACAAACTCATTGGCTCTCTTTAATAATTTATCAGGAACTTCCTTAATACCTAAACGTTGAAGAGCAGATAGTGCGACTGTTACATCTTTCGCTGTAATGTCATTCGCATTCTCAATACGCTTTAATACATTTTGGTATACAACTTCAGCGGCTTCTTCCCCATCATCTGAGAATTTAGCGACTGAGGCGTTAATCGTCTTTACCCAAGGCAGCGAGCGACCTTTGATAGTAGGAATGCTGCTGGCTCCCTTAAAGTCACTCATTACCATCGCAAGACCCTGATCAACTGCCTGTTTTAAATCAGCTAGCTCACTAAAAATCTTAGCAGAAGCCCCATCAAAAGCAAGCAGTTTTTCCAATTTCTCTTCCAGCTCATTAATTTTGGCATTAAGACGTGCCATCGATTGACCGGCTCGTAGCTGCGTCTCTTGTTTGGCAATCGGGTCCTTCAGCTTAGACGCACTTTTGAACTGCGCTTCTGCAGACGCTAGTAAAGCTTTCTGATGGGCTATCTGTTCTTCTAAGACCTCTGAATCCAAGCTTTCTGGCGCTACTTCTGACACATAATCGGCTGGGAGTTTAGCGGCTGCTTTGGCAATCCCCTGCGATAAGAGGATACCCCCCTGCATCAATGGCACTAAAATACCTGTCGCATAAGCTTTGGCATTGTCGTAAGCATTCCCAGACAGACGGTCTGATGCTGAAAAAGAACTCAAACTAGTTATAGCAGCCTGGTAACCAGCTACGCGACTAGCACTCATTGAACTAACTGAATTGGCTTGTGCGCTAGAAGCGCCTAGTTCCATTTTTACCATTATCTGCTTCTCCTTTCTCTTTGCGATCTTCCTGCATGACGAGCTGTCTCTCCTTGATAAGGGGCAGCTTCTTCGGTTAATAAGCGCTCTCTGTCTCGACTGAGTGATAACTGATAGGCATCGTAATCATCCTGGTAAAGACTACCGACTTGACGAAACGATTGCTCCAATGCCTCCATATCTAAACGGTCTTGTTCGGACAAGGGCAACTCACTGATTTACTGTTCCTTTGTTATATTGCTCGCTATTATTATCTAGCCATTCAGTATATAATTCCTGATAGCGAGTTTCTTCGTCATCCTTAAAGCCTTCATAAACAACTTTATCAATATTTTCTTCGTTAAAATATAAGATTTGTTCAGCATCAAGTCCTACTGGGTAAATACATCCTGAGTAATCAAATAAAAGCTTTTCACCAGATTGCTCAAGTAAAGCACCTCTATTTAAGACCATCAGTTTACGGCTTCCTTCTTTTAAGTAAATAATACTTCCTATTGGTAACATCATATATCCTTTCAAAAGTTGAAAATTTTATTAATAACATTGCTGTAGTAGTCATCTATCACTTCTATACATAGAGGCAATACATGTCTATTAGAATAAACAATTTTTGTCAAATTTCTGATTCATATTTTGCAAGTTTATCAACAATATAGTACTGCCATTTAACTTGTGGCTGCACAGCGCCAGTTGCTATTAATAGAAAAATAAATATTATTAAAGTAGTTCCGAACCATGAAGGTAAATTTCCTAAGTACATAAAAGCTAGTGAGGAACCAGATACTAACATTGCGGCAAAAATTTGGTTGAATATCATAAAAAGATTAAATCTTATTGACTTTTCAGGTCGAATTTTATAGTAAATAGGACTCTGGATTTTCCTACCTAGCAAATTTTCTATGCTTTTCTTACTAACTAGGTAAACGGACTGTAAAATAAGAAATGCTAATATTAAGCCAATCACTAGTAAAATCCATTTGTTCTGCATTGAAATGTTTGTATTAGGATGTTCAAAAGGATTATAATTTTTCAAACGTGACCAAGAATTGAAAAATACAACTAAACCAACAATTAATGAAGTTGGAATAGTGAATTTACTTGCCTTTGAGTGTTTGAAATTCATTTTGGAATATTCTTCATCTGTAATAGGAAAAACATTTTGATAAAAAAACCAACTTGATGGAATAAAAAAATAAACAAGCAAATGACGAGGGCGCCTATCTAATAGATAATGTTGTTCATCAACCTGAAAGAGAACATAGCGCATATTGCCTTTACTGTAAAATTGAATAGTTTCCATATTTCTCCTTAATCAAATGGATTAATAGTACTCCAGCCATCTGAAACCGCATTTCCAATACTATCAGACATATCAGAAGCCCAATTTTTAGTATCTTCAATACCTTTCGACAAAGCTTGACCAACGCTTTTACCCGCTTCATCTAACAATTCTCCTGCTGTATCCAAACCATCTTGAAGACCTAAAAAATTATTGTCATAAGCTAAATCAAATAGTCTACTCACAGTCCAACCTGCTGCAAGACTAAGCGCTCCCGCTCCAACTGCCACCCAGCCAACTGGGTTTGTAAAAGCAAGACCAACTAATGATGCTGTCCCCCAACTTAGCCCCGTTGACAAGCCATTATGAACTAATGCTTGGCCAACGGTCTTGTCATCATTAACGATGTCGTTATACATGCCAAGTCCAAAACCGAGTCCCGTCAAAATACCGCCGACACCTTTACCAACCGATGCTATGTTCGATCCATGATTGACCAGAGCCTGACCGGCTCCATTCGCAACATCATCAAGCATCACAAAAGCTGTCGAAGTCCCGTCTGCTGCCGTAGTAGCTGGCCCTTTGATTCCTTCAATAACTGAGATTAGCCCACCTAGTCGCTGAATCCCTATACCGATTTGTTCAATGGCAGTCGCTATAAGATCAAATTCTGTACTATTTTTATCGTATCGTTTCTGTGCCTCAGATAAAAATCCATTGATACCATTTAGTAACTCTGGAGATAAGGCAACCTCTGGATGTTTTTCGGCATATTGTAAAACAGTATCAATATCATTGTGAGTGAATTTCCCTCCATTGGCTATTTTCTCTTGTAGAGAGTGGTAAGCGACTGAGACGTCCTTCTCATACTTCTTCATCTCCTCTTTCAAGATCTGATTATCAAGGAGCTTAGCGGCTTCTTCCCCATCATCTGAGAATTTAGCGACTGAGGCGTTAATCGTCTTTACCCAAGGCAGGGAGCGACCTTTGATAGTAGGAATGCTGCTGGCTCCCTTAAAGTCACTTGTTACCATCGCAAGACCCTGATCAACTGCCTGTTTTAAATCAGCTAGCTCACTAAAAATCTTAGCAGAAGCCCCATCAAAAGCAAGCAGTTTTTCCAATTTCTCTTCCAGCTCATTAATTTTGGCATTGAGCCGTGCCATCGATTGACCGGCTCGTAGCTGCGTCTCTTGTTTGGCAATCGGGTCCTTCAGCTTAGACGCACTTTTGAACTGCGCTTCTGCAGACGCTAGTAAAGCTTTCTGATGGGCTATCTGTTCTTCTAAGACCTCTGAATCCAAGCTTTCTGGCGCTACTTCTGACACATAATCGGCTGGGAGTTTAGCGGCTGCTTTGGCAATCCCCTGCGATAAGAGGATTCCCCCCTGCATCAATGGCACTAAAATACCTGTCGCATAAGCTTTGGCATTGTCGTAAGCATTCCCAGACAGACGGTCTGATGCTGAAAAAGAACTCAAACTAGTCATGGCAGCCTGGTAACCAGCTACACGACTAGCACTCATTGAACTAACTGAATTGGCTTGTGCGCTAGAAGCGCCTAGTTCCATTTTTACCATTATCTGCTTCTCCTTTCTCTTTGCGATCATCCTGCATGACGAGCTGCCTCTCCTTGATAAGGGCAGCTTCTTCGTTTAATAAGCGCTCTCTGTCTCGACTGAGTGATAACTGATAGGCATCGTAATCATTCTGGTAAAGACTACCGACTTGACGAAACGATTGCTCCAATGCCTCCATATCTAAACGGTCTTGTGCGGACAAGGGCAACTCACTGATACGATGAAATAGCACTTGTTGGTAGGCCAGATGATTGTCCAAATCTTCTTGCAACTGACGAAAGGTATAGGCTTTTTGTGCTAGCGTTTCCTGAGCTAGAGCATTTGCCTTAAGCCCTTTCTGAATAGTATCTAATGCTTTAGTATCCATAGGCATCACCGAAATAAGCTTGGATTAGGAGAGAAGGTCGGATTCGGCGGGAGAGCAGCACCGTTTTGAGAGAGAAAATCTGAACCATTACGGTCTAGTAACAACATCGAGCTAAGCCTTGTATCTGTACTCTCAAACTCACTAGCCATACCATTAATAATCGTGATAAAAGAGTTGATAGCTGTCGCAATCTCATTACTTTGTGTTTCATCCAAATCAATCGCATCCCCAGCAGACTGATTACCTTTTAACGTTGTGTCACTATCTTTGGTAGCCTTCCCAACGCCTAAGAGTTGGGCGCCACCTTGACTGATACTAGTCGCATGACTAGCGGCTGTATCACTGCTACTGTTGATCAATACCATGTCGTGTTTTCCTTTCTAATAACGTGTCAATTTCAAAGCCTGTGACTGTTTCCTATCATGAAGGTAAGCCACATCAAGTTCTGGTCTAGGTTCACGACTATTATAAACCTTATCCAAGAAGGTTTGGTCATTAAGACGCATTCCCAAGAGAACATACTGCATGCGATCTTTGAGCAGTTTGTTTAAGGCATCAGCTTTGGCTCCTGTAAACTGATAAGGGCTACCAATAATAGCATGCATACCAACACTTGGACCATTCTCCAGCAAGACCGTCATATCTGCAAGGGCAGGATTGGCTTGTCCAACAAAGGCTTCAAAATCTGGAATAATCACTAACCAAGGCTCACGATGCCCTGTCTTCTGGCGCTGGGTAATTTCATAACTTAATTGTTTCATAATATCAGAAATACCCTCATTTGTCACATATGTTCTAACCTGATCAGCGTATTGTTCGTAACTGCCTCTAGCATCTATAAGCATTGTCTTAGTTGCTGAAAGGCTGGTAAAAATGCGTAGAAGATGATGTGTGATAGTTGTAAAGCTATCATCATTATCCGACAAATAAAGCAGGTGTTTGAAGTTGGCTAACGGGATACCAATATGTTCCACGTTGGTCATATCTAGACCGATTGGAAGTTCCCCTTTGGCAAGACCTTCTTGCACACTGTCCCTAGCCAGATAGTCCTCAAACGCCAATTCTTCTGGCACGATTGGGATTGGTTTGGGTAGGGGGCCATCATAGGCTTCTGACATGGCTGTCGCTTCTGCTTTTATCGCGGTTACTTGTGACACGGGGTCATCGCTTTGCGTTGGTAAGGCAGCTTGGAAGACTTCTGGCTCCTCCATACGAAGCAAACCACGACCAGGGAGGTCTTCCATGATATGTTGGTTACGCCCGATGAGGGTTCTTGCTTCACTATCATCTGTCATCTTAAGCACAATACGGGTCTTTAGGTTGGTTTGTAGCCCTGGGCGAATGACCGATTGACGACCTGCCGTTAAAACCAGGTGCATCCCCAGACTACCTCCCTCACGAGAGATCGTTTGGAAGAGATTTTCCAGGTCTTGTCCCTGAGGCATTTCCTTAATCCCATCAAAGTTATCAATCACAATCAAGATGTCTGGCAAGGTCTCCCCACTCACTTGACGGTAGAAGGTGATATTAGAGACCGCATGGCGACTAAAGCGTTTCTTACGATCAGCCATCTCAGCTTTAAAGCGAGTCATAACCTTGGTGAGTTTTTCAGTGTCATCTAACAAGAAGTTATCAGCCACATGCGGCAAGTCTCTGAGCGGCAAGAGCCCGTTAGTCCCAAAGTCAAAGAGATAAACGTGCAAGTGCTCTGGAGTGAGTTGGCGACTGAGGTCCATGACCATGGTTTGAAGGAGGCTGGATTTCCCCATGCCTGGTGCTGAGTAGATGACCAAGTGCCCATCGGTTTCAAAGTGATGACTCACGGCTTCTTGGGTCTGACGGCTGGGAATATCCACAAAACCAATCATCGCTTCTAAAGGACGAAGCCCTTTAGACCAGAAGTCCTTAAAGTGACCAGGACGTAAGCTCTCCACTGGAATCACCTTTTCTAACGGCGGTAACCAAGGTTGTGGGAGGGCTTTGATCCCCATCTCAGACACCAAGGCTTGAATCCCTGAGACAACCGCATCCAGCTCTGAGGGCACTTGACGGATATCGTCAGCTTCTGCCAAGCCTGAGAGGTCTTCGTTGAGAATCTCGTATTGCCCTAGGGCATTGATGGCATAGATGGTATGGTCTTCAATCCCTTGGGCTTCCTTCTCTGGCTGGTAATCAGCCCCTGAGTAGGCTGACTGGAAGAGTTCATAAACTTCATTATTACCAACCTGGAGATAGGCACGACCAGCTTGGGTAATATCTGCCGCATCGGGTGTGCGAAGCATTTCCATAGAGTCCTGACGATCAGCCACCTTAAGTGCCAATTTGAAGCGAGAGTTGGACCAGATCTGATCATTAACGACCCCTGTCGGTTTCTGTGTTGCTAGAATCAAGTGAATCCCCAAGGAACGCCCGATACGGGCTGTGGAAACCAACTCGGTCATAAACTCTGGTTGGTTGGCTTTCAACTCCGCAAACTCATCAGAAATCAAGAAGAGATGAGGCATAGGCTCGCTCACTTCGCCAAGTTGGTACTTCTTCTGATACTGGTTGATATGATTGACATTGGCAGCTGAGAAGAGGCGTTGCCGGCGCTTGAGCTCCGCATTGATGGAAACCAGAGCCCGCATAGACTGGGCACCATCCAAGTTGGTGATGGTACCAAGCAAGTGTGGTAGGTCTTTGAAGAGGTTGGCCATCCCACCACCCTTATAGTCGATGAGGAGAAAGGCCACATCGTGGGGATGGAAGTTAACCGCGAGCGATAAGATATAAGACTGGATGATCTCAGACTTACCAGAACCGGTGGTTCCTGCGACCAGACCATGAGGCCCGTGGGCTTTTTCATGGAGGTTGAGACTAACAATATCACCTTGACCACGTAAACCTAGAGGAACCGCTAAGCTCTTATAAGGGCTATTTTGCGACCAGCGACTTGGTACTGCCAGGTCTTCAAAACGCTCAGCTTCATACATCTCCATAAAAGTCACGCTCTCTGGAATAGATGATTTCAGATTTTGGAGATGGTTGAGCGGTGCTAGCCGTCTGGAAACAGACTCTTTGTCAAAGTCTTCTGGGAAATGGTCCAAAGCAAACGGTGTCTCTTTGAGCGTCCCTTCTTCCATCAAGAACTGTCCTTGATTACGGTCATTGATGGAAACAATGGTTTTAACATTTTCAGAGAGGCTAGAGAGAACGTCTTGGACAAAGACCAGGCTACAGCCAAGAGAGGTAGGGTCCTCGGTGAAGAAATCCATAATCACATGATCCATAATCAAACTCTCATCGGTGACGATAACCACATAATGAGGCGTAAAGAGGGTGGTCTCCCGCCCTTCGGTCTCCTTAGCCGCATTTTGACGACTTTTCAAAATTTGGTTGAGGCTGTTAAGGACTTGGTCACGCGTACGTTGATTATAGACAAAGCCACGCACATTCATTTCTTGAAGCGTCGCATGAGGGAGCCAGCGCATCCAGTCCCACTGCTCTTTTTCCTCCTCTGGCATGATCGTAATAAATTGCACATCATGATAAGAATGGAAGACCGCTAGCTGATGCACCATGAGCTGCAGTTGTTCAATCACCAAGGGTCTTGGCCCAAGGTAGCCGACTGGCCCATGACTAAGATTTGCCTCAATCGGCATCTGTTTGAGGGTTAAATGACGACGATAGAGTTTATATCCCTCAACCTCTAAAGGATCCTTCACACCAGAACGCTCTGTTTTGGAATAAGTCAACTTATGACTGGTTTCGACCTCGCCTAAGCCCAAGCGGTAATACAAGAAATCAAACTGTTGGGGTGTTTTTTCATAAATCCTGTGATCAAAGGTCTTGGTTAAGGCCGCAATAGTCTCTAGATCAGGGTAGTGATAGAATTGCCCCTTACGTTCGCGGTTATCCAATGCCGTCAACTCTTTGGATTTATCCGAAAGGTAGAGATGGTAGGTATTGATACGCTCTTCTAGGTCAAGCTTATACTGTTTACGGTTTTTAAAATAACCAGTGATGGAAAAGGTAATGGTCACCAGACTCATGGCCATGGTGGCGATAATGTAAAGCCCGCGCGGTTGGAAAATCGTAATCAAAGTCATCACACTGATCATAATGATCGGTGGCAAGATTAATTTGACGAGCCCATCTTTGGGTTTATTGGGTTCGTTACCAGGGGCATTGACAGTGACCTTTTCTTCACTCGCACGGTAAATTATCCGGGGTGAGCGATGAAAATCTGGGTAGTTGTCATAAAAATCATAGTCAGAACGAGCCTTCGCTATCAGTTCAGTCTGGAGCTCCTCCTGCCCCCAGAGGTAGAGTTCATCTGGGAAAACTTTCAAGGTCATTTGGTTAAAACTGATTTCAGTTCCAAAGTCCAAATCTTCTAGATGACCATGCCAAACGTGATTATCCAGATAGAGCTGGCCTGAAATAGCATGGAGCTGCCAACTATCTCCCTTTCTTTCTAACTGGAAAGAGACAGGGCTGTCTGCGAGAAAAATATCGCTACCTTTTTGATGACCAACCAAAAGCAGTTGGCGGTCTAAAGGAGATAGAATGGTTGCTTTCCCCGAACTAAGGAAAAAGCTAAGCCCTTCAATTTCTTGCCCCTGCTCAATTAAACCGGATTGTTCCAGATAACTATAGTATAGCTTTCCAGCTTCAGCTTTTAAGATAAATTCTGACTCTAAACATTCAAAAGAGAGACCGTTTTTGGCTTCTCGATCTATGCGAGTACTTTGACCATCCTCTAAGTAGAGGGAATAGCGATATAAGGTGTCATAAATGATAACTTTCATAAGCAAACTATTTCTCCTCTACGGCTTCTGAGCTAGATTCGGTTTTTTCGGCTTTCTTATCTTTAGTCTCTTCTTTTTGTCCTAAACGCTCGGTACGATCTTCCCAATAGGTATCAATCTCACTTTGCAAATCTTTGAGTTGTGTTTGGCGATCGTCTCCGGATAGACTATTGTTTGATTTGACTTCCTCTACTTTTTGTTCCAAAGCATAGATGATAAGATCTGTCGCTTCTAAACGTTTAGCAATATCGATAGCTGCATCGTTTTCACCGCGTCCACTTTGAATCCAGAAGTCAAAATACAGTTCTTCTGTCTTTAAAGTGACATTGTTAAGGATAACGGTCTCTTGTTCTTTTGAAAAATTCAAGCCTTGGATATAAGAATAGGCCAACTCATACTTTTGAGTATAAGGTAGTTTATCCAGTGCTACACTTGATAATTCATCAATAACAGTAGAATAATTATTTTTAATGAAGGCTGTATCAGCATCCAATAATTTAGCTTTTAAAGGATTTTGAATAAATACAAAGTAAAGTAAGGGAACCAATAAAATGACAGATAAAGCAGATAGCCAGATAGTCGCAAACTTATAGATTTTATGGCGTGTTTTCGATACGAGGCTTAGAGAATTTTCTTCACGCGCTTTTTGTTTTTCATATTCTGCTAAAAGAAACTGACGAATAGCTTCTACCTCATTCAAGCTCTTAACGGCTTCTAAAAATTCAGGCAGCTTAACAACCTCCAAGGAGCCATTGTAAAGCTCCGAGAAGTCATTTGTTGTCATCAAACTCACCAAATAACACTTGAATTGTCTGATAAAATCACTACTTGTCAACCGTTCTGGTACCATCACTTTTTCTAGGGCACGATAGGCAATCATTGGCTGGCTATTTTTAGTGATAAAGAGATTAATCGGATGTAAAATAACTGTCACTGGTAATTTCAAGACACTTTCCAAGTCCAAGACGTTCAAGGCTAGTCGTAATTTTTCAGATAAGGCCATCTTTTGACAGTCTTCAAAACTTAGCCCTTTTTCAGGAAGTTGATAATGGAAGTGAACACTGTCTTCATCCATAGTCATTCCCAGTTCAAGAAAGTCTGGGTGATGGAGTTTGAGCATGGATAAGGGCTGGAGATCATGACTTTTAATATCCGAGCGTTTAAGCGCTAACTTCCAGTTTGTCTCTTCTTTCTCGAATTGAAATAATTGCTGTTCAAATGTAAATTGATCCATTAAACACTTCCTTCTTCTATTTTCAACTGATCCCCAGTAGTTATGGGAAAATCTGCCAGTACATCACCTTCATCTAGTAGTAAGCCCTTGTTGATGACTTTCAGTTGGTATTTAAGGCGATCTTTAGGGTAAGCAAAAATGTTATCTAATTCCTTAATCAGTTGCTTAGTCTCGATTTTCCGTGGAATCCTAACATCCTGCTTTTGATCAGCCATATAAACCGTTACATTAATATGTGTTTCCATAATTTTCTTTCTATTCTTCTAACAGACTTTCGTTTGACTTTTGATAAAAGAGATAAGTAACAATACTTGAAACAATAATGACGATACTAATCAAAATAATATACGCTACTTGAGAAGCGCTGACACCAACATCTTCTACTGGTTCACTTGTCATGGTATATTGACGGTCATCCTGTTCGGTAAACAGTTTAGTGACTTCTCCTTGATTGGCCATCATTTTTTTTGTCGTAAACAAGTCTCTGTCACGCTTTTGACGCATCTTTTGTCTGTCTTGATCAATCTTTTGCAGTTGATTATGAGCATCTTCTTTAAAAAGCTGGCTGACATAGCCGGGCTGAAATCCAGTATCTAGTACTTCTTTTTGAGAAATACGCTCACTATCAAATTGTAAAGAATTGTCCTTTAGACCATCTGAATAAACGAGTGGTGCCTTTAAAAGAAAGCATATGACAGCCACTATTAGAAAACTTTTTTTCATTTAAACCTCTTTTGAGCTTGCTATTCTCTCGTAAGCAATAGTCACAAAAATATTGAGAAGTAACAGTAATACCGTTGCAAAAACAAGGAAAACAAAATAAATAAATGGTGGTGTTGTCCCATCAAATATAGCAGACAAACGGTTCTCAAGGAGAATCAAAGGATTCACTTTTTTCATCAATGCAGGAAAACCAGACAAGACAGTTGCTGTACCAATCGCGTTTGATAAATAGATAAAACTGATAATCATAAAGAAATTCAATCCCATACCAATAACTCTAAGGTTCTTGATAATAAAGTATTGACCGTGTACGAGTAAAAAGGCAAAGAAGGTTACCAGCAGTATCCACATCGGAATGTATTCATTCTCAACCGCTAAACTACGGCTTGATACAGTTCCTAAGATGAGACCGATAATTAAGGCTAGACCACTTAAAATAGCAGTGTTTAACCAGTCTGTCTCTAAGAATTTATTAATTTTGAAGCGATTTTTTAGACGTGCTAATGCTTTTTGAGTCGCAAAGATATAGGCGGTAAAGAGCGTTACCATTTCTAACAACAAGACCCAGGTAAATGGACGATAAGCATTTACTGTCGCTCTAACAGATGATGATTTTTCAGTAACAGGGCTTGCTAAGAAGTCCAAAAGAACGTCATTTGGCACACCGTTTTGGTAAGCATTATTAAATACTTTAGCAAAGGAGTCAATAAAGTTCCCGTTATTTTTCAATTCCTCATCAAATTTAGTCATGAGAGCTGATGCATCTGTAGAGAGCTGATTGCCATTGGTTTGCGCGTTTTCAACTTCTTTATTAAAGTTATCAAAAACACTTTTCACTGAACTTGCTTGTTCTTTCGTTGACTCTGCTGTCGCTTCTAAGGTTGATGTTGTTGTTAATAAACCTTGTAAGTTGCTACTAATATCCGACAAGCTTGTGTCTTGGCTGCTTCGATCATCATTCGCTGTATTATTAGCATCCAGCAATGATTGAGCATCCCTATTGATTTGATCAAGTAAGGTTAATTGATCCCCAATTTGGGTTGATAAATCGTTATTGTTTGTTTGAATATCAGCCATTGCAATCGCCAAATCATCTTGAGAAGTTTTCAAATCTGTCAATTGTTGTTTAAGGGCTGCTTTTGAAGCATCTGACTGTTGATAAGATGCCAAACCGATTTTTAAATTCTCTTTCAAGATACTTGAGAAAAGATCATAAGCACTTTGATTCATAAATTGATCGGTCAAACTGATTACATTTCCATCGGTATCATATGAATAATAAGTGGCTAACAAGGTTCCTGCATGATTATAAGCATCAACCACTTCTTGAACTTTCTTCTGATAGGCAAGTTCAGCCTTTCTAAAAGCTTCTTCTTCTTTTTTCGTATCTACCGTTTTTGAGACAGAAACATCTCCAATCTCTAAATTGAACGTAGATGACTCTGGAGCTGTCGTACCAGTTGACGTATAGCTATAGTGGACAGTGATATCATTTTTTTGACTAGGATCAATCAGGGTTGGTACCGTTGTATTTACGCCGTTAACATCAATACTATCAATGGTGACATTTAGATTACTTGTTGTAACAGTCAAACTTTGTTCCGGACTGTTTGCCGTACCTATTGCCTTTGCTTGAATCGTTGTCAAGGCTGTCTTCTTAGTTTCAAAATCATTGTATAGGTTTTCCAACTCTTTAGCGGATTTCTCATTCTCCTTGACATTAAGCGATGCTGCTAATGCTGTGTTGAAAGTAATCTCGTTTTGAGCATCCCGATCCAAGCCAATTACTGTTGCAGGGTCTGTAGCAGGCACTTCTTTTAAGCTATTTTTAACTAAGGTATCGATATCATTTTGAAATGCTGCTGTTGTATAGGCTAACGGTTGTGCTGTGTTAGCATTCAAAAAGTCTTTTAAGGTCAATTCTTTTAGTTCATCGACAGTGACACCATAATAATCTGCTAATCGGTCATCTACAAAACTGTCAACTTTCTGGAGTTTTTCATCTAAAATAGTTTGTTGATCCTTGATCAACTTTTGTAACTCAGCAATTCTTTTCCTAGCTTGAGATAAGGCACTATTGTTCTCAGGTTTTGGCGTCTCACTTGAGCTAGTCTCAGTCGTTTCAGAGCTAGATGTCGATGTCTCTGTTGAACTACTTGATTCTGTAGTAGAAGCACTTGTGTCACTACTATTATCAATGGCATCAATGGCATCTTGGATATCGTCGCTAGTACTTGCTTGGTCATTCACTTTTGCGATTTTATCTGCTAGTTGTTCTTGTAGAGTTTTAGTAGATTCAATAAGGCCGGTTAATTGTGTCCCTAAAGTTTCACTGTTCATTGACATCAAAGCTTCTGTGAACTCACTGTTTGAAATAGTACTTTTTGAGCGCTGTTCCATTAATGTTTGTAATGATGTCTCAACATTCTTTTGAGATTCCATCAAAGTATTGTAAAAGTCATTGTCACTGGTCAATGAATCTTGCAGACCTTGATTTGCTAATAAGCTACTGTTAGCTGAAGCAACTAAGGATGGAAAGACATTTTTGAAATCTTCCGTTGGTTGTAATAGGCTGTCCCGGTAGCTTGAAATATTGCCTGTTTGTACCTCATAGACACCCTGTACATTTTTCTGAGCCGTATAAAGACTACTTAAAACGCTAGCCATATACATATCAACCAGCTGACTTGTTAAATCTGAAACGATGTCTTTACCTAGCTTATTGGCATTATTTTCAATTTGGAGATTTCCTCCACCATTTACCTTATAGGTAACAGTTGCTCGTTCAACATTGACATTGTTAACGTCCAAAATTTTTGCTGAGAAATCACTCGGAATGATGACCATCAATTGGTAAGTTCCATTTTTCAATCCCGCTTCGGCAGAACCACGGCTAACCACAGACCAGTTTTGACTGTCATCACTTTCAAGTGATTTGACATAGGCTGCTCCGAGGTTATAAGATTCATTGTGCGTTGTTGCAGGCTGATCTTCGTTAACGATAGCAACATTTAAAAGCGCATTTTCTTTTTTTAGCCGTGTCTCTCGACTTTTTTCATTGTTGTGTTGAATGGTGGTATTTAATCCAATAATAGCCCATAACAGACCAAATATGGCTAATAAATATACCCCGTATTTGACAGGTTTTGAAAGTTTAAGCATGACTTCTAATCTCCTAAATATTTATTCTCTTCTATTATAACAATAAAAACACATTATTTTCCTAATATTTTGTCATTTTTTCATTTTTTTACTTCAATTAATTCCCAAATACCTAATATCAGCCATTGTAGCTATAATAAAGTATGATTTATTGCCTTTTTCTAATATGTTTGTCCAATAGCAAATCAATAAAATTTGTGACAAATATTGAAAATGACCATCTCAACTGATTATCTATTTCCTAATCTCATAATCACTTCATTTTAGAAATACTTATTAGCAAAATAATCTATTTTTAATAATAGTCGTCGTAACTTCCCACTCCTTTACTATTTTGTTTCTAATATCAGGATTATAGTGGGAAAGACAATATGGGGACATCTTTACCTTAAACTATCAAAATCTGTACTTGATTGTTTATCTAGTCATTAATCACATATTTCAATTGACGATAAACTCAGAATGGAAGTCCTTCTTAGCACTCGGAGTGACATGTTTGAAGTTTTCACCGTACTGCTCAATATGTTTCTTGTAATCCTCTGGATCCCCTTGGTATTTATTACGATGGCGAGCTTTCTCTCCGACAAGCTTATCGACGGAGAGGATTGTCTAAAAATAAATGAGGATAGCTCTGAAGATAAACAACAGAGCCACCTACTCTAATCCAAAATTTGACGGAGGTACTTGTCTTTTTTGGCAACGGACTTATTGATAATTTCACCTTCAAAAGCAAAACTAACCACTTTATTATCTATGATAAAGAAGTACACACTTTTAACTCCAAGGTTAGGTCCTGTATATTTGTAGTATTCCTGAATATCTTTATTACCATAAATATTGTTACTATCTGAATAATGTAATGTTTCCCAATAGTCTGTATTGTCCTCTAAAGAATAGTTCACTCCACCTTCGTAATCATTCCAATATTCTTCTAACTCTTGAGCCTTTTGGGGATTTTTAACAGAGTCACTTGGCTTTCCAAAATTTTTTCTCAAATCAGAAGGTGTCGTTGTTCCAATTTTTATTTCATTATGAATAGTTGTTACAGTCAATTTTTCAGATTTTTTTGACATTGTACACGCTACCAAAAAAAGAAGAGAAACCAACCAAAATACTTTCTTTAATTTATTACCCATCTAATCAATCTCCTATTATTTCATTTGCATTCTCTTCAGAATTTTTTATATCAAAATAATCTTTATACATTCTATTAGTTCTTGGACTCTTCCAATCCTTCCCAAGTTTTTTTCTAACCTCAGGATCGTACTTTGAAACTGGATCAGATAAATTTTGGGGGAACCTGAACTCTAAGCACCTATAGTTTCTCTGAGATATTTATCTTTCCTAGCAATCTTTTCATCTGTGATATGGCCGTCAAACATGTAAGCGAGAACTTTATCTTCCGAAATAAAAAAGTAAACTTTTATACCTGCCAGGTCTTCTCCCTTATACTCATAATAACCATCAATATTCCATTTCTTTAGGATAACAGAATCATGATCAGCTTTCACCGTATCCCAATAATCTGTATTATCTTCTAAGACTACATTGATACTTCCTTCATAATTATTGATTTTGTCAAATAAGTCAGTAGCGTTTTTAGATTTAGTCTCAACTTTAGCAGGCTGACCATATAAATTCTGCAACTCTTTGGTTGATGTCTTTCCTACAATGACAGTATTATGAATTCCAGTCACGGTTAAGTCAGAATTTGAGAAGTTTAATCTATTAACCACAATACACCCCCCAAATATACCTACGTTCAAGCATATCACTATTATTATCAACCAATTTCGGTCTTTAAACTTTTTAGTCATTTTCCAACCTTTCATTTGCTTTCTTTTCTGATCTGTCAGTATCGAAATAATGAGGAGCACTCTCTTTACCCGCACCTGTAACTGGACTCTTCCACCCTTTTCTAACTTCCTTCCTCACTTCAGGATCATATATAGAAACGGGATCAGAGTCATATTGTGTGTGATAATCACCTCTACCAGAGCTCTCCGCATAGTTAACACTATTGCCGTCAACCAACTGCATTTGTTCTTCCTTGGTGTAGGCTTTGTCGGGTTCTGAGGTAACATTGCCGTTCTCGTCAAATTCATAGGCATTCCACTGACTAACCAAATGCTTGCTCTTATCATTGATGATAAACTCAGAGTGGAAGCCGTTCTTATTACTCGGAGAGACATGTTTGAAGTTTTCTCCGTACTGCTCAATATGTTTCGGATAGTCCTCTGGATTACCCTGACATTTGTTATGTAGACGGGCTTTTTCACGATAAACCTATCATTAAAAATAGTTATCTAAAAATAAAAGAGGATAGCTCTGAAGATAAACAACAGAGCCGCTCACTCTAATCCAAAATTTGACGGAGGTACTTGTCTTGTTTAGCAACTTGTTTGTCAATTATTTCACCAAACATTGAGGTTTTAACTATATTATCCTTAATATAAAAACGAACATAATCAAGCCCAAGCTTGTTAGAAGTATATGTGTAACAGACATCGTACTCATTGCCTTTACTATAAGAAATTTTTACATATTTTTCTGTTTCAAAATAATTTGTATTGTCATCTAGTTTTTCCATGGTGCCATCCTCAATATCATTATCTTCGTTATATAATTTAGAAATTACATCTTGATCTGTTGTTTGCTCATCAGGATTACCATAAATTTTTAATAACTGTTTTTTTGTTGTTTTACCATATACAATCGTGTCGTGAATGTGTGTCACAGTTAATTTATCACTAAGTTGAACTAAATTATTTTTCAGCTCACAAGAGCTGAGGATAATAGTTATTGAAAATATAATTAGCAATTTTACTATCTTTTTATTCATTTGTTACTCCTTCAAAAGCGCATTTGCCCGATTTTCAGATTCATCTCTATCGAAATAATCATTGTCCGAAGATCGAGTACTTGGACTCTTCCACCCTTTTCTAACTTCCTTCCTCACTTCAGGATCATATATAGAAACGGGATCAGAGTCATACTCTGTGTGATAATCCCCATCCGATCTCTCCGCATAGTTAACACTAGTGCCATCAACCAACTGCATTTGTTGCTCCTTGGTGTAGGCTTTGTCGGGTTCTGAATTGACATTGCCGTTCTCGTCTATTTCGTAAGCATGCCACTGAGAAACTAAGTTACCATCTTTGTCCACAATAAACTCTGAGTGGAAACCATCGCCTGAACTGACATACTTATGGTTCTCGCCGTATTTTTTGATATGTTTCTTATAGTCCTTTCGCTCACCTTGATATTTATTATGCAAACGAGCCTTTTCCACGATAAACGTATCATCAAAAATAGTTATCTAAAAATAAATGAGGAAGGCTCTGAAGATAAACAACAGAGCCACTCACTCTAATCCAAAATTTGACGAAGGTACTTGTCTTTTTGGGCGACTAACTTATCAGTTACAGGGCCATATTCAATATCGTAAACAACTTTATCAGCAATATAAAATCTAACATATTTTAAGCCTAGATTATTTCCTCTGTATTGATAATAGCTATCAAAGGGATTATCCTCAGTGTTATCAAATTGCTTATTGTACTTATCCATATCAATTTTAGAATCCTTTGAATATGTCTTTGATAAATTCAACTCATCCGTAACGTCACCACCGAGAATATTAAAATAAGTATCATTTACTTTTTCAGCATGTTTCACTACCTTTTGGGGAGCACCGAATGTTTTTTTAAGCTCCGTTGTCGTAGTTCTAGTAAAATACACATTTTCTACAATATTAGAGACCGTGAGTTTACGCTGTTTTTCTTGATTTGCACAAGATATTAAAAAAACACAAAAAATTCCTAACAAAAAAAGGTTTAAAGTTTTTATTCTCATTATCGTCCTTTTAATTTTTTATTTGCTTTTTCTTCTGAGTTATCGATATCAAAATAATTCAGCTCGTTCTTATTTCGCCGACCTGTCAAAGGATCCTTCCACCCTTTTCTAACTTTCTTCCTCACCTCAGGATCGTATATAGAAACAGGATCAGAGTCATACTCTGTGTGATAATTACCATCCGAATTCTCCGCATAGTTAACACTATTGCCGTCAACCTGCATTGGTTCTTCCTTGGTGTAGGCTTTGTGAGGAAGGCTCTGAAGATAAACAACAGAGCCACCTACTCTAGTCCAAAATTTGACGGAGGTACTTGTCTTTTTGGGCTACGGATTCGTCAACAATATCGCCATTAAATTTAAAGCTAAAAACTTTATCATTTATCATAATAAAGTATACGCTTTTAATTCCTAAATTTTTTCCAGAATACTCATAATAGCCATCAAAATCTGAGTAACTATATTTGTTCCCTTTTATCGCATCTTGTATTGTCTCCCAGTAATCTGTATTATTCTCTAATGAATAGTTTACTCCTCCTTCATAATTAGACCAGTAAGCATAAAGTTCCTTAGTCTTTTCTGAATCATGAATGTACCTAAGAGGCTCGCCGAATAATTCTTTCAAATCCTTACTAGTGGTTTTATCCTTAATTACTTTGTTATGAATATTTGTAACAGTTAAATTATCTGATTTTGTAACTTTTCGACATCCCATTAGTGTAATACTCACTAAAATAACTAATATTATCTTTAGTAATTTCATAAAAACTTTACTCCAATTCACTATTTGCTTCTTTAACTGAATTCTCTATGTCGTAGTAGTCTTCTAATTCATTATCTGTTTTTGGACTCTTCCATCCTTTTCTAACTTCCTTCCTCACTTCAGGATCATATATAGAAACGGGATCAGAGTCATATTGTGTGTGATAATCACCTCTACCAGAGCTCTCCGCATAGTTAACACTATTGCCGTCAACCAACTGCATTTGTTCTTCCTTGGTGTAGGCTTTGTCGGGTTCTGAGGTAACATTGCCGTTCTCGTCAAATTCATAGGCATTCCACTGACTAACCAAATGCTTGGTCTTATCATTGATGATAAACTCAGAGTGGAAGCCGTTCTTATTATTCGGAGTGACATATTTGAAGTTTTCCCCGTACTGCTCAGTATATTTCTTGTAATCCTCTGAATCCCCTTGATATTTATTATGCAAGCGAGCCTTTTCCACGATAAACCTATCATCAAAAATAGTTATCTAAAAATAAATGTGGAAGGCTCTGAAGATAAACAACAGAGCCACCTGCTCTAATCCAAAATTTGACGGAGGTACTTGTCTTTTTGGGCGACAGAAGTATCCGTGATATTACCAGAAAAGCGATAAGAGCGTACAGTATCGTCAATTATAAAAAAGAACACTTTTAAACCAGCTAATTCTTTACTTTGATACTCGTAATAACCATCAAGATTATTTCCTTTTATAGATGATGTATGATCTACAAGTAATGTTGCCCAATAGTCTGTATTATCCTCCAACACAACATTTACACTACCTTCATCGTTATTTATACTATTAAATTGTTCCACAGCTTTTTTTGGGTTTTCCTCCTCAGTATCAGGCTCACCATATAAGGCTTCTAATTCTTTGACACTAGTCTTTTTCGCAACAACTGTGCTGTGAATTCCTGTTACAGTTAATTTTGAAGAATCCCTGTCCTCATGCTTCAAGACTGTACACGCATTTAATAATACAGGAAAAGCTATTCCGATTAGAAGATTAAACATTTTTTTCTGTATCATAAACTTTAAATTCCTTCCAACTTTTCATCCGCATCTTTTTTGGATTTTTCCATATCGAAATAATTTGGATCATTTATATAATCATAACCCGTTACTGGACTCTTCCAATCCTCGCTAACTTCCTTCCTCACTTCAGGATCATATATAGAAACGGGATCAGAGTCATACTCTGTGTGATAATCACCTCTACCAGAGCTCTCCGCATAGTTAACACTATTACTGTCAACCATCTGCATTTGTTCTTCCTTGGTGTAAGCCTTATTAGGATCTTTGCACTCAACTCTCTGAGTTCGCTCTGAATCATTCCCATCGCTCGATTTACTCCCGCTAGATAAGCAGGTAGTTAGTAAAAACTAGAGTCTACCCGTGGTGCTAGTTAATTTCAAAATATCTCAAATGATAAACAAGTATGATTTGTTCAATTTTTAATTGTAGACCCCTAATGCTTCTAGTCAAGGTATGCTCAATATTAAATAGCGCACAAAGTTCAGAAAAGCGAGTTTCAATCGTTCTTCTCATGACAAGTAACTGCCAGGGATTATGTTGTTCTGCACCGACCATCTTTTGACGTAATGGTGTCCATAAGTGATAGCCTTTCTGTTCTAAGCTATCTTTTAGCTCTTGACTGAGGTAGCCTAAATCGGTAAGAACTCCAGATTACCTACAGCCTTCTAGGAGTTCATCAACGACTTTAATGTCGCGAACAGAGGGTAGTGTCACAACATAGTTGAGAATAAAACCCCGACAAAGTGACCAACATATAGACTTTAAAACCATAGAGCCAAAGGTTTTTAGTGGCATTATACCCAATATCAGCGACATCATTGAAAATCTTGGCGCTATGATTGCGAATAGGTTGGCAAAGCGGCAATGGAAAGCTTGTCCATAATCACAACAGTATCTGGCGAGATTGCGCCACTCAAGGCTTGTCGAATGAGCTGAACCAACCAGATCAATTGTTTTGTTCGTCTATTAAAGCGGCTTCTTTCTAGTAAGTTATGACCAAAGAAAAGGTGACAAAGCCTGTGAAACGGCGTTGAGAGGTAATTCCTAACTCAGCTTGAAGTAGCGATAACACAAGAAGGGACTCATCTGAAAATTTGGCTAAACCGATATTGCGACGATGCTTCAACGAATCGGGGCAGTAGGTCCGATAAAATTGAGAACTAATTTGAGCTAATTGTTTGATATTTCATTGTAAATGATGGGATTTAGCGGTATACTGTAAGTGGCTCATTGGGACTACCTCCTGTTTGTTTTGTCACTTACAGTATAGTCCTTTTGAGCTTTTTATTGTTGTTGAAACTTAACTAGCACCACGAGTAGAGTCTATATTTGATTAATCAATCCAGTCTCTTAAATAACGGTCTCGTTGAGCAGCCTCCTTGTTTTTTAGGGTATCATCCAACACAAAACCCTCCAATCGATCATCTATAAAAAAGAAATACACGGCTTTTATTCCCAATGAATCTGATTGATATTGGTAGCATACAGTAAATTCATCGTAACTAAAGCTAAAGCCATCGTCCACATATTGTACAGTCTCCCAATAATCAGTTCCTTCACTTAAAAATACATTAATGCCTGTTTCGTCCTGCATCCATTTTTCATAAATTGTTTTCATAGTCTCAGAATCTCTTTCAATTACTTTAGGCTTACCAAATAATTTTTTTATATCCTGACGGGATGTCTTGCCTAAGACAACTCTATCATGAATATTAGTTACTGTTAGTTCGCTAGATAGTTTATCTCGTCTATCTTTATGAGTTTTAAAATTATTGAGTAATCCACAAGAAACTAAAAAGAATGATAGAGAAACTATTAGTAATAGCTTCATTATTTTAAATTTCATAGCTTAACCTTCCAATAACTCATTAGCCTTTTCTTCAGAAGACGTCTTATTAAAGTAATCTTTGTCTCTTTGATTATCAGATGGACTCTTCCACCCTTTTCTAACTTCCTTCCTCACTTCAGGATCATATATAGAAACGGGATATGAGTCCACCTTGATGTGGTAATCTCCATCCGAGCTCTCCGCATAGTTAACACTATTGCCGTCAACCAACTACATTTGTTCTTCCTTGGTGTAGGATTTTTCGGAATCTGAGGTAACATTGCCATTCTCATCAAATTCATAGGCATTCCACTGACTAACTAAATGCTTGCTTTTATCATTGATGATAAACTCAGAGTGGAAGCCCTTCTTATCACTCGGAGTGACATATTTAAAGTTTTACCCGTACTGCTCAATATGTTTCTTGTAATCTTCAGGTTCCCCTTGATATTTATTATGTAAACGAGCTTTTTCACCAGTAAACTTACTGCTAGGATTGTCTCCGTTATAGCGTTTGATACGTTCCAAGTCATTAGCTTCATCAGGATAGGTAGCCCTAAGAGCATCGTTATTCTTTTTGTCCATGTAATATCGGAATTGATGGGTTTCTTGTGCACGAAGAAATGTTTTACTACCTTCTTTAGTTTCTATCGGTAGCCCCTTAGGATAAACATCTTGCACAATGCTCGAGAAAGTATCATCGAAAGTAAGAGCGTCATCCATATTCGTCGTAAACTGGTAGGCGCCTGTTTTGTCACTGTCAGTGATTTTCATATTGGTCATCTGTAGGAAATCATTATCGTCAACCTCAGCACCAAGTATCTTGTAAATCATATCCAAGGTCTTTTGTTGACCCTCTTTGGTATCTTTATAAGCAACGGTCATCATGTTGTTAAAGAGGGCAGAACCAACAGTATGAGCATCATCAAAATATTCGCCTAGCCAGTTATCGATATAAAATCAATCTAATTCTTCTGGTTGATACTCGTACTGATCTAAGAACTCATCCATAGAATTTGGAAGTTTCCTGTTAGTTTTATAGAGAACAAAATCCCTTTCTTGACTATTTTCCTCATAAATCCCATCTTTTTGAATGATGTTAAGGGTTCGACTCCCCTCACTTCCTTCATATAGTCTCTTGGAAGCAATTATCTTATTCTTGACATGGTTAGGATCTTTGAACTCAACTTTCTGTGTTTGCACTGGTTTTAATTGATAATACTCCCCTTCTTTTGCATACTCACCTTCTGTGAAATAGATATAAGGGTAGAAAGCATAGCCATCTTCACTTCTTTCCTCTATCTCTTTCTCCGAATCGTGACTAATATCAATCATATAAACATAATGCTTATCATCAATCAATTTCACATAAAAAGCATTCAAATCGTTGAAATCATCACCAAGTTTATAAGTGACCCCAATTTCTACGGCCTGTGCTTTCTCTAGTTGAGCAGTCTCTAATCGTTCAGGATTGACAGGCTCCTCAGACTTCTTTGTCTGACAGGCTGCCAGTAAGCAAGTATATAGTGCAATGCAAATAACAAGATATTTTTTCATTCTTTGCCTACCATCTCTTTAAATTCATTTTTTTGCTCTCTGTCATACGTTGACTGACTAGCATCGCCCTTTTTAAATCCAAATATTTCGTCCTTAGAATCCTTATAATCTTCCATCTTTGGTGATTCAAATTTGTTACCATAATTATAAATAATATCCTTCCTAAATCTTGGATCATACTGCTTAGGGGTATTAACATCCCAGCGATTATGACCATCTTTATTACCATCATCCGCATAATTATTTACGACCCCGTTTTGGTTTTCTGAAGCATCCTTTTCTGGATCAATCTCATTGACAAAGCTACCATCCTCACTGATGATAAATTCGGTGTGCAAATCTTTAGATAGAATTTTATAATTAACCTGTTTTTTACCATCTGGATAATTGCTATTATCAGTTACTTTATTATGCAAACGGGCAGTATCATCGAAATCATAATTGGATTTATGACCACCATCCAAATAAGCCGCCAAGGTCTCTTCATCTGTCATAGCAGTTTTCTTATAATTATCTCGTACCCATTGAGCTTGTTGGGCTGAAATAACATAGCGGAATTGGTGGACTTGTCTCTTAAGTGTCTCGTTATCTCCGGGAGTTCCTAATGCCTTTGCATTTGATTTATATATCCCTTTCTTTTTCTTAATTGGGTCAGGATAAGCCAATTGCACCGTTCCTGCAAAGTCATCCTAGAAAGTATCATCTAGAGCTAAGCTGTCAGACATCTTAGCCAAAATGGCTTGGGTCTGCTCTGATGTCCCATCTAAATCTCCTTGTGGCATGCGACTATACTTCATGGCAATGCCCAGCAACTTCTCAGCTCCTACCGAATCCTTTTGCCTCTTAGCGGTTTGGTAATCAATCCCCCACATCTTTTGGAAAATACCACTCCCGAAGGTCCGCACTTCTTGATTGATGACTCTAAGCTGATCCTCAATGCTCATCTCCGTATTATAATCATAAGCAACATTGACCGTCATGATGTAGCCCTGCTTAACAATTTACTTAGTCGCTAATACTATATTTTAATTTCCCATATCAGGAACATATGTATACTGTTCTAAAAAATCTTCTTCGGAACTTGGAATAGGTTTTGAACTTTTTTTCAATTTAATCTTGTGTACTTTCTTATTAATTCCTTTCGTCTGATAATAAAGCCCCCTCCAAGAAAAAATTATTTTTCCCCCTGCGCTCGGTACAAGTTTTTTAGTCTCTTTTTCAAAATATCTTTTTTGATGTAATGCTGAAATGTCATAAAATCTGATTATCGTAGAATACTGAGGTTTTAATAATATTTCATTATGTTGTTTATCGAATTTTCCTTGAGTCAAAATTAATGCAGGGTATATAGCTTGTTCTTCTGAATATTCTTTCTCTTGTAATTTCTTATCAGATAAATACGTGTATCTCTCAGCATAAATAACATACTTGTGATTCTTAAGAAGTTTAATCTGACTATTACGTATACCATTACTATCAACATAATATTGATAGGTTTGATTTAATGTAATATTATTCCTTTTATTAGGAGCCCCCCTACCATCAAAAATTATTTTCCATACTAAAAATATTAATGATAATAAACTGACTGCTCCTATGAGACACAACAAGAGTTTCTGATATTTTTTTCTTCTTATAAATATATCCTAACTAATTTGATATTTGCCTTAAATGTTGATGCTTATTATTTAAGAATGATTTTTTATCATATCTCGAAGTTCATCTCTAGCTTCTTCAATTCTATCATGAACGCTAACTCCGTTATTAGAATAATATCCATCGGCATTCCAATAGCTATCATTCCAATTTTCACCATTGCCATTTTCCAACAAATCTTCCCAAGCATCTTTTGTTCTACTCAAGATATCACTACCTATATTATTAGGAGAAATATATTGTTCCGCAACCTTACTACGATATTCTGGATCCCACGGTTTAACCGAGGTGGCATCAAGTCGCCAATGCTCATCATTTTCATTCGAATAATTGAAACTCGCACCGTTGACAACGCCGTTTCCCATCTTCAAGAGTATGTAGATAAACCATATACTCTAATCCAAAATCTGACTCAAGTACTTGTCTTTGTGGGCTACGGATTCGTCAACAATATCGCCATTAAATTTAAAGCTAAAAACTTTATCATTTATCATAATAAAGTATACGCTTTTAATGCCTAAATTTTTTCCAGAATACTCATAATAGCCATCAAAATCTGAGTAACTATGTTTGTTCCCTTTTATCGCATCTTGTATTGTCTCCCAGTAATCTGTATTATTCTCTAATGAATAGTTTACTCCTCCTTTTAGCAAAAATATTTATTTAAAAATAAATGAGGATAGCTCTGAAGATAAACAACAGAGCCACTCACTCTAATCCACAATCTGACGCAAGTACTTGTCTTTTTGGGCTACGGATTCGTCAACAATGTCACCATTAAATTTAAAGCCATGGATTTTGTTGTCAATCACAAAAAAGTAGACTTTTTTAACCCCTAAATTCTTTCCACTATATTCATAACATCCTTCAAAATCCTCATAACTATACTTTGGAGATACATTATATGATTTCAAAGTTTCCCAATAATCTGTATTAGCTTCTAGATAATAGTTTACTCCTCCTTCGTAATTATTCCAGTAATGGTATATCATCTTTGCTTTCTCAGCATTATCATATCGCTTCGGTTTTCCAAACATATTTTTTAATTCTTTGACAGTAGTTTTACCTTGTATAAGTTTGTCATGAATATTTGTTACCGTTAAATTATCTGATTTACTTAAATTCGCACATGCCCCAAGAAAAAACGAGATAGATAACATCATACATAGGAGCTTTTTATATTGAATCCTCATTTTATCTCCTCTCTAATTTTTCATTTGCCTTATTCTCGGAATCTTTTATATCAAAGTAATCCTTATTATTATCTGTACTTGGACCCTTCCACCCTTTTCTAACTTCCTTCCTCACTTCAGGATCATATATAGAAACGGGATCTGAATCCACCTCGGTATGATAATTACCATCCGAATTCTCCGCATAGTTAACACTATTGCCGTCAACCAACTGCATTTGTTCTTCCTTGGTGTAGGCTTTGTCGGAATCTGAGGTAACATTTCATCAAAAATAGTTATCTAAAAATAAATGAGGATAGCTCTGAAGATAAACAACAGAGCCGCTTACTCTAATCCAAAATTTGACGGAGGTACTTGTCTTTTTGGGCTACCGATTTATTAGTAATATCGCCAAAATAGTACTCACTTACCAAGCCATCTTTAATATAGAATCTAAGATATTCAAGCCCTAAATTTTTATCTTGGTAGATATAACAATTATCAAAGTCCCACCCAATGCTATAATCATAGTCATGTTTTACCGATTTCATTGTTTGGAAAAAATCAGTTTCTTCATCTAACCTATCCATAATTCCTCCTTCACTACTATCGCCATTATCTTCATTATAGAGATCTGCAACTGTTGAAGGATTATCTATTTTTTTATTTGGTTTTCCAAATTGCTTAATTAATTCTTCTTCCGTTGTTTTATTTAGGACTATCTTATCATGAATATTAGTAGCTGATAACTGAAATTTACTCTTTAAAAGCCCTATTTGGTTGCAAGCACTTAGGAATATCACTAATAAGCACATTAAAAATAATTTTGAAATCTTATGTTTCATAGGACTATCCTCTTAATCTATCATTCGCTCTTTTCGACGACTCTTCCGTATCAAAATAATTTTCTTTACCCGAATATCTACTTGGATTCTTCCATCCTTTTCTAACTTCCTTCCTCACTTCAGGATCGTAAATAGAAACGGGATCTGAATCCACCTTGGTATGATAATTACCATCCGAATTCTCCGCATAGTTAACACTATTGCCGGCAACCAACTGCATTTGTTGCTCCTTGGTGTAGGCTTTGTCGGGTTCTGAGTTGACATTGCCGTTCTCGTCTATCTCGTAAGCATGCCACTGAGAAACCAAATGCTTACTCTTATCATTGATGATAAACTCAGAGTGGAAGCCCTTCTTATCAATCAGAGTGACATATTTAAAGTTTTCCCCGTACTGCTCAATATGTTTCTTGTAATCCTCAGGTTTCCTTTGATATTTATTATAATAGCGAGCCTTCTTTCCGACAAGCTTATCGGAGGAGAGGCTTGTCTAAAAATAAATGAGGATAGCTCTGAAGATAAACAACAGAGCCACTCAC
This sequence comes from Streptococcus pluranimalium, assembly GCF_002953735.1. Taxonomy (NCBI): domain Bacteria; kingdom Bacillati; phylum Bacillota; class Bacilli; order Lactobacillales; family Streptococcaceae; genus Streptococcus; species Streptococcus pluranimalium. Next base: position 755,020 of record NZ_CP025536.1, on the reverse strand, counting down.
TCTAATCCAAAATTTGACGAAGGTACTTGTCTTTTTTGGCGACTAACTTATCAGTTACAGGGCCGTATTCAATATCGTAAACAACTTTATCAGCAATATAAAATCTAACATATTTTAAGCCTAGAGTATCTCCCCTGTATTGATAATAACTATCAAATGGATTATCCTCAGTTTTATCAAATTGCTTATTGTATTTATCCATATCAATTTTAGAATCCTTTGAATATGTCTTTGATGAATTCAGCTCATCCGTAACGTCACCACCGAGAATATTAAAATAAGTATCATTTACTTTTTTAGCATGTTTCACTACCTTTTGGGGAGCACCGAATGTTTTTTTAAGCTCCGTTGTCGTAGTTCTAGTAAAATACACATTTTCTACAATATTAGAAACCGTGAGTTTACGCTGTTTTTCTTGATTTGCACAAGATATTAAAAAAACACAAAAAATTCCTAACAAAAAAAGGTTTAAAGTTTTTATTCTCATTATCGTCCTTTTAATTTTTTATTTGCTTTTTCTTCTGAGTTATCGATATCAAAATAATTCAGCTCGTTCTTATTTCGCCGACCTGTCAAAGGATCCTTCCACCCTTTTCTAACTTCCTTCCTCACTTCAGGATCATATATAGAAACGGGATCTGAATCCACCTTGGTATGATAATTACCGTCCGAATTCTCCGCATAGTTAACACTATTGCCGTCAACCAACTGCATTTGTTCTTCCTTGGTGTAGGCTTTGTCGGGATCTGAGGTAACATTGCCATTCTCATCAAATTCATAGGCATGCCACTGACTAACCAAATTGTTGGTCTTATCATTGATGATAAACTCAGAGTGGAAGCCCTTCTTAGCACTCGGAGTGACATATTTAAAGTTTTCCCCGTACTGCTCAATATGTTTCTTGTAATCCTCTGGATCCCCTTGATATTTATTATGTAAACGGGCTTTTTCACCAGTAAACTTACTGCTAGGGCTGTCTCCGTTATAACGTTTGATACGTTCCAAGTCATTAGCTTCATCAGGATAGGTAGCCCTAAGAGCATCGTTATTCTTTTTGTCCATGTAATATCGGAATTGATGGGTTTCTTGTGCACGAAGAAATGTTTTACTACCTTCTTTAGTTTCTATCGGTAGCCCCTTAGGATAAACATCTTGCACAATGCTCGAGAAAGTATCATCGAAAGTAAGAGCGTCATCCATATTCGTCGTAAACTGGTAGGCGCCTGTTTTGTCACTGTCAGTGATTTTCATATTGGTCATCTGTAGGAAACCATTCTTGTCAACCTCAGCACCAAGTATCTTGTAAACCATATCCAAGGTCTTTTGTTGACCCTCTTTGGTATCTTTATAAGCAACGGTCATCATGTTGTTAAAGAGGGCAGAACCAACAGTATGAGCATCATCAAAATATTCCCCTAGCTGATCCTCAATGCTCATCTCCTTATTAGAATCATAAGCAACATTGACCGTGGCTATGTAACCTTCCTTGATGGCTTTTTTGCTCCAACCGTCTTTTAGTAGTGTGTCAACTTGTTGCTTTACCTCACCAACATAAACACTATAATCTTTATCTGACATGCCTTTGGGACGGCTAAGTCCGTAATCTTCTATAAAGTTTTTGACAGAAATAGTCTTAGCTTTCGCTAGGAGAAGTAGCATTTTATCGGTTGAATTGTAATGACTCGCTTGCGCATTCCAAGAACTTTTTGCTAAGGATAAAGCCTCTTGAACAATTCCCTTAAGTTCATTGACACCATCAAAAACCGATGCTGAATACGTATCAAAGACTCGCAATTTTTCCAATAAATCCTCATACTGTCGAACATTACTGTCATGTAAGTCCATTGAGCGATTGAGAGATTCAAGGATTGAACGCTTACTTTCCGTCTTCATCCCTTTTAGAATATTTACATGATGAATCTGATTTTCTAACAAATGAATACTGCGTCGCTCACTGTCGATAAGCTCCTGTAATTCCTCTTCAGACCAACTTTTACTATCAACCATCGTCTGGTAATCAGAAGGCAATTTTTTTAATGCTAACTGCAACTCCTTATAATAATCATTGGCGAAGCTTATTGCTGGTAAAATCACTTCTGTTTGATAAGCTCGCGATGCCTCATAAGCCTTTCCTTTAAGCATCGAGACATCTTGCGTATACATAGAAATACTATGTTTACTTTTTCTCAAAACCTGAGACATTTCTTCTAACATCCTAGTTCCTGACGCTGCTTGAGATTCAGAGTGTCCAAGATCTACTTTTATTCCCATAGCATCCTCCTATTTTTTTCGTGCGCCTCCTCTTCTTCCAAAGCTAACCGTTGTCTTCGATAGTACAAGTCATCACTATCATCTTGCAGTTTAACTCTTTCACGATTTAGCCGTTCTATTTCATCATCTACTAACGCCTGACGTCTTTGACATTCATCCATTAATGCCAATTGATTCGCTATAATACCATTAGAAATAGTACTTCCGAAAACTAACGCCATGATAATCTGTTCATACTCCAAGTGACGCTGATGTTGATAATCATCTGATAGGTCATTCAATAAAGTCAATGACTGATGATCTGTAGCATTGATTTCCAATTTCTCTTGGATAGAACTTTCCAAGAGATGCAACTGTTTCCATTTTTGTTCCCAATCCACTTCGCTCATCTCCACACTCCATTAGCATTTCCTTGGTCCCAATCATCAATTGTTTTTGAAATATTTTCAATGTCATTCCCCGCCGAACGAATAGCTTCCAGCAATTCTGTCAACGCCTTCTGCGCAAATAAACATTGCTCTTGGACAAAGTCGTTCCCTTGATATTGTGACACACCATCCAAATCAACTGATGATACAACAATTTGACTTTCTTTTAAGGAACTGCTAAACTCCTGAGCTCTGCCGCTATTGCTTTTTATCTCTCCCATAACCATTCTCCTCCTTCAACTAGCTCCTTACCTTTAAACACAATCTTTCCTTATTTTTAACCAAGCAATAACGATGGCAAACTGCATGTTCCAATCCCTAACAAGTAATTTTCAGCTTTTAAAAGATCGGTCTACATTTTCTACTTTTTACTATTTCTGGCTACTCATTATATTTTTGATTACCCATAATATCATAATCTTTAACTATCGCTTTTAACTTACCTTTAACATGATCTCTGCTATTTCTGATGACGAAATCCAGATATGGCGTACGATCGTTTAAACTTTCGACTTGATCCCCCTACATCAGCATCAGCTTAGTTTATGGCGATGAAACTAGTTCAAAGGTCCAGAGATTATTTAAATTAATCCAAGCTGATGCAAACTCCGATCAAATCCCATAACATGGTATTATGTTTAGGACAAAGAAAATCTAGCCAAACCCGAGTTTACCTGATAGAAAATTAGTCCATGTAACGATAATAAAAAAAGCAGAAAGACATTTGCCTTCCCGCTCCACCGTTAATTAGCTTCCTGGATAAATTTGTGAAGCCATTTGTGAGTCTGTATCTTCAAGAGTTGTCGCAACAGAGTTAAGTTGTTGATTAATAGCTGTTAACAATTCCGCAAATTCTTGAATTTTTGGTGACAATTCATTGAATTGTTGTTCAAAACTATCAAAGGCTGTACCTTCCCAGTTTTCACTGATAACAGCTTGCTCGTTAGTCAATGTTGTCAAAACATCTGTCACTGTTTGAGAACCGTTAGAATACTGGGTAGCAGACTGACGAAGTTCTTCAGGGGTAAGTTTAATTGTAGCCATAATAGACCTCCTAAATAATTATAATTTAATCATAACAGAAAATAACTGAATACTCAATCAATTGCTGTAAATTTCAATAGATTTTTTATATTTTTTCTAAAAATCGAACAATTTTTAAAATCTAACACTAGCTGAATAAGAAAACAAAGTGATGAAAAAGCTTCTCTAAATAATAGGTTTCTGAAAATCTTTAAAGCCTTCTCTAACATAAAATTTTAAAATAACAAGATTAGGCATCTTAAATAAGACATCACCTGCTTCTATTAAATAAAGTTCCCATAGCAGTCCTAGCAGAGTTGACAATGTCTTATAAGTTATCATAGCCATCTGCTTTTTCTGATACTGTTTCAGTAATGCTCTTTGAAAATTGACCTTTAATATTGGTATTTAACTGGTTAGAAATAGACATAATTGCCGTCTTTGTAGCAGCTCCATCTTCTTTGATAACCTCTTTATAAGTCTTAACAATCTTATTTTTCTTTTTTAGCTTACGCCCAGCGTCTAATTTGACGAGTTGCTTCAGACTTTCTTTTAAGATCTTTATACTAGCATCAGTGCCACCCTCAATACCTTTCACTGCCGCATCATAGCCATCTGATAGATAACCTTCAATAGTCTCCCAAACTCCCATAACTTATTAACCCACTTTCTACTCACTATCCAATTGTCTTCTTTTACAAATTGTGTGATTAATGGCCTCATCCAGATCACGCGATTTTTGTCGGTACTTTTTTTCACACTCTTCTCTCAACGTTTCAATTTGATCAAGACTGCTGCGAAATTTACGATGATTTAAGTCGAATATTATTTCAAAATGATTATTTAAAGTTAAAAAAGTATCTCCATCATTTACAGCATCCTCATCAACTTGAAAGTCAGAACGTACCTCTTCAAATTGTAACTCTAGCTGATTTTTTAAGTGATGATAAAAACCATTAACATCATTTTCTTTGGTATCAATGTCCTTTTGTTCTCGCCAATAAGCGTCTTCTAACTGTTCTTGTTCAAGATATAAGTCATTTAACGTTTTTTGTATCTCATCAAATCTATCCATAAGTCCTTATTAATCCCGCCAACTCACTGTCTTGTCCCTCTAATTCTGAAATCCCCTCATTTATAGACGATACCAATCCTGTAAAGATCTCAACCAACTCTCCTGAGACTTGTGTCTTTTTCTCAAATAACTCCTTGACATTAGTAACCATAGCATCTCTGGTTGCTCCACCGTCGTGATAAGCTTGTTCAGCTTCTGCATCGCTTAACAATGATGCCCATGATGGCGCTACTTGACAAGTTTTATAGAGAGATTCAGCTTCTTCGATCGCTGCCTCAGCAGAAGCTTTTACAAGTTCATCTCCATTTTCAGCTGCTGTCACTAATCCCTTAGCCACTGCTTTTGCTTGAACACCGTCTAAATAAATCATCTCAGACTGAGACGTTCCCCCGACAGATAAAGTCGTTTGAAGAGTAGCTATCACAGACATCTTTAGCTTGATATTTTCAAGAATACCTCCCTGTAGTGAAAACAGAGCCTCAAGCTGACTGATTTGTTTCTCATCATTAATGATAGCATCAAGGCCATGATCACCTGATCCAGCGATAAAGTATTCTTTACCAATATAGATACCTTCGACACTATCTGCACCTGGATTCAAAAAATCTTTCATTGTTGTGATACGAATCACCTTACCAGTGAACTTTTTCATATCTGATTCGATACTAGAAATATTCTTATGAATAGCACCTAAATCAGACTGACCAATCTCAACTTGTTGTTGAAATTGTTTTATATAATGCCAATTTGTCGTCATTGGAATATAAAGCGGTGCCGCATTATAGATAACTGTATTAGGCACATCGTATTTAAGCGCAACCCGCTGCGCTATATTACCACCTAAAGAGTGACCGGTCAGTGTAATATTATCTTTTCCATACTGCTCAGCTATTTCTTCATAAAAATGAGTTGCTGGGTCATAATGACCTCCTTTTCCTAAAAATATATCATTAAAATCAGTGCCTGCATCTCTAAAAAAATCTCCTTCTGGATTTGTACCAGTATAAGCTACAATAACCTCTTTCGTACCATTTACCTCAAAAGCAGTACCACTTGTTCCTGTCTTTTTATCATAGAAATCGTCCAAATAAGCTAAGTTCTTAGGTATCGCTTTACTTTCATTAATTCTAGAGAGTCTGGCTGATACTGACTTAATTTCAGGATAATCAATATTAACTCTCTCAAATTGATACGATAAATTTGATGCGTCCAGTGTTGGAATTTCACTTCCAGTCTCAGTAACTCTACTCATAATCTACCCCTAGTTATTTGCATCTAAAACACGTTCACTAAAATAAAATTCATTGGCATCATTTTGATTTTCAATAAAAATAGTGTAATAATACCCTCTATTGCTATCACTACCACCAAATCCTAAATTATACTTTTTACTATTAGATATCTTTAGATATTCTTCAATCTCTGAATTATTCAATTGATAGATCGTTCGCATATCACCATTCTGGAAATTATAGCTCTTATCTTTTAACTTCATTTCAGAAAGGAGAGAGCTATTAACTTTTAATTTCTGAAATAGAAATCCATCAAAATCCCAATATTCTTTAGCGAGCTCTACACCAGAAAGAGTAAAACTATTTCTTTCATAACGTAGAGGAATATCAGCAATAATTTTTTCAGAAGGAGTTGACAAATCTTTCATCACTAAGCTACCCGAAATAGAATTATCGCTTTCATCTCCATACAACTCTATCTCTACAAAATGATTATTTCTAATAAGTGTCTGATTAATTCCAAACCCATCAGGAAATTCTTCAAATAAGTCTTCCAAGTTTTCAGTTGGGTAAACCCGACTCAATTCATTTCCAAACTTATTCTCAAGCCACGAGCGGCTATTTTTTCTATCACATCCTACCATCATCAACCCTCCTATCACTAGCATTACTAACAAGAACTTTTTCATAACTTCTCCTTATAACAAAAAATATTCTCAGAATACTTTCATTGTAACAAACATAACATTAGACTTCAAACAAATATCTATGAAAATCTTATTATCTTTTCAATATTGCTCAGCTCTTTCTTCATAAAAATAAGTGGCTGGGTCATAATGACCTCCTTTCCCTAAAAATATATCATTAAAATCAGTGCCAGCATCTCTACAAATATTTTTCATCGTATTATACTCACCAAATTTGTGACTTCAATTCTCCTGTATCCTATTTATCAATTAAAAAAACCACTATTCCTAAGAATAGTGGTTTGATAATCTTTCTAAGCGATTAAACTATCAGAATGATTATTTAAGAGTAACTGAAGCACCTGCTGCTTCAAGTTTTTCTTTGATTTCGTTAGCTTCTGCTTCTGAAGCACCTTCTTTGATAACTGATGGTGCGCCATCAACGATAGCTTTAGCTTCTTTAAGACCTTCGCCTGTGATTTCACGAACAACTTTGATAACGCCAACTTTTTTGTCGCCAGCAGAAGTCAATTCAACGTCGAATGAATCTTTAGCAGCACCTGCGTCAGCACCACCAGCAGCTGCAGCAGCTACAGGAGCAGCAGCAGTTACACCAAATTCTTCTTCGATCGCTTTTACAAGATCGTTAAGTTCAAGAATAGTAGCTTCTTTGATTTCAGCAATAATGTTTTCAATGTTCAATGCCATTGTAATTTCCTCCAAATATAGATTATGTAATATAGTATGTTTGTAACCTTAGGCTACGAGTTGCGGAGAGATGCTTATGCAGCACCGTCTTCGTCTTTTTCTGCAACAGCTTTGACAGCGTATGCAACGTTGCGAACTGGCGCTTGAAGAACAGAAAGGAGCATAGAAAGCATACCCTCTTTGTTTGGAAGTGATGCAAGAGCGTTGACTTCTTCCACAGTTGTGAATTTACCATCAACAACACCACCTTTGATTTCAAGAGCTTCTGCGTCTTTAGCGAATTCGCTGATAACTTTAGCTGGTGCGATAACATCTTCGTTTGAGAATGCTACTGCTGATGGCCCAACAAAAAGTTCTTTAAGATCTGAAAGTCCTGCTTCTTCAGCGGCACGTGACAAGATTGAGTTTTTGATAACTTTAAACTCAACACCACTTTCACGAAGATTACGACGAAGTACAGTATCTTGATCAACTGTAAGTCCACGTGAATCTACAACCACGATAGATGCAGCAGCTTTCATTTTCTCAGCAACAACTGAGACTTGTTCAGCTTTTTTAGCAATAATTGCTTCACTCATTAGTAGTTTTACCTCCGTTTTTATTTTTTGGGATAGGCACAAAAAAATCGCACCTAAACCTAGACACGAAAGTACAATACGTTACAAAATATTCGTTACGTTTTGTGCCTCGGCAGGATGTTTATGAGTTGTACTCCCCTGCTGTCTTAGGTCAGTTTCATTTCAAAACCTTATTTATAATATCATGATTATTAACCTTTGACAAGTCTAAACTATTATTTTTTTCAAAAAAAGTAGCTTCCCCTACTTCTCCTACTTTTTCTGTAGATCTAAAACTGCTAACTGTTCATCAATCATAGCAAGAACAGTCTGCAAATCCTTTTCAGAATTGACGAAGTCCAACTCGTCCCCTAAAATACGCATCTTAGGCGAAAAATCATAATTGTCATACCATTGAGGGTATTCTGCGTGAACTAGCTGATAATAGCTGTGTAAATCAGGATTCCCATCGATTTGTTCAAAGGAACGACCACGTTTTTCGATGCGCTCTAGCATTTTATCAAAAGTCACATCAATGTAAATTAATAGATCTGGCCGTTTTTTAGGCATGCCATCCAACTCTTCCATCATGTTATTAAGTAGTTCTTTATAGATGTCTAACTCTGTCTTGGTCACATTCCCTTGCTTGTAGTTCAAGGTTAAAAAGAGCTCGTCTTCGAAGATAGAACGGTCAAGCACATTGTTATCATCTTTATAAGCGGCCTTGATTGACTCAAATCGTTTGTTTAAAAAGTAAATCTGTAATAAAAAGGCATATTGTTTTGGATTTTCGTAGTACAAATCTAAAACAGGGTTATTTTCAACTGACTCATAAAAAACATCTGTTCCCAGATGTTCTCCTAGAGCCTTGGCAAGAGAGCTTTTCCCAGCTCCGATAGTTCCAGCTAATACAATCAACATAATTCTCCTAAAGGTAATCTAAAATCGTATCCCATGAAGTATCCAAACCTTCACGTGTTACAGATGAAAAGACGATAAAGGCATCATTCTGATCAAAATTCAATTTCTTTTTGATAGCAGATTCGTGTTTATTCCACTTCCCTCGAGGAATCTTATCTGCTTTGGTAGCAACGACAATAACGGGAATTTCATAGTATTTGAGAAATTCATACATCTGAATATCATCCTGAGAAGGCTCATGACGCAAGTCAACCAGACTAACAACTACTCTCAAGTTATCACGGGTAACCAAATACTCTTCAATCATTTTGCCCCATTTAGCGCGCTCCTTTTTTGAGACTTTAGCATAGCCATATCCTGGGACATCAACAAAACGTAACTTATCATCAATATTAAAAAAATTGAGCAGTTGGGTTTTCCCTGGTTTTCCTGATGTACGAGCTAAATTTTTACGCCCTAAAAGAGTATTGATAAAGCTAGATTTTCCCACATTTGAACGACCAGCCAATGCCACCTCTGGTAGATCATCCTGTGGGTAATGCGATTTATTGGCTGCACTCAAAAGGATTGAGGCATTATGGGTATTTAATACCTGTTCTTCAGCCATGGTAGTCCTCCTAAGCCGTTTCTAAAATTGGCTGGCCAGTACCATCTACTGCTTCTTTGGTGATACGAACACGCTTAACATTTTCTTGACTTGGTACTTCAAACATAATATCCATCATTGTTTCTTCGATAATTGAACGTAAACCACGCGCACCTGTTTTACGTTCAATAGCCTTTGCCGCAATTGATTCTAAAGCGGCTCTATCAAAGTCTAACTCTACATTGTCATAAGAAAGAAGCGTTTCATATTGTCGAACAAGAGCATTCTTAGGCTCTGTCAAAATCATGATTAAATCATCAACAGTCAGCTGCTCAAGTGCTGCTGTCACAGGCAAGCGACCGATAAATTCCGGAATAAGTCCAAATTTTTGAATATCTTCAGCAATGATTTCTTGCATGTATGAAGAGTCATCTGAAACTTTCTTATTATTTTGACCAAAGCCAATGATTTTTTCCCCAAGACGTTGTTTAACGATTTCCTCAATTCCATCAAAAGCACCACCAACAATAAATAAGATATTCTTAGTGTCAATTTGAATCATCTCTTGACTAGGATGTTTACGCCCACCTTGTGGTGGCACACTAGCAACTGTCCCTTCAATAATTTTAAGAAGCGCCTGTTGTACCCCTTCACCGGAAACGTCACGCGTGATAGATACATTTTCCCCTTTTTTAGCAATTTTATCGATTTCATCGACATAGATAATGCCACGTTCGGCACGCTCAACATTATAATCTGCTGCTTGAATGAGTTTTAAAAGGATATTCTCAACGTCTTCTCCCACATAGCCTGCCTCAGTCAATGATGTCGCATCCGCAATTGCAAATGGCACATTGAGACTTTTAGCCAAAGTCTGAGCGAGGAAAGTTTTTCCTGATCCTGTCGGTCCAATCATCAAAATATTTGATTTTTGAAGAACAACATCTTCTTCGTCACGACTTTCTGTAAAACTAATGCGCTTGTAATGATTATAAACAGCAACGGCTAAAGCACGTTTGGCGCGATCTTGACCAACTACATATTGGTTTAAAATATCCAATAACTCTTTTGGTTTTGGGACATCTGTCAAATCAGCTAAAACTTCTTCAGCCAACTCTTCTTTAATAATTTCTTGTGATAAAGCTACACATTCATCACAGATAAACACTCCATTACCTGCAATAATTTTTTTAACCTCATCTTGGTTCTTGCCACAGAAAGAGCAATGAACCATTGTATCATTTGTTCGATTTCCAACCATGATTTTTTCTTATCTCCTAAAATAGTGTGCCGTAAAAGGCGTGAATCGTATTGACTAGATTTGTGAAAGCATTTAATAAAAGGATAATCCCTAAGCCGTATCGATTTTTTTTGAATGCTGGTAAAGCACACAAAAAACAAATAATGGCTAGGCATGCAGTAAAAACACCAAATAAACTACGTTGCATGGCTTATTTCGCCTTTCTAATCAATTTTTTAACCGTAAAGTCGTAGGCATTTTTGTCATCTTTTTCAAAGAAAGATTCGGAAACAAGTTCAAAATCTGACTCTGGGTATTCAGGGAAATAAGTATCTCCTTCAAAAACACCATCAACTTCTGTTTTTAGTAGGGTGTTGGCTACATCTAAAAAGCTCTGATAAATACGAGCACCGCCAACAATATATAAGGTTTTTTCTTGACTAGCGAACCAATCGAGCACTTCTTCTTTTGTATGCAGAACAAGAACTCCCTCGGCCTCATAATCGCTATCTCTCGTTAAGACGATGGTTTGTCTACCTGGGAGAACTCGTCTATTCATCCCTTCAAAAGTGACTCTCCCCATTAATAAGACTTGCCCCATCGTCGTTTCTTTAAAGTGATTTAATTCTTTTGGTAGACGCCATGGCAGGCTGTCTTTGCAACCAATTAAGTGATTTTTATCCTCTGCCCAGATGGCAATAATCTCTTTGCTCATTTGCTTCCTACTTTTTAATATCTCTCATTATTCTAGCAATTTTTAAGCAAAAATGCTGAGATAAAATCGCTAGATAGCCAAATCAAAACTCAACTGTGGTTTGACCGGATCGTAATCCACCAAAGAAAAATCCTCGGCTTTAATATCAAAGAAATTCGTTTTCTCAGGAACGTTAAGAACCAACCGTGGCTGACAATCACTTGCCTCACGATTCAATAGCTCATTAGCCTGTTCAAACTGATTATCATAGATATGAAGATTGTTAATGAAATAAAAGAATTTACCAATCTTCCAGCCAAAGTGTTTTGCAATCATCATTTGAAGGGCTACATACTGCATGGCATTGATATGGTGAGCCACTAACATATCGTTAGAACGTTGGGTCAAGGTAGCATCCAAATAGATATCACCATCTACTTGACGAACGTCAAACATGGTTTGAAACGCGCACGGTAGTAAGCCACCAGTTTCTTCAAAAGCTTCATAATCCCAAAGCGAAATAACATTACGACGGTTCCATGGATTTTCTTCCAACTGTTTCAAAATTTTAGCAATGATATCATGTTTCTTGACGACAGCACCATAACGCTGACCAATCGTTCGACTGCCATCCACTTCCCAATCATTCCAATAATGAACATTGTATTTGTCTTCTAAAACATCCAAACTATTGGACTGGTCTTGGTAAATCCAGAGAACTTCCTTGATAGCAGATTTTATCGGAATTGGTCGTAAAGTTGTGATAGGAAACTCTCCCTTGGCTAAATCATACTCTGCAAATGATCCTGTCACATACCTAGAATTTGCTGTCCGACCATCCTTATACTTTGGACGTGCCTGTTCAGACATGACACCTTCGTCTAAGATGCGCTTAATATTAGCCTTAAAAATATCATCTGCTTTAGTCATGGGCTTAGTCACCTCTTTTATTTTTTCTATAACTAATTTATTTTATCGAAATTTCCACTTTTTTTCCACTAGAAAAGATAGTTTTTAAAGATGATACTTGCTTTGATCTATCAAATAATATATCAAAATGACAATCAATCTCTCATTTTATGTTACAATTTAATTACTGAAAAAATTTATTAACAATAATAAAGGAAGGTTATGATGACCATCGGAATTGATAAGATTGGTTTTGCAACCAGTCAATATGTTCTTAATTTAGAAGAATTAGCCCAAGCTCGCGGGCAAAAAATTGAAAAATACACTACCGGCTTGATGCTTGATGCCTTGAGCATTACACCGATTACTGAAGATATCGTGACTATGGCTGCTTCTGCAGCTCAAGAGATTTTAACAGAAGATGATAAAGCAAACATAGACATGGTGATCATAGCGACTGAGTCTGGAATAGATCAATCTAAAGCTGCTAGCGTGTACGTTCACCACCTACTGGACATTCAACCCTTTGCTCGTTCTATCGAGATGAAAGAAGCTTGTTATGCAGGAACTGCTGGTTTAAACTACGCCAAATTACACGTCGAAAAAAATCCAGAAAGCAAGGTTCTAGTGATTGCCAGTGACATCGCTAAATACGGCATTGAGTCTGCAGGTGAATCCACTCAAGGGGCTGGAGCCGTTGCCATGCTAGTCACGTCAAATCCTCGTATTGCAACCTTTTTAGATGATAACGTTGCTCAAACCCGTGATATCTATGATTTCTGGCGACCAAACTATTCAACGACTCCCTTCGTTGATGGTATTTACTCGACCAAACAGTATTTGGATAGTTTAAAAACAACTTGGGCTGAATATCAAAAACGTCATGAAGCCGAACTATCTGACTTCGCCGCTTTCTGTTTCCATCTGCCATACCCTAAGTTAGCCTTAAAGGGGCTTAACAAAATTATGCCTAAAGATATGGATAACCAAGCCAAGAACCAGCTGACTGATAACTTTGACCTTTCTATTCAATACAGTCGCCAAGTAGGTAATATCTATACCGGCTCCCTATATCTTGGTCTACTATCACTTCTTGAAAACAGCCAAACGCTTAAAGCTGGTGATAAAATAGGCCTCTTCTCTTATGGTTCTGGTGCCGTTTCTGAAATTTTCTCCCTTCAGCTGGTTGACGGTTTTAAAGGCATGCTCCGTAGCGATCGTATGGCTGACTTGGAAAAACGTCGCGCTCTTAGTATCGGAGACTACGAGAAACTGTTTTATGAAGAAGCTGACTTGACTGAAGATGGCAGTGCAAGCTTTGACACTTATGCTACAGGGGATTACGCCTTAAAAAGTATTCAAAATCATCAACGTATCTATGTGAGAAATGAACATGACTAAGTTAAAATGGACTGGCTTTGCTAAAAAGAGCCCACAAGAACGCATTGAACTCATCAAAACATTTGGTCTACTTGACTCGGAAAGTCAAGACATCCTGGAAAATCAAGTTTCCTTACCTCTAGAAATTGCTAATCAAATGGCAGAAAATATCGTGACAGAACTTGCTTTACCCTTTGCCATCGCTCCGGATTTCTTAGTCAATGGAAAATCCTATCAGCTACCCATGGTGACAGAAGAGCCATCTGTGGTAGCCGCTGCTAGTTTTGCTGCAAAACTGATCAAACACTCTGGTGGTTTTAAAACGACTGTTCATAGTCGCCAAATGATTGGACAGGTTGCTCTATTTGATGTAACAGATTTTGAAAAAGCTTCTACTCATATCATGACGCAAAAATCCTTTTTATTGGAGCTTGCTAATCAAGCCCATCCGTCTATCGTCAAACGTGGCGGTGGAGCTCGTGATTTATGGATTGAACAGAAAGAAGACTTTCTCATTGTTTATGTTTCAGTCGATACCAAAGAAGCTATGGGTGCCAATATGGTTAATACCATGATGGAGGCTCTTACGCCATCCCTAGAAAAGTTGAGTAAAGGCCAGACCTTGATGGCTATCTTATCCAACTATGCGACTGAGAGCTTGGTCACTGCTGAGTGTACCATCAACATTTCCATTCTTAGCCGTAATAAAGAAGAGGCGCATCATCTTGCTAAGAAACTCGTCATGGCAAGTCAACTAGCTCAAGTCGATTCCTACCGAGCTAGCACCCACAACAAAGGCATTTTCAACGGTATTGATGCTTTGGTAATGGCGACTGGAAATGACTGGCGGGCCATCGAAGCTGGAGCTCACACCTATGCCAGTCGAAATGGTCAATACAGAGGTCTCAGCCAGTGGAGCTATGATGAAGCTACTGCTACCGTTCATGGACAGATGACCCTACCGATGCCAATAGCAACACGTGGTGGCTCTATCGGGCTAAATCCGACCGTTCAAGTTGCACATGACTTACTTGGCAATCCTGATGCAAAAGAGTTAGCTGGTTTAATTGTCTCACTTGGTTTAGCGCAAAATTTTGCAGCTCTAAAAGCCTTGACATCAACTGGTATCCAGGCAGGGCATATGAAATTACAGGCTAAATCTCTAGCGCTCCTTGCTGGAGCAAGGGAAGCTGAAGTTGGCCCACTAGTTCAGAAACTCTTGAACGAAAAACACATGAATTTAACAACTGCCGAAAGTTTGCTAAACAGCTTAAGAAATGCAAAAAGAAGTTAGGCTTACTTGCCTAGCTTCTTTTTTTGAACGTCTGCTTTTGTGAGGTGATTTAATTTACCAGAAAGCATGTAATCAACTTTGGTCAAATCAGATATTCTTTGGCAATTAAGAGCACACATGATAAGACGGAGGTCATCTTTCCAACCATTGACAGTTGCAATCGCCTCATCCATGGTCTTATCTTCAACCAAAGCGAGAGCTGTTTTCGATAAGCCAACTGCCTTAGCACCCAGAACTAGGCATTTAATCATATCAAGAGGATGGCGAACGCCGCCTGAAGCTAAAACATCTGCTTTTGCTATCATTGGTTGGGCATTTAAAAGCGCTTGGACAGTCGTTTGGCCCCACTCGTTTAGGTAAGAACGGTCACCACCACGCTCATTTTCAATATAAGCAAAACTCGTCCCACCACGGCCTGAAATATCAAAAGCTCTAACACCCAGATCATAGGCTATTTCCATAGATCTTAAGTCCAGACCAAACCCAACTTCTTTTAACATGATGGGTACTGGCATATACTTGGCGTAATTAGCTAAGTTTTCCTTCCACGAGCGGAACTCTCTTTCCCCTTCTGGCATAAGAAGTTCTTGCATGAGATTAACGTGAACTTGGAGAAAAGCAGGCTGCATCTCTTCAACAGCTCTCAAGCCAAGTTGATAGTCTTTATCAATCCCAATATTGGTAGCTAGAGTTAGCTTGGGATGATTTTCTTTGACTTGAAAACTGGTGTCTGTTGGATCCTTCAAAGCTGCTGAATAGGAGCCAGTGACCATGATAATCCCTGTCTCCTCAGCTAATGCTGCCAGTTTTTGGTTGATGTCACCACCTTTTTGACTACCACCAGTCATGGCGTTGATGTAAAAAGGAAAATCAAAGTCCATGCCTAAAAACTGGGTTGATAAATCAATATCAGCCAAGTCATAATCAGGCAGAGAGCGATGAACTAATTCCATATCATCAAAGCTATTGTAGGGCGATTGGTATTTCAGAGCGTATTTAATATGATCATCTTTACGGTTTGTTTCCATCGATTACCTCTATCCAGAAGCGTTTCGTTTGTGAATGGTCTTCTGGGTCTACATAAATATTGTCATAAATCCCACCATTGGCTAAGATGGTTTTTTCTGAAGCTATATTCTGATGATCACAAGTCACCAAAGCTTTAGTGATACCTAGTTTCTCGGCTTCTATCAAAGCAAGTCTGAGCTGCTCTTTGGCATATCCTTGTCGCCTCTCGCTCGGACAAATGGAATAGCCAATATGACCAGCAAAGTTTATCAAAAATGCCTGCTGTAAATGGTGCCTAATATTGCAAATACCAACCATTTTTTGATCGAATTGACGAATGCATAGAAAGGTTGACGAGGGCGCGCGTCCTTCTTTGACACCAACTTCAGTCTCAATAGCTTTTGTATGTTCGATCCAAGCTTCCAAATCATCATAATCCGCCAAGTGAGCACCGCCATAAAGATGTTCTTTGGCTTCTAAAAATTCGTTTTTATAGGCCGCTATTGTCTCTAAAGCATCTGTATTTGGTTTTATTAATACTAAATCTGACATGTTGACCAACTTTCTTGATACAAGAGATCAATCCCAGCGTCTTTCCACCTTTGTTTTAAGAGAGTCGTATGAGCTGGATTAAGGGAAATAGCTATGCCACAATCACCACCGCCAGCACCAGATGATTTAGCAACCACTTCTAGTCCTTCAGCTGCTTCTTTAAGGGTCTTTAATTTATCCGTATAAATAGCTGGGCTGAGTGATACTAACAAATCACTAACCGTTTCTAGTGAGCGTACCAAAGTATCTCTATCACCTGCTTGTAAGGCACTTTTTAAAGCTAAAACTTGCTTTTGTGTCTGGGATGAGAAGTTGACTGATAGATGACTTTTTAAATCTTTAATCATCTGACTTGAGAGAGTTGGCTGAGCTGTCCAACCCACTAAAAACTCTGCTTTTAGTTGGGGCACTATGGTAACAATCTCATAACCCCAATCCATTGCTAAAAGTTCTGTTAAGGATTTCTCCAAAATCAAGTCCGAAATAGTCTCACGATCAAAGGAGGTATAGGCGACTAAGTCGTTATAAGCGATACAAGCAATGTCCCCCATAGAGCCGTTATCTCCAAGCTTAAGGAGGGTATAGGCAGCTAGCTTGAAAATCTGGTCTTTGGTGAGCGGGGTATCAAAAAATGTAGCTAAAGCCTTAATGGTAAGAACTGTCACACTACCACTTGATCCAATACCAAATTTCTTACCATTTTTTTCCAACTTTCCTGATATCGATAGTTCAAAAGGAGCTAAGGCTTCTACTGTTTTTCCGAGAAAAAGGGCAAAGGTTTGGACACTCTCTTGGATCAAGGCATAGCCCTTATCAGCTGACATATCAACAGCATAATCAAACATGTCTGACTTGAGTTGTAGCTGATTCGCTTCTCTCACTTGAGCTGTCATGTAAATGGGGATATTTTTGATGATAGCGGTCTGCCCGGGAGTTAATATGGCATATTCTCCCGCAAGGTAGAGTTTTCCTCCCGTTTGAACACTGATTTTTTTCATCTTAGAGAGCCTTTGTTCTTGAGATAATGACGTGATAGTTTTCTTTGAAAATAGCTGCCAAGCGCTCCATGTCCTCTTCTAGGCAAAGGACTTTGACATTTGGACCTGCATCCATGGTAAAGTAACATTTTTCGCCTGACTCACGAAGCTTCTTGACGAAACCCATGGCTTCTTGGGTCTTATCCGTTAGATAAGAAAAGGATGGTTGAGCTTGATGGTTGGTTTCATGCATGCGAAGAGCATTGCTCTCTGTCAATTCACCAACTTTTTCAAACACATTGTCTTTGAGATAGCCCAACATGTCCTTATAATCCTGCTCAGACTGTTTAAGCCACTCAGGGAAATAAGCTGATGTTTCTGAAGCACGCTTCATCCCCTCACGACTTGAGACTGGTTTTCGTTGATCATTAAGAACCAACATAATCATCCCTAGCTTAAGATCGGTTTCAACACGGTAAATCTCTCCTGTGTCCTTATCCCAAGCTGACAATGGCCCAAAGAAGGAACGAGAAGATGATCCTGAAGCGAACTTAGCTATTTGTGCCAACTCACTTTGATTTTTACCAGCTTGAAAATAGTCATTAGCTGCTTTGACAAGTGCTGACAAACCTGAAGAACTTGATGATAAACCTGCCGCTGTCGGCATGTTATTCCAAGTTTCGATTTTGACAAAGTCTGATGGATCTGTCCGAAAAAGGTTTAGAACCTGGCTCATTTTGTTAAGTTCATCAGCCTCTTGTTTCACATCACCAATATAGAATTCATCTGACTTAGCATCAGGCAGTGGGCTCAACTGCGTTTCTGTAAACATATTATCCAAAGTCAAGGAAATACTGCTGGTTGAAGGAATCATTTTTTCAGCATCTGCTTTTCCCCAATATTTAATAATGGCAATATTAGCGTACGATTTGACCTTTACAGGTTTTCGATCCATGTGTTAAGGGCTCCTTCTTTTTCTAATTGCTGTGCGACATGCTCAGCTTCTTCTTTTGTTTCGACAAGGGCGATGATACAGCCACCGAGACCACCACCAGACATTTTAGCACCCAGAGCTTGATGGTCTCTAGCTACTTGTACTAAATGATTGGCTTGTAAACTTGAAACACCTAGTTCATCTAGTAAATCATGGGCATGATTCATGGCTTGTCCCATGCGCTCCAGGTTTTTATCGGCCATTGCTTCTTCAAAGGCATCTGCCAACTGACCAAGACCATGTAGTAAGGGAAGAGCCTTTTCTTCCTGCGCCTCTACTTTTTCAACTGCTTCTCTAGTATGTCCGTGAATACCTGTGTCCGCAATCACAAGGTATGCATCCAAGTCGACTTCTAAAGTTGAGAATCCAATATTACGAATAAATTTGATAGCTTCATCACTAAGACAAGTCTTTGCATCAAGACCACTTGGATTGGTATGAGCGATGATTTCCGCTTGATTAACCAGCATTTCCAAGGTCTGATTGTCCAAGGGCTTATCATAATAATCAAAAACCGATCGAATAGCTGCAATGGCTACTGCTGCTGAAGATCCCATGCCGCGTCGTTGAGGGACAGAAGAGGTAATCTTATACTGAACCTGTGCTTGGGGAATTTCCAAATATTCCAAAGCAGCAAAAATCGCTGTGACCAAAGGATCAGCAATTGTCATTTTCAGAGGCTGATCAGCTGGTGTCAACTGGCAGGTCACTTCAATATTTTTTAGTGGTAAGGCGATAGCTGGGAAGCCATAAACAACGGAATGCTCTCCCATCAAAATAATCTTGCTATGCGACTTACCTATTCCTATAGATTTCATCATTTTATCTTTTCTTTTAACCTTTTGTAACAGAACTATTTTACCCTATTTTTTCAGAAAATGCGACTTAGAATCGTCTGAATAGCTGATTTAGCTTAATCAATCAAAACAAAAAATTCCCATTCGTTTTGAATAGGAATGTTAACGTAAGCTCCAGTCGAATGAAGGAGAACGATAGCATTTTATGTTATCGTGACTGGTGACCTACTATAAACTAAGAAAATAATTAAACAGGGACTGGCTTTTGGGATTGATGTCCAAAAGGTATTCTGGATGCCATTGCACCCCAAGAAAACTACGTTTATCTCTAGATTGAACAGCTTCAATCGTTTCGTCCTTGCTATCACGCGCTAAAATGTTCAGCCCCGGTGCCAAATCCTTGATGCTTTGATGGTGCAAGGAATTGACATCTCCTTTGTTTCCAAAGATATCGTGAAGCGCATTGCCTTTTTCAACTGAGATACCATGAACCAGAACTTCAGGATTTTCGTGCTGATGACCCTTGATATCGAGGTTCAAACTACCACCTTGAACTGTATTATAAAGTTGAATACCTCGACAAACTCCCATAATCGGTTTTTTCTGGCGAATAGCTTCTTGGACAAGCGCAAATTCAAAATCATCTCTCTCCGGAAAATAAAGACTGGTATCCTTATCATTGTCTTGCTGATAAAGAGAGGGTTGCACATCTTGACCACCTGATAAAATCAAATGATCAATCATAGAAACATAAGATTCTGCCATGTCTGGGCTACAAACTGGGATATGAATTGGTACACCGCCAGCTTTGATGACTGCACGCGCAAAGTGACGAGACACCGAGCTATGAATCATCAAACCGTCAGGTGATACCTTGGTTTCAGTGCTTGTAATGCCGATAATTGGTTTCCCCATGACATGTTACCTCTCTTTTTTTGATGTTAATATCTTAACATGCTACCGTTATCCTGCCTAATCTTTATTTTTGATAGATAGGTATAAGAAAAACTTATAGACACTTTCAAACTTGCTATCAGAATTTTAAAATATAGTTACTAATCTTTTTGATATAATGGTTGCAACACATGATTTCGGAGGTTCTATGAATTTTCAACAATGTCGCTACGTTGTTACTATTGCCGAAGCTGGCTCTTTCAACGAAGCAGCCAAACGCTTATTTGTTAGCCAACCCAACCTCTCCTCTTCTATCCATCAATTAGAAGAAGAACTTGGAGTCCAACTTTTCATTCGTTCTAATACTGGTGCTCGATTGACTGATGATGGTTATGATTTCATTAAATATGCTAAACGCATTATTGGTGAATTGGACTTTCTTCAACATCGCTACCAAGAAGATTTTAAGAAAAATTTTGTCGTCGCTAGTCACCACTATGACTTTTTATCACAACCTCTGGCTACAATTTCAGAACTATTTTCTGAGGATTATCAAGAATTCCAGTTGATAGAAACGACTACAAAAGCCGTCATCGATAGTGTTGCTTCTTTTCAAAGTGACTTGGGGATTATTTATCTGGATGAGAGCAACCAGTCCAGTTTAGAGCGTCGTTTTAAACAAAAGGACCTTTCCTTCATACCTCTAGGGGATTTTCAGACACGTATCTTTTTGAGCAAAAAGCACCCCTTAGCTGATAGGGAAGCATTAAGCATATCTGACTTGCAAGGCTATCCTCAAATCCGCTTCAGTCAAGATGACTCTGGAATGACTTTTGATGAAGACCCCCTAGCTATCGAGGACGGTCAGAAGGTAATCTATGCTAATGACCGCGGTAGCTTGATGAACATGCTTTTAGCAACCCAAGCCTATGCTTCTGGTTTGGGTATTGTGACAGGATTTGTCAAAGAACATATCAAGCTTGTTCCCTTGGAAAATAGTACAATCCATACCCTAGGTTATGTCATCTCCAACCAGAAAAAGACTTCTGATATCGTTGAAGCCTTTGTAACACTTATTCAAAAAGAATTAAAATTAGTCCTATAATTCTTACAAAATAACAGTGAAAATAATCTCATCGTTTTTATAGGAGGCTGAAATTTTGCCATGAAAGAGTTTAACCATACTTTCAGCCATGGATAATCCGATACCATAACCTGACCTTGTGTCGTTATTATGAGATTCATCTTCACGGTAAAAACGCTCAAAGAAACGACTATAATCAACATCTTTACCGTCTTTATAAGTATTGGAAATACTGAGTTTCACTTTCTTGGAAACTGTTCCAACTGGTTTTAGGCTGACTGACACACATCCATTTGGATCACAATATTTATTAGCATTATCTACCAAAATGGTCACTAGTTCAAATAGTGACTTTTCTTCTGCTTTGACATGAAGGTTTGGAGTGATAGCCATCTCAAATGCTTTCCCGTCTTTAGTGATAAGACCTTTAAAATCTTCAGCAGCATCTTGTGTAATGGCTGAAAAATCTAAATCATGAAGTACAATATCTTCTTGTTCTTCTAATCTTGCCAAAGTGACCATTTGATTAATCAATCCTGTCAAACGACTGACTTGATCTGCCGTGCTTTGGGTCCATTCTGACTCTCCAATCATGAGTTCTACCAGTTCATTATTGGCAGATATAATAGCTAGTGGTGTCTTTAGTTCATGCCCAGCATTGGTAATAAAGCGCTTTTGCTTTTCATAATTTCTAACATAAGGTTCAATAGCCTGTTGCGATAAGACACTCACAATCATCACAAAGAAAATAATACCAATCAAACCCAACCAAATCGAAATATTCATGATTGCTTGAAAATCTGATAAGATGATTGAAACATCAAGAATTATGATCTGTTGAGCCCCTGAAGCTAGCTTAGTTAACTGATAGGCATAATATCTTCTATCATCAGTAAAACGCCCTGTTTGATTACCTTCTACCACTAGTTTTTTTGCATATTTTTCAGCATCCGTTACAGATATCTCTGAAATATTACTAGTGTCTAACTTGGTAACCAGACCATCCTTACCAACTTGTGCACTAAAAAAGCGATATTGGCTCAAAGTATCTTGATTTGTTGAGCGACCCAATCTTTCTTGAATCCGGTCTGGACTAGGGAACGTACCTTTATTATCGGACAGTACTTGTAAAACAGCAGAGATTTCCCTTTGTGTTTGAAAATAACGTGTTGTTGTTGTAATCCCTAAAACAGCAGCCATTAAGATAGAAATAGCGATAGAAGCAATTAAAATAAAACGAATGCGAAGTCGCCTAAACATACGGAGCTCCTTCTCTTTCTTTTAAAATAAACTGTTCTTCTCCATTATCTTCAATCACAAGATTTGCCTTAATCGCCTTTAATTTTTGTCTCAAATAGGCAATATAGACAAAGACGTAAGATTTATCTAAGTCCTCGCCTTCTTCTTTGGGCCAAACATGATCAAAAAGACTTTCTGCACTGAGGCTCTTTTCTTTATTCCTCATGAAATAAGCCATCATACGCGCTTCTTTACCAGCCAATCGAATACTGTTAGTCGCTTTAAGTTCTTGCTCTCCTAGGTTTAAAGTAACAGTCCCAACTTCAATAATATTTGGTGATAGACTTTCGATACGCCTTTCCATTGAACGCAAACGAGCTAGAAGTTCTTTTAAG
The DNA here is from genome assembly GCF_002953735.1 of Streptococcus pluranimalium. Taxonomy (NCBI): domain Bacteria; kingdom Bacillati; phylum Bacillota; class Bacilli; order Lactobacillales; family Streptococcaceae; genus Streptococcus; species Streptococcus pluranimalium. The sequence continues at coordinate 732,076 of NZ_CP025536.1, read as the reverse complement.
GAGAAAGGTTTTGTTAAATAATCATCAGCCCCTGCATCTAGACCTGTCACACGATCATCGACTTCTGCCATAGCAGTCAACATGATGGCATGACTTTCATTTCCTGACGCGCGAATTTCTTGAAGGGCCTCTATTCCAGTCTTCTTTGGCATCATAATATCTAAGATTATAACATCATAAACATTTTTTAAAGCCATCTCTACTGCAGCTTGTCCATCATGAACGACATCAAGGTCGTATCCTTCATGAGAAATTGCGGCACTAATAACGCGTGACATTTGCATTTCATCCTCTGCTAATAAAACTTTCAAATTAAACTCCTTAATCCTTGATTTCCATTTGAATAAGGTTTCGTATGGTCTGCATACTTAAATCACAGGAAGCCAATTCATCAGCACAACGTTTTAACTCTCTGGTGATCATTTCAGCATTAGTAATATCATGTTTGTATTTCATCTGATGTTCTAAACTAGCCCATGAATCCATGGCAATTGTTCTAAGTTGAATTTCAACAAAATACTTGCCATTCTCATTACCTAAACAGTCTGGAAAGCTTGTTTCTATTTCTAAAATAAGGTGATAAGAACGATAGCCATTAGGTTTTGCTTCCTGAATATAATCTTTTTCTGTCACTATCGTAACATCTGGCATTTGTCGTAAGAAATCAACTGTTTTATAAATATCATCCACAAAACCACAAACAATCCTAAGTCCAATACTATCTTTGACTCGCTTTAAAGCAGAATAAGTATCTATCTCATAACCTTTGCGAGACAATTTTTCAAGCATGGAATCTTCTGATTTGACTCTAGCTGTAAAATGTTCATACAATTTAAAACCTGTTTTTTCTTTCATGTCTTGATTAGCTATCTGAATGCGTTGCGTTAAGTCATTCAAAATGTCAGATAGATAGGGAGCGTAGGAGCCATAAATTGACATAAGATTCTCTTTCTATACTTGATTAAGTGCTATTATACCACGTTAAAGTTAAGAAAAACTAAAAAGAAGCCCAAAGGACTTCTTCATTATTATTTGAGCCATTCATTGACTTTATCTTCGTTAGCATCTACCCATTTACGAGCTGCTTTTTCAGGCGACATGCCTTTGTTCATATCAAGCATGACTTCTTGCATATCTTCTGTCGTCCAACTAAACTGATCAATGATTTGATAAAGCTCTGGTAAGTCTTCCTTCAACCCTTTTCGAGCAATCGTATTGATATTTTCTTCCTTACCAAAAGAACCTTCTGGGTCTTCAAGATATTTCAAATCATATTTTGAAAACATCCAATGTGGTGACCAACCTGTTACAATGATCTCTTCTTCATTTTTAATCGCCTTATCAAGGGCTGTTGTCATCGCACCAGTTGAAGCCTTGGTCAATTCCCAATCTGATAGATTTGAATAGTCTTTCTGCGCATTTTCAGCAGCTTCCATAATTCCTGCACCTGGCTCAATACCTGTCAAGGTCTTACCTGCCTGATCAGAAAGGTCGTTGATACTATTAACATCCATGTAAGATGGCACCACCAAACCTAACTTAGTTCCTTTAAGGTTAGGGCCAAGATCATCCAGTTGATTTTTATGTTTTTTGTAAAGGGAAGCCTGGGTTACTGGTAACCATGGGCTAACAGAAAAATCAGAATCTCCATTAGCTACAGATTGCCACATCACGGCGTTATCAAGAGGTATCATATCTACTTTATAACCCTTGTCCTTTAAAACTGTTGCAATGACATTAGTGGAAGCAATCTCAGTGTCCCACTGCATATAAGAAATCGTCACTGATTTCCCTTGCTCACTATTTCCATTACTCATCGTCATAAAGACACGTCCAAGAGCTGCTCCTAAGAAAACAACTAGGGCTGCGATACCAATCCACTTGTTCATAGATGATTTGGGTTTTCCACCCTCAGACTTTGCATTGAAAGCTTGTGTCACACGGTCAAGAATGATTGCCAGGATTACCAAGGAAATCCCTGATACAAAACCGTTACCAATATCTGCTTTTTGAAGGGCTGATAGTACCTCACGTCCAAGTCCAGGGGCACCAATCATTGATCCGGTAACAACCATTGAAAGGGCCAACATCATGGTTTGGTTAACCCCTGCCATAATCGTATTTTTAGCCAGTGGCAACTCCACTTTAAAGAGTTTTTGTGATGGTGTCGAACCAAATGAATCAGAAGCCTCAATCAACTCAGTTGAAATTTCACGGATAGCCAAGTTGGTAAAACGAACAGTAGGTGGTAGGGCGAAAATCACTGAGGCGAAAACACCTGGTACCATCCCAATACCAAAGAAGGCTACGGCAGGAATCAAGTAAACGAAGGCTGGCATGGTTTGCATAAAGTCAAGAATCGGGTTAACAATATTCTTAACCGTATTGTTTTTAGCCATCCAAATCCCTAATGGAACACCAATCACAATCGAAATGAGACTGGCGACAATGACCAAGGTTAGGGTATTCATGAGCTGTTCCCACAGTCCTTGGTTGTAGATAAATAAGAGACCAAGAGCTGTTAAGGTTGGGAGTGGCCATTTCTTTTTAGCTAAGAAGAAGACCGCTAGTGTTGCTAAAATGATAAATAAGAGCGGATTAATGAAAACCAAGGTATTGGTTACAAAATCCATGATGGTACTCCCAATCATTTGTAGGAAATCAAAGAGTCCTGAAAAGGTCTTTGTAATCCACTCAGTAAATGCTTCTACCAGTTGAGCAACTGGTAATTTTTTTTGTAAAATATCCAAAATTGATTACCTCTTTCTTTATTTCTCAACAGTTTCTGTTACTTCTGCATCGTCTTGAACATTTGCCAAGGCTTCGATCACACGACCACGGATGACAACACCAAGTAGTTTGTTATTATCATCGGTCACGGCGATTGGTGCAGTTGAATCATAAATAAGAGGCATGATATCCGTAATAATGGTATCTTTAGAAACCGTTAAAACATCACGATCAACAACCTCTGAAAGTGATAACCCTTTTTTACGGGCTTCTATAGCGGCATCAGCAGTGACAGCTCCGATCAATTCGCGACGACGGTTGGTTGCCATTAGCATTGACACCTCTTCTGTGTGCATGCGCATAAGCGCTACTTGAGGACCATCCAACTCAAGGGTTGTTGTTATCGGCTTAATCATGATATTTTGTGCCGTCAAGACTTTCGATCTATCGACATCCTCTACAAACTCACGAACAAAATCATTAGCTGGATTGGTAAGAATCTCCTCACCAGTACCGATTTGCATGATTTGACCATCTTTCATAAGAGCAATGCGATCCCCAATACGAAGAGCTTCATTCAAGTCGTGACTGATAAAAATAATGGTTTGCTTATTAGCATCTTGTAGATCTAAAAGCTCATCCTGCATTTCACGACGAATCAGTGGATCAAGGGCTGAAAAGGCTTCATCCATCAAAAGAATTTTGGGCTTATTTGCAAGGGCACGCGCTAAACCAACACGTTGCTGCATACCACCTGATAATTGGTTCGGATATTGATCTTTAAAGGCTAAAAGTCCTGCATTATCAAGCGCTTTTTCAGCGGCTTCTTGTCTTTCAGCCTTAGGAACTCCACGAAGTTCCAGACCGAACTCCGTATTTTCCAAAATGGTCTTGTGTGGGAATAAGGCGAAACTTTGGAAAACCATATTGATATCATGACGACGAACATTACGGAGTTCTTCTGCATTCATCTTAGAAATATCCTTACCATCAAGCATAATGCTACCTGATGATGGTTCAATCAAACGATTAAGCATACGAACCAATGTTGATTTACCAGATCCTGAAAGCCCCATGATAACAAAGATTTCTCCTTCTTTGATATCAAAACTAGCATCATAGACCCCAACAGTAGCACCTGTTTTTTCTAAAATATCTGTTTTTGATTTACCTTGCTTGACCATATCAAGCGCAGCTTTTTGTTTTTTACCAAAGACTTTGGTTAAATTTTTGACTTCAAGTAATGTCACATTAGTCTCCCTTCTTTAGTGACCATATATTTTCAGTTTATGTATCGTCACAAAGTAACCACTCTATAATATAACAAAGTGGTCATTTCGTCAAGTCTATGATTTTATCTTTTGGAATAGTTTGGAGTATTTTTAATGCTATTGTTCTATAAAAAACAAAAAAATCACCAGAATTAGTGATTTTCGTTTGTGTTTTCAAAAAAATAAAGTGCTATCGCATCCTAAGCTAATATCAATCCATAAACCGATCAGCAAAAGCTAAGAAATTCGTTACAACCAGTTGTAAAAACGTCGTTGTGTCTGTTCTTAAAAGGTTCCCTTCCTTATCAACCACCTTATGAATTTCAGATAAATAGACTTCTGGCTGGGGCATGGCTATAGCATTTAAAAAGACCAAAGCCTGGCGCAAATGATGATTAACCCCAAAACCACCCATACTACCAGCAGACTGAGTGACAATCAAAGTAGGTTTACCATTAAAAACAATGTCTGTCATCGGGCGAGACCCTACCTCAATAGCATTTTTTAGAGCAGCAGGAATCGTGCGATTGTACTCTGGGCTAATGATAATCAAGGCATCCTGCGCCTTCACTTCCCTTCTAAACCTGTCGTAACTACTAGGTCTTAGACTAACATCTTGGTCTAAATCAGGATTGAAAAGTGGTAGATCATCAATGCGAATCATATTAATCTCTGTATTTTTCGGAAAAAATCCTGAAATAGCCTTAGCTAAAGACTTAGAATACGATTTTTCGCGAATACTCCCTACAATAATGCCAATACGTTTGACCAATTCAGCTCCTCCTTCTTATCATAACTAACTCATAGTAATGCTTTTCCAACATTTCTTCAACCCATTTGTTTGGCTAAATGATAATCCCTTCTAGATGATCTAGCTCATGCTGGCAGATTTGTGCTGGAAAGTCTCTTAACGTAATGGTCTTTGTCATCCAGTTGCTATCGCGATAAGTCACGCTTATCTGTCGATAGCGTTTGGTTGGACGAGTTCCTGTTAAAGAAAGACAAGACTCTTCTGTATCGAAAGGAGCACTTTTAGAGACAAGCTCAGGATTGAACATCACTAGGTCTACAAAGCCCATGCTGATAATAATCACACGCTTTTGATAGCCAATCATATTAGCCGCTAAACCGACGCAAGATTCCCTATGAGAATCAAGCGTATCCTGTAAATCTTGCGCAATATAAAGGTCTTCTTTGCTTGCACGTTGTGAGCTTTGACCTAGAAAAAAAGTATCTTTGATAATTGTTTTAATCATGATAACCCCTGTTTGTTTGCTTATGATTAGCTACCATTATAGCAAAAAGGTTTGAGACTTTGCCATCTGAGACTTTAGCTACTTCCCTAAGAGCCATTTGTTCTGACAGTTTCCCAAACTTTTTTTAATCACTCAATTACAAGATTTACTTTTCAAAATCCCTTGCCTTATGCACCCTTTAAAAATCTGAAAATTTACTACGGTTATCATTGACAACATTAAGAACTGCTTTTCCAGATTTTCCTTTGATGCCTGAATCCATCTGTGCACCAATCGTTTGAACAGCTGTTCCAGCAGAAGCTGCTGCGACATCAATCAGTTCATCATAAGTTTTTTCAATCTGCTTTCGATCTGTTTTAATCGGTGGCGCACAATAGGTTTTGATATAGTATCGGTCAAGTTTCTTTTTTAACGCTCTGGCACCTTCCACGCCCCCTGTCGCGCCAGATGTGATCATGTCCATTATCTCTGTATAGCCCATTTTCTAACTCTCCGCTTCTTCGAAATAGCGTTTGCGCTGATAGTATTTCTGATTTAGTTCTTCTTCTAACAATCCTTTTTTACGAGAAAAATCAGTCAAAATAGCTTCCTCTTTTTGAGTGAGTTGATTTCTATCCTCAAAAAATTTTGTTTCTGCCGCTTCTGAAAAATCACCCAGCGCCTTATAAAAAGTTGCCAAACCATCAGGATTATTGAAATAGTCTGCATCATAGTGAGCCGCTTCGGCTGATTGTTCAAAAATCGTTCTTATCCGATAAAAGTCTTCTTCTAGCAGATTATATTCTTCTTCAAGTACCTTTAATTTCTTTTGATGGTCTATTTCCAAATCTTCCAGAGCTATCTGATCTTTCAGAATCTCTGTATTGATACGATCAATCTTATCCTGCATGACCAATTTCTCCTGCCAGTGTGCTATCAGATGCAACGAGCTCATCTACGGTAAGACCTATATTTGTCTTTAAGGTTTCAAATGGTTCGACAAAGTTATCAGCTTTTTTAACCTTCTTTTCAAAATGCGTCTTAGTTTTTCCAACAATACTATTTTCAGTCACACCAGCTTCTGCATAGACGGCTTTTACTTCATCTAGGCTTAGCTCTGTAACCATGGCTGGTATATGATTGGTTTTAGCATATAGATCCTCAGCTTTTTTGACTGCCTTCTCAGCCAAAGACGCTATGTCTTCACGACCCGTCACAGCTGCAGCATGAATACCAGAAGCTAAAATCAAAGCTTGCTCCTTTTCCAGATAGAGTTGCTCGTTACTTGATAAACCTCCTCCCGAGGCTGAAAACTGCTTCTTAAGTTTTCTCAAATTAGCTAAGCTCGTTTTGACTGTTTCCAGGGTCTTGGCTTGTTTTTTCTCGACTGTCGTCACTGTCCCTAGACCTCGTTGCTTTAGAATCTTTTGAACTTGCGTTAATTGCCCCTTGTCTTTGACTATATCGTTTAAACCATGACCGCCTGAGTTCTTAAGGATGTATTCTTCTCCTAGATGAACGTCTCTAAAAGGACCAGTTAAAAGGTTTAACTGGTCCCATTTCGTGGTGATACGTGTCACCTGACCAGTAAATGTTTCACGCTGTTGATCAATTCTCTCAACGTTACTCTCTCCCGGTGTCACCCAATCATATAGTCTCTCTTTGAATCCATATGTCTGATTGACATATAATGGCGCAGAATTGTAGACTACCGTGTTATCAACATTGTATTCAAGCGCAACCCGTTGAGCAACGTTTCCTCCCAAAGAATGTCCCGTTAAGGTGATGTTATCTCCATACCGTCCGCGAATCGTTTCATAAAAATCAAAAGCGGGTTGGTAATGCACTCCAAGACCTATCGCAATACCCCCTAAATCAGCACCAACAATATCCTGAACAGCATTACCATCCTTATTGGTTCCTGTATAGGCTATAATAACCTCGCCTGTGTTCTTATCGAGAAAAGCGGTGCCGCTCGTGCCTGTCTTATTATCGTATGTGCTGTCGAGGTATTCGAGGTGGGTAGGCAGTTTACTCCCCACTCTCAACTCAACTGCCGATAATTTATTAATTGTTTTAGGTTTATCTATAACCAATTTTTCAAACTCGTAAGTCCAGTTTGAAGCGTCTAAAGTTGATATATTACTATTCTTCATTTTCTTCACCTAGAGTTTCGTAACCTTTAAAGCTAATAATATATTTTAAATCTTTCTTAGTTTGTAAAGTTACTGAATATTCATATTTACTTTCGTGGATAGTAGGGTAATCAATATCAATTATCATTTCCAATGTTGGATTATTCTTATAATTCAAAAATTGAGTGATTTTTTTATCTTTTAATTGATATCGTAGATTCCCACTACCAGTATCAAAACTGTAAGATTTTGACAATAATTTTAGCTCGGTTAATTTTTTGGAATCAATCGCCATTTGATTTATTAAGAAGTCTCTTGTTTCTAAATCCTTCGCAGTAAAATTATCATTATCAAAGACAAATTCATTATTGACGTACTTAAATTTACTTTCTTTTAAAATTTCCTCATTATATGATGAATTGTCTGTTGCCTTAATATTTTTAATGACTCCATCAATTTCTTTTGTCGTTGAGTTACCAACTATCTCTATAGTTTGTGAAATTGCTTCTTTGTCATTTTCTGCCTTTAAGTAATAACTTCCTAATTTAAACCCACCCGGAAACTCTTCAAATAAGTCTTCCAAATTCTTCGTTGGAAAAACACGGTCTAATTCTGCTGCCTTGCTTTCTAAATAAGCACGACTATTTTTTCTAACATCACAACCTGCTAAACCCATGACCAACAATCCTCCTAAAATTACTAAACAAACTGTCTTCAACAGCTGACAAGACCCTATCTTTTTCACGTGAAATCCTCCTTGTTACATTTCTAACTATTACCAATAGCTTTACTAACACTTAGAAATCTAACAATCAAACAAGAATCATTATGCTATCTATACGTATTATTTTAACATAATAACTACCGTAATACTCGGAATTACCAAATCCCATCCCGATGCCGCTTAAATCAGCACCAATGATATCCTGAAGGGCATTGCCATCCTTATTGGTTCCTGTGTAGGCTATAATAACCTCGCCTGTGTTCTTGTCTAGAAAGGCAGTGCCGCTCGTGCCTGTCTTATTATCGTATGTGCTGTCGAGGTATTCGAGGTGGGTGGGAAAATTACTCTCTACTCTCTCAGTTATAGATTCTACAATTCTTTCTTTAGAGATTCCTTGGATGGCCGATTTTTCAAATTCATAGGTCCAATTTGATGCGTCTAAAGTTGAGATATTACTATTTTTCACTTCTTACTACCTTTCAAATTCTCATTACCTGTTATACCCATGACGTATTTTATATCATCTTCCTGTTTCAAGGAAATACCATATTTATAAGCTCCATCATGAATTGTTTCGTAATCAATATCTATATACATAACAATAGGATTTTCTCGGCTAACTTTTAGAAAATTAGACACTTTTGTATTGTTTAATTCATAGCTCAAGCTCCCATCACCAGTCTCAAGATTATAAGATTTTGATAATAACTTTAGTTTCGAAAGTGAATTTTTACTAATTTCTAATTTTTTCATTAGATAACCATTGGTTTCTAACTCTCCCAGAGTAAAGTCTGGATTTTCGAAAATTAATTGTCCATCTTGGTAAGTAATTTCTGATTTTTTTAGAACTTCCTTTCGATAGACTGGTTCTGCTTTTGTTCTAATGTTTTTTACTAAGCCAGTTACCTTTCTAGTTTTTCCGTCTCCTTTAATCTTTATTTTTTGAGCATAAGACCAACCATCTTTATCATCCATCCAGTAAATTGTACTAAAAGTAAACCCACCCGGAAACTCGTCAAATAAATCCTCTAAATTTTTAGTTGGAAAAACACGGTCTAATTCTGCTGCCTTGCCTTCTAAATAAGCACGACTATTTTTTCTAACATCACAACCTACTAAACCCATGACCAACAATCCTCCTAAAATTACTAAACAAACTGTCTTCAACAGCTGACAAGACCTTATCTTTTTCACGTGAAATCCTCCTTGTTACATTTCTGACTGCCACCATATTATAGATTAACACTAAGGCTAGCCAAATCCTAAATCAGCACCAATAATATCCTGAACAGCATTGCCATCCTTATTGGTTCCTGTACAGGCTATAATAACCTCTCCGGTGTTTTTGTCTAGAAAGGCAGTGCCACTGGTGCTTGTTTTGTCATCATAGGTGCTGTCAAGGTATTCGAGGTGGGTAGGGAGTTTACTCCCCACTCTCGACTCGACTGCCGATAATTTATTAATTGTTTTAGGTTTATCTATAACCAATTTTTCAAATTCATAAGTCCAATTTGATGCGTCTAAAGTTGAGATATTACTATTCTTCATTGTTATCTCCTGCTTCATCATAGCCAGCTACCCCTATAGAGTACTTAACATCTTTTCCATACTTAAATGTTAAAGCATAGCCATATCCATCATCGTGAATCGTTTCGTAATCAATATCGATGATCATATCAACTTTCGCATTGCTATCTTCATTTAAATATTGATTCAAGGCTTTATCAACTAACTTGTAAGAAATCACTCCATCCTCTGTTTCCCAACTATAAGATTTTGAGAGTAGCTTTGATTGAGATAATACATTTTTATTAATCGTTAAATACTGTACCAAAAACCCATCAACTACAAGGTCACTTTCTTTAAATTCTGGATTGTCAAACTTAAATTGCCCATTTTTATATTCAAACTTGCTTTCTTTTAAAACTTCTTCTTTATAGGTTGGTTCGGCTGTTGTTTTTACATTTTGGACAATACCGGTTATTTTTTTATTTTTTGAATGACCATTAAGTTTTATATCTTGCAAATAGCTATATCCGTTTTCGTCCTTTATATCATATAATCCCCATAATTTAAACCCACCCGGAAACTCGTCAAATAAATCCTCTAAATTTTTAGTTGGAAAAACACGGTCTAATTCTGCTGCCTTGCTTTCTAAATAAGCACGACTATTTTTTCTAACATCACAACCTGCTAACCCCATAATCAATAGTCCTCCTAAAATTCCTAAACAAACTGTCTTCAACAGCTGACGAGACCTTATCTTTTTCATGTGAAATCCTCCTTGTTACATTTCTAACCATTCACAACAGGGGTATTAATGGTGCCCATTAATCACCAAAGCCCTCGAAAATATAGTTTTCCGAGGGCTTTATTATATTGACTTATTAAAAATGAGAATACAAAATGTGTCTACCCTTTTGGCAGTCTTTATTATTTAACTTTTTCAATCATTATATCATGCTTTATTCTGAAAAACCAATGTTTGTGCAAATTTCTCAATCTCTTATGCCCTTTAACCAACTATTTCAAAATTCCTTTCGGCAACTCTACTCTCATGGTGACATTGGGGTTTACAAGCTGGCTGGCAATCACATCTCCTGCTAGCGATAGCAACATACCAGCTTGGTTAAAGGTCAGATCTGACTGCGATTGGATAAAGCTGTTCATATTGTCAAGAGCTAGTTTCGTCGCATCTTCCATCGTCTGGCGAGAGGCAATCGTGATCCACTTGTCCTTGGTCTCAACCATTGGCAGAGGGTAATCACAATTTTTAAGCACTTCGACAGTGACCTCAATGACCGCTGGAATTTCTAAGCCTGATCCCATGATTTCGCCATCTCCCATGGTCGCATGGACGTCTCCCATAGCTAGAAGAGCTCCTTCTGTATTGACTGGTAAATAAAGGATGGAACCTTCTGTAATAGCCGTCGTATCCATATTACCACCATGATCATGCGGCGTTCCGGTATTGACTGGTTCACCAGCTGGAGCTGTTCCAATGACGCCAATCATTTTTCTTAGGGGTAATCCTAAACCTTTGTATAGAACCTTATCATTGGTAACTTGGCAGATAAGAGTTTCTTCCTCTGTCACCTCATTGGCAAATTGTCCAAAACCTGGCGAGGCAATAACAACGCCTTGTTCTTCGATAGTAATAGTGTGAATCGTCACCTTTAGTGTATCACCTGTCTGAGCTCCTTCAACAAATAAGGGCCCTGTCGCTGGATTGACTTGATCCATGTCAATATGACTAACCACATCTTTTTCTGATGTTACCGTATTTGAGAAACAATCCAAGGTTTCAAAAGTGACACGATCTCCACTCTTGGCTCTTGCAACTGGTTTGTTTGTCTTATCCATAGCAAAAATAACAGTATCTGTGTATAGTCTTGTCATCATGTTCTCCTTTGTCAAAAAAGGTTGGAAACATCCAACCTTATCTATTTTTTGTTTTAAACAACACCTTGCGCTGACATCGCCTCTGCTACTTTGAGAAATCCTGCGATGTTTGAACCAACTACCAGATTTCCTTCTGCATCAAACTCTTTTGCTGCGGCGGCTGAGTTATCGTAGATATCTTTCATGATACCTTTGAGTTTCTCATCAACTTCTTCGAATGACCAGGCTGTACGACCGCTGTTTTGAGCCATTTCAAGCGCTGATACGGCAACCCCTCCTGCATTGGCTGCTTTGGCTGGTCCAAAGGAAACACCTGCTTCATGGAAAACATCAATAGCTTTTAGAGTCGATGGCATATTTGCTCCTTCAGCAACAGCAATAACGCCATTGGCAACTAACGTTTTTGCGTCTTCTTCATTGAGCTCATTTTGAGTTGCACAAGGGAAAGCAAGGTCAGCTTTCAAGCTCCAGATAGAACTGTCACCCGCTCGTGTAAAGACGGCATCTGGATGTGTTTCTACATATTCGCTGATACGAGCACGTTTCACTTCTTTAAGCTCTTTAAGAAGGTCAAGGTCAATGCCATCACCATGGTAAATATAACCTGATGAATCAGAAACAGCAATGACTTTAGCACCTAGTTCATGTAATTTTTCTGTAGCATAAATAGCTACATTCCCTGATCCTGAAACGATAGCTGTCTTACCTGTGAAATCTTCACCTCTAGCTTTTAACATTTGCTCTGCGAAGTAAACTGTACCGTAACCTGTTGCTTCTGTACGTGCAAGAGACCCACCGTAAGTAAGACCTTTACCTGTTAGGACACCATTTTCATAGCCATTAAGACGTTTGTATTGGCCAAACATATAGCCAATTTCACGACCACCAACCCCAATGTCTCCAGCAGGTACGTCAGTATCTGGTCCAATGTGTTTTTGTAATTCTGTCATAAAGCTTTGTGTAAAGCGCATGACTTCAAGGTCTGATTTTCCTTTAGGATCAAAATTTGATCCACCTTTACCACCACCAATCGGTTGACCAGTCAATGAGTTTTTAAAGATTTGTTCAAATCCAAGGAATTTAACAATAGATTGGTTAACAGATGGGTGGAAACGAAGACCACCTTTGTAGGGACCAATGGCAGATGAGAACTGGACACGGTAACCACGGTTCACTTGTACCTGACCTTTATCATCAACCCATGGCACACGGAAAGAAACGATACGTTCCGGCTCTACCAAGCGTTCTAAAAGGTTTTCTTCAACGTATTTTGGATATTTGTCGAAAACAGGAACAAGAGATTGAAAGACTTCTTCAACTGCTTGTAAAAATTCTTCTTCATGAGCATTTTGCTCTTTTACTTTTTCAAAAACACTAGCAACATATTCTTTTCCTGATACCATAGATGTTTCCTTTCGTGACTTAACATTTTTTGTTTACTCAAATAGTATAAATTTTCAGAATATTTATGTCAAGTTTTTTCTTGATTTTTTGATTATTTTACGGATTTTATGTCAGAAAAAATAACATTATCTATAAAAAAGATAGGCTAGATTTCTAAAGAATCTCAAAAGACGAATTTTTACTTATCGATTATCATTTTTCTTTGTGAATTTGATAAAAATCGACTATAATATGTTTCAATTAACCAAAAATCAAGGTGGACAATATCGCTATGACTCCTACAAAAAGAAAAATCATCTCTGCCTATGCTTCTCTCCTCAATGAAAAATCCAAAGGGAAAATCACTATCACAGATATTGTTCATCGTGCCCAAACAAGTCGTACAACCTTTTACCATTATTTTAGTGGTATAGATGATCTAAATAACGAATGTATCAACACTGCAATCGACGATATTAATCACATCTTGAACAAAAATCTATTGTTCAATATCCCTATTTTAACTGAGATGTTGGACTATATCAAAACCAACGGTTGCTATTTTCAATCCTTAAAAAAACACCTGCCAAATTTCGATGAGTCGATCACCGAATATATTAAAACAACTATTAGAAACTCAGATATCTCTGATCTTGAAAAACAGTTAGAAGAAGGTTATGATATTCCAGAAAAATTTGCCTTTGAACTTTTTGTCTTAACAGTTAAAACAATCATCTATAAATGGATGGAAACAAACTATCATGAATCAAGTCAAGAAATTGCTGAAACCATTCATAAAGCGGTACAAATCTAAGTTCTGTCTCTAAAATACTCAAGCTTTATTAACATTAAAGGCTTAATCCTTATGATTTAGTACCAATCATCATGAATAGAAAAAACAGACTATCTACAGATGAGATGTAGGTAGTCTGTATTTTATTTTGATAAACTATGACTTATCAAATAAAGGGGTTAGCCATTTTGAAAAAAAATAATGTTTATATCCTAGTAGCTAGCTATATCCTTATCATGTTAGTGAGCTTCTTTTATACCTTTTATATGAAAGGAATTTCCTATACCGATGATCGTTCTATCATATCTGAGATGCCTTTTCTACTCCTTCTAGTGGCCATGACTAGCTTATATCTGCACAGATACCACAACGACTTAGCTTTAAAGCTCTTTTTTAAGAGAAATATTACCTACTTCATGATCTCATTTATCCCCTTATTGCTAACATTATTGGTCTTCTGGGGTAACTATTTTCAGTTTCAACTTAACTTTATATTATCTTTTATAGGAACATTACTGGTTGGATTTGGTGAAGAATTCCTCTTTCGTCGCACCCTTCTTCCCCATTTTTTGAAGACACATTCTGTTCACAAGGCGGTAATCTTTTCTGCCCTAATTTTTGGTTTCTGCCATTCTATTAATGTCTTTGCGGGAGCTAATCCTGTAGCAGTCCTTGTTCAAGTAGCAACAACAAGCCTTTTCGGTCTTTACTACGGCTACCTTTATCTTTTTACACGGAAAATCGCATGGTCTGCTATCGATCATGGATTATGGGATTATCTTGTTATTAATAAAATAGTTATGACAAATCCTATTTTTTCAGGCATTATAGGCCTTCAAACGCTTCTTCGTTTTATGCTAACGATCGTTATGATCATTAAAATTCGTAACAACAAAAATCATACCAATGATAGCCAATGTAAAAATATGCCACTCAATCAATTCTAATGACCTCAGACTTGATAAAACTAGGTTATTGTAATAATTATAGTCAACTAACCTGACTTTCAGACCTTAAAAATCCTATAAGATTTTAAGGTCTGAGTCTAACCACCAGAAAGTTAATTCAAAGGACTATATGATTAAAAATCGCCGACCATTAGACAATCTCAGTAGTTAGTGGTCAGCGTTTTTTAATGTTGTCAATATGATAACTCTATTTTTTTAAGCGAATAACTTCAATCTTGTAGCCGTCTGGGTCTTTGACAAAGTAGTAATGTGGATTTTGTCCCGGCAATCCTTTTAAGTCAGTGACCTCAAAACCTGCTTCCTTGTGTTGAGCATGCGTTTCTTCTAGGTTGTCAACACCAACAGCCAAATGCCCATAACCATCACCAATCTCATAAGGACCATGGTCATAATTATAGGTCAATTCAATTTCGAATGATTCATCTGGTGTTTTCAAGAAAACAAGCGTAAACTTATGTTCTGGAAAGTCTTTACGACGCACTTCTTCTAATGGAAAAGCCGTCGTGTAAAAATCAATAGACGCATCCAAGTCTTGCACTCGGATACAAGTATGCAACATTTTCATCAAACTATCCTCCTAACTCTATCCTAACGATTATACCTCGATTTTGCAAGCATTTACATTTTTCGATAAAGGAAGCTTGACAGCAGATTTTTGACAGTTTGACCTTTATTGACTATAATACTGGAAACAAAGGAGTTTTCTATGAAAATCATCACACTAATCCCTAGCCTCTTGTCACTCTTACTAGGCTTCTACCTCTTTAACCAACCCCTCTCAGCCATTGCCTCCATCGGCTGGCTACTGGCTCTCATGATTTTTGTCTGGGGAATCCAAAGCCTGCTCACCTATTTCCGTAGTAGCCAGTCCAGACGAAACATCTGGCAGCTCCTTCAAGCAGTTGTGACAGTCGTATTTGGTTTCATCCTACTCGGTAGTTCAGCCTTCTCTCTTAGCCGTCTCGTCATCACTATCATCGCCTACTGGGTTCTGGTCGTCAGCATCCTTCGCTTGATATCTGGTTATCAGCTCCAACAGGCAGGCATAGGCAAAGCAACACTCCTGTCAGGACTAAGTTTCCTAATTCTAGGCCTTCTGCTTCTCGCTAGTCCGATCTTCACCTCTGTTTTTATTGGAAAATTCTTATCTCTTATTTTTATTCTGCTTGGTTTTTCCGGACTTTTAGTCAGTCTACGATTGTAAACAAAACTTATGACATAGTCTTTTTAACTAACTTTGATACAATAGCATCACTTTCGACTTGCTCTACTCCAAGAGCAAAATTTGTCTTATCTACAGCCTCAAACAGTTCATTAGACGATAAAAGCCTAGGACCCCTATAAGGATCTTAGGCTTTATTAGATTATACAAAATGTCTTAATACATAGAAGATAATTTAGAATGGTATCGGCAAAAAATGTTACTATTGAACGATTTTATATTATTCAATAGTATATAGAATCATTGATACTTGAGTTTTTACTCATATTCACTTGACATCAAAATATGATATTCTATTTTCATTTAAAACTTTTTTATTAGTTGTTGATGTCGCTCTAAATAGCTACTCATTTATATTGACTATCATATAGAGGTATTTATCTTCTGCAATGCACTCAGTATCAACCTATTTTTTCTGACTTTAATTTCAAAATAGAAAAATAGTCAAATTGAAGAAAAAGTCTTTTGTGAAACTTTCCTTAGGTGATAGCGGACGGCAGCGACTCCCTATGGGATTCCATACCTAAACTTTGAGCCCAGGGTCTCAAAGTTTCCGAGTGCCTGAAACGCCAATGTTTCAGGCACTTTTATCACGGCGGAAAGTTTCGGTAGGTGCTCGCTCCGCTCGCAAAATACTAAATTTTTCGAAGAGCATCGTAGGGATAGATTCTATGAAAATCTAGGTTTGTCTACTTTCTCAAATAGTTTCATTTTTCTTGTAAATACCGTTGCCTTTATCAGGAAATATTGGTTTATAGAGCAAAACTCTTTAAAGGTTTAATATGACCTGCTTCTAATAAAGAAAGTTGCACACGGGCAAAGGCCTCCAAATCACGGCTTCGATCCAAATTTCCCATATCAATAGTTTTAAAATGTGATTGATTGAGCAGCGTGATAAGCTTCTCTTTAGCTGACGACGAATCGCCCGCAATCATGACCAGAGGTGATTCAGTAGCAATGACTCTACTTGAAGTAAAGGTAGTATTGAAAGCTTTGATAAAGGTCAAATCAGGGAATTGCGATGCTAGCTTAAGGCTAACAGACTCATCTAAGGCCAATAGGGATTTTTTGGTCTTATAGTCCAGAGGATTACTAATGTCAATGATAATTTTATCAGTAAAATGCTCTTGATTGGGATAGATAAGGCTAATCATATCTTCATAAGGAACAGCAAAAACAACAAACTTCCCCTGCACTACTTCCTGTTCTCGTCCAAGGATTTGTACAGAAATTCCAGCCTGTTCAAAATGCCTTGCTAAGGCTTGCCCCATTTTACCTTGTCCAATAATACTAATAGCAGTAGTCATAACTTACTCTTCTCCTCTCACCCCATACTGATAAGGTAACCCAAAATGCTCCCGCAAGGTTTCTCCCTCATAATCCTTATGAAAAACTCCCCGCTCTTGAAGAATTGGTACCACTTCGTCCACAAAGCGTGGTAAATCAATATCATAAGAATCAGGCATGACCCAGAATCCATCGGCTGCCCCTGCTTCGAACCAGTCAGTCATGTAATCTGCAATATCTTGTGGTGTCCCAACAGCTGCTGGATGATAATCAATCACAGAATGATAAACAACCTCACGTAAGGTCCACCCTTCACGTGCTACTTTAATCACATTTTCAGTTCGGGGGTCACTATACGGCGTGATTTCGACGGCATCCAAAATCTCAGAAGAGATTGGCTGTTCGATATCAGCAGGTGTAAACTCAACTCCTAAAACATAGCCGATATAAGCAATACGTTGCAAGAGTGTTTTACCATCAATAAACGTAGCATGGCGCTCAATAGCGTCTTTTTTCGTATCACCCATTAATGGCATAACACCAGCAATAAACTTGATGTCATCAGCCTTACGTCCATTAGCAACTGACGCATCACGAAGTGCCTGACGCATAGCTTGACCTTGCTCGATTGTATACAATTCCCCAACAAAGACATCAGCATATTTACCAGCAAAGGCGATGCTATTATCAGAACCACCTGAATGAATAATCAGTGGCTGTCCCTGCTTGGAGGGTGGAATCGGTAGGGTACCCGAAAACTCAATAAACTCCCCTTTAACATTGATATTTTTAACTTGATCATAGTCAGAAAATTCTTTGGTTGAATGGTCAAGTTTTAAAGCATCTTCTCCCCAAGTTGCCCATAAGTGTTGCACTGCCTCCACAAATTCGTAAGCTTTTCCATAGCGGTCAAAGCTTGGAGACAAGTTGACCCCATAAGCTTGTGCACTGACACCATTAGCGCCTGTGACAGCATTCCAAGCCGCACGCCCCTTACTGACAGCATCCAGAGTTTTAAACTGCCTTGCCACATCATAAGGATTTGACCATGACGTTGCGCGGGTCACACCCATCCCAATACGTTGGGTATGACTACTGATAATGCTGGCAATCAAGAGTGGATCCATACCCATAGTCTGCATCTCGCCATTATCACTTTGTTTAATACCTGGAAAATCACCAAAAAACATAAACTGGAATTTCCCTTTTTCAGCCAATTGAGCCGCTCTGATGTCCACTGAAACGTCTGGATACTCAGACAATTTGACTTTTGGATCCCGCCATGATTTTAGATTCAAACCTGCCGCACCAAACATGGCCAAGCCTAATACCATTTGTTTTTGTTGTTTTTGTTCTGTCATCTTATACAAACTCCTCAATGCCACTCATCAATTTATCCATAATCACCGCCACAGGCTCAATCTTATCAATCATGGAAATGCCCAAACCAAAAGAAGCGAATCCCTTGCTTAAATCACCAAAGAGCATACCATTACGCATACCATTAAAACCAGATTGAGCCTTATGAATTTCTTCGAGACTTGCTCCTTCATTGCTAAGTTGCAACAGTTTCTCTGGTAATTCTCCTTTTAGCGAACGGTAATAGAATGGTACTGCTCGATAAAACAAGAGGTCAGAAGCATTCGCAGAGAGTACCTTCTCCTTGATATTAGGGGCAAGGATAGACTCCTCTGCCATCAGAAATGCAGTTCCGACATAGAGACCTTCAGCTCCCAAAGCAAAGGCGGCAAGAGCTGTTCTGGCATCCGTAATGCCACCGGCAGCCATAACTGGCACTCGACCCTTGGCTGCATCAACAATCATTGGAACAATTGAAAAAGTGCCAATAATTGTTTCCGGTACTGAACCACCTTCATCAAATCCTGTCGCCACGATAATATCCACTCCACCTTGAATCGCTTCTTCGGTATTTTCAACAGTAGGCGTGTCGGCACGAAAGACGACCTTAATGCCCTTATCATGGAAACGAGCTGTCCATTCTGCCGAAAATGTGCCAACCATAACAGCAACTTGACCCCCTTCTTCGACCATTAAATCCAGCATCGGTTGCGTAAAAATGTCTGTTTGTGGATGTCCTGGAGCAACATTGATACCCAAGGGTTTATCTGTTATTTGACGAGCAATCCTAATTTCACGACGCATATTTTCAATGGTGTCTTCTACTGTCGTCGCAGCTTCTTTTTGTCCTGCACTAATACCCAGCACGCCTAGTCCTCCTGCTGCACTGACTGCACCTGCAAATTGACCATTTGTCAACCAAGCCATCGGGCCTTGAATAACAGGTTTTTCAATACCTAAAATGTCTGTAATACGATTTCCCATTTGATTTCTCCTTTGTGCTTTGTTATACTTCAAATATTACAACTGTCATTTAAAATCGTCAAATGACACTTTTAAATTTACTGTCACTTATATTACACAAAAGGAAGAACTGTCATGGTCAAACTAGACTTACGTTTTGAAAAAACAGAAAAAGCCATACAAGATGCTTTTTTAAAGCTCTTGATGGCCAAAGAACTTAGGCAAATTTCAGTTAAAGAAATTTGTCAAAACGCACACATTTCTAGAAATGCTTTCTATCAACATTATGAAACCAAGGAACATCTCTACCAAGCAATCCAAACAGAGATATTACTGGCTATGGAAGATGCCTGTAGACCTGTAGCTGAAAATATTGCAGACATACAAGCCTCTGAAAACCGTCAATTTCTAGATAATATCCTAATTGCTGTCGATCAACATCAGGAAAAAATTTACCAATTACTGAAAAGTCAGCCAGCAAGTTTTTCACTGGCCTTCCGTGATATGCTCATCCATGCTAATATCAAAACAAATCAGCAATTTACAGATCATATCAATCTAGCATTTATTCACATCTTTTCAGGTGCGGTTGCGTCATTTATTAGCTATTGGTTATTAGAAACTGATTTGACACTACTTGAAGCTCAGGAACAACTGTTTACTATCTTAAAACACTTAAACGGCAACTAACTTTGTTTTTAGACTAATCAAATAGCCCTAATTTTTCAAAGGCATTATAAAGTCCGTCTTCTGCGACATCATCGGTTACCATATCTGCCATCTTGAGAATTTCAGGACCACCATTTCCCATCGAAACACCAATTTGACAATAGTCTAACATAGGAATATCAATCTTAGCATCGCCTAAAGCAATGGTGTCTTTTTGCTCAGCACCAAGATGCTTCAAAAGAACAGCTATCGCACGGGCTTTATTGATATCTTTAACGCCTAAGTCACCAAAGAGTGCTGTTTCGCCCCGACCTCCCCAAGTATGAGCTTCAAGATTGGGAAATTCTTCGATAGAGTCCAAGTGATCTTGATAGTCTGACAAGATAAAGCTGACTTTGTTAAGGTCATCACGGTATAGCTCACCGCCATAAATCAAACCATGAAGAGCATCTTCTGCTTCTTGGTCTTTGACTTCTTCTTCAGTTTTTCCTTTGCGAAGGCTGTATTCACGAAGAACTGGACGAGCGGCTTCTTTGAAATTTTCAGACGCAAAAAGACCATTGTTGGATTCAAGGTAGAACTCCAAGCCACGACTATGCAACCAGTCAACGATATGTTTAGCATCGTCCTTAGAAATCAACTGGTGCATAACCACTTCTCCATTATCTTCGACGTAAGAGCCGTTACCGCCAATCATGCCATCAATGCCAATGTCCCATATCTCTGGCTGCATTTCTGCGCGACTTCGTCCCGTACAGACATAGACTTTATGCCCTTTATCACGCGCCAAGCGAATGGCTTTGACTGCTGATTCTGGGATACGATTATCATAGTCAACAAGAGTCCCATCAACATCTAAAAATATTATTTTTACCATGTTTTTCCTCACTTCTTTTTGATCATTTTCTTATGTTTTAGTATAGAAAAAAGATAGCCATAAATCCATGACTATCCTTTGAAATAATAATACTATTCTATGATTTTTCAACCTTAGTTTCGTACAGTTTTTCGAAAATCGGAAAGAATACTGCAATCACACGTCCTGTTCCCAGACTAGCAATAAGAGTTCCGATACCAACACCAAGCCATCCTTTTCCAGTTGTCAAGGATAGGATCAAGGAAGAACTAATAAAGACAATATCAATGAGGTTTTTACCTGTCCCAAAACCTTTTCCAGTTACTTGGCCAACGGTATGGGCAAGAGCATCGGCAGGATTAGGGATGAAGCGCATAGCAACAGTCAAAGAAGCACCACACCCCATAACCGCAATCCCGGCAAGAAGCCAAGCAAAGCGCAACGCAAGAGTCTCTGGTGTCACTAGGATATCGTCAAAAATCTGCATGACAAAGCTGGTCAGAAAACTAGCCACCACTTGCAAGACACGAAAACAGTTAAACTCTTTTCGCAGCAACAAAAACTGAAGGAAAATACAGAGAACAAAGTTTGCAAAACTAGTGATACCGATAGGAATGTTGAAAATAACGGAAGCATTGTAAGCCAAGGAAACAACGGGCGACACACCCAAGGAAGCCTTGGTACAGAGGGTGATTCCTAGACCAATCAGGAAGACCCCAATCAGGTAAAATAGGATTTGGTTCAAACGATTAACATTATGAAACACAGGCAAGCCTTTCAGAAAAAATGATATCTTCTTTCATTATAACATGGATGTTTTGAAATTTCCCCTATCTCTTAAAGGGATTAATTGAGTCCATGTATCGTTCATTATCATTAGGACGTCCTTGAGGCATATAGCACATCGGAAATGAGAGGAATGATTTTCTGACAAAATGGTAGATTGTTGAAGCCTACCTTTTTTGATCTGCATGATGAAAGACCAGACTCAAGTGTCCAGTCTTCCATCTTTCTGTCAGAATTAGTCAATATCTGTTCCGTTTGAAGCAATGACTTTCTTATACCAATCAAATGATTTTTTCTTAGAACGTTTGAGTGTTCCATTACCTTGGTTATCACGGTCAACGTAGATAAAGCCGTAACGTTTTTTCATTTCCCCTGTTCCAGCTGAAACAAGGTCGATTGGTCCCCATGTTGTATAACCTAGTAACTCAACACCATCTTCATTGATGGCTTGGTTCATGGTTTCGATATGTGAACGAAGGTAATCGATACGGTAATCGTCTTCGACATAACCATTCTCATCTGGTGTATCAACCGCACCCAGACCATTTTCAACGATAAACATTGGTTTTTGGTAACGATCCCAAATGGTATTCAAGGTGATGCGAAGGCCAAGCGGGTCAATTTGCCAACCCCATTCAGATGCTTCCAAGTATGGGTTTTTAATAGAAGCAAAGATGTTACCAGCTGTTTTTTCATTGACTTCAGGGTCACCTGATGCCACACGGCTTGAATAGTAAGAGAATGAGACAAAGTCAACGGTATGTTCTTTCAAAAGCGCCAAGTCTTCATCAGTCATTTCAATGTCTAAGCCAAGGCGTTCGAATTTTTTCTTAGCGTAGTTAGGGTATTCTCCACGTGCCTGCACATCAATGAAGAAATAGTTTTCACGATCTTCTTGCATAGCTGCCCAATAATCACGTGGGTGAGCTGTGTTTGGATAGTATTGACCAGCCGCAAGCATACATCCCACTTTGTTTTCAGGGTCAACTTCGTGGGCAATTTTTGTGGCAATGGCTGATGCAACTAGCTCATGATGAGCTGCCTGATATTTAACTTGTTCTTGGTTTTCACCTTCTTCAAAGTACAATCCTGCTCCCATGAATGGTGCATGAAGAATCATGTTAATTTCATTGAAAGTTAGCCAGTACTTAACCAAGCCTTTGTAGCGGTTAAAGATAACCTTACAGAGACGCTCGTAGAATTCAATCACCTTACGGTTGCGCCATCCACCGTATGCTTCAATCAAATGCATAGGAAAATCAAAGTGCGTGATGGTTACCAAGGGTTCGATATCGTATTTGCGCAATTCTTTGAAGACATTTTCATAGAATTGAAGACCTGCTTCGTTTGGCTCCAACTCATCCCCTTTAGGGAAAATACGTGTCCAACCGATAGACATACGATAAGTTTTAAAGCCCATTTCCGCAAAAAGTGCAATATCTTCTTTATAATTATGGTAAAAATCGATAGAGCCTTTTGCTGGGTAAAAATACCCCTCTTCAAAATCAAACATTTTCTTTTGACCAGCAATGATTGGGAAGCGATCTTCCCCAATCGGTACCACGTCAACGTTAGCTAAACCACGTCCATCAACATCATAGGCACCTTCAACTTGGTTGGCAGCTGTTGCACCACCCCACAAGAAGCCATCTGGAAAAGCTTTTAATTCTGTCATTTTGAAACCTCTTTCATGATTTATTGTTTCTATTATAACATTCCAATACCTTAAAAACTGATTGTTTTATCAGATAAACTGATACTATACTATGACAATTTACTGTTTAGTCTCATAAAGCAGGCTTTCATTAATAGGATCATAGATATAGTCTAAGCTAAAGTCATTATCTTCCACGTCGAATTTCAAGACTGCACAATTACTCATGCGAACTTGGGGTGGATGTTCTAAAACACCACGGTAAAATTGGGCAATAGCCGCACCGTGGCTGACGGCTAAGACAACATCTCCCTCATCATGCTTTGCTAGTAAATCTCTCACGGTATCCCCCATTCTTTGGCGCACCGCCATAGAGTCTTCCCCACCATGCTGTACAAAATAGTCGCCGTAACCTATACCTGGTGTCAATGGCGGATTAAGGGTTTCGGATTGTCCCTCAAAAGTCCCAAAATCCATCTCTTTCAAGCCTTTGAGACGAATGATATCACTGCGACCTGAGGCAATTTCAGCTGTGTCAACTGCACGCTCTTGTGTGGAGGAGTAAACAGTTGTAAAATCTAGCCCTAACTCTTGAAAATAATCACGCGCCTTTGTCGCCTGCTCAATCCCCAAATCTGTCAAAGGACTATCACAGACCCCTTGAATACGTTTAAGCTCATTGAAACGTGTCTGCCCATGGCGCATCAAATATATAGTTTTAGTCATAAGCCCTCCTTAAAAATCATAGGTTTTAAAATCTTGAGTTGGTAGGATAACTTTTTCTAGGATCAATGTGCAATCCTCTGCCACCTCAAACTGACAAATGGCACAGTTTGAGAAGTACACACCTGAGGGGAACTGAATACCTAGTTCAAGAATCAATCCCCACATGGCTGCTCCGTGGCTGACCATCAATGTGTTTTCTGCAGTTGATGCTGCCATCACTTTTGCAACTGCTTGGTGAACACGTTTGCCTACCTGACGAATATCCTCACCACCAAATGGAACAAGGAGGTCTTCGAAAGAGTTTGCTCCTTCTCTGAACTTTGGCAAGAGCATTTCAGGCTGTGCTTCAAACTGACCGAAACTCATCTCTTTAAGGCCTTTCAGTTGAGCGACCTGCTCACGTCCAGAAACTAGTTTAGCAGTATCAGTCGCCCGCTCTTGCGTTGACGAATAGACCTCATCAAAAGCGATACCTTCTTGATCAAAATAAGTTTTAGCAAGTTTAGCTTGTTCAATCCCTAGTTCTGTCAAAGGTGAATCACAAGCTCCTTGCACTCGTTTTTGAGTGTTAAAGAGCGTTTCCCCATGTCGCATTAAATATAGTTTAGTCATTACTCTTCCTTTCAAAGAAAAACCAAATGAAACTGGTTTTCTAGCATTAATCTTCTAAAATGGATTGGCCTTGTGTTGCAATGACCTCTTTGTACCAGTAGAAAGAATCCTTACGGTAACGGTCAAAGCTGCCGTTTCCTTGGTCGTCTGCGTCAACATAGACAAAACCGTAACGTTTTGACATTTCAGAGGTTGAAGCTGATACTAAATCAATACAGCCCCACATGGTGTATCCCATCAGTTCAACACCATCTTCAATGGCTTCGTACATTTGTTTGATGTGTTTGTCCAAATAGTCAATACGGTATTGGTCGTGAACAGAACCATCGTCCTCAAGGGTATCAAGGGCACCAAGACCATTTTCAACGATAAAGAGTGGGATTTGATAACGATCGTAGAGTTTATTAAGCGACACACGAAGTCCCACAGGGTCAATCTGCCAACCCCAGTCAGATGCTTCTAGATAAGGATTGGCTTCTCCAAGGATCAAATTTCCAGCGGTGGCTTTCTGTTCCTCAGTCTGATTGTTATGATGGCGGGTCACAGATGACATATAGTATGAAAAACTCATGAAATCAACGGTGTATTGGCTGAGAATGTCTTCATCACCATCCTCAAAGACCACGTTAATATTGTTTTCTTTAAAGAAACGGTTCATATAACTTGGATATTTGCCACGAATTTGCACATCAGCATAGAAAAGATTTTCATGGTCTTTAGTGATTGATTGCATGATATCGTCTGGATGACAGGTTGCAGGGTAAGCCTCCATACGAGCCAACATCATCCCAATCTGGTTGTCTGGATCAATCTCATGCCCCACTTTAGTCGCTAAACTTGAGGCGATAAACTGGTGGTGAACCGCTTGGTACATGTCTTGGAGATTGAGTTTGCCATCTTCAAAAAGCAAACCACCAGATAGATAACCAGTCAAACCAAGAATATTAATTTCATTAAAGGTCAGCCAGTATTTGACTTTGCCTTTATAGCGTTTAAACACCGTTTTCGCATAATGGACAAAGAAATCAATGACTTTACGATTTTTCCAACCACCGTATGCCTTTACCAAGCCAATCGGAAATTCATAGTGGGAAAGCGTGACTAAGGGCTCAATGCCATGCTTGTTCAATTCGTCAAAAACAGCATCATAGAATGCCAAACCTTCTTCGTTTGGCTCTGTTTCATCACCATTTGGGAAAATTCGAGACCAAGCGATAGAAAGTCGGAAGGTTTTAAAGCCCATTTCAGCCATGAGAGCAATGTCTTCCTTATATCGATGGTAAAAATCAGAACCCCAGCGTTTTGGATAAAGGCCTTCTTTATCAGTCAAGGCAAACTCCAAACGTTCGTGATTCATGGGTGTTGTAAATTCACCACCCATGGTCTTACGGTCTTCTGGAGCAACTGCTCTTGCTGTATCTGAGGTTGCTGGTCCACGACCACCTTGATCCCAGGCTCCTTCGTATTGATTGGCAGCTGTTGCACCGCCCCATAAAAACTCTTTGGGAAATTGTTTGCTCATCATTAGACTCCTTTAAATCTTGTGATATGAATAATATACTACTAATGGAAAGCCTTTTCTAATACTATATTCTATCAAAACCGATACTATCTTATGATTTTAAGTCAGTGACTATCCAAATAGTCTTCGATAACTTCTAAAACCCCATTATCCTTATGGTCAGGAGCTAAAAACTTGGCGTGTTGTTTGATGATTTGCGGTGCATTGGCAACAGCATAAGAATAATTGGCAAGGTGTAGCATCTCTACGTCATTGCCACTATCTCCAAAAGCCATAAGCTCATCCGCAAAAACACCATAATGCTCCATGAGAACTTGTAAACCAGCAGCCTTATGGACACCTGTTTGAATGATATCAATAGTACCAAAACCAGACGTCACAGCACGTAGATTACCTGTAAAATGCGCATTAAAATCAGCCATGACAGCATCCGCCTCTACTGCATCTCCTGTCATCATACTCATTTTAACAATGGTTTCATCCTCTGGAATATCATCGAAAGATTCGACACGAACGATGGCATCTACAAATGCCTGAGCTTCTTCTTCTGAAATCATGTGATTCGTAATTTCCCATTCTGCCGTCTCCAACATATAGGAATACTTGGTACCTGCCAAAATCACACGATATGCTGCTAATTGCGCTTTGAAATACTCTAAAAACTGAACAACATCAGCT
This sequence comes from Streptococcus pluranimalium, assembly GCF_002953735.1. NCBI lineage: Bacteria > Bacillati > Bacillota > Bacilli > Lactobacillales > Streptococcaceae > Streptococcus > Streptococcus pluranimalium. The sequence continues at coordinate 705,101 of NZ_CP025536.1, read as the reverse complement.
TGATCAAGGACAAAACGGTCGATTGTTTCGCCTTTGATAAGAAGATGAGCACCATTTTCCACCACAAAATCTAGACGGTCCAAAAGTCCTCTAAACATGATATTAATACGGTCCATATTGTTACCAGTTGCTACTACAAAGCGAATACCTCGTTCATCAAGTCTATCCAAAATACTTTCAAAACGCTGACGATCGTAAGTTCCCTTATCATCTAAAAAAGTTCCGTCCATATCGCTAGCAATCATTTTAATCGTCATAAAAAACCTCCATTATCCTATATTATAAAAAGCCTAGCTCTAAAAAACTAGACTTTTTATACGAAAAACTGATACTATTGTGGGAAATCAATCCTTTATTTTCATTAATAAAAAATGATACCACGGCAACATAAAATCTAAGAGAATTTGACTATCTGTGTTGATTTTTGCTACGATATTTTGTGAACCATCATTCGGTCTATCTTTCAGCGCCACTTGAAGTTCCCCTTTATATTGACCAGCAAAGTTATTTCCAATAATAACATCACCACGCTTAATATCACTAATGTCACCTTGCTCTATTTTTTCCAATTTGTACTTAACTCTTGGCTGGCTTGAACGAATCATATAATCGGAATAGTCACCCCTATACTGATGAATTTCTTCAAAAAGTATCTTAGATTCAATGCTCGAAATATCACGATTCACTTCAACTGGAATTTGTGGAAGTGATTGATGAAATGCTTGAGCAACAATTTTCAAGTCCTCCTCTGATACTAATGATGATGAAATAAAAATATCATCTATAACACCTGTTAGTTTTAATAGTTGAATTTGAGAAAAAATAGACATCTGTCGTTGGACTTCCGTAGAAACCATAAGATTAGAAACAGGCCATGGTCCGACTTTTCCTGATTCCGTATCAACAAAAGCTGCAGTTAACAAATTATATGACTGATATTGTTTAGCAGTTTTGATAAAATAATCAAGATTCAAACCTGTATAAGACTGTGGGTAAAAGTTATGAGAGCCAATTAAATTTCTTTTATTTGCACCAAAATCATTGACCAAATCAATATAGTGTTGACCACGTGAAATATTAAGCTCAATTTTTAAATTGTAGGGGTTATGCGACATAGTTGCTTCTTCATAACCAGTAAAACCTTCATCTAATCGTAAAGACCAAATGCCCATATCTACAAACGAAGACAAATCATTATAAGTAATATCTAAAGCTTTAAATAATTTTGGATTAACGTCTAAACTCGTTTTCATTCCCAATTGATTACCAAATGCGATGATTTTTTTGAAGGATTCAACTGTCTCTTCAGCATTTTCTGCAACTTCTAACATAGAAGTAAAGACTCTTGTATAACCATAACTTTGCGCCAATTTTAGATATTCAGACATGTCATCAAAACTAGATTTTGATGGGTAAATAGAAACTCCTAACTCTGACATTTCAATTCCTCTTTCTAATATTTTCAAGAAAATCCTGCTCATAAATGAACAGGATTTTAAATTGCATTTATTTATGCTTCACTGATTGCAGCAGCATTTTCACGTTCCTCTTTGAGGAGTTGACTATCGTACATTTTAATGAACGGGAACCATACAACGAAGGCTGCAGCTGCACAAAGAAGTGATACTAGAAAGGCTGGAACATTACCGCCTGAACCTACGTAAGCACCTAACCCAACTGGTGTTGGCCATGGGGTTTGAATAATAGTTTTTGCAACAAATCCTAGTTTAATTGCCCAATAACCAATTGAAGCTGAAACCATAGGAGCTAGCATAAATGGAAGAGCAAGTGTTGGATTATAAACAATTGGCAAACCAAACACAAGAGGTTCATTGATGTTGAAGAGTGCTGGACCAATAGAAGCTTTACCAAGCATGCTAAGTTGTTCAGATTTTGCCATGAAAGCGATGAACAAACAAAGTCCCAAAGTTGCACCTGAACCACCAATCGTTACATATGAGTTAGTGAACTCACCTGCATAAGTAATGTTTGCACCATCAACGTTTTGCGCCATATTAGCAAGCAAAATTGGATTAACAAGCCCCATAACAATATTAGCTCCATGGATACCAACTAACCATAAAGCATGAACGATGAGATAGATAACCATAATACCAAGCCATGTATTTGCGATATTAGTAACGAAACCGAATGGAATAGCAATAACTTTGTAAATATCTGTACCTAAAAGAATGAAAACACCATTAATCAAAAGAACAACGAATGCTACAACAAATGCGGGGATCAAAGCTGTGAATGAACGTGACACACCTTCTGGAACAGCTTCTGGCATTTTAATAACCCATTTACGTGCCACACACATTCTGTATAATTGGACAGCAAGGATTGACATCAAAATAGCTGTAAACATACCCGATGTGGAAAGACGTGTTAAGCTGTCCCCACCAACAGTCCAGCCATTGATTGTTGCATCTTTGACTTGCAATGCTTTGATGGCATCATCAGTCACTTTTAACTCTGGAATTGTCAAAAAGAAGGCAACCACAGAAAGTAGAGCACCATTCATTGGATCAATTTCAAGCCCATCTTCTTCAGCGTAGATTTTTGTATATTCGTATCCAATAACAATAGCAAAGTATAGTGAAAGGATACCCATGGTACATTTATATGCTAAGAGATAAAGGTCAGCAAATTTATCAAACGTCGCTGCCCATAAATCAGCAATAAAATCTAATGGAAAAGCTTGGGGAATAACGCTTAGAACCAAAAATGCTGATCCAACAATAGTAAGCGGGATACTTGCCATACCGGCAGCGACAATGGCGCGAACAGGACGCCAGGTAGAAACAATACTCATGGGACCCATGAGATATTTTTCTAAGAATTCAAACACTTTATTCATATCTTCCTCCTTATGATGTGTGAATATTGTTTGTTACGATTTTACGGTGGCTAAATAATTTTCAATACGACGGTATTGTTTATCTGCTTTTTTATCTATACGATGTAGTTTACTTAACATCCAGATGGCTAGTAAGATACCTAGTAGCAACAGCGCAATAAGAAACAGTTGAGTATTTGTTGTCTCACTAAAGAAAGGAAATAAATAGTTACCTTTTCCTAAAAGGATTAAGATACTTAATAAACCATTAGTAAGAATTTGAACTTTAAACAACAAAGACGTTGCTTTTGCCTTTTTCTGTACCTTAGTATACATCCGAGCCTGTTCCCACATGGCATAGATAGAAAATCCGATGAGAGTAATTGGTATTGCCATCACACTGAATGAAGCGCTCAGGTACAACATTAATAACCAATAAAGGTTAATAAAGAAGAAAAATGTAACAACATATCTAATCAAAAAGTAACGGGTATAATACATGTTTTTAATGGCATTTTCCTGTCTTAATGACTCTAACTTTGCTTTTTCTTTATCTGTCATACCTTTCTCCCTTCACTTTTATTTAGCATCAACTTTCTTATACAAAGCCAACATTTCAAGTGCCACTTCGCGTAATGTCATGGTCGTCATTAAGTGGTCTTGTGCGTGAACCATGATGATTTCAATTTTTATTTCTGTACCGCCAGCATAGGCTTGCAAAAGATCTGTTTGTGCATGGTGTGCTTCAAGCATGTCTGCGTTGGCATCTTCAAGTAGTTGCTCAGCCCTGTCATAGTATCCTTCGCGCATGGCAGCAAAAGCTTCATGAACGATTGTACGAGCATTTCCACTACTTAGAATGATACCAAAAGCAGCCATTTGCAATTCTTCTGTATTCATATTAACTCCTTTTACTATCTAAAAATATAGCTTTAAATGTTTCAAAATCCTTTGCCTTAATAAGGTCATTTTTGACATCAGGTAAATCAACCAAATCAACTATTCGACTTGTAATAGGTTTCAAACCTTCATTTGAATAGATGGATGGTGCTACCAAGAAAACAAGTTTGATATTTTCAAAACCATCTTCCCAATACAATCCATTTTTAACAACTGCTACTGCGATTTGATGTTTCTCACAAATTGGTTTTAAGGGATGAGGAACGGCAATATCTTGATCAAATACTAAAGTGCTTAAGCGTTCGCGTCCTTTTATTAAATCTTCCAATTCTTCTTGCTGACTGGCCTCATCTGGTATGAGTCGCTGAATCAGCTTAGAAATAACTTCTGACTTTGTCGCATTTTCCAAAACCATGAAGTTTTCTTTTGAAAAATAATCATCAAAAGAAGATAAGAGCGTGTCTTCCCCTATAAGATAATCCTCTTGCTGGAGCGTTTTTTGATGATGTCTTCCTCTGAGTTTAGAGAAAGTTTTTTTAGCTTCAAGCACTTCTTGATCCGATAAAAAGACACTCACCGTTTGAACTGGAATATTAAATACTAAGTTAGACAAATCAATAGTTGATATAATGACATCAATATTTTTCAACTTATCATTTGTTAAATCATAATAACCAATAACATCTGAAATAGTGACCAATTGTCCCAACTCATTGATAATTCTGTTTTTAAGCATCTGTGCGCTTCCAAAACCAGTTGCACAAATCACTAGAACATTTAATTTATTCTTTTCCTTTTGACGCTCTATTGATGCCATAAAATGAAGGGCAACATAAGCAATCTCATCTGCTGATAGACGATAAGGTTGAAAAGACGGAAGTTCTGACATAAAGTCTGTTGTCAGTCTAAAAATATCTAAGTATCGTTTTTGAATATCCTCCAAAAGTGGATTATCTAGATGAATATTATTGGTCAATCGTTCTAAAAGAATTTCTAAATGAGTTAGTAATCCTTCAATCAAAGACATGTCGTTTGAAAAATCATAGCCTTCTTTCTGATCATATGCTTCCAAATGTAGGCTGACTTCCTGCCTTAGATTTGCCATCAGGTTCAATGACTGTTGTTCCGTAACAGATTTAGAAATCAGATGTAGGGCTATGTATGCAGTCTCTTCAGTAGGGATGACCTCAACTTCTTTTAAACGATTGGAAAGTCTCTTGTTGATATTCTGAGCCACAGCTAGCTCTTTTTGGTATTTCACAGGATCCAAATCAATCGGCGAAATATTAAACCCTTTTTGAAAACGTTGAATAGCTAATCCAAGATGGATCACTAGGTTTTGAATAGCATAATCTGATAATTTCAAACCTTGGTTACGACATTCGTCCAAAACCATTATGGTTAACTCTTCCAAGGATAAGGGTAAATCCAATATGTTTTTACCAACAAAATGTGACATGTTTTGCTGAAACTGGTCACCAAAGAAATAATCCATAATAAAATGGCGCTTATCTTGCTCATTGCCCAAAACATAAACGCCACGATAGGGTTTACTCTCAATACTAAGTTGATATTTTGCTAATTGGCTTCGAATTTTTTTAAAGTCACTAGATAAGGTAGAACGACTGACAAATAATTGGTCTGCTAAATCATCAAACAAGATTGTTTCTTCTTCAAAAATTAATTTGTTTAAGATAGCTTTGTGACGATTTTCAATATCACCATAATCTAGGCCTAAAGCCAAATCATTTTTTATGAGGAAGTGATGATAAGTATCATCATCGATGACCTCAAGCTGATAGCCAAAACCTTGTTTAGAAACAATTCTAAAACCCGTTTCTTCAACAGATAAATCTGATGATAATTTCTTGATATAAGTCCGAATCGTTCTGTCCGAATAGGAAAGATAATCTGCTAAGACTTTACTCGTTGAATAATCTCCTCTGTGTTGATAGAGATATTGTAAAATCATTTTTTCTTTGGTATTAAGCATGCCATCCTCCTAGATTAAATAGTCACTCTATTATAACAAGGAATTAGATGTTATCCAAAACCAATTTTGCCATTTTTTCAATTCCCATCGGAATTGGAATATAAGCTTGTGGTGGGATTTGAACGATTGGTTTCCCAACTTTTTTAGCTGCTTCTTCAAATTGTTTGTAATGCATTTTAGTTTGCGGACTTATGAGATACAAATCATATTCAGCTGCATTGATTTTCTTGCCACCTTCAGGAACACCCACAGCATTCATTTCAATGTCATGGCCTTGTTCTGCCAAAAGTGTTTGTGTTTTTTTAGCAATGAGTGAAGATGACATGCCTCCAGCACAGATAATCAAAGCTTTAGTCATAAGGATAACCTCCAAGTATTTTTTATTTATCTTATGATTTAAGTATATTTGAAATCGTTTATAACATCAAAAGAGACTTTTTCCTTAGCATTGCGGAAAAAGTCTCTATTTAATTTTTAGAATTTCCTTATCCAATAATTTTAAAAAGGCTGCTCATCAACTATTGATTTTCAAGCTCGGCTGATTTAATAGCTACATTCTTAGCAATCTTTAGGAAAGGAATATAAATAAGCACGGTAACAATAATAACAACAACTTGTACTAAGACAACTTTCCAATCCCCACCAGAGGCTAAATATGCACTAATAATTGGAGGAGTCGTCCAAGGAACCATTACCGAAAGGGGAGCAATAAATCCAATTACAGTCGCAAAATATCCAATTAATGCACCAACAATAGGACTTAAAACAAACGGAATTACCATTGGTAAATTAAAAATGATTGGAATACCAAAGATAATAGGTTCATTGATATTAAACAACCCCGGCGCTGTCGAAACATTAACTACTTCCCTAAAAGGTTTATAATTTCTTATAAAAAGTAGTACTGCAATAATCAAACCAATTGTCATACCTGTCCCACCAATTTGTGGAAATACTGTAACAAAAGCGGAGTTTAAAATATTTTCTGGTTCCTGCCCGCTCTGTACTGCTTGCATATTTTCATTCATATTGACTAAGAGTAAAGGATCTAGCAATGTTCCATTAATAACAGTTTGATGAATTCCCAACGTAAAGAGAAAATTTCCTGATGAATAGATTAATAAAAATCCAAGTATTGATGTATTAACCTTTCTAAGTGGTTCTTGAATAAGGGTTGATATAATACTAATTAAGTCTGTGTTAAAGACAGCTAAAACTGTTGCGACTATGGCAAAAATAGACATAACAATTAGAGCAGGTAACATGGTACTAAATGAACGACCAACTGCTGGTGGTACATCATCGCCAAGATTAATTTTTAAAAATTTTGCACTTGATAGTCTAATAAAAAGTTCTGTTGACAGTAATCCACAAATGATACCTGCAAACATTCCTTTTGTGCCCACCTCGTCAAATAAGACAACACCAGTTACATCAACTGCTTTTTCTGAACCAATTGGAACAATACTATGATTAATTGCAAGTACAATAACCAAACATGTTGTCGCTATAAATGTTGCATTAATGGCATCAGGATAATCTTTATTTAAGCAAAGAAAATAGGCAATCATAGGGGCAATTAAAAGGCCAGCAATATTTAATGTTCCGTTAGTAATTGAATTACCAAAAACTTGAAGCTGTGCTAATTTCTCGCCATTTAAAAGCCAAGGAAAAATAACATTATTAACAAGTACCGCTACACCGGCAATTATGAACACCGGCATTAACGTAGCAAATGCATCACGTAAGCTTTTTAAATGAACTTGAGTTCCTAAGCGTACAGAAAAATCTGTAAATCTATCTAATAAACTATTACCAGATGAATTCATTTCCTAACCTCCTTTATTTAACTTCAGAGTAAATTAATTTGCCATTGGACTTAATAACGTCTTTAAACCACTGATAAGATTTTTTAGGGAAACGTTTCATATTCCTCAGATCATGATTCCCCCTATTAACATAGACCAAGCCATACCGTTTTTCCATATCCCCTTTAGAACTTAAAATATCTATTAATCCCCAGCCTAAATATCCTAAACATTCCACACCGTCAACATACATAGCATCAAACATTGCTTTTAGATGGTCTCGGTGGTATTCAATTCTGTAATCATCTTCTATAGGATTCTCTCCATCCCAAACTTCTCTAACTCCTATTCCGTTTTCAATTGGAAAAACAGGAATCCGATAGCGTTGATACATCTTATTCAACACATCTCTAAAACCTAAAGAATCAATTTGCCATTTCCATTCAGTTGTTCCAATGTGTGGATTTTCTTGTTTTCCATATTCCATATACCGATTAGGAATTATACCTTCAGGAATTAACTCGCTGTTTATAGTTGACGAGGCGTAATAACTAAAACTTAAGAAATCATTTTTTTGTTTTGAAATAACCTCCATCTCTCCTGGTAAAATATTCATGTCAATTCCATTATTTCTAACATATTGCATTTGTGCCACTGAATATTTACCTTTAGTATAACAATCTAATAAAGTGTAATTTACAAATTCATCAAATTCACGTGCTGCCTTAATATCTTCAGGTTTACTACTTGCTGGATAGACTTCACTATAGGCTAGCATACCTCCAATTAGAGCATCTGTTGTGTCATGGACATAGTTACAAATCTCAGCATGACAAACCATAACATTATGTAAAATCTTATATAAATCATTATCAGAATTATCACCTTTTAAATAACCACTAATTTTAAAGGCCTCATCCACATGATAAAGATTTTGTTCATTAAAAGTTAACCAGTACTTCACCTTTGAAGCATATCGATCAATCATTTTCTTTCCATAACGGATGAAAGCATCTTTTACTTCTTTGCTAATGAATCCATTATAGGTTTCTGCCAAATGTAATGGCATATCAAAATGATATAAACAAATCATTGGCTCGATACCACGATTAATTAAAGCATCAATGAATCGATCGTAATACTTAAGTCCTTCCTCATTAAATTCTCCATCACCATCTTTTACCACACGTGACCATGAAATTTGAAAACGATACATGTTCATTCCAAGATTTTTGATATAATCTAAATCTTCTTCAAAATGATGATAGTTATCATTTGCAAAGTGCCAATCACTTTGATTTTCCGTCGCTGGACGAATATCATATACAGAAAGTGATTTTCCACCTTCGTTCCAACCACCTTCTGTTTGCATACTACTTACGCTGTTTCCCCAATAAAAAGTCATATCCTTCCTCCTTTTTTTGTTAGCGTTTACATCTTTATCAATATAATAATTCACAATGTCAAAATTGTAAATAAATCACATAAAACCTGTCTAGTTTTTTCTAGATAGGTTTTATGTTAAACTAAAAATATGACTAAATATCTTAAAATAGCTGACATTCTTAAAGCTGAAATTACTTCAGGCAAATACACATCGGGGAAATTACCCAGTCAATCACAATTAGCTATTCAACACAAAACAACCAGAACAACAATTGATAAAGCTTTAAAGATATTACAAAAGGAACACTTGATTGATACCTTTAATGGCAAAGGTAGTTATGTTAGGACACACCATACTCATTTAAAGGCTAATCAGCATCTGGGACTTTATAAAAAATATGGAAATACGTATGCCATTAGTGCTAAAATTATAAGTTTTATTAAAAGATTTCCAGATTTTGATGAAGCTACTTTTTTAAAAGTTAGCCAAAATGATCTGGTTTACGATATCATAAGAGTTCGATATCTTGATAATAAACCTCTGGAAATTGAATATACCATTATGCCAGTTAAGGTTATACCTGGACTAACTGAAGAGATTTTATCAAAATCAATTTATCAATATATCGAACACGAATTAGGATTAACTATAGCTAATTTTTCAAGAAGAATACATGCTGATAAAGCAGATACTTTTGATGTAAAGCATTTGCTCATTGATGAAAGTGATCCTATCTTAGAGATAGAGCAAATTGTCATGTTATCTGACGGACAGCCTTTTGAGTTTTCACAGACAAGATATCCTTATCAAACGGGGGAATTCTTTTATAATTCATATGATTAAAATTAAAACCATAATTTCACGATTTATTTAATCATAAGCTATTATTTAATAAATAATATAGAATTCTTCATGGGCTATTGCTAGATTCATTACCTATATCTAAAATATAGGAGATTTCTGATTAGTCAGTTCTAGGATAATGTTTTATCAAATTTTAGTAATTGTTTTATCAAATGTTTTTAAATTATTGATATACTACCTCACTTAATATCAAAAAGCAGTTCGTATAAAACTGCTTTGATATCTTTTTTTTTGTAAGATGTTTAAATAAAACCTAAAACTCCTGATAATTGTAATGGTTGAACAATTATTTGATTATTTTCTAGGTGATACTCTTCAGAGATGTTTTCTATCAACTGTTTATCATTCCACTTGGATTGGACGGTGTAAGTACATTCTGTTGGATGCGAAACAACTCTAAAATAACGCCTAAATTTACGGTTAGATTGAAGATCTGGAATAGTTTCAACTTTTTCAAAACGTATAGCATAATTAAAACCAAATTTTTTGGTAACGAATATCATTGATTTTACTGAAATAAAGATAATAAATACAGCAATTGGTAAACCGATAAAATATACATAATCTTCCATTCGTATCACTACTTTCTATTCATGTAAACTGTCATTAACTCTACAGCATCCCCAATGGTCCTGAGGCTTGAACAGATTGAACAACAATTTGTTGTTTGGTCAAATGATAATTAGTCATTAAGTATTCTCTCAATTTCTTATCGTTCCATTTAGATTGAACGACATAAGCATTATCTGAATGAGTTACCACTCTTAAATATTTTCTAAGTTGAGCATCATCTTTTAATTCAGGAACATCAGAAACATTTAAAAACTTCACTGAATAATTATAGCCAATCTTCTTATTAACTTTTAACATGGCTCTAGCTGGTAAATACAAAATTCCAATAAAAAAAATCAACATCAATAATGAAAATATAACATCTTCCATATCTTTAAACCTCCTGTAGTTCACTTAAGCCAAAACTAAATCTTTTTTATCAGCCTTGCAAAAGCTATCTCGGTGGTTTAAATAAATTAAATCTTAAAAACAATGGCACATACCACATAGGCTTCACACTTTCTTTGAAATAAATTATATATATTCTACTCTTAAATCTCTTCTTTTGCAAGCGTTTACTTAATGCTTTTTAAAGATTTTCTCAAAAAACAAGGATTACTGCTAACCCTTGTTTTCCTAATTTTCATAATAAGAAACTAGACAATTCTTCTGGATGTGACAAATACTTGTCCTGCTTTTAAATCAAAAGTCGTCTGAATCAATTCTTTTAATTTAGTATCATTGATATCACTTTCAATCACATAGGATTCAGCATTACGTTGCTTAATCACTATATGGGACATAACTTCCTCATTTGAAGCTAAATCAGGTATTTCTTCTAATTTACTAAAGGTAATCGCATAAATGGTCTTTCCATTTGATGACTGTGGGGCAAATAATGACAAAAACTAATAGTCTCCTTTTCTGTTGGGTAATGGTATTATTTATAAATCAATTTATAGACTAAAACAATACCAGCTAAAGTTGCTGAAATAGCATTGGCTAGCATCAAGGCAGTATCCCCTATACGGATACCGTGCACTAGCCAAAGCAGCATTCCAGTGACAGCCATGACATACATCCCAAGTGAAATAGATTCGGTATCTTTTGTTTTAATGACCTTAATGACTTGTGGAACAAATCCAAAAGTGGTTAAACAAGCAGCTATAAATCCAATCATAATTAATTCCTCCTTATTTCAAGAGACTGTCACCGTTACTTGCAATCACTTCTTTGTACCAATTGAAGGATTTCTTCGGTGTTCGTTCAAGGCTTCCTTCACCGTTGTCATCCTTGTCGACATGAATGAAACCATAGCGTTTGCGCATTTCACCTGTACCAGCAGATACCAGATCAATACATCCCCAAGGTGTGTAACCCATCAAATCAACCCCATCTTCGTCCACTGCTTTAATGAATTCCTTGATATGAGCACCGAGATAGTCCATACGGTAATCATCATGCACCATGCCATCCTCTTCGACTTGGTCAATGGCACCAAAACCATTTTCCACAATAAAGAGTGGCAAGTGATACATATCTGTGAACCAGTTTAGACTGTAACGAAGGCCTTCTGGGTCAATTTGCCAATCCCAATCAGAAGCTTTGACATAAGTGTTTTTAACCAGATCTTCTGTTTCAAGGTAATCATAATGAGGATTATTGTCACGGTGTGAATCAATGGCAAAACTCATGTAGTAAGAGAAACCGATGTAGTCAACAGTACCTTCGAGGAGGTCTTTACGGTCTTCTTCTGTAAAATCAACTTCAATACCCTTGCGTTCCCAGTACTTGATAATGTGTTCTGGGTAGAAACCGTGTACATGAACATCTGTAAAGTAATAGCGTTTTTGCATGGCTTTTTGAGCCATTAGAATATCAGATGGTTTACATGTCGCAGGGTAAATCGGACACATGGCAATCATACAGCCAATTTGGAAGTCAGGGTTAATCTCATGCCCAATTTTAACAGCACGGGCTGAAGCAACTAGTTCATAATGCGCTGCTTGATACATGATAGCTTCACGGTCATCACCTTCTTTATAAACAATTCCCGAGTTGGTGAATGGTGCAAAATCTTCCTGATAGTTTGCCTGGTTATTGATTTCGTTAAAGGTCATCCAGTATTTAACCTTATCTTTATAACGTTTAAAGACTACTTCAGCAAAGCGAGCAAAGAAGTCAATAACCTTACGATTTGTAAAGCCGCCGTACTCTGTCACAAGATGATATGGTAATTCAAAGTGTGACAGTGTTACAACTGGCTCAATGCCATATTTCAAACATTCATCAAAGAGATCATCATAAAATTGTAGACCTGCTTCATTTGGCTCTAATTCATCTCCTTTTGGGAAAATGCGTGTCCAGGCAATCGATGTGCGGAAACACTTAAAGCCCATTTCTGCAAACAGGGCAATATCTTCTTTATAGCGATGGTAAAAATCAATCGCTTCATGGTTAGGATAATATTTACCTTCTAAGACACCTGCTGTAATTTCACGAGGGACACCGTGACGGGCAGCAGTCATGACATCTGCTACCGAGATTCCCTTGCCACCTTCTTGCCAGCCTCCTTCAAGTTGATGAGCAGCAACGGCACCACCCCACAAGAAATCTTCACGTAATTTGGACATAATAGCCTCCTCTTAAATAAGTATAGTCTTATTTTAGCAAGCGATTACATTATTGACCATCTAAAAAATTTCCTTAGTGACTAAGGAAATTTTTAGGATTATTTCTCAGGTACTTTGACATCACCGTCAATGATTGCTTTTTTAGCGTCTTCGACTGCTTTTTGGCCATCTTCTGAAAGGCCTGTCATAGCAAGGTCTACACCTTCTTCTTTAAGACCAAAGACTTCAACTTTTCCACCTGGGAATTTACCGTCTTTAGTATCGTTTGAGATGATTTGAAGGGCTTTTCCGACTTCTTTGATGGTTGAAGCTAGGACAAAGTTTGATTTTTTACCATCTTTTGAGGTGTAGTTTCCATCACCACTTTGGTCACGGTCAGCCCCGATGACCCAAACTTTATCGTCTTCATTACGTGTTTCGTTTTCGAGTTTAGCTTCGTTAAAGACACCTGCACCAGTTCCACCAGCTGCATGGTAAATCACATCTGCACCAGCTGCGTATTGCGTGGCTGCAATGGTTTTACCTTTAGCAGCATCGGCGAATGACCCCGCATAAGCAATATCAACTTTGATCTTATCGTCAACAGATTTAACACCAGCCTCAAAACCTTTTTCAAATCGCGTAATTGATACTGATTCCATACCACCGACAAAACCAACGTGATTTGTTTTTGTTGCTTTAGCAGCTGCAACACCGGCAAGGTAGGCTGCTTCGTTGTCACCAAATGAAACGCTGACAACATTATCACGATCTTCAACAAGGCCATCAACGATAGCGTAGTTAGTGTCTGGATTGTCACCTGACACTTTATCAATGGCATCTTGCATCGTAAATCCAATACCGAAAATCAAGTTGTAGCCACTTGAAGCCGCAGTATCCAAATTATTAGTATAATCTGCTTCACTGCTTGATTGGAGGTAGTCAAAACCCGAACCTTTCTTAAGATCATTTTCTTTACCCCAAGCTTGAAGTCCTTCCCAAGCTGATTGGTTAAATGATTTGTCATCGATACCGCCGACATCTGCAATCATGGCAACTTTAGTTTCTGATTTTGATGATGATTTTTCAGAACGGTTACCACAAGCACCCAAAACAAGTAATGAAGCTGATGCAAGACCAAGTGTAACGATTTTTTTGTTCATGATAAGATGAATCTCCTAGAATTTTTTAGTATCAGAATTTTTCTGACCCAATAGGTTAGGAAAATAGAATAACAAGTCAAACTATTTTTATCAACATTATTTTCAAAAATATTTTTCATTGTTCGGTTTTTACCTTTATTTTGAATTTACTAAATTGTCTAACAAGCAGACCCAAGGACTAAACACCAACATTACCAGAACTAACACCTTCACTCACTCTTTCTATTGGCAACCATTCTAAAAAGTCAGCCAAGGCTTGATTCCAATATTCCCAAGTATGTCCACCTGGCTTTTCAATCGACGTATGATTAATCCCTTGCTCGTCAAGAACACTAGACAGTTCTCGATTGGCAGTAATCAAGCTATCTTCTGTGCCACAGGTTGAGAAGATAGTTGGCAAATCTATTTTTTCATCTGCTAAACGTTTAACTAAAGTTGGGATATGATAATCACTATCCAAGACCTTTTCTAAATCTCCAAAAACAGCTTCAAGGTAAGATTTTGTTCTAAAGAAAATAGGACTATCTTCATCTGCATTGAGTGCATCGCCCGTCACTAGACCAGCTGAAAAGGCACCGATAGCTGAGAAATTGTCATGAAAAGTAAGTCCATTATAGAGGGCGCCATAGCCACCCATGGAAAGCCCTGCAATATAGGTATCTTCCCGTTTTTGAGATAATGGAAACAGACGTCTGGTCAAATCCAAAAGCTCTTGACCAACAAAATCACTGTAGTTATCATTTGTCGCTGGATAATTAAGATAGAAACGATTATCTCCTGCGGGCATAACAACAGCGAGATGGTATTTTTTAGCAATAGATGCGACGCGTGTCCCAACCAACCAGTCATTTTGATCCCCAAGAATACCATGCAAGAGATAGAGGGTTTTAAAAGGTGGTTGAGCTGCTAGTTTCCCTTCAAAATCATAGTTGTCACTAGGCAGATAGACATTGAAAGTCACTGTCCTACCCAGTGTTTGTGCCATTGCATTAACAGAAAGTAAAGCCATAATATTCTCCTTTCATTTACGCTTTTAAGAAATAGGCTGCGCCAACTAAATTGGCTGCATTCTTATAATGACAAGCCCTGATTTCAGGACGTTTGATGACCATGAAAGCCCAGGCGTCTTCTTTTTCGAGTTGATCTAGCTGACGGTTAACCTCCTCAATTAAAATATCTTGGCTAGAAATACCACCACCAATTACCACACGTTGCACATCTAAAACAGACTGAATATTATTGATTTGAATGGCAATAGCTCGACAATAAGCTTGGAAAGTGGGGTAAACACGCTCATCTCTAGCCTTAATAGCTTCAAAAACGCTCATACCATCTTTTTCATCGTCAAGGTTTAAGGATTTTGCACAAGTCGCAATCAAATTAACTGCCGAAACTTGCAATCCCGCTAAATCTTCACCTGTCAATCGCTCCTTCTTATCCTGAGGCAGGGCAAAAGTCAATTCACCAGCTTGAAAATGTGCTCCTTGATAGAGCTGTCCATTGATGATAATACCTCCACCAAGTCCAGTTCCCAAAACCATGGCTAAACCGTGAGAAATGCCTTTTAGATTTCCAGAAGCTACTTCTGCTAGAACAGCTGCTTTACCATCATTTAGAACAGCAGCAGGCTTTGCAAATCTTTCTACCAAAAAGTCTTTCATCGGAAATTCATGCAGAAAGCGTAACATACCTCCATTATAGATAATCCCAGACTCCGTATCGACCGTCCCAGGGCAGGAAACGGCAATTCCAGATACTCGATCAAGATGCGGTTCAATCATGTTGACCAATAAATTCTGACACGTTACCAAATCACACGCAGCAGACTTTGGATCAAATACTTCCTCAACTTGATAATCTTCAGAAATTAAAGCAGATTTAAACTGCGTTCCACCCAAATCAATGGCTAAAATAGACATACTTATTCCTTTCAATCCTAACGATAGCTCAAAATCACGACTGATAAACAATCGTGATTCTTAATCTTATTCCACATCTTCCCCATTTGAGGCGATGACTTTTTTGTACCAGTGGAAACTGTCTTTTGGTGTTCTATTTAGAGTACCGTTTCCTGCATCGTCCATATCCACATAAATGAAACCGTAGCGTTTACGCATTTCACCCGTACCAGCTGAAACGATGTCGATACAGCCCCAAGTGGTATAAGCAATGAGATCTACACCATTATCAATCGCTGTACTCATCGCTTTGATATGGGCACGGTGGTAGTCAATACGGTAGTCATCATGGATTGAACCATCTTCTTCTACCGTATCAAAAGCCCCAAGTCCATTTTCAACCACCATTAGTGGGATTTCATAACGGTCATAAATTTTTTCAAGATAGTATTGAAGTCCATCTGGGTCATGTGCCCAACCCCAATCAGAGTAGGTCAAGTAAGGATTCTTAGCACCTACTGAGAAGTTACCTGCTACCTGTTCCCCACCTGTATGTGTTGTCACGTTGTTTGACATGTAGTATGAGAAGGTGTACATGTCTACGGTACCATTTTTAAGGTCTTCCAGGTCTTCTTCTGTGATGTCTAGCTCAACATTGTGCTCTTGCCAGAGACGTTTGGCATAAGTGCCATATCTGCCTTTGGCTTGAACATCCCCACAATAGTAAATGCCTGATTCCCACTTGTGCTGGTTAGCCAAGATATCTTTGGGATCACAAGTTGCTGGGTAGAAGGTAATTCCACAAATCATGTTACCAATCATAAAGTCAGGATTGATTTTGTGACCGAGTTGAACCGCTTTAGCTGACGCAACAAATTGGTTATGTAGGGTTTGATAGCCAGCTTGATACTCTTCATCAGAAGCCTTACCACCAAACATATCAAGGAACATGGTTGTGTTATTGATTTCGTTAAATGTCAACCAATATTTGACAAGGTCTTTGTATTCATTGAAGATGACCTCACAGTATTTCACGTAAAAATCAATGAGTTTACGGTTAGTCCAACCACCATAGTTTTCTTCAAGAGCTAGTGGTGTATCAAAATGCCAGATAGACACGAGTGGTTCGATATTGTATTTACGACACTCTTCGAATACAGAGCGGTAAAAATCAAGTCCAGCCTGATTGGGCTGTGAATCATCCCCGTTAGGGAAAATACGTGCCCAAGAAATAGACAAGCGGAAGATTGAATAGCCCATCTCTGCAAAGAGCTTAATGTCTTCTTTATAGCGATGATAGAAATCTACCGCCACATGATTTGGATAATATTCTGTGTCTAGAACTGCAAACTTAGCACCTTCAGGGATTTTAGCGTGGTGGCCTAGACCACCGACCTTACCAGGTTTGCCGTCTTTATCGATATAAGTCGTGTAACGTGGTGAATCGACCGTACCACCAGTCGTCACATCGGTCTGTACCAGTCCACGTCCGTCTTCATTATAAGCACCTTCAGCTTGGTTGGCAGCAATAGCGCCACCCCATAGGAAATCCTTTGGAAAAGTCATGATTGTATACCTCTTTTTGTTTTAATAAGTGTATTATAGCGCAAAAAGAAAGCCTTTTCTGATGACATCTTACGAGAAACTGATACTATCTTATTAAAAAATGCCTACAAAGTAGACATACAATACTATTAGTTTATTCCCCTAAACTCTTTATCCCTTCTTCCAACAAAGACATAAGCAAAAGCGTCTGTTCTTCTTTGACCAGTGGCTCTGCGCCATTTGCCAAGGTGTCATAAAGGGCTTCGTAGAAAAGACTGTAGTCCCCAACTTCGGAGACGACTTTTTCTTCGTGATATCGGCCATCCTCCATATAAGAAAGAACACCATAATCTTGAGGCCTATCCAAGCCAAAGTCAGCGTGGTCAGGCAGGTAGAATTTCTTCAAATCCTCTTCTTGACGGTCTTTGGTTTCCTTGATAAAGGCACCTTTATCACCATAAGCGACAAAACTTGGACGTTCTTTGAGACGGAAATAAGACGACTTAACCGAAATTTTCACATCGCCATAAGTCAAATCGACATCAAAATAATCATTCATGCGATTGTCGCCAAGCAGTTGACGCAAATCAAAATCAACCTTATCAGGTTTGCCAAAATATGAAATCACTTGATCCAAGGTATGGCAACCATGATTATAGAGGAAACTGGTGTCAACCGAAAATTCAGAAACACTCTCAGGTACTTCCGGACGGAAGTAATCAAAATGCATTTCAAGTTCTTGCAGTTTGCCTAATTTACCAGATTCAATCACCTTTTGAGTCGTCAAAAAGTCAGCATCAAAGCGACGATTGTGGTAGCCCTGCAACATAAGACCTTTCTCACGCGCGATGGCAAATAATTCCTCAGCTTCTGCCAAGGTTCTTGTAAAAGGTTTCTCCAAAAGGACATTCTTTCCAGCCAGGAGAGCCTTCTTGGCAGATTCATAGTGATTTCCTAGAGGTGTTGTCACAACGACTAGTTCAATTTCTGGATCATGTAAAAGTTGATCTAAGTCTGTGGTGTACTCCGCTCCCTCGACTTTTGCCCAGTCATCCTTAATCGAGCGGTTATAGATCGTTTTAACCTTAAATTTGCCTGTTTTTAAAACAAAGGGCATATGGTAACGATTGGTTGATTTGCCATTGCCAATAAATCCTGTTGTAATCATAAAAATCCTTTCTCAAAATGTCCTCAAATAGATGCTATTCATCACTAGGTCATACCATTCAAACATAATGATAGTATTTAGCTTCCAAAAAGATAGATTTATAAAACGCTTACTTCATTGTAACATAATTCTTCAGACACGAAAAATTCTCTAGTCTGGAGAGAGGCTAGAGAATGTTAACAAGTTTAGCGATACAAGGATTGACCATTGGTACTGATAACCTCTTTGTACCAGTCAAATGATTTTTTCTTGTAGCGTGCTAGGCTTCCTGACCCGTCATCATTGCGATCAACATAGATAAAACCATAGCGTTTTGACAATTCTGCTGTTGAAGCTGAGACCAGATCAATTGGGCCCCAAGTAGTGTAACCCCAAAGTTCTACACCATCTTGTAGCGCTTCACCTACTTGAATCAAGTGTTTTTGGAGGTAATCAATACGATAATCATCTTCTACCGTCGGACCATTTGGACCATCAACCAGAACATCTTTGGCACCTAGACCATTTTCCACGATGAAGAGTGGCAACTGATAACGGTCATAAAAATCATTGAGGACCAAACGAAGACCAACTGGATCAATTTGCCATCCCCATTCAGATGATTCTAGGTAAGGATTGGTGATACCACCCAAGATATTTCCTTTACCACTAGTATAGTCTTCTGGATTATGGGCTTGTGCTACTGACATGTAGTATGAGAAGGAAATGAAATCAACGGTATGTTTGAGCATTTCCTCATCACCAGGCGCAAATTGAATTTCAATATCATTTTCTTTAAAGAAACGTTTGATATAGTTAGGGTATTTACCACGCGCGTGAATATCTGAGAAAAGATAGTTTTGGTTTTCAAATTCATGGACGGCTAATTGGTCAAGTGGATTTGAGGTCATTCCATAAGCTGGCATGGCAATGACCATGCAACCAACTTTAAAGTTAGGGTTAATCTCATGTGCCATTTTGGTAGCTGACGCTGACGCCACTAGTTCGTGGTGCACTGCTTGGTAGAGATCTTGTTTGGACAATTCTTCAACTGGGGTAGCAATCCCACCAGACATGAAGGGAGCATGAAGAACCGAATTGACCTCATTAAAGGTCAACCAGTATTTAACCTTGTCCTTGTAACGAGTGAAGACGGTACGAACATAGTTCTCGTAAAAACCAATCAAATCACGACTTGCCCAACCATTGTATTCACGTGCCAAGTGCAAGGGTGTTTCGTAGTGAGATAAAGTCACCAAAGGCTCAATACCATATTTAGCCAATTCGTCAAAAACCTTATCGTAAAATTGAAGACCTGCCTCATTTGGCTCTGTTTCATCCCCTTTTGGGAAAATACGTGACCAAGCAATGGACATCCGGAAAACCTTAAAACCCATTTCCGCAAAAAGGGCAATATCTTCCTTGTAACGGTGGTAGAAATCAATCCCTTCTAGCTTGAGATTGTCCTCAGTTGGTACTTCTGTAATTAAGGGATTCTTGTCACCAGCTTTAGCAGGAACACCACCTTTTGGCGTGACATCCTGAACGGATAGGCCTTTGCCATCAAGGTTATAAGCCCCTTCAAATTGATTGGCAGCTGTGGCACCACCCCAGAGAAATTCTTTTGGAAATGTATCAGTCATTTGCTTACCTCGTTCGTTTTTAATACATCTAGTATATAAGAAAGCTCTTTCATTCACTAACACTATCCTTTTAAAAACTGATACTATCCTTTGATAAAAACTTTACATATGCTAAAATAGAAGGTAAACAAAGGAGGATAGTTGTGACGATGCAAAAAGAAGATTTTCGTTTAAATATTGATTATAATAATCACCTACTGCCCTACCACTTTTTCCATACCGAAGTTAAGGATGGGCGTCCTGATACCCTTTTTCATTGGCATCCCGAGTTAGAAATTAACTACGTCTATGATGGAACTGCTCGCTACCATATCGACTATGACTTTTTCAACAGTACTGCTGGCGATATCATCCTTATCCGTCCCAACGGTATGCATTCTATTCACCCGATCGATAAGGAAAGACACGTCACTGATACTTTCCTCTTCCACCTAGATATGATCGGCTACTCCATCATCGACCAGGTCAGCCTTCGTTACCTGCAGCCCTTGCAGAATTCTACTTACAAGTTCGTCCAGCGCATTCAACCTCACATGGACGGCTATGTTGAGATTAAGCGTGTTCTTTTCGATATTTTCACATTAGCCACAGACGAAGGGAGACACTTTGAAGTCTTGCTCAAAGCCAGATTGAACGAGCTGATATACCTCCTCTTTTTCCATCGCTATGTGGTTCGCAAACTAACGGATGATACCTACCGTAAGGACGAAAAACTCAGAGAATTGATTGATTATATCAACAACCATTACAACGAAGATTTACCAATCTCACTACTAGCGGAAAAAATGGGCTATAGCAAAACCCACTTTATGTCTGTCTTTAAACAACAAACAGGAACATCTTGTACCGAATTTATCATCCAAGTCAGACTTTCCAAAGCTTGTGATGCCCTCGTCAACAGCCGAAAACCCATCATCGACATCGCAACCCAGGTCGGCTTTAACAACCTCTCCAACTTCAACCGCCAATTCAAAAACTATTACCAACTAACCCCAAGCCAGTATCGTAAACAGTACACCAAAACAAAAGAAGCAAGAACCTTGATTAACCCTAAAGATGATATCTTAATCTAAAAAAACACGCCACAACAGTGACGTGTTTTTTAGAGATCAAAATCATTTTGTAAGCGTTCAATGATTTCTTTCAACAGAGAACGGTTAATACGGTATTTAGCTGAAGAGTCATCCGTCGCAAACAAAAGAATACTGGCATTGATCAGTTTTTGTGTATGGAATGTCACATTGGCTGAGGTAATCTCCAACTTATTAGCGATATCCTTACTTTTAACATCATCCTTGAGACTTTCAAGTAAAACTTGGTAGCGGGTTTCGTCGCCCAAAGTCTTTAAGGTTAGGGCTAGGGTTTCCTCAGTCAAATCTCGCTCTTCTTCTTTGAGCAACCTCTCAACTTTAGGATATAAAAAGCAATAAACAGTTTCTGATTCAGCATTGGTATCATAAGAGGTAGCTATAAAAGGGTACCAGTTTGACACAATGAATAACTCACAATGATTTTTACCACTTTTTTCAATAATGCCCTCAAGGTCAAAACTAGAACCTTTGTATAATTGAGGCACATCAACACTGTCACCAAATTGAAAACACTCTTCTCTCGTCGATTCGTGATAAGGTTGATAAAGGGGCAAGATGTTTCGATAGAGAGATACCAGACCATCACGATAAGTCGTTGGATGATGGTAAGCCCACAAAATTCGCCATCGAAGAGATAAGGATTCAATCCTTGCTTCTAATTGTTCAATGATATCATCATCTTTATCAAAATCATCTTGATCCAGCTGTAATATCCCTCGACAAATGCTTTTTTTGATGTCATAGCCACTCACTTGTGACATATACGTTAAAAAACCTTCAATCGTCTTAGGATCATGCCCATTACTCAAAGAAGCTAAATAAAGGTCAATAGCAAAATGACTAATGGTACTCGTCGATAGAAAGTAAGTTTCAATGTCTTTATGATAAGGTTTCAGCATAGCTTCGAAGTCACTAAGTTTTTGAAACTCCTCTTGAAGAATGAGTCGTTGGTTCTCTGTCAAGATGTCACTATAAGATTGTAACCAATTATCAGCTGTTAAGGGAAACAAGAGCTGATCCACAATACGACTTCTGTATTCATGATAGTGATAATTCATGTTAAACCTCAACTGATTTTATAGTCATAGTATAAAGGAAAAGCAAGCTACAAAGCAAGATTAAAAACCAAAAAATATAGGTAAGTGGTAAAAGCACGACAAGACCTGACAATATAAATTGAAAGACCACCATACCCAATGAGAAATAAGTCACCATTCCATTAAAAACAACTCCTAAATTTTCTTCTGCAACATGGTTATAAACAAGTGCACTGATTTTAGGATTTAAAGCTCCAGAAGTGACACTGATAATGAAGATACACAACAACACCAAAGCGGTATTTTGAAGCAGCATTGCCAGATAAACAAGGATACTCAAGACAATACTAATTTGAAAAATAGGTTTTAAGGTCATTTTTTTAAACACAAGGTCAACCGTTAATCCTCCTAAAATCGTTCCCAAACTCATAGCAATGGATAAAACAGCGATACTAAAGGACTGACTAACAATAATAGCCTTAGGATAGTCATTTAAAATCAAAATATAAAGGATAGAGACACCAATGCCGACGGCATTCAATAAAGGAGCAATAATTATACTTTCTTTCAAGGCTGGTATGGCGAACAATTCTTTTAATCCTTCTTTAAAAGATTGGAGAAAATGATGCTTTTCACCTTTTTCTGAAGATTTTGTTGAAAGCTCAAGTGGTTTTTGGATAAACAAAGCTTCTAGACGACTTTTGATTGCTAGGATAATAAGTGCTGCAAGTAAAAAGGTTATAGCATTGATAAAGGCAATAGCTTGATAGCTAAACCAAGTTAATAAAAAAGCACCAGCACTATTAAAAATAATCCTACCCGTCGCAGCAATAGAAGAACTCAATCCCATAGCTTGCGGACGCTCCTCATCTGATACCAAGCGTAGCGACACAGGTCTAAAGAGAGCATTTTCAAAGAAACCTGACATATCAGAACAGAGATTGACCAAAATAGCGACTAAGACAATCCATAATTGTGGTTTAAATCCTAATAGTAATCCTAGTAGGGCATACAGGGCAACACGAAAAAACTGACTTGCCAAAATACCAAAAACTTTTTTAGAATAACGATCTGCTAGGTAACCCAAGAAAGACCCTAGCATGACAGGAATCATTTCTGAAATACCAATCAAGGCAACTGCTAGCTTTGTTTCAGGAATCTGCAAGACATAAGACATGAGGGCTAGGTAAAAAAGGATATCACCAAAGTTAGAAATATTATCCGAAATCAAGGTGGTCATATAAAGCTTATTACTTAAAATTTTCTTCATCAGCTTTCTCTCCTATCTCTTGTCCACCACTAAACGCCCTAAATAAGGCAAGTCAATCGTAAGTCTCTCATCCTCTAAGTAGTTGATAGTGATCTCCTCGTCCAACTGACAAGTCACAAGAGCAACCCTAGCTCCTACTTCTTCAAAGGATTTGTAACCTATTTTGATGTAATCATACACCAATTCTTGAAAAGTTGGAAAATCCATCTCAAAACCTGACTGACAATAATAGTCGACTGCTGAAAAATCACCACTAATCTTAAGTGATTTCGTGAGGCTTTTTTGATTTAACAAAAACACTACCAACTCTTGTAAGAACTTTTTCATAGCTATCTCCTTAAAACAATTTCAATGTTTATTGAATTTTTATTTAAATAAATAATAAACTTTATTTTATATTTTGTCAATAACTATTAAATAAAATTTTAGATATTTATTTAACAAAAAAATCCCTCCCGAAGGAAGGATTCCATGATGTTATTTAACAGTTGTAAGAAGATAATCTCCTGTGTTAACACGACCTTCTTGTGTTTTTAAGACATCTGTGTAGACATCTGTGTTTGTTACGATGATTGGAGTGATAACTGGAAGTCCAGCTGCTCTGATAGCATTAACATCAAACTCAAGAAGTTTTTGTCCTGGGGTCACTTTGTCCCCGACTTCAACAAACTTCTTGAAGCCTTTACCTGCAAGTGATACAGTATCCATACCGATATGGATTAAGATTTCAGCACCATTTTCAGTTTTTAGACCGATGGCATGATTTGTTGGGAAGACAAGTGACACTTCTGCATTGGCTGGTGCTACAACAACACCATCTGCTGGATCAACCGCAATCCCTTTACCCATAGCACCTGAAGCAAAAACTTCATCAGGCACATTTTCAAGAGCAACAACATTACCAATGAGTGGGCTGGCAATGATTTCTTGTTTGATATCAACAACTTCTTCAGCTACTACAACTCCAGCTTCTTCAACTTTTTCTTCTGTTGGAGTTCCGTAAAGAGTTGGAACTGGTACAAGCATTTGGATAGCGAATGAGAGAACAAATGCTGCTACCGAGAAAGCAATCAAAATCCACATTGGTGTTAAACCTAGAGTTGGACTAACATAACCTGGATACATGAAGATACCTAGGGCACCCATAGCGTAGTTTTTAATATCAAAGAAAGATAAACCAGCTCCAATAATCCCTGAAACTACGCAGGAAATGTAAAACGGTGTTTTCATTGGAAGCGTCACACCATAGATAGCTGGCTCGGTAACACCAAAGACAGATGAAATAAGGGCTGGTGCTGAGATTGTTTTAACTTTTTGTTCTTTCGTTTTCAACATAATAGCAGAAAGAACACCTGTTTGTGTAAAGTTAGGGAGAGCTGCAGCAATTAGAACATTAGACCAGCCATTTTGTGAGAACTGTAAGATGGCAAGTGGAACAATTGCCCAGTGTAAGCCAAACATAACCATAACTTGCCATAAAGCCCCGAGCAATAAACCGTAAAGTAGTGGACTGAATGCCATAACAGATGTGAATCCCATTGATAGTAAATCAGAGATGAAGTTAGCCAGTGGTCCGACAACCAAGAAAGTTAGTGGCACAGTGAGTAAAATCGTCACAAATGGCACAATGAAAAGCTTAATAACGTCTGGTGTAATTTTACGCATAAACTTCTCAATGTTTGAACCTACCCAAATAGCAAGAATAACAGGCATTACGGTTTGAAGATAGCTACCTGCTGCAGGCAATTGGAAAGGAATACCGAGTACCTTATCGAGCCCAGCTTCTTTCAAAACAGGAACAGTAGTTGGTAAGGTTGGGTAAACTAAAGCAGCCGCAATCGCAATCGCTGTAAACTCACCCATTTTAAATTTACGAGCTGCTGTTAAGGCAATTGCTATTGGTAGAAATTGGAAAAAACCATCTCCAGCAGCATTAAGGATAACATAAAGAGCACTATTTTCTGCACTCATTCCGAAAACAGCACCAAGAATAGCCACAAGACCTTTAACGATACCAGCAGCTGCAAGTGCTCCCAAGAAAGGTTGGAAAATTCCTGAAATCAAGTCAACAAAACGATCAAAAAGATTACCTTTCGCAGTATCACCCTCATCTGTATCAAGTGAGCCAACTCCTTGAACTCCTTGTTCAAGTACTGCTGCGTAAACATCTGGAACGTGATTTCCGATAACAACTTGGTACTGTCCACCAGCTTTGACAACGGTAACAACACCATCACGTGCTTTTAAGTAATCTGTATCAGCCTTTGATTCATCCTTCAAAACAAAACGTAAGCGTGTAATACAGTGACGAAGATTGACAACATTGTCTTTACCACCAACGTGAGCGACAATATCTTTTGCCAACTCAGTATAATCTTTTTTAGCCATTAGGGCTCCTCCTAAATATTTGTTTATTGGATTGCTTTAGGCAAACAAAAAACCTAAACAAATACCAAATAAACCGCCAACATGTCCTAAGACCGCTGCCTTGTTTATCTTGTATTTATTTAGGTTTTGCCTGCTTGACCAGTAACAATCCATCTAATGTCTATTATAATAACAGACTTATCTGAATAATGCAAGCGCTTTTTTATATTTTTTCTAAAGATTCTTCAAAGCAAATGATTTTCTGGCTTGATTATTCCAAAGCTCACTTAACAAGGTGCAAAAAAATAGCCTTTCAGCTATTTTATTAACTATTTTTACTGTCTTCCATTCTTTGAATGTGAATGGTCAAATAAACTTTCTCATCGATGCTCATCTCGAAATCATAATGTTCTTTAACATAATGAGCAATCTTTTGCGTACATGAAAAGCTATCAGGGTAATTCTGTTTCACTTGGTCATATAAGAAGGCATCATTTGATCCTTGCACCACACCATTAATCACACGCTGAGAAAAATACTGCAAATGCGTCACAAATCGATTATAAGAGATACTATCTTCTGCCACCATTTGCCCAAAATGCAAACGGACAATTTCCAAAATATCAATGACCATGCGAGTACTTCTTTGAGATTTACTAATCCCGCCACTTTCAGACTGGGCATTGATAAAATGAAGAGCGATTGATGATGCCTCATCATCTGGAATAGAAAGTTTCAATTCCTCACTCAAACGAGCAATCATATCTTTAGCCACCTGATATTCTTTAGGATAAAATTTTCGAACTTCCCAAGCTAGTGGATTGGAAATGGAGACCCCTTGTCTCATTCTGACGACCATAAAATGTAAATGGTCGGTTAATGACAAGTGCAAATGACTATCAAAGGTCAGTTCAAGTGCTTTTTCAGCCCTATCTATCAAATAGACGAAGAGATTAAGTTCCTTATCTGGTAACTGTTCATAGAGGTCAGAGAGGTCAGAAGAAGTCTGCTCACTTTGTAGGGTAAAGACTTTTTCAATCTTCGTTTGATCAATCATATCACCAACTTTTTTCTGGAAACCTAGGCCTCGCCCCATGACAATCAATTCTTGCCCAGATTCATCCTTCACTTGAATAACGTTGTTATTATAGACTTTTTCAATGATCATGTCTTCCCCCATCTTATCCATTCCATTTATTATAACAAATCAAAAGAAGTCTGACAAAATAATTTTGAAAACCTTTTCTTAAAAAGATCATAAAGATAGCAACAACATAGACCATCAAAAATTTGTCAGCCACCCGCTTAAGTAATGGTCTTCTTGTTTCTCTCATCGAAAAACGGAATTGAAGCATCACAAAAAGCATTGACATCATCGTCAATGCTTAAGCTCCTAGTCTTCTTGGCTAGCAAATTGGCTCATGTAAAGATCATGATAGAAGCCTTTATCAGCCAGAAGGCTATCATGGTTACCTTGTTCGATGATTTGACCATCTTTAAGTACTAAAATTTTATCAGCTTCTTGAATGGTTGACAGGCGGTGAGCGATAACAAAACTGGTACGTCCTTGCATCAAACGCCTCATGGCTTTTTGAATCAGTAACTCCAGACGTGTATCAACAGATGAAGTTGCTTCGTCCAAAATCAAGATTTTCGGATCAGCTAAAAGCGCACGCGCAATGGTCAAAAGCTGTTTCTGACCTTGTGAGATATTGCTTGATTCTTGGTTCATCTCCGTCTTATAACCACCCGGCAAGGTTCGGATAAAGTGATCCACATTAGCAGCCTTAGCAGCTTCTATAATGTCCTCATCAGTCGCATTGAGATTTCCAAAACGTAGGTTTTCTTGGATAGTACCTTCGTATAACCAAGCATCTTGTAAAACCATACCAAATTGCTGACGGAATTCTTGACGCGAAAGATTTCTAATGTCATGACCATCAACTGTGATAGCTCCTGATGTGACATCGTAGAAACGCATGAGGAGATTAATCAGAGTTGTCTTACCTGCACCTGTCGGACCAACGATAGCAATCATTTCCCCCGGTTTCACATCAAGATTAAAATCACGAATAAGTGGTTTATTCTCAACATATTCAAAGTCAACATGATTAAAGCTGACCTGACCAGTCAAATCATGTTCCAACTCTTCCATAACTTGATTACTCTCATCCTCTTCATCAATAACAGCAAAGATACGGTCCAAAGATGATTTAGCACTTTGGAGCAATCCTGCTAGTTGAGAAATGGTCTGGATAGGTTGGGAAATCTGCCAAGTGTATTGGACAAAGGCCTGAAGATTACCTATAGTCATTTGACCAGAAATAACTTGAAGTCCACCAAAAATAGCTAATATCAAGTAAATACCATCCGAAATAGCATGCAAAACTGGCATCATCATCCCTGAGATAAAGCTAGCCTTAAAACCAACTTCTTGAAGATTTTTAGTGATTTGACGAAATTCCTCAGCTGAAGCTTCTTCTCGACCATAGAGCTTCAAGACATTAAAGCCCGTTAACTTTTCTTGAACAAAACCATTCATATCACCTAATGCATTGGCTTGTTTCTTGAAGTAAGGTTGTGATTTTTTGACAATCGCCTGCGCTGTAAAATAAGTCAAAGGAATCATCAAGATTACAAAAATAGAAAGTTTCCAGTTAAGGTAAATCACCATCACCACAACCAAGATGATGCTTAAAAAGGCGTTGACAATCTGTAAAAAACTCTGTTGTAAAGCGTTAGAAACAGTCTCCACATCATTCGTAAAACGCCCTAACATATCACCGAACTGGTGTTTATCAAAGTAAGATACGGGAATCCCATTGATTTTTTGACTGAGATCACGTCGCAAATCCCTAATACTCTTTTGGACAGCCTTAGTCATAAAATAGTTAGAACCATAAGCGCCAATTTCATAAATGAAAGCTCTGAAAGCATAAATTCCTAATACCCAAACGATGTACTCAACATTGATATGAGCACCAGTGACCCCTTTCGCCATATCAAGAAGATTTTTAGTCAACTCTGTGATAATCAATCCTAAGACAAAAGGCTCTAGAACATTCATAATCGCTGCTAAAGATTTAAGGAAGATAGCACAATAGACAGCCCCTTGATAACGTTTTAAATAGGACCAGAGGCGTTTAAAAGCATGTGTTTGATGTATCATTAGGCTTCTCCCTCCTCTAAGTTTTTGTTGTTAAGCTGAGAATTAGCGATTTCACGATAAATCTCGTTAGATAGCATTAGTTCCTCATGAGTACCACGACCAACAATCTCCCCCTCATCAAGGACAATAATTTGGTCAGCATCCATAATGGTTCCAACACGTTGTGCCACAATTAAAACTGTCGCATCTTCTGTAACTTCTTTCAAACGACGACGAAGGGTCGCATCGGTCTTGTAATCAAGCGCTGAGAAAGAATCGTCAAAGATATAAATATCTGGCTTTTTAACAATGGCACGCGCAATGGACAAGCGTTGCTTCTGACCACCTGATAGATTGGAACCGCCTTCAGCTAAGTGCGTTTCATAGCGCTCCTCGCGACTATCGATAAACTCTCTAGCTTGGGCAACATCACTGGCCTCATCAAGCTCTAATCCAGTCGCATCAGCCTTCCCATATTTGAGGTTTTCCCCGATTGTTCCGGTAAAGAGCAAAGCTTTCTGCGGAATAAAGCCAACTTTTTGACGAAGGGCTTTAAGGTTATAGTCTCTAACATCAACACCATCCACTAAAATGCGACCAAAAGTCACATCATAAAAACGTGGAATCAAGTTGACCAGAGATGATTTCCCTGAACCAGTCGATCCAATAAAGGCAATGGTTTCACCCGGTTTCGTTTTGAAGGAAATATCATGCAAAACTGGTGATTCTGTCTCACCCGGATAGGCAAAGGTCACATTATCAAACTCAAGGTAACCTTTCGTTTCTGTCTCCTTAACCCCGTCTTCATTTTTAGAAATGGACAGTGGCATCTCCATCACTTCAACAATACGCTGACTTGAGACTGCCATACGAGGATACATGGTAAAGAGGTTAGCAAAGAGCAAGAAAGAAAATAGAGCATGGAAACTGTACTCAATAAAGGCAACCAAATCACCAATCTGCAAGTCTCCCCTACTCAACGGATCAAGAGCAAACCAAACAATAGCCACAATCATGGCAATAATAATTTGCACAAAGAGAGGCTCGGTCAAGCCTGTCAGAATAAAGAGAGATTGAGAGGTTTCCGAGTAAGCCTTATTTTTCGTGTCGAAACGTTCCTCTTGGAAATCCTCACGAGCAAAAGCACGAATCACACGCAGACCTGTTAGATTCTCTCGAACATACTGGTTAATCTTATCCAGTGTTTTTTGTTGTTTCTCAGAAAGCGGACGTGTCTTGATAGCCACATAAGCTACAACCCAAGCTAAAAATGGAATAGCTACCGCAACGATCCAAGCCATAGATGGGCTAGTGGTAAAAATCATGACCACTGAGAAAACCATCATCATCGGAGTTACCATACCCAGACGCAAACTTTGTTCCGCAAATTGCATTAAAACAAAGGCATCACTGGTCATACGGGTTACCAAAGATGAAACGCCAATCTTGTCATATTCATTGTGCGAATAGTCTTGCAACTTATCATACATGTCATTACGCATGTCTTGAATCATGGTTGTCGTTAATTTTCCAGCAGCATAGGCCAAAACAATCCGCCCAATAATCCCCAAAATAACGACAACCAACATCATCCAGCCCCAAAAATAGAGGCGGTCAACATTGCGTGTGTTTATCCCTTCATCAATCATCCGAGCCAAAATAGTCGGCAGACCTAAATTGACAACGACGAAGAGAAAAGCTCCAAAAATATCTAAAAACAACCACTTAGGGTATCTTTTTAAATAAGACCATATTAATCCCATATTTTCCTCTCCTAATTAAACCTTCTTTGCTAAATCTTATCTTTTTAAATCTTTCATCATCCAAATCGTCATAGCATGGTGCCCATTGTCGTTAGCTATGGGTGCATCCATATGTTTAAACTCTAAACTTTCATATAAACTCAGGGCTTGTGCCAAGACTTCTGTAGTTTCTAAATATATCTTATCATACCCAGCCTCTCCAGATGATACGATAACTTGCTCCAATAATTTCCGTCCTATTCCCTGACCTCTAGCATTTTCTAGAACATAACATTTTTGAAGTTCACTAATAGCGTCTGTAATTTTACCAAAGCCAGCACCACCTAAGACCTGATCATTTTCGACTACCACAAAGTAAGCTGATGACTGATCCTGTCCATAGGCCTTAGCCAAATCATCTAATGATGGCTCAAAATAAGCTGTTCCTGGTTTATCAAGTCCCACTGCTTCCAAACTATCACGGATAATCCTAGCCATTTGTTTATTATCCCCTGACTGAATAGGTCTAATCTCCATCCCTTACACCACTCTTTCTAAAGGATTGCCAGTCTTATAACGCTTCTCGATATGAGCCATACGCAACCGTAGGAGGATACCACAAGAAAAGAGTCCAGCAATTAGTCCAATCCAATAGGCTTTTGGTCCCAAGGTCGTCATCAAATCGAGCCCCCATCCCACTGGAAGTGCAATCGCCCAGTAAGCAGAAACACCTATCACAAAGGGATAAGTGGTATCCTTGTAGCCTCTCAAAATCCCCTGAATTGGAGCTGCGAAGGCATCCGCCAATTGGAAGAAGAAAGCATAAATCAAGAACTCTGTCGTTAGCTGGATAAAGGTATCTCCTGATCCATAAAGGTATGCCACTTGTGCTCTAAAGAAATATAGGAAAGTCAAGGTCACAATTGCAAATAGCATTGCTGTCAAACGCCCAATTTTTGCAAAATCACGAGCGGCTTTGTCATCACCTGCTCCAATCTCAAAGGAAATAGCAATAGGCATGGTGATGGAAATGCTAAGTGGAAAGGCATAGAGTAGGGTTGTAAAGTTCATAGCAGATTGATGAGCTGAGATGATTTCTGTCGAAAACTTAGCCATGAAAAGACCGACCGTCGCAAAAATAGCCACTTCTGCAAAAATCTGTAAACCAATTGGAAGTCCCAATAAAAAACCTTGTTTCAATAATTTTCGATTGGGAGCTGTCCATTGCCAGACTTGGAAAGACTTAATTGTCGGATGAACCAGCATCACTGCAATGACTACTAATAAAAGCAGCCAATAGGCTAAAGCTGTTCCTAATCCAGCACCTGCTCCTCCCATTTCAGGAAGCCCTAATTTCCCATAAATCAAAATATAATTAAAAAAGGAATTAAAGGGCAACAAGAGCAACATGAGGTACATGGAAACTTTAGTGAGACCTAAAGAATCAAAGAAAGATCGACAGACACTAAATAAGAGAAACGGCAAAATACCGACTGACATCCATGACAAATACTCTTGTCCAATAGTCACGACAGAAGATTCCAGATTAAAATATGCCAAAGCTGGAATAGCTCCAAAACGTACCAGAATCCAAAGTACAGCTGACAACATCAAGCCAATATAAATAAACTGATGAAAGTCATCCTTGATTTTATGACGATTTCCCTTTCCTAAATGTTGCCCAATAATAGGAACCAAGGCTGACACAATACCTGTTAATAAGGTAAAGAAAGGATTCCACAGGCTTCCTGCCATGGAAACGCCTGCCAAATCAATCGTGCTATATTTTCCCGTCATCATGGTGTCAATAAAAGTAGCCGAAAAATTGGCAAATTGATAAATTAAAATAGGGAAAAACAATTTGAGAAACAAATTGAGTTTTTCCTTTAAGTTTTCTGTTTGATACATTGTTTAACCTTCTGATAAGATTTCCCAGTCTAAAAAATAGCTGGCTTTTAAATGTGGATCTAATAGTTTTAGGATAAGTGGAGAGGCATTTTGAGGCGTTAATTGATCAAGATCGACCCACTCAAAACCTTTTGAATCATTCATTTCTCCAGTTTCTAAATGGCTAGCAAGCTTCTGGATAGGAACATCGTTGATCTCAATATCATAAACCGCAAAAATGTGATGAACTGTCTCCTGTTCTCCTTTTGCTTTAACAAAAGTGTCAAAAATACGATTATGAGAAGAAACTTTGAGTTCAAATCCCGTTTCTTCTTTTAGTTCTCTCTCAAGTGTTTCCAGTAAACTTTCACCAGATTCCTGACTACCACCCGGTAAGTCATAACGCCCCTTGTAAGGTCCTCTATTTTTACGGACACATCATAACTTACCGTCCTTAATACAGATACCATAAACACCAAAATGAGATAAATAAGTCATTTTTATCCTCCTACCTCAATCAACCAACTCACTTAAATACTCATAACGTTCATATTTCTCAAGCAGTGTTTCATTTTTGGCATCTAAGTCACGCTGTAAAGTCGCTAATTCACCATAATGACTAGCATTTTCTATCATGGCTGCTTCAATGCTCTCAATCTCTGCTTCCAACTGAGCAATATCTTCTTCAATACTTGCCCACTCTTGCTTTTCAAAATAAGACATACGTTTCTTCTCTTGGCGCACTTTTTGTGTTTTTGGTACTTCAACTTTCGCCATCATTGCAGCACTATCAACTTCAAATGCCTTTTCGTCAAGATAATCCGTATAGTTACCATAAAAGGCATTGATGTGACCATCTTCGAAAGCTAGGATTTTATTGGCAACCTTATCCAAGAAGTAACGGTCGTGACTTACCGTAATCACAGGACCTGCAAAGCCTGATAAGAAATTTTCCAAAACGGTTAAGGTCGCAATATCAAGATCATTGGTCGGCTCGTCTAGCAAAAGAACATTTGGCTTTTCAATCAAAATCTTTAAGAGATAGAGACGCTTTTTCTCTCCACCGGACAACTTAGCAATCTGAGTCCCATGAGTTGAACGTGGAAACAGGAACTGCTCTAAAAGCTCACTAATACTGGTCGTCCCAACAGTCGTCTTGACCTCATCAGCCACTTCCTGCAAATAAGAAATCACGCGCTTACTCTCGTCCATATCCTTGATTTGCTGCGAGAAATAGCCGATACGAATGGTCTCACCGATGTCTAGCTTACCAGCAGTCGGCGTCAATTCTCCCGTCATCAAATTGAGCAAGGTTGACTTCCCAACACCGTTGTCTCCGACAATCCCGATGCGATCCTTATTTTGGATAATTAGGTTAAAGTCAGAGAGGATTTGCTTGGTGTCATCGTATGAAAAGTCAACGTGTTCAAAATTGACAACTTTTTTCCCGATACGGCTGGTTTCAAAATTGATTTCCAAGTCCTCTGAGCTAGTGTCTTGGTGCACATCTTTTTTCAAATCATGGAAACGATTGATACGTGCCTGTTGCTTGGTCGCACGCGCTTGCGGTTGCGTGCGCATCCATGCCAATTCTTGCTTATAGAGTTGTTTCTTTTTATGCATGGTAGCCGCATCACGCTCGTCCTGCTCCGCACGCAGACGCACATAATCTTGATAATTCCCTTGGTATTCCGTCAAACGACTATCATCTAATTCAAAAATGCGTGTTGCCACATTATCCAAGAAATAACGGTCATGGGTGATAAACAGGACTGTTTTTTTAGTATTGGTCAAAAAATGAGTCAACCAGGCAATAGTATCAATATCCAAGTGGTTGGTCGGCTCATCCAATAGCAATAAATCCGCATCACCAAGTAAGACTTGCGCCAATTGCACACGACGACGAAGGCCACCTGATAAGGATGAAACCTTTCGCGTTAAATCAGAAATTCCAAGTTTAGATAATACCGTCTTGACGTCGCTTTCGATAGTCCAAGCGTTAAGAGAATCCATTTCAGCCATGATTTTCTCCAGGTCTGACTGTTTGTCCTCCGAATAATTAGCCATAATAGCCTCGTAATCACGAATCAATCGCATTTCACGCAGATCCGATGATAAAACTGTATCCAAGACCGTTTTATTCTCATCAAATTCAGGCTCCTGAGTCAAATAAGAAATCTTATAGCCATTTGCCTTGATAAAGGGTGATACATCACCATCAAAACCCAATCTTTCTGAGATAACATCTAATAGGGTCGTTTTCCCCGTCCCATTAACACCGATAATGCCAATGCGGTCCAAATCATGAATAATAAAAGAAATATCCTGAAAAACAGTCTTGTCTCCCACTGATTTGGTTAATTTTTCAACAATAAAATCACTCATTTTATACCCTTTTCTAGGCACCAAAAGGAGGCAAAGCCTCCCTTTAGTTATGTCATATTTTTGATAAAGTCAAAGATTGCTAACTTGTCATTAGCCAAGTGTCCATTAACAATAGCCTCTTCAACTTGATTAAGAATTCTTCCCAAATCTGGACCTGGTTTCATCCCTAATTCTGAAATCAGGATACCTCCATTGACAACAATCTCATGCTTGTCATGAATAAGGAGCTCCCGATCTAGTGTCACTAAGCGTTCAACGTTTGCCATCATACCAAAGGCAGACCGCAAATCTTCCACTTCATGGATTAAGGTCTTACCATACTGATAGACCTGCCAACTCGTTAACTCTGAAGACTGGCGAGCCTTGAAAACATCAACCATCTGACTCACCTTTTTTTGAAACTGAACAGACGTTTTCCATTTTTTTAAAAATGCCTGTGGTTGCTTAATCTCCAGAACAATCATCATAGCTGCCCAAGCTTGTTCAGAACTCAGAAAATGATAATCTTTTTCAATCACTTCTTGAAATTCCTGCCACTTGGATGCCGTTCCCTGTAACTCAGGTAGATAATCATAAGCACCAGTTGCTATTAAAGCAGATAGTCCTTTTGACCAATGAGGTGCCATTAACAATTTATCAAATTCAATAAAGCTGCGTTCAACGGATATTTTTTCCAACAATGGCGCACAGGCTGACATAGAAAGGAGAGTTTCCTTTTCAATGTCAAAATCAAGGCTAGCTGAAAAACGAATCCCTCGCATGATCCTCAAAGCATCTTCGTTAAAGCGTTCCTGAGCCTTTCCTACCGCACGCAAAAGACGGTTTTCTAAGTCCTTTAAGCCATCGAATAAATCAATGACCTCGCGGTCTTCATTTAAAGCGAAGGCATTCACCGTAAAATCACGTCGCTTTAAATCTTCTTTTAGTGAACGAACAAAGGAAACGCTGGATGGTCTACGATAATCCACATAAACATCTTCCGTTCTGAAAGTAGTCATCTCATATTCGTGACCATTCTCCAAAACTAATACTGTGCCGTGTTCAATACCAACATCAACCGTTCTCTCAAAAATCGCTTTTGTTTCTTCCGGATAAGATGACGTCGCAATATCAACATCGTGGATGGGACGTCCTAATAAAACATCACGGACGGATCCACCGACAAAATAAGCTTCAAAACCAGCGTCTTTTATCTTTTCAAGCAGAGGGAGAGCCTCTTCAAACTCAATTGGTAACTCTTTTAACTTCATTAGAGTAACTTTTCCAATCCATAAACTAATGTGTCACGTTTGACCACTTCTTTAATCCCTAAATTGACACCACTCATGAAAGAAGAACGGTCATAAGAGTCATGACGCAAGGTCAAGCCTTCCCCCTGTGCTCCAAAGATAACTTCTTGATGAGCTACGAGACCAGGTAAACGGACGCTGTGGATACGGAAACCATCGTACTCAGCACCACGAGCACCAGCCATCAACTCTTCCTCATCTGACGCCCCTTGTACTTTTGACTGACGACTTTGCGCAATTAATTCTGCTGTTTTAATGGCTGTACCTGAAGGAGCATCTTTTTTCTTATCATGATGCAATTCAATGATTTCAAGATCAGGGAAGTATTGAGAAGCTTTGGCAGCAAATTCCATGAGGAGAATAGCTCCGATAGCGAAGTTTGGTGCAATCAGGCCACCCAGTGATTTCTCAGAAGATAAAGCAATCAAATCAGCAATTTGTTCTTCCGTAAAACCTGTTGTCCCTACTACTGGCGCAAAACTGTTTTCTATGGCAAAACGAGTGTTTTCATAAGCAACTTTTGGCATGGTAAAATCAACCCAAACATCGGCATCAAAGCCAATAAGATCTTCCTTATCATTAAAAACAGGAACACCGTCAAGATCTTTTTCCTCAGCAAATGGGTCCAATAAAGCTGCTAGTTCAAGTGCTTCATCCGATTTAACCATATCAACTGCAGTAGACCCCATACGTCCTTTAAAGCCTGCGACAATCACTTTAATAGCCATATCTTCTCTCCTATTTCTATCTTTTGAAAAAGGGAGTGAGCTTTTTCTGATATATCAGAAAAACCCAACTTCCCCAAACGGTTCATTCGTTTACTCTCTACGAGAATGCTAATTTAATTCTTCGAAAATTTAGGTGTTATCCCAAAAGCAATGGCACCTTCACCAAGATGTGTTGCAATCACACTGCCAAAAGAAACAATAGACAAATCCTGATCAAAACCAGATTCTTTTAATTGTTGATACAAGTCTTTCGCCTTATCCTCAACATTGGAGTGGATAATAGTGACATTAAAATCACCCTGAGATGTCATCTCTCGAAGAATCTCAACCAAACGTTTGATTGCTTTTTTTTCAGTCCTGACTTTCTCAAAAACTTCAATAACGCCCTCATCATTAAAATAAAGAATCGGCTTAATGGACAGGAGATTACCAAGTAAAGCTGAACCATTAGACAAACGTCCACCCTTGACCAAATGGTTTAAATCATCAACAAGGATAAAAGCAGTTGTGCCTTCAATCTGTTTATTCAGCTTCTCTATAATAAAGTCAAACTCACAACCTTCTTGCGCTAATGTCAAAACAGTTTCTACCATATGCCCCAGTGGAGCAGAGGTGATTTTTGTATCAGGAATCGCCAAAACAAGATTATTGTGTTCCTCTTTTAAAAACTGGCTATTAGCCCAGAAGCCAGAAATACCACTTGATAAAAAGAGACCAATCACATGAGTGTAACTTTCAGACTGCAAAGTCATCAATAACTCATCAAACTCTGCTAAGCTGGGTTGACTCGTCTTCGGCAATTCTTCATTGGCAGCCATTTTGTCATAAAACTCTGGCATGGTCAAATTCTTATCTTCCACATAAGCTTGACCATCAATAGTGACAGGAATATCTAAACAAAACAGATTAGCATGTCCCTTAACCGACAGGGGAAGGGCAGATGAACTATCTGTTACTACTGCTAATTTCATTAACTATTAAACTCCAATTTTATGCCTGGACGATCCAAAGCAATTTCAGTAACTTCATAAGTCATACGTCTAACCATTTCCAGAAGAGGAGCTGCCAGAGACTCTACTTCTTCCTGAGAAAATTCTTTAGGCTCATTGACAATACGATTTTTGATATGATCCATCTGAGAGATTACACCAGAAATCACAAATTCATCTCGAACAATTGTGAACTGCAAAACAGCTACAATAGTTGTCTCGTTCTTTTCAATATTTTTCTCGATCAATTGGAAAGTCACTTCAAAATTCGTTTTTGGTGTTCCGTTTTCCTTTTCCCATTCCAAATTACGAGCATTGTAATGGTATTGATTGACAAATTCTTTTTCGCGTATGACTTCCATAGTTTTCTCCTCTAGATACAGTTAGCACTATTATAGCATATGCTCTAACAAAATAAAAGTTTACTAATACTTCTTCTGTGGGTGTTTGGCTACAATCTCAGGGTATTTAGCCAAC
This sequence comes from Streptococcus pluranimalium, assembly GCF_002953735.1. NCBI lineage: Bacteria > Bacillati > Bacillota > Bacilli > Lactobacillales > Streptococcaceae > Streptococcus > Streptococcus pluranimalium. The sequence goes on along the minus strand of NZ_CP025536.1, from coordinate 666,337 downwards.
AAATCCTCACCAGCTTGAGTCAAAGCATAAGAGCGCTCATCAAATAAAGTTGCCAATTCTTCCTCGGTAAAATATTGCTTCAGAGCCGTATCCAAATCAGACCGCTTCATCTTACTTAATCCCTTGACTTCTTTGGCTTTCAAAAAATCCTTCACATCAGGTGCCGTCACAAGATTGATGGAATCAAAAGCTGAGTTGATAGAGACATAGCTCCTAGCTATTAACTCTTCTAACTCTTTTTGAGCATCAATACCATAAGTCGTGTAAAAATACTTGTGGTGTGGACTTTTGGTCGTATAAGTACCAAATTGAATCCGCCAGAGTAAAATAATATGTCCTGGAAGTAGACCTTCCGCCGTTCTTTCCATCTGACGTTTTGCGATTGGCTTTCGCAATAATTCTGCCTCATATTTTGGCAAAACAAAAGGCATTTCAGCATGGTCGCCATAAACTTCTTTCAATGTTTTCATGCATAATATTATAACAAAAAGTAGCTTAATAAACTAGGAATGAGAATGGAGCAAAAATAGGTAATTCGAAGAGTTAAATTTCCATTCGCGCGTTTATTCCTAGGTTCGGGCTGAAAAAAACACTTCCCAGACCGCTTCCTTCACACCCTCACACACCTCAAACAGTCAGCAGAGCGATTGTTTGAGGTTGAAAAGGACAGCTTTCCTCACTCGTTAGAACTGTAGGAGCTGATGACATCAGCGCTTTACAGAGTAGAGCGACGTTTCAACTCACGATTTTCCACATCCAAGGATTATATGACTAGAATCACTCAACCACTACACCTCGCTTAGTTGACTGAACATAGTCTTTTGGATTGACTTTGATACTCTTCACTATCTGATTTCTAGCTTCAAACCTCAAACAGTTCATTAAACGTTAAAACTATCTGCATTACAGTTCTTTGTTTGAAAGTTATACTCATCGACAATCAAAATCTAACATTGTCCAGTTTCCCTTGATGAACGTAAATTCCATCTGTGACTCCTTTCCTAGTCAGATGTTGATTTGCTTCGAGTATTAATTCATTTGACTATCATTAAAAAAGGTAAGGACTTTTGTCCCAGCCTTAATCCCTAACATTGACAGCATTAAATGGTTAAAAAACTCAACTAAGCTAATGCCTTCTCTATATGACATCATACCTTGTTAATTGATAGGTTTGAATAAGGTTATTAAGTTTGGAGCCATACGATGTATCTGTCGCATAGGTCCCTGTCAATGCTTTAGTGGCATCAGTATAAGACAAAGTATTGCTCCTGTGCACAGCCCAATACAAGTCTCTATCTAAAAATTGAGCATAGTCCTCCAAGCCATTCTCCAAATTACCATAAGACCTAAAATCGGCAGTTATGGTATAAGGATTTCCCTGACCGTCGTCTTCCCAAGTTTCTAAAGAAACTGATTGCCCCTGATAGTTTCCTTTTATCCCAAAAAAGTTAAAGTGTGGTGATTGACTGAGCCCTGACTGCCCACTATCAGATTCCAAAATGGCCTGAGCAATCATAACAGACGCATACAAGTCATTCTCTCTAGCAATGACTTGAGCTCTGGGTCCAATCTCCTCAATAAACTGTTCGGTGATTGACAACTCTGTCACTGGCTTTACTCTTTCCGGTACTAACTCTTTCATAAAAATAGCGATGGCAAAAGCCATGGCACTGACTAACAGAACGGTTTTCATTGAGTAGTGCCTTCTTCTATTACGTCTTACCACTTTTACCCCTATCTAAATGTCTTCATTAGTTTAGATTTTAGCATAAGTTAAGAAGAAGGCAAACTAAAAACCAGACAAGTCATCCTTGTCTGGCTATCACAACTATTATTCTCCAAAAAAGGTTCGTTTCAATTTCCCTTTTAGAGAAAGATCTGCAGAGTCTTTAGTTGCTGTTTCATCAGTATACAAGGCTTCAATGAGCTCGGCAGCATGCTTAATCCCATCAGCAACCGGACGTTTAACCAATTTTTTACCAGCAAAACGCTCAACATCAATCTCCTTATCAGAAGCAATAATAATACCTTTAGCCCGTAAAATATCATCTTCTGCCAGAGCATTCTTAACCCCACTAGCACCATTTGTTTCAACTTTGATGCTCATCCCTTTCTTAGTAGCTGCTTTTTTCAAAGCTTCTTCTGCCATGTAGGTATGAATCAATCCCGTTGCACATGCTGTCACAGCAACAATGAAATCTCCAGCATGACTAACTTGTTCACCACTATCTTCCTTACTTGGCAGACAATCAAAAAGTGCTAAAATATCATCTTCCGTGTTTGCCTGACGCAAACGATCCGCGAATCCTTCTTTAGCCAAATACTTTGATAAATCAGCAATGGCTTCTAATTGAACACCCTCTGCATCACTAGGAGCCACTACCATAAAGAAAAGATCAACCGGTTGGCCATCTGCTGCTTGGTAGGGAATCCCCTGCGATGACCGTGCAAACAAAATAGCTGGCTTATCAACAACAATGTGCTTACTATGAGGCATGGCAATCCCATGACCAAGTGCTGTCACACCTTGCTCCTCACGAACCATGATACTTTTCTTTAATAAATCACTATCATGAATGATATCATGAGCTGCTAACTTAGCAATCATCTCATCAAGAGCTACATCTTTTGAAATAGCTTTTAAAGACATTATCATCAAGTCTTTACGTAACAATTCTTTAATGGACACTCTGCTTCCTCCTTGGAATGTTTTAGTTAGTCTATTTTTCTAGGATTAGGACATCCGAAACCCTTATTTTCTTTTATCATAACACGTTTTACAGGAAAACTGGTCTGACAAGTGTGTTCATTTTGTGTCTTTTTTCTAGATAAAAAGCGCTGACCACTTGGTCAACGCTAAATGTGATTATTCCTAATAGTAGAATTATTTAGATTTACGTAGTAGTCCAAAGAGAACACCTGAAACCACCGCACCAATCGCTACAAAGAGGAGGTAAAGGAATGGGTTACTTGTCAAAGCGATAACAAAGATACCACCGTGTGGTGCCATCAATTTGATACCTGCTAGACCAACAAGAGCACCAGTAAGCGCTGAACCTGCGATAAAGCTAGGGATCGCACGTGCTGGATCAGCAGCACCAAATGGAATCGCTCCTTCAGTGATGAATGATAGTCCCATAACGATATTTGTCAAACCAGAGTTACGCTCTTCTTCTGTGAATTTATCTTTGAAAAGTAGTGTTGCCACAAAGACTGCAAGAGGAGGTACCATACCACCCGCCATAACAGCAGCCATAACAACCGAACCGCCGTTGGCAACAGTTGCAGCAAGCGTTCCTGTACCGAAGACATAGGCAGCTTTGTTAACAGGTCCACCCATATCAACTGCCATCATACCACCTACAAGGAGACCCATAAGGATAGCTGAACTACCTGAAAGGTTTTCAAGGAAAGTATTAAGTGCAGTATTGATCGCAGCCATTGGGATATTGACCAATAACATCAAGAATCCTGTTAAGGCTACTCCAAGAAGTGGGAAGAGAAGGATTGAACGAACACCATCAAGTGAACGAGGCATACCAGCAAGCACTTTACGGAGAACAAGGATAACACCACCTGCTAGGAAACCACCAACAAGAGCTCCAAGGAAACCAGAAGAGACACCTGCAAGACCAAGTGTTGCTTCACCACCTGCTGCATAAGCAACTTTACCGAAAGCAAGACCACTATTTGCAATAGCCCCAGCTACAAAACCTGCAACAAGACCTGGTTTTTCAGCGATAGAGTAAGCAATATACCCTGAAAGAACTGGAAGCATGAAACCAAAGGCTGCACCACCAATGGATTTGAAGAGTGCTGCAATCTCGTTATAAGACCCAAGATTTGACAACTGATCTTTAGGAACACCTAGCAGATTATCTAAAAGGAAGGCAAGCGCAATCATGATACCACCACCGATAACGAATGGCAACATTTGAGAAACCCCACCCATGAGGTGTTTATAGAAAGCACCCCCAAGACTTGTTTTTTCTTCTGAAGTTGTTGCTTGTGCGCCTTCTTTAGCAACATAAGTATCAGCTTTACCATCAAGAATGGTTTGAATAAGTTCTTGAGGTTTTTTAATACCTTCAGCCACTGGACGTGAAATCAAGGGTTTACCGTTAAAACGAGGCATTTCAACTGCTTTATCAGCAGCAACAATGACACCTTTTGCTTTTTCAATATCCGCTGCTGTCAATTTGTTACCAACACCTGAAGCACCATTGGTTTCAACTTTAATAGCAACACCCATTTCAGCTGCTTGTTTCTTGAGAGCTTCTTCAGCCATGTAAGTATGAGCAATACCAGTTGTACATGCTGTGACCGCAACGATAAAGTCTTGATCACTTGATGATGGGTTTGTTGCATTATTTTGTACAAGCACTTCTTCTTGTTCTGCTTTTTTATCAGCTGCTTCAGCACCATCAAAAGTTGCAATCACACCATCAGGAGTATTGATTTGACGCAATTCGTCTGCAAAGCCATCTTTCATCAAGTATTTTGATAACTCAGCAAGTGCTGCAAGATGAGTATCGTTAGCCCCTTCTGGAGCTGCAATCATGAAGAAAAGATAAGTTGGTTGACCATCAAGGGCTTCATAATCAACACCAGAACTTGATTTGGCAAAAAGAACTGTAGGCTCAACAACAGCTGTATTTTTTGAGTGAGGCATTGCAATGCCATCACCTAATCCTGTTGAAGTCAAGGCTTCACGAGCCATGATACCTTCTTTAAAAGTTGCAAAGTCATTGACCACGCCTTCTTCGACTAAACGGTTAATCATTTCATCGATAGCTGCTTCTTTAGTGCTAGCTTGAAGGTCCAAAATCATGACATTTTTATTCAATAAGTCTTGAATTTTCATCGTTTTTCTACCTCTACTTTTTCATAAGTTTCTTTAATAAAATCAATACTTGCTAAGTCGTCCGAGAAAGTTGTCGCCGTTCCACAAGCCACTCCCCATTTGAGAGCTTCAAGAGCATCACCAGATTTTACAAGCTCACCTGTAAATCCTGCTACCATGGAATCACCAGCACCAACAGAATTCTTCACCTGACCTTTAATCGGTTTGGCAAAGTAGGAAGCATTCTCAGTTACAAGAAGTGCCCCATCTCCAGCCATTGAAATCAAGGCATTTTGAGCACCCATTTCAAGGATTTTACGCGCATAGGTTTCAATATCATCGAGTGTTTTTAAAGTCACATCAAAGATAGCTTCTAATTCATGGTTGTTAGGTTTCACCAATAAGGGTTGGTACCCAAGTGAATCCAACAATGTTTGTCCCTCAAAGTCACAAACAATAGCCGCTCCTGCTTCTTTGGCAATCGGTAATAGTTCTTTATAGACTTGGTTTCCGAGGTTACTTGGTGCAGAACCAGCGAAAACAACAACATCATCAGCTGTTAAATGAGCCAACTGAGCTTTCAAAGCTTTTAATTCCTGTTCAGAAATAACCGGACCAGCTCCATTAATTTCTGTTTCTTGGTCAGCCTTAATTTTAACATTGATACGTGTATCCTGTGATACTGGAATAAAGGCAGTTGAAATCCCTTCTTTTTCCAATTCTTCTGTGATAAAACGACCTGTAAAACCACCAATAAATCCTGTGGCTGTATTATCAATAGCCAAACGCTTTAAAATACGGCTAACGTTGATACCTTTACCACCAGCGTACTTATCATCACTATCCATACGATTAACTTGCCCAACCTCAACGGCATCGAGGCGAACGATATAATCAATAGACGGATTTAAAGTAACGGTATAAATCATACTTCAATAACTCCTGTCTTTTCTTTAATAGTAGGCAATAGGGGGTGATCACAGTGATTTGTGATAATGGTGACATCATTTAAGGAGGCCACATTAATGAAGGAAACCTGCCCCAATTTAGAAGAATCTGTTAAAATATAAGCTTTTTTAGCACTAGCGATAATGCTTCGCTTCACCACAGCTTCTTCCATCTCAGGTGTCGTGATATGTTCGGCATCAATACCATTCATTCCTAAAAAGGCTTTATCAAAGTTGAGACGTCTCACTTGTTCAACAGCGATTTGTCCGACACTGGCATCTGTTGTATTTTTAATAAAACCACCAATAATTAAGGTTTTTATATTTTTATCAACAAGCTTAGCCGCATGATGAATAGCATTGGTCACAACCGTCAAACCTTCTTGATTTAAAAGGGGAATCAAAAGTTCAGTTGTCGAACCCGCATCCAAAAAAATCACATCGCCATCTTGCACTAATTCAGCAGCTTTTTGAACTAAAGCTTTTTTAGCTTGAATGTTTTTGATAGATTTTTGACGAATATCAGGCTCATCTTGAAGAGTGTGAATTTTTTCAGCGCCACCATGGACGCGATGAAGTTTCCCTTCAGACTCCAGTTCATCCAAATCACGACGAACAGTCGATTCTGAAGTTTCCAATAAATCAACCAAATCTTCTAAAACCACATAATCATCGAGAACAATTTTCTCCATAATCAAGCGTTTTCGTTCGGTTTTTAAGATGATACTCACCTCCTACTGCAATCGTTTACAGTTGCCATTATACTCCTTCCATAAAATATGTCAATAGTATTCTACCATTTTCTTTCATTTTCTTTCACTTTCATTCTTTTTCATGTGTTTTCTTCTTTAAAGAAGCTTCATTTTTTAGTGAGTCTATAAATTAACTAACAGTTTCTAGCAATATTTGGACATGATAAAATCCAAGTCGATGACTTGGATTTTATCAATTATTTTTCATTTGTCTTTGAACTAACTTAATAACAGCCATTTCAGTAATTTAAGGTGGTGCTATTAACTCAGTCTACTAGATAATCTCACTAATTGACCTTAATCTTTTATCAATGACGTCGAGTGCACGATACGGTTATCACGATCTGGATAAATGTATTTGATAACTTCGTTGACAGCTGTTGGTGCTTCTCCGAAACCTGTGGCGATTAAATCAGCTTTTCCTAAGTATTCCGCAGCGTCGCCGATAGCGTAAACACCATCCATACTCGTTTTTAAGACTTGGTCCACAAAGATACGATTGCGTTTGTAGTCAAGATTCCAGTTTTTTAAATTTTTATTATTAGTTGAAAAACCAAAGCTAACAATTAAAGCATCCAATGCTAAATCAAGTGTTTCTTCTTCCTTGATTTTTTGAATACGCAAACTACTTGCTCTGCCCTTTTCCCCAGAAATGGCAATCGGAACATAAGGTGTCATAGTCTTAACGGAAGAATCCTTCATCACTTCAACACTGTGCTCATGAGCGCGAAAAGCATCCCTGCGATGAACCACCGTAACACTAGCAGCGACAGGTTCTAGCATATTAGCCCAGTCCACAGCAGAATCACCACCACCACAGATAACAACATTTTTACCGATAAAGGGTTCCACTTGATGGACATTATAATAAAGATTATTATCGGCATAGATAGACTCATCTTCTAGCCCAAGTTGTCGTGGCGCAAAAGCCCCATTGCCACACGCAATGATAATCGCTTTTGAAAAATGTTCTGCCTTATTGGTTTGAATACTAAACATTCCATCTTTTTTCTCAAACGTTTGGACTTCTTCCTTAAGACAGACAGTCGTTCTATCCTCGAAGCGTTCCACTTGCTTAATCAGATTTTCCGATAATTGTCCAGCAGTAATAGCTGGATAGGCAGGAATATCATAGATAACTTTTTCAGGGTAAAGCACTGCTGGCTGTCCACCCAGTTCAGACAAGCTTTCAATGATTTTAACCTTCATTCCTCGCAAACCAGCATAAAAGGATGCAAAAAGCCCAACTGGACCACCACCAATGATGGTAATATCATAAATAGTTTCTTCTGTCATTTTAGTCTTTCTTATCTTTCATTTCATCAAGTTCACGTTTAATCGTTTCTAAAATCTCAGCTTCCTCTTTAGAAAACTCATAAGTTTCCAAAAGGTCCGGTCGTCTGAGGTAGGTTTTACGGAGACTTTCTTCCAAACGCCAGCGACGAATATTCTTATGATGACCGCTCATGAGCACATCTGGTACTGTCATGCCACGAAAGTCATAAGGACGAGTGTATTGTGGGTATTCTAATAACCCTGATGAAAAACTATCATCTTGGTGGCTAGCTTCTTTACCAATCACTTCTGGTATCAGACGAACCGTCGCATCAATCATGGTCATAGCAGCCAATTCTCCACCAGTGAGAACAAAATCACCGATAGAAATTTCATCTGTCACCAAGGTCTTGATGCGCTCATCATAGCCTTCGTAATGTCCGCAAATAAAGATTAGCTCATTTTCTTGTGCTAACTCCTCTGCATAAGATTGGTCAAACGTACGACCAGCTGGGTCTAGTAAAATCACGCGAGGATTTTTAGCAGCGATCTTATCATAAGTATCAAAAATAGGTTGTGCTCTTAAAAGCATGCCCTGACCACCACCATATGGTTCATCATCCACATGCCGAGCTTTTTCTGCATTTTCTCGAAAATTATGGTAGTTGATATCTAACAAACCCCGCTCTTTCGCCTTACCAACAATCGAGTGTTCCAAGGGAGCGAACATGTCTGGAAAAAGAGTCAAGATATCAATTTTCATCGTCTAAACCTTCCATAATCTCTACATCAACACGATTAGCTGCGACATCAACATTCAGCACAACTGGTGGAATATAGGGTAGCAACAGATCCTTCTTACCTTTACGTTTAACCACCCAAACATCATTGGCACCTGGTTGCATAATTTCTTTGATTTGACCGATGAGGACATCATTTTCGTAAACATCAAGTCCGATAATTTCATGATAATAAAACTCATCTTCAGCCAAATCCGTTAGATTTTCCTCGGCAACCTTCAAGACCGTTCCCTTATACTTCTCAACATCATTAATATGATAGAGTCCCTTAAATTTCACAATATCAAAATTCTTCTGCTTACGGTGACTGGCGATTTCCACGTCTAGGAGATGCTGATCCTTATCATCAAAAATGGATAACTGGCTACCTTTTTTAAATCGTTCCTCTGCAAAATCTGTCACAGAAAGCACGCGCAATTCACCTTGCAAACCTTGGGTATTTACAATTTTACCAACGTTAAAATAATTCATTTTTTCTCCGTTTGTTTACTCTTACTTATCATCCTTACTGACTTTTCAATAACATTACGCAAAGTCAATAACTTCTACTATTCTATCACTTTCAAACCAAATTTGCATTATCTCTCGTCTAAAAAAGAAACCAGCTCATGCTGATTTCTTAATACCTTATTTTTGTAATTTTTTCTTTGTTAAAAAAATCATAGCAATAAGTGCTAAGCAAGCGGAGCCTAACCAAGCCATGAAACTATTTGACTGCTCACCTGTACTTGGTAACGCCTTTTTAGACACTTGGCTCAATGGTTTTTGACTATTTTTACTATCTACTTTTGAAGTCTTTGTCTCCTTGCTTATTGAATGTCCTTCTCCTGCTGAAGTCGGTGTCTCTTTACTTGCAGACTGTTTGTCTACTGCTGAAGCTTCCGGTTGTTTGCTAACTGAAGTCTTTTCCGCTTCTTTCTTGAGCTTATCAGCTTTCTCAGAGTTTTTTTTCGTCTACTTTAGGTGCCTCTGGCTTAGCAGAATCGTCCGAAGAAATCATCTGATCTGATGTCAGATAGATCGAGCGCTCATTTCCTGGCATTGCTTCTGAAATATTTTCCAACTCGTTAACAGAAATCTTATAGAAAGTACCGTCATGTAACCCTTGAGAAAATATCACTTTACCTTCTTTATCAGAAATCCCATTACCCATTTCCTGACCAAGTGTATTTCTCAATACAACTTTTTGTCCTGAAATTGGTTCAGCATTTTCATCCAAAACAACAACTGTCACGCTATCTTTACTATAAGTTGGTTTTTTTTCACCTTTACCATCTGTAAAGAAACTAGCTCTCATCACTGATCCTGCTTCGCTCGTTCTAATAGTATGCCCTTTGACAACACCATCCACAGTAATACTGTAATTACGGCTTAAGGATAATTCTTCAAAAATGGCTTGACCATCCGAATTAGAAGTCACAGAAATCGTTGGGCCATTTGGGCCATCGGTAATATCTCTAAGGACAACTTCTTTACCTGATAATGTCAGACCATCCTCAGCTAAAATAGTTGCAATAAAGGTAAAGCCAGATTTTACGGCATTACTAGTATCCTCATAGACATACCTAGATTGTCCAGGTATCACCTCACCTATCTTGCTACCATTCAAATAGTAATTATAAAAAGTACCCTCTAAAAGTTTATCAGTAAATACAATATTCCCCATCGAATCACTACGTTTACTATCGATGAGATTACCATTACGATCCTTCAGGCTAACTTCTCTATTAGCTAACACTTCACCATCTTGATTGACGACTGTAATCGTAATTGGTTTAGTAGTATAAGTCGGTGCTCCTGTACCTTGACCAGGTATTGTAAAACTTGATGCCATTTGACCGCCAGCTTCTCCAGATCTAACTGTATAGCCTTGGATAATACCATTAATTGATACAGAGAAATTGTGATTTAGAGGAAGATTATTAAAAATGACCTTACCTGAAGAATCACTAATACCACTTGCATATTCTACTCTACCACTTGTAATATCATAAAGCATTACCTTTTGCCCAGCTACTGTCTTACCATTTTCACCTAAGACAGTAACTGTAAACATAAACCCTTGAATAGGTTGGGTAACAGCATCTCCTGTAGCTTCTTCTGCCTTAACTAATGACATAGGCTGAACAAGAATCGTTGTACTCAAACTTGCTATTGTAAACAAACTTATTAAAGAATGTGATTTACCTTTCATCATGACTCCTCTGTTAATAAAAAATTGATTTTCAAAGATAATTAACCAGTTAACCATCTTAGTATACTTCCTTCCCGAGGGCCTGTCAATGTAAAATACCAAGTATTAAAAAAGACTTAATTTATAAATATCAAACTGATTAGAACTCAATCATCTTTAACAATAGTTATCGCTTTAAAAAAAGAAAACGATAGATATCCTCCTCCAAATGTAAATAGCGCCTCATTGTCACTATAAAAATAGAGAGTGTGACCCCCCTTTTTTAACTAAAAAAGAGGGGCGTCTTCGTTATCTTATTTTAAGAATCAGACCTAAAACTGTTCACTGGACAGTTTGTGATGCTTGTTTCGCAAGCCTTATTTCCCGATTAAAATGTTCCCTAAATCATTTTAACCCATTCCCGCATAGCTCAAAAGGTCTGGTGGATCTTTTGAGATTACAGATAGAAAAAGCATATCTTTTATCTACTACTCTAGGTCTGATTTCAAGCGAGAAACACGAACAAAGTAGCCGTTCAGCAGTGCATACTTGGAACTAAAGTTCCTAAGCAACTGTGCAGGGAAAATGCTGAAAGTAATAAATCGCTAAGCGTTTCTCCCAAACACTGCATTAAGATGTTAAAACGAACTCTACGTTGAGAGGTTAGATTTTTTGCCCAACCTTTAGATATTAACTATAAGTTACCCACTACAGTTGACAATGAGCCAAATTAAACTACTTATTCAAGCTAACAACAAAAAAAGAGAGCAAATGCTCTCTTTAAGGATAGTCCGTACGGGATTCGAACCCGTGTTACCGCCGTGAAAAGGCGGTGTCTTAACCCCTTGACCAACGGACCATTATGGAGTAGTAATACTAATTCTAAAGTAGAATAATGCTACTTTACTGGGGTAGCTGGATTCGAACCAACGCATGAGGGAGTCAAAGTCCCTTGCCTTACCGCTTGGCTATACCCCAAAACAACAAAAACTATTTTAGCGATTTTTTCAAATCTTGTCAATAGTTTTTGCAGAAAAAGTTGACTTATTTTTCATCAATAACAAGTCTAACCTTTTTACCTTGAACGGGCACCGAATAGACAATCGATCTTATGGCCATAATTGTGCGACCTTTTTTCCCGATAATACGACCAATGTCGCTGGCATCCAAATCAAGATGATATTCTAAGTACTCAGGCGTATCCTGAATTTTAATCGTTAAGTGATCCGGTTGTGAAATCAAAGGTTTCACAATAGCAATAATAAGATTTTCAATGGTGTCCATAGGCATTTAATTATTTAGAGTATTTTGACTCGTGGAATTTAGTCATAACGCCTTCACGTGAAAGGATGTTACGAACGGTATCTGAAGGTTGTGCACCTTTTGACAACCAGTCAAGGATACGGTCTTCTTTAAGAGTTACTTGGTTTTCAGTTACAAGTGGGTTGTAAGTTCCAACTGTTTCGATGAAACGTCCATCACGTGGAGCACGTGAGTCTGCAACGTTGATACGGTAGAAAGGTTTCTTTTTAGAACCCATACGAGTTAAACGGATTTTTACTGCCATTTTTTAAGTCTCTTTTCTTTTGTTTTAATAATTGGATCAGCAGAAAGAACACTCCTACTGCTTTACCTTAATTAGTATAGCAGAGTGATTTCATAGTGTCAAGTTTTTTTCTTGACACCATTTCAATATCATACCAACACCTGTTTAAAGCTTATCCTTTAGGTTCAAGGAAAGGCTGAAGAGCCCCTAAACCTATATCAGATAAAATTACCATAACAGCTGTCGGTAAAGAGCCTGCTAGAATAATCGCTCTCCGTTCGTAGCATTAGTACCTCGGACAATGATATTCCCGAGACCTCCACCACCAACAAAAGCACCGATGGCTGTAATCCCAACTGCAACGACAAGAGCATTTCTTAAACCAGCCATAATAACTGATAAGGAAAGCGGTAATTCTACCATAAAAAGACGTTGCTTCTTAGTCATTCCCATCCCTTTGGCAGCATCTACCAAATCATCGTTAACATTAGCAATACCAGCATAGGTATTACTAATAATCGGTAAGAGAGAATACAAGAACACTGTTGCAACAACTGTTTTGGTTCCTATATTAAATGAAAATAAAAAGCCTATTAAGCGCTTTTTATCACAGCTAGCCCTAATAGAACTCTTTAAATGATATCAATAAGACAGGAGCATTCAAAACCTGACTATTCGTAAATTCAAAACCTGACTATTCGTAAAGACAATCCTCTACAAAAGTAGGCTGCCAATATTAAGGTAAACCTGTATAGATAAGACCTCGCTTCTGTATGATATAGCATCATAAGAAAAACTAAAACCAACCCCCTTTCTCAAAGCATTCGGCAAAATACCAGAATCTTGTAGAGAAAGAGGATTGGTTCTTTTAAGCACTTCTATGATGACTGACCTTAATCGTCGATAAGAACATCATTATAATCGTCTGTCTTGTTAAATAAATTGATAGCGTAGGAACAAGTAGCTGATACTTTGGTATTTGCTTCACGCGCCTGCCAAATAATGTTATCAACAAGTTGTTTTGCAATACCTTGCCCTCCATACTCAGGCTCAACAAAGGTATGGTTAATGACCCAAATACCATCAGATACCTGATAGGTACACTCACCAATTTCTATGTTTTCATCAAGGGCAATCGAACGATTTTCATCTGCTTTAAATGAAATAGTAACCATTTGATTTGAATACTCCTTCACATTTATTAAACTTAGTATTATTCTATCAGAAAGACTAAAAATATCAAACTAAAAAAGAAACCCCTTACACTCATCTAAAAAACTTAAAAACTAAAAAAGCGCTCTAACCAATAACTTCCATAAATCCAAAAGAGACTATATGAAATAATCGATACAGGACGACAGAGGACTAAGATGGTCATCATCTTCTTCTCACTTATCTTACTCAAACCTGCCAACATCACAGTAATGTCGGCTGGTCCAACTGGAGCAAGCATCACTATAGAAACTAACTTATGAAAATAGTTACCAAAAAATCGATCTTCATAGACAGATAGTTTTTCCTCGGAAATCATCAAGTAAATAGCTGAACGCCCGTATGTTCTCACAAGGCGAAATAACAATAAGCTACCTAAAAGAATGCCCAGATAATCTAATAAAAAACCTAAAACCGGACCAAACGCTAAGATACCTACGACTGTAATAATGCCTCCTGGAATAGGCGCTATTAAGACTTGTAATACTTGTAAGCCAAAAAACAAAATTGCCCCTACCACTAAATCCTTGCTAATCAGCCTCTGCAAGGCATCAGGATTCTCAATAATATCTAAATTGACTACCAAAAAGTATACAAAAAATAGAGATAAGACAAAAATAATAGCCGATAATATTTTGATTAGGTATCGTATCGTTTTGGAAGGTTTACTCATACCGGAGAGCCTCAATTGGATCTAATTGGCTCGCCTTATTGGCTGGAAGCAATCCAAAAATAATCCCTATACCTGCTGAAAAAGCAATAGCAACAAAGGCAACATTTAAAGATACCGTAGCTCCAGGCAAATTAAGTGCTGCTCCCAAGCTTCCAACTGCTAATAGCGCTAAGAAAAGTCCCAAAAAACCACCCAAAATAGTCAAAAATACGGCTTCTATCAAAAACTGTGTCAATATATTGCGACGTGTAGCACCAAGAGCCTTTCTAAGACCGATTTCCCTTGTTCTTTCCGTAACAGACACCAACATGATGTTCATCACACCAATACCTCCAACTAAAAGAGAAATACCTGCGATAGAGCCAATAACAGCCGTCATAATACCAAATTGTTTATTAATATTTGCTAGAATCTCACTCGTATCAGCTACTGTATATTTCCCATTTTGTACCTGAGATAACTTCGTTAGTACTTTACCAGCTTTTTTACCCAGAATCTGACTTTGCGTGACGTCATCGACATGGATAAAAATTTCCTCAACCTCCGGTTTTTTAAATTCTTGGGCAACCTGAGTATTTGTCATAACAGCTGTTCCATTACCCGCAGATAGAAACATTGTATCCTTAGCGGCTTTATAAACTCCAGTAATCAAGTAATCTTTATCACCAATCGTTAAAATGTTGTTTAAAGCTTGTTGATAATTTTTCTTACCAAATAACTTATCCGACATTGTGGAATCAATCATTACAATTCTAGAGAATTGCCGATAATCCTCATCTTGAAATTGTCGCCCCGCAACAATATCATAATCTTTGACAGCAAAATAATCTTGACTGACTCCTGAAATAGTCACATTATCCAACACTTTTTTGCGGTAACCTATCTTACCAGCGGCTGAATTGGTAACATAATAGGAACTAATACCAGGAATACTCGCCACTGTTTGATCTAGCCATTCCACCTTAACAGGCTTTTCAGCAGACTTATCGTCGCTAAAACCATTTTCAAGATTCTTATCTTTATCTTTAGACTGATAGAATAAGCGAACTTGCTTTTGATCTCCAGTAAAGCTATCTGAGACACTGTTTTTCATAGCATTCCCCAGTCCCATGATAATAACGACTGCAGCTACGCCGATGATAATCCCTAGCATTGTCAAAAAGGAGCGCATTTTATGACTTAGTATTGAACTAAAGGCAAATTTCCAATTTTCCACGCCATCCTCCTAATCTATTCGAACACTTTCAGTTGTATCAAGGGTCATTTCACCATCTCGGATTACAATTTTTCTTTTTGCATAATCCGCAATTTCTGGTTCATGAGTGACCATGATAATAGTCTTACCTTCATCATTTAAAGATTTGAGTAGCGCCATAATCTGGTCTCCTGTCTTAGTATCCAGAGCCCCTGTCGGTTCATCAGCTAAAATAATCGAAGGATTATTAACCAATGCCCTTGCGATGGCTACCCTCTGCTTTTGACCACCTGACAACTCCGATGGCAAATGCTTGCTACGTTCACCCAACTCGACTTTTTCTAAAAATTCTTTAGCCAATTGTTTTCGTTGAGTCACGCCAACACCACCATAAATCAAAGGTAATTCAACATTTTGCAGAGCATTCATTTTGGAAAGAAGGAAAAACTGTTGAAAAACAAACCCTATTTCTTGATTTCTCACTCTTGCAAGCTCTTGGCTAGATAGGCCTGAGACAGACTGACCACCCAATTCATAATTTCCAGAAGTAGGTCTATCTAAAAGTCCAATAATATTCATCAAGGTTGATTTCCCAGAACCGGATGGCCCCATAATAGCTAAAAAATCGCCCTCATAAACTGTCAAATCTATTCCTTTAAGCACCTGTAACTCTTGATCACCATTACGATAAGTCTTTGTGATCCCTTTTAATTGCATTAAAGCTTTCTGATCAGTCATGACTATTTCTCCTCATTGCTTGTTTTTGGAGTATCCTCTGACTTAACTTGTTCATCACTAAGTTTTTGACCGTCCTTAAGCAACTTATCCGGATTAGCAATGATACGATCTTCTTTAGCTAGACCAGTTAAAATTTCTTGAGAAGTCGCATCTGCCCTACCAAGACCTACTTCCTGCTTAGAAACTTTCTTCGATAGCTTATCAAATCGCCAGACATAGTCCTTACCTTTAGAACTAAACACCGCAGATGTTGGGACTAGTAAGGATTCTTTGCTGTTAACGACTTCCACAGAAACTGAGAAACCTTGTTTTAACTCAGCTAAATCACTTGTGATATCAACTTTATATTCATATTTAGAGCCACTTGAACCATTTCCAGAACCTTCTGTTGAAGAGGTCGACTGCTCTGGATAATCTGAAATACTAGTTATTTTACCTTGCCATTTTTTATCAGGATAGACTTTTGATTTGATAATAACTTCATCATTTTTTTTCAAATTAGCCAAGTCATACTCTGTCAAATGTCCCTTAACTTGTAATTGTCCTTGTGTCGCTACATGAACCAATTTCTGACTTTCTTTAGCGGCTGGATCAATAGAATGATTAACCTCTACTACCGTACCTTCAACATCACTAACCACCACAGTTTGATTTAAAGCTTCTTGAGCTTTGGCCACTTCTGCCTCAGCATCTGCATAAGAATCATTCAAATCTTGCAACTGTTGTTTATAAGTCTGACCGTAAGAGGAAGTCGATGATGATTGGCTAGCGGTATTTCCAGAAGCTTCCGTTGTTGCATCTGTCGTTGCTTCAGCAGGTGCCTCTGTTTGAACACCATAAGTTTTCAATTGAGTAATTTGTCTGCCAACCTTATTAAGATTGCGGACAGCTGAATCATAAGCAGCTTGAGCATTGGTTGTGTCATATTGAACAAGTTGTTGACCTTTGCCAATCTGCTGACCTACTTCAACCGTTACTCTTGCCGAACCACCTTTTGAATTGTCATAATAAACATACTGCTCAGATAATGCTGAAACAGTCCCAGATAAAAGTGTTGAAGAAGCAATCTTTCCACTAGTCACCGTACTAGGCTGATAAATCGTCTCTGTAGTTTTAGTTTTCTCAGAATGAGACATCTGGAAAATAGCATAGCCAGCAATAACAAAAAGGGATATCCCAATACCTAAAAAAACTTTTTTCCTTGAAGTTAAACTTTTAAAACGCCTTGCCATAATAGCCTCCTTGATAATTTTTCTTATTATAAAATTTCTTTAAAATCAATGCAAGTAATTACTGGAATATGAGTATTTTCGGAAAATATCATGTTAATAGGATAAAAAAGAAGACCCGGAGGTCTTCTAGTTTATAGGTCTAATGTGAAATAGATCCCCGTAATGAGAAGATGGTGAATGGATTTTAAAACATAAAGACAGCCATTAAATCAAACTTTTCCATAGTTCTCATTCTGACATTTTTCAAATTGGTATTATAGAGTCATCCAACATGAGCACATATATTTCTAATCAAATTAACGGCCTTTAACCCCACTTCAAAATCAGCAATATTAGGACGAAAAACATTTCCACTATTTCTAATACTAAGCTAGAAGCAACCAACAAACTCATCAAGGATATCAAACGACAAGATTTTGGATTCAAGACATTCAAGAACTTTAAAACGAAAATACTCATCGCTTTAAATATCCAAAAAGAAAGAACCGGAACGATACTCTCTAGATGTTAGCTATAAGTCACCCACTACAGTTGACGAAGAGACAAAAAAGTACCGTAGTAGCAAAAGCGTTACTCGTGAATAGATATACCACTCCTTAAACAACTACATTTCCAGAAATAATATGCTTACTTCCTTTTTTTGGTTGCATATGGACTGCTTCCATAACCCAAGATTCAGAACCAGTAAATCGTTTAGTCATTAACTTTTCAAAATAATTATTTGTTACCGCTACATTCCCAACCTGTGAAGAATGTTGACCAATAGTTGCGGCATATGCCAAAATCTTTCCGTTTGAATAATATGGTAAGAAACGGTTATTACTAATTACAATGTTATTTGAAAAAGCTTCTTGTGCATTGAAATTCATATAATCAACAGGACTTAGACGCTTAATCATATTTGCATCCCAACTACCTTGATTGTTTGAACGGTCTAACTGAATGGCTTCTGCATAAAAACTATGTAAATCACCACTAGGATAACTTTTAACTGAAGTTAAAGAAGGAGCATACCCAACAAATTTATTATTTGTGAATGTAGCATTTTGTACTCCTCCAAAATCAAAAATATGACGATCAACACGTTGAACCATGGTAAAACTACTATTTTTAACAACTATATTATTACCATGATTCATTTGGACCATGAAATAATCTCCATTGACCAAATCTTTTGCAATAACATTGATATTGTCAATCGTTAAATTACTTACTCCATCAGTAGGATTTTTTCCCGTTGGTAAACCAAACCATAACATTGTTCCATCAACTTGAAGTATTGTCCCTTCATCATGACCTCTCAGTTTAGTGTCAGAGCTTAGTATAATGTAATTATCTTCACTAACATTTCCAAGATCAGTTTCCGAAATATTGCTACCAACAACAAAATTTCCTTTAGGCAGATAAAGTGTGGCACCTTTGTGTGTTTTAGCAAAATTAAAAGCTTGCTGCAAAGCACGATTATTCTCTAATGAAGTATTATTAGTATTCAATGCAACTTGATAAACATATCTCAAGTCTTGTTCAAGAATATGATCACTGCTACTACCATCACTATACGTAATAGAATATTCCCAACCACCAATACTATTAAATGTATTTTTAGAAATATTAGTTACTGTACCAATTTTTCCTTGGTAATTAACTAAATTTTTCCCTGTTGAATCATTAGTTGCAAAAGACTGAATTTCAACCAACTGACCTTTTTGATATATAGCCTTCTTAGTAATTTCTAAATCATTTACTTGGTAAGTAGTTGCTAACAATCCTTTCAAACCATCGGTAGTTTTCCCATAAACATGGAGATAATAAGTACCAATGTTATTGGAATGATTAACAAGTTCAAAAGTAGCTTTATAATCACCATTTGATTGCTTGACTGCCGAATACCATTTTAAATCGTCTTGACCTTTGTCACTTGACCAAATAGGTACTGTTACTGCAGAAACATTCTTGGGAACATTCGATATAGTAACACTGTACTTATTTTGTCCAACTGGCGAAACTGTCACAGAAGTTGATGCAACTGGATCTTGTGGTTTTGTTATTCTGTAAGTACCTAAGTTAGTACCCACTCGAGAACCATCAGTATAATCCGTATAAACATGCACAATATAATTATCATTTGTGTCTGACAAATCTTTAATGTTAATTGTTGCTGTAGCCTTATTATTTGAAACTGTCGGCTTATACCATTTCAAATCATCTTGACCATTTTTTTCTGACCAAGCTGCTATACTAACAGATTTTATAGTTTTCGTATTAGAATTTCCTATGACATTAACATTAAATTCAGACTTCGTTTCAGAGTAATTGGTTACTGAAACAGTAGCGTTTGCCTTTTGAATACTTGTAACAGTGTTTATAAAGCTAGTTGTTGTCAAACCTATTAAACCACCTGTCACACTACTAATTCCGTATATGTGAGCTTGATAATTGCTACTATCATTCTTATGTCTGCTTGTATTAATTTCAGTAACAAAAGTAGAATCATTTGTCTTTGTAGCATTGTACCAAATAATATCATCTTGGCCATTATTTTCTGACCAAACTGGAACTTTTATACTCACTATTTCATTCGGAACATTAGTGACAACAACATTATAATTACCATTTGAAAGCTTTGTAACCGAAGCATTTACTTGAGGTTTAAGTACCTCTATGCTCATCACATTTAAACCAACCATTTTACCAGATTTAGTTCCATAAGTATGAATGTGGTACTGACCATATTCTTTATGCTTACTTAATTCAACAAATGCTGCTCCAGTGTTATCAGCAGTGTACCAAACTAAATCATTCTGCCCTTTATCATCTCCCCATACAGCGAATTGTACCTTATCATAAACAGCTTTATCAGCATGATATTGGATAGAAATTTGTTTATCTGATACTGTTGCGGTGACTAGTTTATTTTCAGCAACAGTAGAATTTGTCTGAGATGCCTTAACATTCTCAGAAGTTACTGGAGCTGAAAAAGTCCTCGCACTAGTTAACCGACTAGCAGCTTCAACAGAAGCAGAAAGTGAGTTTCCTACTGTTGTTTTTTCAGTCTTAGTAGCCACCTCATTATTTGAAAATGCTTCACTTGATGGTGCTAATTCACTTTGACCATCACTGTCATTA
The DNA here is from genome assembly GCF_002953735.1 of Streptococcus pluranimalium. NCBI lineage: Bacteria > Bacillati > Bacillota > Bacilli > Lactobacillales > Streptococcaceae > Streptococcus > Streptococcus pluranimalium. Next base: position 645,825 of record NZ_CP025536.1, on the reverse strand, counting down.
TTCATTACTGCAGTTGAAGATACTTCAGAAAAATTAGATTCGCTCTGAATTATTTCACTTGATTCTATTGAAGATCCAATTGTTGTTGAAGAAACCGATTGTAATGACTCGAGGTCAGATAAAACGGTAGGTTTATTCTTTGTATCTACCCAACTACTTGAAACAGCAGTTGTATTAGCGTCTTCAGCTAGCACATTAGGGGTTAAAACAAGACCTGCGAATGTTATACCAGCTAAAATCCATTGTTTTTTTGACTTGTAAAATCTTTTATTCAATTTTAAAACTTCTCTCTTTTTCAATAATATCATTCTATCACATGGAATATAAAAAAGACATTTTTATTTAATGTTTTATAATAATTTTCAAAAAAGTACCCCAAAATTTAAACTCTAATAACTGTTCTACTTCAGATAGTTGCCACATTCCTTTGCCATAGGTGTATTGCTTCCCTACAGGTTGGTGTAGACGATGGAGTTCTTCCTTCTTGTACCATGTCATCCAAGTGTAGATTTGACTATCATTTTTGATTCCCAAAGTCTCTTTGATAACTTCGTTAGACTTTCCAGCTTTTTTCATTTCGATACAAACTAACTTAGTTTCTACCGAATACGCTTTTTTAACCATAACAAAACACTCCTGTTTCTAGTAAACTAGAAACAGGAGTGTCTTTCTGATGTCTCATTTGTCTCATTTTATGAGTGCAGTGCCTTCATAGGCTACAAGTTATTTATTAAATATTAAAAATTTACTTATTACATAATTTAGAACAATCACAACAATTTGACCTAACATTGTTTCGATACCATTAACATAAGCCAAATTGTGATCAACAAACATACCAATTATATCTGGAAATTTTTCCACTAATAAATAAGCTAAAATAAAATCAATAAATAAAGTAAACAGTCGAGCTATAAAAAACTTTATTAACCTCTTTATCCAACCGCTTCTTCTTTGCGGAAAGACATAAAAATCATTTGTAAAAAATGCAAAGAGAATTGCGACTATGTTTGCGAAGATTACAGAAAAAGTTACGTTATTTGTAATAGTAAACCCTAGCAATCTAAATGTAATATAGACAATGGTTGCTAAAATACCAAAAATTAAATATTTAACAACTTCATTTTGTATCAATTTTGTTTTTTTTTGATTTTTCATTACTTACTTAATATCAACTCTCTTTATCTTATTGATCTTTTGTAATCAATTGATATATTCTATTTCCATCTTTATCCAAATAAATTTCTTTAAAATTAGAACTAACTTGTTCAGTTAATTCTCTATTGGTTAAAACAAATTCCCCGCCCAATTTTTTGAAATCAGCTAAATTTAAACTAATTTCTAAAACATCGGGGGCTCCTCCGACAGACATATCGGTTTCTGAATTTGTTAGTTGCATATGCATATGGGAATATCTATTCCACGAATTTTCCATTTTATCTTTTGGATCGAGCTTATCCATTAATTTTTTATCCGGATAAAATCGAACGCTATTAATCGTCTTAGCACCAAACATTTGAGGATAGTTATACAAATTATTCTCAGTTAACCATAAAGCATTCTTATCTTCCTTAGCTAGGGATTTTATTTCTCGGGATAACTTCTTATTTGTAATAACATCAAGTCCTTTAACCAAAGGATTAACAGTCATACCACTAATCAGAATAATCGACAACAATAAAAATATTAACATCTTTTTAAAAGCGAAAATTATAGCAATAAATATTACAAAGTAAATCAAAGCCAATGCCAGCAAATATTTTTTCCCTAGGAAACCTAAGTAATCTGGATTTTGAAATGTAAATATTACTAATGCAACAGTAACGGTAATTCCCAATATAAATAACAGTATCTTACTACTTCTTGTAAGAGAACTTGATTCCCAAATAACAGAAATAAACCATAGTGATAAAAAGATAGTAATAATTGAAAGAGTCTGCCAGGATCTACTTGAAGTTACAAAACTAAATAAAGTTAATTTCGAAAATAGCTCTGGAATTCCAATAAAGCTGTAAAATATCAAAAATAGACTAAAACAAATTAAAAAAATGGGGAAAATATTTTTTTTAATAGTATCTCTTATAAATACAATGGGAAGCGACACTAAAACATATGGGAATAGAGAAACTGAGCTTGATGCTTCCACTTGGTTAATGGTTGTTGGAATCTTGAAGGGTAGTAAAATGGTCATGAACATATCAGAAATACGAGACCACGAAAGCTCCCCACCAACTGAAACTCTTTGTCCAGGGTAGACTGTCGATAATGTCAATTCTAGAGCTTCTTTACTTCTCAATAATGTATAAATGACAATCGCTACCGAACAAAATAATGTCACTGGAATAATAAAATAATCTTTCTTATTATATCTTTTTTCTTTTATTGCCCTAATTAATTCTATCGATAGAAAAGCTAATATGACATAGGCAAATGGCACCTGAAAAGCGGGATATATTACGAGAATAAAACCAACAATTGAGCTACCGATTAAAAAGGATAATAAAAGTTTGTTGAGCACACTCTTTTGTCTAAAATAGTGAAATACTCCTACCATTATAGCCAATGAAAAGAAGATAATATCACCTAAATGCTGCATAAACCACCACTGGATTGATGGCGTAAATGTTATCCAAAAAGAACCTATCAAAGAAAGCCATTTATTTTTTTTCGTTAAAATCATACTAAACTCAAACGAAAGTAGTAATAAACCAATTAATTTCAAACTCCAATACCAAGAGAGGCCTCTAGATGGTCCAAGAAATAAAAAGCCCCAATTAAACGGTTTTCCTATAACTGATATATCAAAAACTGGTGCATTATATGCTAAAATCATATTTTGTCCAGATAGACCATATGATTTATTATTAAAATGATTGCCCGTATTTGCTTGTGATATAAAAAACGGGGTCTGAACCAACCATTCGTCGGTTCTGATCATTCTAGGCACTCCTATTATAGTACCATCAGATCTTTCAGGGATAGAAATCCAATTTTCAAATTCTTCTTTTAAATTTATAGTTTCTGAATTTGAAAATTGGTTAATTGTTTTCGATTCCTTACCTGATGAGATTTCTCTCACTCCAAAATTATTCCAATTTGAAATTGAACTACCATGTAATTCGAAACTAACACTACATATAAATAGTAAAATAGCGATAATAAATCTAAATTTAATTAGGCTATCCATGCAAGTTCCAATAAAAAAACGAAGTTTCTCAATCATTTCTTCCATTTCTTTCAAAATAATCATAGATTTTCAATTCATATTGCATTTTATTTTGTCTCACAATGGTATCTAGGATGAATCCAGAAACAAAAGAAAGCGCAGATAATATCATAAATCCTGTTGCTAAAATAGCAGATGGCATTTTTTCGATTAAACCAGTCTTAGCGAATTCAGTAATAACAGGAACACCAACTAGAAGTCCCAAAATGAAAAATAGTAAGCTGAACAATGAAAAGAAAAGTAATGGTTTATAGTCTTTAAAAAGATTAAAAATCATTCTTAAAACTTTAAATCCGTCTGAAAATGTATTTAATTTTGATTCACTTCCTTCAGGGCGGTCTTGATAAGTTATGGGGACCTCCACTAATTTAAAACGTTTATCCAAAGAGTGAATTGATAATTCAGTCTCGATTTCAAATCCGGGCGAAAGCACAGGAAAAGTTTTAACAAATAAACGGTTAAATCCTCTATAACCAGTCATGATATCTTCATAATTTCCTTTATAAAGTTTATTAATCAAATTCTTTACTAGGCTATTCCCAAAACCATGGAATCCTCTTTTATTTTCTTCTGCATATGAGCCATTCGATAAGCGATCACCAATGGTCATATCTGCCATTCCTGTTCTCAATGGCTCTAATAATTTATGAACTTCTTTAGCTGGATAAGTATCATCGGCATCCACCATAATATAATAGTCAGCATCAATTTCTCGAAACATAGAACGTACTACATTACCTTTTCCCTGACGAGGTTCAAATCTGACAATTGCTCCAGCTTCCAAAGCTAATTGATTCGTCTTATCCTTCGAATTATTATCATATACGTAAATAACAGCATTTGGCAATTCATTTTGAAAATCCTTTATTACCTTTTGAATCGTTACTTCTTCATTGTAAGCTGGAAGTAAAACAGCAATTTTGTCATTCATTCTATTCTCCTATTATAAAAAAATCTTGATATTGTGAAATATAATTTTTGCCTAAGGTTATATCGTACTGAATAATCGAGAGATCCTCTCGAAGTTGTTTTTGATATTTAGTCAAGTCTTTTTTATCTACACTTGCATCATTCATTATATCTGTAAGAAGGGCGTAATATGGAGATACTTTACTATCAGTATGCTCTAGTAATGCCGCCGAAAAATCACTAGAATTAACAAGAGGATGATTTATTTTTTTATTTTGATAATTTGACCAGATAAAATAATCAGTTCTATATTGACTATCGGGATCAGTTGTAAAAGATTTTTGCGGATATAAGCCAGGTAAATGATCTCCATAGAAAACAACAGTAATTTTTTTATCTATATTGGATAATTTAGAGAGAAAATCCTTAGTTGCATTATCTGTAATATTCATTAACCTCACATACGACGTTAAGTCCGCATTCTCTTGTTCTGAATAATTTTCACCTTCACCAAATATATCTTGAGGACCACCTATCGACCAAGGGGCATGATTTTGCATTGTAATCACTGAAAAGAATTGATTGTTTTGATTTAATTGTTCGATAACATTATCATAAATAGCTTGGTCACTTAAATTAACACCTTGATTTTCTGGATTATTAAATGTTTCATCTGAACCATTTGAAAAAATAAAATTGTCAAAAGCCATTTTTTTATAAACAGATAGCCTATTGTAATTTTTTGCATCCGATCCATGCAATACATATCGCTCACTTTGTATGAACTGATCACTTAAAGCTGGAATAGTCTTCATTTTAGGAACTACTTCTGTAAAAAGTGTAGAAACATTATTAGAGTAATTATAAAAAGGTAACCCCGTCAATGACTGAAACTCCATATTAGCAGTTCCTCCACCATATCCATCTGAATGCATCAAGCCACTAGTTGTCTCATCTTTTATTTGCTGTATTTTTTCAATAATTGGCTTACTAATAGTAACATCACTAATCCTTGATGGATCAGAAAAACCTTCACTTAAAATATAGATAACCGTCTGATCAGATATACTATTTTTCCTATTTCTATTAATAGCAATTGCTTTTTTTTCGTATTTTCTTACTATTTTTTTTATGGTTTCTTTTGAATAGTCTTTGGGTTTTTCCATAACATTTTTAGTTAACTGTTTCGTCCAAACAAACGCTAAAGATTTAAACTGTGAATTTACTTTAAAACCCATCCATGTCATATCAGACCAATTATTTAATGTGGAGATAACTGGAATATTACCTAAAATTTTTTTATCTTTTTCTTTTGAAAAAACCCAAAAATTTAGACTCATTATTGCAATTATTGATAGTAATCCTATAATTCTCCAACTTACACCATTAATAATTTTATTATTAAAGAATCTTTTATTCAGAAAAATAAATAAAATAAGCGTAATGACAACTAAAACTATTAAAATTGCAACGAATTTAAATGAAATAAAGCCTAATAATAAGGTAATATCTTTCAACCAAAATAAATCACTGACCAAAATTGGTTCACTTCGCATTTTAAACTTAATGACATTAGCAAATACAGCAATTATCATTAGCATAATGGAAAATATTGATGTTAAAATAAATCTATTAGTACATAAAAATAGAAATTGAAATATAAAATATAAAAATAGAATTTGATAGAGTGTTGCTCCTGGAAATATATATTTACCTAAAAGATCCGAGTCTCCTTTAATGCCAAACTGAAACCCAAAATTTAAGGTAACGGCTAATAATAAGGAAGTGACTACTGTTAAGCTAAAAGTAGCTTTGTTATTTTTGAAATCATGTATGGCCTTATAGGACAATCTAATAACGAGAAGAAATAGAACCTGTACAATTATGACATTTCCAATAAATATTTTAATATAATTCCTAATGTCATTTAAATTTAGATATGCCTCTACTGTAGATTTAATAATTTGTAAAAGCTCAGCATCAGTCATTATTATGAAGAGTAAAATAAAAATATATCCATCACTGAAACTATTTTTATTAAAAAAAGTTACCAATGAACTTTCTTTAAAAAATATTTTTTGAAGTATTCTAAACAAGAATGCTAAGATGATAATTACTCCAGCAATTAAAAAACCATTTGTCTGAAAAAAATGATTGTTATTTAGAGACAATGGATTAAAATCAGGATTATTCAGATTTCTCGTCCATTTTATAAAATATGCTAATATCCAATAGACAACTACTCCGAAACCCAATCTTATAAAGCTTTGCTTTTTTAAACCAAACGATAAATACCATGCTGATACAAGTACCCCAATCGGAGATAACATTGCTAATATATGTGAAAACGAATAAAAACCTTCACCAAGTTGTATACCTGATACAAAATAATGATTCAGATAAACTAAGTTCAAACCACATATTGATAAAAAAAAGATCAAAGTATGCAGGTGTTTTAGAATTTTTTGATTCGAAAATATGTTCATTTCTTTTTTAAATTTTCTCCTTCAATCTTTTCAAAATATACTTAATTGCCCTTGCTGGCCCTACAAAGATATATTTTACTGCTCCTTTGATACCACCTAAATGATTAAAGTCAACGTAAGTATGAGGTAGTAAATCACCTCTCTCATTTAATAACTTGTTATCAATAAAAGGTGTTAGTTCTGTTGTCGTTTTAGAAATCCGAAAATCATAGTTTCTATCCCAAGCAATATATACTAATAGTCGCTCGATTGCATGAAGAATTGAATTCTGTGGTAATGGTTCTTCTGGGACATCATCATCATTTAGATCTAAATCAAATAATGGTTTTAAGGCATTATACTTAAACCAAACAAAGGTTCCATATGACATAACAAACGTATGAAATGCATTAAAATCAATAGACTTTTGTAACCCCATTTTATCCCATAATTCATTCATTTCTGGTGCAATCTGATTTTCATTATAGGCATTTACAATTCGATTGTAACGGAAAAATGTCGGAATATCTGCTATCACAAGACCTAAATCATCTTCTTTTTCTAGATGCGATAAGATCTGATTGGCAGGTAAAACAAGCATATCTATCAATTCTTTTCGCCAAGATTCTCCAGCCCAAAAATCTGCTTCTTTAGACTTCTTAGTATGGAAATGTCCAACATAATCATATAGTGACAATTCAGTCTTCAATTTTAGCATTGGTAAAACATCACGACCGATATTTCCAGTAATATAAATCTTTGCTTTCTGATTTGATTGATTTAGTGTCCCTTCAATTTTAGATACTTTTTCTGCACTATCAGTTGTAATATACAAATCAAATGCAAACTCAAAATGTCTAAAAGCATCCAAAAACTCCTCAAGTAAATCCACATAAAATACATGCAAATGAACAGCTACTTTTTTAGTGATAGGAACACTACTAATATCTTTAAGATATTTTCGTCCTAACAAATACTTGAAATCTGGATAATTGATTTTAGACATATGACTAACAATCAAATCAACGGGATACTGACTTGTTTTTTCGATTTCATTAAGCAAATAAGGAGTAATATGCTGATTGGCATCTACTGCTTTCACTTTCAGAAATGGGACACGTTTTTGAAGAATGGCTGTAGGATGATAATATGAAAAATCTGCATGAAGGAGATGACTTGCTTCTTCGTCAGTTGTATCAAAGATAGCTTTATAATTGAATCCAGCATCTACAAGATTGGTTGTAACTTGGGTTTCATAATGATTAATAACATCCTGAACATCTTGATAACTTTTTATATTTTTCCAAAATTCCTGGAATGCACTGCTTAACAAAACCGGTTTATGAAAGACCATATAGTAACTTTGAAGGTGTTCGCGAAAACCTTGTGAGTGTCGAGACTTCTTTGTCTCGCGATTATTTGTCATTCCCCAAAAATCAACGGAGTGATCTGATTCAAAATTCAAATAGTAATCTTTTAAATCCCATAGAGGTCCAAAACAAGTATCATTCATCACAGTTACAGAATCATAACTAGTTAATTCATCAAATCCAATTTCCAACATGCCGTCACGCCATGCTGCAAAATCAAACCCTGAATTTTCACGTTGAATAAAATCATCTATCAGTTTGTTATGTTTTAGCTCATCAATTGTTTGGCTGTTCAATTGACTGTTTGATATAAATAGTACATTAGAAAACAAAGGTCGCATCTGCTCTAGCTGATAACGAACATGGGAACTCAAGGAATCAAATTTGTTAAAATGTACATATAAAAGCAAACGCTTCATTTTTTTCTCCTAAGGAAATTGATAATTTTAGTGGGAATTGACCATCGTCTTGAACTAATAACTCCATTATAGAGTTGTGTTATATATTCTATTTCTCTTCTTTGCTCTTCAATTTTATCCTGCAATTGCTTTTGATGGTTTTCTAATATAGTTTGAGCTTTCAGTGATTTTTGATAAATCATTTTTAAATCATGAACATCTTTAGATAGTTTCTTCGCAATGTAATTTGAAGATTGAATATCATTAATTTCGCTTGTTTTATACTTTAGGATAAAGTCCTTACCATAGATATCTTGAGGAAGTTCAAAAATCATTTGAGGATCTGAATCTGGAAATACGTATGCAACATCAATTACAATTGCATTTGAAAAAACAGGGAAAATCTGAGTATTAGTTGCTTTGGAAATTAAAATAATTGAATCATAAAAACTAGGTTGTTCAGACATGTCGATACGAATACGATTACAGTTTTCCGGTAATATGATTCCAATATCCGATTGTGTTTCTAATGGATATTGCTCAATAGCTTTTTGACTAAATCCTTCACCATCTTTATCAAAATAAATGGTAATTTTCTCAAAACCAAGTTGTTCTAAACCAGCTGCTTTCTTCGAAAGTTCTAGTTCATATTGGTTATTTCTATCCAAAAGAATTTCTAGCATTTCTCGATAGTTAGAATCAGGATATCTATCTAGATAATTTTTCTGAGTTCTTAAAAGCTTATTAAAACGGTCTTCCACTTTACTGAAATCAGTTGGTCTTGAATCAGAACCTTGGTTAACACGATATAAAACAGTCGATTCTGGTATGTAAGTCAACTCAGTTTTCTGGAATAAATTGAGCTGAATATCAAAGGTATCATCGGCAGTTTCCAGGTCAATTTGATGATTAATTTCTTGTATTAGCTTAGTTTCAACCAGAAATGTAGATGGTGCTAAAAAGCCTCTGGTTGATAATAATGTTTCAAAATCATGAACTTTTGACATTTTCCCAGATTCAAATATAGAACTATCAATTAAGTTACCATTCTCATCAATTAAATCGATATCTGTACTTGACCATTTTGATTTTGGGTTATTTCTCAATGCTTCAACTTGAAGTTGTAATTTTTGTGGGTTTATCCAAACATCATCACCATCACATCTAGCAATATATGGAGTTTGAATAGTGTCACAAATTTTTAACCAAGTTTCTGCAATACCGAGATTTTTTTCATTATAAAAGACAGTTATTTTTTCAGGATATTGCTTTTCAAATTCTGCTAATATATCCTGTGATCCATCTGTAGATGCATCATCAATAATAACAATATCAAATTCAAAATTTGTCTTTTGACTTAAAAAACTATCAATAGTCTGTTCAATCCATTTCCTTTTATTATAAACTGTACAAACAATTGAAACTAGAGAACTCCCCATATATCTTCCTTACTCTGTAATTACCCAATGTCCATTTCTTCGAACTAGTCCTGCTGCTGAATCCATAGCTGAAAAATCATCTCCACTGATATCTGTACGAGTTACCATAAAGATTGGAGTATTTTCTGAATTTGCAAATGCTAACATTTCTCGAGAAGGTCCTAAAATGGTCACTTGAAGTTTTAGTTTAATATCATTAATGGCAGACAAACTACATTGATATTTTAAATGCTTGTGTCCTTTTGTTTTAGTCGGAGTATCATAGGCATTATCATTATATATCCAGATATTTCGATCAATATCCGTCATCGAAAATACAGGGTGGGTTTCGATATCTTTCAAAACATCGTATGAAATATCAAACTCAACAATATCATTCTGAGTTAATTTTTCTGGTGAAAGTAACTTGACCTGTAAATTATCTACGAAAAGTTTTGAATTATTTTCTATCTCAGATTCTTGATTATCTTCTATTGAATCATTCTCATCAAGAATTTCCTGTGGTGCTGTTGATACTGCATTATCAAAACTATATTGGTTGGCAACATCGTCTGGGTCCCCATATGCTTTTACCAAACCATCTTCAATGAGGACTGCTTTATTACAATATTTTTTTACTGCTCCCATATCATGGGTAACCAGAATTGTTGTCTTTCCACTTGCTTTTCGTTCCATAAAATAATCATTACATTTACGCTGAAAAGCCTCATCACCAACAGCCAACACTTCATCAAGAATTAGAATATCCCCTTGAGCTTTTATAGCAACAGAGAATGCCAATCGAACTTGCATACCACTTGAGTAGTTTTTTAGCTTTTGATTCATGAAATCTCTTAGCTCAGCAAATTCTACGATATCATCATACATTTTATCAACTTCTTCAGTTGTAAACCCAAGCATGGCTCCATTCATATAAACATTTTCTCGACCAGTTAACTCAGGATTAAATCCTACTCCTAATTCGATAAACGATACTAATTTACCATCAATACTGACAGAACCTTTTTCAGGAGTGTAAATCTGTGAGATAATTTTCAAAAGTGTCGATTTACCTGAACCATTTCGGCCAACAATCCCAAAAAAGTCACCTTTATTAACTTCAAAATTAATATCTTTTAAGACGTGTTGCTCACGATAGCCTTTAATACCTTTAAAACGGTTAACAACTGCCGTACGAAGACTATATGTACTCTCGGTTGGTAATTTAAAATATTTACTAACATGTTCAACTTTTACTGCTATTTCATTTGACATTAGATGATCTCCGCAAATCGTTTAGAACTCTTATTAAAAACAGTTAATCCAACTATAAATACAACAAAGGGAATAATATATGGAATGACTATATACCACCAGTGATTAGACATTTGCCAAATAGTTGTATTAGCAGGATCAATCAGAGTATACCGCAAATCTTGGATAATTTGAGCCATCGGATTGAGCATCATCACCTTAGCTGCCATCAAATTTTGATTTGATACAAAACTAATTGGATAAATAATAGGTGTTGCATACATCCCTGCTTGCAAGAATACTTCCCAAATTTGACCAAGATCTCTAAATTTAACAAATACTGTTGATAAAAGCAATCCAACGCCTAAGGCTAAAATAAATAACTCTAAAAATAATGGAATAGCCAAAATAACATTCCAGGAAATACTCACCCCATTGATAATTGCAAAAATTAAAACAACAATGAGATTAATACCAAAGTTAATCAAAGCTCCTAATGCTGCTGACAAAACAATAGTATGTTTTGAGAAATTTAGCTTTCTAAGTAAGTCTCCTCGAGTAACAATCGAAACCATGCCCATTGAAGTCGCTTCTGAAAAAAACGACCATATAACATTAGCCAATAACAAAGCAATGGCAAAATGTGGTACATCTCCTCCTAAACGTAAAAAACGAATGAAGACAAGATACATGATTGTAAACATTAAAAGTGGCTTTAAAATCGACCAAAGATAGCCTATTGCACTACCTTGATACCTTAATTTAAAATCTGTCTTCACCATTTCTCTTAGTAAAATTCTATTTTTTTTATCAAAATAATTCATTTTTTCTCCAATTTTATTGATAACCTAACTTCGTTATAATTAATATTGTAAACACAAAAGTGTGAAACCACCGATTTTTTTTAAACTTATACTCTCTGAGTAAACGCCATCGATCCAACCAATTGTTGTCCATTAAATAAACATATGCTTTAACCATCTGAGTTGATGATTCCGACATTTCTTGAGCCAATAATTTTTCGGCTTGGTTTTGACTTGATTTAATGAGCCACCAGTATTTTGAAATCAGTGTATTAGGCTTCAACCAATTTTTTGCTCGTTTAGACCAGGTCCTCGCTCCCAAAACATTAGCTTCATGCTGGCGGTAGAGTTGCGTAGCTTGGTCAATGTAGATGAGTTTTCCAAGGGATGCCGCTAATAAAGCCAAGTACCAATCATGCATGAGTAGGTTATCATACACCTGCCATTTATCAGCCAAGGCTTTATTGATCATCATGGTACCACCAGTTACCGTATTTTCCGTCAACTCCTGTACCAGCTCAGTATTAGCATGGTGCGACTGAGATTTTATCATACTTTCTTGAAGAACTGCCAAATCTTCATTGACAACCTTCAAATCTGTATAAACTAAGAGAGGCTTAGCTGATGTTTCACTCTGTGCTCTTTTTAAAGTTACTTCTATTTTTTCAGGCAACCAAACATCATCTTGATCACTAAAAAAGTAATAATCGGCAGAATCGTATTTAACTAAATGGTAAAAACTCTTGATAACACCATAATTTTCATTTTGACCATCATTGATAAAATGGATTCTATCATCCTTTTTAGCCATATCTCTAATGATTGATGGTGTGTTATCACTAGAGCCATCATCACGAATCAGCAGTTGCCAGTCCTCAAAAGTTTGGCTCTGGATACTCTTAATTTGATCAGCCAAATACTTCTCCCCATTGTAGGTGGACATCACAATATTAACTTTCATTTAGAAATAATTCCTCGTATTCTCCTACAATTTTTTCCCAAGTATAGTTAGAGTCAACATGTTTCCTGGCTTGCCTTCCCAAGTATTTAAAATCGTTAGTATCCACTGACTCAATAAGCGTTTTTAAGTTTCCTTCTTCTTTTGACCAATACAGGGCTTTTTGTTGAGCTACTTTTTGATTAAAATCAACACCTAAAATGAGATTCACATCTGTATGAGCCAATGCTTCAAGTAAGCCTGGATTAGTACCGCCCACCTCATGACCATGAATGTAGGCATAAGCTGATTCACGGATGTAAGCAAGCAATTCCTTATCATAAACAGTTCCAACAAAATGAATTCTGGGATCTGATTGGAAATCTGTTTTTACAGCAAGTTCATCCACATAAGGATTCCCTTCGTGATTACATACAAGGAGGAGTTTCCTGCTAGTTTGGCTTGCCTTAAACTCTTTCAGCATTACTTCATAATTATTTTCAGGAACAAAACGACCGACAATAAGATAATAGTCTTCTTCTTTTGTTCTCCACTTATCGTAAAAAGATCTCACACGCGTATCGTCTTGAGTTAAAGACGATTTCTTTGTGTCAGTCCCATAAGCAATAAAACGGGTCTTACTCCATGGATAGGAGACCTTTATATAGTCCTCTATCCCCTCATTATCTGCAATAATAAAATCTGCAACTTGGGTCATAACTTTTTCTGATTGTTTCAAATAGAATTGAACAGGTTTTGACCACTTGGATCGGCGCCATTCTAAACCATCTGGATTAACCAGTAGCGTACCACCGACTGCTTTAATTTTTTTTGCAAAAGGTTTCATAAAGCGACCGATAGTATTTCCTAGTATGTAAAAAATAGGACGTTCAATTTGATGCTTTTTAATGTAAGAAAGTGCGTAATGAATAGCCATCATATCATATGCCATCACACGAGCTGGGCCAAGTTTAGGTGGATTAATCGTAAAACAATCCGCACCTCTAAAGGTAAAATGTTCTCCTGTTTTCTCATCACTCAAACAGGCAACATGATACTTTAGTTGGGAACTCACCTGATGTGTCACTAATGCTTCAACAAAGGTCTCAAAGCCACCATATTTAGCAGGCAGCCCTCTGCTTCCTATTATAAAAATATGGCGCATAAAAACTCCATTCTATTTAGTACAATCATAGTATATTATACCATAATTTCATTTTCTTCGTTTAAATAAAAAAATCCTCTCTGGCACTGCTAGCCAAAGAGGAATTTCTATGGAATCATTTATTTTTTATCTTGCTTATAAAACTCTTGTAAGGCATCCTGCCATGTTGGAATAACAAATCCAGTAGCTTTTGTTTTTTCCAAACTCATGGTTGAGTTAAGAGGACGTTTCGCTTTAGCTGGAAAGGCAGATGAATCAACAGGCGCTACTTCAACGTCTATATCTTTCAAAATTTCTACAGCAAAGTCATACCACGTTGTGTCTTGATCCGCATCATTTGAAAGGTGGTAGTAACCAAACTCTTTGCGGTTTTCAGCCAAGTAAGTCATAAATTCAGCCAAGGTACGTGTCCAAGTTGGACGACCATGCTGGTCATTAACAACAGTCAAACGAGGGTGTTTTTTAGCTAACTCTTGCATGGTGAAGACAAAGTTTTTACCATAATTGCCAAATACCCAAGCTGTGCGAATGATGTAAAAGTTCTTCGCATACTTTTCAACAGCTTCTTCACCAAGTCGTTTGGTACGTCCATACTCAGTCTTTGGATCCGGTGTATCCGTTTCAAGCCATTCTTGACCAACTGGCTTTTCACCATCAAAGACATAATCTGTTGAAATGTATACTAAAGTTGCATCATGTTTAGCAGCAACTTTTGCAACGTTTTCCGTTCCAGTCACATTAATAGCGTAGTTGAGCTCTTTCCCTTCGTCTTCAGCCGCATCAACCGCAGTATAAGCAGCACAGTGATAAACTAATGTTGGTTTAACCTGTTCAAAAACTTCCTCCACCTTTGCTAAATCAGTAATATCCATTTCAGCTACATCAACTGCTACGTACTCCTCATGACGTTCATCTAGCAAATAACGAAGTTCCGTTCCCAATTGCCCATTGGCACCTGTAATTAAAATCATGTTCTTCTCCTTGATTCTATTGTTCTTGAAACAAAGTATATCAAAAAAAGGGTTTTATTTCATTCTTTTTCTTTGACAATGTAAACAGGACGTTTCTTAGTCTCTAAGAAAATTTTAGCAATATATTTACCAATTATCCCTAAACAAAGCAACTGGATGCCACCAATAAAAAGCATAATGGTCACTAAACTTGCCCAACCAGCAACTGGATCACCAAAAACAAGACGCCTAATGATAATGAACAACATAGCTACTACAGACAATAAGAAGGAACATGAGCCAGCCCATACAGCTAAGGTTAAAGGGGCTTCCGAGAAGTTAACAAATCCATCAACAGAATATTTTAACAATCCCCAAAAAGACCACGATGTTTTTCCAGCTATGCGATTCTTATTCTCAAAAGAAATATAAGTGACATCATAACCTACCCAAGAAAAAAGCCCTTTAGAAAAGCGATTAACTTCACCAAGTTCCAAAACACTATCAACTACTTGACGCGTCATCAAACGAAAATCCCTAACACCATCAACAATCTCTGTACTAGAAACAAGATTGATCAACCAATAAAATGTTCTAGCAAAAAACGATCTCAAAGGTGGCTCCCCTTTTCGATTCGCTCTGCGGGTTCCCACAACATCGTAACCTTCTTGAATTTTTGCATACATTTCAGTAAGTAACTCTGGAGGATCTTGTAAGTCTGCATCTATTACTGTTACAAAATCTCCTTCAACTTCTTCTAATCCAGCTAATAGAGCCGCTTCTTTTCCAAAATTTCTAGACAAGGACAAGTAATGAACATTCAAATAACTCCGAGAGATATCTCTTAAGATATCAAGTGTGTTATCTGAAGAACCATCGTTAATAAAGTAATAGTCAAAGAGCAATTCATTTGCAAATTTCTTTTCAACTTTTCGCATGGCCTTTAAAAAAGGAAGAATTGTCTCCTCCTCATTATAGCACGGTACGACTATACTAAGTGTTTTCACAATCCTTCCTCCTTTATTATTTATCGAATCCCAAGAGCTATTCTAGCGTAGCGGCTAAGACGCTCTACTGACCAAGCTGGTGTCCATACCAAACGAACTTTTGCATCTGTCACTTCTGGAACAGACTTTAAAACATCATAAATCTGATCTGTAATAAGGTCTGCTAGTGGACATCCCATAGTTGTTAAGGTCATGTCGATTTGTGTTTTACCATCTTGCTCGAAGTGAATTTCATAAATCAAACCAAGATTGATGATGTCAATACCCAGTTCAGGATCAATAACTTCTTCAAGAGCCTCAAAAATACGCTCTTTAATATTAGCAATTTCTTCTTCCGTATAATTGATAACTTCTGACATATTTTCCCTTTCACAATAGCTTATCTGGAATTAAGGCGATTAAAAATGTCTATTAGACTACTCTAGTTCTAGTAGGGTACTAAAACAGGCTACTCCTACTCTTGTTTCTTATTTCTAGTGAGCAATTAAAAATATCTGACTGATTACTCTGATTTCTATTTTTAGCAGAACACCTAAACAGGCTTCACTTTACTCATTTCTTGTTTTTAGCAAACGATTAAAGTATCTAGTAGGCTAACAGTGGTCATTTTTATTAAATTACCTAAAACAGTCTATGCCTAGGCTGTTTTAGTCCTCCATAAAGTCTTTGAGCTGTTTGCTACGGCTTGGATGGCGGAGTTTGCGAAGCGCTTTTGCTTCAATCTGGCGGATACGTTCACGGGTAACGTTAAAGACTTTACCGACATCTTCGAGCGTACGCATTTTTCCATCATCTAAACCGAAACGCAAACGAAGAACGTTTTCTTCACGATCTGTGAGTGTATCAAGAACATCATCTAACTGCTCACGAAGAACAACACGTGTGGTGTAATCAACTGGATTTTCAATCACTTCATCTTCAATAAAATCACCTAAATGACTATCATCTTCTTCACCGATAGGTGTTTCAAGAGAGACTGGCTCTTGTGCAATTTTTAGGATCTCACGAACCTTGTCAGGAGTCATATCCATGCGTTCTGCAATTTGCTCGGGTGTTGGATCTTGTCCTAACTCTTGCAAAAGATTACGTTGCTCACGAACCAGTTTGTTGATTGTTTCCACCATGTGAACGGGAATACGGATGGTGCGAGCTTGGTCCGCGATAGCACGTGTAATAGCCTGGCGGATCCACCATGTCGCATAAGTTGAAAATTTGAACCCTTTTGAGTAATCAAATTTATCAACAGCTTTCATAAGTCCCATATTACCTTCTTGAATCAAATCCAAGAATTGCATCCCACGCCCTACATAACGTTTTGCGATAGAAACAACCAAACGTAAGTTAGCTTCTGCAAGACGTTGTTTGGCTTGAAGATCACCATTTTCAACAGCAATAGCCAATTCTTTTTCTTCCTCATTGGTTAACAGTGGTACGACACCAATTTCTTTCAGGTACATACGAACAGGGTCGTTCACTTTCGCTGAATTGCTACCTAGAAGCTCTTCATCTGTTAACTCTTCAGGTTTTGGTGCTTCGACAACGTATTTAGAGGATGGATTGCCATCCTTATCTGTAATAGCAATACCACCATCGGTTAGACGCTCTAAAAGATCATCGATTTGATCTGCATCTAAACTAAAGGGAATAACTAATTTTTCAGTAACTTCGGTATCGACAGCAGTACCAGCTTGCTTGTGATTACGAATAAACTCAGCAACCTGAACGTTAAAAGTTGTTATTTCTTTAGTTTTTTCTGCCATAATTCCCTCTATTCTATATTTCTTTTCTGTGCAATAAGTGCTTCTAAGGCGGCAAGTGCACTTTCTTGATCGCCCTGGTTACTCGTATCTTTAATCAATTGACTTTGCTTACGCATATCATTTTGAGCTAATAAACGTTGACGATGTCTCTCTAAATCTAAGATTTCATTGTCTCCAACTTCTTCTGGCAACTGCTCTTCCAAAACTTGATAATAGGCCTGCTGCACTGCTTCAGACTCTCCAGATAATTCAAATGAAGTAATATCCCCATTAGCCAATAACAGTTGATACAACTCAATTAATTCGGGGGTATGGAATTGAAAGTCATCCCTTAGTTTAAAATCATTTAAAATCACAGGATGAAAGAGCATGCGATGAAAAAGATGGTTCTCTGTCTTTCTAAGGGCTGTCACCTGCTTAACGATTGGCATATCGATATAGACAGGCTCCGCTACTTGCGTTTGAACCGCATCTTGTCTTATGGAGAGACGCCGGTTATTGACAGACTGCTCAACTTGATGGTAGTCAAAATCTGGCAGCAACTCTGCAACTTTACTGATATAGGTATTTTGAGCTGTAATGGATGGTTCTTTAGCAATGATATCAGCTATTTGCTCCACATAAGCAATCTGACTTTGAAGGTTATCACTGTTCTCAGGAAGGAGATGATACATCCAAAATTCCACTTGACTAATCCGAGATTTTTCAAGTAAATAGGCCAATTCTCCCGCTGAAGTAGCTTTCAAGTATTCATCCGGATCCATTCCTTGTGGCATCTTGACAACATCCACTGTAAACGGTGCTAGAATATCTAAAGATTTGGCAATGGCGTTTTGCCCAGCAGCATCACCATCATAGGTTAGGACGACTTTTTTAGTGAATTGACTCAGATGATTCACATGTTCCTGCGTCAACGCCGTCCCCATAGAAGCTACAGCATTGACGATACCAGCTTTATAGGCAGCGATGACATCCATGAAACCTTCCATTAGATAAACTTCACGTTTTTTGACAATGACTGGTTTAGCCTGATCTAAATGGTAAAACTCATAAGATTTATTAAAGATTGGTGTTGAACGAGTATTTTTGTATTTTGCTTGATGACTCTCTTTAGCCTGCTCTGTCCAAATACGGCCAGAAAAACCAATGACTTTCCCTTGATCATTCGTCAAGGCAAACATAATCCGATTTTGAAAAGCATCATAGATACGATTTGATTCCTCAGATAGATTGAAAAGACCTGAAGCTAAAATAGTCTCCTCATCATACTTATTCGATAAAGATTTGAATAAATAATCAGGTTCTTCAGGTGATAGTCCAATCTGGAAATGCTTAATCAACTCATCCGTTAGCCCTCTCTCATATAAATACTGTCGTGCCACCTCTCCTTGCTTTGTTGTCATTAAAACTGCCTGAAAGAACTTATTGGCATCAGCATTGATCTGAAATAGTTTCTCGTGAGGATGCTTAGGCTGATGATAATTAGTTTGTGTCACTTGAACAGACATGCCCAAGCGCTCTGCCAAGATAGAAGCAGCCTCTTTAAACGGAATTTGCCTATAATCTTCTAGAAACTTAAAAACGTCACCTGATTTTCCACAACCGAAGCAATGGTAAAATTGCTTATCTTCGATAACGTTAAATGATGGCGTTTTTTCCTTATGAAAGGGACAGAGCCCCAAGTGATTGTGACCTGCTTTCGATAGAGCAACAACCTCTCCGATAACATCTACAATATTGGTTTCTTGCTTGATTTGAGCAATGGTTTCTTTATCCAAAATCACAACATCACCTCCACAAAAATCCAATTTTGCCTTACATTACATTATAGCATTAACCATAGCACGTGTAAAATAAAAATTTAGTCTATGCCGTAAAAATGGAATTTGTTCTCTTCATCAAAAAACTTACCTAGGTCTATCGATCACTATTGATAAAGCTATCATTTTAAAAACCAATTCTAGGTATCATTTTGGGATACCCCTTTTAACAGACTCACTTGGCTATTTTCAGAAAAAACCAGAAACTTTTAGAAAAAACTTGCCATCCTATGATATGACAGTATCTTTAACATAAGAAAAAATTCAAATCCCTTGCTCCTAATCTTCCTTTACTGTATAATAAATTCTAATAAAGAAAGGAATCAATTATGATTAAAGAATTAAAAGCTTTTTTGTTTAAAGGTAATGTCCTTGACTTGGCTGTTGCCGTTATCTTTGGTGCTGCCTTTGGGGCCATCATCACTTCATTAGTAGAAGACATCATCACACCACTTCTATTGAACCCTGTTTTGAAAGCAGCTGGTGCAGAACGCATCGCTGAATTAACTTGGAATGGTGTAGCATACGGTAGCTTCTTGAGCGCTGTCCTCAACTTTTTAGTTGTTGGTACAATTCTCTTCTTCGTTGTTAAAGCTGCAACTAAATTCATGCCAAAACAAGACGAAGTTGTTGAAGAAGTTGTTCTTTCAAACGAAGAAGTTCTTCTTACTGAAATTCGTGACCTTTTAGCTCGTAAATAACCCTGTATTCCCCCTATTCTTTTGGGGCGAACCAAGTCAGAAGCAAATCTCCTAGGAGGTTTGCTTTTTTTCTAACCTTAACAATTACTACAGCCTTCTTAACTAGATAAAAAAAGTGACCAAAACATCGTAAATACGACATCTTAATCACTTAAAAATCATTTAAAATCTTATCATCCATTAAAGTCAGCTACCAATGTTAAGCAACTAATCGGCACCGAATGATTACCCTAGCAGCACCGCTTGGAGTACAGGTGAATAAACTCAAATCCCAGTCAGTATCACCTGCCGTCTCCTTAATAACCTCTTCAACTGCTGTTGGCTTAATGATTTCTCGATTTGTAATCACATAAGAATATGTTTTACCATCAACTGTTTCAAATTCAATCTTTTCTCCCATAGGAATCGTCCTAAGTGGATCAAATTGATAACGATAATTATGAGCACAGATGACAAGATCATTGGTTTTATATGAACCTCTGTATCGAGTCGGTGTTAGTGACATTTGTTCAAAACGATATTTAGCAGCTACTGGTAGAGTAATATTCTCACTAGTAATCGTTAATTTTCCAAGATAGTCCACACCAGATACAGCGGAGACAGGCATAGCATCATTTTCTGATAAAAGCCTTTTTGACGATTGATCTATCTGTAATTTCTGGTTGATATCTTGACTTGACTTTTCAGCCGTCCTTGCTGCATCGATGTTATTCCAAGTATAAAAGACTGAAAAAATGATACAGGCAATACCTAATAGCCTCAACAAATAGATGCGAACATTTCGATTAATCATTCTTTTTTTCCAATCATTGAAAGCACTAAACAGATAATTCCACACACTAACGATAGATACACAGGCCACCAAACTTGTCCTGTGAACGGCAATACTTTCACCTTTTCCCTTGGCACGTCATCCTTTGAGCTGACTATTTTTGACGGAGAGGCCGAGCTAGAGATCGGACTCATTTTTTCCTTAGCTTCTACAGATAATGACCCATTGTTTGGAATACTGATCACAAAAGGATTCATTTTCTCATAACCTTGAGCCGACTCCTTTTGTACAAATAGGTAGATGCCTTGCGAGAGATTCTCTAAAACAACACCCTTTTGAGGTATGCTATCAATGTACTGATAGGGTTTGACATGATGACTATTATTCACTAAAACTTGGATATCTGACTGATCTAACTCAGGACTTATCAAATGTTCAAGAGAAAGCGCTGTTGATGAAAACTCTTTTGTAAAAGCAAAGCGATTATCCTTTTCTGACCAATTTGCCACTTGATATACGAGTAAATCACCACCGACTACAGGAACACCATTATAAGTTGGAGAAATAACAATTGATCCCTTTTGTTCCACTTGGGCAGAGACTTTCTCTTGAAAAGTGATACCAACGAGGATTAGAAAGGTTATCAGTATTAGCTTAATTCTTTTCATTTGATTGTTCCTTTCTAAACCAACTCAGTACAATTTGCTTTCTTCGATCATCTTTTCGCATTAACCGAAGAAAAATCATCAGCAATAACAGTAAAATAGGAAATCCAATGAAGGGAGCTATATAAATAGGATCAATTTGAATAGCATCCGCAATGACCAAAGCATCACCATCCTCATTTGCAACTCGGTGTCCCCTAACCAAAAGGCGATGAGTATTAATACCATAAGGTGTACATGTTAATAGGGTTTGGTAATCTTTGCCCTCTTCAATTTGCAAATTGCTTAAATCTTTTGGCAAAACTGTTCTAATTTGATCAACTTCATAGGTATACGTCTCATCAAGAATATTAACAGTCCATCGATCTCCCACACGCAGTTTATCCAAATCTGAAAACAATTTTGCCGACGGCAAGCCTCGATGACCTGATAATACCGAGTGCGTTGACTGACCTCCCACAGGCAGACTCGTACCTTCTAAATGCCCAATTGAAGTCTGAAGAACATCTTCACTAGTACCGTGAAAAATTGGGAGATTAACGTTAATTTTTGGAATCGTGATAAAACCCATATTTCCTGACTGATCAATGGATAACTGAGAATTGTATTCCTTTTTTTCCTCTTTGGTTAATTGCCATTTTATATTTGTTTCAAGAAATTGTTTATTGTAATTCTCAGCTCGAGCAAGAATTTTCTGATATTGACGTTTATCTATATGACTAACTTTATCCTGGTAGTCCATGATAGCCCTAGATTGATGATAAGAATTCCACCAATCAGATACCGAGGGGTAAGCTATTAACCCTATCCCAAGTATCATAGCTCCGATAAGCAGATAGGAAACGAGCTTATCTGATAATGTTTTCATCGAGTAATCTAACCTATTTTCTTAATCACGCGCACGACGACGAGCAATTAATACTACACCACCTGCAACAATCAGAATTGTTCCAACAGTATAAAATATAGTTGTTCCAATACCACCAGTTGATGGTAATTCGGCACCACTATTATTTTCGACTTTTGAAGTTACCAAAAGATTATCTTTCCCATCTGCCTTACCTAGTCCTAAAGTAACGGATACAGGAGAATCTAAAAGATTATAACCTTCAGGAGCCTGTGTTTCGATAAGCTCATAGTCACCAGCATCTAAACCTGAAATCGACACTGCACCATTTTGATCAGTTGTAAATTCAGTTGCATTGTTACGTGAACCAAATGTTACATTTTCAGTACCTGCAGCTAGGTTTAAATAATTCTCTGAACCTTTTTGACGAAGAACAAATTTAGCACCTTGTAACTTTGTGTCACTATTGGCCGCTACTTTATCAATTGTAATTTTTCCATTATAGACATATTCTTCTTTACCGGGATCATTTGTTTTAGTGTTAGGATTGATAGTAGCTAAGTTTTTATTTGTGTCGTATTTATCAGAACCTTCGGTAGCATCTTTCAAAAGAACACCTTGATAAGTTACTTTAATCGTTGATATTGGATCATAGAAAAAGTCATCCTTTTCACCTAAACCTGCAGCATCACTAGCTGTATTAGTAGCTGCCCATGGAATCGTCACTTCAAAGCCATTTGTACCTTCCGTAATAGCATATGTCCCTGTTCCTGTCCCCTGAGTTAAGGCAACACCGTTTACTGTCACTTTAACTGTTCCTTCAGAAAAATCAACACCTGTTGGCAGAGCATCTTTAACCACATATTGATACACTTTCTCACCTGCGGTGTAATAAGTCGCATTTTGATAGTCTAGCGTATAAGTCACTGTTTCACCAACAGCATATGTCTTGTCGTCACCAACAGTTTTACCACCATTTTCACCCCATGATGGTTCGTTGTTTTTTTCACGAACTGTTGCCTGAGGAGAAGCTGACGTTACCATGGTTGTTGCGCCACCATTCACATCCGTTCCAACATAATAATAACCATACGGAACTGCCAGAGTTGCTGTTGCGCCAGCTGCAGTCTGTGTATCAGATGGCTGAATGTTAGCAGCCGCTACGACTGCTTTTGTCCAAGCTGCAATATCCGTATCAGATGCAGACTCTTTCTTTGTCACATAAGTTTTGCCACCGTTTGTTGATGTTGAAAACAGTTGTTCAAAGTTTCCTGTTCCCTTATAAGTAGCTTCTAATCCTTCTGGAATGGTGTATGACGTTGCATCACCAGAGTAGGTTGCATCAAAGATTTTAAAAGCTTGATACTTCGCCCCTGCGTTAGTACTCTCAACAGTAATTGAACCTGGACCTTCAGCAAAGACCACCTGATCTGCAAGAGGTGCTGCCGTTCCAAGCACTAAAGTTGTAAGTAATAACCCTTTTATTAGTTGTTTTTTCATAATTTTCTCCTAATATAATACTGATGATTCAGTACCTTTCTTTTTTGATTTAACATAATAGAGATAAGCCGCAAATATAGCTAAACTTCCTCCTAGTATAACGTAAATATATTGTCCAATACCACCAGTATTGGGTAACTCAATACCTTGTGAATTTGTCACTTTGGTACTAAATAAAGTTGAGCCATCATCTAAAGAAGAGACTGTTACCTCAGAAGCATTGCCGTTTTGAATCAAAGAGACACTAGTACTAGTGACTGAAATGTCAATAGGGTTTTCTTCTAATAAGTAACCATCTGGTGCCTTTGTCTCGATTAATTGATAGTTACCAATGTCTAAGCTAAATTTCCTACTTTTCCCAGTTGTTAGATAACCATCGCCATCAGAGACTAACTGCTCATAGTCTGGTAATGGCTGACGTTGACCGTTTTCTACCTTATAAAGTGTAAACTCTGCATTTTTTAAACCTGTCAAAAGATTGCCAACATCAACTTTCTGAAGGTAAATATTTTGTCGTCGTCGTTCATTGACAAAATTAATCTCAATATTACCATCAACGATTAATTCAGCTAGACCAGTTTTTTCATACGTTCTATCGCTCTTACCAGATGCTAAGTTCGTATGAGTAATACGCTCAATTGTCGTATAAGCCTCATTATATTGTTCATCAACACTGATTGTAGAACCATAAGGAATATCTTGATAAACCTTAACTTCCCCATCTTTCAATGCAAAGTTGGCACTCGTTAAAGCACCACCAGGAGTAAACGTAAAACTCTTTACTTTGTCAGATTCATTACCTATAACTTTTTTCGAAATAGTAACAGAGTAGAGTTTTGGTTGCCATACGGCATATAAAACATTTTCAGAATTAGGGAGATTATCCACTCCAACTTCTTGACCTAGTTCAAACTGAATGTGACCTGCATCAGCATCTGCTTCATTGGTATTCCATCCCACTAGATTGTATCCTACTCTATCAAAGTATGTCTCTTTCGGTAAAGTTTTAACCGTATTAATTAACAAATCTTCTTCTGAAACATGGGTAACAGTTTTACCATCAACATCCTTTTCACCACCATTACCGTCATAGGTTATTCTAGTAGTCTCCACATTCAAATCATTAACTGATTTAAAAACAGGGTATATATGAATGATTTTATTCTCATCTGCTAATTCGGCATCAATAATAAATTCATCATGTGGATTATAGAGTTTCCCGTCATAATACCAACCACGAAAACGGTATTCTCCTGAAATGGTTGGTCTTGTCAACATGGCTGAGTGCGATTGATCATCATAGGAATTGCCATCAATAGGGAGATTGGTTGCTAATACAGCATTCCCTTTATCGTCTACCATTGGCTGATTGGTTGTGTAGTCATACACTATCGGGCTATAGTTAACCTTATATTCCCCTACTCGACGCCAAATAGCTCTCAAGGTTGTATCACCAACAACGATTCCAGAAAAGTTATAGGGACGAGTTGTTCCATCAGCATTCACGTAGTACCAACCTACTAGTTTATAAGCATCTTTCTCGTAGCGATAACGCTTGGTCGTATCAACGTTTGGTTCTGTAGGGTCTTTTGTATAATGAGCATGTCTACCATCTGTTGCAAGGCCATTATCCGTATCGTGTCTATAATAGTACTCTCCATTTGGATCTTCTACATAATCACGTGTGATATTAGCAAACTCTGTAATTTTTTCACCATAATCCAAAGTGAAGTATGTTGCCTGTGTATCAAGCAATTCTCCTCCATTAGCTTCGATAGTAACATCATATCGAATTTTCTCCCAACCAGCGTAAACCTTTAAGTCATGTGATGGCATAGTAATCGACCAATCAATCTCCTGGGTCAACGTTTGGTCTTTATACCATTTACCATCCCAGCGATAGCCAGGGAGACTCGGAGTAGGTTTGTCAATCGTTGTATCAGGCTTGTATTTAGATAGATTATCTTCATAGTAGACACTAACTGGATCAAAATTAGTAAGTTCTTGATTATTCAGAGGATCTAAGAAATTAATATGATATGCCTTTCGGTCATATTGAATATGCAAATCTAATGGATAATCTACAGAATTATAGTAGGTTCCGTAAGTATAGAAAGTTTGAGTTGTTCCATTATTTGCTGCTTTTCGCCAATCACTATCATAGGAACTAGTTGTTCCAGAATAATAACGCCTATACCAGGCTACATTAAAACCACTATATTTTTCTGAAAAAGTAAAAGTTGCCATTTGACCAGAACCAACATCAGTCGGAGTGCTACTATAGGTACCATCTATATTCTGTTTATAAAAATAGTAGTTAACGGTCTTTCTACCATTCCGATAAAAACGAATCTCAGTATTCGAGGTATCATACGTATCTTCTGGTAAAATAAATTCTCCTAGATAACTCATTCCTCGAGCTTGACCACCCGAAGCATAGTACGTCCAATTCTGAGTTCCAGAACTTGGCCAAGTGTAACCATTTTCGGCTAAACTTGTTCCATAAAGGCCAGTGTAAGTTGTTACATACTGAGCATAGGTTGGACTAGTCCATACTGTACTATTCACAGCAACTGGTCCTGTATAGCTTCTATAGTATGTATCATTTAAAAAACGCATCGTTATCAATTTTCGGTCAAAATAGACATTGATAATGGATGAACCATCTGCCTTTACAACAGTACTCGTTTCTCCTCTCGCATTAGTATAAACAAATCCTTTAGAATCTGGATTCCTGTCTGAAGATGTCAGGGAAACAATCGAATCTACAGTGGCGGTTCGGCTTACTTGCCCTGCGTAATCGTAAGTCTTATCTGCTGCTAAACTATTTTTAGAATCTGTTTTAGACTGTTGCCAATACACAATCGTGTAGTTGGCTGTCGCAGGAAGCCATCTAGCGTATAGAACAATGTCTTCAGTAACAGTTGATGAAAAATCAAATGCCGTTTGATAATTACTATCTCGATACCATCCTCCAAATGTGTAACCATTTCGAGTCGGATCTGTCGGCTTAATACTTTCAGCTTTTTCACCCTCAATAACAAATTTCGGAGCTACGTAAGGTGCACCCTCACCAATGTCACCTGTATTGAATTCAATCTTTTTAGATTCTTTAAATATTGGGTAAAAAACAGTATCTTTAGCAATCGGATAGTTAGTAATATTTTCAGTAATCACAGAACCACCTTTGGTCAATGACCACCCTGCAAATACTTGAGTAGCTGAAGGTGAAACAGCCGTGTGTTCAGCTAGATTTACTGTTCCTTTGCCCTCTTCTAGCGCAACTTGATGTTTCTCTAAAACTAAAGTGCCATCTTCATTATCATAAAACGTCACGTAGGCAACATTTCCATAACTTGGCCTAACATAAATCGTCTCTGTTTGCTTCACTTCAATAGCTTCTTCAAAGTGAATTTCATCTCCGTAAGTGTTCGTATCTTTATTAAAAATATACCATCCATTAAAATGCTTATCATCATCAACATATGGAATCCCTACACCATGAAGACTTTGTCCGTCTTTTATGATTTGAGTATCTGTTTCTGTGTCACTATTTGTTTTAAACAGATATTGCGAACCATCAGCATTTTCGAAGATATAAGTCCTCAGAGGTAGTTTCGTGTTATCCGGTTGAACAATGGCATATACTGAAAAAGATTCTGTTCTAAAAGCAATATCACTAGAAGAATCAACTGTCTCTGGATCAGTTTTCGATTTTAGAACTTCCAGAGCTCCATTGTCTTTAAAGTGAACGATTTCTAACTCTTCATCAGAGACTTCTAAAGGATTATCATACACTACTTCTACTTTAACGGCAGATGATGGTTGTATCTCCTTGCCGTTCGAAACGAGAGTTATATCATAAAAAAATAAGCTTTTGATTTCGTCATCTTTTCTAGAAACCTTCTCAAGAGTTTTTTGTTTATAGGTTTCAAAAGATTGATCCATCTCTTTCACTTCTGAGACTTCCAAATGAGTATCTCTAGGAAGCTCAGCTTCTTCCCCAACAGTTACGTGAATCTCAAAGCCCTCACCTTTATGAATTAAGGTATCCTTAAGAAAAGCTGTCTCTTTTTCTTTCGAAGCGTTTGGTGTCGTTTCTTGTGTTGTGTCGTTTGACGAAGAATCAGAGGTTTCTTCTTTTTGAGCACTTGAAGTTTCTGTTTTTATATCATGTTTAAATTCCGTTTGATCTTCGCTAGAAGGGGGGCTACCAGTGACTTCTTTAGGAGTCTCATTCACTGGGGAGGAGCTTGATAATGATATTCCTACATTATCCGTTTTTTGAGTCTCCACTGTGATTGCTGGTAAAATTAAAAAGTAAGTGGTTAAGAATGTCGTTACCAAAATACTCGCCCAGAACAGACTTTTCCATATCTTCTTGTACTTCCCCTTCACAATAGACTCTTTTAAAATCATATAATATTTTCTCAAAATCAGTATACCTCTCAATATTACCTGATTGGTCCAATATTTGATATCGGCCAAATTCGAAAAGAAACTTCACCAACAATCTGCTCTTGAGAGACTCCACCAATAGACGTATTTCTAGAATCAATAGATGTCTTACGGTTATCTCCCATCACAAAAATCTGACCATCAGGAACTTGATAAGGATATTTAATATTACTCTCTCCCAAAGCTTTCGCCATAATATAAGGTTCTTTTAATTTTTTTTGGTTGACATAAACATCACCTTCAGGAGTTACTTCAACCCAATCACCTGATTTTGCAATAACACGCTTGACAAGAACTTTATTATTGTAATAAAAAGCTATGACTTCACCTGATTTAAACTTTGAACCTTTTTGACTAATCACAATATCACCTTCAGACAGTGTTTTATTCATCGATCTGCCATAGATTCGTAAAACCGGTAACCATAAAACTGCAATTAAAATTGCAATTGAAGCTACACCCAATAAAATATACACCGTATTTCTAACGATCATCCAGAACCGTCTTTGATATCTCACACGTTCCAATTCTCGTGAAAAATCCTTAGAATTTAAGCTTAATTTTGTCATCAATGAACTCCATTGTTTTTAGCTTGTTGCTTAATATTATCCAAATATTGGTCTGCTGCTGCTTGGGCTGAATTGAAGATATCATTTAAAACTAAAGATGCTTCAGCAATAGAGCCACAAGTTTCTATTGCTATTCGTTTATCATTTAATTTATGTTCTAACTCGCTAATCACTTTTTCTTGTTCTTCAATTTTTTCTTGTTGTCTCAACATTATTTCTAATAATTGATCACGTTTTAATTTTTTTAACTCTTTTTCCAATACAATATCCTTTAAAATCTATTAGGTCATTATAGCATATTTTAAGTATTTTTATTGAAATAACAACTTAAAACCAGAAAAAAATCTGATAATTTCATTTTTTGATTTTTACCAAAATAATACCATTCATCTAGTTTTCGGATATACAAAAAACTCCTATTAAACTCTAATAAACTAGAACACAGGAGTGGTTTCAATATAGTATAAAAGATTAAAAATAGAAGTAATGAAATTGAAAATCAAATGATATATCACACAACAGATTTGATGACTTTAAGAATAGCTTCACTTTCTGTCCAATGTAAATAATGATGATCACCAGTCAGATATAGGTGGTATCTACCTTCTCGATTTTGATACTCTGACGCTTCATATTCCTCTCTTCGAAAAGCTTGACTAAAAACAAAGCTAGGAATATCTTTTGGAATACTAGGTTGACTAGCAAAGTCACTCTTATTCAAATCTGGAAAGGCAGCAAAATCAGATTCAGCAATAGTTGATAAGCGCTTCTCAGTTCTATCAAAAGCATCCCAAAGAGCTTTATTTTCTATTTCATTCAACCCTTGTCGAGAGATTCCCTGTAAATAATTCCTAACACCTATTTCAGAAATAATTTGGTTCACTCGTCCAAATTCTTGAGAATAATCAACTATTCCCGTCAAAATGGCTACTGTGGAAGGTTCAATTCCTATAAAACCTTTACATCCTAATCGTTTAGTCATTAATCTAAGTCCGAGTATACCAGCAATACTATGAGTAATCAAAATATAATCCTCAACTTGTAAGCTATCTAATACAAGTTCAATAGCCTCTATCCAGTCAACCAATGTGAGCTCTCTTTGATTCTTTAAACTTGATTCTCCAATATTGGGATAATCAAGGGTTAAGATACCAAAGTTTTTAGGTAAAGGTTTGATAATTGCTGAAAAATTTTCGAAGGTTGGGAAGCTACCAATACCACTGAGAAAAATAAGCGTCGGATTACCTTTTCGGTAGTGAATCGATAAATCACCAATAGTTGTTTCTAAATTTTTCTTCGTAATAGTCATCATTTCCCTACATCATATCAACTTATTTCTTCTCATCATCGTCCATTGAAAGGACACTCAAGAAGGCTTCTTGCGGTACTTCAACTGAACCAATAGATTTCATGCGCTTCTTACCGGCTTTTTGTTTTTCAAGCAATTTACGTTTACGTGAAACGTCACCACCATAACATTTAGCCAAAACATTTTTACGAAGGGCTTTGATATCTGTACGTGCCACAATTTTTTGACCAATAGCCGCTTGAATTGGCACTTCAAATTGTTGACGAGGAATGATTTTCTTCAACTTATCCACAATGAGTTTCCCACGTTCATAGGCAAATTCTTTGTGAACAATAAAGCTGAGGGCATCGACCTTGTCCCCATTAAGAAGGATATCCATCTTAACCAATTGTGAGCGACGATACTCTGATATTTCATAATCAAAGCTAGCATAACCACGTGTCGAGGATTTGAGCTTATCAAAGAAGTCAAAGACAATTTCAGCCAATGGAATTTGATAGATAACATTAACACGATTGTCATCAATGTATTCCATAGTTTCAAAATCACCACGTTTACGCTGAGCCAATTCCATCACAGCTCCAACATACTCTTGTGGTACCATGATTTGAGCTTTAACATAAGGTTCTTCAATGGCATCAATACGCGTAGGATCAGGAAATTCAGAAGGGTTAGAAACCTCTAAAATCTCACCATCCGTTGTATTAACATTGTAAACTACCGATGGCGCAGTCATAATCAAATCAATGTTAAATTCACGCTCTAAACGCTCTTGAATAACATCCATGTGAAGTAGACCTAGAAAGCCACAACGGAAACCAAATCCCAAAGCTTGTGACGTTTCCGGTTCAAATTGCAAACTAGCATCATTCAACTGGAGTTTTTCCAAAGCTTCACGCAAATCGTTATATTTATTGGATTCAATCGGATATAGTCCCGCAAAAACCATTGGGTTCATTTGCTTGTAGCCAGACAGTGGCTCGCTCGCAGGATTATCAGCCAAGGTAATGGTATCACCAACACGCGTATCTGCTACGGTCTTGATCGATGCCGCAATGTAACCAACATCACCTGTTGCCAAGTAGTCACGCCCAACAGCCTTAGGCGTAAAAATACCGACTTCAGTTACATCAAAGGTTTTACCATTAGACATGAGTCGAATCTTGTCACCCGGCTTAACCATTCCATTAGTCACACGAACCTGAAGGATAACCCCGCGGTAAGCATCATAAACAGAGTCGAAAATCAAGGCTTGAAGTGGTGCTGCTACATCGCCTGATGGTGCTGGAACTTTTTCAACAATCTGCTCCAAGATTTCTTCGATACCAATACCAGCCTTGGCAGAAGCTAAAACAGCAGCTGACGCATCAAGTCCAATTACATCTTCAACTTCCGTACGGACACGCTCAGGATCTGCAGCTGGCAAGTCGATTTTATTGATGACTGGCATGATTTCTAAGTCATTATCCAAAGCTAAATAGACATTGGCAAGTGTCTGAGCTTCAATACCTTGTGCTGCATCAACAACCAAGATAGCTCCCTCACAGGCAGCCAAGGAACGTGATACCTCATAGGTAAAGTCAACGTGCCCTGGTGTGTCAATCAAGTGAAAAATATACGTCTCGCCATCTTTAGCTGTATAATTGAGCTCAATAGCATTTAATTTAATGGTAATGCCACGCTCACGCTCCAAGTCCATACTATCAAGCAATTGTGCTTGCATTTCTCGACTTGAGACTGTTTCTGTTTTTTCTAAAATACGGTCAGCTAGTGTCGATTTTCCATGGTCGATATGAGCAATAATGGAGAAATTACGAATCTTCTCCTGACGTTTTTTTAAGTCTTCAATGTTCATCTATGTTATCCTATGTCATTTAATCGTTATCCTTTATTATATCAAAAAGTATACCTAAAAAAAAGAACTGGTTTTCCAGTTCTTTCATTGATAATTATTTACCAAGTTTTGCTTTAGCAGCATCTGCAAGAGCTGTGAAAGCTGCTGCATCGTTAACTGCTAAATCAGCAAGCATTTTACGGTTTACTTCAATCTCAGCAAGTTTCAAACCATGCATCAATTGAGAGTATGACAAACCATTCATACGAGCAGCCGCATTGATACGTGTAATCCAAAGTTTACGGAAATCACGTTTTTTCTGACGACGGTCACGGTATGCATAGTAGTAAGAGTTCATTACTTGCTCTTTTGCAGTACGGAACAAGATGTGTTTTGCTCCATAGTAACCTTTAGCTAATTTTAAAACACGTTTACGACGTTTGCGTGAAACAACGCCACCTTTAACACGAGCCATTTATATTTTCCTCCGAATAATTCTCAATAATACTGTTAATGTTTACAGACCTAATTATTTAAGGCGAGTAAGCATTGCTTTGATACGTTTGAAATCTCCAGCGTTCACCATTGACGCTTTACGAAGATGACGACGTTGTTTCTTAGTTTTTCCGTGGAAACGGTGAGACGTGAAAGCACGGAAGCGTTTCAATCCGCCTGAACCTGTACGTTTAAAACGTTTAGCTGATGCACGGTGTGTTTTTTGTTTTGGCATTTTTCTTCTCCTATTGATAGATATAATCTGACAAGTTATTTCTTGTCTGGAATCGGTGCAAGTTGCATGAACATTTGGCGACCATCCATTTTAGCTCTTTGCTCAATGATAGCAATATCTTGAGTTGCTTCAGCAAACTCAGCCAACACTTTTGCTCCAATTTCCTTATGAGTAATCATACGCCCTTTAAAGCGAATAGAAACTTTAACCTTATTTCCTTTTTCAAGGAACTTACGGCCGTTACGAAGCTTTGTCTCAAAGTCCCCTTTATCAATAACTGGACTAAGTCGAACTTCCTTAACAGTGACAACACTTTGCTTTTTGCGTTGCTCTTTTTGTTTCTTCTGATACTCAAACTTGAACTTACCATAGTCCATAATTTTAGCAACAGGTGGAGTGGCTTGCGGTTGGATAAGCACTAAATCAACATTAGCCTCATCGGCAATTGATTGAGCTTCTGATAATGGTTTAATCCCTAATTGTTCACCTTCAAGACCAACTAAACGAACTTCGCGAACACGAATTTCGTCGTTGATGAATAGATCTTTTTTAGCTATGATCTTCACCTCTTTATTTTTTTAGAGAAAAACAAAGCGGACTTGACAAACCAAGCCCGCACACATTATGTTCCAATAAGAAACTTGATATGTAGGGCCAGACAACGTCAGTCGCAAGGCGAGAAGTTCTCACTTCTGCTTTTCTCATTGTTAACATAATAACAGTTTTATTATCCCTTGTCAATAATTTTCTTCGCTTTTTCTTGAATAAAGTCAACCACACCTTCGATTGAGATACCAGTTGTATCAAAAGTAATGGCATCTTCAGCAGCTTTTAATGGTGATACCTTACGATGACTGTCTTTATAATCACGCGCGGCGATTTCATCTTTTAGCGTTTCAAAATCAGTTGTAATCCCTTTTTCCAGGTTCTCTTTAAAGCGACGTTCCGCCCTCTCTTCTACCGAAGCAATCAAAAAGATTTTTAATTCCGCATCAGGAAGAACAACTGTTCCAATATCACGACCATCCATGATAATCCCACCTTGTGCAGCGATACGTTGTTGTTGAGCAACAAGCTCTTCACGAATCTCTGGCAATGCTGAAACCCAGGAAACATTATTGGTCACATCTGGTTGACGAATGGCATCTGTTACATCAATTGATCCTATAAGAACAGTTTGTTGTCCCTTTTCGTCTTTTCCAAAAGAAATAGGGTACTCTGATAGTTTTTCAAGGATTTCTTCTACTTTAGAATCGTCTAATTGATGCTTTAAAGCAAGATAAGTTGCAGAACGATACATAGCACCTGTATCAAGATAGGTATAGCCAAGATTACGAGCAATAATCTTGGCCACTGTACTTTTACCACTTGAAGCAGGCCCATCAATAGCTATTTTTATAGATTTCATGATGTCCTCATTCTCTAAATTAATTGACATTAACAACATCTCCTGGATTAGCGTACCAGTAACCCAATGTCATATTTTGTGGATTTAATGCCTGCAACTGCTCAATTGAAATTCCTGCACGAGCTGCAATTGAAGCTGCACCTTCACCAGCTTGAACAACAATCGTTTGCCCATTTGTTGTAGAAGGCGTTGTTTCCTCAGTAGTTACTTCTGAGCTAGAACTTGTTGAACTACTTTCTTGAGTTGATACCTTAGTAGAAGATTCTGTAGACGCTTCTTTCTTTTTATTCTTCTTAGAAGTGGAAGTTTTCTTTTTCTTCGCTGATTGTCCTTGAGAAGATTTCACTTCTTTAGAAGTAGATTGCGACGAACGATAAAAGCCTGATGTTGCTTTAGTTTCATCACTTCCACCATTTGACGTATAGAAGACAACAATCAAAATACCGACAACAATTAAAAAGAAAACACTAAGTAAACCGGTCAACAGGGGAGTACTTAAAAAACCACTATGTTTATCTTTTCGTGATGTCTGTTCACCAACATCTTTCTTAGTTTCAAAAATTTTCAATTCCCATGGTTTCTTGCCCATGACTTCCCCCTTGTTAAATAAATTAAATAATATTACAATAATACTATGAAAGTATCACTTATTCCAGAAAAATGTATCGCTTGTGGGCTTTGCCAAACCCATTCTGATGCGTTTGATTACCATGACGATGGTATCGTTAAGTTTACAGATAGCGATGAATTAGTAGCTGAATTTCCTAATGATGATTTTGCGACGATTGAAGCAGTTAAGAACTGTCCCACTAAGGCTCTAATGCTCTAGGAGTCTTTTCGTTTTTATATGCTTCAAAATAATCCAACTCAACAAAGTTATCCATTAATTCAACCTCACCTTTAAAATAAGGATGAACTGCCAGAGCATCAAGAAAATACTTCTTAGGCCACTTACGCATATAAAAGATGCGTTTTTTTGTACTGCCATTAAACAACAAGGTGATGCTTAACTTTGTTACTTCGATCTTTTTGATGCTAGAAATCTTCACATTCTGTGGTTTAAAAACATCCATTGATACAATTTTTAATTGATCATCCTCACCAATAATGAAAAAGCGATGTAGTCCAAACCCCAATAAGATTAAAAACAAAGCAAACAATAAGAAGAATGCCAATGGTATCTTTGTTCGTTCAAATAGTAAAGATAAGCCAATAAAAATTGGTGCTATTGTTAAAGACCAATAAATTAAGAGCCATGATAGTTCAGGTTGCCAATGGTATCTTATTTTACCAAAAATTCTAATCATATGCGGTAACCCCCAAAGCTATTCTACCATACTTCTTATAAACTTTCAAAAAGCTATTTCACAGCAGTCGATATACCAACAATAACATCAACTGCTCTTTCCATCGTTTGAAGACTGACAAATTCAAAGCGACCATGCATATTTTCTCCACCAGCAAAAATATTTGGTGTTGGAATCCCCATAAAGGAAATCTTAGAGCCATCTGTTCCACCACGGATAGGTTCAATAATTGGCTTAATATCAAGTTTTTCCATCACCTCTTTTGCAAGATTGATTGGTGTCATATCTTTTTCAATCACCTGACGCATATTAAAGTATTGATCTTTCAAACTAACTAGAACACGCTCTTGATCAAGCGCTTCATTCATTTTTGTAGCGATATCTAGCATTAACTTCTTACGATTTTCAAACGCATTACTATCAAAATCTCGGATAATGTAAGAACTATGTGCTTCTTCTACTGAACCGTCAAGTCCGTGGAGGTGATAAAAGCCTTGGTAGCCTTCGGTTAGTTCTGGACGATCTGATTCTGGAAGCGCATTGTGAAAATCAATCGCCAGTTGAAAAGCATTAACCATTTGATCCTTAGCTGTGCCAGGATGGACATTGCGACCTTTAAAGGTGATATCGGCTGCAGCTGCACTAAAAGTTTCAAATTGAAGTTCACCGAGTGGACCACCATCAACCGTATAGGCGAAGTCTACATCAAAATCAGCAACATCAAACTTATCTGCACCCACACCAATTTCTTCATCAGGTCCAAAGCCAACACGAATTTCCCCATGTTCAACCTCTGGATGACTGGTAAAATACTCAATAGCAGTCATGATTTCAGCAATACCAGATTTATCATCAGCTCCTAAAAGTGTCGTACCATCGGTAGTGATTAAGGTTTGTCCATGATAATTGTTTAGATTAGGAAAATCAGTCGGTGATAATTGAAATCCTGATTCTCCTAGTGGAATATCAGAGCCGTCATAGTTCTCTATAATTTGGGGATTGACACCTTCAGCATTAAAATCAGCTGTGTCAATATGAGAAATATAGCCGATTTTATAGCTGAATTTATCAGAATTTGCCGGCAATGTTCCGATAATATAACCATTTGACTCTAAATAATGAACATCTTGCAAACCAATTTTTTCCATTTCTGGTTTTAGAATCGTTAAGGCAAAGTCAATCTGACTTTGTGTACTAGGTGTTGTCTGACTTGTTTCATCACTACGTGTATTAAACTTTACATACGTTAAAAAACGATCTAATAAATTCGAATATGCCATAAAAGAACCTCTTTCTTATTTATCTCAACTGAATTATACCAAAAAATCCACTCCTACGAGTAGATTTTTTAATTTTTATTAAATTGAATAAGTTTTATAATAGCTCAAGATACCACTAACAATGGCATTAGCTAGTTTTTCCTGATAGGAACTTTGGCTGATACGGCTTCTCTCAATATCGTTGGATAAGTAGCCAAGCTCTAAAAGTACCGCTGGAGCAGTTGTTTCTCTCAGAACCGCGAAAGTATTCCGTAAGACACCATTGTTTTTTGCTCCAGTAGCTCCGACAGCCGCACTTTGAATGGCAGAGGCGAGTGTAGCACTTCTCTTCAAACGCTCCGCATGATTATGATAGAGCTTATTTATTGATGGTTGGTACTCTGGATAATATTCGTAATAATAAGTTTCAATTCCATTTGCAGAAGCACTTGTTGAAGCATTAAAATGAATACTTACAAATAAATCTGCTAAACTCTGATTAGCTTTTGAAGATCTTGGTAATAAATCGACAAAACTATCAGCTGTTCTTGTTGTGATGACCTTATAGCCGGCGCGTTCTAATTTTGCTTGTACTAAGGACTGAATTTTTAAATTCAGAGACTTTTCAGTAATATTCCCATAAACAGCACCTGGGTCATAACCGCCATGACCTGCATCCAGGTAAATGATCTTATTTACTTTTCCATAATTACCTTGTGAAGCCGATCCAGTGGTATCCTCTTTCGCAACTACTCCACTAATAGTCGTGGTTGAAGCTGATAGAGCTGATAAACTGCCATTTCCCAATTCATAATAAACATGCACATGATATTTACCGTTAGTATAGCCGTGTTTGGCTAAGGAGGTTGTGGCGATGTAGGTGCCGTTAGACTGTCTTGTGGCTACTTGCCATTCAAGGTCATCCTGTCCACTAGCATCCGACCAGACCGCAACACGAACGGATTTCAAGCCATCACGTGCACTCACCTGACTAATAGTTGTCTGAAAGGTATTCGTTGTGTGATTAACACTTGAAATGCTGACACTGCCTGTTTTACTTGGCAATTGCGCAATAGTTGCCGTTGTTTTAGCTACAAACACTGGCTTGCCTGTCTCGTAGGAATAAGCATGAATATGATAAAGACCTGTGGATTTATGGTTGCCATAGAGCGCTAAAGCCTCTCCCTTGGTGTCCGTCGCATACCATTTGATATCATCTTGTCCGCTGGCATCTGACCAGACCGCAACACGAACCTTACTAAGGTCTTTCACGGCCGTTGAGGCAACACTTAAGGCAATCCCCGTTGAGGTTAAACGAGCTGACACGGTTTGACTAGCAGCTGGCCTTGTAAAGCGATGATCCCCTAAATTAGTCCCAACACGACTACCATCTTGATAGGTGGTGTAAACGTGAATGGTATAGTCATCGCTGGTGTTAGACAAATCACGCATGTTAACCGTCACTTGCGCGGTTTGATTAACAGCGTTAGCTTGGTACCACTTGAGATCGTCTTGACCACCTGTCTTAGACCAAGCAGCAACGGCGATACTTTTGATAGCTTTTTCGACAGTGGTCACTGTCACTGTTGCCGTCGTGTCTGTCTTGGCAGAAATAGAGACCTTGGCCAAGCTTTGTTGCGGAACTGCTTTGGCAACCCGTTCAAAGCGTGTTGAGGCAATCGCAATCTGTTGACCCGTGATGGCACTAACCCCATAGGCATGAACATGATAGGTGCCAAAGTCATTGTTATGATGTGCCGTATCAATATGAGCTTCATAAATACCAGAAGAAACTTGACTGGCAGAATACCACTTGAGGTCATCTTGACCATTTTTGTCGGACCATACCGGTACTTTGACCGCACTGATACTTGATGGAACACCCTCTAAACGAACCACATAATGGTTAGGAGAACTTTCTGTGATTTTAGGGGTTAACCAAGGTTTAGCAACCGTTAGTTGACCACCTTCCAAACCAATCATTTTCCCTGAGCTATTCTTATAGGTATGAACATGATAAAGACCATATTCTTTATGTTTAGACAAATCAACATAGGCAGCTCCTATCTGATCTGCGGTATACCAAGTGATATCATTACGACCATTAACATCTCCCCAAACGGCGTATTGAATTTTTTCATTGCTGGCGATAGGTCCGTTATATTTCAAGGTCAGGGTCTTCTGATTGACCACTTTAGCGACTAAGACTTCTTCTGAATGCCCATTACCTGCTGCTGCACCAGGCAGGTCACCGTTACTAGAGCTGACAGCGGTACTAGTAAGAGCACTAGCTCTTTCTGGAGAAGATGTGCTTCGAGACACTGTAGGTTCAGTGACGCTTTCAACATGAGTAGCTGTTGCACTAGCACTTCTTACTGAGGAAGAGGATTGCTCAGAAGCAGCCGCAAAGCTTTCTACTAGAGTCGCCTCTGATGAACGAACTGAGGATGCTGGTGACTCTGACTGAGTCTTGTTCACTGACAAATCAGTACTAGCAAGTGTCGGCTCACTGGTCACACGGCTGTCTGTCTCTGATGAAGCTGGTGCTGTGTCAGGAGAAGTTGGTGCTAATTGAGCTGGCTGATTGAGCCCAACCCAACTACTGACGGACGAACTTGTGGTGTGATTAGCACTCTCTTCTGCTAACACACTAGGTGATAAAATCAGACCTGCTGATGTGATCCCTGCAACGACCCAATGTTTCTTAGACTTATACATCTTCTTTTTCATGGTTTAATCTCCTAATTCCAATTATTACAACTTTATCACCATTCTATAATTTGTCAAGTTTTTTCTAATTTTCATAAAATATTAAGATGTAATACTTACATAATAACCAATTAAAAAAGAGCCGATTTCTCGACTCTTCTTTAGCTAATAAGATTAGCTATTATTTTTTCAAGTTGTAGAAAGATTTAAGACCTTTGTATTCTGCAACTTCACCAAGTTGGTCTTCGATACGAAGCAATTGGTTGTACTTAGCAATACGGTCTGTACGTGACAATGAACCAGTTTTAATTTGACCAGCGTTAGTTGCAACTGCGATGTCAGCGATTGTTGAATCTTCAGTTTCACCTGAACGGTGTGATACAACTGCAGTGTATCCAGCTTCTTTAGCCATTTCAATAGCTTCAAAAGTTTCAGTCAAAGTACCGATTTGGTTAACTTTAATAAGGATTGAGTTAGCAGCTTCTTCTTTGATACCGCGTGCAAGGTAGTCAGTGTTTGTAACGAAGAAGTCATCACCAACAAGTTGTACACGTCCACCAAGACGTTCAGTAAGAGCTTTCCAACCGTCCCAGTCATTTTCATCCATACCATCTTCGATAGTGATGATTGGGTATTTGTTTACCAATTCTTCAAGGTAATCAATTTGTTCCGCTGAAGTACGTTTAGCAGCACCTTCACCTTCGAATTTAGTATAGTCGTAGATTCCGTTTTCGTAGAATTCAGATGACGCACAGTCGAAACCAATCATGATTCCGTTTTCGCCAGCTTCATATCCAGCAGCTTCGATAGCTTTAAGGATAGTTTCTACACCATCTTCAGTTCCTTCAAATTTAGGAGCAAAGCCACCTTCGTCACCAACAGCAGTAACAAGTCCGCGTTCTTTAAGGATTTTCTTAAGAGCGTGGAAAACTTCAGCACCCCAACGGAGAGCTTCTTTGAATGTTGGAGCTCCAACAGGTACGATCATGAACTCTTGGAATGCAATTGGAGCATCTGAGTGTGATCCACCGTTGATGATGTTCATCATTGGAGTTGGAAGAACTTTAGTGTTGAATCCACCAAGGTAGCTGTAAAGTGGGATTTCAAGGTAATCTGCAGCTGCGCGTGCAACAGCGATAGAAACACCAAGAATTGCGTTAGCACCAAGTTTACCTTTGTTTGGAGTACCGTCAAGAGCGATCATCGCACGGTCGATAGCTTGTTGGTCGCGAACATCGTAACCAATAAGAGCTTCTGCGATAAGGTTGTTTACGTTGTCAACAGCTTTTTGAGTACCTAGACCAAGGTAACGAGATTTGTCGCCGTCACGGAGTTCAACGGCTTCGTGCTCACCAGTTGAAGCTCCTGAAGGAACCATACCACGTCCGAATGCACCTGATTCAGTGTATACTTCTACTTCAAGTGTTGGGTTACCGCGTGAGTCAAGGACTTCGCGAGCGTAAACATCAGTAATAATTGACATTATAATACTCTCCTTATGAGTTTAAATATTTTACATGTTAATAATACCACAATATCATATTTTCTTCAAATTAAAAGACAATCTTTTCAGAAAAACTGAAAATTATAGTACAATATTAAAAAATGGAAATTTGAGGAACTTTGTATGTCAGATGTCAATCAAAAAATTATGGAACGCTCATCAGGTAATCGCGTTTTAAATCCTGATGAACAGCGATATTATCTTGGTACATTTCAAGAGCGTGTTCTGATTACTATAAATATCGAGGATGTTAATAATGACAAGATATTAGGTTTATTTTCGACGGCCCTAGACAAAGAAATTGAACTCATTAATCCTATAAAAGTTAAAATATCATCACGTATCAGTGAAGAAAAACAGATGGCTTTTATGACAACTGCTAAAAATAAAGGTCTATCTGCTACTATTATTGAAGAAAAACAAGTAACATCTCCTTTTGGTGTTATCATTTTCACTGATCATGCTATCAATCGTAGCGAAACAGACTTAATCACTTTAACTGAAGACGATACCGACCATACTATATTGAATAAACCTAAAAAAGGATTTTTCAATCGTCTTTTCGGAAAATAAAGCCTGATAATTTATGACCTGTTGCCCCGATTGACCTACTTCTAACACATCATTTTTATACTGACTTGTTCCAGCGAGCAATGGAAGATTCCTTTTCTATTTGATAAACTCACGCTCTCTTTTAGTTCCCCTAAAAAGGGATCTGGCGACAAAGTTATTGTGTCTTTTAAAATGATGTCCCCATCACTCCTTATCTCCATCAAAGCATAACTGATTTTGTTACAGTTTTAAGAACATCTAGTTTATATGCTTGATTACTAAAAAACGGAGATACTGGGTTTGAATGTTTAGTTTTTTTCAAAGACAATGGTTTACAGCAAAGGAGTTTTACACATGGAATATTGGGATGCTTATGATCAAACTGTCACAAAAACAGGGGAAACACTCATCAGAGGACAGATTATTCCTCCAGGGCGCTTCCATTTAGTTGTAGAGGCTATTATTCAATCAAAAGACGGAAGTATTCTTTTCATGAAAAGAGATGCCAATAAACCGATTCATCCTAATTATTACGAAGCAAGTGCTGGAGGTTCTGTCTTAAAAGGTGAAGAGTCTCTGGCAGCTATCAAACGAGAAATTTGGGAAGAAACTGGCTTATCAGTATCCAACATTACCTTCCTCGGAGAGGCCATTAAGCCTACAGAATATTCAATTTACCACAATTATCACGCAACTTATAGCGGTAATAAAGAAAGTGTCAAGCTCCAAAAAAATGAAACCACTGATTTTCAATGGGTTTCTCTCGATCATTTAGCATCATTTTTAAAAAGTCATCTCATTATCGCCAAGCAAAAGAAACTAATCAATCACTATTTACAAACAAAACAATGGCGTCTGTAATGATAGTTCAATGAATTAACCTTCAGATAAAGCAAAGTCAAACTTTCCAAATATGGTGAAATGCATTGTTATTCTACGATAGTTCTCACGAATCTAGATTAACAAAAGGGACACCAGAGAGTCTAATGTTTGCCGTGCAGATTACTATAAAACAAAATCATAAATACTCTCCTAATGGGATTTTAACTGAACTTATACTCAGAAAGCAAAGCACTAAAAAGTTACTTTCGAATTCTATCGTTCTTTTTATGACCTGCTTCTTTTAGTTAAGGAGCAGGCTTTGTCTTGACATTCGCTAATACCAGCTACTATGATCTCTTTGATATTGTTAATTCCTCCACATCTCCTTTCACTATCTTACTAATCGTTTCATCTTTAATAAAAACGATATTCAATGTACTGACCCCAAAAAGTTGAACAAATAATTATTGAAAGGATTTAGTTCTGTATTGGACAGGACTAAGTCCTTTTAGTTTTGCTTTAATTCGTTTGTTGTTGTAGTAATAAATAAAGTCTATAATGGCTTCTTCAAGCTCATCAAAGATATCAAACGCCAAGCTTTTGGAGTTAAAATATTCAAAAACTTTAAAACCAAAATTCTCATCGCTTTAAACATCCAAAAAGAGAGAACCGAAACGATTCTCTCTAGTTGTTAGCTATTAGTCACCCACTACAGTTGACGAAGAGCCCCAAAAACTCTCTTAGGAGTTTCGAGTGACTATAAGTATGTCACTGTCTATCCCTAAGAGAGTCTTTAGTTCTTTCAAGTATCTGTTGTTATAGTAAAATCTCTTCGCGTGTTTTTTCGTAAGAGTTTACAAAACGATCTGTAACACCCGGTTCTACGGTTTCTAAAGCATATGAAATTTCCTCAAATGCTCCTTGATAATCGTAATCCTGTTCAAATAATTTTAAAGAATGTTCAAAACTACTTTGAACTCCTGGTTCAAAACTACGGTAACGATTTGAATATTGTAGTAATTGTTCAGTCAATGCAGCATTTTGGACAACACGATAGGTCGTTTCCTCTAGCATATCTAATGAAGATGTTGCTGATTCAGTCATTCTTGCTATAGTCTCAATATGAATACGACCCCGACTCAACTCCTCCATCAAAGCCTCAAGTTGCGCACTTGCTGTAAAAAAGACACTTAAAAATTCTTGAGGAATTCCTGGCAGATGACGTTTTTCCATATAACGTTTAATCATGTGAAGTTTATTGATATAGTAATCTAATTTTTCACGAGCATTGGCTTCGGTTCGCTCAACTGCACTCAATTCTTCCGCAACTTCAAGTTGTGCGCTTTCAATACGTGCTAAAGTCTGAAGTGCATCTTCTAAGCGGCCATCAAGTAAAGAAAATGGCTGTTCTTGCTCTTCAAGATTCATAACACTTGGTAAAATCTTCTCTTCAATTGTTTCCAACTCATCAGAGAAATGACGGATATTAACGTTTTGTCCATCATTTAGAATATATTTTTTAGAAAGACGATTTAATTCATTTGTTAGTTGAACGTTGTTAGCTTTTGCATGCGCTAGATAATCAGGAATAATCTTGCTATTTTTAACAACTTTTCCATGCGCCTCAATCTCACGTTCAAAAATATCGTAAAGCTCATTGATACGCTCTTGAATATCTTCATTACCTTCATTAGCTTGATCAAGATCTAGGCTAACTAATCCATTTGACGTTGAACGAATAGAATCACGAATATTTTGGAAACGAATTTCAATATTTTTTTCTTTAAAATGATAATTTTCTTCAAGAAGTCGTGCGTAACCACTTTCTAAATCATCCAACTGATCAGGAAAATCATCTTCTAACTTCGTAACGATAGCCGGAATTTTCTCTGAAATTTGCCCCAAAGCGATGGTATGCTCTTCGGCTTTGTCCAAAAGAGCAGAAGCTTCAACAGGATCTCCGGATGAGTTCAGCGTTACAAACTGTGAGAATTCTTTTTCAATATTCTTAAGTTGCTTCT
Source organism: Streptococcus pluranimalium (assembly GCF_002953735.1). Classification (NCBI taxonomy): domain Bacteria; kingdom Bacillati; phylum Bacillota; class Bacilli; order Lactobacillales; family Streptococcaceae; genus Streptococcus; species Streptococcus pluranimalium. Next base: position 601,376 of record NZ_CP025536.1, on the reverse strand, counting down.
CAATTTCTGGCATAGTCGTGCCATAATTGTCGCTGTTTTCGTTAATTGATTGTTGTAGCTCTTCGTATAAGTCTAGAGCATGTTTGACACGTGCACTATTTTTCTCTTCTTGAGCTTTTAAAATATTAAGAGCTTCTCGAATAGCAGCAATATCTTCACGAATTAACGATAATTGACTTTCGACCTTTTCAATTTCTGACTTTGCTTTAAAGAAGTGGAAAGTATCATTGAGATTCTCAGCCTCAAATAATTGTTTCTCAATTTCCTTTAAAGAATTTGATGAAATATCATCCCATTTTTGTTGCCACTCTCTAAAATTAGCCTGACTTTGGCCAATCAAATGAAGTGATTTGACATCCTCTATTTCAGAAACAACAGGTAACTGTTCAATGTCGGTTTTTTCTTGAACAAGTTTTTCGATTAATGAGTCATTTCTTTTTCGTATTAACACGGCGATAAGATAGGCAACAATCACTAAAACAACGATTGCTACTATCACTAATACAATTCCGCTCGACATGTATTTCTCCTTAGTTATCTTCCTTGTTATGAGCCTTTTAGCATAACGATTATACCACACTAAAAAGCTCTCTGCACCTCTTTTTTACTAGATAGACTCTAGATATCAAGCGTACTATATACAGCATTTTCTTCAATAAACTCACGGCGGGGTTCAACGCGGTCTCCCATAAGCATATCAAAGATTTTATCTGCTTCAGCGGCATCGTCAACTGATACTTGGGCCATTAGGCGGTTCTCAGGATCCATAGTCGTTTCCCAAAGCTGATGATCATCCATCTCACCCAGACCTTTATAACGTTGAACAGTTGGTTTTGAACGTCCTTGGCTGTAATCAGCTAGAGCTTTCTTCAATTCTTCTTCCTGATTGATTCCTGGTTGGATATATGCTTTTATATCGCTACCAACTTTAACACCATAAATCGGAGGCTGAGCAATGTAAACATAACCAGCCTCTAGCACAGGACGCATGAATCGGTAAATCAACGTCAAAAGTAATGTACGAATATGCGCTCCGTCAACGTCAGCATCTGTCATAATCACCAATTTTTGATAGCGAGCTTTAGAAACATCAAATTCCGCGCCAAATCCTGTTCCCATTGCTGTAAATAGACTACGAATTTCTTCATTGGCTAAAATTTTATCCATTGTAGCTTTTTCAACATTGAGAATCTTACCACGGATAGGTAGAATCGCTTGAAACTCACGATTGCGTCCTGATTTTGCAGAGCCTCCTGCCGAATCTCCCTCAACAATGAAGAGTTCATTTTGGCTAGCATCATTTGAAGAACAATCTGCTAATTTCCCTGGAAGATTTGAAATCTCCAGACCTGATTTCTTACGGGTCACTTCGCGGGCACGCTTAGCAGCAATACGAGCCTTAGATGCTAGAATTCCTTTTTCAACAATTTTACGGGCAACTTGTGGATTTTCTAAGAGGAAACGGCTGAAAGCTTCGCTGAAGAGACGGTTGGTAATTTTAACAACTTCAGAATTTCCCAATTTTGTCTTCGTTTGCCCCTCAAACTGAGGATTGGGATGCTTTACTGATATAACCGCAGTTAACCCTTCTCGAACATCATCCCCTGTCAAGTTATCATCTTTTTCTTTTAAGATATTATTGTGTCTAGCATAATCATTGATGACACGAGTCAAAGCTGTTCTAAAGCCTTGCTCATGTGTCCCACCTTCATGCGTATGAATATTGTTGGCGAAACTCATGATAGTTTCATGATAAGTCGTTGTATACTGCATCGCTACTTCAACTGCAATACCATCCATCTCACCTTCAGTAAAAATAGGAGTTTCAAAAATAGTGTCTTTATTTTCATTGATATATTCGACATAGCTAGCAATCCCACCCTCATAATGGTATTCCTTGCTCGTCTCCATGCCTTCACGTTTATCAGTAATTGAAATACGCAAACCTTTGTTAAGGAAAGCTAATTCTTGGACACGTTTAGCTAATTTGGCGAAATCAAATTCTGTTGTTTCGGTGAAAATATCAGGATCTGGTGTAAAGTGAACTGTTGTTCCTTGCAAATCCGTATCCCCAACAATTGCTAAATCATCAACAACAACACCACGACGATATTCTTGGTAATAGATTTTGCCGTTTTTATGAACTTTAACATCTAATTGTGTTGATAAGGCATTAACAACAGATGATCCAACACCATGAAGACCACCCGATACTTTGTAGCCCCCACCGCCAAATTTTCCTCCAGCATGAAGAACTGTAAAGACTGTTTCAACTGCAGGGCGACCAGTTTTTTCTTGAATATCTACAGGAATTCCTCGTCCATCATCAATAACTGTAATCGAATTATCCGGCTCAATAAATACTTCAATATGTCCAGCAAAACCAGCTAGGGCTTCATCAATAGAGTTATCTACAATTTCCCAAACAAGATGGTGAAGACCCTCTTTTGAGGTTGAACCAATATACATCCCTGGACGCATACGAACAGCTTCCAAACCTTCTAAAACTTGGATTTGACTGGCGTCATAGTCACTAGCCTTATTTTGCAAGTCTCTTAATTCTTCTGTCATCTGCTACTCTTTCTGTCATCGTGATTATCAAAAATCATCTGTTTTTCTATGAATCTTTGCTTCTCTGATTCTTACCAATTAATGCAAGAATAGACAAACAACCATAGGGTATATTATATCACAATTATTCTTATTTTACTGTATTTTAGTAAGAAAAAAAGCTGAAATAACTCAGCTTCTTTGGTGTTTTCTAAAAATCAATAACACCTTAACCTTACAAATAGATTTTATAAAATTCTAAAGAAAGGTGTTCTGAATTTAAGTCTCCAATCAACTATCATGCATTTTTCTCTGTTTCTCGTTGCATGTGATTTTGATATGCCATTGATAAGACTAAGCCAACACCAATTAAATTTGAAATCAGTGAACTCCCCCCTTGTGAAATAAAGGGTAGAGGTATACCTGTCAAGGGTAATATGCCGATAGCTGCCCCAATATTCTCAAAAATATGGAAAAGAATCATCATAATAAACCCTGTCGAAATGTAAGTATAAAACTGATTATTAGATTCTAAAGTAATCAATATCATTCGATAGATTAACAATAAATAAAGGGATAACGTCACTACTGATCCTATAAAACCAAAATTTTCAGCAATGACAGTAAAAATCATATCACTTTCTCTCACCGGAACAGCTAATTCAAGAACAGAAAAACCTTTTCCAAAAATGCCACCACTACCGATTGATAGCATACTTTGCGTTTGTTGATAAGCAATACTTGACGCAAAATCAAATGGTTTTAACCAAGCAGATATTCGATTGATTTGATAAGTATCCATCCCCATGTGATATAGGAATTCACGCCCTGGCTCCCATAAAAAAACGGCTATAAAGGTCAAGAAGGATACCACACTAACCAAAAAAACGGTAAGAACGATTTTCCAACTCACTCCTGACAGAAAGCTCATTCCGATAAAAATAGCCAGAAAAACCATGGCTGTACCGATATCTTTTTGTAAACCAAGAAGGATTAAAATCGGTAAGGTTACTAATAAAAAACTAGCTAACATTTTCAAATCATTTCTGACACTCTGTTCAGGGTAGCGTCCATGAAACCATAGAGCAACTTCAGACAAGAGTAAAATATAAGAAATTTTCATAAACTCTGAAGGCTGAAACAGGGTCGTATTCCCTATAGTTATCCAGTTTTTAGATCCTGTTGACTCTACTATCGCAGGGCTGTAAAAAAAGAGTGGCAAAATCATCAGAATTAGCCCAAGAACATATAAAAAAGGACTAACTTTCCATAAAAATTCTGTCGAAAAAAGCATCACAGCAAAAGCAATTCCTAAACCAATAACCACCCAGGCAACTTGTTGCAACATCACCTGAACAATGTTATCAGGATAGTCGTGAATCGTTGCAATATATATCGCAACAAAACCAGTGATTATCAATAAAATAACAGGAATTATCAGGATAAAGTCAATTCTTTTATTGATTACGTGTTTCAAGTTCTACTAAACCTCTTCATACTTAAAGTGATTTTTATTATACCACTAATTCTTTCTTTTGGAGTAAATTGCCCTTAACAATTCCGACTAACATTCGTTTTCAAATGAAAAAATTTGCAAACTATCAAGTATTCCCATTTAAAATCATATCATAAATATAGAATCAGAAAGAGTTGTAAAAATTAAAAGAACTTGTCTTGACTCTCTCATTCATGATTCATACCTGAAGTTTTCTGATATATTGTTTTTGATTTGACATTGACTTCGCAAGCTTTATTTCTCAATTGAAAGGTATTCCAAACACTTTTCAATCTATCTTCTACATAGCTCCTATAGATAGCAGAGTGACTAGAAGACGTAAAAATCAGAAAAAACCATTCAATGGCAGTTATATAGAACTAAAGTCCTAAAAAATATCGGGGGAATCGATAAAGTACTAAGCATCTCTCAGGCAATGCGTTGGGATATTACAACGCATTTCATGCAAAAAGGTTGGACTTCATGCCCAACCTCTATATGCTATCACATTATTTTTGTCCATTTTTCATTTGACGTAATAATTGAACAACCGGGATCAACAAAGCGATAAGTTTAATAATATCTGTTACTTTGAAAGATTGACGTTTATTTTTAATGTTTGAAGTAACTTTTTTTGACATAAAACTTCTTCTCCTTCCACTTACTAAAGTAAGAGATTATGTCCCCTGCTGGAATCGAACCAGCAACGACTCCTTAGGAGGGAGTTGTTATATCCATTTAACTAAGGAGACTGGATACGTCTATTTTACATCAGACTCTTGAGACATGCAAGTTTTAATCCACGGCAGTCACAAGAATAATCTCAAGTACTCCTTATGGTAATATAAAATCAGTTTGATTTACAGTCTTATAGAATAATCCACGGCTCAATCATTTCCCTCAAGGCTGCTAACATTTAAACTACTCAGATATTTTTTTCAAAAAGAAAAATCGCTACAAAAATAGCGTTTTCCTTTTTAAATGATGATAAAACTCATGTAACATACAAGAGGAATTGTCAAGGTTAGCGACTAGTCTCTTCTCGATATTTTTGCATTTTCTTTTTAAAAATGTCAGCATTACTTGGCGGCGTATAAGTTACGGCATTGGCTCCTGCAGCGATTACTTCCTGAATACTTTGCTCCGTTGGTCCACCTGTTGCCATGATAGGGATGTCTGGATAGGACTCACGAATTTTTCGCACAATATCAACTGTTTTAGAACCACCGCTTACGTTTAAAATATCAACGCCTGCTTTTAAACGGGTAGCAATATCAGCTGTTTCTGTAACAACTGTGTAAATAATAGGAATATCAATAAAATCATTTATGGTCTGGATAGTTTCTGCATTAGTCGGACCATTAACAACTACTGCTGTAGCACCTTCAGATTCGGAAAATAAACTCATATTTGCTGATCGCTGTCCAGTTGTCAGACCACCACCAACACCAGCAAATACAGGCACTGACGACACTAACATAATACTTTTCAAGACAGAAGGAGTCGGTGTGAAAGGATATACTGCTAGCACAGCATCCGCATTATTATTGGCAATTATTGCTACATCTGTTGTAAAAATGACCGATTTTATCTTGCGACCATATATTTCAATTCCTGAACATTGACTAATGACAGAAGGAACTTCGACAATTTCCTGCCTCAATTCTGACTTTACAGAAGGAACTAGTTGATTCATCTATTGTCTCTCTTTTATTTTTGGATAAAAAAACTCTTCCCAAAAGAGAAGAGTTGAAATCTGGGTTAATTGGTATATACCTAAAATTAACGACGGATTTCTTTGATACGTGCAGCTTTACCTTGCAATGCGCGTAGGTAGTAAAGTTTAGCACGACGAACGCGACCATGACGAGTCACTTCGATTTTTTCAACACGTGGTGTGTGGATTGGGAAAGTACGTTCTACCCCGATACCACCAGAGATTTTACGAACAGTATACATTTCTGAAATCCCTTGACCTTTACGTGAAATAACAACACCTTCAAAGATCTGAACACGTTCACGGTTACCTTCGACAACTTTCGCGTGTACACGAACAGTGTCCCCAGCGCGGAAATCAGGGATATCAGTACGAAGTTGACTTTCAGTCAAACTTTGGATTAATGGATTCATTTTTATTCTCCTTATCTTACTAATCGTAAGTACTTGTCTCAGCGGATTAGCCGTATTTCGTGCGTCCATTACACACAAAAGTTATCATAACATATATCACCTCATTTGTAAAGTATCATGCTAGGTAATCATCTGTTTTTTAGCTTTTAGAATGCTCAAAAATCGTAATCACAAGCTACCTTACCCTTGCTCTTATCAGGCCATGAAAAAAGAACTTAGTCTGAGACTAAATTCTATTTAGTTTCCTAAATTTCTCAGAGTAAATTCCAGTTTGGTGGGAGCTAGAACTTACTTTGAGAATTTAGATTTTTGGCTTTTCTGCTATGGAATGTTTCTGAAGTTGGTAAATTGAGGGTAAGAATTGTAGACAACTAACCATGACTAAGACGATAAAGGCATAAGGTGTATTGGTAAAACCAAAAACTTCTCCCATGATTAAAAGAGGTCCAAAGAGAGTATTGGTCGCACTAGCAAAAACTGCAACATAGCCAAGAGCTGCTAATAAGTCAATAGGTAAGCCAAAGAAAGGGGATAAAACGACTCCTAAACTTGCCCCAATGGAGAACAGAGGTGTTACTTCTCCTCCTTGAAAACCTAGTGAAATTGTGATAACCGTCAAAAATAATTTTAATAGCCAATCATAAGCGTAAATATAACCACCCAAAAAACTAGCATCAATAAGATTTGTCCCTAACCCTGAATAACGACCACTTGCTAAACTTAGAAAAATAAGCGACAGAACCAAACCACCTAAAGCCATTTTGACATAAGGATTAGGGTCCATCTTGGTCAATTTGGCTTTAAGAAACTGTAAACTAAGAGCAAATAGTTTCCCAACAAAGGCGAAGCAGAAACCTGCAAGGAGTAATTTTCCAACTGTCAGAAAATCCAGCTGTAAATTGCTAGAGATATCATGACTGAATTTTTCCAAACCTAAAAAATGGCTCGTCTGACTAGCTATAAAAGCTGCGGTAAAGGCTGGCAGAAAAAGATGAAGGCTTAATTTTCCAATCACTAAGACCTCCAGTGCAAAAAAGGTTGCTGCCATCGGTGTCTCAAAAAGACCACCAAATCCTGCTGCCATACCAATGACTAAGAGTTCTTTACTATATTTTTTTAGAAAACTGAAGGCTGTTAAGTTTGTTCCAATAGTTGCGCCCAGTTGGACAGCTACTCCTTCTCGACCTGCTGATCCTCCGAAAAGATGTGTTAACCAAGTGGTCACTATCACTAGGGGCATAAGGCGTTTAGGAATTTTTTGGCGTTGACCTTGTCCGACTTCAAACACTAGACCCATACCTTTAACACTCTCACCACCGTATCTCTGATATAGAAATACGATCAGCAAACCTGCTAAACCTAAAAAGGGGATAGTCCAGTAAGGAGATTGCGTGCGTATGTCCGAAACAAAGAGGAGCACTCTCCCAAACAGGGCGTCTAAGGCGCCAGCAGATAAGCCAATGATAACGGCAGCGACTTCTAAGCTGAGCAACTGTCGATAAAAATGGTCTTGTGACTTCATATGATTCCTTTCTCAATACCACGAAAAAAGCCAATGAGGCTACGACAAAAAAGCGTAGACGTCATCAGCTTTTCAGCGGTTTAGGTTTCCCTAGGGAGACAATCATTCCCAGTTATGTCTTAGCTTACACATGCAGACAGTTCTTCTGCAAAACGTTCCAAGTTTTCAATATCTTCATCGTCGGCAGCCAAATCTACCTTAACAGACTCTGCTCCTTTTGTCGCACCAGTAAGCGCAAACTGTTTGTCAAAGTCATCGACACAGGTACAGAAATCATCATAAAAGGTATCTCCTGAACCTGCACACCCGTATACTTTTCCTGATAAATCAAGGTCTGCTAATTCTTCATAGAAATCAACAATTTCATCTGGCAACTCACCATCATCGTATGTATAAGTTACAACGATACAGATATCAGCATCTTCAAAATCACTAGCTTCAACCATAGTACATTCTTCCATTTCAACGGTGTGTCCCAATTCTTCTAACTTATTGGTAATAATATCTGCTAATTCTTCATTATTCCCTGTCATACTGGCATAAACCACTTTTGCTAAGGCCATAATTTCCTCCGTATCATTATATCACCGATTATTGTATCATATTTTCCAACTGACTCGCAAATCTATTTGAATCCTAAGGGCAAATTCTTGAAATCGCTTTTTAAATCTGCTAGTCTTTAATCAACAAAATAAGGAGGTCACACTTATGACTGATTATCAATTACCAAAAATATGGCAAGAACCAGAAGAATACACCGGTCTTAATCGTCCAACTGCAGGAAGCCGTTTTGATCAAAATCTTCCACGTGGCGAAAAACCTTTCCAAGTGTATTCTTTAGGCACACCGAATGGTATCAAAGTTGCTGTCATGTTTGAGGAATTAAAAGAACTCGGTGTTGATGTGGACTATGATTTGTTCAAAATCGATATTTCTTCAGGAGATCAATTCGGTTCTGACTTTGTATCCATCAATCCCAACTCTAAAATCCCTGTTATGCTTGATGTATCCGAAGAAAAGGAAGTTAATGTCTTCGAATCAGCTAATATTTTGCTTTATTTGGCTGAAAAATTTGGACAGTTAATGCCTCAATCACACCAAGAACGCAACGAAGTCCTCAACTGGCTCTTCTGGCAAACAGGTGCTGCGCCATTTCTTGGAGGCGGTTTTGGACACTTCTTCCACTATGCGCCAGAAAAAATCGAGTATGCTATTGACCGCTATACCATGGAAGCCAAACGCCAACTTGATTTATTAGATAAGGAATTGGCTAAGAAACCATATATCGCTGGCGATGACTATACTATCGCTGATATCGCTATCTGGTCTTGGTATGGCCGCCTCGTAGATGGCAAACTCTATGACGGTTCTGATGTCTTTTTAGACGTCGCTTCTTATCCAAATCTCCTAAAATGGGCTGATAAAATTGCTAAGCGTCCTGCTGTTCAACGTGGTCTTGAAGCTGACTATAAGCCGTTATCTAAATAAAACTGTGAAGAATTGGGTTTAGGCTCAATTCTTTTTTCATGTTATAATAGGTTAATACAAGTAAGGAGACCTTTGAAGCAATGTGGCAAATCAAAACATTTGATCAACTGAATACTCTAGAATTATTTTACATTTATCGAGCACGAGTTGACGTCTTTGTCGTCGAGCAAACCTGTGCCTACCCCGAAATTGACGAGACTGATAGAGAAGCTCTCCATCTTTTTCAAGTGAATGAAAACGACCAGATTAAAGCTTACTGTCGCCTGATTCCAGATGAAGACATCGTCAAGTTAGGTCGTGTTTTGGTTGCAAAGTTCTATCGTGGACAAGATTTAGGGAGCCAATTAGTCGCAAAAGCTATCGAGGTTTGCCATTCTGAATTTCCAGATAGGGATATCTTTGCTCAAGCTCAAAGCTATTTATGTGCTTTTTACGAACGTTTTGGATTTGTCAAAATGTCAGATTCCTATTTGGAAGATGGCATTCCTCATACTGACATGTTATTAAAATCAAAGGAAAAATAAGAATGTTTCAATCTATTTTATCAACCATCAAAAACTACCAGACTATTATTATCCATCGCCATCAGCGTCCCGATCCTGATGCTCTTGGTTCGCAATTAGGTCTTCGAGAAATCCTTCGCCATAACTTCCCAGAAAAAACAGTCTTAGCCACAGGCATTGATGAACCTACCTTATCTTGGATGGCAGAAATGGATACGGTCACAGACGAATCTTATAACGGAGCTTTAGTGATTGTTACAGACACCGCTAATCAACCCCGTATTGACGATCAGCGCTACCTAGAAGGGGATTTTTTGATTAAAATTGACCATCATCCCGATGAAGATGTCTACGGTGATTTATCCTATGTTGATACTAAAGCTTCTAGTGCCAGCGAAATCATTACTGAATTTGCTCTTGAAACCGGATTAATATTAACCGATGAAGCTGCTCGCCTCCTATACTCAGGTATCGTTGGAGATACTGGCCGTTTCCTTTACCCAGCTACTAGCGCTAAAACCATGCGCATTGCAGCCGAACTTAGGGAGTTCAATGTGGATTTTGCAGCTATGGCTCGTCAAATGGATTCATTTCCCTTTAAAATCGCTAAACTACAAGGCTACGTTTTTGATAACTTAGAGGTTTCAGAAAATGGTGCTGCTCGTGTCACACTGACACAAGAAATTCTCCAATCTTTAAACGTTACCGAAGCAGAATCCTCTGCCATTGTTGGAACTCCTGGAAAAATTGATAGTGTCAAAGCTTGGGCTATCTTCGTCCAACAAGCTGACGGCAAATCATATCGCGTTCGTATGCGTAGTAAAGAGGTTGTCATTAACACTATTGCTCAAAAACATGACGGAGGCGGTCATCCCCTAGCTAGCGGTGCAAATTCCTACAGTTCAGAAGAAAATGACCAAATTTTCCAAGAAATCATTGATGCTATTGCTACGAAGGAGTATTAGAATGAAGACTATCAAAAAATTACTCAACAATGAAGTGATTTCTTACCTCATCTTCGGTGTTCTAACAACACTTGTCTACTTGATTGTCAGGACTATTGTGTTTTCAATCAGCCAACAAGCAACTCTATCTGCGGTTATAGCTAACGCTATTGCTATTCTCTTTGCTTTTTTCACCAATGATAGTATTGTTTTCAAACAAGAGAAAGCTGGTTGGCAAAAACGTCTGGTGTCCTTTGTTGGAGCTCGACTTTTTACACTACTGATTGATTTAGTATTAGTTGTTACCTTTGTAGAAAAATTTCCTAACCTGATTGGACAATTCGTCAACCATGATTTAGCTAGAGTCAACCTAATTGAATCTCTCATGGCACAAGTCATCATTATCATTGTCAATTACGTCATTAGTAAATATTTAGTCTTTAAAAACAAGAAAACCAGTTGAATCAGCTGCTATCTTTATAAAGTGATATGATAATAACCTTCCGTTATATTCTAGATAAATAGAAAACGGGGGTCTTTTTTTATCCAACCATATCTTTACACCATCAGATCAAATGATCTAAACGTTTTTCAACACCAAAATCTAAAATCTTCTATCTTCAAAATGAAAGAAACACAAGAGAAATACAGTCAAATGAATTAACTTTCAGACAGGGAACTAAGCCGTAGATAGTACTGGAGTACGAGCACGGTAAGTTGAAAGCGGCGATGTATCAACGGTAATTCAAAAGGCTATATACTAGAAGAAAATCAATATCTGACTAGGAAAGGTGCCACAGATAGAACTAAAGTTCTTCAAGGTATACTTGACAACGTCAGATTTTGATTTTCAATGAGTATTACTATTCACATCCCATGACAGTCTATAACGCTATCGGTATTCAAAAAAATGAAGAGACTAGCCTCTTGTTCAACACAAGAAACTAGTCTCAAATGTATTGTTACTTGTAAGCTAATTTAGTCATTCCTCGCCTAATCATTGGCTTTTTTAGCTTTTTGGAAAGTATTTTTAATCAGAGTAATCAGATTGCCATCACGTGTTTCAAAGTCATCCATGTGTTTTTTTTGGTAGGATGCATTTAAAATAGCTCCGAAAATAATGACTTTAGCAAAAACAGTAAACCAAAGCATAACTGCTAAAATCGTAATGGAACCAAACATTCTAAGATTGTCCAATCGATCCATCATAGAGGTCACATAACGTCCAAAAATACTTGTCATTGTCATAAATACAAAAGTTGTAAAAATAGTTCCTGGCATGATGTATCTCATTTTACGAATATGAACATTAGGCAAAATGTAATAAAGAACCCCTAAAGCAATGAAAAACACTGCCGCTGTAACCGGCTGAGTTAAACTCATCAAAAGATCAAACAATTTGGGATCAAATGGGTAATTCGAATAGAGCAAATGCAGGGCAGCCTTACCAAATGTTGATAACAAAATAGCAATCGCTAAAAATAAAATGACTACAAGACTGGATAAAAAACCAAAGAGGTAACCTAAGACAATATCTCTGTGATCCTGAACACCGTAAGCCTTGTTAATGGATTTTTGCAAAAAGGTCATACTTCGTGACATAGTCCATAACCCAGTCGCAATCGAAATCCAAACCAAGCCAGTATTAGGCTCATTGAAAATGTTAATAACAATACCAGATGTTGTCTGATATAATTCTTCCGGTAAATTTTCTTGTAAGAACATCAGTATCTGATCTGTATTGATATTGATATATGGAAAAATATTAGCTAGGAGCACAAAGAAAGGAAATATGGTTAAAAGAAGATAGTAAGCCACAGCAATACTGGATAAATCCATTTCTGCAGTGCGAAACAATTCTAAAAAATATTTAACAAAATCACTGGACTGTAGTCTTGAAATTAGTTTTTTCACGGAAACTCTCTCTAGTAAGTTCTCTCTTCACCTTGACTGGTCAAAATCACTGGACCATCTTTTGTAATCACAAACTGATGTTCGTATTGACAAGATAGACCACCATCAAGGGTTTTATGTGCCCAACCAGTTTTCATATCTGTATCAATTTCCCAAGTTCCTGTATTGATCATTGGTTCAATGGTCAGGACCATTCCTTCTTTTAAGCGAAGACCTTTACCTGCCGTACCGTAATGTGGGACATTGGGTGCTTCATGCATCGTCGGCCCAACACCATGCCCAACAAGATCTCGAACAACGCCGTAGCCATGACTCTCAGCATACTCTTGAATGGCTGCACCAATATCACCGATACGATTACCAACAACAGCTTTCTCAATACCAATGTACATAGCTTCTTTGGTAACATCCATCAACTGCTTCACATCATTTGAAACATCGCCTACTGCATAAGCCCAACAAGAATCCGCTAATCCACCAGCATAAGATTGGGTGTGTTTCTTCATCTCAGCAACATTATCAAAATTAAGCTTTGATACGTCAATAATTGATTTATCTAAAGGTTCACTTAAAACCATGTCTACTTTTAAAAGATCACCGTCTTGTAAAATATAATGACGTGGAAAGGCATGAGCAACCTCATCGTTTAGCCCACAACAAGTCGCATATGGGTAATCCATAAGATGACCATCTACCCCTATCTGTAATGGAAGAACATTATCTTCTTTACAGCGTCGACGAACATACTCTTCAACTTCCCACATATCAACACCCGGCTTAATGATCTCTCTCAAGCCAATGTGAATACTTGCTAAAAAGTCCCCTGCACGATCCATCGCTTCAATTTCACGCGCTGATTTTAATGTTATCATGTTTACATTATTCTCCTACTATTCAATCTTTTTCTCTAAGTCATCTTCGTAGTGACGATTGCTTTAGCGACTAGTTGTTCTGCTGATGTTACATCAATATCAAGAGTCATGCTACGACGACTTTCCGCAATAACTTTGGGTGTAATGGTCAAAAAGTCATCAATTTGTAAAGCCTGTAAAAAGTATACCATCATTTGTTCAATAATGATATTCTTTTGATGGCGCTTAGTTAAAAGGTTCATGGTCGCTTCTTTCAAAAATTCTGTTAATACACCGTAAGCCAAGCTATCCGAATTGTCAATCATATGTGGCTCAACCACAAACTGAAAACGACCGTCTTTTAGAACTTCTAAGTTTGAAACAAATTGCTCACTATAACTATGGATATGTGTCTTAGAAAGATTTTTCAAGGTTTCCATCACATGCCGACGTGTTACAACACCTAGAAAATTTTTCGATTTATCCACAACTGGAAGCATGTCAAAATCTTCAAAAACCATCTTTTGGCTAACAGTCGCCAAACTAATATTAGGACTCGTTGTTACTGGTGTTTTTGCCATCACTTTTCGAATTTGTAACTGCTGATCTTTCCCAATAACATCTCGCATGCTGACAATGCCAACGACACGATTCTTACTGTCTATAACTGGAAAACGTACATGATTTGTTTCTTTTACTAAATCATGATAAGTAGATACTAAATCCGTCTCTATTAAAAAGCCATAATCTTCCTTAGATAAATAAATTTGCCCTACTGTTTTGATATCTGTTTTGATTTTAGCATTCGAAATAGCTTTATTAATTAAAGTTGCAACACTAAAAGTATCATAGGCCGTTACCATAACAGGAATGGCTAATTTATCAGCCGTATCCTTAACTATCTCAGAAATTGCAAAACCACCTGTCACCAAAATAGCATTACCGTGTTCCAAGGCTAATAACTGAATATCTTCACGATCACCAACGATAAGCAAACCTCCAGAAACCAAATGATCCAAGATATTTTCTCGCGTCATGGCACCAATTGAAAACTTACTAAATTCTTGAGATAAACCGTCTTTTCCTGCCACCACTTCCGAATCGCTAATACGAGCAATTTCAGCAAACGTTATTTTTTCAAGACTAATTTTTTTCTTATTTTCAACGCGTACAGTCCCACTTCTGGGTCTTGTTTCAACAATCCCTCTATTTTCAGCCTCTTTGATTGCACGATACGCTGTTCCATCACTAACATTTAAATGATTGGAAATACTGCGGACACTGACACGTTTACCAATTCTTAAATTTTCTAAATAATCAAGAATTTCCTTATGCTTACTCATAATGATAATCCTCACCTTGTAATTCCAGACGGGTATACCGCCTCATTTTATGAGTGTAGCGATCGCTTCCCTTGAAACGCTCTTTTATTTTGAACCCACACGCTTCCGCTAAAGCTTGGCTCGCTATATTCTCCTCATGAACAATAATATCAATAACACGAATCTCGAATTCCTTGAAACAGAGATTGAGTAGGGCCCTAAGGCTCTCTGACATAAAACCTTGGTGCCAGAATTCTTCTGATAAAAAATAACTTATCTCTACGCGCTTGTGTCGGTCATCTCTATTTTCTAGGCGAATTGCACCAATCACTGTACTCGTTTTTTGGTTAACAATAGCCCATTTTCCCAAAGGTTCTTTCATAAAGGCTTCTATTAGCAATTCTGCCGCTTCCTGCTTGTTTTGATAGCTCGGATGTATGAACCTTGTCACACGAGGGTTTAAAACAATATCTGCAAAATCGTCTAAGTCTGGATAAGAAAAAGGGCGAAAAAAGAGCCTTTCAGTTTCAAAGGTGGCAAACTGCGCTAATTTAAGTGCTACTGACATACTAAAATTATAGCATAACAGTTAAACTGTTGCTATATCAGAGGACAAAGTTAATTATAAAACAGATATCTTTTCACAAGAGCCGTCACTGCATCTAAAGCTCAATCATCATGATATGGCATTGTCCTATCTGATAATAATACCCACCAGAAAAAGGCTGGGATTTCTATCCTCAACCTTTATTTTATTCTTCAATTAATGTGATATCAGCACCTAGAGCGCGTAGTTTCTCAATGATATTAGAATAACCACGCAGAATGAACTCAATATTTGAAATTTCCGTACGTCCTTTAGCCATCAAACCAGCTGTCACAAGAGCTGCTCCCGCACGCAAATCAGTTGCTCTCACTTCTGCACCAGTGAGTTGATTTGGACCATCATAGACAACCTGATCACCAAGCACAGAGATTTTTGCGCCCATACGAGCTAATTCTGGTACATGGTTGACACGCTTTTCATAAATCGTATCAAAGATTGTGCCACGACCTTCTGCCTTCAACAATAGAGGTGTCAGAGGCTGTTGTAAATCTGTAGCAAATCCTGGATAAGGAGACGTTTTAATAGAGACTGCTTTTAGTTTATCTTGTTTTTCAACAAAAATGGAATCTTCCTCAACTGTCATTCGCACGCCCATTTCTTCCAGCTTAGCAATGAATGACTCTAAATGCTCGTATAGAACATTTGTAATTCTAACACCACTACCTACTGCCGCTGCCAAAGCAATATAAGAGCCAGCTTCAATACGATCTGGAATAACTTGGTGACGTGTACCATTTAAACGATCCACTCCGTCAATGGTAATAACATCTGTACCAGCGCCACGAACACGAGCTCCCATATTATTTAATAAAGTTGCTACATCAATAATTTCAGGTTCGCGAGCTGCATTTTCAATAACTGTACGCCCTTGAGCTTTCACCGCTGCAAGCATGGTATTAATCGTCGCTCCAACAGTTACAGTATCAAAATAAATATGTGTTCCATGAATAGGCTCGCTATTTTCAGTAGCAAGACGCATTGACTCACCTTCATAAGAGACCTTCGCTCCCATTGCTTCAAAAGCTTTTAGATGTAAATCAATCGGACGAGGACCAAGATCACAACCACCAGGTAAACCAACAGTAGCTTCAGCAAAACGTCCTAAAAGACTACCATAAAAATAATAAGAAGCACGAAGACTGTTGATTTTACCGTATGGCATTGGAATATTTTTAACACCACGGGGATCAATCTCAAGTGTATCATCATAACGTTTGATTCTTGCTCCCATGATTTCCATAATCTCAACCAGGCTATCAACATCTGAGATTGCAGGAACACCATCTAATATGACGACATCATCAGCTAAAATAACAGCCGGAATCAAAGCGACAACACTATTTTTAGCACCCGAAACGGCAACGTCACCTTGCAGAGGTTTCCCCCCATTAATAACAATTTTACGCATAAACTAATACTTTCTTATACTAATACATGAATTCATCCCCTCTATTTTATCACAATTTTAGAAGAGTGCCAAATACAAAAAATTTAGTATTTCAATACCTAATTAATTGTTATTTCTCTAATATTTTTGAAAATAACAATCTAATATGATATAATTTTTTTAAAATTAAAGAGAAACAGGAGTTCATTATGAATAAAGTTAAGAAAAAAATCTATCGCAATACCCCTGCATTTACCATGATGGCTTGGGGATCATTCCTTTTCTTCCTTGGTTTAATGTTGATTGGATTATACACTTTAAAAGAACCACTTATGGTTAAAGGATACTATCTCATGGGATCTGTCGGACTCATTTCTTCATCTTTTACGGTCTCTAAAGTTATACGCGACAACCAAGAAGACGAAGAAAACTACAATTCCCTTTTCCAGAATGCTAATCTCCACAACGACGATACGATAGAATAAGTTTAAAGAAGAACTTATTCCCCCAAAAGTTTATGATCATAATTCTTATCAACCATCGTAACCATTCATCTCATGATCGCTTAAACAAAAACTATCAATCTACATTACCGACCAGCGTCTTAAGACAGCTGGTTTTTTCACTTTATTTTAACCTAACTGCTGCTGAATTATTACTTCAAATAGCTTTTTTTGAATAACCCCGTAAAGCATTCAGATTTTTAATAAGATCAAACAAGCCTTACTAACTGTATTTTTACTGCAAGAATAAACAATCTAAAACAAAACTAAAAGGGTTTCGTTCTATTCACTACAGAACTAAACCCTTTCAATAATAATTTGTTTAACTGTTTGAGGCAGTTGATGTTAAATCTCGATTTTAATTTTTTCAACTGCAGCTTTTAAGACTTCTACTTTATCTAATCTTTCCCACGGAAGGTCAATATCGGTACGTCCCATGTGGCCATAGGCAGCTGTTTGTTTGTAGATTGGTCGTTTCAAATCTAACATTTTGATAATGCCTGCAGGACGCAGATCAAAAATCTGCCGAACTGCTTTTTCTAGTGTTGCTTCTGAAACCGTTGAAGTACCAAAAGTATCAACACGAACAGATACTGGCTGTGCCACACCGATGGCATAAGCCAACTGAACTTCTGCTTTCTTGGCTAAACCTGCTGCTACAATATTTTTAGCGATATAACGAGCTGCGTATGAAGCTGAGCGGTCTACCTTAGTAGCATCTTTTCCGGAGAATGCCCCACCGCCATGACGACTATAACCACCATAAGTATCGACAATGATCTTTCGTCCTGTCAAACCAGAATCCCCTTGTGGACCACCGATAACAAAGCGTCCAGTTGGATTGATGAAAAATTTCGTTTCATCATCAAGATACTGTTCAGGAATAACAGCTTTGATAACCTGATTAATAATATCTTCACGGATTTGCTCATTGGTTGCTTCCGGGTCATGTTGGGTTGAGATAACAACAGTATCAACGCGAACTGGCTTATCATTTTCATCGTATTCGACTGTCACTTGTGACTTAGCGTCAGGACGAAGATATGAGATTACGCCAGACTTGCGTAATTCTGCTAATTTACGAACCAATTGATGAGATAGCGAAATCGGTAATGGCATGAATTCAGGGGTTTCATCAATAGCAAATCCAAACATAAGACCCTGATCACCTGCTCCAATCAAGCTTAGATCATCTTTATCCCCTTCACGAACCTCAAGCGCTTCGTTAACACCCTGAGCGATATCTGCTGACTGTTCAACCAGTGATGGATGAACACCAACAGATTCAGCTGCAAAGCCATACTCTGCATTAGTGTATCCAATCTCAGCAATGGTATCACGAACCACTCGGTTAATATCCACATAGGCTGATGTTGAAATTTCACCGAAAACATGAACTGATCCTGTGTAAACAACCGTTTCTGCAGCCACGTGGGCATCTGGATCTTGCTCTAAAACAGCATCTAAAATAGCATCCGAAATCTGGTCTGCAATCTTGTCCGGATGTCCTTCCGAAACTGACTCAGACGTGAAAAGTTTACGTTCTGACATAAAAAATGTCCCCCTTAAAAAATGTTTACTACAGGAAATGTCCTGCGACATGTTACTAGGTTACAAAGAACTAGCCTTTCATACTCAAAACAGAGTGTGAATGCAGAAAAAGTTTTCTAATCGAGGCAGATGATCTGAAGGTAGAACTAGAGTTCACCGAAGTCGACTAACGAAGACTAGAAATCTTTTAATCATCCAGACTATCTTATCGGGACTTAATAACGCCTAATATTGTACCATAAAAATCACTTTTATTAATCTTTTTAGCAAAATTTAGGAAAATTACTGACAAGTCAAATGCCTTATACTATACTAACAGTATGAAAACCTATGAACGTATTTACCAACGCTTATTAAAAGAAAATTTTATTACTGGTGAGACACTGGCTCGAGAATTGGATATCTCAAGAGCAGCTGTTTGGAAAGCTATTAAAACTTTAGAAGATAATGGTATCCAGATTGAGGCTATTAAAAAAAGAGGATACCGTATTCTATCTGGGGATTTACTGTTACCTGATGTCATTTCCAATGCCTTAAACCTCCCTGTGAGCTACCTAGTTTCCAGTGAATCAACACAACAAGATGCTAAAACAGCCGCTCTCAATGGAGCTCAAGCACCTCATCTCTATCTAGCTCCTAATCAAACGGCAGCCCGAGGGAGACTTGGCCGCCATTTCCACGCGGATAAAAACGGTGGTATCTACATGACACTCCATCTTAAACCTAATGCATCCTATGATAAATTGCCACCCTATACGGTTTTAGTAGCATCTAGCATTGTTAAAGCCATTTCAAGACTAACGGATAAATCTCCTGAGATTAAGTGGGTTAATGATATCTTCTTAGACGGCAAAAAAATTGCTGGCATTCTCTCAGAAGCTGTCACTTCTGTTGAAACAGGGCAAGTTACTGATGTCTTTATTGGCATTGGTCTCAATTTCCATATATCAACGTTTCCTAATGAGTTAGATGGTATCGCGGCTTCTCTTTTCACAGAAACGCCAACTATTACGCGTAATGATCTGATTTGTGAAATTTGGAAACTCTTCTTTAAGATCCCAGAGCATGACCATATCAAAGTTTACAAAGAAAAATCACTTGTCTTACATAAACAAGTGACTTATGAAAAAGATAACCAAGTTATTACTGCCAAAGTCTCAGATATCACTGATCAGGGACACTTAATTTTAGAAACAAACAATGGTCAAATTGTGACCTTAGCTAGTGGCGAGGTTAGTCTTTCTTCTTGGTAAATTGCTCCAACAAGCGTTTTGTAAATCGTGAGACTAACTGAACACGACGAAGATTTCTCAGTAACATCAATCCCCAAAAAAAGGCTAGTAAATAATTACCAGTCATCATAGCTTGATTAAAAAAATAAGTTTCAAGTGCACAGATTAGTGCCACGACAAAAAATTGTGAATAAGGCATGCTGATATTATAACAAAAAGAAATAATCTGAGCAAAAGTCTATTCTTATAAAAGACATCGAACCATAAATATAAAGAGGAAGCAGCTACCAAAAGCCGTTTCCTCTTTACGCTTACGCTCAGCTAGATCTATAAATATCTTCATCATAATGACGATGGGTTGAACACAGCTTGAGCTAGTCTTCTACTGTGGAAATTTTATCAGAGAGAAAGGCAAAATTCTCTGGGATAGTAGCCTGTGCTTCCTCTGCTTCTTCGGTCTGTTTAGCTGATTTCATTCGTTTGGCAAACTCTGTTCGAATGCTGTTGAAATCTGATTTAGGTACAGCCATGATATTTGGTGAAAAACCAGCCGCCTTACTCATGATATTACCAAAAATATCATTCAAATCTGTTCGTTTCATAACTTGTTCCGCGTTAAAGGCTGCATCAAAAGCTAAAATAGCATTCTCACTATTAGCCAAAACAGGTTCCGACCCTAATAGCAAGGCGCGGTTCTGTGGGGTAATAGAATCTAAAATCTCATTCCATGAGGTTTTCAAAGCTTCCAAATACTGACGAGATTTTTCAGAATCCTCAACCGTTTCCTGCATAATCGTTATGATTTTTTCACGATCCACTTTAAAACGTGTCGTACGTTTTGTTGGTTTAGTCACAGAAACTGATGATGATTGGTTGAGTGTTTCAGCTAATTTTTCTTTAAGCTGGGCAATCTCATTTTTCATTTCCTGAAACTGTTGCCAAACATCATCCGGTAAATGCGTTTCGTGACTCCCTTTAGCAATTCTTTCAGATAAACGAATGGTCAACATTTCAGCATAAATCTTAGGATGAGTTCCTTGCTTTATTTGCTGTAAGCCATCTGTTACCACATCAATCATGTCAAAAATCGTTTGAGACTCCAAAGCTAGATTAGCTTCAAAAATAGGACTGATATGGGTATTCTCACCACCTGATTGAACAATTAACAGATCTCTCAGGTACTGCAACAAATCTGTTACAAAGCGACTCATGCTTTTACCTTGATCAAAAATGATTTCTAAGTGATTTAAGGCTGCAGTTGTGTCACTTATCATCAAACTCTCAACATAAGCATCCAAACTCGCTAGGCTGATGGAGCCGGTTATTTCCTCAGCGATTTCGCGAGAGACACCTTGATCAGTTGACAGGGATAGAGCTTGATCCAAAATAGACAAAGCATCACGCATACCTCCCTCAGCTCTTCTGGCAATAAGCGTCAGTGCATCCTTATCATAAGGTACTGATTCTTCATCAAGAACGCTTGCCATATGCTCACGAATATCAGCTAGTTTAATAGCTTTGAATTCAAATCGTTGAACACGAGACAAGATAGTGGCTGGAATCTTATGTAACTCCGTAGTCGCTAAGATAAAAACCACATTCTCCGTTGGCTCTTCCAAGGTTTTCAACAAGGCATTGAAAGCACCTGTGGATAACATGTGAACCTCATCAATGATGTAGACCTTATAGGTTGCTCGACTTGGTGCGTAGGTTGATTTATCTCGAATATCACGTATCTCATCAACACCATTATTTGATGCCGCATCAATCTCGATAACATCATCAAGACTTCCCTTAGTAATATCACGGCAAATATCACATTGATTACAAGGTTCGCCATCCACTTGATTAGGGCAGTTCATAGCCTTGGCAAAAATTTTAGCTGCGCTGGTTTTTCCAGTTCCTCGCGGACCAGAAAAGAGATAAGCATGGCTGATTTTACCTGAATCGACAGCTTTTTTCAAGGTTGTCGAAATAACCGTCTGTCCAACCATATCATCAAAACGTTGACTCCGGTATTTACGATAAAGGGCTTGGTACATTAATCTTCTACTCCAAACATGTGGAAATTAAAACGTGTTTTATCAAGTAAGATAGCAACAAATTTTTCTAAGTATTCTTGATCAATCTCATCATAATCACCAACAACACTTGAGTCTAAGTCAAGAACACCAATCAATTTGCCATTTTTCACCATCGGAACAACAATTTCACTCATGGCTGCTGAATCACAGGAAATATAATTGGCATGCTTGGTTACGTCGTCAACAATCAAGGTTTCATTCTTTTCAGCAGATTCACCACAAACACCTTTACCAAGGGCGATATGTACACAGGAAACATTACCTTGGAAGGGACCCAAAATTAATTCTTGCCCATCAAACAGGTAGAAACCTGAAAAAACGGTATTGGGTAGCGTTGTTCTAATCATGGCTGAAGCATTTGACAGATTAGCTAATGCATTGTTTTCATTGGCAAATAAGCCTTCCGCTTGAGCTAACAAAATCTCGTAATTATCTTTTTTTATACTATTAATCATAGATATTATTATACCATAATTATGCTGGCTTTAAAAAATCCACAATACCATCCACAAGCCCTGCGACATCATCTAAATAAAGCTGATGACTTGCATCTTGTAAGACACAATAAGTCACATTATCATCAGGTTTAAGAGCTTCTTTTTTGACCTCAAGATATTCTGTGGGTTGTCCTGCTAAAATAAGGAGTGTCTCAACTCTTAACTCTCTTTCTTGATTATCCAACCAACACTTTCGCCTCGTCCTTAAGAGATTGATAACCCTATCGGAGTTGAGTTTTAGTTGGTAGCCAGTAGTTGTCTGGACATAATTTTCACGAACAGCCATTTCAAGATAGTTGCTCCAATGCTTGGTACTCTTTTTTTCTTCCTCAATAGCAAGATTGATATCGGAAATTTGGCAAACTTCTAGATAAGATAAGGCATCTGTAATTTCCTGTTCTAAAGATTGTTGGGAAATATCATGAACCCTTAAGCCACCATCTAAAAGAATTAAATAATCAACTCTGCTATGGTTAGCTAAATAATTAGCAATATCTGCACCCAAGGAAAATCCTGTCAAATAAACCACTTCTTCTTGAGAAATCATGTCTTCAAACCAAGCTACTAAATGGGCTAAGTCGTCGGGTAAGTTTAAATATTGTAATTGAATACCGAACGATGACAAATGCTCAGCAAATGTTTTCGTGTAATAGTGATTTGAGCCAAGACCATCTATAAAGTATAAATGCAATACTGTCACCACTTTCTGCTTAAATAGCATCATTATTAACTCATTATCGAAAAAGTATCAGAAAAAATCAATCAATAATATTCTCCTTGACGATAATTCCATGAATTAAAAAATCTGAAAGATCCATCATAATCTTATCAATGTCTAGACCTTTTCGAATGACAACAGGAAAATTATAGACATAACGATTGCCTGCACCTTATTAATAATTCAAATAGCTTACTAATTCAAGCTAAAAATAATAATCTCTTTAATATTTTTCACAATTTAGTTATTCTATACATTAGTTTCAATTGTAAATACTTCTTAATGACAAAAAACAGCTCACACATTTTGAAGAAACAATATGAAAACAATCATCCCTAAAATCAACAAAATCCCTAACCACCATGACCAGACAAAGTACCACTTCTGTGTTTTATGATGACATAACTTGCCACCAATCAAAGCTCCCAGGCCACCTAAAAAAAAGGTAATGGTCAGTAAAAAGCGTTCCGATATTCGCCACCCTCCTTTAATTGCTTGAATCTTGTCATAGCCGTAGGCTAAAAAAACAAACAAATTCCAGATAAACAATGCCATTAATAATACCGTTAACATTTTTCTCCCTACTAAAAAATCAGTGAATTATCCTTACATAATCCACCGATTTTATAACTTTCTCAACAAGACTCTTTCATTAATAAGATTCGCCTAAAATACTCGCCACTTTGGTATTAATCAAGTCAATAGCAACGGTATTAGACACACCTTCTGGGATAACAATGTCAGCATAACGCTTAGTAGGTTCAATAAACTGATGATACATGGGCTTAACCACGCTGGTATACTGATCGATAATACTATCTAAACTACGCCCCCGCTCTTCCATATCACGCTTAATACGACGGATGATACGAATATCATCATCTGTATCCACAAATAATTTGATATCCATCAAATCACGCAAGCGCTTATCCTCTAAAACAAGAATACCTTCCACAATAAAGACGTCTTGTGGCTCTTGGCGATAAGTCTTACTACTACGGGTATGCTGAGTGTAATCATAGACAGGAATATCCACAGGTCTACCTTCAATGAGTTCGTTAAGCTGATCAATCATTAAATCCGTATCAAAAGCAAGTGGATGATCATAATTAGTCTTCACACGTTCTTCAAAGGTCAGATGAGCCTGATCTTTATAATAAGAATCATGTTCAATCATAGCAATTTTTTCATCTGGGAAATTAGCTAAAATTGCTCGAGAAACACTGGTTTTTCCACCACCAGAACCACCAGTAACACCAATAATAATAGGTTTTTTACGCATTGTTCGCTCCATTTTTTACAACATTGTTAGCTATTATATCACAATTCATGCTATAATATAAAGCAAATCTACAGAAAAAAATAAAAGGAATCCCCATGATTAAACATCTCCCAAAAGAATGGCAGAACAAACTTGCTGATCTTGGATTTAATGACACAACACCTATCCAAAAGGAGCTATTTTCACCCTTATCTGCTGGTGAAAATGTTTTAGGCACTAGCCCAACTGGTACTGGTAAAACATTGGCTTATATGTGGCCTCTACTCTTGACACTGACGCCTAAAAAAGCACAACAATTACTCATTTTAGCTCCTAATAGTGAATTAGCTGGTCAATTATTTGACGTTGCTAAAACATGGGCGGAATCAATCGGATTGACCCCGCAGCTACTGCTTTCAGGATCTAGCCAAAAAAGACAAATTGAACGCCTAAAAAAAGGACCTGAAATCATCATCGGCACACCCGGACGTATTTTTGAACTAGTGAAACTTAAAAAAGTTAAAATGATGAACATCAATACAATTGTGCTTGATGAATACGATGAACTCTTAAGCGATTCTCAAATACAATTTGTCACTAAGATTAGTAACCATGTTCCCCGCAATCATCAAATGGTCTATCTATCTGCAACTCAAAAGATAAGCATTGATAGTTTAGCTGATGACACCAAAATTATTGATCTTTCTGATCAGGAACAAAGTGCTATCGCTCATTATTATATTAGTCTTGAAAAACGCGAGCGCCTAGAATTTTTGCGTAAACTCAGTAACATCCCTGATTTTCGTGGACTAGTGTTTTTCAATAACCTATCTGATTTGGGTGCGGCTGAAGAGAGGCTACAATTCAATGGCACATCTGCTGTCTCACTCGCAAGTGACATCAATGTTAAAATGCGAAAAGTTATCTTGGAGAAATTCAAAAACTATGAATTAAGTTTACTACTAGCTACTGATCTAGTCGCTAGAGGAATTGACATCAACAACCTTGAAACGGTCATCAATTTTGACATCCCCCGTGATCGTGAAACCTATACCCATCGTGCTGGAAGAACTGGGCGTATGGGAAAAGAAGGACAAGTTATTTCATTAGTCACTCACAAAGAAGATCTCAAAAAATTGAAAAAGATGGCTTCTGTCCAAGAATTACAACTCAAAAATCAGACCCTATCATTAAAGAAATAAGGTTAGGTAGAAATGTGCCTGTTCGGTGCTCTGTTGACAATTGAACAATATAAAAAGGCTTAGAAGGAGCGTTTCTTGACAACGTTATTCTAAGCCTGTTTATATTTTCATTTTTTAACTAATCAATAACCATATAACTCACTAACTGTAACAACCTCATAACCTTGCGATTTTAAATAGTCTAATACTGACGGCAAAGCATCTACGGATGTTTGGTGAATATCATGCATCAAGATAATTCCTCCAGGCGTCAACTGCTCCTTAAGTTTTTTCATGATGGCGGGTGTGGAATGACTTTGCCAATCGAGAGTATCAACTGTCCACATAATTTCTTTCATACCCACAGCAGCTTGTACCGTTGCGTTAGTAGCTCCATAAGGCGGACGCATCAACGTTGGTTTTTGATGAGTAATCTTTTCAATCGCTTGATTAGTAGCTGTAATTTCTTGCTTGATCCCTTCAACAGATAGAGTTGTCAAATTCGGATGAGACCAAGTATGATTTCCAATTTCATTACCTTGATCAATCATTCTTTTTACTAATGTCTCCTGACCAGCTAATTTATGACCAAGCGTAAAAAATGTCGCTTTAGCATTATATTGATCTAATATTTCCAAAACACGAGGTGTTGTGTCAGGATTAGGCCCATCGTCAAAAGTTAAAGCAACTCTCTTAAGATTCTTTTTCTTCTCCTCCTGGTAATCTTGATAACTTGTTAAATCATTCCCTGTGAGATATGTTCCTTGAATAGCATCAAAAATAGACGTAAGTGGTAGACTCAGTTCCTTAGTCAAAAAAAGCTGGCTATCCTTATAAGAAAAATTAATCTCTGACCAATCATCACTTTGGAAGGGTTCTAAAACTGTTTTTTTTCTCTCTTGTGACCAAGATCCCTGGCTAGTTGCCGCTTCAATAACTTTCCGAAAAGCAGCTTTATCCCTTATTAAGTCATTTAAAGTAAAAGGAGTCTTATACCTAGCATCTTTAAAATGTATCCGTTGATGTTCTTTATCTTTCTCCTTGATAATATCTAATCCCTTAATGCGATAACTACTTTCTTTTAAGACTAATTCTGAAATTCCATCTAAATTAGACGATGCTTTTTGCGGATAGAGTAGGTGCAGACGCTCAACTTCATGATTGGCATATTTCCCTAGCTGATTTTGCTTAGGCATTAGCGCCTTTAATTCTTTTTGAACAGGGTTACCTTCTTCGCCTATGCTAAAATAAATCCAGGATTCCTTATCCGACCAAACTTCTTGCCCATTTGATATCGGGATATCACGACTAAGATTATTTTGAAAGCCCTCAACAAAGTTTGTTACTTTTTCTTGTCGATATTGGGTATAGAACATTCTTCCTAAAAACATTATTAAAAATATTCCCCCGATAAGAAAGAATAATATGAGTAATATTTTCTTCATCTGCAACTCCTTTTCTTCATTATAAAGAGAAGAATTAAAAAAGACAAGAAAAAATCTTAATGTCATCAAAAAAATCGCTCTAATAATTAGAACGATTTTTTTGATTATTTAATATCAAAGACAACCGATTTTACAGAAGTCATAGCTTCAATAGAGTATTTAACCCCTTGGACACCAGCACCAGATTTTTTAGCTCCCAAGAATGGGAAATTATCGGTACCGCGTTGTGTTTTGTTATTGATGTGTACTGTACCAACTTCAAGCTGTTCTGCAATTGAGAAAGCAAGTGGGAAGTCGTTTGTAAATACAGAAGCTTGAAGACCGTATTCAGATTGGTTTGAAATCTCAATAGCTTCTTCAACTGATTTAACACGGATAACTGGAAGGACAGGACCGAATGGTTCTTCCCAAGCTAATTTCATATCAGTCGTTACCTTATCAAAAAGGACTGGGCAGATAAGATTACCTTCACGTTTGATTTCAGTCTTAACTTCAGCGCCTTTTTCAACAGCATCATTAATAAGTCCTTCAACAAAGTCTGCAGCACCAGTATCGATAAGTGGTGTGATATCCGCATTATCTTCTGGGTTACCGATTGTTAATTTAAGAACTTTTTCACGGATGATTTCGACAAGTTCATCAGCAACTTCTTCTTGTACAAGAACACGTTTAACCGCTGTACAACGTTGACCTGAGTAACCAAAGGCACCATCTACGATGTTTTTAGCTGCTTTCTCAAGGTCTGCATCTTTAAGAACGATAGCTGAGTCTTTACCACCAAGCTCAAGCATGATTGGACGCATACCAGCCATTTTACCGATACGTTCACCAACTGGAGTTGAACCTGTAAAGTTAATAAAGTTAACAGCTTCATGTTCTACAATGTAGTCACCAATAACAGAACCACGCCCTGTAATGGTACTGAAGACACCAGCTGGAAGACCAGCTTCAGCAAATACTTCAGCCAATAATAGACCTGAAATTGATCCTTGCGTTGGTGGTTTAAGAGCAACAACATTCCCTGAAATCAAGGCTGGAGCAATTTTTGAACCTGCCAAGTTAACGGGATAGTTAAACGGTGAAATAGCAAGCACTAGACCAAGAGGTTCACGACGAACGATGGCAATTTTTTTCTTGCTAGCAGCATCAAAACTACCGCCCTCAAGAACCTCACCTTCCATACGAACACCTTCTTCAGCTGCATAGCGGACAATTTCTGCTGTACGAATAACTTCAGAAACCGCTGCTTTATAACCCTTAGCAACTTCTTTAGAAAGAACAGCCCCAATTTTTTCAGCATCACGAACAAGGATATCTGCAGCTTTATGAAGGTAAGCTGCACGTTCTACATAAGAAAGTGCACGCCATGCTGGTTGAGCAGCGCGAGCAGTTTCGTAAACGTAGTCAACATCTTCTTGACTCATAGCTGGGACAGATCCTAGTTCTTCTCCTGTTGCTGGAGCGTAGATTTTAATGTCATTATCTGAAAGTTTCCACTCTCCGTTGACAAGGTTTTTATATTGTTTAGACAATTCCTTGCCTCCTTTACACTTAGTATGTTTTCTATTCTAGCACTTTATCTAGGGAATTCAATTATTTACTACATAAAATATCTGAATTTTCGTATTTTTATTTGATGATTCAAACAAACTAAAAAGAGGTTGCCCTCTTCTTAGTTGCTTAAATTATAGATATTCCTTTTGAAGTTCAAGAACTTCTTCAGCAGTTGAACATTCTGTAAGAGCACGATTGGCATACTCTTCCATTTTTGCTGAATCAAGAGTTTTCATCAAGCTACGTGTACGAAGTACAGATGTCGCTGACATAGAAAACTCGTCGAGACCCATTCCAACAAGGAGCGGTACAGCTTGTTGATCACCAGCCATCTCACCACACATACCTGCCCATTTCCCTTCAGCATGAGCTGCTTTGATAACATTGTTAATCAAACGAAGGATTGATGGGTTATATGGTTGGTAAAGGTATGACACTTGTTCGTTCATACGATCTGCTGCCATTGTGTATTGGATAAGGTCATTTGTACCAATTGAGAAGAAGTCAACTTCTTTCGCAAATTGATCAGCAAGCATTGCTGCAGCTGGGATTTCAATCATGATACCAACTTGAATGTCATCGGCTACTGCTACACCTTCAGCGAGCAAGTTAGCTTTTTCTTCATCGAAGACTGCTTTTGCTGCACGGAATTCTTTAAGTAGAGCAACCATTGGGAACATGATGCGCAATTGACCGTGTACAGACGCACGAAGAAGAGCACGAATCTGTGTACGGAACATTTGATCACCAGTCTCAGAAATTGAGATACGAAGTGCGCGGAATCCAAGGAATGGGTTCATTTCATCAGGAAGATCGAAGTAAGGCAGTTCCTTATCTCCACCGATATCCATTGTACGAACCACAACCGGTTTACCGTTCATGCCTTCAAGCACAGCTTTATAGGCTTCATATTGCTCATCTTCTGTAGGGAAGTCTTGAGAATCCATGTACAAGAATTCTGTACGGTAAAGTCCTACAGCTTCAGCACCATTATCATTAACACCTTCGACATCTTTTGGTGTACCAATGTTAGCTGCTAATTCAAAGTGCTTACCATCAGCTGTAACAGTTTGTGCATCTTTAAGAAGTGCCCATTCAGCTTTTTGTTTGGCATAAGCTTCACCAGCTTCTTTGAAAGCTGCGATTTCTTCTTGGCTTGGGTTAACGATAACTTCACCAGTAATTCCATTAACAGCCAAAACATCACCATCTTTTACAATTTCAGTAATGTTGTTAGTTCCAAGTACAGCTGCGATTTCAAGAGTACGAGCCATGATAGCTGAGTGACTTGTACGTCCACCAATATTAGTTACGAAAGCTTTAACAAAGTTTTTATCAAGTTGAGCTGTATCTGAAGGTGTTAAGTCATGCGCAATAACAATTGACTCTTCACTAATCGTTGCTGGGTTTGGCAATTTCACACCAAGGAGGTGAGCCAAGACACGTTTTGCAACATCACGAATATCCGCTGCACGTTCTTGCATGTATGGGTTGTCTTCCATACCTTCAAAAAGTATCACGAACATATCAGTAACTTCTTTCAAACCAGCTTCTGCATTAACTTGTTTCGCGCGAATTGTTTCTTTAATCTGACCAATCATTTCTGGGTCAGCAAGAACCATTAAATGAGCATCAAAAACGGATGCTGCTTCTTCACCAAGCGTACCTACGGCTTTTTCACGGATAACAGAAA
The DNA here is from genome assembly GCF_002953735.1 of Streptococcus pluranimalium. Classification (NCBI taxonomy): domain Bacteria; kingdom Bacillati; phylum Bacillota; class Bacilli; order Lactobacillales; family Streptococcaceae; genus Streptococcus; species Streptococcus pluranimalium. The sequence continues at coordinate 570,944 of NZ_CP025536.1, read as the reverse complement.
GCTCGTCTTGAGACGCCGCTAGAGCTGCATCCAGACGAGCTTCTTCTGCATCTGTATCTGAAACTGAAACAGTTTCAAATGACAAATCCGGTTGAACCAATAGATATGCCTTAGCAACTGCAACACCATCAGATGCTGCGATTCCTTTAAGCATTTCTGTCATTTTCTTATGCCAATCCTTCTTTTGTCATTGTTTCTTCGATTGCTGCAAGAGCATCGTCAGCGTCTGCACCTTCTGCAGAAATTGTAACATCAGCACCTTGACCAACACCAAGACTCATAACACCCATGATTGATTTAAGGTTAACTGCTTTACCTTTGTAGTCAAGAGTGATGTCTGAAGCAAATTTGCTAGCTGTTTGAACAAGCAAAGTAGCTGGACGAGCGTGAATACCTGTTTCTGCTACAATATGAAAATCTTTAGAAGCCATGATGGTTCTCCTTTTTTCTCTTTTTAATTTTTGAGTCATCCATGATAACCCTTACAATTTCCAATTATAACACAAGCCTATTTTTTTTTCAAGATTTTATAAGCTAGATTGAAAAAATTTACAGGATACTTTCGACCTTCTTACATCACTTATGGAAAAATAATTTTGGCTTGTTTTCAATCTATATTTTCAACCTATATATTGAAGAAAAAAATCACTACTTAGCGTAAAATATTTGTTCAAAGACTAGTTCTATCTGTTTTCCTTAAGTTTTCATTCCAACACAATATATTGGGGTATAAGAAAAAGATATAACTATATTTTGTGTTTCACCAGTAATAATCTATTGCATTTTAAGCTAATTTTGGGTATGCTATTGTGGTACTTAAAAAGGAGAGTTATCAGATGAGTAACATTACTATTTTTTCAAAAAACAACTGCATGCAATGTAAAATGACTAAAAAATTCCTAGAAAAGGAAGGTGTTTCATTCAAAGAAATCAACATTGACGAAGAACCTGAACACATCGAATACGTGAAAAGTTTAGGATTTGCAGCAGCTCCAGTTATCCAAGCTGGCGATGTTGTTTTTTCTGGATTTCAACCTGCTAAACTCAAAGAAATTGTCTAAAAGTAGGGTAAGCCATTGAAGGTTGCCTTTCATACCCTTACTGGTCAGACAGCCAGATTTATCAACAAACTTGACATCGCCCAAGATGATATTATAACACTGATGCCAAGTGGGCAAACACCTCACTGTCATCATAAGTTTGTTGTCATTATTCCCACTTACAATGACAATTTTGACTATGTTGAAGATTTTATTGAAGACAATCTAGCACATTGTTACGGTATCATTGGTATCGGCAATCGAAACTTCGGCCCTGATTTTTGTCGTGAAGCCAAGGAATTAGCACAAAAATATCAGCTACCACTGCTCCATGAATTGGAATTTAGCGGTACTGTAGAAGACACTAACATAGTAAAAGGAATCTTAGCGCATGAGTCTTAAAGATTTGGGAAATGTTACTTATTTCCGTTTAAATAATGAAATTAACCGTCCCGTTGATGGACAAATTCCTCTGCATAAGGACAAAGAAGCTCTCGCAGCTTTCTTTGAAGAAAATGTCAACCCTAACATGATGCCTTTTGGTTCAATGACAGATAAAATCAACTATCTGATTGAAAATGATTACATCGAAACAGGTTTCATTAACAAGTATAGCCAAGCATTTATTGAATCCTTAGCCCAAGACTTAAAAAACGAGAATTTCCAATTTAAGTCATTTATGGCGGCTTATAAATTCCACCAACAGTATGCTCTTAAAACAAATGATGGAGAGGCTTACCTAGAAAGCATGGAAGATCGCGTTATGTTTAACGCCCTCTATTTTGCAGATGGTAATGAAGAATTGGCTCGTGATTTAGCTAAAGAAATGATTAGCCAGCGGTATCAACCTGCTACTCCTTCATTTTTAAATGCTGGACGTAGCCGTCGTGGGGAGTTGGTCTCTTGTTTCTTGATCCAAGTGACTGATGATATGAACTCAATCGGCCGTTCAATCAACTCTGCACTTCAACTCTCACGTATTGGTGGTGGTGTTGGTATTTCCCTTTCTAACCTTCGTGAGGCTGGAGCTCCTATCAAAGGTTTTGCTGGAGCTGCATCTGGTGTGGTTCCTGTTATGAAACTCTTTGAGGATAGCTTCTCTTACTCTAACCAACTAGGGCAACGTCAAGGTGCTGGAGTGGTTTATCTCAATGTCTTCCATCCAGACATCATCTCTTTCCTTTCAACCAAAAAAGAAAATGCGGATGAAAAAGTGCGTGTTAAAACCCTGTCACTCGGTGTAACTGTTCCTGATAAATTCTACGAGTTGGCTCGTAAGAACGAGGACATGTACCTCTTTTCTCCTTACAATATTGAAAAAGAATACGGTATCCCATTCAACTACATCGACATCACTGAAAAATATGATGAGTTAGTAGCTAATCCTAAGATTACAAAGACTAAAATCAATGCTCGTGAATTAGAAACGGAGATTTCTAAGTTACAACAAGAGTCTGGATACCCTTATATCATCAATGTTGATACTGCCAACCGTTCTAATCCAATTGATGGTAAAATCATCATGTCCAACTTGTGTTCAGAGATTCTACAAGTACAACAACCAAGCATGATTGACGACGGTCAAAACTATCTTACACTGGGAACAGATATTTCATGTAACCTTGGTTCAACCAACGTTGTAAATATGATGACCTCTCCTGATTTTGGACGTTCGATCAAAGCGATGACACGCGCCCTTACTTTCGTGACAGATTCATCAAGTATCGAAGCCGTTCCATCTATTAAGAACGGTAACGACCAAGCTCATACTTTCGGACTTGGCGCTATGGGACTTCATTCCTTCCTTGCTCAACAGCACATCGAATATGGTAGTCCGGAATCAATTGAGTTTACGGATATTTACTTCATGTTGCTCAACTACTGGACACTTGTAGCTTCTAATGAAATTGCCCGTGAGCGTCAAACGACTTTCGTTGGTTTTGAAAATTCTAAGTATGCTGACGGTAGCTACTTTGACAAGTATGTTACAGGTCAGTTTGTACCGAAATCAGACCTTGTAAAAGACCTCTTCAAAGATCATTTCATTCCTCAAGCAGAAGATTGGGAAGCTTTACGTCAGGCAGTTATGGCTGATGGTCTTTACCACCAAAATCGCCTAGCTGTGGCACCAAATGGTTCTATCTCTTATATCAATGATGTTTCTGCTTCCATTCATCCGATCACACAACGCATTGAAGAGCGTCAAGAGAAAAAAATTGGTAAAATCTATTATCCAGCGGCTGGATTGTCAACAGATACAATCCCATACTACAAATCAGCCTACGATATGGACATGCGTAAAGTGATCGATGTTTACGCTGCTGCTACTGAGCATGTTGACCAGGGTTTGTCATTGACCCTCTTCATGCGTAGCGAAATCCCAACGGGGCTCTACGAATGGAAAGGTAGCGCCACCAAACAAACCACTCGTGATCTATCTATCTTACGTAACTACGCTTTCAACAAAGGTGTCAAATCAATCTACTATGTACGTACCTACACCGATGATGGTGATGAAGTTGGCGCTAACCAGTGTGAATCTTGTGTCATCTAATAGAACACCGTAATGTATTGAAGCTTGTCTAGTCTTCTCACACTTTGACATACCTGATTTGCTAATTTGCTTTACAGCCACTTTCATTAGCCAAATCAATATCACCGATGTTCATTGACTTTCAGCCAACTTATTTTGAAGTTGGCTGCTTGTTTATGTTAAACTATAAAGAGTCATTAAACGTCATTTTTACTATCTGTTTTTAAGGAGTCTCCATGACAAAATTTACTTATTATGAAGCCATCAACTGGAATGAAATCGAAGATGTGATTGATAAATCCACTTGGGAAAAATTGACAGAACAATTTTGGCTTGACACCCGTATCCCACTCTCTAATGATTTAGATGATTGGCGTAAACTATCTGCTGATGAAAAAGACCTTGTTGGGAAAGTTTTTGGTGGCCTTACCCTTCTTGATACTCTTCAATCTGAGACAGGAGTTGAGGCTATCCGTGCCGATGTTCGTACGCCACACGAAGAAGCTGTCCTTAATAATATTCAGTTTATGGAATCAGTCCATGCCAAATCTTACTCTTCCATCTTTTCAACGCTTAACACTAAAAAAGAGATTGAAGATATTTTCGAATGGACTAATACCAACCCTTACCTCCAACGTAAAGCAGAAATCATCAATGAAATCTACAAGAACGGTGATGCTCTTCAGAAAAAAGTGGCTTCTACTTTCTTGGAAACCTTCCTCTTCTACTCTGGTTTCTTTACACCTTTATACTATTTAGGGAATAACAAACTGGCTAACGTCGCTGAAATCATTAAATTGATCATCCGTGATGAATCTGTTCACGGTACTTACATTGGTTACAAATTCCAATTAGGCTTTAACGAATTGTCCGAAGATAAGCAAGAAGAATTCCGTGAGTGGATGTATGACCTTCTTTATACGCTTTATGAAAATGAAGAAAAATATACGGAAACACTCTATGACAATGTCGGCTGGACCGAAGAAGTCATGACTTTCCTTCGCTATAATGCTAACAAAGCTCTTATGAACTTGGGGCAAGATCCACTTTTCCCAGATACAGCAAATGATGTTAATCCAATTGTCATGAATGGTATTTCAACAGGAACATCTAACCACGACTTCTTTAGTCAGGTTGGTAATGGTTACCTACTTGGTAGTGTTGAAGCCATGCAAGATGATGATTACAACATGGGACTATAGGTCTCACGACTATATGAAAACATTAAATCCAGGCTATCACGCCTGGATTTTTACGTTATAGATTAGAATAGAAATTATCTGACTATTAAAAAGGTATTTGAAGTGACCTCTAAAAATTGATATACTGAATTTAAGACATTCAGACTACGGAGGTTAGCATGACACAAAAACAAGTTGAGAGACAATCCCTTATCGTATCTACGATCGGAAATTTCTTTATTGGGCTTGCAGGTCTCATTATCTATATTGTGACCGATTTAAATGCCTTGCTTTTAGATGGCGTATTCTCACTGATAGCCTTCATCTCTACTTTAGCAGCTGTCTTTATCTCAGGTAACAGCCACCGTAAAACTGAGACATTTCCTAATGGCATGTACTTTTTAGAGCCCTTATACGGCATCTTGAAATCAATCGCAACGCTTATGCTCCTGATTATTACCTTACTCGAAACAAGCGCTGCTGCCTATGCTTTTTTTATCCACGGAGAAGGGCATGTCATTGAGACCAATTTGGTACTACCTTATACTATCTCGATGGTCATCCTATGCTTTGGGTTAGGATTTTATAATCGTCAGAAAAATCGTCAAATCAATCACTTATCAACTATTATTGCTGCTGAAAGCAAAGGAAATTTTATCGATGGTCTAATTTCTGCGGGAGTGGGTATTTCTATCTTGCTACTAAAAATTATCCCGATAGAAAGTGCTCTTGGCTTTTTGCATTATACTGCAGACTTTTTTATCACTTTAATTCTCGTTCTTTTTTCCTATAAAGAACCTTTAACAATCTTAACAGATTCCTTCAAAGAATTTACACAGTCACCTACTCGAAATAGGCAAATTGTTCCTGTCATCCACGATGTTTTCCAGACACATTTCAATAAATACTATCACGACTTGGATATTTTTATTTACAAGCAGGGAACTCATATCAGTGTTCGAGTCCACATCCTAGACCCAGCCAACTTAGATCTCATCTCAGAATCCGTCAATCTCAAATCCCTTATCCTTGAAGATTTACAAAATTCTTTTGAATTCGTCACTGTTGAATTTGCCTTTTAGGCATTAAAAAACCAAGTAGAGCATTAACTCTGCTTGGTTATTTTGTTTTTCTGAGATCTAGTAAAGTTTTAGTAATACTGAGAAAAACGAGAACTAGAATCCCATTTAAGATATTTTTACTAAAACTAGCACCATCATTAAAGGCATGGATTGACATCACAATATGTGCAACTGTTGCTATTATCATAAAAACAACAGCAATCAATGTTACTTTTTTTGCATCATGCTACTCCTTATTTCCCATCATTGATCGTCGAGTGTTGATAACCATAACTGACATAAATCAAAGTTCCTAAACCTAAAGCTACTATGAAAGCAATCCAGGTCACAGCTTGATACTGGCTCATAAAGACTAGACAAATGACAATAGCAATGATCGGTAAAACAGGCACAAATGGCATTTTAAATTCGCCCTCTTTTGGTAAACCTGCTTGTTTTCGTAAAACGATGATAGCAATGGCTAAAAGCATGAGATAAGCAAGGGTTGTGATATTGACAAACTCAGCTAAACTAGCTAATGGCACCATACCAGCAAATATCATCGCTCCTACACCAGTTACTAGTGTTGCATTTCTAGGGATGCGAGATTTTTTAGTCACCTGACTGAGAGTTTTAGGAAGCAAACCGTCACGACTGATACTATAAATCGTTCTTGATAGGGCGAATGTCATGGAAATACAAACCGTAATCAAGGTCAAAATAGCTACAACCGAAACATAATTACCAGCCCAAGTCAATCCTACAGAGCGTAGTGCATAAGAGACCGCATCTGAAATATTGAGCTTGGTATAATGCACCATACCTGTTAAAATTAAGGTAACTAGCATATAAATAGCTGTCACAATCATTAATGACAAGGTAATCCCCTTAGGTACCTTCTTTTGAGGGTCATGGACTTCATCAACTGCCATGGAAATGGATTCAAAACCAAGAAAGGCAAAGAACATAATGGAGGCACCTGCAAGAATCCCTGAACGACCACCAATAGGATTTCCCCAGCCAAAAGGCGAGAATGGCGTCCAGTTATCAGGTTTTAAGAAGAAAAGACCAAGAACAATAAAGAGAACCAAAGCTGAAAACTTGAGAACAACCAGAGCACTATTGAAACGCATGGCTTTTTTAGAATCCATGAGAACAATCGCTGTCACAAATAGCATCACCAGAACTGGCAGAAGATCGATAAACTGCCCCTTAGCTGGGTTAAAGGTTCCGTTGATTGCAGCTGGCAGCTGGATGCCATAATTAGCCAGCAAACCTTTTAAGTAAGATCCCCACCCTGAAGCAACACTAGAGACTGCAAAGAGAAATTCCATGATAATCAACCAACCAGCAATCCAAGCTGGAAACTCTCCCAGTGTAGCATAAATATAAGAGTAAGCACCCCCATTAGCAGGAATGCGTGAGGCAAATTCAGCATAAAAAAGCGCAAAAATACCTACAGCAATGGCAGAAAGCGCAATGGAAATAATTAAGGCAGGACCAGCGTATTGCGCTGCACCAATACCTGTAATGGTGAAAATACCTGTTCCTACCATCGAACCAAGTCCCAGAAAGACAAGGTCAATAACCTTAAGATGACGTTTCATTTCAGTCTTATCTAGACTGGTATTTTTTTGACGAAAAATAGACACTATTTTCCCCTTCTTAATTAAAAAATTTATGATTTTCAAAAGAAAACTCAACTTATCTATTTTATCATAAAAATAGTAAAAATCACCATTACATGAAAAAACCAAGTTCAATTTGAACTTGGTTTTAACAGAAGATATAAATATAATCACATATTCCAGCGTTACTGTGACATGTTAAACGACTATTAACTACTTGAAGAAGTTACGAACTGTTTTGAATTGAGCAATGTTAATATAAAGATAAATAATCGTTAAAACACTCACTGCCAAAATTGGTGAAGTCTGGGTAAATGCACTTATAAAGAAAATAATAACATAAAGCGTCGGTATAAGTGATGTACTCAAGGTTATGAAAATCTCATAAGCAGTTTCCTTCTCAGCCTGTAACTCTCCCTCATTCATCTGCATTCCATTATCCATAAGAGATTTCTTGTCTTGTAAAGCTGAGACATTGGTTCCTCGAAGTTTGTTATATAACTTAACAGCATAAACTTGACTAAGCACTACTAGAACAATCAATAACAAGTCTAAACCTAGAAGCCAGTACACTTTATTCCAAGCATAAAGCGTCGACAAACATAAAATAGAAAGTAAAATAACCATGCTGATATTTTGCCATATGATGACATGAGATAATCTAATATTGAGCTTGCACTCCCTTTCATCATTATCATCAGAAGATGATTTTTTTAGTAAGGGGAGCTCTTTTTTTATTTTCACCATCATTAAACCTGTAACGAGATTGGTGCTCAAAACAAGTGCTAGCAAACTATAGATACCTATTTTTAATAACCACAACCAATTAATGGTCATAAAGTCAAATCTCAGATAGGTTAAGATTCTAAGAATTATGCCACCAAATAAACCAACTAACATACCTCCTAGCAGCCAGAAATCAAAACTTTTTAACTCACGAAGTAAACGACTATTCTTTTTCATTTTCTCCCCCCTCTAATCGAAAGACATTTTCAACAGGCTCTTTAAACACCTGAGCAATTTTCATTGCAATAACAATTGATGGCGTGTATTCCCCTCGTTCTATCAAACTGATGGTCTGACGCGATACTCCTGCCAGTTTTGCCATCTGGGTCTGATTAACACCATCTCTTGCTCGCAATTCCTTAAGGCGATTTTTTAAGATATATTCCATCTATCTTATCCCTTTCCTCATCTTTCTCCTTCTCCTCCATTCCCTTATATCCGATTTCTTAAACTTATTGGAACACATCATTTTGTTTTTTGACAACGATAATAGTCAAAAATATTATTATTTTTGTCAAAAAGACATGCAAAATAGTCAAAACAAAAAACCAAGTTCAACATGAACTTGGTTTAATCGTCTTATTAGAACTGTTCTGGTACTGCTGCTAATAAGTCAGCCATTTTAGAAGCATCTGATCCTCCAGCCATGGCCATGTCTGGTTTACCACCACCACGACCTGCTACGATAGGAGCAAGGGCTTTGATCGTATTTCCGGCATGGATGTTTTTTGATTTGCTTGCTACAAGAACATTAACTTTTTCGCCAATACTTGCCACAAGAACAAGGACATCAGAGTAGTCTTTTTGTTTCCAGTTATCAGCAAATGTACGAAGAGCACCTGCGTCTGCCACTTCAACTTGAGTAGCAATGTAGCGCACACCTGAGCTTTCTTTGACATCTTTGAAGACATCACCTGCTTGAGCTGCTGCTGCTTTTTCTTTAAGCTCAGCATTTTCTTTTTGAAGCTCACGAACTTGTTCGTTGAGGCTATTCACTTTATTTGGTACTTGATCCATTTGAGGTACTTTAAGTGTCTGAGCAACAGTTTTTAAAGCATCTTCGCGGTCACGGAAGGCTTGGAAAGCTTCTTTACCAGTCACTGCCAAGATACGACGAGTACCTGATCCGATACCTTCTTCTTTAACGATCTTGAAGAGACCAATCTCAGAAGTGTTTGACACGTGTGTACCACCACAAAGTTCGACAGAGTAGTCACCAATGGTAACGACACGAACAACTTTACCGTATTTCTCACCAAAGAGTGCCATAGCGCCCATCTCTTTAGCTTTATCCACATCAGTTTCAACAGTTTGAACGGCAATTGCATTCCAGATTTGCTCGTTGACTTCTGTTTCAAGTTGACGAAGCTCTTCTGCAGTTACTGCTTCAAAGTGAGTGAAGTCAAAACGTAGGAAACCTTCTTCGTTCAAAGAACCAGCCTGAGTCGCATGTTCTCCGATAACATGATGAAGGGCTGCATGGAGCAAGTGAGTTGCTGTGTGATTTTTCTCAACTGAGAAGCGACGGTCTTTATCAATTTCCAGTGAGTATTTTGTACCAGTCGCAAGACTTGCAAGGACTTCAACAGTATGAAGCGCTTGACCATTCGGTGCTTTTTGAACATCAGTCACTTTGGCAACGATATCGCCTTTCTCATTTTTGATGACACCATGGTCAGCAACCTGTCCCCCCATTTCAGCATAGAATGGGGTTTTGTCAAATACCAGAAGGGCTTGACCTTCAGAAACGACTTCTGAACGCTCATTGTCCACAACGATAACTGAAAGTGTTGATTCTAAGCTATCCACATAATAAACAAATTCAGAAGGTTCTGTGATGCCAGCAAGGGTTTCGTTTTGCATACCCATTGAACCACCTTTGACAACCGCCGCACGCGCACGGTCTTGTTGTTCTTTCATGGCTGCTTTGAAGCCAGCATGGTCAATTTTGTAGCCAGCGTCTTCAGCTAACTCTTCTGTTAATTCTACTGGGAATCCATAAGTATCATAGAGTTTGAAGATGTCTTTACCGTCAAGGGTATCCTTACCAGCATCTTTAAGATCAGCCAAAAGATCTTCTAAGTGACCTGTACCAGCATCGATGGTACGAGCAAAGGTTTCTTCTTCGCGTTTAACGATTTTTTCGATAAAGTCTCGTTTTTCAAGAACTTCTGGATAGTAGCTTTCCATGATGCGACCAACTGTTGGAACAAGTTTGTAAAGGAAAGCATCAGTGATACCGAGACGACGACCATGCATAACAGCACGACGAAGCAAACGACGAAGGACATAGCCACGACCTTCATTTCCTGGAAGAGCACCATCACCGATAGCAAAGGAAAGGGCACGAATGTGGTCTGCGATAACTTTAAAGCTCATATTATCGCCATCTGGATCGTAAGTTTTTCCAGATAATGTTTCCACTTCATTGATAATTGGCATGAAAAGGTCTGTTTCAAAGTTAGTTTTAGCCCCTTGGAAAATTGCCGCTAAGCGTTCTAAACCTGCGCCCGTATCAATATTTTTATTTGGTAATTCTTTGTACTCAGAGCGCGGTACTTCTGGATCTGCGTTGAATTGAGACAAAACGATGTTCCAGATTTCAATGTAACGGTCATTTTCCAAATCTTCTTCAAGAAGACGAATGCCAATATTTTCAGGATCAAAGTCTTCTCCACGGTCAAAGAAAATTTCAGTATCTGGTCCAGATGGTCCAGCACCGATTTCCCAGAAATTTTCTTCTAATGGGATAAGGTGATCGGGTTCTACACCCAAAGAAATCCAGCGATTGTAAGAATCCTTATCTTCAGGATAGTAGGTCATGTAAAGTTTTTCTTTTGGAAAAGCAAACCATTCTGGGCTTGTTAAGAGTTCAAAGCCCCATTCAATTGCTTCATCACGGAAATAATCACCGATTGAAAAGTTTCCAAGCATTTCAAACATGGTATGATGGCGAGCAGTTTTACCAACATTTTCAATATCGTTGGTACGGATAGATTTTTGAGCATTAGTAATGCGGGGATTTTCTGGAATAACAGAACCATCAAAATATTTTTTAAGGGTAGCGACACCAGAGTTAATCCAAAGTAGGGTTGGGTCGTTTACGGGAACCAAGTTTGCTGATGGTTCCACGGAGTGACCTTTTGATTTCCAAAAATCAAGCCACATTTGACGAATTGCTGCTGATGATAATGATTTCATTTCTATCTCCTTTTTTGAGGTTGGCGAGTATTGTCTATACAAGACATCAATAGCGTTCTAAACGTTTAGACAGAACCAGATGATGATTGGGCTGTATTTTGTTCTTTGACATAATCAATGGCAATCACTAAAGAAATAACTAGGTCGCTATAAGCTTTATCGTAGATGTCCACAGTGTAAGTAAAAGTTAGGTAACTTAAATTTTGGCTAATAGTAGCAATCTCATGGCCACCTTTTTGTAAGCTAAAATCCCAATCCCAGATATTTCCTTTGACAGTCATGTCCAAACCTTGGACATGATAACGGGATTTCAAGAAAGTCAATGCCTTCTTGATCGTAAAGCTAGTACCATCTGCTAAGATAACCTCAAATTGCGGTAAAAAGCAAATCGGTTTCTTTTCAATTCGACTGACTTCTTGACCCTGCATATCTGATATCGTAAATATTTTGGGGATTTTGAGAAAGGATCCTTCAACTTGATAGCTTGGCAAACCTAGGTCATCAGAGATTGTAAATCAACCTCCTATGAATAGGAATTTTTGTTTCACTTGAAAGCTCTTCATAGGATTTCCTCCTAAAAATAAGACAAATCCACCAAACGAAGGGCGAAAAACCGCGGTACCACCTTCATTCAATGAACTTGTCATTCTCTTTAATATGTCAAATTGTACTAAAGTAAGTAGCAAACTTTTCAAACTTCACTGATTCGCAGCAACCATCAGCTTTCTGAAGAAGATTTTAAAAAGTTATTCTTACCCTTTACATTATAATGATTTTCAAGCTTCTGGTCAAGAAGGACTATTTCGAAGCGCTTGATGACGAACCTGTTGTCGCATTATAGTTTGCCAAGATATTGCTAAAACTCTTGTCTTTGATTTTGACATTAGCTTTTTCAAGAGCAGCTGCGATAACCTTATTTTGGAAACTTGAATCAGCTTTTTTCTCATTAAGAATCGTTTCGGTTAAACGTTTTTTATAGGTTTTCCAATCTGAATTCTTAGCTTCTTTTTTCGTTGTTTTAACAATGTAGTATGTTGGCTGATAAGTTGTCATATCAGTTGCTTGAACGACTTCTGACGTCTCACCTTCTTTTAGTTTGAAAGCAGCGTCTTTAACTTCCGTTGGTAAGGTGTTATCAGATGAGTCAAATTTATAGTCAATCGTTTTCTCAGCTGAGTTTTCCTTAGCAATCTTCGCAAAATCAGCACCTTCAGCTTTTACTTGTTCTAGAGTTGATTTTGCTTTTTTCTCATCGTCCAATTTGATAACTTGTGTGGATACTTCCGGAGAGTATTTTTCATAAGCTTTTTGATAGTTGGCATCTGTAAGTTCTTTTTTAGCTGCTTTTTCTACAGCATACTCAATTAATTTCTCAACACGGATTTGTTGCTTGTAAGTTTCTTCAGTCATTCCGGCAGATGTTAAAGCCGCTGAGAAATTCGAACCATAAGTGTCAACCTGCTTATTGTAGGCTTTGGTTACTTCTTTGTCACTAACATTTTTACCGTATTGCTCTTCAAAAACACGTTCTAAAACAAGGGTTAGCATAGCTTGTTGCCCAGCAGTTGTATCCTTTGCTTGTTTATAAAAATCAGAAACTGTAATAGCATCACCCTTCATGGTAACAAGGTTATCCTTAGGGCTAGCTTCTTGTGAACAGGCTGCTAAAGTCAAGATAGACATCAAGGTAATAACACCTGTGTAAAGTTTTGTTTGTTTTTTCATTTTAAATAGAACTCCTTTAAAAGAGAGCTAATCTCATTTGGATTACTCTCACTCTCATTAACAGTTTACATTATAGCATAAGTTATCTTAATTGTGACTTAATCTGCAAGAATGACTTCATCATCATTTTTTCTAAGCATCAAAAGACCATCACTCATAGGAATCAAGCTAGCTGTTAGCCCCGGATGTTTGAGTGTCTTATCAAATAAACGGTGCAATCCACGGTAAATTGTTCTTTGACCACGACGAACATCTTCTATTGGCTTTGCAATGTCCCCTCCTTGGAAAATATCATCAAAGATAATAATGCCACCTTTTTTAACATGCTTGAGAATCTCCGGCAAGAAAACAATATACTTAGATTTAGCTGAATCCATAAAGACAAAATCATAGTCCTGATCTAAATCATTGATAACATCAACCGCATCCCCCTCCAAAAGGGTAATTTGCTTACGACTATCGTATTTATCAAAGTTTTCCTTGGCTAGGCTAATCATCTCTGGATTACGATCAATGGTTGTGATTTTTGCTTTTGGTGCAAATTCTGCCATTAAAAGTGCTGAAAAGCCAATTGCTGTGCCAACCTCTAAGATATTTTTCGGCTCCAAAGACTGCATTAGCAAACGGAAATAGGCAACAACTTCGTGCTGAATAATTGGGATATTATGCTCATGGGCAAAAGCTTCGATTTCTGCTAAATGACCTTGATTTTCTAATAAGTGACTTCGCATATAATCGACAACCTCTTCTTTGACAACAGGACGTCTCATATTGTGATTTGCATTTTGTGAATAACTTTCTACCATAGGCTTAGTATATTTTATGCCTAGGTAAATGTCAAGGAAACCGATACCTCTACTCTTTCCAACTATAACTTTACAAATCTGAACAACGTTAAAACTCAAGAAACTTTACGAGTTAAAAATAAATCACTTTGATAGAAATGAATTGTTATCAGAGTTGGGCATCTCTTACTGAGCTAATACATAAGAAATCAATTATTCCTCTCTCTAATAAGCTTCGGCTATTTTAAACGCGAAGTGTTACTACAATATCTAAGTACTAAGGTAATATCACTTTTAGGAACTTCTTCTACTTTAGTCATATTAACGAATGAGTTTGTTCTCACTTTCCTTTCTTTAAGTAGCTAGGCAGTATACCATCAATTGCACTTTGATGAAAATAGGCTCTATTTGCGATGTTCTCTCCTATTGTATCGGTTAGCTAGTCTTTTGAATTAATTTGCAAACAAGACACTGAGACCCAGACAGCTCGAACGGTTTAATGAACTGGTTGAGATTAGAAATAAAACAGGCAAAGCTTGTCCCATAGCACACGGAAAAGTTGAAAACTCAAAGCTTAACGGCGAGATTGTGAGTTCCAGCTCGAGGAGACAAAATGCAAAGAGTACTAAAATTAATTCAAAAACTATCATAATTAGTAAGTCCCAAACACTAGATAATACACTAACTTTATCATTTATATACTTTTCCGTTCTAATCTACATTTCGCATCCCATCCTTATCAGCTAATAAAAAACTTGAGTACTCATTGTACCCAAGTTTTTTTATGTGATTATAACCATCGACACTTTTAGGTTTACTTTATTTGGAAACCTGTTTACCGAGGTATGCAGTCATCGTTAGGGCTAAGATATATAAGAAAATGAAGACGCTCAGTGTAACAATGTAACTTCCAGTAGCGTCAAAAGTGACTGATAGTAGCATAGGTCCAAATAAGGCAGCCATGGCCCATGCTGTCAGTATATAACCATGAAGCGAAGCCAACTCTTTGGCACCATAGAGATCACTAAGGTAAGGAGGAATAAGTGAGAAACCTGCACCATAGCACGTCATCAAAATTGCCATTGCAAAGACAAAGAAGAATGGAGCAGTCAAGAAGATAAGACTAATGGTCATAATAATATTAACAACAAAAAGAATGAAGTAGGTAAGGGGGCGGCCGATATAATCTGACAAACTCGCCCAGAGAAGGCGTCCAAAGCCATTAAAAATTCCCATAAGGCCGACCGTTACTGCTGCTTCTTTTGCTGACATTCCTGATAAATCTTGAGCCATGGGCGCAACTACAGAGATAAGTCCCAAACCGCAGGCAATATTGATGAAGAAGACTAACCAAAGGATGTAGAAAGTTTTGGTTTTTAAAGCCTCATTAGCTGTCAACCCCGTCATCATATCTGCTTCAGCTGTATTCTTACTAACTAAAGCTAACTGCTTCGATTCTTCTCTTGTCGGTCGTTTAATAAATTGCGACACCACAATCATCACTAGAAAATAAATGGCTCCCAAGATGTAGAAAGTTTCAACTAAACCCTGATGATCAATCAAATACTGTGCAATTGGACTTGTCAATAATGATGCAAAACCAAATCCCATAATAGCAAGCCCTGTCGCCAGCCCTCTCTTATCAGGAAACCACTTAATAATCGTCGACACTGGTGTGATATAGCCTGCACCAAGTCCAAGCCCCCCAAAAACACCATATCCAAGATAAAGAAGCCACAATTCTTTTCGATCCACAGCAAAACCTGTCATGACTGTTCCCAATGCATAAAGCACAGCTGAGATAGAGCCTGTCACACGTGGTCCAAACTTTTCAACCAGCCTTCCCATAAAGGCCGCTGACATCCCCAAACAAAAGATAGCTAGTGAAAAAGCAAAGGCAACAGCTGACTGACTCCAACCACTTTCAGACATGATTGGGTTACGATAAACACTCCAAGCATAAGTGGAGCCTAGCATCAAATGAAGAATGACTCCACAACAGGCAACAAGATAACGATTTGTTTTTTTCACAACAATTCCCAACCTCTAGATATATTTTTATTATTTGTTAGGATTTTATGCTATCACGTTCTGTTTTTTTAGTAAAATAATTTGTTTTTTATTTTTAAAAACGAACATTTTAAATGAAAATTTTTAAAACATCTGTTAATTCACTGATTTTTCGATTATGCTCATTTTCACCCTGTGTCAGATTAATTGAACTAATGCCAGCCTTAAAAGCTAGATCCATATCTAGTTTTCGATCCCCAATATAGACAATATCTCCTTTAACTAATTGGTACTTTTCCACTAGATAGTCTATAGCTTGTGGATGAGGTTTTCGTTTAAAACCATTTGCAGAGGTAATGACTTCGGTGAAATAGGCAGCAATACCTAATCTTTTCAAAACCGATGCTGTCGTTGCCCCTTTATGAGTATAGATAAAATTTTGGATTTTTTCTTTTCTTGTCCATTCCAGAACTTCTATCGCACTTGGCATAAGAACAATGCTATCATCACGCGCTACCTGCTCCAAGGCTTGCTTTTTCTTTAAATCCTCAAAAGAAATGCCATATGCCTTCTCCAAGTCTAATAATAAATCACCTGTCGATTTTTCTAAAATATACTTTTCCACAGCGACTCTATCAAATGGTAAATGAAAGTGTTGATAAGTAACTTCCAAAGATTCTAAAATAGCTGGATAGGAATCTACTAACGTGCCGTCAAAATCCCAGATAAATGTTTTCTTAGTCATTTTTTGTTCTCCAATTCAATCCAATAACGAGCAATGGTTTGTCCAGCCATGTGTGAGCTAGGATAATCGTCTTCTAGCATGATCAAGTTTTCTAAAGAACCACCTACCTTTTCAATGGTTCGCCGACTGGCTAAATTATCCGCATGTGCTGTTATTAAAACCTTTAAAATCCCACGCTTTTGATATTTTCCTAAAGCAAATGCTAGCAAATCAATCATGATACCTTGTTGACGGTATTTTGGTGAGGTAACATAGCCTATATGCCCACCTGCTCTTGCTAAATCGCCTTTATCAATCTCCCAACGACAGGAAATTTTTCCAAGTATTTCCCCTTTATCAAAGGCAAAATAGGTGGTTTGTGTGGACCAATCTGGATTAGTTGTTTCTGTTTCTAAACGCTTCGAATTGTTGACAAAACTAGCAAAATCTGTGACTTTTTGAGTTTCAACAAAAGGATTTCCCTCTTGCTTTTCTTCTAATAGTAAATCTTGAAAGGCTCTAAAAGCAGTCTCATCCTGCAATGAAATCGTCCGTATTTCCATAATCATTCTCCTGATTCAAAAAATAAATCAACCTGTGGGTATTAAAGAAGAGGTTGGACAAAAGCCACCCTCTTCCATTTCTTATCTGACATTTATAGCGATATAGTCATAGACTCCATCTAGCATGGTTTTGATAACGCCTAAAGAAAAGAGGTTAAGTGGAATCACCGAGCATTTTTCAACTTTCTCATGCTAGAGTTACTCTTATTCCCTAAAAAATCGGTCTATCTTAATGGCTGAATCCTGCTTCACCCTCATGTCAATTCTTTCTTGATGACCATCATCTGACTCCAGCACTAAAGACATCTGATGCACCTCTGAACTTGAGGTATTCCCTTTCCTGCGTTTTTCTAACCAATCACCAATAATAGCACCCTTGAGTTGATCTCTTCCCAAGGTAGCATAAGCTCCCACACCAGCAACTGCACCTTTCGATACACCTGGTCCAGAATATGGCAAAGGGGGATTAAAAGTCAATTTGATAACCGTAAGCTCCTTCTCAGGATGTCCTTTGAGATAGAAACGATCCTTTTTCTTTTTTAAAATCGTCACTGGCTTCTCTGCTTTTTTCAAAACAAGCGATTGGTCTTTAAACAGACTTCCAAATATTAAACTTATCATGACCAATGGTCCTCTTTTTCTTGTCCTTAACGGTGGCTGAGCTTGGTAACTAAGTTTTCCAATTCTTCTAAGCGTTCTTCAAAGACTTTGAAGGCCCCTTCAAGGTAATCAGCACTAGTCATATCAACACCTGCTTTGGCAATGACGTTAAGTGGATAGTCCGAATTACCAGCTTTGAGATAGTCTAAGTAGTTATCACGGTCTTTGTCTGTTCCATGAACAATACGATCTGCTAGGTAAGAAGCAGCCGCAAACCCTGTCGCGTATTGATAAACGTAGAAATTATAGTAGAAATGTGGGATACGAGCCCATTCAAACTGAATCTCATGGTTGTCCTCAGCTGATAAGCCATAATACTTCTCATTCAAATCAGCATAAGTCTTATTGAGGAAGTCGCTGGTCAAGACTTGCCCTGCTTGATCAGCTTGGTGGATAGCTAGTTCAAACTCAGCGAATTGTGTTTGACGGAAGATTGTTCCTTTAAATCCATCCAAATAATGATTGAGAATAGCAAAACGTTCTTTATCATCAGTCACTTCTTCTAAGAGAGTTTCGGTCAAAATATTTTCATTAGTCGTTGAGGCAATTTCAGCTAGGAAAATACTGTAATCCCCATAAACATAAGGCTGATTCTCACGTGTAAAGGTCGAATGCAGACTATGGCCTGTTTCATGAATAAGGGTGTAAAGATTGTCTAAAGTATCTTGCCAGTTGAGCAACATAAAAGCATTGGTATCGTAAGAACCGCCTGAATAGGCACCCGAACGTTTCCCTTTATTAACATGTACATCAATCCAACGCTCTGAGAAAGCACGGTCAACGCGGTCGCTATAATCTTTACCAAATACCGTTAACACTTGACGTGACTTTTCAAGAGCTTCTGGATAAGTAATCGCCATATCATGCTCTGACAGTGGCGTATAGACATCGTACATTTTGAGGTCATCCAGTCCTAATAGCTCCTGACGAAGTTTCATATAGCGATGAAGAAGCGGTAAATGCTTATTGACAACAGCTAACAAAGTGTCATAGGCAGACTCAGGAATAAAGTTTGCTGAAAGTGCAGCTTGGCGAGCAGACTCATACCCACGCACTTTAGCCTTGTAATTATGCACCTTAACGTTGGTTTGAAGGGTTTTAGCATAAGTATGCTGGAACTGCTCATAAACACCATAATAGGCTTCATAGGCACCCTTACGAACCTCACGATTTTTAGATTCCATAAGGCTGATAAAGTTACCATGGGTTAATTCGACCAATTCTCCTTCATCATTGGTTACCCAAGGATAGGTGACATCAGCATTATCAAAAATAGAGGAGGTTTCAGCTGCTGAACCAAAAATTTCAGAGGCACCAGCTAGTAATTCTTCTGCTTCTTGGGACAAGACATGGTCTTTAGCTGCCAACAATTTTTCAAAATAATGGTCATAAGCAAGAAGGCCTGGTTCGTCAACTTTATAGTTTTCCAGCTGCTCTTTGGTGATAGCCAAAAATTCTGGCTCATAAAAGGCAAAAGTCTGACTATAAAGAGATGATAAGGCCGTCGCCTTGGCTTCCATCTCTTGATAAACTGCGATTGTCGTATCTTGGTCATTTTTCATGGAAGCATAGACGTATAATGTCTCTAAACGACGCATCAAAGCTAAAGCATTTTCCGTAATATCCAACAAGCTTTTAGCTGAATCCAAAAGGTGCCCCGCATCATTTTGAGAAGCTTTCAAATCGTTTTCTAAGGCTTGACGTTCCACTTCCCAAGCTTGATCTGTCTCAAAAATAGTGCTTAAATCCCAAGTTTCTTCTTCCTTCAGATGGCTACGGTTATCTGTCATGACAATCTCCTTGTTTGTTTTTCTACCATTTTATCATAAAAGATTGGCGAATATAGGGTCTGAACCGTTTTCACCCCTTGATTTTTATAATAAGCCTCAAATGCCTTAAAATAACGGACAAGCTCTTTTGGATTAGGATAATTCTGACAGTTGACACGAGCTGGCTTGATTTGTGGAAAAAAATAGTCCATTTCTTGTGTTAACAAGTTTTCACCACGCTGATAAGCTTGTTCCTGCTCTTTTAACCACCTGGGGTTTTTATAAAAAAGTTGTTTTTGGACGAAGTTTTGAGGATCTGGCATGCAAGAAGAAGACAAACCTTGTAGTTTCATTTTTTGAAAAGGAAAGCATAATAATGTCATAATATCATCGGAAAAAGAGCATGATTTTGTTAAATAGACCAGTTCACCGTTTAATTTTTCATGAATTAAAAAATGTAATCGTAACTCCGCCTTAGTATTATCCAACTCCCAGAAATAGAAACCCAGTCGCTCGTTATAAGAAAGAACCTCTCTCTGAAAGGAAGACAAACGTTTCTTCAACCATAACTTCTCTCCAAACAACCATATCGGATAAAGACCTTGTTTGTGATAGGAATCCGTTCTCTCTTTCAGTTTTTGAGCACTGATGGGAGAACATTGCACTTCCAACACTAATTTGGGCCTTATAAAAATGTCTGCTATCTGTTGATAGTTAGTAAAGTATTTTTCAATTTCAACCTGATGACAACGAGACAAAGATCCAAAAAGTTTAGCTTTCAAGGATAAATGTTCAGCTGATTCATTCTCAAAACTAAATCGACAAGCTTTTGTTGAAAGATGAGCAAAATGCCATGCTTTAATCGCTCCTTTTTTAAAACGAACCGGTCCCAAACAAGCAGGACAAAAGTACTTTTTCTCAGTCATATCAGCATCAAATGCCCTGACCAACTGACCACTAGATGTTTTGGCAATTAACATAAACTCCCCCTTACTATCTGTCTATTCGAAAAAAGCATTGCCAAAATGACAATGACTTTCTTATATTTTCGAGAAAAGTTCAACAAGTTCCTTTTTTTCTAACGGTCTATAATGTCCAACAGGTAAGTCTCCCAAGTCAAAGTCTCCAAAAGCAATTCGTTGCAGATAAACAACTTTAAGCCCATAAGCCAGAAACATCTTCTTTACCTGATGAAATTTCCCTTCTCTGATCCTTAATTTAGCCTTACTTAAGGTCGGACTTGATTCTAATATGTCTAAATCCGCTGGTTGACATGTTGTTCCATCTAAAAAAGTGACACCTGCTTTAAAGAATTCTGGCGCATCAGTATCTAAAAATCCATTCGCCTCAACGACATAAGTCTTTGTCACATGATGTTTTGGATGCAACAGTCGAAAACCAAGGGGGCCGTTGTTGGTAAGCAAAACCAACCCTTCGGTATCACGATCCAAGCGCCCCACAGGGTACAGACCTTCCTTTCGGTCTTTAGGAGCAATCAAATCAAGTACCGTCTGGTGATTCTGATCCCTATTAGCTGTCACGACACCTGCTGGTTTATGCAAAAGATAATAGACTAAGGAATCATCATCAACTCTTTTGCCCGAAACCCTAATATCTTGAACCCTAGCATCAACGATTTGGCTAGCTTCTATCACCGTGATACCATCAATACTAACTTGTCGGCTTTTTAATAATTTTTTGATCTGATTACGTGAACCAAATCCTTTTTTTCCTAATAATGTATCTAAACGCATAAGCATAGTTTACCATAGTTTTTGATATTCAAAGGCTATCATTAGTCATCTCTAACTTTTAATGATATACTACTAACTAGTAACACAAAAAGGAGAATACTCATGGGACTTTTAGTAGACGGTCGATGGCAAGATCAATGGTACGATACTAAATCAACGGGCGGTAAATTCGTCCGCTCCCAAGCTCAATTTCGAAACTGGGTAACCGCTGATGGCAGTGCAGGACCGACAGGTAAAGAAGGCTTCAAAGCTGAATCTGGTCGCTACCACCTTTACATTTCGTTAGCCTGTCCTTGGGCTAGCAGAACACTTATCATGCGAAAACTCAAGGGTTTAGAAGAGCACATTAGCCTTTCCATCGTCAATCCTTACATGCTTGAACATGGCTGGTCTTTTGAAGATTATCCGGGCGTTATTTCTGATTCCCTCTTTAATAACCAGTACATGTACCAAGTCTATTTAAAAGCTGATCCCAACTATTCTGGCCGTGTCACTGTACCAGTCCTTTGGGACAAAGAGACTAAAACCATCGTCAGCAATGAATCCTCTGATATCATCCGCATGTTTAATACTGCTTTTAATGACATCACAGGAAATACTGATGATTATTATCCAGAAAATCTTCGCACTGAAATCGATCATATCAATGAATTTGTATACGACAAGGTCAACAATGGGGTTTATAAGACTGGTTTTGCTACGGAACAATCCGTCTATGAAAAAGAGTTACAAAACCTCTTTTCTGGACTAGATCAGTTGGAAAACCGTCTAGCTTCTCAAGACTGGTTGGTTGGCGACCGCCTAACAGAAGCAGATATCAGACTCTTTACAACCCTGGTCCGATTTGACCCTGTCTACTTTGGTCACTTCAAATGCAATCTCAAACGTCTAGTGGATTATCCAAACCTATGGGAATATACCAAACGTATCTACAACCTGCCAGGGATTGCAGAAACCGTTGATTTCGACCATATCAAAACGCACTATTATGGCAGCCATAAGACCATCAATCCTAACGGTATTATCCCTACCGGTCCAGAGATTGACTGGACTCTTTAAAATATAATAAAACCCAGCCTGTTCATTCAGACTGGGATCTTTTTGATTAAGCTAATTTGCTTGCTGCCGCTTCATCGGCAATGACAATAACATCATTATGATTTTGCAAAACACTACCTGGCAAGTCTTCGGTAACTGGTCCATCTACCATTCCTTTAATAGCATCAGCTTTTTCTGAACCAAAAGCTAATAAAACAATGGTTTTTGAGGACATAATAGAAGCAATACCCATAGACATAGCCTGTTTTGGTACTTGTTCAATACTGTCAAAGAAACGGCTATTAGCTTCAATAGTTGAAGGTGCTAAATCGACAATATGAGTCGTCTCATCAAACGGTGTCCCTGGTTCATTAAAACCAATATGACCATTACGACCAATTCCTAAAATCTGGAAATCGATAGGATTTTCGATAATAATACGATCATAATCTTTAGCTGCAGCTTCTAAATCCATAGCTTTACCATCGGGCAAATAAGACTTTTTGAATGGTTTAGCCTCAAAGAGGTGCTGCTTCATAAAATAAGCATAAGACTGGTCATTCGTTTCATCTAGTCCTACGTACTCGTCAAGATTAATACTAGTCATTTGCGAAAAATCCAAATCAGATTGACGAATTTCTTCATAAAACGTTTCTGGGCTTGATCCTGTTGCTAAGCCTAGGGTTTCGATACCTTGAGCCATTTTGTCTTTTAATAAGGTAAAAGCAATTTTACCACCCTCTTGGGCATTTTTTACGGTAATGACTTTCATCTTTTTCCTCCCTATAATTGGTCTATATCAATTTACACCTCTAGTATATGGTATATACCAATTTTTGTCAAGTGAAGAATTTCAACCCTATGACTAAACAAATAAGGTAAGTAGTGTTACAATAAGAATGCTATTTCAAGACAAGACTATAAAATAGTTAAGGAGACTTATGAATACTAAGGATTTTGATTTTGATTTGCCAGAAGAGTTAATCGCACAGACCCCTCTCGAAAAACGTGATAGTTCTAAACTTCTGGTTTTAGACCCCGTAACAACGGAAATGACCGACACGCACTTCGATCACATCATTGACCAGCTTAATCCTGGAGATGCCTTGGTCATGAATAATACGCGCGTCCTACCAGCTCGACTTTATGGCGAAAAACCAGATACCCATGGTCATGTTGAATTTCTACTCTTGAAAAATACTTCTGGAGATAACTGGGAAGTACTAGCTAAGCCTGCCAAACGTCTTAAGGTTGGCTCAACTGTTTCTTTTGGCGATGGACGCCTCATGGCAGAAGTGATTGAAGAGCTTGAGCACGGTGGCCGCATCGTTCGCTTTTCTTATGATGGGATTTTCCTAGAAGTGTTAGAAAGTTTAGGAGAAATGCCACTGCCTCCTTACATTCATGAAAAATTAGATGATCGCGATCGCTACCAAACTGTTTATGCTAAAGAAAATGGTTCTGCTGCTGCCCCTACTGCTGGACTTCATTTCACACCAGAGCTCCTAGAAAAAATCGAAGCCAAAGGCGTTAAATTAGTCTATTTAACACTCCATGTCGGTCTTGGAACTTTTCGTCCTGTATCAGTCGATAATGTCGATGAACACGAGATGCATTCGGAATTTTACCAACTCAGCCAAGAAGCTGCCAGCACACTCAATCAGGTCAAACAGGAAGGTGGTCGAATTGTTGCCGTTGGGACAACATCCATCCGTACCTTAGAGACCATTGGGAACAAATTCAACGGCAAGTTAGAAGCTGACTCTGGCTGGACTAATATCTTCATCAAGCCTGGGTATCACTTTACTGTCGTGGATGCCTTCTCAACCAATTTCCACTTGCCAAAATCTACTCTAGTCATGCTGGTAGCAGCCTTTGCTGGTCGGGACTTTATACTCGACGCCTATAAGCATGCTGTTGAGAATAAATACCGTTTCTTTAGCTTTGGGGACGCCATGTTCCTCAAACGTTCTTATAAAGAAGACTAGTGTGAGCATCAAAAAACGAAGTTGGATAATTCAACTTCGTTTTTTAGATTTTTCTATGAATGGACTTGTAAACCATTCATATTAACACGATGCCACTGGTTTATCACATAGGCAACTTGAGTTAATTGATTATAACCATATGGATTTATCTCTTCTGAATTTTCATCAGACCCTCCAAGATAACGGGTATAAAGAGCAACCATATAGGGATTCTCCTCCATCACAATAGCATCAATATTCAAGGCTTCACGAACATAGCCAGGCTTCTGATAGACTTGAACATCAGGCGATAGATAGGTTTCATAGTATTGTCCAGGAAATGACTGGTCAATATAGTAAAGAATATCTTTATATTTCTTTTGATGATGCCATAGGTAATCTAAGACTTGGATATAATAATCAGTTGTTGTCTTGTTACCTTCGCGTCTAATCGTTTTTATATTGGCTTTTGATTCACCATAGCGCCCCAATTTCTTATAAGCCTTGATCATCCCTCCAAGTCGTTCTGCTAGAGCATAAGCTGGGGTATTTTCAGAATAGACAAGCGAGTACTCCTGCATTTCAGGAATTGACATAGCCCCATTAAATGCAGCGACGTAAGAATCGTGTTCTGGCTTATACTCGTAGGTTGTATCCGTAATATCAAACCGATCTGTCATGGACAACTCACCTTTGGCAACTTTATCAACAACTAACATATTTAGTGGTAATTTATAAGTTGAACCAGCTGTCATTGCCTGTGTATCATTTAGAGCATATGTTTTACCAGTTGTTAAATCCTTATAAGAAAAAGCAATATTAGTATGATCTATGCCTTGAAAATCCATGTAAGCTATGACTACTTCTGGAAGAGTCATATGGGCGTAATCAAAGGTTAGACCGTAGGTAGCCATGATACCAGAATCAGCTAATTGTGCGGCATCTTTTTCCTCTTGACTTTTTTCAACAAAAGTTATTTTCTGAGGACGACTATCTTTCTTTTTTACTTTTTGTTGGTGACGCTTTGATGATTTGACCTCTTGCTTCCACTTATTGTCTTTAGGAACAAATAAAGGTCTAATATAATCTTCAAAACCAACTATGAGCAATAAGATGAAGCTTATCAAGATAGCGCCTAATAGCACTTGATTAATACGTTTTAAATTCACAATTGTTCCCCTAACCTCTAATTATTATAAAGGAAAATTAACATTTTTCAATTGTTTCGAGAAAATTTTTACCAATTTTTCAGTTTTTCCATAAGAAGTTTAAGAGACAGTAAAAATTGAGATTAAGTTCTTTTTCTATTGAAGATAGCCTTAAGTGCA
The DNA here is from genome assembly GCF_002953735.1 of Streptococcus pluranimalium. Classification (NCBI taxonomy): domain Bacteria; kingdom Bacillati; phylum Bacillota; class Bacilli; order Lactobacillales; family Streptococcaceae; genus Streptococcus; species Streptococcus pluranimalium. The sequence goes on along the minus strand of NZ_CP025536.1, from coordinate 545,191 downwards.
CTGTCTGTATGTTAATCGTTCTTAACAAAAGAAATAAAAGTATTTTCAGATTTTGAAATCCAATAAGATGAAGTGTTTTGACAAATTTTTATAGCCATTCCGTTTTGAAGTAACACAAAAAGAGCAGGTCTCCCTGCTCTTTGATATAGATTATTTAGCTGCTTTATAAAGTTCGTCAACTTTGTTCCAGTTGATGATTTCAAAGAAAGCTTTGATGTAGTTTGGACGTACATTGCGGTAGTTGAGGTAGTAAGCATGCTCCCAAACATCAAGTCCTAGAATTGGTTTTTTACCTTCCATAAGTGGGGTGTCTTGGTTTGGTGTTGATGTTACTTCAAGTTTGCCGTCAGCATCAACTACTAACCAAGCCCAACCTGAACCAAAACGCGTTGTCGCTGCTGCAGTGAATTTTTCTTGGAAAGCGTCGAATGAACCAAACGCTTCATCAATCGCTGCTTTCACATCTTCAGTGATTTCTGTTTTTTCTGGTGAAAGAAGCTCCCAGAAAAGGGCATGGTTAAGATGTCCACCACCATTGTTGATCAATGCTTGACGAATGTTTTCTGGAATGCTGTTGACATCTGACATGAGCGCTTCAAGGTCTTCCCCAATTTCAGGATGTTTTTCCAAAGCAGCATTGGCGTTATTGACATATGTTGCATGGTGTTTGTCATGATGAAGTGTCATTGTCTCCGCATCAAAATGTGGCTCAAGTGCATCGTAAGCATATGGAAGTTCTGGTAATGTAATTGCCATGTTAGTAACCTCTTTCATTTATTTGATACTCTTATTCTATCGCTTTTTGAGAATGCTTTCAAGAAGTTTGTTTAGTCATTCTAGCAACTGTTCGCTTGAGAAGTTTATGCCTTTGTTTTTTGATTGGTCATGATTTTTAAGAGGGCTACTTCAAATAGGTATTCTTTATCAAACACACCTTGTTTGATTTGATAATCGGTTTCGATCAGATGAATAAGTGCCTTCTGTAAAAAATGAAGACTGAGTGAACTAGAATCTCTGAGTGCAAATTTCACTTGATAGGGATTGATTTTACGTCCCATTAAGTCAGATAATTCTTGAACGATATCTTGCTCTGTTTTTCCTTGCTTGGCTAATAAGTTAACTTGCAAGAACATCCGAAATTGCCCTAAAATGACAGCGATGAGTTTGACATCATCCTCTCCCTGCAAGCGTAAATCACGGACCAAATCACGAACGGCATCAACCTGGCGATTTAAAATCAGTTTTGTTAAATCAAAAATGTTATCTTGAAGCGTTTTTGGAATAGCTTCTTGAATATCTTCAACTGTGATTAACCCTTGTTTTTTATAGGTTTCTAAAAAAGACATATTTTTCAAGCTATCAGAAAAATCAAAATTAGATTTGACTAATAAGGCTTCTAGTGCTTCAGCTTCAAAATGAAGGGCATGATTTTTGGCATACTCTTGTAGATAAGTCCTAAGTTCATTTTCTTTCAGAGGATTAGCTTCAAAAATACGAACATCTCTCTTTAATAACTTGACGAGTCGACTACGACCATCTAACTTTCCTGGAGCAAAAATAATGAGACGTGTTGTATCAACAGGATTTTCCACATAAGCTTCAAACTGCTTAAGCTCCTTGTCTGAAAGGTAAGATTTTTTAGCCGTTGTCAGATCTAAAAATTGATCCAAAATAACGACTTTTTCTTCCGCAAAAAAGGACAAACTCTCCAAATCCATAGCCGCAGTGCTATAAGGAACATCACTTAAATCAAAATAAGCCATGTTTAAATCCGCTGGGTCATAGCCAATTTGCCTGAGCAAAAGATCCTTCAACTGGCTATACTGTCCTAAATCCTCACCTGCCACTAAACTGATTGGTGGTAATCCTTTTAAGCTTAATTTTTCAATTTCTTCCATTGCAATCATAGACTAATTGTAGCATAAATGAAAGTAGGTAGCACTTTTAAAAAGGCATAACTTGTTTTATGTCAACTTTTTTACTTTATTGACTACCTATTTCCTTTTAGATGAAATGGTTTACGATTTCAATCTCTTTATTTAGTTTCCTTGTTATCTAGTTGATTCTTGACCATCATATATAAATCTTCTACCTGTCGCTCATAATCACGACGAACTGTTATTTGCCTCTCATCTAACTCATCCATCAAGCGATAACATTCAGCTTGGAATTGCTCTTGATTACTATCCATCTCGTATAGATATAACTGAGCTTCTTGAGGTATGTCGAGTCCTTGACCTATGATGACTTGATACACATGTTCTCTAAGCCTATCTGTTGTACTCATAAACTCCTGATAATTATCTTCTAAATTATCTCTTAGTTGGCGAATGTCTCTCAGGTTCTCTTCATATTGATCATCTAAGTCTTGAAGTTTGCGTCTATCTACCATATTTTTCTCCTAATTTACAGGACTCTTTAAATTTGGCTGGGGCAGTTGAGTGAGAAAATCAGTAGCATTCTGTGCGGCTTGGCCTTCTAGACCATCAGTGATGTTGGTATTGTAAGTAGAAGTATAAGATTTTAGGTCTTGAGCATCTGCTTCTAAGATCTTTGACAAACTGCTCCCTTTGCTTTTAATATTGGTCAAAGCCGCAGCAACAATTGCTTTTATAGCAGCCCTTTCTTGTTTCTTCAACATCTCATCTAATGGTAATTTTAAGTCATTTGTCATGGATGAGTTACCTCCTTCATTACGCTAAATTAGCAACTATGTCTTCACTTAATTCTTGATCTACCGCTGTTAGATTTTGAGCAACATTAGTAAGATTAGCTGTAAAGGTCATCAATTTTGTTTGGTACTGTTGAAGCTCTTCGATATTTGCTGTCTCAATTCCTTCATTCCATACAGTAGCCATGGTGATCTCTGAGGTTAAACTATCAATCTCTGCTGGATTCAAATGTAAGCCTATTGAAAATGCTGAAGAAATGGTTGAAGCAGAGATTTGATCAATAGTTTCTTTCATATCGCTAATATGACTTTTAGCAACTTCAACTTTTTCAGAAATATCCGCTTCGGCTAACTGCGCTGCCATATAAATCAGTTCCGTCCTTAACTTGATACGTTGGCTACCTGAGGAAGCTTGGATTTTTCCGTGGTAACTTGATATATTATTCCGACTCCATGCAATACCCTCTTTTTTAGCCGTATCGATAATCTCTTGGTATTCTTTTTGAAAATCATCATAAATTTTTTTAGCTTCGGCTACTGTCATAGCAATCCCCAAACCTGCCAAGGTAGCAACTAATTTCTTAGCATCACCAGACATAACTCCGGCGACTTGTTGATAAAGATTGTCCGAATCGTAATGATCACCTAAAAGTTTCTTCAAATACTTCTTTTCTAGCTTTGCTAAATCTTGTCCAGCTTTTAATAATTCTGGATGATAAGTTTCTGAAGCAACTAAAAAATTGCCATAACTATCCATTTGAAATGCTCCAAAATCATGTGAGGAACGGCTATCAAAGGTGGAGGTATACTCACTTGGCACAATCACGTTAACTTTTCCGAATTGCTCATCCCAAGGTTTTTCTCGATTTAGCATGCTGACCATATCTAAAGGATTCACATAGTAAGTAATATGCTTTCCAGCTTCCCTAATCTTGCGAGCAGTGACGCCATCCATCTTAGCCAAGCTATCTGATACATCTGGACCATTAAACAGGACCACTTCACCAACTGACTCTAACTCTTTGTAACTAAGATTCGCGACCGCTTGAGCAGAGACAATCGTCCCTAAGGAATGACCAGTGACATTCATAACAGCATCTGGCGCTTGAGCGTTCAATTCAGTTATTTTTTCTTTCATGGCTTTGTGAGCTAACTTTGCTTGTGGAACATACTGATTACCTACTGCAAATCTCGCATTGTTACCCAACCAGTCGTTAAGAGTTTCAAGCCGTATCCCATCACTACCTCGAATGGCAAAATAAGTCTGTTTGGTACTACTGTCAATCTTTTCAGTATCAGACAAGTAGTAAGTATTGAAGCCTTCTTTCTCATCCGTCAATAGTCCTTTCTGATAAGTGCTGGTAACATACTTCTCTGTGCGATAACCGCCGTTAGGATTGGGGACTTGAAGCGATGTTGTTTCCTCAACGGTCGTCAAACTTTTATCGGGCTGAAGGTAAACAACGCCATCATTGGGAAGATTTGAGCCGCCTTGGGTAACAGATTTCTTGTACGTAACATCTTTAGAAAAATTAAATTCAATTGAGTAGACATTGCCTAATCTCTTTTTATCTGCTTCGCCTAATCTAGCATAATCAAAAACTAGAGGTCTACCAGTATAAGTACTTTGTGATAAATTAGCAAAAATATTTTCAAATGTTTCTAAATTCCAATTAGTCAAATACCTGACCTCCAATCCTTAATTGCTGAGCTAAACCTATAGATTCCATATTCACTTTATGATTTTCATATAAGTATATATCTACTCCCCAGCTAGAGTTTGCTATATTGTTAAATCTACCATAAATACTTATATAATGTTCTGTTTCATTTAAAAAAGAAGCTTCATCCCACCTCACATCATCCCAATCAATCTGAACAGATTCTATCTTGTCATTTTGCGACTTGACAAAATCGATGATTTCCTGCTCATGTTCCTTAAGATAGGCGAGTTGCTTGTCTTTTGTCGTCATCTTGTCTTGTTTTACTTCTGACTTGTTGGTGACTGCTGACTCTTTTTTTGATGAGTGTAACATTTGAAAACCTCCTAATATCAGCCCTAAACATACCATCAGGACAATCCATTTTGTTATTTTTTTCATCCCTTGCCTCCTTTACTGTTATATTAACATTTAAACACATAAAATTGAGAGTTTTACTAGCTTAAATCATAATAAGATAGCCTTATGGTGAAACATTAGACAATAAGTATTAGTAACATACTTCTCTGTGCGATAACCGCCGTTAGGATTGGGGACTTGAAGCGATGTTGTTTCCTCAACGGTCGTCAAACTTTTGTCGGGCTGAAGGTAAACAACGCCATCATTGGGAAGAGTTGAGCCACCTTGGGTAGTTTGAGTACCGTTTTCAATATCTTTAGAAAAGTTGAATTTAAGTGATTCACCTGAGTCAAGTAGTCTGCGCTGATCTGAAGTTAATTTCTGATAAGCAAACACGACTGGCCTACCATTGTATGATGATTCCGCTAAAGAACTATAAATATTATCGAAAGTCTCTAAATTCCAATTACTCAAATTCTTTTCCCTCTATACTTAAATAATTTATAAGTGACATTGTATCCAAATCAATCATATTATCATGAATTTCTACCATGATATGCCAACCTGAATTCTCAATTTTATTAAATTTCCCATAAATATCTATAATTTTACCACCACCTTGAGGGGTACCATTACTTGCTTCATCCCACTGAGTTTCATCCCAATCAATCTGAACAGATTCTATCTTGTCATTTTGTGACTTGACAAAATCGATGATTTCCTGCTCATGTTCCTTAAGATAGGCGAGTTGCTTGTCTCTTGTCGTCAGCTTATCTTGTTTTATTTCTGAATTATTGGTGACTGCGGATTCTTTTTTTGATGAGTGTAACATTTGATAAGCTCCTAATATCAGCCCTAAACATACCATCAGGACAATCCATTTTGTTATTTTTTTCATCCCTTGCCTCCTTTACTATTATATTATCATTTAAACACAAAAAATTGAGAGTTTTACTAGCTTAAATCATAATAAGATAGCCTTATGGCGAAACATTAGACAATAAGTATTAGTAACATACTTCTCTGTGTGATAACCGCCGTTAGGATTAGGGACTTGAAGCGATGTTGTTTCCTCAACGGTCGTCAAACTTTTATCGGGCTGAAGGTAAACAACGCCATCATTGGGAAGATTTGAGCCACCTTGGGTAGTTTGAGCACCATTTTTAATATCTTTAGAAAAGTTGAATTTTATTGATTTATTTTTTAATTTTTTTGGAAAAGAATTAGGTCTATTACCAGTATATGCTGATTCCGCTAAAGAACTATAAATATTATCGAAAGTCTCTAAATTCCAATTAACCAAAATATCCTCCTACATCAATCCCCATATATATCCCAAAAACTCCCATTATTAATCATGGGATGATTTGTCATACCTATGTTTCTTATATCAGGTATATCGTTCTTATTTTTCAAATAAAAATCTACCGTGAGTTCAGTATTGTCTAAATTATTAAATGTTCCTCTGAGTAATATAAAGTAATCTCCTCCCTGAGGTGTACCATTTCCGCTTTGCTCAACTTCCATACTCGACCAATCAATTTGAACAGATTCTATCTTGTCATTTTGCGACTTGACAAAATCTATGATTTCCTGCTCATGTTCCTTAAGATAGGCGAGTTGCTTGTCTTTTGTCGTCATCTTGTCTTGTTTTACTTCTGACTTGTTGGTGATTGCGGATTCTTCTTTTACCGGGTGGAACATCTGACAGCCTCCTAAGAAAAGTCCGAAATAGACTATGAAGACTAACCATTTCGCCTTACTCAACATGGGACATTTCCTTTCTTTTATAAACTACTTAGCACCAAAAATATAGAGGTTAAACTCTATAAATGTTCTGCATTTCTTAGTTAAATTCTTTTTGAAAAAGTAATTTACGAGATTGAGTAACTTTCAATAGTAGTCACGCTTTCTAGCTGTTACAACATCTTCATATCCCTTTTAAAAGCCTTGATTTCTCGAGAGACACGCTTTTTACTACTTTTGTTAGCTAAGCTGTATTTGCCTTTGGGATTAAAATAGCTGAGATCATAATCACCTTTTTCACCAAATGGCCACTTACGGCTTCGATTGGGGGCACGAAAACCACGAATCATTTCTTTTCGAAAGAGAGGATCGTGGCGACGAACTGGACTAATATCTAATTGCCAGTGCCTTTTGCCACTTTGCCCATAATTAAAACTCGCCCCATTGACAACACCACTTTCAGTCACTTTTTCAGCATCATTCTCATTCAAGAAATTCCCTTTACTATCAAGGATAAATTCTGTATGAAAGCCCATTAAGACCTTGATATTAGCAGACGGTCTTTTATCTGGATAGATCACTCGTCCCTTCTTAAGGGCAATTTTATTATGCAGGCGGGCGGATTCTTTAAAACTATAATCTCCATCACGAAACAGATTAGCACGTCTTTTATCTTTCAAATAATGCGCCAAAGCCTCTTGGTCAGTCATTCCATCTTTCTTGAAATGATAACGGACGTACTGAGCCTGATGACTGGAAATAATATAGCGTAATTGATGAACACGCCTTTGCAAATCACCTCCCTGAGAAAGATTATCCTCAGGAAAAACAGCTGAAACAAGCCTAGCAAAACCATGCCAAAAATCAGCATTTGGCTCTAAATTAATACTGAACTTATCGATCAATTCCTTATTCTGCTCACATGATCCAACCAAATCACTTGGCATATCAATATGATTCAATAAAGCTTCTAAACGCTCTTTAGGAGTCATCAAGGACTGACTTTTATCCCAAAATCGCTGAAAAAGGATTGAGCCTACGGTCAAGTCTCCTTGATGGGCAATGTCTTTTTCAAACAGTGTCACTAATTGTTTTGACCAGCCTTCTTGCTCTAATTCTTCGAATGTTTTAATGATTGTCATAGCTTTATTTTATCAAAAAGAATTGTTGAAAGGGTATCCGAGCCTTCAACCTAATAGCAAGCGGCTTGAAAAATTAACTGTTAGATTTTCTATTAAATAGTTGAATAAGAAAAACAGCTTAGAATCACCGTTTTCTAACAAGGTCATTCTAAGCTCTTTTCTGTTTTCGAGTTTTTGTCTAGCCTTTTACTATTATTTCGGAATGGCTAACTCAGCTAATTGTTTTTGAATGTCTGCTAAAGGGGTGTCTACTTGGAGAAGAGCTGCTGCGGTGTAGGCTCCTTCTACTATAGGCACATCTTGGATAAGGATTTCTTTGTCCGAAAAATCAATAGCCATTTCTAAGTTCATGTGAGCAGAACCCAAATCATAAAAAGCTAGTAATTGCTCTTTGGGATTAGCCTCAATAATCTCTTGAACCTGCTCAAAACTTGAACCAATATCACCATCTTCTGTACCACCAACATAGGTGATTGCAACATCTTTAGCAACTTGTGAAATCAAATCAACCACGCCCTGAGCGATATTTTTGGAATGCGACACAATAATGATACCAGTATCAGCCATTGAGTACCTCCGCTTCTATCAAGGATTTAAAAAGCAAACCTGATGAAAAAGAACCCGGATCGATATGACCAATAGAACGCTCTCCAACGTATGAAGCACGTCCCTTGGTCGCTTTTAAGTCTTTGGTTGCTTCCACAGTCTTATCCACAAGTTCAGCAGTTAATTGCCCATCATTAATGGCTCCTAAAACCGGTGTCCAAACATCAACCATTGTTTTCTCACCAACCTCAGCCTTACCGCGTTTTTTAATCATATCAAGACCATCTTGTAAGCCACTTTTCAAGTCTTGACCTGCTTCAAGAGCTTTAGTCAAACCCATAAAGGCAGAACCATAGAGAGGACCTGATGCGCCACCGACTTTACTAATCAGCTGCATGGAAACCATCTTGAAGACTTCGTCTGCCGAAGCAAATGTTTTACCAACAAGATTTTCCATGACCGCAGCCATTCCACGCGCCATATTTCCCCCGTGATCACCGTCGCCGATTGGCGTGTCTAACTCGCTGAGATAGGCTTTGTTTTCTTGAATTTTGTCATTAAATAAACGCATCCATTTAATTGCCATTTCTGGTGTCATAGCAACTCCTTTCTTACCAAGCGACCGTTGTTACTGGGGCATTTAGGGCTGTTACCCATTCTGGGTCTTCAATCTTAACCAGTGTTAAAGAAAGCCCAGCCATATCAATAGAGGTCATGTAGTCTCCTAATTTTTTATAGGTTACTTTGACACCCTTGTCACTCAATAATTGAGAAACATCATTAGCAAAAACGTATTGTTCCATTAATGGTGTTGCCCCCATGCCATTGATAAGAAGAGCAAATTCATCTCCTTCTTTAGCATCAAAATCAGCCAACAATTTATCGACAAGTTCTGTGGCAAGTTGCGCAGAAGGTTGTAATTTTTCTTTCTTATAGCCTGGTTCTCCGTGGATACCGATACCATATTCAAATTCATCATCTTCAAGTACAAATCCTGGTTTCCCAACTTCAGGAACTGTTGCCCCAGATAGTGCTAAACCGATAGTTTTGATATTTGGTACCAACTGTTCAGCCAATGCCTTAATATCTTCTAGAGATTTTCCTTGTGCTGCTGCGTAGCCAAGAATTTTATGCACCAGTACCGTACCAGCTACGCCTCGACGTCCCTGTGTATAAAGACTATCTTCAACTGCGATGTCATCGTCCACCACAACACTATCCACAGTAATATCTTCCATTTCAGCCATTTCTTGAGCCATTTCAAAGTTCATGATATCACCAGAGTAGTTTTTGATAACCATGAAGACACCCGCACCTTCATCTGCTGCTTTGATAGCTTCTAAGATTTGATCAGGAGTCGGTGAGGTAAAGACAGCACCACAGACAGCTGCTGAGAGCATGCCTTCTCCAACAAAACCAGCATGAGACGGTTCATGACCAGATCCCCCACCTGAAATAAGGGCAACTTTAGCAGTCTTTTCAGCTTTACGAACAATGACATCATAGCCATCTAAACGCTCTACCAAGTCATCATGGACGTAGGCAATCCCATCAAGCATTTCTGTCACGACATCTTCTGGACGATTGATAATTTTTTTCATTTGGTTTCCTTTCTAAGATAAGCCTTAAGTCAAAAGTAATCTTTAACAAAAGGCAACTTGACTAAATCATTTGATCACTCATGAAAGTAACTCATTTTACTCCCAATCTCAAAAATGATTACGCTTACATTATATCATTTTCAAAATGATTTTCAATGACAAAACGTTTTATTAAAAAATTAAACATGCTTTCAAAGTATAAGAAAAAACAAAGAAACCCTTTCGGATTTCTTTGTTCTACTATATAGCTTAGTCTGCTGCTTCTTCAACTGGACGTGATTTTCTAGCGATATCTGCTTGAATAGCTTCGATAAAGCTGTCAACTGATACTGTCTCTGTTTCTTTCTTACCATAACGGCGGACATTAACAGACTTGTCTTCCATCTCTTTGTCCCCAACAATCAATTGGTAAGGGATTTTGCTGGTTTGACTTTGACGAATCTTGTATTGCATTTTCTCATTACGCTCGTCAACGTCTGCACGAATACCAAGGTCACGAAGTTTCTTAGCCACTTCCCAAGCATAGTCGACGTGAGCTTCATTTGAGATTGGAATAACGGTTACTTGATGAGGTGCAAGCCATGTTGGGAAAGCGCCTTTATAAGTTTCAATCAAGATGGCAGTAAAGCGTTCCATGGTTGAAATGATACCGCGGTGGATCATCACTGGACGGTGTTCTTCACCATCAGCACCGATGTATGACAAGTTAAAGCGCTCTGGAAGAAGGAAGTCAAGTTGGATCGTTGACAAGGTTTCTTCATTACCAAGAGCTGTTTTGACTTGAATATCAAGTTTTGGACCGTAAAAGGCTGCTTCACCTTCTGCTTCAAAGTAATCCAATTCCATTTCATCAAGGGCAGCTTTAAGCATGCTTTGCGCATTTTCCCACATCTCATCGTTGTCATAGTATTTTTCCTTATCTTCAGGATCACGGTATGACAAACGGAAACGGTAGTCAGTAAGATTGAAGTCGCCATAAACATCAATGATTAATTGAAGTGCTTTTTGGAATTCTTCCTGAATTTGCTCAGGTGTTACGAAGATGTGACCATCATTCAAGGTCATCTCACGCACACGTTGAAGACCAGTAAGAGCACCTGATTTTTCATATCGGTGCATCATCCCAAGCTCAGCGATACGCACTGGCAGCTCACGGTATGAACGGACATGGTTTTTATAAACTTGAATGTGGTGTGGACAGTTCATTGGACGAAGGACGATTTCTTCGCCGTCTCCCATATCCATAGTTGGGAACATATCTTCTTGGTAGTGTTCCCAGTGACCTGATGTTTTGTACAATTCAACTGAAGCAAGAGGTGGTGTGTAAACGTGTTGATAACCTGAAGCCAACTCTTTATCAGTGATGTAACGTTCCAAAGTACGACGGATTGTCGCACCATTTGGAAGCCAGAATGGGAATCCTTGTCCAACTTCTTGTGAAATCATGAAAAGATCAAGTTCTTTACCAAGTTTACGATGGTCACGTTCTTTAGCTTCTTCACGCATTTTAAGGTAATTTTTAAGATCTTTTTTATCAAACCAAGCCGTTCCATAAACACGTTGCATCATGGCATTGTCAGAATTTCCACGCCAGTAAGCACCTGCTACATTAAGCAGTTTAAAGACTTTGATGTGTCCTGTTGAAGGAATGTGTGGGCCGCGACAAAGGTCAACAAACTCACCTTGACGGTAAATGGTTAAGCCTGCAGCATCGTCAGCATGCTCGCTGATCAATTCCACTTTATAAGGGTCATCCTTGAACAGTTCAAGTGCTTCTTCTTTTGAAATTTCTTCACGAATACATGGGTAGTTCTCACGAACGATTTTTTGCATTTCTTCTTCGATACGCGGAAGGTCTTCGTTTGAAATTTGTCCCGCTTCATTGTCAGTATCGTAGTAGAAACCATCTTGAATGGCAGGACCAACACCTAAACGCAGGTTAGGGAAGAGTCGTTTAGCTGCTTGTGCAAACAAGTGAGCTGCTGAGTGACGTAGCACATCATAAGCATCATCATGGTCTGGAGTGACGATTTCCAGCGAACCATCTTCTGTAATTGGACGAACAGTATCCAACAACTGACCGTTAAATTTACCAGCTAAAGCTTTTTTAGCAAGAGATTTGCTGATTGATTCAGCAATATCAACTGTTGATACACCAGATTCAAATTCGCGGACAGCGCCATCTGGGAAAGTAATCTTAATCATAAGAATCTCCTTTTGTTTTTTAGTAAGCAAGACCTATCATCCTGCTAGTTTATTAGGCAATTGGTTAAGACAGGACTCGTGATTGTTATGTTTCTACTTTAAGAAGGGATCCAGCTTCTTAAAAACAAAATACGACGCCCTCAAAAAGGACGTCGTAACGTGGTTCCACCTTAGTTTATCTAGAGACGACAAAAAGCCCCTAGAACTCTAATGGCGATAAGGGAACCACCCTTTTATGTTTGCATAAAATCATGAGAAGTAGTATCTCATCAGGCCATTTGTATCCTTGCACCAACCGGATACTCTCTTAAAAATGGTGACTGACAGACGTGTCTTCTGTTATTTAGAATACCTGCATTTTACAGGTTTGTCAAGAGAAAGCTCAAAGTTATTTTTGATCAATCACGATCCCTAAGAGAAATACTACGAATACGATCTACGAGCAATTTTGGGGTTTTCATAACTTTAACAGATGTTTGAGCTGTTGTTCTAACAAACGTTGACGGAACACCGAAAGTATTTCTCATTAACTTGATATGCGTGTACTTTTTCTTACCATCCAAGGCAAATGGGCTGGTACTAACTTGATAATTCTTTGAAATAATAGCATCAATGTAAAGCTCATAGACCGATAAGGCAAAGCGCTCCGATGACATCTCATATAACTTATGAGAAAGGCACTCTTCAGTCATCGCTGGCGTCTCAGTGATTGCCTTTAAAATAGCCTGACTGATATCTTCACCATCATCATAAAGATAGCCAAACATTGGATAATCAATCAAATCTTCCAAATAAGAGTTACTATGTGCGATAATGGGCGTTCCACTAGCTAAACTCTCCGTATAGGTCAGGCCTTGTGTCTCACTAGTTGAGGCAGATACTAGAAAATCAGCTGCCTTGTAATAGTAAGCTGTTCTATCTTGAGCCACCATCCCAGTAAAAATCACATATTCTTGAATATCTAAAATAGCAACTAACTCTTTAAGGTCATCAAGATAAGGACCATCCCCAACAACAACACACTTAACTTTAGGATTTTCTGAAATGACTTCTGGAAGAGCACGTATCAGAGCTTGAATATTTTTTTCATAAGAAATACGTGACAAACTTAAGAGCATGGTTTCATCACTGCCAATCCCTAACTCTTGTCGTAGGGCTAAAATGTCAGATTCTTGGATTTCTGGGCGTTCATATTGTTGCAAATCAATCCCAGTCGGAATAATCCGCTTAGGAATTTTAACCTTGTAAGAGTCTAGAACATTTAAAACAATACGGCTTGGGCAAATAACACCATCACAATCCCTCAAGAAATGACGTACAAAATACTTGACCATCCCTGGCCGAATCAGACGACCCTTGGCAATATAGTGGACATAATCTTCGTAATGCGTATGGTAGGTATGCACAACTGGAATGCCCAATTCTTTACCAATCATCCAACCAAAGGTCCCAACACTGAATTCGGTTTGGGTATGAATGATATCCAGATGGTGTTCCTTAGCAATCTTATAAGCTGATGACAAGCCTGAATACACGACACGACGTTCGCTAAAAGCCACAAAAGGTACGCTTGGTAAACGGATGATGGTTGGGTCTTCATCAACACGAATATTTTTTTCTGTCGCCGTAAAAATAAAGACCTCATGTCCTAATTTTTCCAACTCTGTTTTCAAAGTTTTGATACTAGTTGCCACGCCTGAAATTTGTGGAAAATAGGTATCTGTAAATAGTCCAACTCTCATCTTAGAGCTCCAATACTTTTTGATAGACAGTGGCTAGCTGTTCGGCAACCAACTTAATATCCTTACTAGCAGCAACTTGATAGCCAGCTTCAGTCTTATCCTCTTTACCGGTCATAACTTTTTCTAAAGCATAAGCAAAACCAACAACATTTTTAGCCAGATAGGCTGAGCGTTCGTCAATCCAGCCTTGGTAAACAGGAATATCTCGTAGGACTAGATTTTGTCGGCTAGCTAAAGCTTCCAAAACAACAATGCCTTCTGTTTCTTCACGACTTGGGAAAAAGAAGGCATCTGCTCCTGTTATCGCCCCCTCATAAATGTCTCCTTTAATGTAACCAGGGAAGATGACATTTTCTGGGTGTTCCCCTTCAACAATCTTTCTGATATGACTTGGAATCAGATAATGATTGATATGACCGAACCAAATAAAGGTAACATCAGGCATCAGTTTAGCAACTTTGACAAAATCATCAATTCCCTTACGTTCAAAGAAAAGACCTGCTGATATAACGACTTTATCACCTTTTTTGAGGTTGAAATGTGCCCTAAAAATCGCTTCCTTGCTATCGCTTTGCTGATAACGAGAAAGGTCGATACCATTTGAAATTGCTACTATCGGTGTGGTAATGCCGTATGATTGAATCAGCTGCTTTGAATAGTCCGTTGGCGTTATCAAATAATCCGCCGCTTGATAGAAACGCATCAGATGTTTCTTAAAAAGAGGCGCAACCAGATTAGAGCCAATAAACGAATTCTCAAAATCCTCTTTGGTAGAGTGAGCGTGCATAATCACGCGCTTGCCTGCTTTTTGAGCTTGTTTAAGAAGTTTCCAACTTTTAATACCATAGGTATTGATATGAACAAGATCATAATCATCCTCTGGATTTGTCGTATAATCAATGCCAGCTATCTCTAGCGCTTTCTGCTGGTGCTTTATGGCGCGACCAATCCCAGACTTACTGAGCTGGTCTGCTGCTTCTAGATACAGTAATACTTTCATAAAGCCTATTATAACGTATTCAGGAGACATTTTCATTAAGAAATCAAAAAATCAGTCCGAGGACTGACCTTACTAATCTTTTGGAATCCATGCTGAAACCGATCCTGCCTGAACCGGAAAACTTCCCCAGCCTGCATCATTCAAGACAACCTCTTCCTGAGAATGACCGAGATAATCTCTAAAAATCCTACCAGCGTGTAACTGTCCTATCTCCATGTCTTTCCAACCAGCATCGCTGTTTGACATAACAACTGCTAAGGGTTCTGGGTGTGCCTCATCACCTTGATTGACCCAACCGATACAGTTAGGATGATCAAAGTAATCGACCTGATTACCGTAAACATGGTTTTGTCGTAAATAAGCCAGTTTATCAATAATATCTTTGAATGACGCTTGAGCAAACTCCCCCTCAATACCATAATAATCGCCATAGAAAAGACAAGGTCTTCCTTCCTGGCGCAGCATAATAAGGCTGTAAGCAAGTGGTTTAAACCAGTCTGCCACCGTAGACTCCAAGGACTGCCCTCTTTGAGAGTCATGATTGTCCACAAAGGTCACTGCAAAATCTGGGCGGGTCTGCATCAAGCTTCCTTCCAAAATCTGTGACAAATCAAACTCTTGACCGTCCTGAGAAGCTTGGTAAAAGTTCATGTGTAAAACAACATCAACCAGATCAAATTGCAGATCAACATCATCTAAATAATCAAGCGTTTCATCGGTGTCATCCTTCCAATACTCTCCAAAGACATACAAGTCCTCTTTGAGATGATCACGGATATAACGGATAAACTCTGCCATAAAATCAGAATCAATATGCTTAACAGCATCTAATCGAAAACCACCTACTTGGCTAGTTTTTAAGAACCATTCGACCCATTTTTTGAGATTAGCGACTACTTCTGGGTGCCTAAAATCGACATCATTGAACATGAGGTAATCGTAATTACCATTCTCTTCATCGACGCTATCCTGATCAGCCCAGCCTTTATTATCTCCCATAACCATGTAGAGACCAGTCTCATTATGAAGCGCATCATAATCCATACCTGAAAAATGATACCAATGCCATTCAAACTCATCGTACTGCTTCTGACGTCCTGGAAAGGTAAAATGAGTCCAAGCTTCAATATCGTAAGGTTCAGAAAGAGGCTCTTGACGATTGGTCTGACTCATTTTTAAAACCTTGAATCGTTCTTTGTCATCACCATTTGCTTTATGATTTAAAACGACATCAGCAATGGGCATAATACCTGCCTTATTGAGCGCCTCAGTCGCCCGAAGATAGTCTTCTTTAGTGCCATATTTTGTCGGAATGGTTCCTTTTTGATCAAATTCACCTAAATCAAAAAGATCATAAACACCATAACCAACATCCTCTACGCCAGTTCCCTTAAAAGCAGGTGGCATCCAAACCTTATTGACACCAAGCTCTTTTAACGTATCAATATCATTAACAAGTCGTTGCCAATGCTTGCCATCAGTTGGAAGATACCATTCAAAATACTGCATTAGAGTTTCATTTGTCATCTTGTTTACTCACTTTTTATTATTTGGCTTATTTTACCACTATTTTAAGAAATAAGAAAACATGACTCCATAACGAAGCCATGTCGTTCGTTTATTTTGTTGATGCACGTTTTGTCACACCATGATTAAGAATGATTTCTTTTTCTTCTAATTCTTCTTTGTTCATGATTTTAGTTAACATACGCATAGCAACGGCACCCAAATCGTAAATTGGTTGATTGATTGAAGATAAGTTAGGACGTGTGTATTTGACAATTTCAGAATCATTACTTGTCATAATTTCAAAGTCTTCTGGCACACGTTTCCCAGCCGCAAAGAGTCCATTCAAGAGTCCCACAGCTAGTTCATCTTCTCCAACATAAGCAGCTGTAGCACCTGAATTAATCACACGTTCTGCCAATTCATAACCATCTTCGTAACGGTATTTAGCCTCAAAAACAAGCCCTTCAGTGTAATCAATACCATTAGCATTAAGGGCATCCTTATAGCCTGCTAGACGAACTTTACCATTGATGTCATCAAGAAGTGGTCCTGAGACAAAGGCGATTTTTTGGTGATTTTTAGCTAGGTCAGATACCACTCCTTCAACAGCCTTTTCATAATCAATATTAACACTTGGTAATTGATGTTCTAAGTCAATGGTACCTGCAAGAACTACTGGTGTCCTTGAACGTGAGAACTCCGCACGAATTTTATCCGTTAGGCGATGTCCCATAAAGATAATGCCATCAACCTGCTTGGCAAAAAGCGTATTAACAACATTGACTTCCTTATCGTCGTTCTCATCACTTGATGCCAGCACAATGTTATATTTGTACATTTCAGCGATATCATCAATCCCTTTGGCTAAGAGGGCAAAGTAAGCATTTGAAATATTTGGAATAACAACCCCAACTGTTGTTGTCTTTTTGCTAGCAAGACCACGGGCTACGGCATTTGGACGGTAGTCTAAACGGTCAATAACCTCTAGTACTTTCTGCCGAGTATTTTCTTTAACATTTTTGTTTCCATTGACAACTCGACTAACTGTCGCCATCGATACACCAGCTTCTCTGGCAACATCGTAAATCGTAATCGTATCATCTGTATTCATAAATCGTTTCCTTTCATTTGATTTTTATTATTTGAAAATCACGCTTTCATTATCTATACTATCATGATTTGGAAACACTTTCAAGTCTAACGCTATTTTTTCTTTAATTTATTTGATAATCTGAGGAAAAAGACTGTAAAAGCTTGATTTTTAAAGTGTTTTCTGAAAAAATAAGAGTCAGAAAGAAGGGATGATATGACAAAAATTGATTTGCTTTTAGAAAATTTACTCAAACAAGATGTGGCGGCTGCGGTTATTTCTGATCCTGTAACTATCAACTACCTAACAGGTTTTGCTAGCGACCCTCACGAACGTTACATGTTTCTCTTTTTGCTAGCTGATAAGCAACCTCTCCTTTTCCTACCAGAACTAGATGCTGCACGCGCTGAAAATACGCTTGACTTTCCAGTTATCGGCTACCAAGATTCCGAAAATCCGTGGGAAAAAATAAGAGCTACCTTACCACAAACTGATTTCGCTAAAGTTGCAGTAGAATTTGACAATCTTAATGTTACTAAGTTTAAAGGACTAGAAACTGTCTTCACTGGAGCCTTTGTTAACTTAACTCCTTTGGTGCAAAACATGCGCCTAATCAAATCGCAAGATGAAATCAACAAGATGTTGGTGGCTGGTGAATGGGCTGACAAGGCTGTACAAATAGGATTTGATAATATTTCACTCAATAAAACCGAAACCGATATCATTGCACAGATTGAATTTGAACTCAAAAAACAAGGCATTTCCAAGATGAGCTTTGACACTATGGTTCTCACTGGCAATAACGCTGCTAACCCTCATGGGATTCCTGGAACCAATCGTATTGAAAACGATGCGCTACTTCTTTTTGATTTAGGTGTTGAAACAGGTGGTTATACCAGTGATATGACGCGTACCGTTGCTGTTGGTCAACCAGATCAGTTCAAAAAAGATATTTACGAGCTTTGTTTAGAGGCACAATTAGCCGCACAAGACTTTATCAAACCTGGTGTGACAGCAGCCGAAGTTGATGCTGCTGCTCGAAAGGTGATTGAAAAAGCTGGCTACGGTGACTACTTCAACCATCGTCTTGGACACGGAATCGGCATGGATGTCCATGAATTCCCGTCTATCATGGCTGGTAATGATATGGAAATCCAAGAAGGCATGTGTTTCTCTGTTGAACCTGGTATCTATATTCCTGGTAAAGTCGGGGTCCGTATCGAAGACTGTGGCTACGTGACTAAAAATGGTTTTGAGACTTTCACTAAAACACCAAAAGAATTACTTTACTATGAAGGGTAAATACCAACAATTAAAGATTAAAAACAGCTGACCTAGATCAGCTGTTTTTAATATTCTCTAACTTGAGGTGCTTGATAGTTCTTGATAAAATTGGCGATTGCATCAATATCATCTGTAAAAAGGACTTTATCTCTATCTTCTTGACTGAGAAAGCCTTCTTGGACCATGTGGTCAAATTGTGCTTTCAAATAGTCAAAATAGCCATCAATATTGTATAAAACACAGGGTTTCTCATTTTGTCCAATCCGTGACCAGGAAATGACTTCTGAAATCTCTTCTAGGGTTCCTGGACCGCCAGGAAGAGCAATAAAGGCTTGACCCAAATGCATCATTTTAGCTTTGCGGCTAGGCATATCGTCTACTACAATCAGTTGACTTAAACCAGTATGAGCAATTTCACGCTCTTTTAGAAAGGTAGGCATGACACCGATTGTCTCACAGCCAGCAGCGATCAGGCTATCTGCCATAATCCCCATCAAACCAACCTTACCTCCGCCAAAGACGAGACTGTGATTGTTGGCTACCATCCAAGCCGCCAAATGTTTCGTTTTCTCAGCATAGACAGGATTTTTTCCTGAACTAGCACCACAAAAAATCGTCAATTTCATAGCATTCTCCTAACTTAAAGTAAATATTTTTCAGCTAAATGTCGATCAGACTCCCGAATGATAATATCAATGGTATTGCCTAAATAAAGCACCGATGAGCCGGATACCACTTCGTTTTTGCCATTAACCACTTGGTTGGTAATCAAAATCTGTTGTGGGAGTTCTAGCTCTCTGACCTGCTTGCCAGCAATTTTATCTGAGACTGGCCACTGCAGTAACATGAGTTTTTCAGAGAATTGGACTTCCTTATCCACAAACATTTTTTCCAGCATGGCTTCATATATTGGAGCTCCTTTGAGTAAATCCATGACGGTATAGGAAATTAAGGTTACGAAGGCGAGCGGCATCAGTTGCGATAAGTTTCCCACCATTTCGCAGACCAAGACAATAGCGGTCAAGGGAGCTTTTGACACGGCGCCAAAGTAAGCACTCATCCCTGCGATGACAAAGATACTGAACATACTACTATCGATCAAATCAAGTTGAATAGCTAAAGCTCCAAAGGCTGCACCAGATAAGGCTCCTAAGGATAGAATTGGCAAGAAAATACCACCAGGAACACCGCTACCATAAGAAATCATACAATAGACAAAGCGGATAATGAGCCAGCTCAGCAAGACCCAAAAACCGAGATTGAGTTCTGGGAGAGTCACGATGACCTCATGCCCTCCACCTGATAGTATGGGGAGAAAGTAGGTCAAAGGTATAACACTAATCAGCGCAAGGATGCTAAAGTAGGCTGGTTTGAGATGAAGAAATTTTCCAAGTATCTGAAAGTAATCACCAGCAACCAATACCACTTTTTCATAGACAAAAGCCAATAAGCCAAAAATTAACCCCATTATCAGATAAAGCCAATAAACATTTAGAGGGAGCGGCGCTAAATTGGAGGGAAACTCTAGAACAGATCCCATACCAAAAAAGTGTTTTGAAACAAGGTCAGCCGTCAAACTAGCTGTTAGTGTTGTAATCCAGACCGTTCTCGAAAAATGGTGGTAGACTTCTTCAACGACAAAAAGGAGACCTGCTATCGGCGCCCCAAAAGCTGCGGCAATACCTGCTGCCGAACCGCTGGCAATCAAGGTTTTCTCACCAAAAGAAGTCAACCTAAACTTAGTTGCGACCCCTTTACCAACCATAGCACCCAGTTGAATGCTAGGACCTTCACGCCCTAAGAGCATCCCACTGGAAATGGTTAAAAGACCTGCCACGAATTTTTTCCAGAGCACGCTCCACCAGTTTAGATGCATAAGCCCTTTCAATTCCGCTTCAATTTGAGGAATACCAGATCCCTTAATTTGCGGTTCTGACAGTAATAATTTCCCCACAAATAGAGATATTAGAAGATACAAGCCCAAAATAAGGATGAGATAAATAGAATGCTCATGCGCCAATTCATATAAGTGCAAAAGTTTTTCATAGAGTACCTGAATCAATAACCTGAAGCTACTGACCACAAATCCTGCAATCAAGCCAACGATAATGCCTCTAAAAATGAGAAACAAAATTGATTCTGATAAATACGCTCTTGCCTTTTGATGCTGGTCCATAATCCCTCCTGTTTGTCTTATCCTAAATATCTCTATCTTATCACGTTTCAAGATAGACTTTCAAGGGTAAATCATAGTCATCATGCCTAGAAAGTGGTATCATATCTCCAAAGAAAAGGAGACATTATGGATAATCAAAACATTCGTCAACAATTGCAAAATGCTTATGAAAAACGTGTTGCCATGCGTGTCTATCAAGATAAAAAAATTCCTCAAGAAGACCTAGAGACTATCTTAGACGCTGCTTGGTTGAGCCCTTCATCTATCGGATTAGAGGGATGGCGTTTTATCATTTTGGAAAATACAGCCGTCAAAGAGGCCATCAAAGCTGTTTCTTGGGGCGCTAAATCGCAGTTAGAAACAGCCAGCCATTTTATTCTTTTGATTGCTGAGAAAAACGCCCGTTACGATAGTCAATCTGTCTACAATAGTTTAGTTCGCCGTGGTATTTCTGATCCAGAAGCCTTAGATGCTCGCTTGAAACAATACCAAATCTTCCAAGAATCTGACATGGAAATCGCAGACGATGAGCGTCGCCTCTGGGATTGGACAGCCAAACAAACCTACATCGCCTTAGGTAACATGATGACTTCTGCTGCTTTACTGGGAATTGACTCTTGCCCAATTGAAGGCTTCCCTTATGCTAAAGTCAATGCTATTTTGGCTCAACATGGTGTTATTGACACCGAAAAAGAAGGGATTGCCAGTATGCTGTCACTAGGCTATCGTTTAGAAGATCCGAAACACCCTCGTAAACGTAAAGATCGTCAGGATGTTATTTCAATCTTTAACTAAGGTGACTAATAAATAAGTATTATTATTAGTAAAAGACTAGACTTTTTGATAAAATGTTGGGTGAATTAAGAAATGCTTGGCATTTCCAAAAAGGAGACTATTATGAAACCATTACATACTTGTGTTCGCGTTAAAGATTTAGACGCTTCATTAAAATTCTACGCAGACGCTTTGTCATTGACTGAAGACCGCCGTTTAGACTTCCCTGAGCAAGAATTTACCATTGTTTATCTTCGTGCTGAAGGTTATGAGTACGAACTTGAATTGACTTATAACTACGGCCACGGTGCCTATGAAATTGGTGACGGTTATGGTCACATCGCACTTGGCGTTGAAGATATTGATGACCTTCATAAAGCACATGAAGAAGCCGGTTACACCATTACTGACATCAAAGGATTGCCAGATCAAAAACCAATGTTCTACTTCCTCACAGATCCAGATGGCTACAAAATTGAAATCATCAGCCTTCCAGTCTTTGAAGGACGTGATTAATAGTAAGAGACAAAAAATTTAAATAAGAAAAAATGACTGAGCCGCAACTTTTTCAAAAGATGTTGATACTCAGTCATTTTTGATTTTTATGTTATTTTATCCAAAGTCTTCTTACTTCTACCGTTTAGGTGTATAGATAAGGTGTTCATTCAAGAAGGTTGCAAAGCCTAATTCACTCAACTCTCGTCCATAACCAGCATTTTTCACACCACCAAATGGCAATTCCGGAAGAGATGCCCAACCTGAGTTGATAAAGCTCATACCTGTTTCGATTTGGGCTGCCACACGTTCTGCATGTTCTTGATTACTTGAAAAGACAGTACCACCAAGTCCGTAGCTAGAATCATTAGCCAATTCAATAGCTTCTTCTTCTGTATCCACTTTGTAGATAGAAGCTACTGGACCAAAAATTTCTTGGTTGTAAATAGGATTTTCTTTCGTAATATTGGTCAAAACGGTTGGCATGACAAAATTACCTGGATGATCGATAGCTTCGTTACCGTATTCGACCGTTGCACCATTATCCACAGCGAGTTTAATTTGTGACAAGACATCTTCTTTAGCTGCAGCTGATGATAGCGGAGCCAAAGTTGTATCAGCTTCCATTGGGTCACCCCATTTAGCGGTTTTGAAGGTTTCCACAACCATATCCACGTATTTCTTATAATTGTCTTCCCCAACAACGATGAAGCGTTTGGAAGAGGTACATACTTGACCCGCATTGTAGAGACGAGCAAAGAAAATAGTTTCTTTCAAGAGGTCAAAATCAGCATCCTCAAGAATGATAAAGGCATCATTTCCTCCAAGCTCAAGTGATGATTTCTTGAGATGTCGTCCAGCAGCTTCGGCAACGGATGCTCCACCACGCTCCGAACCAGTCAAGCAAACACCGGCAACACGTTTATCGGCAATAATGGTATTGACTTGGTCATAGGAAACAAAAAGATTTTTGAAAGCTCCTTCTGGCGCTCCAGCTTCGAGAACCAAATCCTCAAAAGCTTGGGCAGAAGCAGGACAGTTTGACGCGTGTTTCAAGACCATCGGGTTCCCACCAATAAAGTTTGGTGCAAACACGCGCATGATTTGATAGAACGGAAAATTCCATGGTTCAACAGCTAAGATAACACCTGTTGACTGTTTGAGATAATAAGCCTCACCAGTATCGGTCTCTAAAGGAACTGGCTTCAAAAACTCATCAGCCTTATCAGCATAGTAGTCTGCAATATCCGCACAAAGATCCACTTCACCTTGCGCTTCAGTAAACAGTTTCCCCATGTCCTTGGTCATGACTTCAGCATATCTATCACGATCGCGACGGAGCAATTCTGCCACCTTACGAAGTTGTGCTTTGCGATCTTCCAAGTTATCTTCACGGCGCCATTGTTTATAGAGCTGATGCCCTGTTTCTAGCGCTTTTTCAACATCTGCATCTGAAACATTATCATACTCATGCAACACCTCATTGGTATAAGGGTAAATCGTTTTGTAAGCCATAAATATCTCCTTTTATACTTAATAGTTCCATTGTATTACTTTAGGTAAGCGTTTGCAAACGTCTAGCATTTATTTTAGGGAAAATATAGAATAATTAAAAAATCCCAATACGTGCGATTGAGATTTCATTTAAATATCATTCATCTTATTAAGAAAGATTTTGCAAATAATGTTCCCCATCTATATAGAATGCGGAAGATAAACTTTCTTCACCATTATTTACAATAATCTCTATGCTATTAGAATCGAATAATATCAATAATTTTTTGGCTTGGATCTGAACTTTTCGTTCACTTATCTCCCAAGTTTCATCGCCTTTTGGCAATCTTTTTAATCCTTTACGATCAATATATACAAGATTTTCTTCTTTATCAAAGCCAAAATCAATGTAATCATCAGATGAGCCAAACCGCATCAACAAATTTCCATTAATATCAATTTCAAGAACCCCTGAAGATATAGGATTGTCATCCACATCAATCTTAGATAGACTTTGTAAACTTTCTGGAAGGATAGTTTGTAATAACTGACCATCTTTATAGGTTAGTTGCCGCGGTAGAGTCATACTACCAGCCCATTTGTGTTTTAAATCATGAGATGGAAGTTGGCGCCCCCATGTATGAAGCCAAGCTATGACAATACATCTTCCTTCATCGTCCTCTAAGGACTGTGGAGCATAAAAATCATGGCCATGATCTAGTTCCTTCATGTTATGTAAAGTAAAAGTTTTGGTATTCCAATCTACTTTTCCAGTCATAATGACGGAAGAATTAATATTTTTAAAATCATAATGCTTCTGTTTTACTCTCATGGGTGACATCATTAAAATATCATTTCCATCGATATTAAAATAATCTGGGCACTCCCACATGATACCTTGTTCTGGTGTACCTTTAAGAAAAATGGATTCAAATTCCCAATCAATCAAATTATCCGATCCCAATAAAACAATAGTACCAATATCCTCCTGGTGTTTTGCTGCAACAACAGCATAATATCTACCTTCTTTTTCAAATATTTTTGGATCTCTAAAATCTGACTTAACTAGTTCATCTGGCAAAATATCCCCTGTAGCTACAGGATTCTCCGCGATTTTTTCAAAATGAATACCATCTTTAGAATAAGCCATATTCTGGATTTGACGGATTGTTCCGTCCTCTTGCTCTACATTTCCCGTATACATGAGCCATAATACATCATCCTTGACAATTGCTGATCCAGAAAAACAACCATCCTTGTCATAAGGCATATCCGGTGCTAGTGCGACTGGTAAATGCTCCCAATTCACAAAATCTTTTGTTTTGGCATGGCCCCAATGCATTGGCCCCCAAACACTATCGTAGGGATAAAATTGATAAAATAGATGATATTCTCCTTGAAAATAGACAAAGCCATTCGGATCGTTTATCCAACCAATTTCAGCTGAAAAGTGATGCTTTGGTTTGAATTTTCGATTTACTTCATCTTTATTTTTTTGAATAAATTGATTTGCTCGTTCAACAGTATAGATTTCAGTCATTTGTTATTTTACTCCTGTTCCACTACTACCCAATCCTTGAACTAAATATTTTTGGAAGAAAACATAAATCAGAATTAATGGAATTGTTGATATTGTTAACATTGCCATAATTTGATTTGTGTAAGTCGGCTGTGTATTATTGATATTTGTAATTGCTACTTGAAGTGGAAAATCGCTTGTATTCGTCAACACCATCAATGGCCAAATATAATCATTCCAACTTCCAATAAACGAAAGCGTTCCTACTGTGGCAATTGCCGGTTTAGAAAGAGGCAACATAATATTCCAAAAAATTCGGAAATGTGAAGCACCTTCAATTTTAGCGGCCTCAATAATTTCATTTGAGATAGCTTTAAAGAATTGTCTAAACATATAGATGAATAAGGGAGCTGATAGCGCCGGTAAAATAACCGCTAATCGAGTATTTAATATCCCTAAGCGCTGTACTATTGAAAATTTAGTGATTATAATTGTCTCACCCGGAATGACTAGCAAAGCTAACATCAGAGCAAAAAGAGCCTTTTTCCCTATAAAATCGAATTTAGCAAATGCATATCCTGCCAGCGAATTGACTAAAATGGAACCAATTGTGACACAAGTAGCGTAAAAAATACTATTTCCAATGTATTGGAAAAGATTAAATCTTGTTGAAACCTCTTGATATGGCTTAAACCAGTCACTTGGATTCAAAGAGGGTAAAAATGATTTCCATGTTCCTAAATCTTGAAAGACAGCCTGTTCTGTTTTCATAGAGGATGCAACCATCCACACCAAAGGAAAAATAAATAGCATTGCCAATAGCAAGGTTAAAATAAAGTACAATGACTTATTAACTTTTTTATTCATAATACCCTTCATCTCCTGTCATTTTTCTTTGAAGTAAGGTGAATATAATAATGATAGCTCCGAAAACAACTGTAATTGAGCTAGCATAGCCAACGGAACGATCAGTAAAACCAGTTCGATAAATGTAATAAACTGGTGTCAATGTAGAATTAAGTGGGCCACCTTGTGTCATAACCATTGGTTGAATAACTAATTTGAAAGCATCAATAAGCGTTGTCGTCAAAATTAGAATTGAGGTCGGTTTTAACATTGGTAAAGTAATATTCAAAAATTGTTTCCATTTGCTTGCCCCATCAATGCTTGCTGCTTCATAAAGTGATGATGGGATATTTTGGAGACCTGCAAGAAAAATCAGCATTTGATAACCTGCACCTTGCCAAGCTGATACCACAATAATGACATACATAGCTTGTTTAGGGCTTGTTAAGAATGGTTGTGGGTTAATACCCAAGATACCCAACATTGAATTTATTAAACCACTTGAGGGATTTAGCAAGACCAACCATAGAACAGATACAACAACTAAAGACATTACAACTGGTGCAAAAAAGGCAATTTTAAAGAAAATTGTTGATTTTCGTTTATTATTCACTAATAAAGCTAAACTTAAAGCCAAACCTAATTGAAGAGGAATAATAAAAATAACAAATTGACCGATGTTTTTAAACTCGTCATAAATAAAGGATCACTAAATAGTTTTTTGAAATTAGCTAATCCAATGAAAGTAGTCGCATCAGGTGTTAAGAGATAATAATTCGTAAAAGCATAATAAATAGATAATAATGTTGGTAAAAAAAGAAACAGTCCCAAAATAATCATTGCAGGAGATAAGAATAAATATCCCATTATAGACTCTTTTGCTTTAGCATTCATTTTACTTACTCCTTTTTAAATAATATGGGCTGTTTAAATGACTACTTAAACACCCCATACGTCTCATTTTATTTCAAAAGTGGATCGATTTCCTTAGCTTTTTGTTCAAGGAATGCTTTAACATCTTTATGTTGATCAACATAAGTGATTTCAGTTACTGAATCTTGAACAATTCGACTAATTTGTGGATAATTTACCAATACAGGACGAGCATGACCGGTCTCAGCATTTTGATCCAATAGTACCTTCATTTGTTTAGAAACCTCACTTGATAATCGATCAGAAGTTGATTTACGAGAAGGTAAAACCGAATTACCAACACTCATATCGTAAACTTCTTGATCTGAACCAAGAAAGTCAATCAAGGCACCTGCTGCTTCTTTCTTATCCGTTGTAGCACTCATACCATATGCCCAACTTCCAGTTGGAGATACTAACTTTTTAGTTTTAGGAGACATTGGCAATGGCAAAACACCATATTCAACATCTTTATACTGAGAATCCATTTCTTGCATAGTCCATGAACCAGACATTTTTAATGGATAAATACCTTTTTGGAAACCATTTTTCTCAGGAGTGATTGTTGAATAATCATTTTTAATCAATCCTTGAATAAATGTAAATGCCTCGACAGACCCTGAATTATCAAAACTTCCAGAAGATTTGGTTCCTTTTGCATTAACAACGTCACCTCCAGACGACCAAACAAATGGTGTGAAAGCGTACATTAGCCATTCTGAATGATCATCAAAGCCAACATCAATTGCAGGTTTTTTATAATGTTTTGATAAAGTTTCAAATAACTCATTATATTGATCATAAGTCCATGGATTTTGAACCGTTGGAAGGCTATTGATATCCACACCTGCATCTGCTAACATTTTCTTATTGTAGTAAATACCAACACTAGATTCAGAATAGCCTAATGAATATAGCTTATTATCGTACGTCCCTTCATCAATAATACTTGGAAGTAAATCGTCTTTTTTTGTAATGTAATCATCAATTGGAGCAATGATTCCTGATTTAGCATATGCAGCAGTATTTGGACCATCCAAAGTTAAAACATCTGGTAGTGTGTTGTTGGTTAATGCAGCATTTACTTTATCTTCATATCCGCCACCGGAACCACTTCTTGGAATGTATTCAACAGTTGCTTTATAACCCTTGTCATTACTTTCATTAAAATCTTTAATGGATTGTGTCATGACTTTTCCTTCAGCTGACTCTTTGGAATACTGAACCCAAAGTGTCACAGTCTTATCATCGCCATTATTTTTTGTCTTACTATCTTTCTCATTGCCACAAGCAGTAAGTAATAAACTAGAGAGAAGAACTGCGACTGCAGTCGATTTTTTTAACACCATTATAATAGTCCTCCTTTTCGGAAACGTTTCAAATGTTATTTAAAAAAATTAAGGTCGAAACCTAATTTTTTTGGAAACGTTTCCGATTTATTGACTAAATTGTAACCGATTCCATAATGCTTGTCAAGACATTTTGAAAAAATATTTAAACTTTTGTTGTGCCGCCATCTTCAAATTGAACAGGAAGCACAATTCTCGTTTCTCCTGTTTTCTTTTCGATTACATTTACTAGTAATTGAACCGCTTCTTTAGCCATCAATTCAATTGGTTGTGCAACTGTTGAAACATAGTATTCTTGATCCACTGCAGATTTCAAACCATCAAAACCTATAATTTGATAATCAGCAGGAGCAAATCGATTTAATTTTTCACTTACTTTTATAACATTTAAAGCCATAAAATCATTAACTGTAAAAATTCCATCTATATCTGGATTATCTACTAAAAATTTTTCAATTTTTTCATGTAGATTATCAATAGGTTCCAACATATCTAATTTTTTGACTACTAGACCTTTTTTTTGAAGTGTCTCCGAAAACCCTACTTTTCTAAGTTCTGTTTCATTCTCAAACTGATTCGTTCCTCCAATAAAAGCAAATTGAGTAGCCCCTTTTTCTATCAACACTTCAGCTGCTAATTTTCCACCTCCATAGTTGTCAGATGTTACATAAGGGATTCTTTCTGAGAAATGTCGGTCAATACTCACAAATGGTAAATTGGATGAGACATACTGATCAATATCAGAATAGGTAATTCCTATAATGCCATCAACTTTATTTTTTTCCAACATTTGCAGATATTCAAATTCTTTTTGTCCATCTTCCTCAGCATTGCATATAAACAACTTCTGACCTCGTTTGGCTAAATCTTTCTCAACATGATAAGCAAATTCAGAAAAAAAAGGATGCCATATCGTCGGAATAATTAAGGCAATAATATGGCTTCTATTCGTTTTTAATCCTCTTGCATATTCATCAGGTTGATAGTTTAACTCTCTTATTGCATCTTCAACTTTTTTTAACGTTGAATCCTTCACTTTCACTCCGTTGACTACACGAGAGACAGTACCAAGACCAACACCTGCCAATTCTGCAACTTCTTTCATTGTTGCTTTCATAACAACCACCTCACTTCTTCACTATTTTATACCCAAATTTACATACCAAGTCAAGTTTTTTAAATGTTCTATCATATAAAAAGATACTACTGTAACACCTATACTAAAAGAAAACTTCTTCCTTAACGACAGAAACATATTAAAAACCACTCTAGAATCCTTAAAAAGATTCCAAGGTGGTTTTGTTATGTATTATTATTGTAAGAGCAGCTTCACCTCTTCTGCACCAAGGTCATCTCCTGCTTCAATAAAGAGAGCCAATGCCTTTGTCAAATGGATTTTTGCTAGATCATTGTCTTTCATTGCGAGATATGTCTCACCTAATCCTCTATAAGCACAGGCTTGGGCAATCACATCATCTGTCTTTTGAGCTTGCTCTAAGCTCATCTTTAAGTAACCAATAGCATCATCATATCGCTTAAGTTTAAATCTTAGAAAACCTTGTTCATAGTTGTTAACAGATAGTTTTAGTTGGTCTTCTGGGAAATAAGCAACAATAATGGCATGCTCAGCTTCAATTTTTGCTAAGGCTAATTCATATTGACCCAATTCCCGATAAACCATAGCTAGCTGATGTAGGCCAATATGCTCATTTTCCAAATCCTTCTGACTTTTAGCCAAAGTAATGTATCTCTGACAGATGGCTAAGGATTCCTGTGGATTTTCAGCCAAATTGAGATAAAGCATGAGATTTAAGAGTGAAAAATCACTACAAGTCTCCAACTGAAAATCATCCGATACTAAATCCCAAGCGGCCTGTAAGTTATCTTTTAGAAAATAGTTCCAAGCTTTATCAATATTATCTTTCATAAAACGACCTCTTCTTAAAAAAAGAAAGTAAAGGCTTCATTACCTCTGATTCATACTTTTCATGACACGTTTGATGTCACGATCTTGCTCACGGCGCTTGATGCTTTCACGCTTGTCATAGTCGTGTTTTCCTTTGGCAAGGCCAATAAGAACTTTAGCAAAGCCATTTTTGAGATAAACTTTAAGGGGAACTAAGGTCATCCCACTTCCTTTTAACTCATTTGCAAGGCGGTCGATTTCACGCTTTTTGAGCAAAAGTTTACGGGTCCGTTCTGGATCTTGATTCCAGATATTTCCCTGCTCAAAAGGAGCAATATGGACATTTACTAGCCATGCTTCACCATTTTTGATTTGGGCAAAGCCATCTTTGAGTTGAATCCTAGCAGCACGGACCGATTTGATCTCTGTTCCTGTCAAAACAATACCTGCTTCGACTGTATCAACGATGGTGTAATCGTGTCTCGCCTTCTTATTTTGTGCTAAGACATTGGAGTCTGTACCTTTTGGCATGGAATCCTCCTATTTACTTTTTTTAGATCCTTGCGACTTTTTAGCCGCTCTCTTATAAAAAGGTTGCTTGTCTTTTTTCCCTTTGTTAGATTGACTGCGCTTGTTACCAGATTTGGATTTATCACCACGGTAAGAACCTTTACCTGACTTATCATCTGATTTACCACGTTCCTTATCTGAACGGCGACCTCTTCCTCGCTCTTTTCGGTCTGATTTAGCAACCTTTTCAATCACATCATAATCACTTGGCAAGTATTCAAAGTCAATATCACCCGTTTCCTTATCCGCCCGCGTTAGCTTGATACGGATTGGTTGACCAACCTTAAATACTTTACCTGATTTTTCCCCTTGAAGGGACATGGTACGCTCGTTGTAGTTATAAAACTCAGGTAGAGTGGTTACATGTATCAACCCTTCAATGGTATTTGGCAACTCTACAAAGAGGCCGAATTTGACCACAGAAGCTACCACACCATCGAACTCTTCGCCCACATGCTCTTCCATATACTCAGCCTTCTTCATGGCTTCTACCACGCGCTCGGCATCAATGGCGCGACGTTCCAATTGTGAGGATGAGGAGGCCAATTCTGGAACCACAGTTGCGAAATGGTCTTGCTTTTCAGCTGTGGCACCCTTAGAGTACTCGCGAATCATGCGATGTACCAAAAGGTCAGGGTAACGGCGGATAGGACTGGTAAAGTGAGTATAGTACTCAGCAGCCAAACCGTAATGACCGTGATTATGTTCTGAATAGCGTGCCTGCTGCATAGAACGCAACAACATCATGCTAAGGACTTCTGAACCAGGTTGCCCTTCTATCTTAGCCATAAAATCCTGTAAGGCAGATTGGGTAATTTTTGACGCTGTCCCTTGGATTTGTACTCCAAAAACACTAGCATAATCAATAAATTTCTGTAATTTTTCAACCTTAGGCTCTTCGTGAATACGATAGATAAATGGCAGGTCATTTTTTGAAAAATGCTCCGCAACACATTCATTAGCCGCTAGCATAAAGGACTCAATCATACGCTCTGCAACCCCGCGCTCACGCACAACAATATCTACAGGCATTCCTTTATCATTGACAATGATTTTAGCTTCTGACGTATCAAAATTAAGCGCTCCACGACGAGTACGCATGTCCTCTAAAATTTTGTGAAGAGCTGCCATATCCTGTACTGAATCCACAATAGCCTCGTACTTGTCCAGAAGCTCCTGATTGCCATCAAGCATCGCGTTGACATCACTATAAGTCATACGGTAGGTTGTGTTGATGACTGATTGACAGATTTGGTAATCAACCACTTTGCCTTTCGGATTGATTTCCATAATCGCAGACTGGGTCAAACGGTCAACATTTGGGTTCAATGAACAAATACCATTAGACAGGCGCTCTGGCAACATTGGCACCACACGATCAGTGACATAAACTGAAGTACCACGCGCAACAGCTTCGCGGTTAAGAGCAGATCCTTCTGTCACATAGTAAGAAACATCTGCGATGTGTACACCAAGCTCAAAGTTACCATTGTCCAAACGTTTGATATGAACCGCATCATCCAAGTCCTTAGCATCAGCTCCGTCAATCGTAAAAGTGATTTCCTTACGAAGGTCCACACGCTCGATTAAGTCCTTAGCAGTTGGCGCTTCTGGTACTGCATTAGCTTCTGCCAGAACATCTTCTGGAAATTCTGAGACGATATCCATAGATTCCAAGACTTCAAGAACATCAATCCCAACATCACCCTGATGACCAACAATATCACGGACATGACCAACAAAATAATCATGCCCTCGAACGGGATACTTATCAATATCGACCTTGATAATTTCAGTACCATCTAGGACAACCGGTTCTTTTTTAATATAGATTTTTTGTTGAATTTTTTGGTTTTTGGATTTGATATAACCAGCGTATTTTGGCTTTTCATCATCCAAAATAAATTTACCAACAACTGTTTTTAAGGCATGGTCAACAATCCTAACCACACGCGCTTCTGCCGCTGTTCCTTTGAGACGATCAGCTGGTTTTTTGATGACCACTTCAACTGTGTCACCATCAATAGCATGCCCTACATCATTACGGCCAATAAACATGTCCTCTTCATTGTCATCGACAAAAAGAAAGCCAAAACCTGCCTTGTTAGCACGAAAAACTCCTTGGATAGTGATTTGCTCTTTCTTTTCTTGTGGTTTACGCAGCGACAACATACCGTCATCATTAAAACGAAGCTCTCGCTTACTTTCCATTTTGGAAATTTCTTTAATCAAGAGAGGGAATTTTTTAGCACCAGCCATATCCAAGCTAGCTGCTAAGTCATTAATATTTGACTTCCCATGCTCCTTTAAATAATTTAAAATCTGTTCTTTCATAGTTTCCTTGTTCCACTTTACATGTTCCTCTAGGAACGATTTAAAAAGGGCCTGACATCTTGCCACGGCCCACTATTGTCTTAACGACTTGATAATACTACCAGTAAAAATGCGATTAATAGCCAAAAGAAGACGAGAATCCCTGTGAAACGTTGCATAAAAGCTTCAAAGCCACGCGCTTTAGAACGTTCAAAAAGGGCTTCAGACCCACCACTATCAAATACATTGCTGCCTGGATTTTTTTGTGGTTGCATAAAAATTGCAATCACTAATACAACCGAAATCACCAAGAGTGCTGTTAATAGCAAATTATACATCTTTTTCCTCCAATACTGTCCTTAAAATAGTACCATATATTCCCTTAAGATTCAAGGTGTAAGGTTACTTTACGTTCCTTAGGACAATATTTAGGAACTTGTATTTTGTCTGGATGAGTAACCTTATTTTTACTGGTCAAATAATTCTTGCTTCCGCATTCACTGCATTTTAAATTAATCTTAACGCGCACTTAAATTTCCTTTGTTGTCAGATATTTTCTGAAGTTAATAAGACTCCAAATAAAATTGAAAAAGACAATAGCACTGGTGACATAAAAGACTGAACGGTAACCCATACCAGCTGCCACTGCAGAACCAACGAATGGACCGATAACCTGGCCAAAATTAGTAAACATCTGATTATAGGAAAAGATCCGAGAAATCCCTTCCTTAGGTGTCAAACGAGTCAATAAAGCATTAACACTAGGCATAAGAGCACCTGTCCCAAAGCCAAAGAGAAAGCGCCAAATACCAAGTTCTAAACTGGTTTCAGACCTAGCTAGAAAGAGATAAATAATGGAACAATAGAGCAATCCCATCAAAATCAGGCGGTGATTCCCAATCCTATCACCAGCTTTACCAAGTCGCGAACTTGAAATCATACTTGAAAAACCCAATGCTGAAACAATGGCACCTGAAACAAACATGAGATTCTCAGTTTGCCCTAAATGACGGATATAAAGCGTCAAAATAGGAGCCACTGACTGGGCAGAAATTTGGATAATCATGCTAGTCACAAAGAGCCCAACAAGCATTTGTTTATCTTTAATACGATCAAATAATTCTTTAGTTGACCAAGCATCTACTCGAGCGACTGGTTTAAAGTCCTCTTCAATCATAAAAATCGTCATCAGACAAACCATCAAGAGAAGAAAACCGACTAAGAGAAAGACATTTTTGATACCGATCAATTCAGCCAGAAAACCACCAAATAGCGGCCCAATCAAGCTACCTCCGATAACACCAGTGGCTAAGGTTCCCAAAGCATAACCCGTCTTATCTTGCGGCGCTTGTGAAGCAATCAAAGCATTGGAATTGGGGATAAAACCAGCAAACATTCCATTTAAAAGACGTAAAACCAGTAGCCAAAAAACACTATGGACAAAAGCCAATCCCCCCATGGTCAAAGTCATGACAAAACTAGCACGAATCATCATGGGTTTACGTCCATAACGGTCGGCTAACCTTCCCCACATAGGAGCAAATAAACCCGATGCAAGGGCAGATAGAGAAACTGCCAAACCAGAGTACAATTCAACTAAACCGGGTTTAGCACCTAATTGCTCCACATAAAGAGGCATAAATGGCATGACAAGTGAAAAGCTTGCTCCAGCAAGAAAACTACCGAACCAAGCTATTTTGAGATTCTTTTTCCAATCAACTGCTATAGGAATCCTAATCATCTTCTTTCTACATGTTGTAACAACGCCCACTATTATACCATAAATAGCTATAAAAAGCGATGAAATCAACCTATTAAAACGGAATCCTATCACCAAGAGATGACAGCATAAAAACCATTACCGTTTTCTCAAACTGCCCAAGATACCTCGAACCAGCTCACGGCTGACGGTTCGGATGGCTGAATTGACAAAGGCATCACGCGCTTTCTCAAATTCTGACTTGGGCTTACGCGCCCTGCGTCTTTCTTCCTTCTCAGCTTCCTTAGCTGCCTTCTCATCAGCTTTTTTCTTGTCTTCAGCAGCTTTTTGAGCAGCCTCGTCTGCCACTTTAGCAGCTAAGATTTCGTAAGCAGATTCACGATCAACAGCTTCTGTGTACTTATCATACAGATCCGATTGATTTATCAACACCTGTATTTCCATGGCTGATAAGACATCAAAACTGGATTTTGGTGGAATGATAAACCCTCGTTCCACTACCGCTGGTTGAGCATCCGGAGTCAAGAAGGAGATCAGTGCTTCCCCGACTTCGAGACTGGTAATTGCTTCCGCAGTATCAATGGCAGGATTTTGTCTAAAGGTATCTGCCGCCGTTTTAACCGCCTTGATTTCCTTAGGTGTGTAGGCACGAAGAGCGTGCTGCACACGATTACCCAGCTGAGCTAAGATACTTTCTGGCAAGTCCAAAGGATTTTGTGTGATAAAGAAAATTCCCACACCTTTGGAACGAATCAAACGGACCATTTGTTCGACTTTTTCCACGAATGCTTTAGGGGCATCTTTAAACAAGAGATGAGCTTCATCGAAGAAGAAAACAAACTTAGGCTTGTCTAAATCACCCACTTCTGGTAAGGTTTCATAGAGTTCAGCCAACATCCACATGAGAAAGGTCGCATAGAGGGTTGGAGACTGAAAAAGTTTGGTTGCATTGAGGATATTAACAATCCCTTGTCCTTTATCATCAGTCACGATAAAGTCTGTCAACTCCAAAGCCGGCTCACCAAAAAAGACCTCGCCACCTTCTTGTTCTAAAACCAAGAGACTGCGTTGGATAGCCGAAACCGATTGCTTGGCAATATTACCATAAATCGCTGAATAATCGCTGGCATGGTCATAGACTTCTTTTAAAATAGCCTGCAAGTCTTTTAAATCAATTAAGAGCCAGCCTTTTTCATCCGCAATCTTAAAGACAATATTTAAAATACCTTCTTGCGTATCATTGAGACCTAAAAGGCGCGATAACATCAAAGGCCCCATCTCGCTGATGGTTGCTCTAACTGGGTGTCCAGCTTGCCCTAAAACATCCCAAAGACGTACTGGAAAAGCTTGTGGTTCAAAATCCTTATAACCAATTTTTTCCAACCGTTGACTGAGCTTATCCGTTAAAGCTCCTTCTTTAGCAATATTCGTCAAATCACCCTTAATATCTGCTAAAAAGACTGGAACACCAGCTAAACTCAACTGTTCAGCTAGAACTTTCAAGGTTACTGTTTTACCAGTACCTGTTGCACCTGCAATAAGCCCATGACGATTTAGCATGTTCAACTGCATCATAATCGGTTCTTTCCCAACACCAACCTGAATTTCTGTCATCTTTTTTCTCCTATAGTTCTGTGGAATCTCATTATCTTTATTGTAACACAAGGGCTGACAGCTTAGGCCTTTGTCTCCCCGAAAAATGTCAAAAGAAGTGTTAAAGAAAACTGCATGGCCCAACCAATAGCAAATAGCACGGTACCGATGCCCAAGGTGCCACCAAGTAACCAACCTAAGAGGCTAACAGTTACTTCAATCCCAGTTCTAACAACCGACACACGCCAGCCAGTCAATTGGCAAAGACCAACCATGAGACCATCACGAGGCCCAGCACCCATATGACAAGTCAGATAGATGGATGAGGCCAAACCTACCAGAAAGATTCCAATAAAGGTCAAAACCACACGACCCAACAAAGATTCTGGACCATCAACTGTCTCGACAACCATGCCTAATACCCAAGCAATGATAATCATATTCAAAACAGTTCCAATACCCGGTTTAATCCTAATCGGAATCCATGATAAAAGCGCCAAACCAGAAATGATAAAGGTCATAAACCCTAAGGGAATCTGAAATTGTTGTGATAAGCCTTGTGATAAGACTGTCCAGGGTGTTGACCCCAGATTTGCCAGAACCAGGCAAGCTTCTCCTAATCCAAATAAAACCAGACCAATCACTAAAACCACCAAAGATTTAGGATTAAAATCCCAGAAACCCTCTGCCGTCCACGGCATGAGCGGAATCACCTTACTTTTCGACATGACACACTTCCTCTAACAAATCATCCACCAGCTCATAAGTCATGGATAAATCACCACTATTATCGATTATCCGATCAGCCAAGTGCCTTTTTTCGTCTAAAGAAAGCTGCGTTGCTATGCGTTTTCGAGCCTGTTCTTCTGAATAGTTATTTCGCTTCATGAGACGGTTCAACTGCTGCGCGGGATCAAGGTAAACAAGCCAGACTTGGTCGAGCTGGCTTTGATAATCCAATTCAAACAAGAGCGGAATATCCATGAAAACCACTTCATGTTTTTGCAGTAAGGCGTCACGTCTCGCCAGCAGTTCCTGCCGAATAATAGTATTCTGCAAAGCTGACACCTGAGCACGAACAGTATCATCCGAGAAAAATTGCTCAGACAGAGCTTGTCTATCCAATTGGCCATCAGGAGCTAGGATTTTATTCCCATAAAAATCTACTAAGATATCATAGAGTTTGCCTCCCTTAGCCTGAAGCTCATGGACGACAGCGTCCGCATCAATGACTTGGAAGCCTTTTTGGCGTAAATAGTTTGTCACCGTTGACTTGCCTGAAGCAATGCCGCCAGTAATTCCAATGGTCTTAGTCATAGTTTTTGGCACTTGGGACAATAGTGACTGCCCCTTCCTCCTACTTGAATTTTAACAATTGCAGTTCCACAACGCGGACAAGGTTGACCTGTCATGCCATAGACCTTTAAAAACTGCTGCATGGTTCCATCTTCGCCCAAAGCATTGCGATAAGTCCGAATAGTTGACCCACCCTTTTCAATACCTAACTGCAAGATACGAATCGTTTCATCATGCAGACGTTTGATTTCAGCTTTTTTGAGACCAGAGCTGATCCGCAATGGATGCACCTTGGCTGCCCAGAGCACCTCATCCACATAGATATTTCCCAAGCCTGCTACCAGGGATTGATCCAAAAGATAGGGCTTGATTTTTTTAGGAGACGATAGCAGAGCTCGCTCGAAAGGAGCGTATTTAAAGGTTTTCTTGGTTGGCTCAGGACCTAATTTCTTAGCGTTGAAATAGGCTTCTTCTTGCGACGGCAAAAGTATCTCCATAGTCCCAAACTTACGCACATCTTGATAAATCAAGACAGACTGATCTGTAAAGGTGAAAAAGACATGAAAATGCTTGTTATTAGGAATACTCTCTTGATTCTCAAACATGAGATACTTGCCCTCCATCCGCAAGTGCGAAATCAATAGCAAATGACCAAAATCAAAAATCAAATATTTTCCACGACGGCGCATGGCTTGAATAGTCATCTGACCATCAATTAATGGACGAAAAGAATCTACCCCCGTCACCGCAATCTTAGCAAAAGCAAAGCGAATGTCTTGGATAGACTTTCCAACCACATGCTTCTCCAAACCACGACGAACCGTCTCAACCTCAGGAAGTTCAGGCATAATAACGATACCAAGAGCGACAAAAAAGCGACTGAAATTTAGGAGAACGACCGAAGTGTGTCAGCACACAAGGAGTTCTATCTAATTTCCGAGCTTTTCGCTCGGGTTCAGATCAACTTACAATACTCTTTCCTTTCTTAAATTAATATTTACTAGCAATAGGAATACTGACGACGATACCTCAAGCATCTAGGAAGTATGATCTTTTTTCACAGTGTCGTAGGCGACTTCAATGACACTCGCTGGTTTTGTTCAATACAAGATTAAAAAACTATAATAATTAATCCCAAAATACTGATTAGCAAAAGAACAGTTATTAAAACTGTTCCATAGATAAAATTAAGACGAAATTGCTGTCTAGGAATAGTTGCCTCATCATAAATATTTTTAATAAAATGATAGCTCATTTTGTACTCTATCCATGCATAAACAAAGGTTAGCATTCCTAACAAATCTAGCATAATTCCAATGCTATTAGCGACAAGCTCACTAGTCACCCCTTGCAAAAATGAGGCAAACGAAATGCCAACACCTGCTAAAGAAAAGCCTGTTCGAATCCAGGCTGCAAATGTTCTTTCAGTTGCTAAAAATGAACGATTTTGTGCGAGAGCTGTTCTTCTTTCAGCGAGCTCGTCACTATAGGATTGCTTGATAGTTTGGTTCGATTTATTCATTTTTGCTCCCTTTTAAACTCTTAAAAATACTTCCTTACTAAGTCATCATTATCATTCCGTTCATAAAAGAGTTCAGATGACGTCTGATCGAAGAAAACAGGAAACATCTCGTCCATGGAATCTGCTAAGTCAATTTTGCCTGCCAATAAGTCCTGGCGAGACACCCACTTGACTTCCCCTTCTTCAGAAGAAGTCAGCGTCCCTAAAAAATCAGATGTTCGATATAAGAAGACCAAGTATCTAATCTTGTCTCCCCTCGTTTGAAAGTGTTTGACCCCAACCAGTTCAGGATTTGAAATGGTTAAACCAGTCTCTTCTAAAACTTCACGAACGACAGCATCGTGTAGGCTTTCACCTTTTTCAATATGACCACCTGGAAAGACAGCTCCAGACCAATCATAACGCTTGGGATCTCTGATTTGAACGACACAATTATCGTCCTTGTCCTCAACCAGACACATATTGGTTAAAATCACATCTTCACTACGTGGCATAGGTCTCCTCTATCGTCCTACTTGGAATTGTCCTGAAAAATACTCTTCTAGCATCACCTTTTGTTGCGAGCTGAATAGGTCTAAATTTGCAATCTCTTCTGCCGAAAAGAAAGCTAACTGAAGGGTCTCCTCATTTGCAAAGTGGTCAATGGAATATAATTTGGTCGCCCTTACTTGGTATAAAACACCCACTGTTTGAGCTGCATCACCATTTGGAAACACTGTTTCAAAGTTTGTGTGAACATTTAACAGTTTGACCGGTTCGACAAGAATACCTGTTTCTTCAAAAAATTCACGAACCACAGCATCTGCCGAACTTTCGCCCAATTCCATGATGCCAGCAATAACACCCCAATTTTGACTGTCTCCCCTTAATTGCAAGAGAACTCTGCCATCCTCATCACATAAAATACCTGCAGCAAAATTGAGAAAAATCTTATCCTGACCCACTTTGGACCGGATATAGGAAACATAATCTAGCGGGATTTCAGCACTCCTTTATCGTCCTAACTGAAAGTCATTGGCAAAATATTCTTTTAACATCAAACGATGTTTATCAGAAATACTCTCTAGCTGGTCAATTTCTTCTTTTGTAAAAAAGGCTACTTTCAGCGTTTCTTCATTATGAAAATCACTGATATCTCCAATCTCTGTCGCTGTCAGTTCATAAATGAAAACAACTGTTTGGACTTGGTCACCGTTGGGATAGACTTCGTCAAAATTTGTATAGACATTCAACAAACGCTTGACTTGGACCTCAATCCCTGTTTCTTCATAAAACTCACGAACAGCTGTATCAAGTGAGGATTCCCCCAACTCCATGGCACCACCCGGAATTGCCCAAGTTTTTTTATCACCTCTCAGCTGGAGAAGAACTTTTCCGTCCTGATTTGCCAAAATGCCCCCAGCAAAGTTGATAATCACCTTGTCATGCCCAACTTTGGAGCGGATATAGGAAATATAATCTTGTGACATATTGAATCCTTTCAAGAACATCTCGTAAAACGATGTGCTACAGTTTTTTATTTCAAGGTCGGCGGGCTATTGAAGTCACTTCCCCGACCTCGCTGTTTCATTTTCGGGCTCGGGTTAAAAACATCTCCCAGATGTTTTTAATACTCTTTCTGATTATAACCAAAATCTGCTAAATCAAGCTTCTTATCACGCCAGTTTTTCTTGACCTTGACCCAGGTTTCGAGGAAAACCTTATCTCCTAGCATGAGTTCGATGTCACGACGAGCCATGGTTCCTATTTTCTTGAGCATGGCACCTTGTTTACCGATGACAATCCCTTTTTGGCTGTCACGTTCAACCATAATGGTTGCGCGGATATGAACCTTATCTGTGTCCTCATCACGTTTCATAGAATCAACAACCACGGCGATAGAGTGCGGAACTTCTTGTTGGGTTAAATGAAGGACTTTTTCGCGGATCATTTCGGAAACTAAGAAACGCTCTGGATGATCGGTAATCTGATCTTCTGGGAAATATTGGAAACCTTCCTCAAGATTATCTTTAAGGATTTCCATCAGACGATTGACATTATTCCCTTGTGTCGCTGAGATCGGAACGATTTCTTTAAAGTCCATTTGGTCTTTAAAATCATCAATCTGTGCCAAGAGCTGCTCAGGATGCACCTTATCAATCTTGTTAATCACCAAGATGACAGGAACTTTAGCCGCTTTTAGGCGTTCAATAATCATATCGTCACCCTTACCACGCGCTTCATCTGCTGGCACCATAAAAAGAACTGTTTCCACTTCACGAAGGGTACTGTAGGCAGATTCTACCATGAAGTCCCCCAAGGCTGTCTTAGGTTTATGAATCCCTGGCGTATCGATAAAAACGATTTGTTCAGTATCTGTAGTATAGATCCCCATGATTTTATTGCGCGTTGTTTGCGCCTTATCACTCATGATAGCAATTTTTTGCCCCATGACATAATTCAAAAAGGTTGATTTTCCAACGTTTGGACGACCTAAAATCGCCACAAATCCACTTTTAAATGACATAAATTCTTTTCTTTCTTTTATTCACTAACTGTCTGATAGTCAACTATCAAACACAATTCTATAGTTTATCCAAAAACCAGGTTCCACATCTTGGGAACAAAGATGATTAAGCCAGTTATTAAGGCATAGACCGAAATCACCAAAACCGCTCCCGCAGCCATGTCTTTAGCATTTTTTGCCAACATGGAGAAATGGTAATCACTCGCCAAGTCCACGACATTTTCGATGGCTGAATTGATAATCTCAAAAGAAATTACCAAAAAGATACTTAGGAGTAAAAACAACCACTCTAGGGCTGAAATTTGAAAAACAAGTCCTGCTATAATTGCTAGAAGAGCCGAAATCATGTGCTTACGCATATTACGCTCTTCCTTATAGGCGTTGACCACCCCAGTTATGGCAAACTCCATGCTAGCTGTTAGGGTTCGGTTTTTCCATTTTTTTTGCTTATTGTCTTGTGAGTCCATAGGCGCTTAAAATCTCTTCCTGTAGTCCAAACATCTCTGCTTCTTCTTCCGGTGTGTAATGGTCATAACCATTGATATGAAGGAATCCATGAACGGCCAAGAATCCCATTTCACGCTCAAAAGAATGCCCATACTCCTCAGCTTGCTCACGCGCCTTATCGATGGAAATAAAAAGCTCACCAATATAGGCATCAAACTCTTCCATCATCTCAGCTAACTCAGGATTTTCTGCCAAATCCTCCTCATCAAAAATGATAGGATTTTCTGGTTTATACTCCAAGCTGATAACGTCTGTTGGGCGATCCGTATCACGATACTCCAAATTTAACTCGTGACTGCGCTCATTAGTCACAAAAGTAACAGCCATTTCCTTGTCAGCTTTCCCAGTTTTTTCAGCCGCAAATTCAAGCAAATCAAGTGTTTGCTTCTTGATCTCTTCGGAGACTTGTCCCGTCTCGTCAATCATCTCTACATACATATGTTAGATACTAATCATCACTTCATCTAAAGTGCGATTTTATCCTTTCTTTCAAATTCTTATAGTCTTCTCATTATACCATAAATCCTAGGGAAGCTCTCTATACGTCTACAGATACTTTGATAATAAAATCATTTCCTTTGTGAATTATAGAGCATCATGATATGCTAGTTGTGGAAATATTTTTAGGAGGTATCATTATGGATACATTATCTAGATTCACAGAATCTATCTTTGGAGCTCTTCCAGGTGCCATTCGTATCATCGTTTTAATCCTTGTAGCCCTTATCGTAGCTGCTCTTGTTAAAAAGTTGGTCATCAAAGGTCTTACAAAATTAGCTCCTGTCGCTAAATTATCAAAATGGGGATTGGTAAAACCAACACAAGACGAGAAAGCTCTCGTTAAAGGCTTTGGTCAATTTGCCTATTTCTTAGTTATCGTGTTCTTCCTACCAGCTATCCTTTCTGGTCTTGGAGTATCAAGTGTGGTTGATCCAATCTCAAACATGTTTGCTAAATTCTTTGGTTTCTTACCAAATGCTGTAGCAGCTGGTCTTATCCTGTTCGTTGGTGTCTTCCTCTGCAAGTTCGTTAAGAACCTCGTTAGCAGCCTCTTGGTGAAATTGCCATTTGAAAAATGGATGAGTAAACTCTTCGATCAAGATGTGGATCAAGCTAAAGTTAACGAAATTAAAATCGCTGATGTGTTGTCATCAATCGTTTACGTTCTTCTCTTCATCCCAATCCTAACACTAGCTCTTGAAACCCTTGGCATCAAATCACTTTCTGAACCAATTGTTAGCTTATTAAACCAAGTCATCAGCTTCATTCCAAACATCTTGGTTGCTGTTGTTCTCTTAGCAATCGGTGGCTTCATCGCTAAATTGCTTAGCAACTTGCTTGAAAAAGTGCTTAAGGCATCAGGTATCGATAAATATT
This sequence comes from Streptococcus pluranimalium, assembly GCF_002953735.1. Lineage (NCBI taxonomy): Bacteria > Bacillati > Bacillota > Bacilli > Lactobacillales > Streptococcaceae > Streptococcus > Streptococcus pluranimalium. The sequence continues at coordinate 501,720 of NZ_CP025536.1, read as the reverse complement.
CACAATATTTGAGCGTTAAAGGTCAAGCTGACTACCAAATTTCAACTGTCCTTGCTAACATCGTTAGTGCTATTATCTTAGTTTTCTTCTTTGTACAAGCACTTGCAACACTTAACCTTTCTGTTCTTAACACCATCGGTCTTGCAGTAATTGCTTACCTTCCTGCTGTTATCAGTTCACTAGCAATTCTTGGTCTTGCTATCGTTCTAGGTAATGTTCTTGCTGGATTTATTGCTAAATCTACAAGCAGCAAAGCTCTTGGCGAAGTTGTTCGTTATGGTTTGATTGCTCTTGCTATTTTTATGGCACTTGATCAATTAAACATTGCTCAAACCATCGTTCAAACAACATTCACTATCATCCTTGGTGCTGTTGCCGTTGCTTTCGCCCTTGCCTTTGGTCTTGGTGGTAAAGACTTTGCAGCTCGTCAACTTGAGAAATTAGAAAATTTCCTTAACAAGAAATAAGGTCTAAAAACATCAAAAGCATCTCAAAGCGAGGTGCTTTTTAACACAAGAAAAAGACTCTCCGAATCATCAGAGAGTCTTTACGTTAACACTAAACTCAATCCTTATCCTCAGGTAATTCCCCAATCACTTCATAAGTGGTTAAACCCGATTTTTTAGAAGCTTGATTTTCTTCTGTTGACTTTTGAATCGACTCATGCAAAGGTTTGGTTTCATAGGCATTGATGATTTCAGCAACCACTGGATGACGAACCACATCACTAGCTGAGAAGTGAACAAAATCAATCTGTTTGATCCGTTTCAACTTTTCAGCCGCATCAATCAAACCTGATTTTACATTACGAGGCAAATCAATTTGACTGGTATCACCGTTGACAATCATCTTAGAATTAAAGCCAAGACGTGTCAAGAACATCTTCATTTGCATGATAGTCGTGTTCTGCGCTTCATCCAAAATGACAAAAGCATCATCTAAGGTCCGTCCACGCATGTAAGCTAATGGCGCAATCTCAATGATGTCACGCTCCATGAGACGTGTCGTCTGCTCCTTGCCTAAAATCTGATAAAGAGCATCATAAACAGGACGAAGATAAGGATCGACTTTTTCCTTTAAGTCTCCCGGTAAAAATCCTAAACTCTCGCCAGCTTCCACCGCAGGACGCGTCAAGATAATGCGCTTAACCTGACCACGCTTGAGGGCTGTGACAGCCAAGGTCACCGCAAGAAAGGTCTTACCAGTACCAGCAGGACCAATACCGAAAACCACATCATGCTTCTTAAGGCTATCTACATAAACCTTTTGACCTAGCGTTTTAACGCGAATGGGCTTGCCATAGCTATCCTTGATAATTTCTTCTTCATAAAGAGCTACAAATTTATCGATGGTTCCATTCTCAGCCATAGATAAGGCAGTTACCACGTCAGATGTGTTAACCGTCATGCCACGTTCTACCAAGACAAGAAGAGCTTGAATAGTGATACGTGCTAGTTCTACTGCTTCTTGCTCATCAGCTAAAATCTGAACACGTTCAGTTCTAGCATGAATAATAACCTGAAGATGCTCTTCAATAAGGCGTAAATGGCGTTCATTAGTCCCGAAAAGTGCCAAGACATCATCGGGATGCTTAAGGGTAATTTCTACAGAATATTCTTGCAAACTTAAATCCTTTTCTTTGTTAAATTACTTTCATTATATCAAAAATCCCTAAAAATAGGGATTTCTAATTCGTTTAGACCTTTGATTTGCTTTGAAATCTTAAAAAGACGGTCGCTAATAATAACAAGCTTCCAAGATAGACAAAACTATTGGCAAAGCCAAAGCTGTCAATCATCCAACCTGTCACAGGGAAAATTAAAATCATAGCCAAGCTAAAAAGCATACTAACGACACTGAGCATGGTAGCGCGAACGCCACTAGGAATCATCTTTTGTAAGTCATTGCCAAAGATTGGTTCAAATAGTGCGAATAAACCTTCCGTCACTAAGTAAATAAGGATGTAAATCACCGGCCACTGAAACCAGGACAACAAGTAAAATATTCCTGTCAAGCCAACCATGATTGGAAATAATGTTGTCGCCTTGATCACTTGCCCCAGTCGACTGGCCAACCAAATGCAACCAATATTGACAACACTCGAAACCAGCATCATGGTACTAATCTGCCAAGAGGTCAAAGCCGTCATTTCATTTTGATAATAAAAGTAAAACATGGTCATAACGACCGATAAAAATTGCACCTTGATCATCCAAGTGAGCAACCGAGGCTCTCTTTTAAAGGTCAGAAAAACGGTCTCCATAATCATCTTTAGAGTTGGACTTTTCTCTCTTTCCAACTTGAAACTGGGCTCTTTCATAAGGAAAATGAAAAATAGGACAAAAAGGGACAAGACTATATGAATCACATAGGTCACATCCAGCAATCCATGGACAAAAAAGCCAGCGACCAAGATTCCCAAGGTTCGCGTCACTTCAGCAACACCACCAAAAAAACTGGATATCTTCAAGAATTTCGATTCCATCCCCGCTTCTTTTACCGATTCAAAGAGCATAGCAGAACTGGTACCTGAATCAAAATTATAAGCCCAAGCGTTGATAATCATTCCAAATGCATATATCCAAAAATTCCCATGGCCGACCAACATCAAGATACTAGAAAAAATACTGGCCAAACGACTGAGATACAAATTGGTTTTATAAGAAAAACGATCGGCTAGCATACCTGAAGGTACTTCTGAAATTAGGCTAGTTAAATGAAAGATACTTTCCAAAATTCCAATCTGCCAGAGTGCCATGCCATGTTGGCTGAGAAATAAAAGCCAAAAAGTAGTAATGCCAAAGAAGGCAAAAAATTCTGTCGCTCCTAAAAGAGCAATATTACGTCGATACGATAATGTAAACATAGATTATTCCTTATTCAAGACAAGGTGACACTTTGGTCACGAGTAAATCAACTATACATTATTTTTTACCTACATAATACCTCTGGCAGTTATTCTGCTTTCCTCCCCGAATAATCTTGTTTTCGTATCGTATTGCCTTCATTATATCAAAAATCCCTAAAAATAGGGATTTTTTGAATATTGTAGTTTAATGTGCCAAATAATCTTCCCAAATCTGGTCAAAATGACTCAGATTGAAAGCAAAACTAGCTTGGTCTTCCAGATAGCGACTGATGGTATCAAAGTCATCTGTATGCTTGGGAAATGTCATGTCTTCAAAAGCCAAATCAGCCAAGATAGCTACTGGCGCATTTGACTTAGGATTTCGCTCAGTCATCAACCAAGTATAAAAGGATTTTCTCAATGCCAATTCTCCTCTAGAAACTGATGACGAATAGCACTTGAAGCTGCATAACGTTCAGGGTTGGTTTTATAGAAACCTTGATGGTATTCTTCTGCTTCATAGAAAGTTTCAGCAGGTTCAATCGTTGTCACAATCGGTTTATCAAAGCGACCTGATGCATCTAGTGCAGCCTTAGAGGCTTCCGCAATCTCCTTTTGTGCTTCAGTTGTATAATAAATAACGGGACGATAGTTATCGCCACGATCTTCAAACTGACCAAAAGCGTCTGTTGGATCAGTTTGTGCCCAGTATAGTTCCACCAAGTCATTATAGGACACTTTTTCGGGATCAAAAATAATCTCTACTGCCTCTGTGTGTCCCGTTGTGTGACTGCAGACTTGCTCATAAGTTGGATTTGGAACATGACCACCTGTATAACCACTACGAACAGATAGGATGCCGTCTTGTTCTTCGAAAGGTTGCACCATACACCAGAAACAACCGCCTGCAAATATCGCTCTTTCCATACTCATACCTCGTTTTATTTTTTTCTTATTGTAACAGAAAAATCCCAGATTGTCTGAGATTTTTTTATTTTTTCTGAAAACTAATTGATTAACTCTGTCCCTAGACTATCTTGCTTAATTTTCTTAGCTTTCATCAATCCACCTAATGCTTTTTTGAACTGCCCTTTGGAAATCCCAAAGGTTGCCTTGATGTCCTCTGGGGAGGATTTGTCATTAAGCGTCATGAAACCTCCATTTGACTCTAGATAAGTCAAAATCATCTGAGCATCATTTTCCAACATCTCAAAAGAACGCGGTTTAAGCGATAAATTTAAGGTGCGATCAACCTCACGAAAGCCAATGACACGAGCATCTAGAACTTGCCCGAGACGTGGCTCAGCGTAACGTTCGCTTGGGTGAATAAAGCCCAACATATTATTCTCAGGCAAGTAAACGAAGGTTCCCGAGAGTTTGAGGCGATAAACAATAGCTGGCCACGTTTGATTTTGCATATTATCGTATGCCGGTCCAGCCATCTTTTGAAAGACTTCTGCTTCAGCAGGTAAGCCCCAGATGCGATCTTTACGGTCTACATCAAGCTTGATATAAAGGCGGTCTCCCTTTTTAGGCCATAATTCTTTCATCTCTGGAAGGACATCCAAGGAAACTACAATTTCCTTTTCTGGAATGCCTGTGTCGACAAAGACTCCCAAATCGCGACGAACATCAGTAACTGTTCCCCATCCATAAGACGTTCGAGTTGACGCGATATCCTTGGTAGTCAAACGCGGTTTTTGTCTCATATCCGTATAAACAAAACCTTTGACCATCTCACCAATCTGGTGTTCTCCCTCTTCTTTTGCGAGTGCAAAGGTTATCCCATCTTTTGGGACAAAATAGGCGTGACTATTTTCATCTGTTACCATACCACTGATAACTGTACCTAGTAATTCATTCATGTTTTTTCTCTATTTCTTTGACAAAAAAGGCAATGGGACAAATCGCCCAAATCGGGTCTTTCATCACACCGCCTTTTAGTTTTTTATTCTTATCTTAAACTTCTAGAAGTTCTTTTTCTTTATTAGCAACCATGCTATCGATATGCTTAACAGCTTCATCTGTTGCTGTTTGAATATCTTTTTCAAGAGTACGCAATTCATCCTCAGTGATTTCATTATTTTTCTCTTGTTTTTTAGCATCATCCATGGCATCGCGACGGATATTACGAATAGCAACTTTGGCATTTTCCCCAACTTTTTTCACTTCTTTAGCAAGATCTTTGCGAGTTTCTTCGGTAAGTGGTGGGATGACCAAACGAATAACTGAACCATCGTTAGCTGGATTGATACCGAGGTCAGATTCATTGATAGCACGTTCGATATCTTTGATTGATGATTTATCAAACGGTGAAATCAAAAGCACACGTGCTTCAGGAACTGTGATTGATGCTAGTTGGTTAAGTGGTGTTGGAGCCCCGTAGTATTCTACTTGAATGCGGTCTAAAAGACTAGCATTGGCACGACCAGCACGAATACCAGCGAATTCACGAGCTAGTGATTGATGTGATTGCTCAAAACGTTCTTTTGCGTTTACAATAATTTCTTTTGTCATTGTTTTATCCTTTATCCTTTTATGCTTTATTTGAGACGGTTGTACCGATTTGCTCACCTAGAACGACACGTTTGATATTTCCTGGTTCATTCATATTAAAGACAACCAGATCAATATCATTGTCCATTGAGATAGCAGACGCTGTTGCATCCATAATCTTAAGGCCACGTTTAATCACTTCACCGTGTGTCAATTCGTCGAATTTAACGGCGTCAGCATTTTTACGTGGATCATCGTTATAAACACCATCGACGCCATTTTTAGCCATCAAGATAGCATCTGCCTCGATTTCAGCAGCACGAAGGGCAGCTGTTGTATCTGTTGAAAAATACGGCGACCCAATACCTGCACCAAAGATAACCACACGATTTTTTTCAAGGTGACGAAGCGCACGACCACGAATATAAGGTTCTGCGACGTTATGCATAGCGATAGCCGTTTGGACACGGGTATCAACACCTTCTTGCTGAAGGCTGTCTGCCATCACTAGGGCATTCATAACCGTACCAAGCATACCGGTGTAGTCTGCTTGAACACGATCCATACCAGCTTCTGCAGCTGGCTCACCACGCCAAAGATTTCCACCACCAATGACAAGAGCAATCTGGATACCTGACGCATGAACTTCAGCAATTTCTTTTGCCATCTCTTGTACAGTCTTAATGTCAATACCGACACCACGATCACCAGCAAGGGCTTCTCCAGATAATTTAATCAAAACACGTTTATATTTTGGTTGAACCATGTTCTTCTCCTCAATATTAGTTGACATGATAACATATCTTCATCTTTACCATTTTATCATAAAGTGTCTTGATTTAATAGCCTGATTGCATTGTGGTTTTTACTTTTTGGTATTAACTATTTTCTATGACGTTAGTTCAAAGGATTTCTTAAAATTCAAAGATTATGTTTCTATCTATTTAACTATTTAATGATCATCTATTTCTTAATACTCTGTATTTAAATGATGTCATCATAACCTGCCACTAAAGTATCCACGGATTCATTGATTTTATCAGCAGTATCCCCTTTAATCCCAGTATCCAGCTGACCTTTTATATTTGTAATAGCTGTTTTCGTTTGCGTGGCTTTCTCTTGAATCTTTTTTTTATAGGTCTCAATATTATTATTTTTTTTGGTGACAAGAGCCTTTGCTTGACTAATGGCTCTTTTGGTCTCCATTGAACGACGCATCATTTTTAGAGCATGCGCATGTTCCTCCTCCGTATAATACTCATTGATGGGTGCTAGCATATTTTTGCCGTAACCTTTCTATACTATCTTCGTAATCAAGTCGTTTCTTCTGAAAGTTTTCTCTCGTTAAGCTTTCTTCATTGTCAATATCAGACATTTCCTGATGGTAAACAATTTCCGATTCTCCGACTAAAATTTCTAAATCATTCTTATACTCTATCAAATCATCTTCTGTGTCATCAATCGTTTCCTCAAACTGCTTCATAGCCATTCGCTCATTTTCAACCAGCCGTTCCAAATCCACCCAACGCTGATGAAGCTCTATGCGTGCCTCTTCATATAGCTGGAGTTGACGAGTATAATCAGAAAGAAACGCCTCATATTCACATTCTTTTGCAGAAAGCTCTCTGTAGGCTTTCATCTCTAAGTCTATCTTGTCCAATTCTCAATATCCTTTGCTAGATTTTTATCGGTGGCTATGTTTGCTTGAATCACTTGGTCAACTTGTCCCTTTAAGGTCGTAAAGGCTTCGGCCTTCGTGCCAGCATTTGTCTGACCAACCTCAAGCGTCGTCTGAGTCTCTGTCACAATGCTCTCATAAGTAGCCCCTTGGCTTGCAAATAGACTCACAACTTCATCGTAACTCAACTCTTGGTAAGCTGTAAAGTCAATCGCTTCCCATAAGCTTTTAGCTTTCTCGACACCTTCTTTGACAACTTGCTCAATATCATCAACGCCAGCTTGAGCGGCAGCAGCCATGCCTTGGGCAACGGCAGCACCTTGAATCGTATCTAGAAAAATCTGTTCCCTACTACTGTATCCACCTTTGGCTAATTGTTTGCTTTTAGCATTAATGCGAGCCATAACGGCAATCGTTTGAGCATAGGCACTGACGACTTTATCCGTCACAACTTTGCCATCCAAATCTTTTAGCTGACCATCCTTGGTAAATTGCCAATTTGTCAGCAAGTGATCTGGAATCGCATTCTTAATATTATCTTTGCCTTTTGTGACCTTAGGGTAAATAGCTGTTTTCGTCACATTGCCCATGACATTTCCGATGTCATCATGCTTATTGCGATAATTACGGAACTGCTCTGGATGTTCTTGCATATACTTGATTTCTTTGGCAGAAATCATCTTATGAATATCTGGACCATTGTAGCCGACATTGGCATAACCTTGTTTTAGCCCCACATACATGGCAAGTGACTGTCCTAAAGAGTGACCAGTCGTCGTGATAACAGCATTGGGATTTTTCCTTTTGACTTCTTTCTCAACTTGCTTGGCGAAGTCAAGTGCTGTTGAGAATTGAGAATCCGCAGTGACATTAAAGAACTTTAACTCATCGCTACCAAGACCAATGGATTGAATATCAGTTCCCATATCTTTGAAATCTTCACGATTGGTTCCTGCATAGGCAATCACAACCTCGCTGTAATCCGCCATACCATTTTTATCAACTGGTGCCACCGCCATAGCCTGCATGCCATTAAAAGTGTTGTCTTTGACTTTGAGGACTTGGAATTGACCTAATTGTGGATTTTTAGGATCAAATGGATAATGTGAGTCCGAAATCGGGTGGTATTGAACATCATCTCTTTTCTGTTCTACCCAATAAACTTGTTCAGCCAACCATTTATATTGTTCATCAGTTGCCATTATCAATCCTCCAAGTAAGAAATTTTTATATTATTGATATCTATTTTTTCATGTTTTTCTAATTGGTTACTTTTTGTAATTTTTTGAAAAATATCAATTGGCCCTAATAATAATTCTCCCTCTACGCTGTCAAAATCACTTAGACTATCTGCTGGTATTGTTGTTTCAAGAGATTCATTCTTATTCACACGAATTGATAGTAAATATATACCTGTACTAGTATTTTTTGATAGTTTTAAAAATTCCACCTCATGAACATCATATCCCCTTGCAATCCATCTCACCACATTATCTTGTTGCTCTTTTGTCAATGTTTCTTTTGTCATGCTACAACCTCCTAATAAACTCATCATTCCAATAACGAGAAATAAACTTGCTAAAACCTGCTTGATTTTCATAGACATACCTCCATCATGACAACCGCCATAGCCTGCATGCCGTTTTCAGTGTTGTCTTCTACTTTGAGGACTTGGAATTGACCTAATGATGGTTTATCATCTTTGTAGCTATATTTTCTTCCTTCTTCTGGATGATAGTCAACATCATTTCTACCTTTTTCAACCCAATAAGCTTGTTCTGCCACTCTATTATATTGTTCATCTGTAATTGACATACTACTGCTCCAAATAAGTTATTTTTACTTTCTCAAACTCCCTCTGAGAATGGTGTGAAGATAGATCACGTTTAAATTTATTGAAAATATCACCTGGACTTAAACTAATATCATCCGTAGAATTATTGAATCTATCTATCTCAGATACAGTGAGACCCGTTTTATACTTTCTATCACCATTTATGACAAATAACAGATGGTAGCTACCTGTTTTTTGATCTTTACTAAATTTTGTAAATTCAATTGAATGAATATCATATACTCTAACAATTCTTTTCACCACATTATCCTGTTGACGTTTTGTTAATGTTTCTTTTTCTTTCATACGACACCCTCCTATTAAAAAAACGATTAATATAATAACTAGACTTACTATTAAACTATTTTTCTTCATAATTCCTCCTTATATTATGCTATAAAACAACAATGATTATTGCCTTATAGTATAACACAAAGATTTTTACTTCAGGGGACTATATACCAGTTTACACCAGACACAACATACTTATCAACTGGTGCCACCGCCATGGCCTGCATGCCGTTTTCAGTGTTGTCTTCGGATTTTAGAATGATATACTTACCTACAGCTACTTCCTCTCCTTCTCTACGTGGAATTTTGAGCTTACTAGAATCAACTTTGTAAACATCATTAGCAATCTTATGATAATCTTGATCAGTTACCATCATTTCTCATATAAATAATTTGAATATCAGAAATCCTAGACTTCTCACCACTTTTTTTCATTTTTTCAAGGTAGTTCCCAGAATTACGAGATGAAAGTTCACTCACGTCTATTTCACCACCTAGTTTCCATAAAGTAAAATCAACAGTTATTTTATCGTTTATGATAGCATAGAAAGAATACGTTCCAGCAACTTCATCATAATCTATTTCTGTAAATTCAACCTTATCTATCTCCTCATAATTGGATACCAAATATTTAACCATCCTATCTTGTTCTCTTCTGTAATTTTGTTTTCTTTGCTTCTCTTGACTATTAAACATCAACACTCCTCCTATTATTAAACCTATCATTATAGTAACCAAACCTGCTATTAAGCTTTTCTTCATAAGTAATCTCCTTATATTATCCTATAAAACAATACTGCTTATTTATTATCTTATAGTCTAGCACAAAAGGTTTACTTAGCATTGTCCCTATTATTGTAACAACATTGGGATTTTTCGTTTTGACCTCTTTCTCAACTTGCTTGGCAAAGTCTAATGCTGTTGAGAATTGAGAATCCGCAGTGAGATTAAAGAACTTTAACTCATCGCTACCAAGACCAATGGATTGAATATCAGTTCCGAGATCTTTGAAATCTGCTCGATTGGTTCCTGCATAAGCAATCACGACCTCACTGTAATCCGCCTTACCATTTTTATCAACTGGTGCCACCGCCATGGCCTGCATGCCGTTGGAAGTGCTGTCTTTGACTTTGAGGACTTGGAATTGACCTAAGTTTTTATTTCTCCTGTCAAAATAATACGTTTTTTCTTTTATTTTGGTATACTGTCCATCATGTTTATTGTGACCAACAGTGTAAACATGATCGACTATCCATCTGTATTGTTTTTCTGTTACCATACTATTCTCCTAAGTATGTAATTTCTATATCACTAATATTTACAGGCTCGTCATTATCTAATGGATTTGATTTTTCTAAATCTATAAAATCTTCTATAGGATCCAAGCCAATATCTCCGTTTGAATCATCAAATTCTTTCAAGGATTCAACCTGTACAATACTAGTCTCTGTTTTATCATCTATTCTAAAGATTAAACTGTAAGTACCTGTAGTAGTGTTTTTCTCACAATTTAAAAACTTGACTTTATCTACATCATAACCACGTGCAATCCATCTCACTACATTATCCTGTTGACGCTTTGTTAATGTTCCCTTTTCTTTCAAACGGTATCCTCCTATTATTAAACCTAAAAATATAGTAACTAGACTTGCTATTAAGATTTTCTTCTTCATAATCATCCTCCTGAGGCCACTCTATAAAGCAATATTTATCCCTGCATAAGCAATCACAACTTCACTGTAACCCGCCTTACCATTTTTATCAACCGGTGCTACCGCCATGGCCTACATGCTGTTGTCAGTGTTATCTTTGACTTTGAGAACTTGGAATTGACCTAATTTATTATTTTTTCCATTAAAATAATATCTTTTTCCGTCATTGGGATGATAGTCAACATTATCTCTTCCCTCTTCAACCCAGTAGGATTGTTCTGCTAATCACCTATATTTTCCTCCGTAATTGACATACTACTCTCCTAAATATGTTATTTCAATTGTTTTCAAAATATTATCGGTATTGTTAATTGGCTTATCTCTTTCTATAAATTTGAAATCATCTATAGGGGACAAACCAATATTATCTAGTTTTTCATCAAATTCTGATATTTTTGAAACTGTAATACCTGTTTTATACTTTTCATGATCATTTATAATAAATAGCAGATGATAGCTACCTGTTTTTGAATCTCTATTGATTTTTGTAAATTTGATTGATTTTATATCGTAGTTTCTTGCTATTCCTCTAACCACATTATCCTGTTGACGTTTTGTTAATGTTTCTTTTTCTTTCATACGACACCCTCCTATTAAAAAAACGATTAATATAATAACTAGACTTACTATTAAACTATTTTTCTTCATAATTCCTCCTTATATTATGCTATAAAACAACAATGATTATTGCCTTATAGTATAACACAAAGATTTTTACTTCAGGGGACTATATACCAGTTTACACCAGACACAACATACTTATCAATTGGTGCCACCGCCATGGCCTGCATGCCGTTGTCAGTGTTGTCTTCGGATTTTAGGATGACATACTGATCCTCCAAAATTGTATCACCTGTTACATACGGCATATCAGCTTTTTTCTATCAACCGAATATACTGAATCTGCAATACCATTATAATCTTTTTCACTAATCATCCTTTGGCTCCTCGAAATAAACAATTTCCACATTTGAATTTTGCTTTGTGAGTTCCATATTCTGCTTTTCTAATCTATTGCCTCGACTCAATTCAGTATGAGTGACCGAATGGGTAATCTCTCCACCAAAACCTTTTTCCGAAAAAGCAACGTAGAGATTATCATTAATAATAATTTCAAAATTCCAATAACCGGTTTTTAAATTTTCTTCTATACTGGTAAATTCTACTTTATTTATATTTTTGTAGTTATTAGAAATATGCTCAACAATTCTATTCTGTTCTCTTTTGTAACTCTGTTTACTTTCATTCTCTTGTCTATTAAACATCAGTATTCCTCCTATTATTAAACCTGTAAATATTATCACTAAACTCACTATTAAACTATTCTTCCTCATAATCACCCTCCTGAGGCCATTCTATAAAGCAATATTTAGCCCCGCATAGGCAATCACGACCTCACTGTAATCCACCTCACCATTTTTATCAACTGGTGCCACCGCCATGGCCTGCATGCCGTTGTCAGGGTTGTCTTTAGAATGAATGACGATATATTTATCATTACCAACGATACTTCCTTTTTTTACAATCTCATCTGATTTACTATTCTCGACATTGTAAACATCGTCAGCTAAATTATTATAATCTTGTTCAGTTACCACAGCGTCACTCCTCTAAATAATCAATAACAATACCATATAATTTTGTATTGCTCTTTTTATCATCAATTTTTCTGAACTCAGTTCCCATATAACTTCCACTTCTTAACTCACCTCCGATTTTCGATTCTTTAAATGAAATCTGATACTCATTATTTACTAACAACACTATCCTCCAATAGCCCGTCATATTATTTTTTTCAAACTCAGTAAATTCTATTTTTTTAATCTTATCCCCATTAGTAAGCTCGTAATTATTGATAAAATAGAGCGCTATACGTTCTTCCTCATCACGGTACTCATTTTCCCATTCACCTGTAAAAATGTTTTTTCTCATAAAAAATAATCCTCCTGTAATAATTAAAATAATTGCAATTAACCAAATTAACCGCTTCTTCATTATTGGCCTCCATTTATAGTTTTATTAAATTAACAAAACACTTATTAACTTAAGCAAGACTACAAACCTCACGTACTATGTCACAACAAGTCGCCTTACCATTTTTATCAACCGGTGCTACCGCCATGGCCTGCAAGCCATTAGAAGGGTTGTCTTTGACTTTGAGGACTTGGAATTGACCTAATGATGGTTTTTCTGGGTCAAAATAATATGTTTTTTCTGCCTCTGGGTGATACCTAACATCCGATCTATTTTCTTCGATCCAGTATGATTGTTCTGCCAACCAATTATATTCTTCTTCTGTAATTAACATACTAATGCTCCAAATAAGTTATTTTTACTTTCTCAAATTCCCTCTGAGAATGGTGTGAAGATAGGTCACGTTTAAATTTATTAAAAATATCAATTGGGCTTAAACTAATGTCATCCGTAGAATTATTGAATCTATCTATCTCAGATACAGTGAGACCCGTTTTATACTTTCTATCACCATTTATGACAAACAACAGATGGTAGCTACCTGTTTTTTGATCTTTACTAAATTTTGTAAATTCAATTGAATGAATATCATATACTCTAATAATTCTTTTCACCACATTATCCTGTTGACGCTTTGTTAATGTTTCTTTTTCTTTCATACGACATCCTCCTATTAAAAAAACTATTAATATAATAACTAGACTTACTATTAAACTATTTTTCTTCATAATTCCTCCTTATATGATGCTATAAAACAACAATGATTATTGCCTTATAGTATAACACAAAGATTTTTACTCAGAACTGTTCCTATAATTGATGGCAATATTTACGTTTCTTTCCAACTTAATCCAAGCAAAATACTTTTACAAACATTGACTTTCTATCGTTAATCTCTTACAATATAGAGCAAGAAAGGAGTGGTACCTATGATGAAACATAATGGACATAACAATGAGGCAGGTTTTGTAGCATTATTATCTCAGAAACAACTCCAAGACAAATTAAGCTCTTGGTTGGAAAACTAAGACTACAAATCTGATTATTGTTATTAATTTTTCCGTTCGACTTAAGTTTTCTTGGTTTTCCTAGAAAGAACTTATGACCTTAAAACATTATCTTCTTTCTGCAAAGAAAGAAAATCTCACATTACTTTTCTGGCTTCTTGTCGATACAGGTTGCCTTCTTTTGCATGGACTTTTGTCCTCACAAGCTGTTACTGACCTTGTAGCTCTCAATTTAAATCAATTCCTACTCAATTGTGCGTTTATTTTAGCTAATAGTTTCATTTGGATGATTCAGATTCGTCAAGTAACTACCGCTAGAGAAAAGGCTATTCAAACGATGAATACAAACATTCGCAAAGATATTAGCCAAACCTTAGCAGACTGTCACTATCAAACATTCCATCAAAAAGATACAGCTACCTATACGTCTTGGATGACCAATGATATTCAGACTATTCAAGATTTTGGATTTGAAACACTAGAACTGATGATCAGCCAAGTCCTTAATGTTATCGGGGCAGCTGCAACGCTTACTCTTTACCATCCATCATTCTTAGTTAGCCTTCTTCTTTTAACAGCTTTGATGGGAATTATTCCAAAATTATTTTCAGTAAAACTGGCAGAAAAAACCAACGATTTTTCAGCTAAGAATGAAGCATTGACCAAAACAATAACCGATGTTTTAAATGGTTACGATATTCTCAAAAATGCCGGTAAAAGTAATCATATGTCCAACAAAATTGAAAAAGCTTCCTTGCTAGTCAAAATGTCTAAAATAACATATGCACGTCTTTTTGGCACTATGATGGCGAGTCAAAATGCAACTAGCTTTTTTAGCCAACTGACGGTACTAACGCAAGCTGGCCTTCTCTTTTATTGGCATCTTATTCCAATTGGTTTAGTTGCTCAAGCTCAGTATTTTGCATCCATTACCTTTGCAGGTTTAACCGGATTCTTCGCTAATTATTCAGAATTGAAAACAACAGCTGCGATTTTTAGTAAGTTCGACCTTTTGAGAACTCCTCCTAGCAAGAATAAATGTTCTACATTTGTTTCTGATTTTTATTTAAAAAATATTTCTTTTCAGTATGGAAAGAATAAAATCATTCAAAATTTTTCCTTAAGTTTCAAAAAAGGGGAGAAAATTTCCCTCACATCACCTTCTGGAAAGGGAAAATCAACTCTTTTAAAACTATTAGCAAGTCAACTTTATCCACAAACCGGTGATATCTTTGTTGATGGTCAAACCGTCAATAATTTACCACTAGACCAAATTGTTGAACTTGTTCCTCACCATGTACATCTATTTGATGACAGTTTACGTTTTAACCTTACATTTGGAGAACCAATTCCCGACGTTGTTCTTTATCGGACGTTGAAAGATTTCCAACTCGATGAATTTATCAATGATGATTTAGACCGCCCTTTGATAAAAGAAGGCAGTGATTTATCCGGTGGTCAAAAACAACGAATTGCACTTGCCAGAGCTCACCTCCAAAATAAACCTATTCTACTCCTTGATGAAGCAACATCAGCTATTGATGTCAATCGCGCACAAAAAGTTCTAGACTTTCTTTTACAACAACCAGATAAAACCATTATTTATGCAACGCACCACTTAAATCAATCAGATGAGCAAAAATTCAATCAAACTTTGCAATTTCAATCTTTCATCAATAACTCCTCTATTCAGTAACTTCATAACTAAAGCATTAGTAGTTGAAATAGCTAATTCGAGGTACAGAAAAAGACAAGCGATTTAATGCTTGTCTTTTTCTGTATATTACACTCTTTTTAGAAAATGAATATTTCTTATTAAAGTGAGTTAGGATCAACTTTGATACCAACACCTTGAGTTGTTGTAAGTGTCAAGTTTGTGATGTAAGTACCTTTAGCTGTTGATGGTTTTGCTTTAACGATAACATCGTTAAGAGCTTTAAAGTTTTCAACCAATTTCTCATCTTCAAATGATACTTTACCGATAAGAGCTTGAACGTTACCAGCTTTATCAGCACGGTAAGTGATTTTACCACCTTTAGACTCTTCAACGGCTTTAGCAACATCCATAGTTACGGTACCAGTTTTAGGGTTTGGCATAAGGTTACGAGGTCCAAGGACACGTCCAAGACGACCTACAACTGCCATCATATCAGGTGTAGCAATAACAACATCAAAGTCTAACCAACCACCTTGGATTTTTTGAACAAGGTCGTCTTCACCAACGAAGTCAGCACCAGCTGCTTTAGCTTCTTCTGCTTTAGCACCACGTGCGAAAACAAGAACGCGAGAAGTTTTACCAGTTCCAGCAGGCAATACCATTGCACCACGGATTTGTTGGTCAGCTTTCTTAACGTCGATGTTAAGGTTGTATGATACTTCTACAGTTGCATCAAATTTTGCGAAGTTTGTTGATTTAGCAAGCACTACAGCTTCTTCAACGCTGTAAGCTTTTGTGCTGTCGATTTTTTCAAGCGCAGCACGCATTTGTTTACTTTTTTTAGCCATTATAAAATTTCTCCTTGTAATGTGGTAATAGCGATTTTCATCTCCCACGTCACTCATCGAAATAGACGATGAAGTTTAGCGGGTCCAGGGTCTCTTACTGATTAGTCAGTAACAGTGAATCCCATAGAACGAGCAGTACCTTCGATCATACGCATAGCAGACTCAACTGATGCTGCATTCAAATCTGGCATTTTAGTTTCAGCAATTTCTTGTACTTGTGCACGAGTAACTGATGCAACTTTCGTTTTGTTTGGCTCACCAGAACCTTTTTCAACACCTGCAGCTTTTTTCAAAAGAACAGCAGCTGGTGGTGTTTTAGTAACGAAATCAAATGATTTGTCTTCGTATACTGAGATAACAACAGGGATGATCATACCAGCTTGATCTGCTGTACGAGCGTTAAACTCTTTAGTGAATCCCATGATGTTGATACCTGCTTGACCAAGTGCTGGTCCAACTGGTGGAGCTGGTGTCGCTTTACCGGCAGGAATTTGAAGTTTTACAATGTTTTCGACTTTCTTAGCCATGAATAAAATCCTCCTATTGTGGTTTTGGCGGTAATTAAAAATTTTTACCTCCCACAAGCATGCATTAGCATACCTTTCTATTATACTTATTCTGAAATAAATTTCAAGTTTTTTATGCTTTTTTCTTAAAATGATTTACTTTGAGCCGGATAATGGTTACAATAAACTTATGTCAATATTCATGTTTAAGGTGCTCAGTGCGAGTCTACTCATTCTAACCCCAATCTTCACTTATATTATTTGCAAATTTTTCAAGCTAGGACGGCTTGGGATTAAATTTCCGGATATCACCGTTCCCCTATATATCCTTGAAATCATAGTAGCTAGCTCACAATTTTTCAAACATAGCTTCATTTACTACTACCTAATCGCTATTTCTATCCTTGCCATTGTCGTTGCTTGTTGGCAATTCCTAAAAAACAAAACCTTTACTTATAAAAGATGGTTCAAGTTTTTTTGGCGCCTCAACTTCTTCCTCACTTTTTTCTTTTTTCTAGCGACTATTCTACTCATTTTCAATTTACCATCTTAATATCGTAAAAGAGTCTGGGACAAAAAGATTTCTCAGCTATAAAAATAGAGATTCACTTTTGGTGAGTCTCTATTTTTTAGTTTCATGCAACTTTCTTATTAAACTTGAGGAGGTTATTGGCCATGAGGACCAATCCCATATCAATTTTGACTTTCCGTTTTCCTCTCAGGTTACAACGTTTATAACCCAAACAAGCCTTTATCTGACCAAAAACAGGTTCCACATCAATCTTGCGTTTCGCAAAGATGTGACTGCCTTCATCAGATAAAAGCGATTGTCTTTCTTTTTCTTTTAACTCCAGGTACCTCTTGTTGATATAGAGACATTTTTGAGGAGCTAGCTCTGGTTCTTCTGCTTGATAAATGGTTATTTCTTGTTTAAAACCTGTCTCCGTCTTTCGAACTTGTTTCTTCGTGAAATGATAAATCCAGTCGTCAGGATGTATATAAGTATCCGTTTTGGCATCATAAGACCAATTCTTCAGATTTTTATCAGAGTGGTGATAACTTCTTTTTTGTTCCTTATCAAAGAGGCCGTATTTAATCAGGTGATCAACTCCCATCTCATCTAAGCTCAGAAGATTCTCTTCACTTCCATATCCTGCATCAGCGACAATCCTTTTCAGCTCATGAGGGTAGGAATCTAAAAAAGGGAGTAAGGTTCTCGTATCTGTTGGATTTGGAAAAACATCGTAGTGAAGAACAAATTGATTTTCGGTAGCGATTTGGAGGTTGTAACCGGGTTTGAGTTGACCTTTTTTCATGTGGTCCTCTTTCATTCTCATGAAAGTGGCATCGGTATCTGTTTTTGAAAAGCTGTTTCGCCCTTCAAATGTCATCTGATAGTTCTCATATTTCTCTGTCCGTACCGCAAAATCATTTTTCACTTTCTTTAGGACTTTCTTAAGTTGACGTCGCTTAGTTTTACGGTTGTCTGGTCCTTTGACTGGGCTTTCCTCAATATTCTGACTCAAATGAGAAAGTTCTTCTTCTAGTACTTGAGCGAAATTCATTAACTGTTCTGAAGTAATATCTTCCTGTTCATCTCGCTCAATGGCTTGATGAATAAGAGGCCATATTTCTTCTTGAAAATAGACTTGCATCTTTTCTTGGAGAGTGACAGAAAATTTATCAACAGCTTTCTTCCAAACGAAGCTATACTTGTTGGCATTGGCTTCAATCTTAGTACCATCAATATAAAGGCAATCTAATGTCACCAATTTTTCCAATTTTAATTGGACACTAAGATCAATAAAGAGTTGCCTTATGAGTTCTTCTATCCCATCAGAGACACGAAAGCGATTAATGGTACGGTAACTGACAACTAGCTGCCCTGTCAAATAGTGCATACCTAGATTTTCTACCATCAATTTTTCAATCTTTCGACCAGAGAAGACCCCTTGAGTGTAGGCAAAAAGAAGGGCAGATAGAAGTAACTTGGGATGATAAGAAGGTCGACCAAAGTCATGATAAAAGGTTTGAAAGTGATATTCTTCTAGTGAGTTAACCACTTTTTCAATAGTAAAGACAATATGATCTGGTGGTAAGACACAAGCAATTTCTAATGGTAAAGTTGTTTGATTTGTGTTATAGTGAATATGCATGAGATAGCCTTTCTAAAGTGTTTTTTTGTCAATTCTATTTTATCAAGACTATCGCAAGCATGCAAAAAGCAACGACAAAAATCGTTGCTTTTTTTATGGAGTCAACTGACTTTTGTCCCAGACTCTTTTATTCATGAATCTCTAAAGGTAGACCATCAGGGTCGAAAAAGAAGGCCATCTTTTTACCATCAAAGTCATCCCAACGCAAAGGTTCATGTGGGATACCTAGACGGTCAAATTCTGCTAAACAAGCTTCCACATCAGAAACTCTAAAGGCTAGATGGCGAAGTCCTTGGTGTTCTGGTTGCGGAAGAGTCGGTCTAGCTGGCGCATCTGGCTTAATAAAAATTTCTAAAACGAGATTGCCTTTTCTAACATTGAATAAAATGTCATTTTTCTCAGGGCGAATATGCTCATCCAATTGTTCAAAGCCTAGTAAGTCACAATAGAAATGACGAGTTTTATCATAGTCGCTACCAATGATGGCAAGATGATGAATAGACTCAAAATTCATGATTTCTCCTTTTTATTGAGGGGGTTGAAGCACTTTTCTTGGCTTAGTTCCTTCCGCTGGTCCGATAACACCAGCTTCTTCTAGTTCCTCCATGAGGCGAGTCGCGCGGTTGAATCCGACCGAGAGACGGCGTTGAATCATTGAAGCACTGGCTTTCTGCGTTTCAAGCACTAAAGCTTTCGCCTCTTCAAAGAGTGGATCTCCTTCAGAAGCTCCGCCACCACCAGAACCTGCCATATCTGCTTCAGTGACCTCACCCGGATCAAATGACTCATCGTATTCAGCCTCTGCCTGATCCTTGATAAAGGTTACGATGCGTTCCACATCATCATCAGAAATAAAGGAACCTTGCAGACGAACAGGGTGGTTTTCATCAATTGGCTTGAAGAGCATGTCACCACGTCCCAATAATTTCTCTGCGCCATTTTCGTCTAAGATCGTACGGCTATCCGTACCAGATGATACCGCAAAGGCTACACGAGAAGGAACATTGGCTTTGATCAAACCAGAGATAACATCAACGGATGGACGTTGCGTTGCTAAAATCATGTGAATGCCGGCTGCACGCGCTTTTTGACCCAGACGAATAATGGCATCTTCCACTTCCTTGCTGGCAACCATCATCAAGTCAGCTAGCTCGTCAACGATGACAACAATCAAAGGTAGTGGGATATGCTTCTCTTCTGACGTCGCATTCCAAGCCTCTACTTTGGCATTATAACCAGCAATATTTCGAACACCGAACTTGCTAAAGAGTTCATAGCGATTTTCCATTTCGTCAACAACCTTTTGTAGGGCTTTGCTAGCCTTACGAGGATTGGTCACAACGGGAATGAGGAGATGAGGGATATCATTGTAAACAGACAACTCAACCATTTTAGGATCGACCATAAGGAATTTAACCTGGTCCGGACGAGCCTTCATCAAAATACTAGAAATAATCCCATTAACAGCGACGGATTTACCGGAACCAGTTGATCCCGCTACAAGGAGATGGGGCATCTTGGAAAGATCGAAACTACGGGCAGTACCATTAACAGCCTTACCGAGTGGAATCTCCAAGAGGTTTTCAGGTTTGGCACTGGATTGTTCCCAAAGCTCACGGAAGGAAACTGTCGCAATTTCTGAGTTAGGAACCTCAATACCGACCAAGGATTTTCCAGGGATAGGCGCTTCGATACGGACGTCCTTAGCTGCCAAAGCGAGTGCTAAATCATCTGCCAAGTTAGAAATACGGTTAACACGCACACCGACAGCTGGTTTAACCTCGTACTTGGTAACAGATGGGCCGATCTCTGCTCGCTCTACCTTGACATCAATATTGAAACTCTTAAAGGTATCTTCTAGGATTTTAATATTTTGACGAACAATGTTTTTCTCTTTAGCCTGACTCTTAGGTTTATCAGCTGCAAACAGGTCGATACCAGGTAATTTATAGTTGAGATGTTGTTTTGGTGTAAAATCGACAACTACTTGTGGATCGGGATCATTATCCAAATCATCCAAATCAATGGCTTCAGTCGGAATCTCCATTGCTTGATTTTCCTGCTCATAGGCATCCATTGGTGGATTCTCAAATAAACTCTCATCAAAACTCGGCACGTCAGTCGTTTCTTCTTCTGGCGCGTAGCCGATAATCTCAATATTGCGTTCTGATGTTTCTTCAGAAAATTGCTCCTCTTTAAAAGGATTGTCTTCAAGGATTTCGCCTGTCTCTAGATCAACATTAAGTGATGCTAAACGCTCAGCTTCTGCTTTTTCAGCTGCCTCTTGTTCTTTTTTCTCCAAGGCTAACTGTCGTTTTTCTTCGCGACGGGCAAAACGTTCTTGCTTATTAATCTCATGCTTAGCCATCCATTCGTCACGTTTTTGGCGAAGAAATTCTAACAAATCATAAAGATCCCATGAACTAATAATGAAAATACCAATAGCGATAATCAAAAAACCAATAAAGAAAGAACCAATATTCGTGAATAAGAAGGCAGTCGGTTTGTACAAGAGGGCACCAAACATACCGCCTCCGAGGAACTGTGTCACACTAAAATGACTAAGATCTCTATAAATGAGACGAGAGGTTGATTTGAAAACTTCCTGTCCTTGTAAGAAGGGTTGGGTATAAAGGTAAGCATGCCATTCTAATAAGAAACCAACAAAGAGGGTAACAATCCCTGTCATAACCCCTTCATGTCTTTGGAACCATCTAAAGCCAAAGAGACTCAGAAAGATTAAAAGAATTGCTGGGTAAGCTAAACTTCCCACAAAAAAACGAATGACGTTATAAACAGTAACACCAAAGACGCCCAATCGAATAACGCCAAAGAGAAGAATAATAGCGACTAAAAAGCTAATAATCATGCGTCTAATAGCCGCTTGTTTTGCGATTTCCGCCTTGCTAGGACGACGCTTTTTCCTAGCCTTGGCTTTTGTTTTTGTTCTTGTTTTTGCCATGACACCATTATAGCATATTTAAAAAAGGCTGAGATAAAAATCCCAACCCCATTTTTTAGGCTTGTTATGAAGATGACATACAGTCGTTACCTTTACCAATTGTGCTCATCAACATTATCTTTTGTCACAAGGAAGATTGGTGAAACAGTTTCTTTGTCTACTTTTTTTCCTTGGTAGTGGTCAATGGCAGCTTGGATAGCAATTTCTCCCATTTTAGCTGGTTGCTGCGCGATAGTCGCTGACATGGCTCCTTTTTTGATGGATTCATGAGCATCTGGTTGACCATCAATCCCAACAATCAAGACATTGTCAAGTCCAGCTGCTTTGGCTGCTTGAGCTGCTCCCATAGCCATTTCATCATTTTGTGCAAAGATAGCTTGAACATCCTTATGACCTTGAATCATATTTTGCGCCGTATTCAATGCTTTGGCACGGTCAAAGTTTGCAGATTGACTTGATAAAATATCAAGTTGGTCTTTAGCCACTTTATTAAAGCCATCGCCACGGTCTACAGTCGCTGAGGCACCGGGGACACCTGACAATTCAAAAGTTTTTGCATCTTTCCCCAATTCTTTGATGATGTAATCAGCTGCCATTTTTCCAGCTTCAACATTATCTGATGCAACGGTTGTCAAGACATCACCGCCGTTGCTACCACGGTCAATCAAAATAACTGGAATATCTGCTGAATTAGCTGCTTTGATAGCTGGTACGATAGCATCTGAATCAACAGGATTAATCAAAATCGCATCGACATTTTGGCTAACAAAGTTTTGCACATCATCTGCTTGTCTTGCCGCATCATCTTGTGCGTCCGCTACTTTTACCTTAACACCTTTATCTTTAGCATATTTATCGATACCTTCTTTCATGGCTACGAAATAAGGATTATTTGTGGTTGAAATAGATACCCCTAAATTTAAATCTTTAGCTTCTTTTTTAGTAACTTCTTTATCTGAGTTGCTTGAGCCATTATCCAAACCTGTTTTACCACAGGCAGCTAAGATGATAAGAAGGCTTAAAACAAGCAGTACACGACCAAACTGTTTCATAATTTTCATGATAAACTCCTTTACTGATTGGCTACTTTCAAGCGATCCAGTAGCACGGCGATGAGAATAACAATACCTTTAACAACTTGTTGCCAGAAGGCTGAGACACCGATGATATTAAGACCATTATTGAGAACTCCGATAATAAGAGCACCAATTAAGGTTCCGATAATCCGACCTTTACCTCCTGACAAAGAAGTTCCCCCAAGAACAACAGCGGCGATAGCGTCCATCTCATAGCTAGCTCCCGCAGTTGGTTGAGCTGAACTTAATCGAGAAGTGATGATCAAACCGGATACGGCTGCCATCATTCCTGAAATAGTATAGATAATCATTTTTACTTTATTTAATTTAACACCTGAGATATACGCTGCTTTTTCATTACCTCCTATAGCGTATACAGATTTCCCAAATGCTGTTTTATGAAGTAACACATATAAGAAAATAAAGACAAGGAACATCAAGATAACTGGGAACGGTATTCCAACAATATAACCTTGTCCAAGAAATTGGAAAAGAAAGCTATCACTAAGACCAGCTGTAATAGGATTACCGTTTGTATAGACCAAGGTAGCCCCTCTAAAAATAGTCATTGTAGCCAGTGTCACGATAAAGGGTGCCAATTTCCCAAAAGAAATCAAGAAACCATTTAACAGCCCAAATAAGCCACCCAAGAGTAGTGCCAATAAAATAGCCAATGGTACTGGAACGCCACTACCGATAAAACCTGCTGATATGGCACTAGAAAGAGCCAATATCGATCCAACTGATAAATCAATCCCACCTGTTAAGATAACAAAAGTCATCCCAAAGGCAATAAACCCATTAGCTGTTACTTGTAAGAGTAAATTGAGTAAATTGTTGGTGGTTAAAAAATTGGGATTGAGCATTGTGATCACAACCATCAATGCCGCCAAGGCAATCAGAGTTGTTAATTCTGAGACATATTTCATTACTTGTTTCACACTATTGTCCTCCTGTCGCAAGCTGCATGACTAATTCTTGGTTAGCTTCTGATTGGCTAAGCTCTCCGCTGATACGCCCTTCATGCATAACGATAATACGATCGCTTACACCTAATATTTCTGGAAGGTCTGATGATACCATGATGATGGGAACACCTCTTTCTGCTAATTCATTCATCAATTGATAAATTTCTCGTTTAGCCCCAACATCGACACCCCGCGTTGGTTCGTCTAAAATCAATATTTTGGGAGCAATACCAATCCATTTAGCAAGGACTACTTTTTGTTGGTTACCTCCCGATAGATTGCCAACAGGCAATTTTGGTGTTCCAGACTTGACTCGTAACCGTTCTATTAACTGATTGACAAATTCTGTACTAGTCTTATCATCAAAAAAGCCGTGTTTACTGAAATCTCTAGTACTTGGCAAGGTCATATTATCCTTAATCGAAAAATCCAGAATTAACCCTTCATCCTTTCGGTTTTCAGTCAAGAATCCAATCCCCTTTTTAATAGCTTGAACAGGATTGGCAAGCGAAACTTCCTGACCCTCTATCTTTATCTGACCAGATTTTAAGGTATCAATGCCAAAAATAGCTCGCATGACTTCGGTTCGCCCAGCTCCCATCAATCCTGAAAAACCAAGAATTTCACCTTTTCTGACCTGAAAGGAAACATCTTCAAAGTCATTACCAGTCAAATGACTAACTTCAAAAGCAACCTCTCCAATCTTAGCTGTTTTATCAGGATAATAGTCTTCTAATTCTCGACCCACCATTTTTTTAACCAACTCATCTGAAGTTGTTTCATTGGTTGGTGTCGTGTCAACCACTAAGCCATCGCGCATAACCGTGATTAGGTCCGTTATTCTAAAAATTTCTTCCATACGATGGGAAATATAAACAATCCCAACCCCTTGTGCTTTCAAACTATTGATGATTGAAAAGAGGCTCTCTGTCTCTCGGTCAGTCAGAGCTGCCGTCGGTTCGTCCATAATAAGGATGGAAACTTCTGATAACAAAGATTTAGCGATTTCAATCATTTGCTGTTGACCAACGGAAAGTTTTCCAATCTCAGCATTCAAGGGAATAGAGACCCCTAAACGCTCAAATGCCTGATTAGCTTTTTCTTTCATAGCTTTTTGGTTTAGTAGACCAAAACTATTTTTGATTTCCCGTCCTAGAAATAAGTTTTCCAAGACCGTCATATCTGACCAGGTATTCATCTCTTGATGGATAAAGCTAATACCAAATTCCTCTGCTTCTTGCGGATTGGCAAAAGCCATTTCTTTTCCGTCAATAGTAATCGTGCCTTTCGTTGCTGGAAACAAACCCGTTAAAATATTCATCAAGGTTGATTTACCAGCACCATTTTCTCCCATAAGAGCATGAACCTGTCCAGACTGTAAATCTAAGTCAATTTTTTCAAGAACTTTATTATTTCCAAATGATTTTGAAATGTTTCTCATTTCAATTTTCATGCCTTCACCTCGCTATAGAGTCACACCAGACTGCAGAATAATATTAGAATAAGGCGTATCTTCACCTGTTCGAACCACTGCTTTGACATGCTTATTAAGAGCTTTTAATTCTTCGTGACTAACGTAAACAACGTCAACACTAGCGTCTAATTTTTTTAATATCTGCTCTAACTGATTAGGATTTTCAGTCTTAATTTCCTCAGCTAAAATCACTTTTTCAACTAATATATTGTCTAGATAGTTATCTAGGACATCTTGAAAACTCGGTAAACCGTGTTTTAGAGCGAGATCGATTTTGCTAACACCATCAGGAACAGGCAAGCCTAAATCACCAATACAAACGCGATCTGTATGGCCTAAATCAGCTGCCATTTTAGCCAAATTACTATTCAACAGCCCATGTTTCTTCATAATAACCACTCTCTTTCATTTCTTTTAAATAAGGCATGCCACCCTGTGCTCCAAATCCCTGAACGGATAAGTGTGATGCTAAGGTTCCAAAAGCTACAGCGTCTTTAAAGGACATTCCTTTTGAAAGGGCGTAGCCAAATGCACCATTAAAGGTATCACCAGCTCCTGTTGTGTCGACAACTTCTGCTTTAATAGCAGGCACTTTTTGAATTTCCTTACCGTCAAAGAAAATAGAGCCCTTTGTTCCCAAAGTTACTAGGAGTTTATTAGGATAGTGCTTGATAACGTCTTCTATCTCTTGATTAGGAAATAGTTCTTTAATCTCATGTTCATTAGGGGTAAAAACATCTACGAAGTCTAACATGTCAACATCTGTATCTCGCGACGGTGCTGGATTATAGAGAACCTTAACACCATTTTGGTGACAAAATTGCGCGATAGCTAAATTGCTTGAATGACTGATCTCATTTTGTAAAACAACTAAATCAGCGCTTTTGATAATATCCCATTCACTGTCAAAATGACTGGCATCTACTTCTCCGTTGGCTCCCGGACAATAGATAATGCGATTATCATCATCGTAAAGTGTAATTTGCGCAACACCTGTTGAATATGGTATCGTTCCCACATTTTCGGAAATAACCTGATTTTGATTTAAATTGTCTAGAAGGCTAGGTCCAAACTGATCCTGTCCTACAGCTCCCAACATTTCAATATGATCGTCTTTAGAACTCAGACGACCAATGGCCACCGCCTGGTTAGCGCCTTTGCCACCAGGTACCATGGAGAACTGTTTTCCAAAAACGGTCTCGCCTGCTTCTGCAATGCGATCTGTTTCCATGACCAAGTCCATGGAGATACTGCCAATAATAACGATTTTACTCATATGTCCTCCTTAAGGTTTCTCTTTCAATGTATCTGACTGGTAACTGCACTCTTTTTTCTTCTACCGGTAACTGATTGGCAATTTTATAAATTAATTCAGCTGCTTCTTGTCCAAGCCTATACGAAGACTGATGAATCGTTGATAAGGATGGGTAAATAAATCGACTCATCAAGATATCATCATAGCCAATAATCTGAATATCTTCAGGTATCTTTTTCCCACGCGATAATATCTCATGAATATAAGCTATCGCATGGACATCAGAAGGCGCCATAATACTATCACAATCAGGGTTTTGATCTAGCATGTTCTCAGCTTCTTTTTGAATGGCATCAAAGTCGAAAGATTGACTGTCGGATATAGCTGTCGGTATCTGTTTGTCTTTCAAATAACCAAGTCCCGCTTCAAATCTCTGATTGATACTCTGCGCACCATCAGAAGGTCCTCTAACCAACAACACCTTGCTAGTGCCCGCTTGAACAATTTTCTCAGCAGCTAAACGACCACCTGCTCGATTATCTGAGAAGACACCGTACTCTGTTTCTTGATCAACCCTATCGACAACAACTACTGGAATATCCAGATCAGGATGTGTCTTTGTAAAATCATGCGTTGTGATAATGCCTGCCGCCTTGGTTTGGAGTAAAACTTTTAAATAATCTTCATCTAGCACTTCTCCTTCACCAATATTTCCCAACATAACGCGGTAGCCACGTTCTTTTAAAAACTCTTCAGCACCCCTAGCAAGACGGGGGAAAAATGGATTTGAAATATCTGGCAGTAACAAACCGACTAGTTGATTGCGTTGTGATTTTAAGGATTGCGCTAAAACATTAGGGCTGTAATTTAAGCTCTCAATAGCCTTTTTTATCTTTTTTTGAGCATCCTGTCCCACATAACCTTTTTGAGAAATATAACGAGATACTGTTGATTTTGATACACCAGCTTCTTCTGCAACTTCTTTTATCGTAACCACAGAAAACCTCCTTTTTCAATTATGGAACCGTTCTCATATTTTATATTGTAATCGCTTACTTTGTTTTTGTCAATCACTTTTTTAAATAAAAAGAAGCTTAATTGCATCAAAAATATTCGTAAAAGTGATCTCCAACCCATTTCATAAGAAAATTCAGCCACTTCTTTTCATAAAAAAATATCCCATATCACGTTTTTCAAATAACATGATATGGGACATTTTACTCATTTATAAGGTTCTTCGCTCAGCCCCTTAGTTTAGTTTTAAGACGTTTTTTTCAAGTAGTCAATCGCATCCTGAACATTCTTGACTGGAATAATTTTCATGTCCGTCTTGATACGCTTAGCAGCTTCTTTGGCTTCCTGATAATTGGTTTTAGCATCTGGGTGTTCTTTCAAATAAGATTTTGGGAGGGGATTGTTTGGAACAAAGAAAATCTCAGCCTTATCTTTAGCTGCTGAAACAACCTTCTTATCCGCACCACCAATATCACCGACTGAACCGTCTTTTTCAATCGTTCCAGTACCTGCAATCATACGTCCTTTTCTCAAATCTTCTTCATTGATTTGATCTAGAATATCCAAGGTAAACATAAGACCTGCACTCGGTCCACCAACATTGCCTGTTGAAAAATGAACTGGCGTTTTTGTTTCAACTTCGGTATGATCTACGAGTCCTATTCCAATCCCATTTTTGCCATTATCTAGCTTAATGATTTTACCAGAAGCTTCTTTTTCTTTGCCATCAGATAAATATTGTACGGTCACCTTATCCCCAATCTTTTGTTTGGCAACGTAATCAATAAGTTCCTTAGAACTTTCAAAGGTTTTACCATTAACACCGGTAACAGTATCTGCTAAACCTAGAATTCCTTTAAAAGTAGAGTGCTTAGCAACATCCAAAACATAAACACCGAAGTATTTTAAGTCTACAGGTTTGTCAGCTAATTTAAAAGCTTGGTAGATCGCTTCATTTTGTGACGTTTCCATATAAAACTGATTGAGGCGAATGTACTCCTCTTCGGTATAATTTCCCAAACTTTCCTTAGAAGTTGAAATATCGGTAAAAGGAGTTGCCCAAGCATAAAGTAAAGCGACCGGGGTTGCCTGCATTTGAGAAATCGCGACAAAATTATAAGAACCTTTAGCTGTATCTTCTTTGTCATCAACTTCTAAAACATCACGAATATCATAGGCTCCCCCAGGCATTTCAATGTAATAAGGCAGTGGGAGAAAGAAGGCAACAGCCAGTAATATAGCTGTTCCAATTCCCAGTAACCACCATTTTAAAGGGGAATTCTTTTTAGGGTTTTCCTCAATGACTTTAAATTCTTGTTTGTTCACGCTTTTTCTCCACTTCTTTAACAACAGATTCAGGAACAAAATCCGAGATATCTGCTTTAAAATAAATCAATTCCCGGATACGACTGGAGCTAACTTCTTGCCATTGATTAGCTGACATGAGGTAAATGGTATCAATACTAGCGTTCAAATGTTTATTGAAAAATTCCAAATTAGCCTCATAGGTCAAGTCGTTGCCATTACGTAATCCTCTCACTAAATGAGTCACATTAAGCTTGGCTGCAACATCGACTGCAAGGCTATGATTAGCCGTAATAACCGACACATTTTCAAGTTCAGCCACCGCTTTTTCAAGCATGTGTCGTCTCTGGTCAATGTTAAACAGCCCTTCTTTTTCTTTATTGTAAAAAATCCCAACATAGAGTTGGTCAAACAGTTGACTAGCACGCGCAATCAAATCCACATGCCCTAAGGTTACCGGATCAAAAGACCCTGTAAATAAGCCAATTTTCTTATCTGACATATACCGTCACCTTACTAATTCCGTAAATTTTTTGTTTCCAAATACCAAAGGCTGAGATTTCTTCTGGCAATGCTACCATCTTGTCAGTCTCACAAACAATCATCACATCCTCAGTTAGTAACCCTCTAGCCTCCAACTCTGTTACAACATTAACAATTTGCTCCTTAGCATAGGGCGGGTCTAAGAGAACCAAGTCAAATTGTCCTGATAGCTGACTCAGAGCTTTTTTATCATCCATCTTCAACAATTGAAATTGTTTTTCTGACTTGGTCATTTTGATATTTGCTTGGATAATAGCTTGTGCTGAACGATCTTTTTCAACTAAGACAGCATAATCCATACCGCGTGAAACTGCCTCAATAGCCAGACTCCCGCTTCCAGAATACAGATCAAGCACCCGACCACCATCAAAAAAGGGACCAATCATATTAAACATAGCCCCTTTAACTTTATCAGTTGTGGGACGGGTCGTTTTACCTACTAACGTCTTTAAGGGACGTCCTCCAAATGTACCTGCTACTACTCTCATAATGTTTTCTATTATAGCAAAATTCTTTAAGATAATTCTTCTAAAAAATGCTATAATAATTTTTAAATTTTTGATAATAAGGAAAAACATGACAAGATTTGCATTAATCATCAATCAACAATCTGGAAAAAGTGATAAAGATCAATTGGTTGAAACCATCAGGACATTCTTAATTGAAAAAAATATAGCTGAAAAAGACATTTTGACCTTCTATCCTGAATCTGCTAATGAAACCAGACAAATGGCAAAAGAAGCCTGTCTAGATAACGTCGATGTCATCATCCCGTTAGGGGGTGATGGTACCATCAAACTGGTTTGCGCAGGTATCTATGAAGGTGGCGGTCACTCTCGCTTAGGTCTCATACCAACTGGAACGGTTAATAATTTAGCCAAATCTCTTGGAATTCCGCTAAACACTAAAAAAGCTTTAGAAAGTCTTTTTTCTGGACAAGAACTAGCTATTGATATGGCAAAGGTTAGCAATCAATACATGATTTCTAGCCTAACCCTTGGTCTGATGGCTGATATGGCACTTAGCGTCACTCCTGAAAACAAACGTCGTTTTGGTGCTCTTGCCTTTATCAAAGCAGGTTGGAAAATCTTTCTACGCAGGCGCTCCTATCGTATTCAAGCTATCTCAGATCAGAAAAAGCAATATATCAAAACCAAATTACTCTTAGTTACCATGAGTAATACTGTCGCTGGTCTTCCTGGTTTTAACCGTAAAGACACTGTAGACGATGGACTTTTCACTGTTTATACGTTAAAGAAAACCCACTTCATTCGTTTCTTCTTTTACTTCTTTTTCCGTATTGGTAAATTTAGTCAATTTAAGCATTGGGATTCCTTTCAAGCTTCTGAACTACGCTTAGTTAATGTCCGACAAAAAGATAAAAATAACCCCAATGTACGGATTGATGGCGATGTAGCAGGTAAATTACCCGTCCTTATCCAGATGCTTCCCAAAGCCATAACGGTCATTGTTCCTAAGAAATAATGTCGATAGGTAAGTAGCAACAATGTTTTTTCTCTATGTGATACCTCCACATAATCCTTCGTCACTATTTTAAGTAACTTACCAAGTTAATATGCCAATCATTTTACAATTCACTTCCTGAGTCTATAAAATTGCACATAAGAAGACTATAATCTATAAGTCTTTGAAAAGAGGAAAGTTTGCTTCAAGATAATCGACCAATTCTTTACTGAGTCGTCTAGGTCCTCTGACCGCTCGAACACCTTTTTCTGACATCAATCCAAAGGACAGTTGGTCATCTCCAAAGGTTTGTTTGAGAGATAACTTCATCAATCGTTTGATACTTGGATTGTCACGATGTCCCTTATTCTCAATATCAGCTTCTAAAACCTTACAAGCATATCGAATGGCCTTAATAGGACTCGTCATGTAAATCAATACCCAATCGCCAGCCTTAATTCTGGCTTTTTGTGTCCAAAGAATCTCAGAATTCTCTGTAAATTCAGCATCAATATTATAGTATTTTGGATTTGCCGGAATAACCCAGTAATCTGTTCCATCAGGATTTGATAAGGTCTTGGGTGCTACCAATGAACGGCTATCCTCAACCAAGGCAAACAGGTCCTCATCTGTTAGACGATTATCCAAAGCAATCGTAACCCAGGTCTTCTTGGACATGTGATAAGAGGGATAAATTCCTGGCAGCTTTAATAATTCTTGTAAATGATTGGATGCCACCTTGATATTAATGATTTCAACCTCTTCTTGCAAGGCTTCTTGTGACCACTTTTCATCACCCAACTGTAATTTCTCGCGCTTAACTGAGCCAACAAGACCATACCATTTAGCATTAGCAGGATGTCTAAAAGCTGTGAAACGGGGAAATTTCTTAAAAGGATTATCTGTTGCATCTCCAAAAGTCCTTGTTAGATAAGTAGCTAGACGATTAGTCTGGTCATTTTCAAAGAGCCTAGTCTCAAAGCACTCTTCAGCTATCCTAGTCAACATCTGACCATAAGCCTCCCGAACCTGACCAACAAAACTCCCTTGAGCTGAATTTGCTCGGAAGGCATCATATTCTTCGTCAAACTCTAGATCTAGCACTTGACCATAAAGACTTCCATCATCCTTAATCCTAATCACAGCCTGAAATTGTCCATCTAAAAAATTCTCACGATAAGTATAGCCCTTCTGATCTTTAACAAATCCAAAACCCTCGAGTTGCTCAAATAGCACGTATTTCTTCTTAAAAAACTCAGATTCAAATGACATCATTTTCCTTTCACTACACACTCAAGCCGTCTTACGTTACAGATTAGCCGATGATTAACTCATACTTTACCGACTTAAACCGACTTCCCATATGATTAACGGTTTCTTGGGCAATCATTCGACCACCTATTTTTTCGATTAATTGACGAGAGGCTTGGTTGTCCTCATGCGCTGCCAGAAGCAAACGTCCAATATTTCGAGACCGATACTGACTTAAGGCGAAATCTATCAAAGCTTGAGCGACACCTTGATGCCTAAAAGAAGGAGCCGCCATATAACCCAGATGCCCTAAGGTCAAGCAGTCTGGATGTTCCATCTCCCAAAAACAAATGACAAAACCAGCGATGGCACCATCTACAAAGGCAAAATAGCGAGTAAAGGGCGAGTAGGCTTGATCAAGCTGCTTGACCTCTGAAAGATCACTTTGAGAGACAAAAGCCTTAAAATCTTCAACTGGCCACCATTCGATAAAAGGGTTGGTGCGCTTATCCTCAAGTAATTCATCTTCAAAATCAAAAAAAGCTTTTTGATCGCTTAAGGCTATCTTGCGGATTTCCATCTTACCTCCAAACTGAAAAAGAGAGTGGGGAAAAATTCCCTTTTACTAAAAAGCGTTCGTCTTCGCTATAGGGTTTTAAGACTCAGACCTGAAACTGTCCGGCGGACAGTTTTTGACACTTGCTTCGCAAGTTTTATTTCCCGATTGAAAAGCTTCCCCTAACCTCTTCAACCACTCCCGCATAGCTCAAAAGGTCTCCCAGACACTTTGAGCTTGCAGATAAAAAAAGCACAACTTTTATCTACAGATCTAGGCTTAGTTCCGAACGTAAAACGCTAATAAAACAGCCATTCAGCAGTGGTTGCTTGAGACTAAAGTTCCTAAGTAACTGTGCAGAGGAAAGGCTAAAAGCGATACATCGCTAAGTTCTTCTCCCCACCACTGCCTTAGGATGTTAAAACCAACATCATATCATAAAGAGGTTGGACTTTTTGCCAACCTCCTTTCATTTCATTAGTGACTGTCTCGCCAGTTCTTGTTAATTTTTGGTTTGCCGTCAGTGTCATATAAAACGGTCATGGCAATGCCTTCTTTATAATATTCGACACCAGTTTCTTGATCAACCACGATCAAAGATCCTGAGTTCATCGGAATATATTCAAAACGATTATCGCTTTTCTTGGATTTATTAAACATTAATCAATACCTCCTCTACACCTCTAGACTAACATGATGACAAGATACTGTCAAAGGTTTAGGATGTTGCCAAAGGAATCAAACGCACACGAAGGATGTTCTCACTGTCTTCAAACAGCGCAACTAACTGGTCAATCTTAGCAGCGTCCGTTTCATCCAAATCAAGTAAGGTATAGGCATAATCACCTTTTGAACGATTAAGGATATTATCAATATTGATATCCAAATCGGATACTGCTGTCGAAATTTTAGCAACGATGTTAGGGACATTTTTATTGATTAGAGTAATGCGATAAGGAGCATCTTGCACCTGGTGCATGTTAGGAAAATTAACCGAGTTAGTGATTTCGCCAGTCTCTAAGAAACGACGAACCGTTTGACTAGCCATAATGGCACAGTTGAGTTCAGCTTCCTCAGTTGAGCCACCCACATGTGGAAAAACAGTCACTCCTTCTTTGTTGAGGAGCTCTTGGGTTCCAAAATCCGTCACATAACGTCTAACCACACCTGTTTCCAGCGCATCAAAGAGGGCCTGGTTATCCACAAGTTCTGCACGAGCAAAATTAATAATGACAGTGTTTTTTTTTCATTTGTGCAAAAGCCGTGCGATCAAAGGTATGCTTAGTATCCTCAGTCAAAGGGACATGAATAGTGATATAGTCAGATTGGCTAAAAATGTCTTTAAGATCATTAACTCGTTTGACATGACTGGAAATATTCCATGCCGTTTCAATAGACACATAAGGATCATAACCTAGAACATTCATGCCCAAACGGCGCGCATCATTAGCAATCCTAGCACCAATAGCACCTAGACCGATAACACCTAGCGTTTTCCCTGAAATTTCTGAACCAGCAAATTGGGATTTGCCAGCCTCAATTTGCTTGGGTACATCATGACCAGACAGGCTATTTACCCAACTATTAGCAGATAGGTAATCACGCGCCGATAACAAAATAGCTGTTAAAACGGCTTCTTTGACAGCATTAGCATTGGCACCTGGTGTGTTAAAGACAACAATCCCTGCTTCTGTCGCCTTATCAATGGGAATATTATTGGTCCCAGCACCTGCTCGGGCAATGGCTTTAAGATTATCTGGAAAATCCACATCATGCAACTGTTGACTACGTAAAATATAGGCATCTGGATTATCCGCTAAGTCACCATCAATTTGAAAGGCATTGCCTAATTCTTTCAAACCAATTTTATTAATGTTATTGAATGTTTTGACACTAAAGACCATAGAAATCTCCTTTAATCATATGAACTATTAACGAAACACCGCTATCTGACACTCTTTAGCAATTATTAAGTCAGAAATTACAAATCGTAACGAAGGCCTTCGTCAATTTCTTGGTAATCCGCTGTTTCAGACTTAGACTTAATCTTTTGATAAGCTAAGCGTTCTCCCTCAAACATGACTTTACCACAATATTCGTAGCCAAGTTTTTCTAAAATATGTTGCATAATGAGATTTTTAGGATGGGTATCACAACGAAAATCTGGACCCTTATGACCTTCGATTAAACCTTGGATGAAAGTTTGCCCTACTTTTTGCCCACTAGCTTTCTTAGAAACAGCAACCCGATGGAAAACAGTATATTGATGATTAGCATGTTTCCATTTGCCATCTGTGATGTTCTCATAGGCTGGATCTTGTCCTACAATGACTGCAGCATAAGCCACAATCTCATCATCAATCAATCCAACCCAAGCTTGACCTTGCAAAATATCATCAATGATATCACTGGCTGCAGGGTATTTTCCCTGCCATTGATCACTTCCAGACGCTTTTAAAAAGGCACGCGCCTCCTCAATGATCGTCATAATATCATCTACTTCATTGGGATGTGCTAAACGTAGCTCCATTAACCACGTTCCTCCTCAAAAGCTTTCATAAATGCAAGCAGGGCTTTCACACCTTCCAGTGGAAAAGCATTATATAGGCTTGCTCGCATACCTCCCACACTACGGTGTCCTTTAATATTTTTAAATCCGGCTTCATCTGCTGCTTGATTAAAGGCTTTATCAAGTTCCGCATTCGGTGTGACAAAAGGAATATTAGCTAGTGAGCGATCCTTAGCAAACTTAACCGGGCTCTTATAAAAGTCAGACCTATCAATAAAATCATAAAGAAGACTTGATTTTTGACGATTAAGTTCCTCCATTTTAGCCACACCACCTAAAGATGTCACATGTTCAAAAACTAATTTAGCCATGTAAATACCAAAAGTTGGGGGCGTATTATAAAGCGAAGCATTCTCTGCCTGAATACGATAATCCAACATGCTAGAAAGAGCAGGCTCATCATTCAAGAAATCCTCACGAACAATCACAATCGTCACACCAGCAGGCCCAATATTTTTTTGCGCACCGGCATAAATCATAGCAAAATCAGAAACTTTGTAATCAACTGCTAAGATATTCGATGACATGTCAGCCACAAGCGGGACACCATTTGTTTCAGGGAGCTGATAAACACTCGTTCCCTCAATAGTATTATTGGTTGTTAGATGCACATATGCTGCCTCTGGATCAATCAAACGGTTATCAAATTCTGGAATACGGTCAAATCCAGTCTCTTCAGATGAAGCCAAGCAAATGGGTTCAAAAGGGATTGTCTTTGAAAGTTTAACAGCTTCAGTATAGGCTTTTTTACCCCAAGATCCTGCAACTAGATAATAAGCTTTCTTTCCCTTTGCCATATTTAAAGGTAGCATGGAAAACTGGGTTGAAGCACCTCCTTGTAAAAAGAGGACTTTGTAGTTGTCTGGAATCTGCATCAAATCTCTCAACAATTGCTCAGCAGTCTTAATAATATCTTCAAATTCCTTGGAGCGGTGGGACAATTCCATAACACTCATGCCCGAGTTGGCATAATCCAAAAACTCAGCTTGGGCTTTTTTTAGCACTTCTTTTGGCAATACTGCAGGACCTGCAGAAAAGTTATAAATTGTCATAACCACAACCTCCATTTAAAATTAATTCATTATATCACAAAATTGTGTATTATTATCAGAATCTTTCTACAAAGTATTGTTTTTTGATGTTTTTTACCGACAGCAGTTACTAACGAAAATCAGCAACATTCATGATATAATAAATCCAAACCCTCTTGAAAGGACTACAAATGATTACCAAAGAATTTTGCGCTGAAAACTTAACCGATCTCCATAGGCTAAATAGCCCAGACATCTCACGTGTTGAACTTTGTGATAACTTAGCTGTAGGTGGAACCACACCGTCTTATGGTGTTATCAAGGAAGCAAATCGTTACCTTCATGAAAAAAGCATCTCGACTGCTATCATGATCCGACCTCGTGGTGGTAACTTCGTCTATAACGATCTTGAACTACGTGCTATAGAAGAGGATATCCTCCATGCCGCCGAATTAGAATCTGATGCTCTTGTATTAGGATTATTAACAGAAGACAACCAACTAGACACAGAAGCCATCGAACAACTCTTACCATCAACTCAAGGTCTTCCCCTTGTTTTTCACATGGCTTTTGATCACATTCCACAAGAAGACCAGTTTCAGGCTATCGATGACTTGATTGACTATGGTTTTACACGCATTCTAACCCATGGGAATCCTGATAGCAAGTCTGATATCTTTGATAATGTTGCTCATTTAAAAGCTTTAGTTGACTATGCCGCAGGTCGTATTGACATTCAAATCGGTGGAGGTATTACCAAGGATAATTTCCAAGAACTTGTCAAACTCACAGGAGCTACCCAAGTTCATGGGACACGATTAATATCATAAAAAAGAGGCTGGTTTCCCCAGCCTCTTAACTGTTATCAAAAATCATCATTTTGAATGTCGTTGTGTATGACATATTATAAATTAAAATCTGACTAGTAAAAGAGCCACAGATAGCACTGAAGGTCATCAAGGTAAACTCGACAAGATCAGATTTTGATTTTCAATGAGTATTATTCTGATTCTTGGACAGGCTCATAGATAAATCGAACTGTCTTATCATGCTTAGTGACACGCTCCGAATAAGCAGAATAAGAATTATCACGACCGACAAACCAATACTCTTGACCATAAAAGTCCTTTATTCGTCTTGGTGGAATAGCTTCGTAGCGACTCCCTAGTGGCAATGTCATAGGAGTGACTAAAATTTGAGATTGAGTCAATTTTTTACCAGTTGCATCAACGAATTCAACAAAAACACCACCAGCTTCAGTTGTCTCATCGGTTGCTCTAGCAAAAACCTGCATATCCAGCTGCATCCAGCCATCAAAAGTATCCCTTGGAACAGCAACTTGCCATTGTCCTTCTTGGTCAGCTTGAACAGTTACAGAAGTGACATCCCACTTATCGTTCCCCTTCTTGAATCTAACACTAACCATCTGATTGGCTGAAGCTGTTCCTGAAACGGTATTATCCCCTTCTTTCCAAGGATTGATGCTAACTTGTTGATTATCAGCTTGATCGCCAACAAATTCTTGCGACATTTCTGCTGCAACATGATTGGCTTGTCCCAAGCTAACGCTTGTTAGCAAGCTTGCCGTCACTAAAGTCACTTTTAAAAACTTTTTCAATATCATAACCACCTTTATTTAAACTATATTAATCATAACAAAGCCTCATCATTAGGGCAATCTAGCTTCATCAGCCAATTTTACAATATTAACAGTTGATGACATAGCTCCATCCTTACCTCCTCAAAAATATCTCAATAAACAGATAAATTTTTCTTGAAGGCGAAAAGTCAATTATTTTACCTTAACAATTAGTTATAAGACTAACAAGTTTTCAACAAAAAAGTCAATTTGATAACAATTTTAAACATATACTCTCTATGATTATCAGCCATAAGTTCAAAGAATACGGAGTAATTAGTTAGCAAGCATCTTGTTGGTATTTCCTTTATGGGATGAAGCAAACTAAAAATCACATCATGATAAAAAGGCTAAAATAACGTTTCTAGACCACGTTATTCTAACCTTTTCCTGTTTTTAAAACTTCTTGACCAGACCTTATACAAGCTCATGATACTCTTGATATAAGTCCTGACGATTAAGCCCTCTTTCTTTTGCTACCATCTTAATAGCTTGATTTGGTTTAGTCCCTGCTGCAACACGCGCCTTAACATCGTCTAATGGTGATAATAAGTCTTGTACAGCTGGCATAATGCTTCCATCATTGCCATCAACAATCACTAAACACTCTCCCTTTAAAGGATTATCAGACAAATAAGATAATAATCCTGTGATTGAACCACGTTGGTACTCCTCATAGAGTTTGGTTAACTCTCTTACCAAGACGACCTGACGATCTCCATAAACTTCCAACATATTTTCCAAAGTTGAAACGACACGATAAGGTGATTCATAGAAAATCTGCGTTTCTGGGTAGGATAACTTTTCAGTAAAAAAGGCTTTTTGTTGACCAGATTTACGCGGTAAAAAACCATAAAAAACATGGGGTTGAGGCGCTAAACCACTAGCGATCAAAGCTGTAATCCCGGCTGAAGCACCTGGCAAAGCAACTACTGAAATGTCTTCAGCAATTGCTGCTTTAACTAAATCATGTCCAGGATCAGAGATGGAGGGCATACCCGCATCAGACACTTGCGCTAAAGAATGTCCTTCTTTTAACATAGCAACTAAGTCTGGAATTTTTTCAAAAGCGTTATGTTCATGAAAACTGATTTGACGTGTTTCAATTTCAAAGTGCTTAAGCAGTAAGCCTGTGTTTCGTGTATCTTCTGCACAGATGGCATCAACCGATTTCAACGTTTCAACAGCTCGATAAGTCATGTCTGATAAATTGCCAATCGGTGTTGGAACTAAATATAGCGTACCATGGGAAGACTGTCCCTTAAAACTTTTTTGAACCTGCATGATTACTCCCTATATAGTAGCTCTAAACAGAAGGCACATTGCTCATCGTTTTCACGTCTTTGACCGTAAAAATCCGTACAAATGTGAAAACCATCCTCATAAATGGTATCCAAGTGTTGCTTAGCTTGATGTTGATTTTTTTCAGCATGTTGCTCACTGACTTGCGTCAAACGTTCACGTAGCTTGCTATTTTCCAAGCGCAGCTGGGTATTTTCCTCTACCAAATCTTGTACTTGCTTTTTAATGGCTTCAATCTCGGCTAAGGTCACCATGAGATTTTGTGAGAACCCATCAAATGCATCAAATAAATCTTTTTTAGCCATCACAGCTACCTCCTCATGACCTTAACTCATTATGCTTGTAATATCATATATTCTAAAGCGTTTTGAAAGCTGACATTAGCTTGCCACATCTTTCTAGCAAGAATAAGCCTGTCTAAATAGTCAAGCGCTTTTGGATTCTTCAAATCTTGCCCCAACAAAGACACCAATAGTTGAAAAGCCAAAGCTTGAGAATCCTTATCTGTCAATTGACTGGCTAGTCGACTGATTTCTAAATAAGCTTTTCCTTTATCTGTCAGTAACAGTCCAACAAAACGTTCTAGTGTCTGTAAAGCATTTAAAATGTTAGCATCTTGTGCTAAACTCCTAGCCTCACTAACGGAAGAAGCGACATCTGCTAGAAGCCCAGCTTGACTGCGAAATAAGCCTTTTTGTTCTAAATCAAGCTTGATAACCTCTTGATTTTTACGAAAATGAAATTGTTGGCAACGGCTTTTAATAGTTGCTAGAAGCTGATTCTCATCCTCAACCAAAAGGATCAAATAGATATGACTCTGCGGCTCTTCCATAACCTTCAACAGACTATTAGCTGCATTGACATGCATCTTGTCAGCTCCACGGATAATGACAACCTGATCCTTACCTTCATAACTAGAGCTAGAAAAGCGACTCAACAAGGCACGTACATCATCTGTTTTGATAAAGCCATTGGTCGGCTCCAAGATAGCCAAGTCCGCAAAATCATCCTCAGCAATCAAACGACAAGAACGGCATTTCCCACAAGGTTCCAAACCGTCAAAATCTTCACAAAATTGATACTGGGTCATCCAGATAGCCATCTCCCAAGAAGCAAAGCCACCTGTAAACAAATAAGCATGGCTACGTTTATTGTTCTTCAGGATTCGTTGCATTTCTTGCAGTAATTGCGGCTGTTGTTGCTCCAATACATTCGTCAAAGGATTTTTAGGCATTTTTTAAGTCCTTATATTTGTTGATAATCACAGCCAAAGTATCCTCCACAACCTTTTCCACAGATTGACTAGCATCAATTAAGGCAATACGGTCAGGATTTTCCTCTAAAAGTGCCAAATACCCTTGACGAACTTTTTGGTGCATATCTAACTTTTCTAAATCCAAACGATTAACTTCGCGATCTGCATTTTTGGAGATACGTTCCAAACCAAGTTCTGAAGTCACGTCAAGATAGACTGTCAAGTCTGGCTGACGATGGTCAGTCGCATAAGCATTTAACCAAGTGATATCAGCAACATCCAACCCTCGCCCATAGCCCTGATAAGCTACTGAACTATCGATAAATCGATCAACCAAGACAATAGCATCTTTCTCAAGGTTTGGAAGGATTTTCTCAACCAAGTGTTGGCGACGGGCTGCAATGTAAAGCAAGAGCTCCGTTTTAGCATCCATTGCTGTATGATTAACATCTAAAATGACATCACGAATCTTTTCAGCAATGTCAACACCACCAGGTTCGCGAGTCGCAATAATCTCTTGCTCAAATATATCTTGTAATCTGGGGATAACTTGTTCTAAAACAGTCGTTTTCCCAGCACCATCAGGTCCTTCAAAGGAAATTAAAAATCCATTAGTCATAGTACTTCTATTTTAGCAGAATTTATCAAAAAAGACGACAAGAATTCTTGTCGTCTTTTCATCTTTTAGAATCCAGCTTTAGCCTCTGTTTGCATAATTCTGGTAACAGTGATACCTTGTTCTTCCAAGGCTTTTTGTAGTGCTTGGGTATCTGCTTGCCCTTGAATTTGGATTTCAACCAAGGTTTTTCCAGATTTATGATTGGCGACTACCGTACGGTGAATATTAAGGTTAGCATCACTGATGACACGAACAACTTTTTCCAAACTACCAATAGTATCGTTAAGAAGAATGTTCAGGCGCAGCCCTTCTTCTCCATAACCAGATACTTCAAGAAAGGCTTTAAAAATATCACGGTCTGTAATAATGCCATAAAGTTGATCATTATCCACAACAGGCAAAACCCCAACCTTATGTTTCATCATAATGTAAATAGCATCTTCAAGACTGGCATCTTGCGATACGGTGATAACATCTCGAATCATAATATCACGGATTTTGGTTTTGTTTAAGAGATAATTCATCTCATAAATGGAGAGACTTGTAGCTTTTGATGGCGTTGCATCAGCCATGGTCCCTTCTGTTACCAAACCGACCAAGCGATCATTTTCAATAACAGGTAATCGTCGCAAATCCTGAGCCTTCATTTTATCTGAAGCATGTGCAACAGTCGTATCAGGCGATACATAAATGACTTTTGACGTCATAAAATCTTTAACGGCCATACCAGCCCTCCTTCAATTTGTTCAATTCTTGAATCAATCGTTAACAAGAGAATCACTTACGCTAAGTAATCAGCATTTTAAAGCCTACTGTTTACTTCTATTATACACTGATTAACTAGAAATATTGTGATTTCTAAGATGTAATGTCAAACACCTTTCGTCGTTTCTTATCTGCAACCTAAAAAGGTCCACTGGCTGGAGTATGGATTACTTCGCAATCTTTATTTTCCGATTAAAACCGTCCACCGGCTGTAATGTAGATTGCTAGAGCAATCTCTATTTCCCGATTAAAACTGTCCACCGGACAGTTTTAACCACCCAGATATGCTTTTCGGACTTCGTCTGATTCAAGGAGTTCTTGTCCTGTCCCTGACAAGACGATTTTTCCTGTTTCTAATACATAGCCTCGATCTGCGATTGAGAGTGCTTTTGTGGCATTTTGCTCAATGAGGAGGACCGTTGTTCCTTGTTTTTGAATATCTTGCACGATATCAAAGATTTCTTGAATAAAAATTGGCGCTAGCCCCATTGATGGTTCATCAAGAAGCAAGAGTTTTGGTTGGCTCATGAGAGCACGCCCCATAGCAAGCATCTGCTGCTCACCACCTGATAAAGTCGCTGCATCTTGGTTTTTACGTTCCTCTAAACGTGGAAAACGTTCAAAAATACTCTTAAGATTTTTTTGGTTTTGATCCTTATCTTTCTTTAAGAAGGCACCCATTTCAAGGTTTTCCATAACGGTTAATCCTGCAAAAACATGACGACCTTCTGGAACTTGCGACAAGCCATCCGAGACAATTTTACGAGCAGGAACTCGCTGAATTTCATTTCCTAAGAAAGAAATTTTACCCTCTTTAGGACGTACCAAACCAGAAATCGTACGAAGGATAGATGTTTTACCAGCACCATTCGCTCCAATTAAAGAAACAACTTCTCCTTCATTAACTTCAAAGGAGACATTTTTTACCGCCTCAATAGCCCCGTAGCTGACCGAGAGATTTTCTACACTTAACATAGCCATTAGACGTCACCTCCAAGATAGGCTTCAATAACACGTTTATCATTTTTTATTTCATCTGGTGTGCCGTGGGCGATTAAACGACCATATTCAAGAACGTAGATACGTTCTGTCACTTCCATAACCAAACTCATATCATGTTCAATCAAAATAATGGTAATCCCAAATTGATCCTTAACTTGGCGAATGAGTGCTGTTAATTCTGCCGTTTCTTGTGGGTTCATCCCTGCAGCAGGTTCATCAAGAAACAGAATTTTCGGCTCCGTAGCTAGGGCACGCACAATTTCAAGACGGCGCTGCTGACCATAGGGTAAATTTTTAGCGAGATGGTCTGCCTTATCATCAAGACCAAAAATAGCTAACAAATCCATAGCTTTTTGGCGTAACGTCTCTTCGCTAGCATAAAATTTCGGCAATCGCAACAAAGAAGAAAAGAAATGTGACTTGTTAGTATTGCTCATACCAAGCAAAACATTATCCAAAACAGTCATATTTTTAAAGAGACGAATGTTTTGGAAAGTACGTGATAATCCAAGTGATGCAATAGTATAAGGTTTCTTACCGTTTAAGAGAGTTCCGTCAAGGCTGATTGTTCCTTCCGAAGGTTCATAAACTCCCGTTAAGAGGTTAAAAAGAGTCGTCTTTCCAGCACCGTTAGGTCCAATAAGCCCTACCAGTTCCCCTTCATTCAGCTCCATAGTAACATCGCCAACGGCAGTTAACCCCCCAAAATGTTTGGTTAAATGTTTAACTTCAAGTAAGGCCATTACGAATTGCCTCCTTTATTTTTTTGAAAGAATTTAGACAAAAGCAATTCTTTAGTTCCTAAAAGTCCTCCTGGACGGAATACCATAACTAAAATCAAAGCTAAAGAATAGATAATCATACGCAGATCCGCTACATTTTGCAAGTACATGTTGAGAATCCCTAAAACAATAGCCGCCACGATTGTTCCTGTCATCGAGCCAAGACCACCTAGAACAGCAATGATGAGGTAATCAATAGAACGCATGATGGTAAAATCTTTAGGCGCAATCGTCCCGATGTAGCCAACATAAAGGGAACCAGCAATAGCAGCTGTCATCGCCGCAATAGCAAAGGTAATCACCTTCACTTTTGTCGTGTTAACTCCCATTGATTCAGCTGCAATTTCGTCCTCACGAACAGAAATCACTTGACGTCCTGTTGCACTTCGGAGGTAATTCATTAAAAGTACAGCAATCACTACTACAAAGATGAAAACAACCTGCCATGAAGTATAGGGCAAAATGCCAGTCAAACCAGCTGCGCCATTGGTTAATTCACCACCATTAACGATTGCGATACGGATAATTTCTGCTACACCAAGGGTTGCAATAGCAAGGTAATCACCCTTTAGACGAAGGGTCGGAAAGCCAACAATCACCGCAATAAGTCCTGCTACCATAGCACCCACAAGCATTGATAAATAAAATCCTGTATATGTCGGATTGATTTGAGTCATAATAGCTGTTGCATAG
The DNA here is from genome assembly GCF_002953735.1 of Streptococcus pluranimalium. NCBI lineage: Bacteria > Bacillati > Bacillota > Bacilli > Lactobacillales > Streptococcaceae > Streptococcus > Streptococcus pluranimalium. The sequence goes on along the minus strand of NZ_CP025536.1, from coordinate 457,188 downwards.
GCACCAATAGCCATAAACCCAGCTTGTCCAAGTGAAAATTGACCAGAAAAACCTAAAACCAAATTGGTTCCCATAGCCATGATGATTGAGATACCAATCCCCATCAAAATTTGTACATGATACAACCCCAAAACGCCAGCACTAACTAGGATATTGAGGACAAGAAAAGCAACTACAATAAGCCCTAGCCAAGCTAAGATTGATTTGATATTTTTGATCATTAGCTTATACCTTCTCCTTAATATTTTTACCAAGAATACCCGCTGGACGAACCAAGAGGATAACGATTAAGATCGCATAAACAACAGCATCCTTATAGCTTGATAAACCAATTGCTGTCGATAATGTTTCCAACATCCCAATAATAAATCCACCTACAGCAGCACCAGGAATAATACCGATACCTCCTAAAACTGCTGCAACAAAGGCTTTGATACCAGGTGCCATCCCCATCAGAGGATTCATTGTATTATAGTAAAGACCAATCAAGACACCAGCAGCACCTGCCATGGCTGAACCAAGAGCAAATGTGAAACTAATGGTTGAATTGACATTGATCCCCATCAACTGAGCAGCATCACTATCTACAGACACAGCACGCATGGCTTTCCCCATTTTTGTTTTCTTAACGATGAAGTTAAGGGCAAGCATCAAAAGAATAGAAACTGCCAAAATAATCAATTGGATGTTCGTCACACTGATAGGACCCAAATCATACTTTACTGTCTGCATGGCTTGCGGAAAAGCGCGGGCTTCCGCACCTACTAAGTAAACCATACCATATTCCAAAAAGAATGAGACACCTATAGCTGTGATTAAGGCTGCTATACGAGTTGAATTCCGTAGTGGTCGATAAGCTAAGAATTCAATAATAACCCCAATCGCAGCTGTGATAATCATTGTTAAAATAAGCGCCACAAAGAAATTCATATGGAAGGTTGAAATCAGATAATAACCAACAAAGGCCCCCATCATATAAACATCACCGTGCGCAAAGTTAATCAACTTGATAATACCATAAACCATGGTATAACCTAGAGCCAATAGTGCATAAACACTTCCCAAAATGAGACCATTGACAAGTTGTTGTAACATAAGAGTTTACCAAACTTTCTATCAAAATAAGAACACCTGAGAAGGATTACTCCCCAGATGTTATCTTGTATTTTACTAATAAACAGTTGTGGTAGACATGTCATCATAACACATAACTACCATCTATTCTAGTGATTATTTGTCAGCTTCAACAACCGTAGCTGAGCCTTCTTTACCATCTGTAAGACCAACAACTGATACGGATTTAACCGGATTGTGTTTCTTATCGATAGTCATTGTACCTGTCACACCTTCAAAATCTTTTGTTTTAGCAAGATTTTTAGCGAGTTCAGCTGAGTTTTTAGCACCCTCTGCTGCATCTGCTACCATGTAAACAGAGTCATAACCAAGTGCTGCAAACATTGATGGTTCTTCACCATATTTTTCTTTGTAAGCTTTAGCAAAGTCTGCCGCTTTATCAGATGATTTAGCCGAGTATCCTGAGATATAGTAGACATCTGAAGCATTCTTGGCACCTGCCAATTCGACGAGTTTGTCATCCGCAAATCCATCTGGACCAACGATTGGAGCATCGATTCCCATTTCACGAGCTTGTTTGATGATGGTACCAACTTCTTGATAGTAACCAGGCATGACAACAGCATCAAAGTCAGCATATTTGAATTTTGTTAAAGCAGACTGGAAGTCAGTATCTTTAGCTTGGAATGTTGATTCGTTAACAATCTCACCCTTGAATTGTTTTTTGAATTCTTTAGCAATTCCTTTAGCGTAGTCACTTGAGTTATCGTAGTAAAGAACAACTTTTTCAGCTTTCAACTCATCAGTAGCGAATTTAGAAATAGCTTCACCTTGATAACTGTCAATGAAAGTTGTACGGAACATGTATGGACGTGTTTTACCGTCTTTATCAACTGTCAAGTCATCCTGAGTCGCAGCTGGCGCTACCAATGGCACAGCCGCTTTTTCTGCGTTTGGACTAGCTGAAGCAACCGCTGATGATACCATTGGACCAACAATCGCATTAACTTCACTTTCAGTTGTCAAGTTAGTTGTAACCGTCGCAGCCTCTGAGTTATCAGATTTGTTATCTTTAACAAAAGCTTTGATTTTTTTACCATCAACACCACCATCTTTATTGATCTCATCGATGGCAAGTTGAGCACCGTTTTTACCTGCATTACCATAAGCAGAAACATCACCTGTTGACTCAAAGTTCAATCCAACTTTAAGTGTGTCACCAACCTTTGTTCCTTCTGCGTTTGAACTTGAACTACCTGGTGCAGCACCACAAGCTGAAAGAACTGCTGTACTCATAAATGCAACAGCTGCAAATGTTAATTTTTTCTTCATAGAATAATCTCCTTCAAGTATGTTACATAATAATACTGAATTATCAGAATATTGTCAATAGATTTTTTCTGAATTTTTCAAATTCCTTAAAATGCAGTAATAGCAATCTTTCAAGAGTTTTTAACCTCTCCACATGTGTCATTTCTTAAAATGGTCTTTTCTATCAAAAAAGATTGGTTGGAAAAACAGTTCAAAACAAAGAACTGTCTTCCAACCAATCATTCTAAACTACTTTATTGCCATCATAACTTTTCTGATGATTATATTTTTTATATGGTTTTTATTTATTCTGTTTCATGGTTTCCTAAATTACCTACAAAATTCATATCAATAGCATCAAGTGCTGAGAGTTTGACTTTTTTAACAAATTTCATTGACTTCAAACTTTCTAGAACAGCCGCTTCTTGTTCTTTATCGATATAGATGATGAGGTATTTAAAGCGGCGGGAATGGTACACCATATCACCCAACTTACTTAACTTTCTAGCATCACGGTTGTAATAGAGATAAACCGCAAGACCAATTCTTTCTTTGATTTCCATAATATCCTTTTTTTCTGTTTCAATCTTATTGCTACCATTATAGCAAATTTTCCAAAATAAAAAACCTGCTAGGAGCAGGTTCCAGATTGAAAACAAAGTCTTTTTGAAACTTTCCTTAGGTGATAGCGGACGGCAGCGACTCCCTTTAGGATTCCATGCCTAAGATTTGAACCTAAAGTTTCAAATCTTCCGAGTGGCTGAAACACTATTGTTTCAGCCACTTTTATCACATCGGAAAGTTTCGGTTTGGGCTCGCTTCGCTCGCTAAAAATGATTATTTTTGTAAAGCAGCGTAAAACATTTTTGAAATAAAATAGGTTTGTCTACGTTCTCAAACCAGATAGGAGCAGGCTCTTTATTTTGAGATGATATCAATTATTTCAACTCATTATTATCCATGATAGCGTCAATGAAACCATACTCAAGGGTTTCCTCAGCATCCATCCAACGATCACGTTCAGCATCAATATGGATTTTCTCCATAGTTTGTCCTGAGTTATCAGAAAGAATTTTTTCTAATTTGTGACGTGTTTTCAAGAGGTGTTCAGCCGCAATAGCCATATCCGTTTGTTGGGTACCTCCACCAGTACCGCCCATTGGTTGGTGCATCATGTATTCTGCATTTGGTAACATAAAACGTTTGCCTTTAGCACCTGATGAAGCGATAATAGTTCCCATTGAAGCTGCCATTCCCATAACAATAGTTTGGACATCAGCTTTTATGAAGTTCATGGTATCAACAATTGCTAAGCCAGCTGAAACCGAACCCCCTGGTGTGTTAACGTAAAGGTAAATATCTTTGGTTGGATCCTGTGCATCCAAGAAGAGCAACTGGGCAATCACTGAGTTAGCCATGTTGTCTTCAACTGGACCAGTCAACATGATAATACGGTCTTTTAAGAGACGTGAATAAATATCGTAAGAGCGTTCGCCACGTGATGTTTGTTCAATAACTACTGGAATCATACTTTTTCTCCATTTTTCTTAAGATACAAGACCTAGACTTACCAAGGATATCTTCCTGATTGTCAAGGCACTTGTAAGGATTTTGATTTTCCTTTGATAAACTCAGTTACCAAATTTCTGATTGACTCTATTATAGGTTATAGGTCAATAAAGGTCAAATAAAAAACTCAATTTTTAGCATTCTATATACAAGAGTGCTAATTTTTGTCTAAAAAGGAAAGAGCAATCCATTGCTCTCCTTCGGCTAATGCCAACACTATTTCTATTTTGTACCAAAGAGACGATCACCTGCATCACCTAGACCTGGAACAATGTAGCCATGCTCATTGAGTTTTTCATCAAGCGAAGCTGTGTAGATATCTACATCTGGGTGTGCTGCTTGTAATTTTTCAACACCTTCTGGTGCAGCCACCAAACAAACAAAGCGGATATTGGTCGCACCACGTTTTTTTAGTGAATCTACAGCCAAGATAGCTGAACCACCAGTAGCAAGCATTGGATCAACCAAGAAAATTTGACGTTGATCAATATCTTCTGGTAGTTTGACCAAGTACTCAACTGGTTCAAGTGTTTCTTCGTCACGATACATCCCTATGTGACCAACTTTGGCAGCTGGAACCAGACTCAGCAGGCCGTCAACCATACCGATACCAGCACGAAGAATAGGAACGATAGCTAATTTTTTACCAGCCAATTGTTTCTGAACAGTTGTTGTCACTGGCGTTTCAATTTCAACGTCTTCAAGAGGTAAGTCACGAGACACTTCGTACCCCATCAACATAGCAATTTCATCAACTAATTCTCTAAAATCTTTTGTCGGAGTTGTTGAACGACGTAGGATTGAGAGTTTATGTTGAATGAGCGGATGTGAAATGACTTGGAATTTTCCCATGATGTGAAACCACTTTCTATTGTTTTTATTTATTATACCAAAAAATCCTCCTTGAGGGGAAGATTTGGGTGGTCAATGTCATTATTTTCCACTAGATTTTGGGAAAGACTTTTACCAAGCGATTAAGTGCTTTCTCTAGTAAATGTGTAGGTGTGGCTGTGTTCAAGCGGAAATGATACTCTCCTTCTTTTCCAAACGTTAAACCATCATTCAAAATCAATTTGGCATCTTCTTGAATCATTCGACCCAGTTCATTATGATCGATACCATAATCAGAAAAATCTAGCCAAACTAAGTAGGTGCCTTCTGGCTTCATAACTTTGATCTTTGTTTTGGTTCTCAAGGTTTGGGTGAGTAAATTGATATTCATCTCAAGAACAGTTTTCAGCTCATCTAGCCAAGCTTTTCCGTCTCTAAGAGCTATTTCTGTGGCCAAAAAGCCTAACGTCGAAACTTCGTGTTGATTGTTAACTAATTGGGCATCTTTAAAAGCTTTTCTTAGTTTAGCATTTGGGATTAGTGCAAAGCTATTCTTGGTCCCTGCAATATTGAAGGTCTTTGTCGCACTTGTCAATACCAAGGCAAAATCTTGATAGTCAGGATCGACAGATAAAAGACTATGGTGCTCATTGCCAAAAAGAGCTAAGTCTTGATGAATTTCATCTGAAACAAGATAAACACCGTGCTTACGACAAAGCTCAGCCACTTTGATAATCTCCTCCTTCGTCCAAACACGACCGCCAGGATTATGAGGGCTACAGAAGATGTAAAGCTTTACCTGATTATCAACCAGCTCTTTTTCCAGTCGCTCAAAATCAATTTCAAAATGACCATCCTGGTCCACCAGAGAATTAGTAACCAAGAGTCGCTCTGCTAATTTGACACTGCGAGCAAAAGGAGGGTAAACCGGTGTGTTAATAAGAACCGCATCTCCCTTATTGGTAAAAGCATTGAGCGCTACTGAAATAGCCGGAACAACACCTTCAATCAAGACAATGTCTTCTTTATCAATAGTGACTTGATGTTGCTTTTTTTCCCAGCTTTGAATGGCTTGATAGAGACTCTCTTTAGGAGCGTCGTAACCAAAAACTGAGGTCTTAGCAAACTCTTCTAGGGCTTTTGTCATTTCTGGAAAAACTTGAAAGTCTATATCAGCGATCCATAAAGGAATAATTTCCGGATCTTCTTTGACCTTTTGCCATTTAATGGCATTGGTTTTGAGACGCTCTGGAACGTCTGTAAAATTATACTTGGTCATGCTAACTCCTTATTTGCTCAAGGCTTGCTCTAAATCTGCTTTTAAATCTTCGATGTCTTCAATACCAACAGACAGCCGTAGCAAGTCGTCTGTTAACCCGTAAGAGGCACGGACTTCTGATGGAATATCTGCATGTGTTTGCGTTGCTGGATAGGTAATTAAACTTTCCACACCTCCCAAGCTCTCCGCAAAACTAATGATGTTTAAATGATTTAAGAGTACTGGAATCTTCCCTTGATCTTTAACCTTAAAGGAAATCATCCCACCCTTGCCTGTATATAGAACTTCTTTGATAGCTTGATGATTTTCCAAAAATGCAACCAGCTCTTGGGCATTTTTAGTTGCAGCCTCCATACGAATTTTGAGGGTTTTGAGACCACGCATCAAAAGATAAGAATCAAGTGGCGATAAATTAGGTCCTGTCGTATTGTAATGATACATGAGCTGGTCAAACAAGAATTGGTCATCTGTCACCACCACACCAGCTAAGACATCGTTGTGCCCTGATAAATACTTTGTCGCTGAATGGATAACAATGTCAGCACCAAGCAGAATCGGATTTTGGTAAACAGGACTATAAAAAGTATTATCGACTAACACTTTTGCGCCGTGAGCATGGGCTACTTGAGCCACTTTTGCAATATCAAATTCAACCATCAATGGATTAGTTGGCGTTTCGATATAGACAATATCAGTTGATGCATCAATGGCAGCAATCATTTCCTCTTGAGTATTGGCATAAGTAAACGAAAAACGGCCTTCAGATTCTTGATTGTTAAACCAACGGAATGACCCACCATACAAATCACGCGCCGCAACCACCTTACTGCCGTATGAAAACACTGAAAATGCTAATACAACCGCACTCATCCCCGAGCTCGTTGCTATGGCATAATCTGCTTTTTCAATCTTAGCTAGAGTGGCTTCTAACCTTGTTCTGGTAGGATTTTTTGTTCTCGTATAATCATAACCTGTTGATTTTCCAAATTCTGGATGTTGGTAGGTAGTGGATAAATGGATCGGAGAAACTAGTGATCCTGTCACATCATCTGATTTAATACCCGCTTGTGCTAAAACAGTAGCTAACTGATAATCTTTTGTCATAAATCTCCTTTTCTGACTCAAGAATAACTTATAATCATCATATTTAATCAAGTATATTTATTCTAACACTTCTTAGAAAAGATAGCAGGCAGCGAATTATATAGATTTATGATAGGAAGGTATAGTTTTGAATTATATCCCTCATAACTAATGCTCGAAGAAAATCAAATTCTGACTAGGATAGAGCCGCAGATAGAACTGAAGTTCAGCAAGGTAAACTTGACAACGTCAGATTTTCAATAAGTATAAGTTTAATAAGCCATAAGGTATGAACTCTTGTTAGCACTTACACGATCAAAAAAGGGAGTCGAAAAAGAACTCCCTTTAACCAAAAAATCATTCGTCTCCTTACCCCTACATTGCTCAAAAGATCTGAGAGAGCTTTTGAGGTCACAGATAGAAATGCGATTCTTTTACCCACTTCTACGTCTAGTTTCGAGCCTAAGACGTGAGCAAGACATCCATTCAGAAGTAGTTGCTTGGGACTAAAATCCCTAAGCAACTGTGCAGGGAAACGCTAAAAGCGGTAAATCGCTAAGGATTTCTCCCAACTACTGTATTAAGATGTTAAAACGAACGCCATATTGATAGGAAGGACTTTTTACCCAGCCCCTTTTAATAACTTATGAAATCTTAAAGCGCTCACGTAAACGATTGGCACGACCTCCAATTAGCTTATCAAGCATCCGTGTTTTCAATGACATATAACCGTAGCTCATCATCCCAACTGCACCAACAATAACCACATAAAGTACGCTATGAATACGGCTAGCAGGATCCAGCACCAAATGCAAAATAAGCGTTACAAGGGCTGCTAAAATAGCCATGATAATTGTCATTACATTGATTAACTGCAAACGACGATTTAAGCCTGAAGGGCTAATTCCTGTTAATTGCTGTAAACGGAGGTAACTGAGGACAATCGGAACAGCCAAGGCGATAGAAGTCGATAAAAGAGGTCCATAACCATGAAATAAATAAATCATCGGAACCTGCAAGATAACCTTCGTCACCAACCCATAACTAAAATAACGCATGGCTTTTCTATTTTCAAACATGGCTTGAAGCATTGGCGACAACATAATATATAAGGCTAAAAATAACGTTTGAACCATTGCTGCCACAAACAATCCCAGGGCCATGTCAGTCGGCGCACCATAGAAAATCGTATAGACTGGCTTAGCTAAAATAAGAATCCCGACAATCGCTGGCATAATAAACATAAAGAGCATCTGCAAGTTGTTAGCGATGAGACTTGCTGCTGCTTTCATATCTTTTTTGACATAATTTTCTGTCAACAGCGCAATCCCTACGCCACCAATCGAGCCAGCTACAGAAACCAGAAGCATCACAATCTTGTTAGGATTAGAGGCAAAGTAAGCAAATTGAACCGATAATTCCGACCGACTATAATGGCTAATCATTGCCATAAAGTTAGCATAAGTAAACTGATCAATCAGACTAAAAATTTGAATGGCAGAGCCCGTTACAATAAAAGGAATCGCTTCTTTTAAAGTCTCAAGCAACAAGCCTTTCGCATCTACTGAAATGTCTTTTGTTTTCTCAAAAAAAATAGGTTTTAATAGCTTTGCCTTAGCTAGATAATAGAACAGAACTCCCATGCTAGCTAGCATTCCAAGAAAGGCTGCAAAAGTTGACTGTGTCACTGCCTTGACATAATCACCTGAACCAAGCTGCATAACGAAGTAAGCTGTCAATAGCATCCACACCACACGAATAAACTGCTCTGCTACCTGACTTTTAGCAAAGGGAGCCAAATCATTATGACCTTGAAAAATGCCTCGAATAACACTCATCATCGGGAAGATCAAAACAGACCAGGATAAACTTTGAATAACTGGTACCAATTCATGCCCCACTCCTGAAAGTTTAGCAATGATAGGTGACAAGAGAAACATCGTTCCTGCACTAACAAGCCCTAAAATCAACATTAACTTTAGGAATTCACGAATCAACTGGATACTCTCAGATTTTTTATTTAAAGCATTATACTTAGCAATCTGTTTAGCTACTGCGACATTAAGTCCAGAAGTTGAGATCAAGAGAAAGAGGGAATAGATATTATACCCTTGTGTAAATAAGGCATTTGCCTTGTCCGCATGGCTTCCCATCCACAAATACCAAGGAATGATATAAACAACTCCCAATAAGCGACTGATAAAATTACCAGCTGCAGACCAGGCAGTCCCACGCATCATTTGCTCCTGTTGGGAGACTTTTGCTTTGCTTTCAGACATTTTCCTATCCTTTTAAAATTTATTCAATTTATTATAAACTTTTGCCTAGGACTTGTAAAACTATAGCCATAGGTCTAAAATAAGAAGTATGATGCAAATAGAAACCGTATTAGATATTTTAAAAAACGACCACAATTATCGCCAAATCAATCATCCTGAAGGCTTCTTCTATAACTGGCAAGGTGTTGCCTTTGACAATCTTAGCTATGACAGTCGCGATGCAGATGCTAAAACACTCTTTTTTGCTAAAGGGTCATCCTTCAAAGCTGAATTTCTTGAACAAGCCATTTCCAAAGGGCTGAGTTGGTATATTTCTGAAATTGATTATGAAGTAGGTATCCCAGCCATCCTTGTCAACGATATCAAGCAAGCGATGAGTCTGATTGCCATGGCTTTCTATGATAATCCGCAAGAAAAATTACAATTATTAGCTTTTACAGGGACTAAAGGTAAAACAACTGCCGCTTATTTCGCCTACCATATTCTGAAACAAAGTCATCAACCAGCCATGCTTTCTACCATGAATACAACGCTAGATGGCAAGACTTTTTTCAAGTCAAGATTGACAACACCTGAGAGCTTGGACCTTTTTAAAATGATGGCTGAAGCTGTTTCAAATGGTATGACTCATCTGATCATGGAAGTCTCTAGCCAAGCTTATCTGGTGAAACGTGTCTATGGCTTGACCTTCGATGTTGGTGTCTTTCTCAACATCAGTCCTGATCATATCGGACCGATCGAACACCCAACTTTTGAAGATTATTTCTACCACAAGCGCCAGTTGATGGTTAACAGCAAGGCTACCATTGTTAACAGTGGAATGGATCATTTTCAAGTTGTCAAAGAAGAAGTTGAAAAACTTCCCCATGATTTTTATGGTCAAAACTCCGACAATACTATCGAAAACAGCTCTGCCTTCTCTTTCGATGCTAAAGGCAAACTAGCTGGACATTACGATATGCAATTAATCGGTGACTTCAATCAAGAGAATGCCCTTGCTGCAGGATTAGCCTGCCTACGCCTCGGAGCAAGTCTGGAAGATATCCAAAAAGGCATCGCCCAAACCAGTGTTCCTGGCCGTATGGAGGTCTTGACCCAGACAAATGGTGCTAAGGTTTTTGTTGATTATGCCCATAATGGCGATAGTTTAACCAAGTTGCTAGATGTTGTCAGCCAACACCAAAAAGGGCAAATGACTCTTATTCTAGGAGCTCCCGGCAACAAGGGAGAAAGCCGACGTGCTGACTTTGGACATGTCATCAATCAATACCCGGATTTAGATATCATCTTAACTGCTGATGATCCTAACTTTGAAGATCCACAAACCATCTCCGAAGAAATTGCCAGCTATATCCACAGACCAGTTCAAATCATTATTGACCGCGAAAAAGCTATCGAAACAGCCATGCGTCAAAGCAAAACTGAAAATGATGCTGTCATTATTGCTGGAAAGGGAGCAGATGCCTACCAGATCGTTGAAGGCAAACATGCTAAATACCCTGGTGACCTTCTTGTCGCTAAATCCTTTCTATAGACTATTTAGAATGATTATCACTTCTTTTTGTAACCATTATTGATATTTTTTTGAATGATTATTGTTAAGAGTGTTTTCTATAAAAAGAGAAGAAAAGGGCTTTTGTAAGCCCTTTTACTATGCTATAATCAAATTCGTATTAGCCTTGTTGGTCTTTCATAAAATCATTCATGTCTTCATCTAGTGATTTGTAACAGCCATCTTTGCTATCCAAATAAGCCATCACTTCAAAAGGAGGATTTGTCTTGTCTGAGATTCACGCTCAACATATTGACGTGGCCTACGACCATCATACCATTATTGAAAATCTATCCGTCAAGATTCCTCACGGAGCGATTACGACCATTATCGGTGCCAATGGCTGTGGAAAATCTACCTTGCTCAAAGCTTTAACACGTATCCACAGTATCAATAAAGGACAGATTTATCTGGACGGGCAAGCCATAGCTCAAATGCCTACGAAGGAGGTTGCTAAAAAAATCGCTCTATTACCACAAGTTTTAGAAGCAACTGAAGGAATTACGGTCTATGAGTTAGTATCCTATGGGCGTTTTCCCCATCAAAAATATCTGGGAAGCCTGACAACTCACGATCGTAGTCGTATTCACTGGGCTATGGAGATGACCAAGATTACAGATTTAGCCAATCTCGAAGTGGATAGCCTCAGTGGTGGGCAAAGGCAACGTGTCTGGATTGCGATGGCTTTGGCGCAAGATACAGACACTATTTTCCTGGATGAACCGACAACTTATTTGGATTTAAATCATCAACTTGAAGTCCTAGAGCTCTTGGCAGATTTAAACAAGAAGTCCCATAAAACCATCATTATGGTGCTTCATGATTTGAATTTATCAGCACGATTTTCGGATCATATTATCGCTATGAAAAACGGCAAGATTCAGTACCAAGGATCTGTTGAAGACATCATCACATCCGAACGTATTGAAGATATTTTTCACATTAAGGCTCATATCATCGAGGATCCTGTTTCCACACGTCCTATTTTACTATCTTATCAATTACTACCTTTGGAGGATTTATGACATTTCGCAAACTCTTAACACTCATTTGTCTGTTTACAGTCTCTTTTCTTCTAGTTGCTTGTGCTTCTTCTAAACAAGAAAGCTCAAAGCCAGAGGAAGTCAAAATCTCCAGCATGCCTAAAATAAAAGGGTTTACCTACTACGGTGATATCCCTGAAAATCCTAAAAAAGTTGTTAACTTCGCTTATTCATACACAGGACATCTCTTGAAACTCGGTGTTGACGTATCTTCTTTTTCTCTTGATTTAGAAAAGAATAGCGCCGCCTTTGGGGATAAACTGAAAGGCTTACCACAACTCAAATCAGCTGATACAGAAGCTATTGCTGCTGAAGAGCCGGATCTAATCATTGTTTTCTCACTTGATGAAAACATTGATAAACTCAAAGAAATTGCACCTGTACTAGCCATCGAATTCGGTGCTAGCGACTACTTGGAGGTCATGAACCAGTTTGGACAAGTATTTGGCAAAGAAAAAGTAGCTAAAGCCTGGCGTCAAGATTGGGACAAAAAAGTGTCTGAAACTAAAAAAGAACTAGCTAATCAACTCAAGCCCGACACAACCTTTACAGTTATGGATTTCTATGACAAGAGCATCTATCTTTACGGTCCAGAATTTGGGCGTGGTAGTGAATTAATCTACCGTGCCCTGGGTTACAAAGCTCCTCAAAAAGTTCAAGAGGACGTCTTTAAAGACGGTTGGTTCGGAGTTTCTCAAGAAGTTCTTGGCGACTATATCGGGGACTATGCGGTTGTTAATATCAATAAAGACAATGAAAAAGCAGCTTCATCACTTAAAGAAAGTGATGTTTGGAAAAATATTCCCGCTGTCAAAGCAGGTCACGTCTTAGAAGTGGACTACAATCTCTTCTACTTCGCTGATCCAATGTCTCTTGATCTCCAATTAGATGCTTTTACGGAGGCTATCCAAAAAGCTAATTAATCATTAGAAAGGCTACCATGACGCCCTCAATGACTCATCAAAATAGGCCAAAATGTCTTTGGCTTGTTTTTTTCATCCTGACTATCTTACTTCTTTTAGGAAGCTATATTGGCTTACGCTTTGGCGCTATCAATTTTTCGAATTCAGAATTGCTAACTACCCTACAGCAGCCCCTCACTCATTCAAATATCCAAGATATTGTCATTGACATTCGCCTACCAAGGATGTTGGCAGCTCTTTTTGTTGGCGCAGCAATGTCGCAATCAGGTGCTATGATGCAAGGTATTACAAGAAATGTCATTGCTGACCCAGGCCTTCTTGGCATTAATGCTGGAGCTGGTTTATCCCTCATCATCGCCTATGCTTTTTGGGGCAATTTGCACTACTTTCAAATTCTATTGATTTGTCTACTCGGTTCTAGTCTAGCAGCCGTGATGGTTTTTATTCTCGCTTATCAAAAAGGTAAGGGCTACAATCAACTGAGATTAATCTTAGCAGGTGCTATGGTTTCCACCTTATTTTCAGCGATTGGACAAGCTATTACGATCTATTTTGACCTTGAAACCACTGTCATTGGTTGGCAGGCAGGTGGACTCTCACAAATCAACTGGTCAATGATTTCCTTGATTATTCCCATCATCAGTATCGGACTGATCTTGGCACAATTATTTGCCCATCAGTTAACGATCCTCAGTTTAAATGAAACAGTAGCCAAGGCTCTTGGGCAAGAAACGTTTCTGACGACATTATTACTATTAGTCATTGTTTTGGTTATCTCATCTGGGGCTGTCGCTATGGTTGGTTCGATAGCTTTTGTTGGGTTAATTATCCCTCATGCCATAAAGCTTTTTGTTCCAAAGGATTACCGCCTCATTCTCCCTCTATCAGCTTACGCTGGAGCTGTATTTCTGCTTTGGGTAGATATTATCTCGCGAATGATCAATCCACCAAGAGAAACACCAATCAGTGCTATTATCGCTGTTGTCGGGCTTCCTTGCTTCCTATGGCTTATTAGGAAGGGGAAGTATTTATGATGACACACCCAAACCGCATTAAACTCACCTTTCTCGTATTAGCTTTGCTACTTGTTTCTTGTTTTGTCATTGCCTTGTCAGTAGGCTATGCCAATGCTTCCATCATGGATCTTGTTGAGGTCTTGACCGGTCAAGCTTCTAAGGGAATGACTCTGATCATTGCTAAAATCCGTTTACCACGAATTCTTGCCTGTCTTTTAGGGGGTGGCTCGCTTGCCTTATCGGGGTTACTTTTGCAGAATCTAACCAAAAATCCTTTGGCCGACTCCGGTATTTTAGGGATCAATTCTGGAGCTGGTTTAGTAGTAGCTCTGGTTGTTGGTTATTCTGATTTATCAGATATAACGACCATGGCAGTGACGCCTTTCTTAGCAATGTTTGGTGGTATAAGTACTATTGTCCTGGTTTACTTGATTTCACGTAAAAAGAACCACGGGGTTAGCCCAACTCGTTTAATCATTGCAGGTATAGGAATGTCTAGTCTCTTATCTGGACTGATGGTAACCATTGTCTCCAGTATTGATGACTTTAAGGTTGACTTTATTGTTAGCTGGTTGAGCGGTAGTATTTCGGGAGGATCTTGGTCAAGAGTCATTATCTTTGCACCTGCTTTGCTACTTATTTGGGGCATTACTTATACCAAAAGTCAATCCCTAAACATTATGAATCTCAATGAACAAACAGCATTAGCCTTGGGCTTGAATCTTCATAAAGAAAGACTGATTGTCCTTATCTTATCAACTGCCTTAGCTTCCCTCAGCGTTGTCTTAATTGGTAATATTACCTTTATCGGTCTTGTTGCTGGTCATATCACACGCAAGTTATTAGGAGCAAATCATCATTTGACCATACCAAGTAGTATTATTCTAGGTATGATCTTACTCTTGGTTGCTGACACTATCGGTAGGGTCTTATTGGTTGGCACAGGCATTCCAACTGGTATTATTGTTACCCTAATCGGAGCGCCTTATTTCCTCTATCTTATGACCAAAGTCAAACTATAAAAAACACAGACATCAACATTGATGTCTGTATTTTTAGTTTATGCATTGAAGCTTTCTGTCAATTGTGGCACCACTTGTTTCTTACGTGACACAGCTCCTGCTAGGAAAGCATGGTTGCTATCTAATTTGAAATTAAAGGCTGCTTCAACCTTATCCATATTTGAACCAAGAGCAAGGATTTCTGAGTTTGAGTTAAGAATATCTGTAATCATCAAAACAAAGTCTGAGTAACCTTCTGAAACGATCGCTTCAGAAATAGCTGCTTCAATCTCTTCTTGACGGTTCAATACATCGTTGATATCAACAGTGTTAACTTGAGCGACACGAACATTGTTACCATTAAGTTCAAAGGTTTTAGCATCGATATCAATCAATTCTGCTGCTGACTTGCTAGCAAGATTAGTACCCGCTTTGAGCAATTCAAGCCCATACTCTTCCAAGTTAACACCAGCAATTTCTGCCAATTCTTTAGCCACTTGTGGGTCTGACTCATGAGTTGTTGGTGATTTCAAGAGAAGGGTATCTGAAATCAAGCCTGAAAGCAAGAGACCAGCCACTTCTTTTGGAAGTTCAACGCTGTTTTCTTTAGCAGCGCGGTAAACGATAGATGATGCTGACCCAACTGGCTCTAAACGCATGTAAAGAGGGTTTGCTGTCTCAAAATTAGCCACACGGTGGTGGTCAATCACAGCCGCAACTTCAACATCACGAATATCTGAGATAGACTGTTGGAATTCATTGTGGTCTGTCAAGATAACTTGGCTAACACCTTCTGCTTTAGCAGACTCAACTACACGAGGTGCTTCAACACCAAAGTAGTTAAGGGCAAAAGCTGTTTCCTCATTTGGTGTGCCAAGGGCTACAGCTTCAGCATCACGACCAAAGGCTGTACGCTCCAAGTAAGCCCAACCGTATGATGATGCAATAGCATCTGTGTCAGGATTTTGGTGACCAAAAACTAAAAATTTAGACATGTTTATACCTCTTCATTATTTTAAATTCTGTTACATTATACCACAAGTCAAGCTATCTACCAAAAGGCTTGCTGGTAAATCACGAGGACAGCAGATATCACATAAAAAAACTAGAGAAAATCCCCTAGTTTCATATCTTAAGCACCTTGCATGCGTTTTAAATATTCTGTATAGCTTTCTGTTTGCATGATATCCTTAGCATTTTGAACTCGGGCTGCTGTGGGTGGTTTAACGCCCTCAAGCTTGTAAGGAATGCCCAATTCACGCCATTTGAATTCGCCCATAGTATGGTAGGGAAGAATTTCAAACTTATCGACATTTTTGAGCGTTTTTACGAATTCTCCTAACTCTTCCAATTCCTCATCAACATCAGTCAAGCCTGGTACCAAAACATGGCGAATCCAGACAGGTTTGCCCTTGTCTGAGAGATAACGCGCACAAGCTAGGATATTACGGTTGGATTGTCCTGTAACAATCTTGTGTTTCTCAGGACGGATAGCCTTGATGTCTAGCAAGACCAAGTCCGTGACTTCTAGGAGCCTGTCAAAAATCTCATGATAGGCTGGTTTATCACGAAAAGGTAGGGCACAAGTATCCAAAGTACAGTGAATACCGTATTTTTTGGCTTCATGAAAGAGAGCTGTTACAAACTCGATTTGTAGGAGTGCTTCCCCACCTGAAACGGTAATACCCCCATTTTTTCCCCAGAAATGACGGTACTTCATCGCCTCATTTAAAACGTCTTCGACGGTTCTTTCCTGAGAATTGTTGGTTTCCATTTGCCAAGTATCAGGATTGTGACAATATTGACAACGCATTTTACAACCTTGCATGAAAACAATAAAACGAATTCCTGGGCCATCAACCGAACCGAAACTTTCTGTCGAGTGGACCATTCCCGTTACTTGCGAATAATCAATCTCAGTCATTGCAACCTCCCATACATGAAAAATTTATGTAACCGTTTTTATAATTTCTATTATACACTTTTCACAAGTAAAACAAAAGTATCACAAGGAAATGTCCTCAGAAATAGCACAAGTTCTTTTATAGTACAGACCGTCATCGATTTCTCTCTAGTTTTATAGCACAAAAAATTCAGAGCTCATTTGAACTCTGAATTGTCAACTTAGGCTTCTTCTTCCTCTTCAGGAATGCCTGAAACCAATAATTTTAATTTATTAATACGGCCATCTTTGACCTTATCATTAATAAGCGTTAAACGCTTGTCGCTACTATCAACAGTATAGGACTCTTTGACTTCTTGACTTGGAATGGAACCAACCCCAGTTAAATAGAAACCGGCAATGGTATCAACATCATCACTTTCCAAGTTAGTATCAAAATAGTCGTTGAATTCATTAAGGGTCATTGTCCCTTTGACAATATAGGTATTATCATCGATTTCACGAACGGATTCAGCTGCAAGATCCGTTTCATCATCGATTTCACCAACAATCTCTTCAAGCAGGTCTTCCAAAGTCGCAATACCAGCTAATCCCCCGTATTCATCCAAAAGAATAGCCATTTGATTTTGCGTTGCTCGTAATTGCGTTAGCAAATCATCCACAAAGATAGTCTCAGGAACGAATAAAGGCTCCTGCATAATACGACGAATGTTGATCTTATCAAAGCCATTAGCAAAAGCATCATTAAGGATTTTCTTGGTATGGATAAGACCTATCACCCTGTCCTTATCCCCATCATAAACAGGGATACGAGAATAGTTTTCTTTTAAAATCGCTTGAACAATTTCTTTGATGTCATCGTTAATATCCACCATGAATGCATCTGTTCGAGGCACCATAACCTCTCGAGCCATCATCTCGTCAAGTGAAAAAATCCCTTGAAGCATGCCAATTTCTTCCGCATCCAGCGATGCTTCACTATTGGTTAAGATATACTCAATCTCATCACGTGTCATCTGCTCATCCGCATCATCAAAACTCATCGGTGTGATACGACTGAGAAGGTTGGTTGAAGCTGAGAGCAACCATACGAAGGGACTAACGATCTTACTCAAAACCAGAATCACTGGTGCAGAAATAACCGCAAGATTTTCCTTAAGGTTCATGGCAATTCGCTTGGGATACAATTCACCAAGAACAATCGAAATATATGTCAGGAAAATAAGCGACACTGCATTACCAGCAGAACCTGCAAATCTAGAGTCTCCAAACCAACCCGCAATAACATCTCCTAGTGAATCCGCAAATTGGGCTCCGGCTAAGAGATTAATAAGCGTGATGCCAACCTGAATGGTTGATAAAAAGTTATTAGGATTTTCTAAAACCTTCAACAAGCGGACGAATTTCTTTTCGCCCTCTTCAGCTTTTTGCTCAACTCGAGAACGGTTCAAAGAAACGAGAGCCATCTCACTAGCTGAGAAAAAGGCATTTAGCAAGGTTAAAACAAGTAATAAAATAAACTGTAAAATCAAGGACTGACCGGGGTCTTCCATCAATGTTCTCCTAAAAAATAAGTATAGTGCTTATATTATAGCATAAAATCAAGGGCGAGTGTAAGCATTTCTGCCCTAAACAACAGTCTTAAAGCGTTTTTTTCTGAAATCCTGTCACTAAAAATAGGTGACATTGACTTAAATGTCTGAAAAATCATAGAGTTGAGGGTACTCATGGCACTCTGGATTTTTAGGGTGACAAATCGCACGCCCAAAATAAATCATGGCTTGATGAGCTGGGAGCCACTTTTCTTCAGGCAAGACCTCCATGACACGCTTTTCGATTTCAAGTGGGGTTGCTGATTTCTTGACGATATCATGGTGTTTACAAATCCTAGTCACATGAGTATCCACTGCGAAAGCTGGGATACCAAAACCAACACTCATCACAACATTAGCTGTCTTACGCCCCACACCAGCCAAACTCTCCAACTCAGGTCGCGTTCTGGGAACTTCTCCACCAAAATCTTCCAAGAGCTGCTGGGAGCATTTCTTTAAAAACTTAGCCTTATTGCGATAAAGACCTAGTCGAGAAATATACTTGGCAATCTCGCCTTCTTCTGCCAAAGCCATATCAGCCGGTGTTGGAAAAGCCTCAAAGAGAGCTGGTGTCACCTTATTGACCGCTGCGTCTGTCGTTTGAGCAGACAAGGTCACAGCTACCAATAATTCAAAACTGTTGCGAAAATCCAAACTAGGCTTAGCATCTGGAAAAAGAGCGATAATCTCTTCGATAACCTTACGTGCGCGTTTTTTTGATAAAACCATAACCATTCCTTTTTGTTTTTTACTATTATAGCATGTTGCACAAGAGAAAAACACCAGCTTATCTTCACTGATGTTTTGCTATATTATGAAAGATTTAAATCCTCATAAGGCGTACGGTAGCCGATTTGTAGGACCTTGTCATCCTTGATAAGGATAGGCCGTTTGATGAGCATGCCGTCTTGTGACAAGAGTTCCAGTGCCTCATCAACTGTCAACGTATCGAACTTGTCTTTGAGACCCAACTCCCTATAGGAATTTCCCGAGATATTGAAAAACTTCTTCAAATCAAGGTCGGAATTCTCCAAAAGTTCCTTGAGAAGACTCACCTTGGGCGGATTCGTCTTGATATCAACAGAACGATAGTCCAGACCAAGCATCTCTAGCTCCTTCTTAGCCTTCTTGCAGGTCGTGCATTTAGGGTATTCGTAAAAAGTATACATCATTTCTCCAATTCTAAGAGCGCCACCTTGCGCTCGATGCCACCAGCATAGCCCGTCAAAGACCCATCAGCCCCTAGCACACGGTGGCAGGGCACGATGATGGACAGGGGATTTTTACCAACGGCAGAGCCAATAGCTTGCGCAGACTTGCAGTTGAGGGCTGTGGCCAGTTGACCATAGGTCGTCGTTTGACCGTAGGGAATGGCCGCTAGCGCTGACCAGACCCGATGCTGAAAGGCAGTCCCATGTGGAGCCAGTCTCAATCGACCAGAGTCAGGCTTGCGCCCCGCAAAATAGTCGTCCAGCCAAGCCTTAGCCGCCAGATGAGGAGCCACCTCCTGCTCCACAATCTGAGCTGTCTCAAAACCACGCTCAAAATAAGCCTGCCCAACAAAGTAAAGCCCCAAAAGCGACACCTCATCAGCCAAAAGACTGATCGGACCGAGTGGGGATTGGTAAAGGGATTTGTAGATAGTCATAGGGGTTTAATCATTATTGTTGGTGGTAGTAAAAAATATTTCAGTTGTGAGATAACGGTAATTATTTTAGGAAAATTACCATAAAAATTTAGATTTTTAGGCTTTTTTAAAATGATTTTGAAGTCAGAAAAATCGAACACTAAGATACATTAACCAATCAAACATTAAAAACATTTTACTGAATATACTCTTACTTTTATAAGATGATAAAAATCATTAATTTTTATTTTCTGACTCTAAATAATTTTTCCGTATCTTCAACAGTATATAATAAATCAGGGTTAAAAATTTTCATCTGTTTATAAGTTGCTGTCAATAATTTTTTTTTTATCATAAATTGATAGTAGACAGAATTATCTTGTGAAATTGGACTACCGTATATTATATAATGAGGTACGCGAATATCTATAGATTTGTGATTTTCTTCAGATTTTGATTTAATTGAAGTCATCTGATAGGATAGATAAATATCATAATCAACATGTGCAGTTTTATTAAACAATAGATTGAAAGACAATTTTCTCGAATCTTTATCGATAGTTTCGGAAACAATTTTAGTATAATTCTTTTTAGACGAATTTATTTTAAATAATAATATCTCGTCAATATTACCTCCTCCAGATGCAGCACCTGTTGGTGGAAAAATGAATTTATTATTTTTAGCATCATATTGTAATATTTTTTTTCCTTTGGAGTTCCCCTTAGAATTTTGAATGTCTAAAGAAATCAAATCGTCTTGATTTAACTGTTTTTTCATTTCTTTGAAAATTGAGTCTTTGTTCAAATTTATACTAAAAATTTTTCTAATATCACCACTATTTAATCGGACATTAGAGGAGTATTTTGAAATTTCCTTATCCTTCGAATTAATATTTACATTACTAATTTTCAAGTGATAAGTCTCATCTACATTTTTATTACCATTTTGCATTATAAATGCATCAAAAGTTTGACTTTTATCGTTAAAACCATAATGCGCCACTAGGTCACTAAATTCAAAATTAGAAAATTTAACATTTTTTATCATTATAGAATCAACTGTAACGGCCTTTTCTCCAGAAAAATGAACATCATTAATTATATGATTCGAAAATTGGTTATTTTGATCAGCTTCATTAACTATATAATCACCAATAATTCTAGGGGCATCTCTAACAGTAATTGAATTTATTTTAATATCATCATGCAAAGTATGGATTAAATTCGTAACTATTGGAATCATTGACGAGATTATAACTGGTAAAACTAATACAGAAAATATTCTTTTTAAAATTCCTTTTAATTTCTTTTTCTTATCTCTATGGATGTGATTATTTTTTCTAGAATATATTTTTAATTGTTCTCTTTTTTTCATACTTATATTATAACAAAAAAATCTGACTATTTATATAAATTAAAAAACATTTATTCCCTTAACTATTAAGATTGTTTATAAAAATTGTAGAATTAATTTTAGATTGATTACTTTTAACTTAGAAGTGAATAAATTACACAAAACTAGACAGAGGAAAAAGTCAGTCAATAAATAGTTTGACATCGTCTTAAAATGTTCTTGAGATACAAAGTTATGTTATCTCTGCCACCTAACTTACCAAGTCTATCGCTAAGCTAGAAGACAGAAATAAATTCTTCAAAGTTATCAAATTACTAGCTATTTGGTTAAATAAATTCAAAATTTTTAAAACTAAAATTCTCATCGCTTTGAATGTTAAAAGTTGCTTGGAGGTGACTCTTTTAGGCTGTCTCTCAAAAATAAGAAAGAGATTGTCAGAGAAAACCAAAACGAGACTCACTAGATGTTAGCCATAGTAAACCATTACAGTCGATAAATGCGTAAAAAAGAATAGAAAATCTCTCGATCAGCAATAAATTCTCCTTATCGAATTATTTTCTCAATTTACGAATACTTTCAAAATATTTCTTTTTAAGATTAATTTCATCAAATCCTACTAATTTTAGGATATGAAATTCTAACAATATTTTTAATCTATAATTTACAATTGGTAATTCCGACTTTG
Source organism: Streptococcus pluranimalium (assembly GCF_002953735.1). Lineage (NCBI taxonomy): Bacteria > Bacillati > Bacillota > Bacilli > Lactobacillales > Streptococcaceae > Streptococcus > Streptococcus pluranimalium. The sequence goes on along the minus strand of NZ_CP025536.1, from coordinate 435,066 downwards.
TAAAACTTTTCCCCAATTTTTTAAGATTATAATGCGTATAATAATTTCTTGTATCTACTATTTTCTGTATATATTTAGGATCTAATTCTAAATATTGTCCATCCGCAAACATTAAATCTGCCAATCTACTTTTCAAATAAATTGAGCGCTCTCTTTGTTGTCTATCATCACAAAGAAAGCTTAACCAACCTTCATAATCATGTAAGCTCTCAACGAGAGATTTAGACCGAGCAATATACTCCTTAACATCATCTGTAATAAATCGAGCATGAAAAGTTTCTAACGCTTGAACCATATTTAAAAATACTGTTTCTGATGTCAGATAATATTGATTATCTAACATCAGAAAATATAAATCTAGAATTGGCTGTAACTTCCCATAATAGTAAATCCACTTTGAAAAATGGTCCTCTTCAATAATTGTTTCCAAATTGTATAAGAAAAAATATGGATGTTGATTGTCAGTATTTTCTATTTTCCCAATTCCTAATGTTACTTCATCATTATAACACTCATACCTAGAATCATTGTTAAATAATTGACATCTTATACCTTCAAATCGAACTTTTCTCTGTATTCCAAAACCTATTAAATGCTCTACTTTCTTTATATCCTCTAAAAACACTTCCCACTCTACTGGTTCTGCATACTGGAACTTTGTGTAAACTTTTTGATTCAACTCAAATTTTTCCTGGTAATTATCTAACATTCCACTAACTCTACTTGGAATAAACGTAATTCCTAAGTTATCGAGTATATTAACACTTATCGGCTCTTTCTCAATCCACACTGGATTCCAAGTGGTGCTATCTCCTTCCCATGTGTAATGACATAAATCTGCCCACTCAAGAATATTACCAAAATCAACTTGTGCTGAGACCACTAGTAAACCTTCTTTCCCTAACATTATATCTGTTTCAAATAAATAACTAGCCCTAATTACTTGTGTCGTATAGTTCAAACTCTTTTGGGTAAAATTTTTATGATTGGATTCACTTACAACATAACAATCATAAAGCATAACTGTTTCACCAGTTAAAAGTTTTCCATAAATAATATTTATTTTGCTTTCCAGAGGAAAGAGTGGTACAGTATTTAAATCTGAAGTAGATATTGTAAGAGTTAGTGTGATAATATTATTTATTTTATCCACTTGTAAGTTTCCGTGATATTCATCTTTAGTATTTCCATAATTAAATTTTCCACTATAAATACCTAAATTACTCATAATATACCTCCGTAAACTTGATTTTTTCTCATTCATTATACCACAATACCCAACCTTTCTAGGCTGGGTATTTGTATGTATTAGCTTATTTTACCAACTTCTCCATCTCTCTGATACGCTCCACTGTCGCGTCGTATTTAGCTTGGTAGTCGGCTTGTTTGTCGCGTTCTTTTTGGACGACTTCTGGTTTGGCGTTGGCAACGAAGCGTTCGTTGCTGAGTTTTTTGCCGACCATGTCGAGTTCTTTCTGCCATTTGGCTAGCTCCTTGTTCAAGCGTTCCAATTCTTCGGAAACGTTGAGGAGGTCGGCCAGCGGGAGGAAGATTTCAGCTCCTGTGATAACCGCTGACATGGCTAGTTCTGGCGCTGTCAAATCAGCTGAGATTTCCAAAGTTTCTGGATTAGTGAAGCGTTTGATGTAGTTGACGTTTGACGTGAAGAAGCTTTCCAATTCAGCGTCACTTGTTTTGACCAAGATAGTGATTGGTTTTGATGGGGCTACGTTGACTTCCGCACGCGCATTACGAACGGCACGAATCAAGTCTTTCAAGCTCTCAACACCCTTATGGGCGTCAGCATTGTCAAAAGCTTCATTAACCACAGGGTAGTCAGCTGTTACGATTGACCCTTCAGCGTACTGGGCAAAGATTTCTTCCGTTACAAACGGCATGATTGGGTGAAGCAAGCGGAGGATCTTATCAAGTGTATAGAGCAGAACGGCACGCGTTACCACTTTCTCCTCTTCATTGTCACTATAAAGCACTTCCTTAGTCAACTCAACATACCAGTTGGCAAACTCTTCCCAAATAAAGTTATAAAGGATGTGCCCCGCCACACCAAACTCGAACTTATCAAAGTTTTCAGTGACTTTAGCGATGGTTTCATTGAGGTTATGGAGAATCCAACGATCGGTGACATTACCAGCCTGACCGCTAGCCACTTGCGCAACTTTGTCAGCAGCAGTGTCCAAGTCCAGTCCTTCGTTGTTCATAAGGATGTAGCGTGAAATGTTCCAAATCTTGTTAATGAAGTTCCAAGAGGCGTCCATTTTTTCGTAAGAGAAACGCACGTCTTGACCCGGTGCAGAACCGTTTGAAAGGAACCAACGCAGGGCATCCGCACCATATTTCTCGATAACATCCATTGGGTCGATACCGTTACCAAGAGATTTCGACATCTTGCGACCTTCTTCGTCACGGATAAGACCATGAATGAGAACGTTTTGGAATGGTTGACGTCCGGTGAATTCAAGAGATTGGAAAATCATGCGAGACACCCAGAAGAAGATGATGTCATATCCCGTTACCAAGGTTGAGGTTGGGAAATAACGCTGGAAGTCAGCTGAGTCTGTATCAGGCCAGCCCATGGTTGAGAAAGGCCAGAGGGCTGATGAGAACCAAGTGTCAAGAACGTCTTCGTCTTGCACCCATCCGTCACCTTCTGGGGCTTCTTCGCCAACATACATGTCACCATTCTCGTTGTACCAAGCTGGGATTTGATGCCCCCACCAAAGCTGGCGAGAAATAACCCAGTCATGGACATTTTCCATCCAGCTCATGAAGGTATCATTGAAGCGTGGTGGGTAGAATGCTACCTTGTCATCAGTATCTTGGTTGGCAATGGCATTTTTAGCCAATTGATCCATTTTAACGAACCATTGCGTTGATAAGCGTGGCTCAACTACTGCGCCTGAACGCTCAGAGTGACCAACTGAGTGCACACGTTTTTCAATCTCGACAAGGGCACCAAGTTCTTCCAGCTTAGCCACTACTGCCTTACGAGCTTCAAAGCGGTCCATACCGACGAATTCAGCAGCTAGTTCATTCATGGTACCATCATCGTTCATGACGTTAACTTGTGGCAAATCATGGCGCTGACCAACCAAGAAGTCATTGGGGTCATGAGCCGGTGTGATTTTCACGACACCAGTACCAAATTCTGGGTCCGCATGCTCATCTGCAACGATTGGGATAGCTTTGTTGACGATTGGCAAGATAACGTTTTGACCAATCAAGTCTTTATAACGGTCATCTTCTGGATTAACCGCAACCGCAACGTCACCAAACATGGTTTCTGGACGAGTTGTTGCCACTTGAAGGGCGCGTGAACCATCTTCAAGCATGTAATTCATGTGGTAGAAGGCACCCTCCACATCTTTGTGGATAACTTCGATATCAGAAAGAGCTGTGCGAGCTGCTGGGTCCCAGTTAATGATAAACTCACCACGGTAAATCCAGCCTTTTTTGTAGAGGTCTACAAAGACCTTACGAACAGCTTTTGACAAACCTTCATCGAGGGTGAAGCGTTCACGAGAATAATCGACAGAAATTCCCATCTTACCCCATTGGTCCTTGATGGTTGCTGCGTACTCGTCCTTCCATTCCCAAACTTTGTCAAGGAATTTTTCACGTCCTAAATCATAACGTGTGATACCTTCTCCACGCAAACGCTCCTCAACCTTAGCTTGAGTGGCAATACCAGCATGGTCCATCCCTGGCAACCAGAGCGTATCAAAGCCCTGCATGCGTTTTTGACGAATGATAATATCTTGCAAAGTCGTATCCCAAGCATGTCCCAAGTGCAACTTACCAGTGACATTAGGCGGTGGAATAACGATAGAATAAGGTTTGGCATCAGGATTACCTGATGGTTTGAAAACATCTTGGTCCAACCAAGATTGATAACGTCCAGCCTCTACTTCAGCTGGGTTGTATTTTGGTGATAGTTCTTTTGTTGACATGGGGGGTCCTTTCTTTTATTCATTACCTTTTAAAATATATTTACTAAACACTTTTCTTAAGTCATTCCTAATTTGCTCTTTAACATGTTTAACTTCATTTGGATATTCCACTCTTTCTTTAGAAATAGTCACATACTTGTTTAAATAAACTTCAACAATTCTAAGAGGAAAATCAACCATTTGTTTAGTTTTTTGCAAATATGTTATCAAATCATCTATGTATTGAGTTATCAGTTTGCGGTTAATCATTTCATTTTCAAATCGCTCAACATAGCTTCCTATTTCTGTTCCCTGGTAGTTTCTTATATTGCCTATGAAATAGTATCGCTCTTGTTCAGCTTCCTCACAAGTCGTATACCAACAATCTTTTAAATACTTATTTATTACCTCCAATAATTCAACAAATATCTCTGGAGTTTGGGCATAGTCGTGCTTACTATCTAATCCAATGGAACGGCTCAAGGAAATCTCAATATCATCTTCTCCCAGTATTACAGATAATCTAAGTAGCTTATCTTCTTTTGATATTCTCCAATATTGCTTGTGACTTGAGAAAAATTCTATAAACTTATTGAAAAAAATTGATTCATAAACTGAATGCTGTAATTGAATATTATATATTTCTATAATATGACTCAAGTTATTTTCAATACTATCATTTAAAATACGTCTTTTTAGTATCTCTCTGATATAATTTAAATCTTCTCCATCAACTATTCTGTAGTGAAGCAAATTGTTTCCAACGTGATATTGAAAATAAATATTTTCATCTAAATAAGTTCTACACTCGATGATAGCTGACTCAAGTTTATCAGAATTAAATCTAAAAATATAATCGCCAGAAACAGCATTTCCGACAAATTCCTCTTTAAAACTTTCATCTTCTACATTTTGATAGTAGACTGTAATGTTAGTAAGAGGAGTACTTTCTCTGATGAACAATCTAATTGCTGAATTCTGTTCTTGTAATTCCGTTAAAAATAGCGGTCGCACAAGTGCACGTTCGCGTTCACGTTGCTCTAAATATAGCTTCTCTTGTTTTTCTTTTTCTTCCTTTAATTCCCTCTTTTTATTATGTGATTCTATTGTATTTTGCCAATAAAACAGAATAAAAGTTGTCAAAATTACGATTGCTGACAGTACAACTTCAAAATACTCTTTGTTGCTATCTGATGAGAAATATGACTTCAGGCATTTTAATGGAGTTCCCAGCACATTCATTTCTGCTAAGAATGGTAGTAGAATAAGAAATACTATAAATACAAGAATTAAAACAATTGTTAGTTTGGTTCTTTTCATTTTTCTTCTTCTCCTTCCCCCACTACCTCTATCTTCACCCCATCCGGATCTTCAAAATAGAGGACATAGTGGTTCTCTCCTCCTGCAAAAGGATAACGGTCATCGTAGAGGAGTGTAACACCTCTGGCCAGCAAGCCCTTGCGAAGTTGGTCAATCTCTTCTCGACTGCCTCCGTGGAAGGCTAGATGGTTGAGCCCTGTGCGGCAACGGTGGTAACCAGCTTCAAGGAAGGCTGTTGGTGTTTGGACAAAGACGATATACTGCTCTGCTTTTTTCATAGAAAAGCCCTGAGCCCAGTCTTGGTAGAGTTCGTATCCAAATTGCGGGAGCAAATATTCATAAAAGACACGGCTGCGAGCCAGATCACTGACATAAATCTCAACGTGGTGAAGCATGTTACCCTCCTGTTTTTTATTTACAGTTTTCACATGACTAAAACTGTTTCTGTTATCCTTAAGCTCATAACCTATCAAAATAGAAATTTCTATTAACTATTTTTACTCCATCTGAGTCACCAGTTGTCCTTTACCAATCAGCTTTGAGCACGCTCTTGCTTCTTGGAAGGCTATCGCATTGATAGAAATAATAGTGAACAAAATATATGCTCTCGCCTGTCGTGACGGAAAGTCCCAGTGGACTTTTCCTACTCCATGCATTAGTTTTGAAAAAATTATTATCGAATTTTTTCCAAAACGTCAAAATCCCTGCCCAGCTCACGCTAGACAGGGACGAATTTCTTTTTTGAATTCCGCGGTACCACCCACATTCGGGCTTGTGCCCGCTGCTCTTTTTATACAATTTGATAACTCAGCAACTAGTTTTGACATTTGTGCGGATTTCTCAGTAACGCCGCTTCCTGTGACAAATGGGCTTCAAAACACCTCTGATAGGATTATTATAGCAAACCTCTAGGTCAAATACAACGAAAACATTAAAAGCTCAACGACTCTTTATTTTTGACTGGCAAAGTTAAGGAATTCATATGATAAACTCGTCGTTGTGTCATTAAGTGAATAATTTTCTAATTCATTGACATTGCTACGGAGTTCTTGGGCATACTGGTTGGAAATAAGTCCGTCGGCTTCAAATTCAGCGATGGTCTTTCGCTCCAAATAGTATCCTCGTAAAATGTCGTCATTACTGTTTGGAATCCAGTGCATGATAACCCGTTCCACAAACAAGCCAGATTTGATCAACTCCGCATCACGCAAGCGGGCATTCTGGAGATAATCAACTAAAGGATGATTGTAATACCCCTCTAAATCCTCCAACGCTTCAAGAATGAGCTCGGTATTTTTCAAGTAGAGGTTTGTGATACGATCTCGATTTTGCTCTGTTAAACGACGATGTTGCTTCGGCACCTTCTTCAAAGCTCTGAATCGAGCACCAAAAGTGACGATTTCATGAAGACTAGCACGAACCACGCGCATAAAAATCCTGATACCATAAGTAAAACTAGACACAAAGCTACGATTGACTTGTTTTTCTAAAATCTTCAAATAACCTTGATAAATCCGATATTCCTTAAGATCAATGTCCTCTTGATTATAGGCATACTCTAAACCTTGGCTTTCAATATCAATCATAAAGAGTTGGAGACTAGCCAAATCTCTCTTGACACTTGCTGGTTCTTGCTCTAAAATTAAACCTTGAATTCGAGCGTTATAATTATCGATAACTGCATAAAGTGAGGCATTATCGGGGTTATCCTTACTATCTTGCTCTAGGATGGTCAAAACCTTGGTCAAGATAGAAATCCTCATAAAGTTATCAACTGGCTTGTCAATAGCTGGTGCAAGAAAAGGTAAAATCAATAGTCCTGTTAAGAAACTCAACAAGGTCACTCCAGCAACCATAAATAAGAGAAGGCTATATTGCAAATTCTCCATTCGAGGTAACAAGAGAATAGTCGCTATAGAAACCGTTCCTTTAACGCCTGAAAAGGTCAACAGACAGATTTCTTTCCAAGACTTGCGCAGTGTCTTCCTCTTAGACCATTTTAGCCAAGCATAATAAAGTCCGATCATGCTAAAACGCAGTAGGAATAGAAGTCCTGTCAAAACCAATAGTAATGACAACAAATAGCCGTTACCATAATCAGGACTTGTTAAAACTGGGACGAGAATACTGGTCAATTCCGAACCAAAAATTAGAAAGACCACACCATTTAGCATAAAGTTAATGGTCTTCCAAATAACATTGGTCACCCGGTAAACCTGAGCATCAAAGAGAGTCACTTTTCTGAGTCTCCCTGCCTGCATGACACCTGCTATCACAACAGCAATAATGGCTGATACCCCTAAGGTATCCGCAACAAAGTAGGAGACCATCGGGAGCGCTAGCTCCAACAACAAAGCACCTGTGACATCAGCTGCGTCGAATTTCTCCAAAACCGATAGAAAGACACGGTTCAAAAAGGCAAATAAGAAGCCAACCCCAAAGCCACCTATAATGGATAAGAGCAGCTTCACGCTAGCCTGTCCGATAGAGAAGTAACCTGTCAGAAGTGCTGTTACGGCAAATTGGAAGGCAACCAAACCGCTAGCATCATTGAGAAGTCCTTCTAGTTTGAGGACATTTTCCACGCGCTTAGGAAAGGCAAATCGCTTGGCAATCGAAATGAAGGCGACGGCATCGGTTGGCCCTAATGCTGCTCCGAGTGCAAAGTAAGCCGCCATAGGTAACTCAATCGGCAACAAATAACTAGCAACTGCACCAATCCCTAGAGCGGTCACAAAAACCACAGGTAAGATAAGAAAGAGAATCAATGACCGATACCTCAAAAAACTCCCAACATCTGCTTCTTCACCTTCACGAAAGTTGAGCGGGGCAATGACGAAGGCTATAAATAGTTCCGGATTGAGATCTATCCCTTTTCCACCTTGGAAAATCCCGTAAGTAATCCCCAGCAAGAGCTGGACCAAGGGCAGGGGGATTTTCGGGAAAACCCTATTAATGACATTAGATATGATTAATGAAAAAAGGAAGATAATCACCAGGATGGACATATCCATATTGATCAACCTCCCTTATTGTCTTCTGCAAAAGCTTCTTTTAAGTCAGCAATTTTCTGATCAATAGCCTGATAATCTTTTTGCGTCAACTTTAACTGACAGCGTTCTTTTTCAAGCGCCATCAATTTCTTCTTCATTTTAGTCATTTTGGGCGAATCAACAAAATGACTATCATTTTGTGACGGTTGTTCAATATATTTTTGGCGCAATTCTGATAAACGTTCAATAACGGATTGATGAGACATAACTACTCCTTTTCATTTTGCCATTGTAACAAAATTCTCATCAGAAGACTAGAAAGAAGTGAGTTTTTCCACCATAACTAAAAACGGCGGCGTATTGATTTGATTAAGTGCCTGATAAAGCATGACTGTGTAGGCTTTTTGATCTAGCTGGCTAACAAAGTTTAAGACGGAGTCCTTTTCCATTTCTCCCCCTTCATGACCGTAATAGATCATAATAGCCAGACGACCACCCACTTCTAATCGGTCGAGTACTTTTTCAATGGCTTGTATGGTTGTATGGGGTTGGGTGATGATACTCTTATCAGCACTAGGAAGATAGCCCAAGTTAAAGATTGCTGCTCTAAGTGGTTCTCTCACATAGTGGTCAAGATTCTCATGTCCATCTAAAATCAAGTCTACATTGTTAATGTCTTCGGCTTCTAGTCGTTGTCTTGTTTTTGTTAAAGCCTCTTCTTGCACATCAAAAGCGTAAACTTTACGACTACGTTTGGCTAAAAACAAGGTATCATTACCCTTTCCCATAGTCGCATCCACAGCAACACTCTCACTATCTAATACCTCTGCTAAAAAATCATGAGAAAACTCAAGTGGTCTCTTCATCATAACCTCTCTTTCAACTGTCCTATAAAAGAAATTCAGAAGATCCATTTGCTCTTCTGTACATTTATCATCGTAAACACTATAATTAAAACAAAAACATGAAGAGGAGGCAACCGTGTCTACTTTAAAATTACGCCTACCAGGACTAGCACTTTGCCTAGTCATCGCTACGAGCGCCTGGTTCCTAGGCCAATGGTTACCACTTATCGGAGCTCCTGTATTTGCCATTTTCATCGGCATGATCATCGCCATTTGGCACACTAATCGCAGGCAAACCCAGGCAGGTATCAACTATTCCTCGAAAACTATCCTTCAAACAGCTGTTGTTCTCCTTGGGTTTGGTCTCAACCTCAAACAGGTACTAGCTGTCGGTAGCCAGTCTCTCCCCATCATCCTTGCGACTATTTTGACGGCTTTATTACTCGCTTTTCCTTTGAAAAAAATCCTAAACCTTGATCGTCACATCGCTACACTAGTTGCCGTTGGATCATCTATTTGCGGCGGCTCTGCCATCGCTGCTACCGCACCTGTTATCAAGGCTAAGGAAGAAGATGTTGCCCAGGCGATCTCTGTTATCTTTTTGTTTAATATCCTGGCTGCCCTATTGTTTCCAACCTTGGGGCATGCGCTTGGCTTATCCAATGATGGCTTTGCTCTCTTTGCAGGAACAGCTGTTAACGATACGTCCTCTGTAACCGCAACGGCAACAGCTTGGGATAACCTCTATAACGCTAATACACTTGACGGCGCTACCATTGTTAAACTAACGAGGACATTAGCGATCATTCCTATTACACTGGGACTTTCGTTTTATGAAATGAAACGCCATCAGACAGGAGATAGAAACAATGCTTTTAAGTTAAAAAAAGTATTCCCAACCTTTATTCTCTATTTTATCTTAGCATCATTAGTTACTACCGTCCTACATCTACCAACTCCTTTGGTCGACTTTTTAAAAAACACCTCAAAATTTTTCATCGTCATGGCCATGAGCGCTATTGGTCTTAATACCAATATAGCCAACCTTTTCAAACGCGGTGGCAAAGCCATCATTATGGGCGGACTTTCTTGGTTTTTCATTTCCTTTGTCAGTCTACTCATGCAAAAACTAATGGGACTTTGGTAAGTAAAAACGAATTTGGAAGACCAAATTCGTTTTTGTTTTAGGCTCTATCATTTCTGCAATGGGTAACAAAGACCCTTTTTCATTATTTTTGTTTTCCTTGAAAACGAGATTCAAAGCGTTTCTGATCATAAAAAGGGTAAATGATATTTAGACAAGCAAATCCTAAGATAAAACCTCCTAGAACATCTGTTGGGTAATGAACACCTACGTAGATACGTGATAAACCAATCAAGGCAATCAAGAGTGCTATTAAAGCTTCTACTAGTATTCTCAAACCTTTTGATTTGATTCGCTGATGAGCAATGATAAGCATAAAACCATAGATCATCATCGACCCCGTCGCATGACCACTAGGAAATGAAAAACCATGAGCCGATACTAAATGTTCTAGGCTTGGTCTGGCTCTCCCATAAAGATACTTAGAACCGACAATCAAGAGACCAGACAGAGCTCCTGTAATCCCCAGGAAAATAGCTTCCATTTTCCATTTTTTCACAAAGTAAATGAAGGCAACTAGAACAAGTAGCATCAAAACAAAGGTTAAGGTATTGCCCAAAACCGTGACGCCACTAAAGAAAGAAGTGGCTGATGCTGGTAGAGAACCACGCACTGCTGTTTGGATGGCTTCATCAAAGGTAACCAATGTTTCAGGATAAAACTTGACTGTATAACCAAGTATCATGAATAAAACAAGAGCAATAGATGCTCTCAAAAGATAAGTCTGTTTGTTTTTCATAATAGTATTATAGCATTTTCTCTCAAATATTAATGGTAAAAGGAGTTGGAAAGATCTCTACCGAAAAAAGAGCCCTTCTTCTCTCTTTTATCTCCGATTGAACAGATTATCCAAACCTTTTCCCCCTCCACTTAACTCCCACAATCAGAGGAATGATGAGAAGAGATTGGAAACCAGACCTAATAAGAGCTAGTCGGCAGGTGACACTTGAAATATAAAAAAACCTAAGCAACTGTCAGATAAATCGCTTATCATTTCTCCCAACCGCTGTGTTCGGATCTTACAAACAATAGAAAAGCTGGACTTTACGCTCAGCCTCCATTAGTTAGTTTTGATATTTTAAAAGAACATTTTGAGTGCCCAAGTATGCAGGGTAAAAGACTAGCGATAGGATAGCTCCCTGCAAGAGGTTAAATGGTATCACAGCTGGCACAATATATGAAGTCATTGTTAGAGCTTCTGGTGGCCATCCTGCAAACTTGATGTAAAGCGGTATTGCGAAAAAGAGATTCAATACTAACATAGCTAATGTTAAAGCGATTGTCGCAATAACAGCTGCTGAGACATAGGTCTTAAGCGTCTGATGATTTTTCCAGACAAGAGCAAATACCGTTACAAACAAACCTAGAGCAAGTACATTCATTGGCATACCGACCCAGGTATTAACCCCTTCAAAATTCAATATAAATTTTAAAAGCGTACGTAAGAGCAAGACAACATAAGCCGATTTTAAATCAAACAACAATAAGGCTAATAAAATCGGAATCACACTAAAATCAATTTTCAAAAAACTTGCTGCTGGCAAAATAGGAAAATTGAAAAAGAGCAATAAAAATGAAATAGCTGAAAGGATAGCAATATAAGCCATCTTACGTGTGTTTGTCATCAAAGGTTCCTCCAATTTCTTAAAAATCAGAGAATCTGAAGATTGGCTGTCAAAAAGCCAGTCTTATCTAGTCAATCTTCGTCTTCTCCCATCCAGACTCTACTGTCGGTTGTGGAATCACACCACATCAGCTTTCGCTCGCGGACTTCTAGTTGCCTAGACACCGCCGGTCGGGAATTTCACCCTGCCCTGAAGACCCTTACATTATAGCATGCGACAAGTCAATGCGCAATCCTTTTTCCTTAAAATGTTAATTCGCTAGCTTCTCAAAATCAATGTGAATGCCATGTCATCTCGTTACTAGCCATAAGGCTATACAGTTAAATCAAGTAACTTTCAGATAGGAAGCTGAGGCGCAGAAAACTCAAAACCTCATGAGGAGATTTTGAAGACTAATCCTAGAAATCAAAAAGCAAAAAATAGCAAAGGTCATGCAAAAGACTATAAAACACCATTAACTACCTTGAAGTGGCCTTCAAAGAATATCAACTATTTGTTTATTCCTAAAGAAATAGTAACAAATAACCTATTAAGTAAACATTAACTAACATCATAAAAGTCATTCCTTTTCTCAGATAGTAAGACAGGAATTATCATTTAAGTCACTAAATATATAGTCAACATTGAGTACTTACTAATCGTGACCCTGTGCAACAAAAAACAAAAAAGCCATCAAAAGATGACTTTTCTAGGCGGATCATAAGCTTATCACTTTTCTTCTTAATAAGCTGGTTGACCCGTCTCGCCGTAATATCCTTGGTCTGCCGGTACTTGGTCGTTATAAAATACTTGTGTACCATCGTTCACTGGATACGTTTCTTGAGAACCTTGAATTGTCTCATCTCCATATTGATGATTCACCGTTCCAGTACTGTCTTCCGTAGCAACAGACTCCTCTTCAGAAGAGTCATCTAAGGGAACATCAAGTCCATAGAGTTCTTCGTAGGTAATCACGTTCGTCTTCAACTGCTGTAAACTATTAACTGCTTTACCTAGTTGCTTTTTAATTGTATTTTGAATCTTTAAGAGTGCTTTGGCTGTAGGAATCTGATAAGACCCGCCATTAATGTCTGCATCTTCACCTTTTAATTGATATTCCTTGATATGCTGCACCGTATCTGCATACTGGAATAAACTAGGAATAGTTGAAGAATTGATTTTAATATCTGTTTGCATATTGCCTGCAACAGCGTTTAAAATTTTCTTATAAGAAGCAACACTGTTACCTAGCTTTAAAACTTTCTGCATCACTTTTTGAATAACCTCACGTTGGCGCTTTTGACGACCATAGTCACCTTCCGGATCATCATAACGCATGCGTGAGTATACCAAGGCTTGTTCACCATTGATACGGTGCGTACCAGGTGCTACAGTCGCTTTATAATCCGGCTCTGTTTGAGAAATGGAGATTGGAAAATCAAAGTTATTCGTAACAGTAATACCATCAACAGCATCAACCAAATCCATCAAGCCTTGCATATTGATTTGCATGTAATAATCAATATCAATATCAAGCATCTCCTCAACAGTCATCTTAGCCATTCTAGCACCACCTGCTGCATAAGCAGCATTAAGCTTAGCTTCTTCGCCGTTTTGATCATTAGACGCTGGCCCTTTTAATTTGACTAAAATATCACGTTCTAAGCTCGTCATCGTTGTTTTCTGGGTTTCCGGATTAACTGTCACTAATATCATCGAGTCACTATTACCCTCCCAAGTAGAAGAACGCTCAGTTGTTCCCGTATCAACTCCCATTAGTAGGATTGAAAATGGCTCTGTTTTATCAATGGCCTTGCTAACTTTCTCTCCTTCAAAGCCCTTAAAGGTTTTTGATAAAGCATCCGTCGAAAAAATATAGGCCGATCCAAGATAAACTCCAGCCGCTACAAAAGTTGTTGTGATGATCAACAAAATCATCAATAAGATTTTTTTGCCTAGTTTCATTAATTCCCTTTACCTATCAATTTACTCATCATAAAAAGATCTAAATATGTCCCTTCGTTTAGCTTAAACGCCTGTTTCTTTTTGCCATCAATAACAAAATCAAAGTCTTGATATAGTTTTATAGCTTTTTTATTACGGCTTTGAACCGTTAACTCTAAGCGTCTAATCATAGGACTTTGCTCTGCCCAGTCACAAATCAGGTCCATCAGATAGTGCCCAATACCATGACCAGTATAAGCTTGCTTCACAGCAATAAAAAGATCACCAACATGATTGACATTTACTCCATCACTGCTAGTGACATTAACCATTCCTATAATAGTATCCTCTATCTTAGCCAACAAACAGATGCGGTTTAAACTGTTCAAGCTAACATATAAGGCCTCTTGTAAATCCTCTATCGTAATATCTAGACTATCATTGACGATAAAGGAAGTTTCTTGACTAACTTCTTCTAAAAATACCTTGATCGCTAGAGCATCTGAAACTTGCGCTTCTTCGATGATTAATTCCTTCTCAGCCATAATTACTTTAACTCATTTAATAATTTTTCGTACCTAGTACCATTTCCAGTCATCTTCAATTGACGACCTTGTCCATCAAGAGATAATTCAACTTTGAGATAACCGTCTGGAAGGTGATCCTCAACCATTTCTCCCCATTCAATGACAGTAACACCATCACCAAATAAAAAAGTATCTAGGTCTATAGAATCAGGATCATCACCAATGCGATAGACATCTAGGTGATATAAAGGAAGTCTACCTTCGTACTCACGAACAATAGTGTAGGTAGGACTTTTTATCATTTGTTCAACATCAAGTCCCTTGGCAAGTCCTTTTGTAAAAGTCGTTTTTCCAGTACCCAGATCACCCGTCAAAATCAGAATATCACTCGCTTCAAGAAGCCTTCCTACTTTTTCTCCCAGGGCAATGAGCTCTGCTTCATTAGTTACCTTATACATAAAATTAATTATATCACAGCACTTAACCTTTGTCATGAAGCAATCGTCATTCAAAATAAGAAAAATCATAGGGCAAATGTCTCCTTTAGGAGTACAAAAAAACGAATAAAGCACGGTAGATGTTAACATCTTATCTTGCTTTCATCCGTTTTGATTCTTTATCACAACAGGCAACATTAGTCTGACGATGTGCTAGTTAAACTCACTAATAGAGCTTATCTAACCTTTCCAACTTTTTTTCAAATTATCAAAAAGGCAAGTAAACGACTTATCCTACCATTTCTAACCAAGAGAGATAAAAGGTCATATTTCACTCTATAGAACGCCTTACAAACACGCTTTTACATCAAAAACGATGACTTGAGATTAACAGCTAGTATAGGCATTACAAAATAGCTAGACTAATAAAATTTAAAATAAATAGCACATCCAAAATCCAAACGAGGGGATGAATCTCTTTAATCTGACCTTTGATCACTTTTGAAATAGTATAGAAAATAAAACCAACAGCAATACCATGCGTAATACTATAGGCAAATCCCATAAAAATAGAAGTAAAGAAAGCTGGCACAGCCTCACTTAAATCATCCCACTTGATGTTTTTAAGACTACTTAACATCATAATCCCGACAATGATAAGCACCGGTGCCGTAGCAGCGTTTGGCACGATAACTAAAAGCGGGCTAAAGAAACTTGAAATGGCAAACATCCCTGCAACAACAAGTGCTGTTAAACCTGTACGGCCTCCAGCTCCAATACCTGCAGCTGATTCAACATAGGTTGTCACATTCGATGTTCCAGCGATAGCACCCATTGTCGTTCCGACTAAATCAGAAAAGAGTGCTTTATCTAACTTTTGTGATTCGTTATTCTCTCCTGTTTTGGCTACGATGCCTACCTTCTGACCAGTTCCAATAAGAGTTCCAATGGTATCAAAAATATCTGTCAATGAGAAAGCTAAGATAGCCATCAATACTTCAGGAATACGAGCTACATCACTAAATAAAGAACCCAAGCCCTGGCGCCCTAAAGCTACTCCGAAAACATCGCCTAAATCTTTCACTGCAGTCATGATATTATTGGCTGAAAAATCTATACTTCCTAAACTAACAACCCCAAATAGCATCGCAATAATAGTTGTTAGGGCAATTGATATAATGACCCCACCCTTAATATTTTTAATCACAAAGAAAGTCGTGATCACTAAACCAATAATAGCAACTAAAACCGATGGACTAGTGAATTCAACCAAGGCTGGAACTGCAGAAGAATTTGAAACGATTGTCGCTTCAGCTTTTTGAGCCCCTTCCCCAACAACAGTATAGGTACCAGGATCAACAGTAAATTGTAATAATCCAGCATTTTTTATCCCTACATACGCTAGGAAAATCCCAATCCCTGCTGAGATAGCAGACTTTAGCGATGCTGGAATTGACTCGATAATCATCTTACGAACCTTTGTCAATGTAATCACTGCTGAAATCACACCACAAAGAAAGACCATAGCCAATGCTTCTTGCCAAGTAAAGCCTAGACCAAAGACTACCGTATAGGTAAAGAAGGCATTCAAGCCCATACCAGATGCTTGAGCGTAAGGTAGATTGGCGTAAAAAGCCATCATCAAGGTCCCTGCGACTGCTCCGATGATAGTCGCTAGGAAAACACCTTGTGCTGGCATCCCTGTCTGACTTAACATGGCTGGATTAACAAACAGGATATAGCTCATTGCGAAGAAAGTCGTCAATCCGGCAACAACTTCTGTTCGAATGTCCGTTCCATGTTCTTTTAACTTAAATAACTTTTCCATTTCTAAAATAGAACTCCTTTTATTGAACAATAAGTAGATTTTAACAAAATAACATTCGTATTTCAATAGAATTTTGCGCTTTTATTTGAAAAAATCATTCGTCCTTTCAGCCAAAAGCAATAGGCACATGGTTTGTATAAATGTAAAGCCTAAAATAAAATGGATTTCTGAATATGAAAAGATTTCTAACAGTTCCCTATAAACAAGAGACGGATTGGCGAAAACATCCCAAGAATTTAATCGTGCAAAGCGACCAAGATGAATGGCTAGACTAGATATAAATGAGAGACCTATTATGTAGAGATAAAACCAAAACCAGTGCCTCACCCTAAGTATCAAGAGTGTGTAGCGAACACTTAATACCCCCAAAATTAAAGCTAATAAAATGCTAGACATGTAAATGATGTAATGCATAAAGCTCAAACGATCATTTAAAATGTCCGTTACAAAAGACATATGAACGAGATCTGTTAGCATATAGAAAGTATTGGGGTAGAAGATAAACCATCCTAGCATGAAGAAAGGCTTTAACCATCTATTCTTTATCGAGCAAGCCAGGTAACTAAAATCAAAGGCTAGTGTAGCCAAAAAGATATTCCAAATCAGCCCAGGTCCAGTAGGGTTGTAATACCAAAAAGCGAGGGAAATTATCGCAAAGAAGGCATGTATTACTATAAATTGGCGTTTCATCGCAGTCTCCTTTTTTCATATTTTCTCAATTGTAACACAAGACTAGTTAAAATATCCCTTGCGATTATTTTTTGTTATAATAGCTCTATGACTACAAAAATAATTGCTATAGATTTAGATGGAACCTTACTTCATAGTGACAATACCATCTCAGATTATACTGTCAATACGATAAAAAAAGTCCGTGAGCAAGGGCATCACGTTGTTATTGCTACAGGAAGACCTTACCGCATGGCTGTTGAGCACTATAAACGCCTAGAACTTGATACGCCAATGATTACCTTTAATGGTTCTTTGACACACTTACCCGGTAAAAAATGGGAATACGAGCAGTCGGTAACATTAGATAAAACTTATCTTTTCGATATTCTTAAGTTCAGTGACTTTTTTGAAATGGATTTTATTGCCAGTGAATATCGCAAAAATTTCTATGTTACCTTAGATTATCCCGAACGCATAACACCTGCCTTGTTTGGTGTTGACAGAATTACCGAAAGAATGCGTTTGGAACCAACTAAAATCACACGAAATCCCAATGCACTACTCATGCAATCTCGTGCTGCTGATAAAATAAGCCTTGCTAACAGGATGAGGGAACACTTTAAAAACGAAATCGAAATTGATTCTTGGGGTGGCCCCTTAAATATCCTTGAAGTATCACCTAAAGGTATTAATAAGGCTTTTGCCCTATCGTATCTGTTAACGATATATCATAAAACCCCCGATGACTTAATTGCTTTTGGAGACGAACATAATGATACTGAGATGCTCCATTTGGCTAAATCAGGTTATGCTATGAAAAATGCTAGTCAGGTTCTCCTGCCATTTGCCGACGAAAAACTCAACTATACTAATGAAGAAGACGGAGTTGCTAGACAACTAGAAAAACTTTTTCTGTAACTTTCAATAATTCATTATTTTTGTGCGACAATTTCATTAAAACTTTCAAAAAAGAGCAGATTTTATGTGTCTGTTCTTTTTTATTTGCATTTTCAAGCATATCAATTGACAGTTATTGGAAAATATCGAAGTATTTTGCATTTTTTTCTCAAAAACGCTTGCATTTTAACTGAAAACGTTTTAAAATGAGTTGTTCTTAATTTTTGGGATAAAAAAGAGTGCCTGTTGGCCATATCTGGAGAGATTCTTTTTTATCCTAAGAAAAATAACTTATAGGAGGAAGAACACGAATGGGTATCGGTATTATTATTGCCAGCCATGGTAAATTTGCTGAAGGCATTCATCAATCTGGTTCAATGATTTTTGGCGATCAAGAGAAAGTTCAAGTAGTGACTTTCATGCCAAGCGAAGGACCTGATGATTTATATGCACACTTCAACAATGCTATCGCTCAATTTGATGCTGATGATGAAATTCTTGTCCTTGCTGACTTATGGAGTGGATCTCCATTTAACCAAGCAAGTCGTATCATGGGTGAAAACCCAGATCGCAAGTTCGCCATCATCACTGGTCTTAATTTGCCAATGTTGATCCAAGCCTACACAGAACGCATGATGGATGCGACTGCAGGGGTTGATCAAGTTGCTGCAAATATTATCAAAGAAGCTAAAGACGGTATTAAAGCTCTTCCTGAAGAGCTCAATCCACTTGAGGAAGCTTCTCCAACTGAAAAAGTTGTTACTGCCCTTCAGGGAGCCATCCCTCCAGGAACTGTCATCGGTGACGGACAACTTAAAATTAATCTTGCGCGTGTGGATACTCGTCTTCTACACGGACAAGTTGCGACAAACTGGACACCTGCTTCTAAGGCCAACCGTATCATTGTTGCATCAGATACAGTTGCCAAGGACGAATTGCGCAAACAACTGATTAAACAAGCTGCACCAGGTGGTGTTAAAGCAAACGTTGTGCCAATTGATAAACTTATCGAAGCTTCTAAAGATCCACGCTTTGGTAACACACACGCACTTATTCTTTTTGAAACACCTCAAGAAGCTTTACGTGCTATTGAAGGTGGCGTGCCAATCAAGGAACTCAATGTCGGTTCTATGGCACACTCTACTGGTAAAACAATGGTTAATAACGTTTTGTCTATGGATAAAGATGACGTTGAAACATTTGAAAAACTACGTGACTTGGGCGTTGAATTTGACGTTCGTAAAGTACCAAACGATTCACGTAAAAACCTCTTTGACTTGATCAAGAAGGCAAATGTTCAATAATAACCTAACCGAAACAAGGTAAACTTTACTTCGGTATTCTTATTTTTCGAAAGGATTTCAAAATGTCAGATATTTCTATTATTTCTGCTATTTTGGTCGTTGTTGTAGCCTTCTTTGCAGGTCTTGAAGGTATCCTCGACCAATTCCAATTCCACCAACCACTTGTCGCATGTACCTTGATTGGTCTTGTTACAGGAAACTTGACAGCTGGTATTGCCCTTGGTGGTACCCTTCAAATGCTCGCTCTTGGTTGGGCTAATATCGGGGCCGCTGTTGCCCCAGATGCTGCGCTTGCATCTGTAGCAGCTGCTATTATTATGGTTAAAGGTGGCGACTTCACTCCAAAAGGAATCACTTTTGCCTATTCTACTGCTATCCCTCTTGCCGTTGCTGGACTTTTCCTTACGATGATTGTTCGGACCATCTCAGTTGGTTTGGTTCATGCTGCTGATAAAGCTGCTTCTGAGGGAAATATCTCTGCTCTTGAACGTACTCACTTTATCGCACTTCTTCTTCAAGGTCTCCGAATTGCGGTTCCTGCTGCACTCTTGCTTGCTGTTCCTGCATCATCTGTTCGTGGCGTCTTGGAATTAATGCCTGAATGGCTAAGTGGTGGTATGCAAGTTGGTGGTGCTATGGTTGTTGCCGTTGGTTACGCTATGGTTATCAACATGATGGCAACTCGTGAAGTATGGCCATTCTTTGCCCTTGGTTTTGCTTTTGCTGCTATCTCTAACCTTACACTTATTGCCATGGGTGTTATCGGTGTAGCTATTGCCTTCATCTATCTTAACCTCTCAAAACAAGGTGGTTCAGGTAACGGTGGCGGGTCAAGTTCAATGGACCCAATCGGCGATATCCTAGAAGATTACTAAGAAGGGAGTGCCTACAATGACTGAAACTCAAATCAAATTATCAAAATCAGATCGCCAAAAAGTATGGTTCCGTTCACAATTCCTTCAAGGATCTTGGAACTACGAGCGTATGCAAAACCTAGGTTGGGCTTACTCACTCGTTCCGGCAATCAAAAAACTATATACTACTAAAGAAGACCGTGCTGCTGCTCTTGAACGCCACATGGAATTCTTCAATACTCACCCATATGTAGCTGCTCCGATTCTTGGTGTAACACTTGCTCTTGAAGAAGAGAAAGCAAATGGTACTGATATCGATGACACAGCTATCCAAGGTGTTAAAATCGGTATGATGGGACCTCTTGCTGGTATCGGTGACCCAGTCTTCTGGTTTACAGTACGTCCTATCCTTGGTGCGCTCGGTGCTTCACTGGCACAAGCAGGAAACATCATGGGTCCAATCATCTTCTTCGTTGCATGGAATGCTATTCGTATGAGCTTCCTATGGTACACTCAAGAATTTGGTTACAAATCAGGTAAAGAAATCACAAAAGACATGTCTGGTGGTATCCTCCAAGATATCACTAAAGGAGCTTCAATCCTTGGTATGTTTATCCTTGCTGTCCTTGTACAACGCTGGGTTTCTATCAACTTTACAGTTGACCTACCTGCTACAAAATTAGCTGAAGGTGCCTATATTGAATTCCCTAAAGGAATGGTATCTGGACCTCAACTCCAAGGAATTCTTGGAGATGCTCTCAGTGGTTTAAGCTTAACAGCTGAGAAAGCAAACACACTACAAGCACAATTAGACTCATTGATTCCTGGTTTGATGGGACTTATCTTAACATTTATCTGTATGTGGTTACTTAAGAAAAAAGTTTCTCCAATTACAATGATTGTTGGTCTCTTCGTATTAGGTGTCCTTGCTCGTCTTGCAGGTATCATGTAAACTAAAAAGGGTTTCCTCTTGGAAACTCTTTTATTTATGATAAGATATAAAGCATAGCATAACAGCATTTAATACTAGACGAAAATCAAATTCTGACTGGGAAAGGAGACTCAGATAGAACTGAAGTTCATGATGGTAAACTTGACAAGATCACATTTTGATTTTCAATGAGTATCACTAAACTGATTCGCTCAAAAGGGCAATATAGTAGTTGTTCTATAATCAGTGAATCCTCTAAATAGAAAGGTTAATATGGCACAATCCTTAAATAAAGAAGTGTTACTACAAACGACAGGTGTATCCTACCTCGGTATGGGAGGAAAGGTTGGGAAATTTTTGATTGGCGATGTTTCTTTGGAATACTATAGCGATCGTAATGTTGAAGACTATATTCAAATTCCTTGGAAAAGTATCAAACAAATCGGAGCTAATGTCAGTGGAAAAAAAGTTAGTCGCCATTTTGAAGTGTTTACAGATTCTGGAAAATTTCTATTTTCATCAAAAGATTCTGGAAAAATTCTAAAAATCGCTAGAGAAAAAGTCGGCAATGAGAATGTCGTTAAGCTCCCAACCTTGCTGCAAATTATCGGTCAAAAATTAAAAGGTCGTTAAGACTAATAAAACCCAAGTCTCCTTTGTGAAACTTGGGTTTTATTAGTCTTATATTTTTTTGACCTTATTTTTAAAGATCAACCAATCATCAATTTTTGTTGTCATTTGTGAAACTTGAAGTGTCTTAAAGAGCCAGATTCTCACTTTTTCAATTAAAATTGATCCAAAGAAAATTAAGAGACTAACACCTAGAATAGCAAACGGGAAAACAAGTGGGGATTGATTCACAAAATTTTCCGCAAAGTCTCGCATAGCGAATTTGACCACCAAAGGATGTAAGTGAACAAGGTAAACACCAAAAGTGGCAGGTGCAAAGAACTTAATGAAGCTTACTAATTTTCCAGATGGTAAAATTTTCAGATTGACGAATAAAATAAATAAAGCCAGAGCTCCTAAGCTTATGGTTGGTGAGGTGTACCAATACCACTTCTCACTGACGGTGTACTTCAAAATAAGGGTTGCTGCAATGGATAAAACATAAATACCAATTAAAATGAAAGGCTTATTATACTTTTTCAAATCGATACGAGCCAAGAATGCACCAGCAATATACAAGAGAATTAACCAAGTCATGCTAAAGCCTTTGGATAATGAAAACTCCGAAACGCTGGTATCCAGTAATACTGGTAGTAATGAGAAGACGATAAAACCTGTAAAAATCATCTTGGCAAGATCAGACAACTCCATTCTCGGTAGGGCAATATTGAAGAAGGGCATGGTCAACATCAAGCCAAAATAAGCGGTCACGTACCAATATTGACCCGTAATGACTGGGAAAAAGGCAGCCAACCAATCATTGGAACCAATATCCTTACCCAAAATCAAGAAAAATAAGGTTATCCCAATCGAATAAAAGGCTACTTGGAGCCATAAATTTACTACTTTAGAATATTTAAAGTTGGAACGAAAACCAACATAACCACTGATTAGAGCATAACAGTTAACTGCAACATAAACACTGGCTTGAATGATCCAAGTCTGTAAAAAGTGAACGTCAACTGTGCCGGCAACTGAATCACGGACTCCACCTTTACCTAACACATGGGTGACAACAATCATAAACATGGCAAAAATTCTTAAAAAATCAATTCCTGCATTATATATTCTTTTTTCCATGCACTTATTTTATCATAATTCAAGAAAGTAAGAAAAATCCTTGGTTTATGGTTTACACCTGCTTCTCTTTTGTGTATAATAACTCCAACGGATAAGTAGTAATGCTGATTGTTCAGAAAGTCTGCGGTTGCTGTGAGCAGATCTCTTTGCCTTATGAAATTCTACCGTGTTATTATTACTGATATTAATGAAGTGCACAATCTGTGAAGTTGGATGGAACCGCGCGAGCTAGCGCTCCAACGACAAGCAGGTTGTGTTTTTTTCTACCATACAGGAGGTTTCTATGTTAGATATTAAACGTATTCGTAACGACTTTGATAACGTTGCGGAAAAATTAGCGACACGTGGTGTTGCTGCCGAAACGTTAACGGAGTTAAAAGATTTAGATGCTAAACGCCGTCAGCTCTTAACAAAATCTGAAGAATTAAAAGCAGAGCGTAACCTTGCTTCAGATAAAATCGCCCAGGCCAAACGTAATAAAGAAGATGCGTCTGAACAGATTGCAGCTATGCAAAAAGTCTCTGCTGATATCAAGGCTGTTGACGCTGAATTGGCTGAAATTGATGATAAGCTAACAGCTATTATCACTATTTTGCCAAACACACCACACGACTCTGTTCCTGTGGGTGCTGACGAAGAAGAAAACCTCGAAGTTCGTCGTTGGAGAACGCCTCGTGAATTTGATTTTGAACCAAAAGCGCACTGGGATCTTGGTGAAGATTTGGGTATCCTTGATTGGGAACGTGGGGCAAAAGTTACTGGAACTCGCTTCCTCTTCTACCGTAACTTAGGTGCTCGCTTAGAACGTGCCCTCTATAACTTTATGTTGGATGAGCATGCTAAAGAAGGCTATCAAGAAATGATCACGCCTTACATGGTCAATCGTGATTCTATGTTTGGAACTGGTAATTATCCAAAATTCAAGGAAGATACCTTTGAAATCAATGATGAAGAACGTCCATTCGTTCTTATCCCAACAGCTGAAGTTCCTCTTACCAACTACTACCGTAACGAAATTATCGATGGTAAAGAATTGCCAATCAAGTTTACAGCCATGAGCCCTTCATTCCGCTCTGAAGCTGGTTCAGCTGGTCGTGACACTCGTGGACTCATCCGTCTCCACCAGTTCCACAAGGTTGAAATGGTGAAATTTGCTAAACCTGAAGAGTCTTACAATGAATTAGAAGAAATGACAGCTAACGCTGAAAATATCCTACAAAAACTTGGGCTGCCATACCGTGTTTTAGCTCTCTGTACTGGAGATATGGGCTTCTCAGCTGCTAAAACTTACGATTTGGAAGTTTGGATTCCAGCTCAAAATGCTTACCGTGAAATTTCAAGCTGTTCAAATACAGAGGATTTCCAAGCTCGTCGTGCGCAAATCCGTTATCGTGACGAAGCTGATGGTAAGGTTAAATTGCTCCACACGCTAAACGGCTCTGGTCTTGCAGTTGGTCGTACAGTCGCTGCCATTCTTGAAAATTATCAAAATGAAGATGGTTCTGTCACCATTCCAGATGTGCTTCGTCCATACATGGGTGGTGCCGAAGTGATTGCACCGAAATAAAACCTTATGACGTTCAAAAAGTGAGCTCCAAACGGAACTCACTTTTTTGTAGCTTCATAATAAGGAAATAGATCTCTAAAAGCTTCTAGCAGTTTTGGAACCAACTCTTGGATAGTCATCGTTTCTGTCATTGGGATATCCTTTTTAACTAAAACTTTTCTAATATTCCCGTCAGCCAGCTCCTCTAGCAATTTTTGTCTATTGCTTTCCGTTCCTTCTTCCCGATGACTTTCACCATTTTCTTGAACCCAATAATAGAGTGGCTCAGTTATCGGAACGTCTAAAACCTTCGCCTGTTTAGCCAGTGTTTCATCTGATTTCTTACGTTCAATGAAACTAACTTCAACCGAGATACCAAAATCATCCTGTTGACCATAGAGGCGAATGGCAAACCCAACCTCATCATAGTTATCATCAATAGCATGGAAATAAGTCCAAAAATGTGGTCGTCCTATTTGAGCCTGATTGGCCCAGTTGCTGACACGATCCATTTTAAAACCAGGCAAGTCTTGAGACAAAGCTTTAGATAAGTTCCTCATCTCAGCACGCGCAGCTTGTCCCTGTGCCTTAAATGCCCTCATCGCATCTGCTTCTGTACCAGATTTTTCTGGTTTAACGTACTTAAGACCTTGATAGAGTAAATAGTGATTGATTTGAGAAAACATAAGGGCTCCTTAACATGGGTTATTGTAACAACTTTGATTGAAGTAAAGAAATCTCTTAATTAACAGCGATATATTTGCAAAAATCTCGTAGAAGACTGTTGTAAACTCCTAACTAAAAAACAAGAGTTGAGGGATTTCGGAAGTGAAATAATCTGGAGAAAGATCGTTTTAGCCAATCCCTTGAAATTGGAAAGGATTGGAGAACTTTTATTTTAGCGTTAGCTTCACAACCGCCTCTGTACGTGCAGTATGCGGGAACATATCCACGCTTTGTATATACTCTACCTGATAAATCTTCGCTAGCTGGACCAGATCACGCGCCAAGGTTGAGACGTTACAAGAGACGTAAACCATTTTTTTCGGTTGGTATTTGACAATGGTTTTGAGAAGGGCATCGTCTAAACCTGTTCTTGGTGGGTCCACAACAAGGGCATCTGCTCGATAACCTTCTTGATACCACTTAGGAATGATTTCTTCTGCTTTACCTGCTTCGTAGTGGGTATTGTCAAAGCCCATACGACGTGCATTTTCTTTGGCGTCTTGAATGGCTTCTGGGATAATATCCATCCCGCGCACGCTCTTGACCTGCTTAGCAAAAGCAAATCCAATCGTACCAACGCCACAATAAGCATCAATTAAGTGGTCTTCTGGACTAACATCGAGTGCCTTAACAGCTTCACCGTAGAGCACTTCTGTTTGTTCAGGGTTGAGCTGGTAGAATGCTCTTGGAGACAATTGGAAACCATAGTCCAAAACTTCCTCTTCAATAGCATCCTGCCCCCAGAGAATCTCCGTTTCTGCCCCATAAATCTCACTGGATTTGGACGTATTAAGGTTAAAGGCAACTGTTTTGATTTGTGGAAAGGCTGCAATCAAATCCTTAATAACAGCCGTTAGATTAATCCACTTGCTCGAAATAAAGATGATTTGAACTTGGTCAGTGGCTTCTGCTTTACGAACCATGACTGTCCGAATTCCCTGAATTTTACGCTCATTGTAGATAGGAACCTTGTGCTTATCCAAAAGATTGGTAATCTTGTTAATGATTTCCTGCGTCAACTGGTCCTGTACCAAACAATCTTCCAAAGAAACAAGTCGATGACTTCCTTCAGCATAGAGACCTGCTTTAACAGAACCACCAAAAGAGCGGGTTTGAAACTGCAATTTAGCCCGGTAATGTTGCGGCTTATCCATCCCTAATGTTGGACGAATCTCATAGTTCTCAAAACCTGCTGGTTTAAATTTCTTAAGGGCTTGCTTGAGCAAATCCACCTTAAAATCAAGCTGTTTGTCGTAGCGTAGGTGCATGATTTGGCAACCACCACAAGCTTCATAGATGGGACACTCTGGCACGACACGGAACTTAGACTTCTTATTGATATCAAGAAGCTTGGCTTCAACGAAATTACGCTTAACAGACGTCACCTGACAAAAGACTTCCTCACCTTTAAGGGCACCTCGAACAAAGACAAGGGTTTTCTTGTAAAAACCAATCCCTTCGCCATTGATACCCATACGCTTGATTTTCAAAGGAATCCGTTGTTTAACTTGTAATGTGCTCACGACTGAAATACCACTCCCTTCTCTTTTAGCGCCCTAAGTGTTGCAGGACCCATTTTAGGGATAGCTAGAAATTCTTTCTCGGTCCATTCTTTAAGATCTTGCAAGGTCACAATACCAAGATTATACAAAGTCTCTATCTGTGCACTGTTTAAAACGGCCAAGTCTTCTACAAAAGGCCCCCCAGTTTCAAACTCCAGAAATTCATGGATAACAGACATAATGTAATGACTTGATGGGATAAGAATGGCTAAAAAAGTACTGAGAGAAACATAAACAGCTGTCATGCTATTAGGTTGATAGGCATCTAAACTTCCTGCTTCCATAATCTCATCCATAGGCATAACAGGATTTTTACAAAATTCTTTGAGCCCATCAATTCGGTATAACCAGCCATCAAGTAGGGTCTTAGCTTCTTGATCATTACCAGCTAAAATATTAGCAATAATCATCGGAATGACCATCATTAAATCGTCTCGATGATACGGTTGACTAGCAAATAAAGCTTTGGCTGCTTGGTGATTTGACGTCAAAACATAGATAGCCATCAGTTCATAACGGGTACCTAATCGATCCCCCTCATCATGATTGTAAATCTCTAAAAAATGAGTCAAAGCTTTTTGATAAAGACCACTCTGCTTATAAACGACAGCAAGCTCCATCTTCGTGGATAGATAAGGGCGCTCGTCCAAGTTTATCCAACCAACTGGCTCAGAAGCTAGCCAGCTATCATGCCCCTGAGCTTCCGTTCTTTCTAAGTCTCTGAGCGTTTGATAGCTCATTTTGCCTAAGGCTGCTTCTCCTTCTAAGTCTTCAAACTCTTCTCCAAATGCCAAATCATCATAAAGTTCATCCAACTCCTCATCAGAAAAACCAGCTAATTCACTTTGGAGGAGTTCTTCAAAATCCTTTTCAGCTAAATAGTCGCTAAAATCGACAATCTTATCATTATTTTTTTTAGTCATATCAACTCTTCTTTCAAGGAATCTTTGCTACCATTTTACCATTTTTGTTATAATAAAGGCATGAAAAATCTTGAATTCAAACTGAAGATTGAAGAATTCCCCGACAAATTACAGCCTTATCTCAATAAACAAAAGTGTTATGATTTATCATCTCATTCTGGAGCACTGGTTCTAAAAGTTGGTAATGATTTCTTTCTGAAAATTGATGCACATGGAAAACTTGCCAAAGAAGCAACATTAACTCACTATTTTTTCACACATGATATGGGAGTTGAGGTGATTGATTATATCAGTACCGACAAAGACTATCTCCTGACAAGGGCAGCAATGGGTTCTGCTGCAACATCTTTTTTGGATCAGCCAGAATCAGTCTGTAAGATTTTAGGAAAAGCATTGCGTGATCTGCATCAATTAAGACCAAAGGATTTTCCGCAAGACAATCTTCTTGATACTTATCGTCAAACAAGCAAAATCAACTATCAAAAAGGTGTTTTCTATCAAAAAGCACTCCTTCCATACTTTAATATCTCAGGTAAAGATGAAGCCATTTACTTAGTACAAGACCAAGGATATCTGTTAGAAACAAATGCCTTCATACATGGTGATGCCTGTCTACCTAATATTATTTTAAAAGACAGCCAAACTTTCTCAACCTTCATAGATTGGGGCCTTTCTGGCTATAGTGAAAAGCATATTGATATCTTTTGGGCTATTTGGTCCATCCATTATAATTTAGCTGATAACAAATACATCGATATTTTTCTAGACAGCTATTCACGAGAAGAAATTGACTGGGATAAATTAAAAATTGTTGCAGCACACGAAGCCTTTGGAGACTAAGCATGAAAATCACTAAAATCGAGAAGAAAAAGCGTCTCTATCTTTTAGAGCTGGATGAGTCGGATAAATTGTATATTACTGAGGATACTATCGTTCGTTTTATGCTGACCAAGGGCATGTCTGTTTCTAAAGAAGAATTGAATCAAATTCGTCAGTTTGCCCAATTTTCTTACGGGAAAAACCTAGCTCTTTATTTTCTTTCTTTCAAACAACGCACGGAAAAAGAAGTAAAAGATTACCTTTATAAACATGAGATTGAGGCATCTATCATTCCACAAGTGATAGAAAATCTAAAAGCAGACCGTTGGATAAATGATAAGCAGTTTGTCATCTCTATTGCTGAACAAAATCTATCCAGTGGTGATAAGGGAGCTTTTGTCATCAAACAAAAACTCATACAAAAAGGTATTTCTAGTGCTACGATCGATGGCGTTTTAGGTGACTATGACTTCATAGAAGTCGCTGAACGCGTCGCACAGAAACTCTTGCGCAAGTATGAGGGTAAGCTAGCTTTTAAAGCCCTAAAAGACAAGCTCAGCCAAAGTCTAACGAACAAAGGATTTTCCTACCAAGAAGCTAAAATCGCTGTTGAAGGTCTAGATTTGGAGAAAGATGATGAAACCGAGGAAGAACTCATCTACCAAGAATTAGACAAGCAATATCGGAAGTATAGCCGAAAATACGAGGGCTATGATTTAAAACAACGGTTAACGCAGGCTTTAGCCAGAAAGGGCTATGATTTCGATGCCATTCGTTCGGCATTAAGAGACTATTTGTAATCCATCTTATCTCAATGTGATTTTTTCTGAAAATTATGATAGACTAGTAAGGACAAAGAAATTGTAGAAAGATGATTGCCATGAAATTACCAAAAGAAGGCGACTTTATTACAATTCAAAGTTATAAACATGATGGTAGTTTGCACCGCACTTGGCGTGATACTATGGTACTCAAAACAACGGAAAATGCAATTATTGGTGTGAATGACCATACGCTCGTAACCGAGCATGACGGTCGTCGCTGGGTGACCCGTGAACCCGCAATTGTCTACTTCCACAAAAAATATTGGTTCAATATCATCGCAATGATTCGAGATAACGGCGTTTCTTATTATTGCAACCTGGCTAGTCCTTATATTCTTGATCAAGAAGCCCTCAAATACATCGACTACGATTTAGATGTCAAAGTCTTTGCCGATGGGGAGAAAAAACTGCTTGATGTTGATGAATATGAGATTCACAAGCGAGAAATGCACTATTCAGCTGATATTGATTTTATTCTCAAAGAGAATGTCAAAATTTTAGTGGATTGGATTAACAACCATAAAGGACCATTTTCACAGTCTTACGTTAATATCTGGTACAAACGCTATCTTGAGCTGAAGAAGCGTTAAAGTTGTCCATAGGAGCTGGAGAAAGGTCTTCAGCTCCTTCGCTTTTGCCGGCAACACCAAAATCATCAACATACTAGAAAGGAGCTTATATGGCTTTTGAAAAAACAAGCGCTCGTTATGCTAGTTTTGGTGTAGCGACTAGCTTACCCAGCGAACTCATCGATACGTTTTGGGATATTTTGGACAATTATTTAAAGTCAGTTGTCCCTTTAGACAGTATTTTAACCTTTAACCTGAAAAAGTCTAACAAAGGCATGACCTATGAGTATCATGATGTCAAACGAAAGCTCATGATTGCTTTTGATTACAAGTATCCTTTTGACCCCTTCTTCCCCCAAAAACTCTATATCGTTGATAACAGGGGCCGACAGACTATTCTTCTTGCCCATGAGTTAAACCATTTATAGAAAGATTACATCAAAAAGACTTGCCCTGAACTGCACCCCAAAAGTTAGACACAAAATCTAACGATTGGGGTGCTTTTCCTATGAAGTTAAGTTATAAAGATAAACTAGAAATCTATGAGCTGAGAAAGAACGGAATGTCGTGGCCTTGGATTAGCCAACAATATGATGTTAATATTTCTAATCTCACATACATGATGAACCTCATGGATCGGTATGGCGTAGAAGTCGTTGAAAAAGGTAACAATCGGTATTATTCTCCCGAATTAAAGGAGGAAATAATAGATAAAGTCTTGATTCATGGTTGTTCTCAACTCTCAGTTTCTCTTGATTATGCCTTGCCAAATCGAGGAATACTTCCAAATTGGATAGCGCAATACAAGAAAAACGGTTATACTATTCTTGAAAAACCAAGAGGGAGACCGAGCAAGATGGGACGTAAACGCAATAAAACCTGGGATGAAATGACGGAATTAGAACGCCTTCAAGAGGAAAATGAACGTCTCCGAACTGAGGTGGCCTTTCTAAAAAAGTTGAGAGAACTTCGTTTAAGGGACGAAGCTCTAGCGCGCGAACGGCAGAAACAATTAGAGACATGGTCCAAGAAGGATTCCGACTAGACCTCCTACTTGCGACAGCTAAAATGCCTCGCTCCACCTATTATTATCAAGTCAAGCAACTGGATAAACTCGACAAGAACAAAGCAATTAAGACTGAAATTCAAGCCATTTATGATGAACATAAAGGTAATTACGGCTATCGTCGAATTTATTTAGAACTCAGAAATCGTGGATTTGTGGTCAATCATAAGAAAGTTCAACGTCTCATGACAGTCATAGGCCTAGCAGCCCGCATTCGTCGTAAGCGCAAGTATTCTTCTTACAAAGGTGGAGTTGGTAAGAAGGCTGATAATCTAATTAAACGTCAATTCGAGGGCTCTAAGCCTTGCGAGAAGTGTTATACCGATGTGACGGAGTTTGCCTTACCTGAAGGAAAACTCTACTTATCACCTGTTCTTGACGGCTATAACAGCGAGATTATTGATTTCACTCTGTCTCGATCTCCTAACTTGAAACAGGTTCAGACCATGCTGGATAAGGCATTTCCAGCAGATTCATACAGTGGAACTATTCTTCATAGTGACCAGGGTTGGCAATACCAACACCAGTCCTACCATGATTTTTTAGAGTCTAAAGGCATTCTGCCATCTATGTCCCGCAAGGGAAATAGTCCAGATAATGGCATGATGGAATCTTTCTTTGGCATTCTCAAATCTGAAATGTTTTATGGACTCGAGACATCTTATCAATCCCTTGACGAGCTTGAAGAAGCTATTATAGACTATATTTATTACTACAACAACAAACGCATTAAAGTAAAACTAAAAGGACTTAGTCCTGTCCAATACAGAACTAAATCCTTTCAATAATGAGTTGTCCAACTTTTTGGGGTCAGTACACCCAAGCGGCAAGTCTTTTCTTACTAATTAATCATTACGTCCCAAAATACGTAGAAGGCTTAAAAACAAGTTAATAAAATCTAAGTAAAGACTAAGTGCCATTGAAATAGCCCAACCATCCTGTACATTACCACCTGTGTGTTGGTAAACACGTTTAATCATTTGGTTGTCATAAGCAATCAAACCTGAGAAAATCAATACAGAAGCAATACTGATGATGAAACTCATTGAGTCATTTCTAATAAAGATATTAACAACACTAGCAATGATAATACCAATTAGGGCTGCTAGTAGAGCTTTCGCCATACCTGACAAGTCTTTCTTAATCGTTGCACCAATGGCTGCCATAATAAAGAAAACAAGAGCAGAACTAACAAAAGCTTGAAAAACTGTTGTTTGAACGTATTGAGAAATGATAAAACTTAGGGTAAAACCGTTCAAAGCCGAATAGGTCAAAAATAGTGGCAAGGCAGCTGGTGTGTTTTTACGTGCTGCATTAGACGCCAAGAAAACCAAGGCTAATTCTACAAAAAATGCACCCAGATAAACCCATGAATACTGATTCATAATAGTGATAAGATTAGCTTGGAATGGGTAAAGCATCAACCAAGACACAAAAGCTGAAAGCCCGATACCAATACCTACAAGACTGTATATTTTAGTAAAGAAGGCTGACAAGCCGTCCTGTGATTCTGTGTAAATAAGATTGTCATTCATAACTGTATTTCCCTTTTCTAACTAACGATTGTGACTACCTAAAAACTTACGGCTAAAGCGAATAGGCTTCCCAAGCTTACGACGCATTGGAATAGTAGCTTCCTTAATCGCCCAATACTTATCAACCATGGTCACAATATAAGACTCTTTATAACGTGGAAAAGCCACTGTTGCCCCCCACATATGTTTGAGGATAATATCTTCTTCTTTTTTGTTTAGTGGTGTTAATTTTTTAGCATTACGTACCGCAATGCGTGGATGCACCCAAGCATGGCTTTTATTAAACTTCGTCACACGCCAATCATAGTAAAAGAAGTCATGTAACAAACCACCTCTAGCAGTACTGTCCTTGTCCCACCCAAACTTTTTAGCAATCTTATAGCTAGTATAAGCCACATTAATGGAGTGCTCCATCCGTGTGGAATGGTGATGTTGAACAATACCGTCAAGTTTTTGAAAGCGTGGGTGATCAATCAAATGCCCAACTAATTCCATAAATTCAGCATCTTGTTCATATTTTTTCATAATACTCACCTTTCTAGACCACTATTATACCATATTGGCTTAAAGCAAGCTAAAAATCACTATCCCTGCAGCAACGGATACATTCAGACTCTCTGCCCGACCAGGCATGCTAATATGAATCAGATGATCTGCTAGTTGGCTCGTTTCAGGACGAATCCCTTGACCCTCATTACCCATCACCAAAGCAAACTTATCAAAATGTGCTAAACTTTGGTAATCCACTGACTTATCAGACAAGGTAGTCGCTAAAACGGGTAAATTAGCTGTCTTCATTTGTTCAAAAACAGAAGTCAAAGACTGACGATAAACAGGCAAGTGGAAATGACTTCCCTGCATAGAACGCAGAGTTTTTGGATTATACAAATCCGCGGATTTATCTGATAAAATCACACCATCTAAACCTGCTGCATCCGCCGTACGAACCATAGTCCCTAAATTTCCCGGATCTTGGACATCCTCTAAAACAAGATAACGACCTGTCTTGAAGTCTGGTAAGTCCACTTTATTTAAGATAACTTCTGCCACAATCCCTTGTGGAGTTGGTGCATCTGATATTTCTTTCAAGACATCACTTGAAACCAGAACGATTTCAGAACTTGCTGTAAGCTGATCTGCCATCTCTTCTAATACAAAAATATGGCGGAATGTAGCGTTAGATTTCTGCGCTTCATCAAAAAGATGCCAGCCTTCTATCAGGTAGGAATCTTTACGATGCTTTTTTTGCAATAATTTTTTTGTTCTCTTGATGAGAGGATTGGATTTTGAAGTGATTACTGTCATATTTTTCCTATTGTCAAATGATTATTATCAGGGTATTAATGTTTACATATTTTTAGACATTTTAGCGGCTAATTCCAAACACGTTGCTAAGAGTGCATTATGGTCACTAATAAAGTTATACAATTGATCTTCACTAAGCACACCAGATTTTATATCAGCATGGGGCTGTTCAAAGAGTCTAAACCATTCCGTACTTCCATAAAAATCTCTTAGAGCTATATAATCTGCGTAATGCTGTTCGAAATCTTCGACCGCTGTACTAAGTGCTTTCAATTTAGGAGCCAAACTATCATACTTGGCTTCCATTTCTTCGATTATTTGTTTATCTTTAAGATTCATAGCCATTCCTTTCTTGCGATCATCTGTTCGTCTATTTCATTATAACAAAAGTGAATTAAACATTACTAGATGACAGCGGTAATATTTTTTTAATTGAAGTCAAACAGTTATCTTCTCTGCTGAAACAAGACTTTTGCTAACTTTTTGGGTTATAATAAACTTACTATAACATCAGGAGGATAAGAAAATGAAAAAAATTCGGATGATTGTTTCTGGTCGTGTTCAAGGGGTTGGTTTTCGTTATTCAACTTATGCCCTTGCTAAAGAAATAGGAGGTATTCATGGTCGTGTTTGGAATAATGACGATGGAACCGTTGAAATTCTTGCCCAATCTGATGATGCCAACAAGATGGCAAGTTTTATCCAAGAAGTAAGAAAAGGCCCTTCGCGCATGAGTCGCGTCACTTATGTTGATGTGCAAATAGATAACTTTGAAGACTATACAGACTTTCGTGTAGGCAATTAAAATTAGGACTTCAGAAGTATTGAGAAAATCCTTAAAAAGCTGTAAAATAGATAGGTATTACAAAATTAAAGGATATAAACTGTGAAAAAATTAACTAAAAAATTATTCTTCTCAGGATTTGCATTATCACTGCTCCTATTCCTGTCTGGATGTGTCAGAACTGAACATGGTAAACCCGTTGGCTTTGTCTGGAATACCATCGGTAAACCAATGGAAAAGGTCATCCAGTACTTTGCCAATGACTTAGGTCTCGGCTTTGGTCTCGGGATCATCGCAGTGACAATCATTGTTCGTTTGATTATTTTACCTCTTGGGCTTTACCAATCTCAAAAAGCTGCCTATCAATCTGAAAAGATGGCTTACTTGAAACCTTTCTTAGGTCCCATTCAAGAACGTATGAAGTCTGCAACAACCCAAGAAGAAAAATTAGCTGCTCAAGCTGATTTTATGGCAGCACAGCGTCAATACGGTGTTAGCATGTTTGGTGGTATTGGGTGTTTACCGCTCCTGATTCAAATGCCATTTTTCTCTGCTCTTTACTTTGCAGCTCGCTATACTAATGGTATTCAAGGTTCCCAGTTCTTATGGTTCTCCTTAGATAAACCCGATTTGCTTTTGACAGCAATCATTGTAGCACTCTACTTCTTCCAATCTTGGTTGTCAGTCGCTGCAGTTCCAGAAGAACAAAGGGCGCAAATGAAAACAGCTATGTATTCAATGCCCCTCATGATGGCCTTCTTTGGTTTTTCTTCACCAGCAGGTGTAACATTATACTGGCTTGTCGGTGGTTTCTTCGCTATTGCCCAACAATTACTCACAACTTACGTTATCAAACCTCGTTTGCGTCAAAAAGTGGAGGCGGAATTTGCTAAAAATCCTCCAAAACCTTTTAAATCAAATGCAACAGCTCGTAAAGACGTAACACCAACAGCTAATCCAACTCAAGGCGCCATTCAAACTAAATCAAATCGTAATGCTGGAAAACAGCGTAAACGTTAATTATAAAAAGGTTGAGGAACTTCTCAACCTTTTTTAGTGTTTGGAAATACCTTTATGGTAGGTAGATGATCAACATGTAGCGATAAGTTAGGATAGCTCATCTAGACAAGTTCCTAGCTTTTTCAAAAGTTCTTTACTGATGCCAAAATAAGTCAAATCAATAAAAAAGTTGACAGTTTTTTGAAACGACTGTCAACTTTTTTATTATTTATTATCTTCTGTTTTCTCAACACTGATAATTTCAACTTCATAACTACCGGCAGGTGAAACAATCGAAACCTTATCACCTTTATTTTTTCCAATCAGAGCCTGACCAATTGGGCTATCATTTGAAATTTTTCCTGAGAAAATATCTGCTCCAGCAGCACCTACAATATGGTAGGTATCTTTATCAGTTGTACCAACTTCTTGAACAACAACTGTCTTACCGATAGCAACTTCATCTTTAGCAACGGCATCACTATCAATAATTTCAGCGTAACGAATTTGATTTTCAAGTGTTGAAATTTCACCTTCAACAAATGCCTGCTCATCCTTTGCTGCATCGTATTCTGAATTCTCTGAAAGGTCTCCATAAGAACGAGCAATTTTAATACGCTCAACAACTTCTGGGCGACGAACTAACTTTAATTCCTCCAACTCTTTTTCGAGTTGCTCTTTTTCAGTTTGAGTCATTGGAAATGTTTTTTCTGACATGTTTTTCTCTTTTCTAAATCTTTTTTTATGAAAGAATGGGAATAATCCTAAAAATCAATAATCGATAGAAGATACACTGTGCATTCACTCCTAAAAAGTACTTGCAACTGCTAAAACTTTAAGAATTGATTATAGCAGCTACTAACAGCTCTCTTGATTTTTTGCAAACTTAGTTAACCAAGGATACGATTATCACAAATCTGAGACTCTTTTATCTCAGACTGATCAGTCTACTCCTTTTACTCTGCACTATTTTCCAAATGAGCATTAACATACTTAGAAACATTAGCGTCATGAGTAGCATAATCTTCCGCATAGTAAACTTCACCTGTTGTGACATCAGCAACAAAGTACAAATTATCTGTATTTGCAGGATTAATGGTTGCTTCAATAGCTGACATTCCTGGGCTATCAACAGGACCAGGCATCAAGCCAGGATTTTCATAGATATTATAGGGTGAATTGATCTTAGTGTCAATAGTAGCATCTTCACGAAGTGTCGTTTCTTGACCTAACTTGCCCATAGCATACAAAATAGCAATATTACTTTGAAGAGGCATTTGGATATTTAAACGGTTGTAAAAAACACTTGCAATATGACGACGATCTTCATCTGTGGAGCCTTCTTTTTCGACCAATGAAGCTAGGGTAAGGACTTCGTTAATCGTATGTCCTTTAGCAGCAATCTGATCAAAGTATGGTGCTAAATTAGTATTCATTGTCGCCAACATCTGGTCAACGATATCTTCAAGGCTTGACTCCTCATAATAATTATAAGTTGCTGGGAATAAATAACCTTCCAACTGGTACCTTGCTTGATCGGCTGAAGGAATATCCTTGAGTAACTCAGGGTATTTCTTAACCATTTTGTCAATGAAGTCTTTATTCTTCATCAACTCTAAAAAGTCTTGTTCAGAATATGAGGTCTTACTTGCTTTTTTCGTATTAACATTGACTGTCACCGCTTTAGCAATCTGATCTATCGTAGAACCTTCGGTAACCAAAATCTTTCCAGAAACAGGCTCTTGTGGCTCTAAAGTTCCACCTTGTTTAAGAGTGTCGATAATATCCTTCACAGTCATACTTTTTTGAAGATTATAATAACCACTTTGAAGATTTGAAACATTTTTAAAACGGGTATAATAGTTGAAAATAGCAGCATTTTTCACCAAGCCATTTTCTTCTAAAATCTGCCCAATTAATTTATTACCCGATCCTTCAGGAATTTGGACAGTAACAAATTCTTTGGAGTCTGTATCAACAGCTCCAAGTGAACTTGAAACATAACGATAGCCTAAAAACGCTGTTAATAAACCAATCAATACGATAATGGTTACTAAAATACCTGTTATTTTTGCGGCAATCCTATTATTTTTTCGTCGTCTATTCATCATTGGACGTTTTACCTCAGTAATAGATTCTTTTGCTTCTACTTGAGCCACTACAGCCTCATTTTTAGCTGCTATACTATCACTAGATAATTCATTATTCTCAGCAATATGAGTTTGTCCAGCTTCTTGCTTATGGCTCTGTTCAATGTCTGTGTCTGAAAAATCAACTTCACCAGCAGTCAATGAAGCTGAAGTTGATTGTTTTTCCTGACTAGGTCTAAGAAGGGGTGCTTTTAAATCAGCCGATAATACTTTATCATCAGTAAGCTGAAACGCTTCACTAGTACTTTCACTCATTGACACGGAGTGGCTGCTCTCTGAAACTTCAGTGGAAAGACTAAGAGACACTGCTGATTCTTGGTGATGCTTTAAATCTCTTTCACGTTGAATGCGAGCCAACTCATCTTCTCGCTCTTTAGCTAAACGTGCGGCTTCTTTTTCCTGCTGAAGTCTTACTTGTTCAGTTTGACGTGCCAATTCTTGCTCACGTTGAATGCGAGCTAACTCATCTTCTCGCTCTTTAGCTAAACGTGCAGCTTCTTTTTCCTGCTGAAGTCTTGCTTGTTCAGCTTGACGTGCTTCCTCAGCTCGTCTCTGTTCCTCTTCTTGAAGTTGACGTTTGCGATTGGCTTCTTCTAATTCTCGTAAAATACGCTCTTTAAAATTTTCCGCACCCACAGAAGAAGATTTATCATCGTCTTTAAAATCCGTCAAAGCTGATCCTCCTACATAATAATCAATCGCCATTATATCTCAAAAACCTTGGAAAAGCAACGATTACATCAGGTTGTCACCTATTCTTAACATTAGTTGATTGGATTTTCCCAGACCATATTATACCAGATACTCCCACCATGTGCTGACTCGGATTGACCTTCATCAATAAAGCCATTCATCTCATAGTAAGAAATCAGGTAATCATGACAGGTCAGATTAATGCCTTGTCGTTTTTGAGCTACAGCTAGGTCCTTAAGCGCCGCAATTAAAGCTGTCCCAACCCCCTGCCCTTGATAGTTTTTTGAAATAGATAAACTGGTAACAGCAATAAAACCACCCTCTTTAGGATTTTGCTCTACTTTATGGAATAAGTCATCCGTTAAATAGCGTTGTGATACCACTGGCCCTTCAATATAGCCAGCTATGTTCCCATCTATCACAGCGACTAGAAAAGTATCTGAAATTCGCTCAATTCTTTCTTTCATAGCTTCTGGTGTTGCAGCTTCTTCTATTGAAAAATTTTGAGACTCAATATCTGAGATGATAGCCCAGTCTGCTAATGCCACATGTCTAATTTCCATATGTCCTCCATATAAATGCTAAAATCATTCCTAGACTACTTATGTAACAAACGATGACTGCCATACAATACTTTTCTGACGATATCTTAGCATACCACCTGTCAGGCCTATCGGTAAGTCATCACCTCATCTAAGCACTATCTTCTTTGTACAAAAAATACTTTTATACTGACCGTTCTCCATCTGATAGAACATTTCCGAAAAAGTAAGATTTTTTGTCCTAAAAAAAGTCCGCCTTCCATCCCCGCAATATTAAATAGGCTTGTTTCAGAACCTAAATCGTAACCAAAAAACCATTCAGTAATGGCCGCTTGGAACTTAAGCTCCTGAGCAAGTATGCAAAGAAAACGCTAAAAGAAATAAATCCTTAAGCGTTTCTCTCGACACTGCGTTAGAATGTTATAACGAACTCCATATAGTGAGGTTGGACGGTGTTGCGTAGTCCTCTACAGCTAGTTTTAAAAACATAAGCCAAAAAAATCACATTAATCATTAAATCAACAAAAGACAATTGCACTTGATTAATCCTTTGCAATCCTATCAAAATAGAGGTACTAGGATAATTCTAAGAAAATACTACGTTGAAGTATATGTGATTCTTGCCGACTAGAAAACTTTCTGATAGTTACAAGACTACTGATTATTTTTGGTCAAATTTGCTAAAAGCTCTTCAAAAGAACGCTCATACAGTTGGATGTCACCTGCTCCCATGAAAACATAGACAGCATTGTTATGGTCAAGAAGTGGTGATACATTTTCAACGGTGACTACTTTAGCTGGTTTTTTAATGCGATCTGCTAAGTCTTCTACTTTAACATCTCCATTATCAACTTCGCGAGCTGAACCATAAATTTGTGCTAAATAAACAGCATCAGCTTCATTCAAAGCAGCTGCAAATTCATCTAACAAGGCGATGGTACGTGTAAAAGTATGAGGTTGGAAGATAGCCACAATTTCTTTTGAAGGGTATTTTTGACGCGCTGCATCCAGAGTAGCGATAATCTCTGTTGGATGGTGAGCAAAATCATCAATCACAATCGTATCACTGATTTTTTTCTCTGTAAAACGACGTTTTACTCCAGAAAAGGTTTTTAGGTGTTCTGCAACAAGTACCATATCAAAACCTTCAACAAAAAGATTAGCAATAACAGCTGTGGCATTTAGGATATTATGACGCCCAAATGCTGGTACATGGAAGCGACCAATTGCTTCTCCTTTATGCATAACAGTAAAGTCAGAACCATTTACTGTACGAGTGATATCTGTCGCATAAAAGTCGTTTGATTCTTCGAAACCATAATAGTAAATTTTTGCTGGTGAAGTAATACGACGGAGATACTCATCTTCACCAAAGATAAATAGAGCTTTTTTGACTTGCTTTGCATAAGCATCAAAGGCATCAAAAACATCATCAATACCTGTAAAATAATCTGGATGATCAAAATCGATATTGGTAATGATAGAGTAGGCTGGATGATACGGCATAAAGTGACGCTCATATTCATCAGATTCAAAGACAAAGTATTGACTGGACGCAGAACCACGGCCTGTACCATCACCGATCAAGAATGATGTATCTGTGATGTTTTTCATGACATGAGCCAAGAGACCCGTTGTAGATGTTTTTCCATGAGCACCGGCTACACCAAGGCTGGTAAATTGTCCCATGAATTCGCCCAGAAACTCATGGTAACGTTTAAAGGAATAGCCCAACTCAATAGCCTTAGCCACTTCGACATTGTTGTCTTGACGAAAGGCATTACCAGCGATTAATTCAACATCTGCTGTAATATTTTCTTCAGAAAAAGCAAGGATTGGGATACCAGCTTGTTCTAATCCACGCTGTGTGAAGTAATATTTTTCAACATCGGATCCTTGAACCTTGTGACCCATTTGATGCAACATCAGTGCCAAGGCACTCATCCCAGAGCCTTTAATTCCGATAAAATGATAGGTTTTTGACATGGTAACTCCTTAATCTTCAAAACGTGTCAAATTAAGCTCTTGAGCAATCTGACGTTCTCGTTTTTCTTGTCTTTCTTGGTGATTATAAATTTGACTGCGTTTTAAAAAGTCAAAGGTATTTTTCTTTGGTTTTGAATCTTTTTGATTCTCAGGTTTGTTATAGACTTTTGGCAAATCCACCAAAATATATGTCTCTTGGTGCAAGTTTTTAGAAAATGCAGCTATTTCAGAAGTGTGTTCTGATGCTTTGCCTTTCTGAAATACCTTAGTTTTAGTAATAGTCTGCGCCGGTTTCTTTACTACAGACCCTTTCTTTTGAAAGCTAGGTACTTCTCTTTTAGAAGACGATTGTGATAAAGCTGTACCGGTCTTAGCAGAGTGGCTAGGCTGTTTAGCGCGTTGTAACTCATGATTGACGTAAAACTGTCGCTTTTGTCGCAAATCATTTTTAGCATCTTCACGCGCCTGCTCTGCATAAGTCCGCCCCTGATCTAGCTCAGTAGGGATATTCGATCGACTATCTTCACTATCGTTACTGGTCTTAGGAACAAATTGAATACTGGGTGTTACATCAGAATAATCCTTATCATAATAAGTCCCATTAATATTAGTAATAAGATCGTCATTATCGTATAAGCGCATCGCTGTTGATTGTCCGATAACTGGTTCGTCATCGGGAATTAGGGGAAACGCACGTCTTCTGGAACTCATTAGCTCACTTCCTTTCTGTAACAGTCCTATTATAAACTAAAGCCTCTACTTTTTCAAAGTTATCTGCCGACACCTATACCAAGAATTTCTTTAATATCTTCAATACTCATATTCGCTCTCGTTTCATTACCATCTAAGACAGTGGTGACAAGATTTTTCTTGCTCTCTTGCATTTCTAAAATCTTCTCTTCAATCGTTCCGCGTGTAATCAAGCGGTAAACTTCGACATTTTCTTTCTGACCAATCCTATGGGCACGACTGATTGCTTGCATCTCAACAGCAGGATTCCACCATAAATCAATCAAAACAACCGTGTCAGCACCTGTTAGATTTAGCCCTACTCCCCCAGCTTTTAAAGAAATCAAGAAAGCATCTTTGGAACCAGCGTTAAAAGCTCGTGTCATCTCTTGACGTTGATTAGCTGGAGTTGACCCTGTTATTTTATAAGTACTCAACCCTAATGTTTCAAGTTCTTTTTCTGCAATATCAAGCATTCCTCTAAATTGTGAGAAAATCAAAGCACGATGCCCATTTTCTCTAATTTGAAGTAGCAACTCACGCAAACTGTCCAACTTCCCACTATTTCCAGAATAATCCATAAAGAGGCTTGGAGTATCACAAATTTGACGCAATCTAGTAATACCAGATAAAATCTCAATTTTTTGACGATTAATTTCTGAATCACTGGAGTGACTAATACGTTCTTGCATTTGGCGTAACTGAGCAAGATATATCGCCTTTTGACTTTCTGCCAACTCATTAGGATAAGTAATTTCAATCAAATCAGGCAACTCCGGTAAGACATCTTCTTTCTTACGGCGAAGGACAAAGGGTTTGATGTAGCGAGAAACCTGGTTAGCGTCTAGTTTCAAAAAGGCTTTTTGGCTAGGCAAAAGACCAGGTAAGACAATTTGAAAAATGGACCAAATTTCTAACAGTTTATTCTCAATAGGTGTTCCTGAGAGCGCAAAAACATTCTTGACATCAAATTGTCGTAAATAATGGGCAATTTTGGTCTGGGCATTTTTCATGACCTGAGCTTCATCCAAAATGAGGTAATCATAGGCAAAGGCTTGATATGCTTCAAAGTCTTGGCGAAATGAACTATAACTCGTAATAGTCACTTGATGATTTTCAGCAATAATCTGGTCACGTACTGGTTTCAAGCCATAGGAAACAGCCACATCAATCTGGGGTGCAAACTTATGGAATTCTTCTTGCCAATTGTAAATCAAGCTAGAAGGAGCCAAAATCAACACGCGCCCCTCTTTTGATAATTTACTTGTTAAAAAAGCAATGGTTTGCAATGTTTTTCCAAGACCCATATCATCTGCTAAAATACCGCCAAAGCCATAATGATCTAGCATTGATAACCATTGAACGCCTCTGAGCTGATAATCACGTAACTCAGCTTGTATAGATAGCTCAGGGATATCAAATGCTTCAGGATGACGTAAATCTCTAGCTAAATCTTGAAATTCTTGAGAAAAGATGACCTGTTCTGAACTCGTAAACGTTTCTGATAAATGAAAGGCTGCGATACTATCCAACTGGACATGACCATTTTGAATAGGCTTGGCTCGAAGTTCTTCCAACGACTTACTTATCTTTTGAGTTTCTTGGTCAAAGACAACCATTTTTCCTGATTGGGCAATAAAGTAAACTTGATTATCGAAGAGAGCTTGGAGGGCTTGGTCAACATCTTCTTCGCCTAGCTCTGTAAAATCAAAGGATACATCCAAGAGTCCGCCTTGACGCTCTACTCTAACTTTAGGACGTTCTACCACTCTCATCGTTTCCAAACGTTCCGAAAGCTTAACAGCTCCTAACTGGCGAAACTTAGGAAGACTTGTTTGAAAGAATTGAACCAAATCATCACTAGATGAGAGAACTTTCTCGCTATGTAAATCAAGACCAAATCCCTCTTTATCAAGCAATTGAAAAAGTCTAGCTTCTTTCTTGTAATGCACCGCAAAAGGTAACTCTTTCAGTTGCGCTTTACTGGTAATCTCGAGGTCATTAAACTGTAAGCTGGCTTGTAAGACAAGGCGATTCTCATCTTGTAAGTCAAAGTTAAAAAGCGGTTTAAACTCTCTTTGTTCAAATGTTTTAGGAGCAGCCACTGATCCAAGAAGCGCAAAAT
Organism: Streptococcus pluranimalium; assembly: GCF_002953735.1. Lineage (NCBI taxonomy): Bacteria > Bacillati > Bacillota > Bacilli > Lactobacillales > Streptococcaceae > Streptococcus > Streptococcus pluranimalium. Next base: position 391,187 of record NZ_CP025536.1, on the reverse strand, counting down.
CCAAAAGGCTAGCTGCCAACTTATCCTGATCATCTAAATCAAAATACAAGTGCTTCGCTAAATCCTCAGCAATCGGTAGTGTTTTCAAAGCACTCACCAACTTCTGTTGTTTACGATCCAAGTAATAAAAATGGCCATTCGTAAAAAGATATTGATTGTCAAAATAAGCTTGATAACTGCTTTCTCTGACTCGTAATTCAATAGCCTTCTGATGCACTTCCACTTCAAACTCAAAGAGATGGTGATCTGGTTGAAGATAAGTGATATCTATATGATGGTAGGTTTTCAAACCAACTTCCAAACTGAATGCTTCTAGCTGATTAAGCAAACTCAGACCTTCCTCAAAGAAACCTGATGGTAAGAGAAGATGGCGATGGTGATTGGGATATAAAAATGCTAATTCTTGTTGAGAAGTCTCAGGTGTTATACGCCATAAAAACTCAATCAGTTGTTGACTAGCATCATCAAATTGTCCAAATGATAAGGGTTCATAATAATGTTTTCCAATTTGATAAAAGGATTCCTTCTTGATAAGATTGAGAAAACTCTTAATATCACGAATAACATAACTTCTCTGGTCAGGCAAACGACGGATACGAAGCGTCCACCAGATTTCATTCGAATACAGACTTTGCTGACCCTCAGCGCTGAGGCTGAAGACATCATCACTACTTTCATTCATTTGTAGGGTATCTAAAAATAAACTTCCAAATGACTGACGTTCTGAAACCTTTTCAACGACCTCAGACTGTTCCTCCAGCTCTTCTGCTAATTCCTGCCCTTGAATATCGTTTTTTAAAAAATATTCAATCGCAGCTAGATGTTCGCAGTAAGACTTTTCATGGAAAAAAGCACACTGACAAGTAACAGCTTCATCATCCAAAGAATACTGAATGACGACCTCATCAACACTAGCTTGTAGTGCGGTTTCTTCTTGAGAAATAATCGAAATCGCACCTGCTTCATAAAAAGCAATTCCTTGATTACGGATACGACCTGGAATTAATTTTGCCATAATTGTTTTACCTCTCATGCCAGATAAAGCTGATTAAAGGACTTTATTGCAATAACTAACTTAGCTAAACCTCGCATTATCTATCCCTTTATTATAACAAAAAGCCTAGTATTTCGCTTATGATAATTGAACAATAGAATGATTTACCAGAAGAATCAAAAAAACGAAAGTTCTAAAATGAAGTTAGCCAGTTGAGAGCACAAAAATAGCTCAGAGAAATATCATGTCGTTCACCACAAACACATAAAAGGAACTCTGAGATTCAAAATAATTGTACTACAAAAAGAAAACCGTTAACAACACCCAATCAGTTTCAGTAAATCATTTCACTAACATCATTATCCTTACCAATCTAGATTTTAGCCTGAACATAACAGATAAAGTGATAGTGCTTAGATAATTCAAAAGAGTGTGGGACAAAAATCGATAACTCGAAGTGTTCACTTTCCCCTCACTCGTTCATTCCTAGGTTTGGACAGCTCAAACAGGTAGGTGGGCGCTATTTAAGCTATCTGTGTCTCATTTTCTTGTCTGAAAGTGAATTCATTTGACGATAACCTAAAAAGGCAGGGACTTTTGTCCCTGCCTCTTTTCTGTATCACTAACTACGTTTACGTGCGATGAGATGGATCGGTGTCCCCTCAAAACCGAAAGCAGCACGAATTTGATTTTCTAAGAAACGAAGGTATGAGAAGTGCATGAGTTCTTCTTCGTTAACAAAAATAACAAATGTTGGTGGTTTAACCGCCACTTGTGTTCCATAGAAAATCTTGAGACGTTTCCCTTTATCCGTTGGTGTCGGATTAATGGCGATAGCATCCATAATAACATCATTAAGTACGGCTGATGGAATACGACGATTTTGACTTTCACTGATACGCTTAATCATCTCAGGCAATTTATTGAGACGTTGCTTAGTTTCAGCTGAGACAAAAATAATAGGTGCATAAGTCAAGAACTGGAAATTGTCGCGGATATCCGCTTCCCATTGACTGACAGTATGGTTGTCTTTTTTGATCGTATCCCATTTATTAACAACGATGATAATGCCTTTACCTGCTTCATGAGCAAAGCCAGCAATACGCTTGTCATAGTCTCGAATACCTTCTTCAGCATTAATAACCATAAGAACGACATCCGAGCGGTCAATAGCACGCATGGAGCGCATAACAGAATACTTTTCAGTGCTTTCATAAATTTTACCAGATTTACGCATTCCTGCAGTGTCAATCATGGTGTATTCTTGACCTTCGCTGTCCGTAAAGTTTGTATCAATGGCATCACGAGTTGTTCCAGCTACTGGACTAGCAATCACACGTTCTTCACCTAAAATGGCATTGATAAGACTTGATTTGCCAACATTCGGACGTCCAATCAAACTAAATTTGATGATATCTGGATTCTCCTCCTCATGTTCAGATGGAAGATTTTCCACAATGGCATCCAAAACATCACCTGTACCAATACCGTGAACAGATGATACAGGGAAAGGATCCCCTAGACCTAATGTATAGAAATCATAAATTTCAGCACGCATTTCCGGATTATCCACTTTGTTAACTGCTAGGATAACCGGTTTATTCGTTTTGTAAAGGATGCGTGCGACATATTCATCAGCATCGGTCACACCTTCTTTGGCAGACACAACAAAAACAATAACATCGGCTTCTGTCATAGCGATATCAGCTTGGTGCTTGATTTGTTCCATAAATGGTGCATCGACATCATCGATACCTCCTGTATCGATCAATGAAAACTGGCGATTAAGCCATTCAGCACTAGTATAAATACGGTCACGTGTCACTCCTTCCACATCTTCAACGATGGAAATACGTTCACCCGCAACACGGTTAAATAGCGTCGATTTCCCCACATTGGGACGTCCGACAATAGCAACTGTTGGTAAGGACATAATGTCTCCCTATCTTTTTCTATAATTATTTCGATAAGTCCCAAGGTGTAATTGATCCTTATCTTCTATTTTCACCCTGCAAGTGGGTCTCTTTAGCTAAAAAGCGTACACGCTCCATGACTCGTTTTGCTTGCCATGTTTCGTCGCCATTTCGACCATTAGCCAATTTTCGTTCTAAATCCGCAAAACTGTAATTTGACGTAAAGAAAGTTGGTAAGTTTTCTTGCATACGGTATTGCAGAATCACTTGCAAAACCTCGTCACGTACCCATGATGAGGTTTGCTCTGCACCAATATCATCAAGAACTAAAACTTCACTGGTTTTAACAGCATCAATTTCATCTTTGACCGAGTCTGTTTTTATCGCATTTTTGATATCAATGGTAAAGCTTGGATAATGCAGGATCGTTGTAAGGGCACTTTTCTTCTCTGACAATTCGTGCGCCAAAGCTGCCATGAAAAAGGACTTTCCAACCCCCATATCCCCATAGAGATATAGCCCTTTCTGGTCAGGACTAGGGTACTGGCTAATAAAATCAACCAAACTTTCATAAACATCTAAACGCTTAACATCATCCAATAAAACATCATCAAATGAAATGGATTTATAGGATTTTGGCAAACTTACCAGATTAATCCGATTTTCAATAGCTTTTTGTTCCTGCGCTTCTTTTAGCTCCCTTGTTTCCAAATAGGTCACATCCGCATAACCCTCATTCATAGTTAAAATAGGCTCGTAACCCTTGGCAATATAACTGTCTTCCTGATCTTGAAATTTACGGCGTTCATTAATGAATTGATTGAACTTTGGTAAACTCCGTTTGATTTCATCTTGTGTCAAGCCATGTTGATTGATAAAAGTCACCACATCAGGATCTGATAAGATTAGTTGGGTCACTTGGTGGGCATCGAAGTGCCTAGAATGTCCCGATTTATGTAAAGTTTGTCCTACTTTTTCCATGATCAGTCCTTTCTAAGGCGTTCCAAAGCCTTACGTCTTGCTTCCTCTAGTCGTTTTTGATCTTCATCAGACGTCTGATTCTGATAATCTTGATTACTCCACTCAGGAATATTAGGTTTTACTGATTGTTTCGAGGATGCTTGAGTTGATTTAGAGGTTCTATTTGAAAAATCACGCATCTTTAAAACTGCTACTTCAGCCTTATTAATCTCTTGATAAGCAAAATCATTAGCTATCTTCATAGCGTATTTTTTATTCACATTGGCTGAATTGGTTTTCATGATGGTATAAAGCACAATAACATTAATCACTTCATCCAAAAAACCCATTTTAGCCAAGTCTAGAAGCAACTGCCTCTCATCATGAGTGATTGACGCTTTTCGTGTCTTCTTGATTTTCGCCAAGAAAACATCTGCCCTATCAAGCTTTGCTTCTTTGACAAGAATAGCTTCTTGAGCCGTTAATTCTCCTGATTTAACAAGAAGTCCCTTAGACTGCTCTTTTTTGGTTTTCATTCTTGACAGAGAAATCGTCAAATTGATAGCTGTTTCCTTAGCTAGCAGATAAGTGTCATACCAGGTCATTTGATAATTTTCAGCAATACGATGTAAACCGATAATGTCTGATTTTTCTTGAGCAAAAGACAAGCCATCACGCTTCATCAGATTTTTGAAAGCTTCCAAATCAAAACTTTCTTTCGCATTGTTATTTTCTTTTAAAAGAGCGACGTGTCCCTGATCGTCAAAGACATCTGAAAATTTCTTAGACAAATTCTGAGCATTTTCTGGTAACACAAGATCAATCTCACCGACAGCGACTTCCCCAATTTTTTGTATCAACAACTGTCGATATAAAGAGACTTTCAAAAAAGCTTCGGTTGATAAGGGAGCTTTTAGATTGATCAGGTAGGAGTCCCGATGCTGATAGAAAGCAACCAAGTCCATTGCTGTCAAGGTTGCCAACGCTGTTTCAAAGGATGACATTCCCATCAACGTGTGATTGAGAATCTCTGAAAACTTATGTTTTTTGGCACCATCATCCTTAAAGGCAACCAAATAATGATATAGACTGAAGGCGTCTTGACCAATAATGGGATAATAACAAGTCATGAGAGCTTCTGGAGCCACATCGACCACATTACCTTTTACAAAGGAAAATTCATCAATAGGTCTCATTAACTACCCTTTTTTCCACGAACACGATTGGTAATCTGTTGCAACAATTCTTCGATTTCATCAACATCTTTAAAACTACGATAAACAGAAGCAAAACGAACATAAGTAATCTCATCTAGTTCTGCTAACTCGTCCATCACCATGTTACCAATAACTGTACTTGGCACTTCATTTTCATAGTTACTACGGATAGCCTGCTCGATACGACTGATGACATTTTCGATGTCCTCACTAGAAACTGGGCGTTTCTGTGCACTCATGATGATACCATGTAATATTTTATCTCTTGAAAAGGCTTCCCTAGTCCCATCTTTTTTGACCACCAAGAGTGGCAACTCTTCTACACGCTCAAAAGTCGTGAATCTATTTTGACAATGATCACATTCGCGACGTCTTCTGATAGTTGTCCCCTCTTCGGCTTGACGACTATCAACGACACTAGATTTTGTAGTATGACATTTTGGACAACGCACAAAAAACACCCCATCTTTCTTTATATAATGACTACTAAAGCTTTATTTAAAAGCTTCAAAAACAATTATTATAGTGAGCTTGTAATACTTAATTATAGCATATCTTGAAATAGAAATAAAACCATCAGACAGACCCTCATGATAGGTCTTTAAAAAATCGACTTCATTAAAAACAGATGAAGTCGAATCTTTTCAGAACTTTTTGCAATAATCTTTGACTAAGTCTCTACCATTCCTAGCCTTCTATCATCTGGTTTACTAACGTCATAAAAACAAACAAGCTCCTAAAGCAATGAAAGATTACTTAAAATGCCATTTGCCTCATTCATTTGTCATCTAAAGCACCCCCAGAACAACCAGAAGATCAATTAGTCTTATTGGAATTGTAAAAGTGAACATTGATATCAAACGAAAGCTCCCTACCTCTTGATCATAACAAATACTAATCATATGAAGATGTTTCGGTATCAGTTGCTAAGGGGATAGCCACAACAAAGCTTGTTCCAACATTAACCTCACTATCGACACTGAGTCGACAGTCATAAGCATCACAAATTTCCTTAAGGATAGACAGACCAATACCTAATCCTGCTCGGGTGCCTTCTCGGTTACGTGACTTATCTGTTCTATAGAAGCGCTCAAAAATATTTTGCAAGTCTTCTTTAGCGATACCCTCTCCTTCATCCTCAACGGTCACTAGAGCATAACCATCCTCTTGGTCTAAAAACAAATCGATCTGTCCCTTATTGGGTGAGTACTTGATGGCATTATCAATCAAAATCGTTAGTAACTGTTCAAAATGATTTTTAGCAATTTTAGCGCGAATATGAGCTGATTTGATATGTAAGCTAAATTGAAAATCAGGTCGTAAAATTTCAAAATTATAAAGTGCAGCTTGCATAGGTTCCTCCAAACTGGTCACTTCTTTATTTTTACCTGTTAAATTACCTTGAAGACGAATCAAATCAAGCATGTCACTGATCATCAAATTCATACGATGGGCTTCATGGCGACTAGCCTCTAAACTTTCCTCTAAAATGTCAGGATCATTTTTCCCCCAGCGACTAAGCATGTCCAAATGCCCCTTAATAACGGCAACAGGTGTCCTCAATTCATGGCTAACATCGCTGATAAATTGTTGCTGTAACTTATTTTGTTCTGCAATCCTAGACATCATGTCATTAAAGATATGCGAAAGCTCTTCAATCTCATCGCCACTATTAATATCCGCCCTAACGTCCAAATCAGTAGGGTCAGCTTCAATGCGACGCATAACCCTACGAAGACTATAAATAGGTCTTAAAAAGGTCTCTATGCTATATCGCATGATTACTAAAACAATAATAATTGTGCCGACTTCTAGGAAAAGCAATAAAATAATCAAACGATTTTTTAAAGCATAGTAGAACTCTAGATTATGAAATAATTTAGCGTATCCAATCACTTTCTTCCCTGTTTGATTAAAAACAGGAACACTTAATGTAAACCCTCTATCATCTTCGATTTTTTCAGACCGCAGAACATTGAGAGGGCCTAACTTAATATCATCTACTTCTAAACCAGTGGTAAAAAGTAGCTTTTTCTCATCATTATACAAATAAGCGACTTGGTTAGAATATAAGAGATGAGAAACCGAGTTATTTCCAGCTATAGCCATACCTTCAGTTAATATCGTTTCTGAGCTCGCCACATCAATTGTTTGCGCTGTCTGTAGATATCCCACTAAATTTTCTTTTGTTAAGGGATTATCAATATCAGAAATGTGTCTTTGAAGCAAATCGGCGGTTGATCTTATGGTTTTTTCTTCTTGCTTAATTAATAAGTCATTAGAAAAAAGCAGAACCATTATCGTAAATGTTGTTAAAATGAGAAAAAACAGCCCCATTGTGACTAGGACCATTTTTCTTCTTAGCGACATTCGATATAATTCTTGAAAAGCATGATTATTTTTCACGAATGACATAACCCATACCACGGACAGTTTGAATGTATGATTCTTTACCAGAGACATCAATTTTGCCACGAAGATAACGAATGTAGACATCAACAACATTTGTTTCTACAGCTTCATCATACTTCCAGACAAGATTTAATAATTCTTCACGTGTCATGACACGGTTCATGTTAGACATCAAAGCAGATAACAAATCAAACTCACGTTTTGTTAAAGGAACTGTTTCATCCCCGCGAACAACCGAGCGATTCTGTGGATCCAATTTGAGGTCACGATAGCTAGCTCCACCTGAAGCATTTCGTTTACTTTCTTCAATTTCTTGACGACGAAAAGCAGCACGAACACGCGCTAAGAGTTCCTCAATCGCAAATGGCTTGATAATATAATCATCTGCGCCACGATCCAATCCTGAAACAATATCCATAACAGAGTCTCTAGCAGTCATCATAATGATATAAGTTGACTTTTCTTGTTGTAAGCGACGTGTCACTTCAAAGCCATCCATCTCTGGCAACATCAAGTCTAATAAAATCAAATCAAAATCTTTATCTAATGCTGTTTCTAAACCAGCGCGACCATTACTTTCAATGGTTACCGAATACCCTTCATGCTGTAATTCTAAAGAAACGAAGCGCGAAAGATTTTTCTCATCCTCTATGATCAGAATACTTTTTGTCATTTTTCCACCTTTAATATTATTTTTATTATTTTTTATATAATGAGAGTTTTCCTGCTCAAATAAACTAAATAAAGAAAGGGACTCCAATCATAAGGTTTACATTAGTCATCATTCTTTTTAGTTGTTCTACTTTGAGCAAGCGTCGTTTCAATAATCTCCTGATATTTTATAATATCATGTTTCAACAAACTTTACAAATTAAAGTTATGTGTCAAAATGGTTTCAATTTCAATTAATCCTCATCAAACAAACCAGATAGAGAGGCGAAAGGACTATTATCCTGTTTTTCTTCTTCTTTCATAGCTTGGTATTGCTCTTCGGTTAAAACTGTCCAGTTACTTCCTTCTGGCATCACTTCTGCTTTTTGTTCTTCATCAGTAAGAACCTTCAATGGGATGTTTAATAGAATGTTATCCACAACACTCTCTGAAAGATCAATATAATCTTCTTCAAGTAGTAATACAAGATTTTCTTCAACCAAGTCTGCCTTACTAGGTGCGTCTGAGACTGCTATAAAGATTTCTGATACCTCCTGCTTTTCAGATAAAACTACCGGTTCCATTGAACGGCTTGAAGGTAGAGTGAGTTCATATGATAACTGGTAATTCAACAAATAAAAACTATCATCAAATGTGACTAAGCCTTTTGCCATGACATTTTGCAAGTCAATAATCGTTTCATCTCTAGCTAACAGCTGGTCTTTCACATCTAATACTTTGTCAAACTGTAAACCATCAAGGCTTTTTCTAATATCAATTAATTTCATTCTATTTTCCTTTTCTTAATGATAGTGGTCACTATTACAACAGGTGACTGGCTGGCAATTCTTCAAGCCTCTTGATACGAGCTTCAAGTGGCGGATGCGTCTGAAATAAGGCTCTAACAGAAGCCCTATTTCTAGGATCACTAATATACAAGGCGGCACTAGCATCATCAACAGGGTGAGTCATTGGTTGTGAAGCCTGTAGCTTCTTTAAAGCATTAATCATAGCTTGTGGATTCTTAGTTAAATCAACAGAACTCGCATCTGCTAAGAATTCTCTTTGTCTAGAAATAGCCAATTGAACCAGACTAGCGACCAATGGCGCCAGAATAATCGTAACTAAGGATAGCAAAACAATGACAATATTCGAACCTTCTTCACGATCGTTACGTCTTCGTCCACCGCCAAACCACATCATTCGACCTCCTAGACTAGAAATCAATGTTATGATAGACGCAAGAGCCACAGCGATCGTCGAGATGCGGATATCATAATTCCTGATATGACTAACTTCATGCCCTATAACAGCCTCTAGTTCTGTACGATTCATGACCTTTAATAAACCACTGGTAGCCGCAACAGCAGCATTTTCTGGACTTGAGCCTGTTGCAAAGGCGTTCAAAGCATTATCTTCGATAATGTAAACTTTTGGCATTGGAATTTGAGCTACCAAGGCTATCTTCTCAACAATGTCATAGTATTCTGGAGCTTGTTCGGGACCAATCTCCCTAGCCCCATTCATAGACATGACCACTTGCGTTGATTGAAAAATCATGCTAACCGCATAAATTATCCCAATAATTAAGGCTATCGAAAGACCTAGCCTCATATTATCTAGCATAAGGTAACCAATAGCAGCTCCAATAACAGCTAATAGGATAAAAAAGAAAACAAGAAGAAAAATAGTCCTTCTTTTATTACTTGCAATCTGATGTTTTATCATAAGCCTTCCTCTAAGAACTTTTCTCTTCATTATAACAGGTTTAAGATGATTTCCAAAGAAAATAACAAGTGATTGTGATAAAATAAGAGAAGTTTTAAGATACAAGGAGTTTATATGACACCGCAGACTTTTTATGAGCAATTAGAAGCTTACGGCATCGCTCTAACAGATAAACAAAAAAAACAGTTTGAGCGCTATTTTGATCTTTTAGTCGAATGGAATCAAAAGATTAACCTCACTGCTATTACTGAAAAACATGAGGTCTATCTCAAACATTTTTATGATTCCATTGCACCGATCTTACAAGGCAAGATAACAAATGAACCTATTCGGATTCTTGATATTGGAGCGGGAGCAGGTTTCCCTAGCCTTCCGATGAAAATTATTTTCCCTAATTTAGAGATTACCATCATTGATTCGTTAAACAAACGCATCCAGTTTTTGAATCTTTTAGCTGAAGCATTAGAACTCACAAATGTCCATTTCTTCCACGGCCGTGCTGAAGATTTTGGTCAGGATAAGGCATTTCGCCAACAATTTGATATTGTAACCGCTAGAGCTGTGGCAAGAATGCAGGTTTTAGCAGAATTAACCATTCCTTTTTTAACATTAAACGGTCGGTTAATCGCCTTGAAAGCTAGCGCTGCAGACCAAGAATTAGATCAAGCTAAGCATGCCTTAACCACCCTTTTTGCACAAGTTATTGAAAGCAAGGATTATGAATTACCAAACGGAGATCCTCGCAACATTACCATTGTCGAAAAGAAAAAAGAAACTCCCAAAAAGTATCCACGAAAAGCTGGGATTCCAAACAAAAAACCTCTTTAGGACTGATTATCAGAAAGGACTCTCATGTCATCTTTTATCTCCAAATGGTCTGTGACTCAGCGACTTAGTTTTAGCTTTATTATCGTTATTTTGGTCGGTAGTCTTATCCTGTCACAGCCCTTCACCCACTATAGCAATGCCCCTCAGACCAGTTATTTTGACCACCTCTTCAATGTTGTTTCTATGGTTTGTGTGACTGGCTTATCTGTTTTTGCTGTAGGCGATGTCTATAATGGTATTGGGCAAGTGATTGTCATGCTTCTCATGCAGATTGGAGGATTGGGGTTAGTTACCCTAATCGCTATCAGTAGCTATGCTCTTCATCGTAAAATAAATCTTTCTGATCAATCTTTATTGCAGTCTGCTTTGAGTAGAGATAGTGGTCAAGACTTGAAAAAGTTTCTCTATCTAGTTTATCGATTCACTTTTGTTGTTGAGACGCTCGCAGCCTTAATCTTAATGATTGATTTCATACCACGTTTTGGTTTAGGACACGGCATTTTTAATGCTATCTTTCTAGCTATCTCTGCTTTCTGTAATGCTGGTTTTGACAACTTTGGTTCATCTAGCTTGCAAAACTATGCCACAGATCCCATTGTCAATTTTACTATTATTAGCTTAATTATTGCAGGTGGTCTAGGATTTGGTGTTTGGCAGGATATCATTAAGTGTTTTAAAAACTATTTGTCTGAACGTCCTAAACGGATTTCCGCACTCTTTCGACCTCTCTCCACTCAGTCTCGCTTGGTTCTCAAAACAACAGCTATTATTTTAATAATCGGAACAGTGCTAAGTTGGTTGCTGGAACTCAACAACCCTAAAACCATTGCCAACTTATCACCAGCTCAGCAGTTTATGACATCGCTCTTTCAGACAGTGACAATGAGAACAGCTGGCTTTGCAACGATTAACTACGAAAGCGCTAATCCTGCTACTAATTTCCTCTACATGATTCAAATGATTATGGGAGGTGCGCCTGGAGGTACAGCTGGTGGTATTAAAATCACAGTGATTGCCATTATTGCTTTATTATTTAAAGCGGAGCTTTCGGGTCAAACAGAGGTCACCTTCCTCCATCGAACCATTGATAATCGGATTATCAAACAAACCTTGACCATTATTATCTTTTTCTTCAGCCTGATGATAACTGGCTTTCTTCTCTTGCTGATAGTTGAGAAAACTGTAAATCCCTTTAGGCTCTTATTTGAAGTGTCATCAGCCATCGCAACTGTCGGTGTTTCTATGAATCTAACACCCGATTTATCATCAGCTGGACGGGTTATTATTATGATCCTTATGTTTATAGGACGTGTCGGACCAATCACGGTTCTTCTAAGCCTATTACAAAAGAAAGAAAAAACCATTCGTTACGCAAAAGCAAACATTTCCGTTGGGTAATAAAGAAAGGAAAAGATTATGTCTAAAAAAATCATTGGTGTTCTAGGACTCGGGATTTTTGGAAAAACAGTTGCTGAAGAACTATGTACCTTTGACCAAGAGGTCATCGCTCTTGACTATCGTGAAGACCATGTTCAAGCTGTTGCTAATACCGTCACTCGTGCTGCTGTTGGTGATATTACCAACTACGAATTTCTCGAAAGTGTTGGGATTGAACATTGCGATACCGTTGTTATTGCAACAGGTAATAGCTTGGAAGCTTCTGTTCTTGCTGTTATGCATTGTAAAAAACTGGGTGTTCAAAATATTATCGCCAAGGCTAAAAGTGGTATTTTTGAAGATGTTCTTTACAATATTGGAGCCAGTCGTATCATCATGCCCGAAAGAGCCTCAGGAAAATCATTGGCTTCTCATATTTTAAGACGTCACATTTCCAATATCATACATGTTGAGGACGATATTTCTATTATTGAATTTAAAATCCCTCAAAAATGGGTCGGTAAAAATCTTATCGAGCTTGATGTCCGCAATAAATACGAATTAAACGTTGTTGGTATCCGTAGAGGAAATATGGAAAGTCTGACAACAGACTTTAATCCTCAAGATCCCTTACCAGGCGATATTCAAATCAGTGCTGTCACCAATTCCCGCACTTTTGAAAAGTTCGACTATTTAGGTTACTTAACATAATTTTTAAGTATCATAAGAGATTGGGAGAATTCCCAGTTTCTTTCTTTTTGTCTCCTAACGCCACCGCTTTCCAACTGTTACGCTGCTACAGTAGACTTCAATCGGCTCTTACTGAAGCGCTAGACTGCTTTTCTCTATCAATAACTGATTTGATTGCGCTATTTTTTCATTTTACACCAATATTTGATAATTCTCATTTTCTGACATCCTTAGTAAGAAAAGTTGACAAACTGTCTGAATAATTCTAAAATAATAAACGTTGTTTTTTCACAACATATTACTCATTTTTAGAAAGTATCACCTTTACATGTTAAAAAAATTTAAAAATCCAACACTTATTGTTGGATTTATGCTTTTTGCGCTCTTTTTTGGGGCAGGAAACTTAACATTCCCTGCATTTTTAGGGCTTTATTCAGGACAGCATTTCTGGCAAGCTATCATCGGATTTTGTATCACTGGTATAGGTCTCCCCTTGCTCGGAGTCACTGCTGTAGCCTTTTCTGGCCATGAAATCCCTCAGGAGCTTGCACGTCCTGTTTCCAAATGGTATGCCTTGCTTTTTGCAGCTATCTTATACCTATCTATCGGACCCTTCTTTGCTATTCCACGAACAGGAGCAACATCATTTTCTATCGGCATTGAACCTATTTTCGGAAATAGCCTTTTAGTAAGGATCATCTACGCCCTTATTTTCTTTGGTCTATCTTACTTTCTAGCTGTTAAGCCAAGCCAAATTGCAGATTATATCGGAAAATACCTAACACCTATTTTAATATCAGTCCTTGGAATCTTGATTGTAGTCTCTTTTATCAACCCTATCGGTGGATTAGGAGAACCACGAAATGCTTCTGAAACCATCAACAATGCTTTTAAAGACTCACCTTTTGTCGCTGGTCTCATCCAAGGTTATGGAACTATGGATGCCTTAGCATCATTAGCTTTTGCTATTCTAGTCATTAATGCTATCAAAGATCATGGGATTAGCGAAAAGCAAGAAGTCGGACAAAATGTTGTCAAATCTGGCTTAATTGCTTGCTTCTTACTCTCTCTAGTTTACGTCTTTATTGGGCACATAGGCGCTACATCCCAAAGCTTATTCACCCTAAAACGTGGGATCTTTGAGCTTTATGGTATTCAAGTAGATGGAGGACATATCCTTAACCAATCCGCCGCCTTCTACCTAGGTAATTTGGGGCAGACCATCTTATCGGTTGTTATTTTCCTAGCTTGTTTGACAACTTCCTCTGGATTAATCACAGCTTGCTCTGAATTTTTCCACCATCTCATGCCCAAAGTATCACACGTGACATGGGTATCAGTTTTTACGTTGATGTCAACCCTCTTTTACTTTGGTGGACTATCAGAGATTGTTAAATGGTCAACCCCATTCCTATATCTCTTATATCCATTAACAATTGCCTTGATACTATTAGTTTTTACAAAATCATTCTTTGCTAATCATTCTTTTGTCTATCAGACTACTATTGTAGCTACTTTTATAGCTAGTTTTTACGATTTTGCATCAACATTAGGATCAATGACAGGTTTCTTCCAATTACCCGACGCTATGAAACATTTCTTTACAACTGTCGTTCCTTTGGGACAATACAACATGGGATGGATTATCTTTACACTGATAGGTTACCTTATCGGGTTATCTGGCTACCATTTCTATTTTAAAAACAAATAAACAAGCATTTGGGTAAAACTTCGACTTTAGCCTTTCTGTTATACCATATAAAATAGCTTAGAATGACATGTCATGAAACGTCATTCTAAGCTATTTTCTTTTTTTAAACTTTGGTACAGTTTCTTTGACTTAGTCATTAATGATTGCTAAAACGTGATTTTTCAGCAACTGCTGTAAAGAAAACATCTGCTGATGAGTTCAACGCTGTCTCGCAAGAATCTTGGACAACTCCAACAATGAAGCCTACGCCAACAACTTGCATTGCGATATCATTTGGAATCCCAAACAAGCTACATGCCACCGGAATCAAAAGAAGAGAACCACCAGCGACACCTGAAGCCCCACAAGCAGAAACTGCAGCAACAACACTCAAGATAAATGCTGTTGCAAAATCAACCTCTATTCCCAAGGTACGTGCAGCAGCTAGGGTTAAAACATTAATTGTAATGGCTGCACCTGACATATTAATGGTTGCGCCAAGAGGGATAGAAACCGAATAGGTATCTGGATTCAAGCCCATTTTTTCACAAAGGCGCATATTAACAGGAATATTGGCAGCTGAACTACGTGTAAAGAAAGCTGTTACTCCTGATTCTTTCAAACATTGAAAAACAAGGGGATAAGGATTTTTACCCATCATCACAAAACCAAGGATTGGATTGACAACTACAGCAACAAAAAACATAGTTCCCACAAGCGCTAGAAGTAAAATGCCATAATCAGCCAAAACGGCAAGCCCATTTTCAGCAATAGTCGTAAAGACCAATCCCATGATACCAAAAGGAGCTAGATTGATAATCCCCTTAACAATTTGCGCTGTGACGTCTGCTAGGGTAGCCAATAGTTCTTTGGTTGTTTGGCTAGCTGAACGAAAGGCAAGCCCAAAGATAACTGCCCATGATAGGACACCAATATAATTAGCTTGAGCTAAGGCATTAATAGGATTATCTACAATATTTAAAAGGAGTCCTTGAAAAACTTGGGCAATCCCTTCAGGTGAATCAGCATTAGCGGCAGCTGACTCCGTCAAAGTCAAGGTTACTGGAAAAACATAAGAACTTAAAACCGCTACAAAGGCTGCAGAAAATGTTGCCAAAATATAAAGGAAAATAACAAGCTTCATATTACTTTTTTGACCATCACGCGACTGTGACAAAGCATTAGCAACAAGAGCGAATACCAAAAGAGGAGCAATAGCTTTTAAGCCCCCAACAAACATCTGCCCAATCAAGCCAATAAAGGTCATGCTAGGGACAAGAAGGCCCAAAAGAGCACCAAAAATAACACCGATGACAATACGCTTAACTAGACTGACACGCTTCCAAACATGAAATGCTTTTTTCATAACTTCTCCTGAATTTTTATTACAATTTGATACTAAAACAGGAGCCAATAGCTCCCACAAATAGATATTATATCATAAAATCTGTTTAAAAATTCAAGTGATTTTATGATTTTCAAAATAAATCCAACTGTCTGACTCTCTCTACTGCTTCAACCAAACGTTCGGAAGTCTCTAAAAATCCAATTCGAACATAATCGTCTCCAGCATGACCAAAACTAAGGCCAGGAGCGACAACAACCTTGACTTCTTCTAATAACAAATTTGCAAAGCTTTCTGACGAATAGCCTTCAGGGACTGGCAGCCATGCATAGAAACTACCTTTGGATGGATAAGCCTACCAACCAATCTTAGCAGCTGCTTCTACAAAAGCATGACGCCTTTGATCATAGAGTTTATTTAATTGCCTAATAGCCTCCTCACTTCTATCATCAAGCAAGGCAACACGATCAGCTTCCTGAATAGCTGAAAAAACGGTAACCTAGAGATGGTCTTGTAACAGGTTTAAAGGTGAAATCATGTCCTTATTTTCTACTGCAAAGGCTATACGCCAACCTGCCATATTAAACGTTTTAGAAAAGGTATAAAGCTCAATGCCCACATCACAATATCGGTTCATCCAATAAGTCTAACACACGCTGACGATTTTGCTCAGACTGACCTTCCTTAATCGCCATCTGTCATAAAGCAAGTTTCATAATACCTGCCATTCGATAAAAAACAAAGAGAGGATCACCAACAGGAAACCTCTCTTTATATATAGTTTTGACAAGTCCTGCCACATTCACCAAAAATAATTAACGATGACTAAGTTTGCGGGTTAGGAAATCTCCAATAAATTGAATGGCGAAGATTAACAACAAAATAGCTAAGGTAGCTACAAAGGTAACGTCTGTATTAGAACGGTTATAACCGTAAGAAATCGCTACATTACCAAGTCCACCAGCGCCGATAGCACCTGCCATAGCTGTTTCACCTACCAAAGAAATCAAGGTTACCGTTGACACACGAATAAGATCAGGCAAACCTTCTCCAAGATATACCTTGATGATATCAAAAATGGTAGCACCTGAAGCTTGTGCTGCCTCAATGACTCCGCGATCAAGTTCTGACAAGACCACTTGAACTTGACGAGCAAAAAATGGAAAGGTTGCTGCTGAAAGCGGTACTAGAGCGGCAGTCGCTCCAAGATTTGTTTTAACAATCAAGAAAGTCACTGGTGCCAAAATCGCTAGTAAGATAATAAAGGGAATTGCGCGAAAAATAGAGGTTATCTTATCTAAAACTTGAAAAACAGGACGATTTTCAATAACGCCACCAGGACCTGTTAAAACGAGAAATAGACCTGCTAGGAGACCTAAAAATCCACCAATAATAAAAGATACAATGGTCATGTACAAAGTAGCATTGATTGCTGCCAACCAGCCATTATCTCCCGTCCAACCAATATTATAAACATTTGGCAAATACGTTTGAACCCATTCTAACATCTAGGCACCTCTTTTCAAAATTGTTAAATGAATACCAGCCGCCGTAATAGCTTCTTGCGCTGCTGATAAATTATCCAAATTTCCTGATAGGATAACCACCATTTCACCCACAGGTGTGCTATCTAAAATTTCGATATTACCATAAAGAATATTGGCAGTAACTTGGAATCGTTTGTAAATATCATTCAAAATCGGCTCATCTGTAGATGTTCCCGCATAGTTTAGCTGTACCAAAATAGAATCAGCTGCTAAGTTGACAACAACATCTTGCTGGGCAATTTTAATCATAGCTTCATCGATACCAGTAGCTGTTTTGATAAACTCCTGTGTCAATTCCTCTTTGGGATTTGAGAAAATATCCAAAACAGATCCCTCTTCAATCAAGACACCATTCTGCATGACTGCAACTCGATTACAAATATCTTTAACAATTTGCATTTCGTGAGTAATCATGACAACTGTCAACCCTAATTTACGATTGAGATCTTGTAAAAGAGCCAAAATTTGTTTCGTCGTTTTAGGGTCTAGAGCAGATGTTGATTCATCAGAAATCAAAATTTCAGGGTCGTTAGCAAGAGCACGCGCAATCGCGACACGCTGTTTCTGACCACCAGATAATTGAGCGGGATAGTTATCCGCACGATCTGACAAACCAACCAATTCTAGCAATTCCGAAACCTTCTTAGCTTTAGCTTCCTTACTCAAATCAGAATGGCGTAAGGCAAAAGCAACGTTTTCAGAAGCTGTTTTTTGTGCCATCAAGTTAAAGTGTTGGAAAATCATACCAATTTTTTGGCGTTTTTGGCGTAAGGCAGCTGATGACAGCTGAACTTTTCCTTGATCGTAAGTCACATCGCCATTGATGGTAATTTTCCCTGCTGTAGGAACTTGAAGAAGGTTGATAACCCTAACTAAGGTTGATTTCCCAGCACCTGAGTAACCAACAATCCCATAAATATCACCCTTATGGATACTTACCGAAACATCTTTAACAGCTTCGATAACACGTTTCTTCTGATGGAAAGTGATATCAATATGCTCTAAATTTATAATCGCATCAGTCATAACTTGCAATTAACTCCTCTATCATTTCTATATGTGTCTCATAGTCTGTCATCTTGACATTTTCATCGCTACCATGATCTCGACTATCAGGATTCCCTATCCCAAAAGCTGCAATAGGCACTTCTAGGGCTTCAAAGACTTGGTGCATAGGACCAGTACCTGATGTCGTTGGCAAAATAGCTACCCCTTTGGGCGAAAAGCGCTCCGCTATGCTAATAACATTTTGAATAGCTGGTGCTGTCATGTCACTACGATAGCCTTTTTCACCCAAAGTGTAGGTTAATTGTACTTTATCATAACCATTTTTGGCAAGCTGTTTGTCAATCAAACCTAAAACTTTATACGGATCCATACCTGGTACCAAACGAACCTCTAACTTAGCTGAAGCCTCTGCAGGTATAATGGTTTTAACACCCTGACCCAGATAACCCGATGATAAGCCTTCAATCGTTAAAGCTGGCTCAAAGAACAGGCGTCTTTCCAAATCAGCTTGCGTTTTGGCTAAGGTTGGCAAACTTAAATCATACAATGTTTTTAAGGATTCCAAATCCAAATGTGCATGTTTTGCAACCAAGTCAAGTTCATGCTTTGTAGGCTCAATGATATCTTCATAAATACCATCTACTAAAATACGACCATCAGGAGCTCTAAGACTAGACAGAGCATTGATAAGATACCAAGTAGCACTGTCAAAAATAGCCCCAAATTTTGAATGACTATCAACTTTGGCGGAAACAACCGATGCATCAAAGGTAACAATACCCTTAGTTCCACCAGAAATCTCAATCTGTCCTTCTTTATTACGAATCCCTTGCTCCCAAACAAGAAGGTCTGCCCCTCTCAACTGATCAGCATAAATCTCCAAGTACTTTTCTAAGTCAACAGAAGCGGATTCTTCCGCCCCCTCCATCATAAACGTGATATGAACTGGCAGATCCTTATATTTTTGCAAATAGGATACCACTGCTGTCAAACGAGCTGTAATGTGCCCCTTGTCATCATCGACGCCTCGTCCATACATATAGCCATCACGGAAGGTGAGTTGAAAGGGATCACTTTGCCAAATCTGATCTGCATCTGCTGGTTGTGTATCATAGTGATTGTAAAAAATGATGTGCTTGGCATCTGGACGAGAACTCTTAAACTGAGCCAGAATAAACGGTGCAACATAAGTCTCGTCCACAAGAACTTGAGCACCAGCTTCTTCAAAAACTTCCTTGAGGTAACTTGCTGTTTCCGTTAAGCCAATCCCTTGAGCAAAGATGGATTTACTGGCAATTAATCTTTCTAAAACCTTGAGGTAATTCTCCTTCAAGCTAGCTTTTTCATCAATTTGATTGGTTTCTACCATATTCTCTCCCCCTCTTTAATAGCTACTAATAACAAGAAAACAGGAGTGCTCGTCACACGCCTATTTTACTTGTTCATTAATAAATTATTGGAGACTTGAATTAATTTTCTGGAGCGCCTTCCCAGATAGCAATATCAGTACCTTTTGAGGCTTTTTTGATGATTTTGGCAACTTCATCCGTTTGGTAAACATCAATCAATGTATTGATAGCATCTGCTTTAGCAGATTTTTTCCAATCTTTTTGAGCAGCAATGACATTAATCCATTGTTTTGAACTATCATTTTTCTCTTCAGTAAAGATTGAAGTGTCGTAATCAACGCCAGCATCGACAGCATAGTTATTATTGACAACAGCTGCATCAACTGATGTTAGAGTTGATGCGGCTTGGTCAGCAGCGATTTCTTTGATATCCAAATCTTTTGGATTTGATGTAATATCATCAAGTGTTGCTACTTCTTCACCTGATTTAGATAACTTGATTAGACCTGCTGATTGAAGAACATAGAGGGCGCGACTTTCATTTGTTGCGTCGTTTGGAACTGAAATCGTTGCACCTTTTGGAATATCTTTGACATCTGTGTATTTAGCTTTCTTACCGTCTAATCCTGAGAACAAGTGAATTGGACTCAAGAGAGTATCAGCTGCTGCCACTAAATCACCATCATTTTTCTTGTTCCAATCATTTAAGAAATTATAATGTTGGAAAGCATTGACATCAATTTCACCATTTTTAAGAGCTTTATTGGGTTGTGTGTAGTCTGTGAATTCTGTGAATTTTAGTTCCACACCTTTCTTCTCAGCAAGTTCTTCAACACGGTCCCAGATGGGCTCTGTCGCATCAGTTTTCGTCATGATACCAACACGCACGACATTTTTATCATCAGCTGAGTTATCACCTGAGCAAGCTGCTAAAACAACTGTTGAAGCTAAAGCTACACCTGCAATACCTAATACTTTTTTGAATGTCATATCATTCTACCTCTCACTTGTTTTTAAATGCTTACTTATTATGTCATATACAGTTATAAAAAACAAGTTGTTAAAAGTTAGGTTTAGTTATAGTTTTAGTTTATAACAAAAACCGACATATTGGCCGGTCTTGATACTTATTATTTCCAAAACTCATCAAATACCGTGATTGGTAGATGACGTTTGTGCATGGTTTTATGCCACCAGTTTTCGATTTTTTCTTGGGCATCTGCTGAGACAGCTTTACCTTCTAAATAGTCATCGATATCGTTATAGGTTACACCGAGTGCAACTTCGTCAGCGATGCCTGGTTTATTTTCTTCCAAGTCCGCTGTAGGGATTTTTTCGTAGAGTGCCTTATCGGCACCTAACTCTGCCAAAAGCTGTTTTCCTTGACGTTTATTAAGTCTAAAGAGCGGTAAGATATCGGCACCACCATCACCAAACTTAGTGAAAAAGCCAGTAATATTTTCTGCAGCATGATCTGTTCCGATAACAGCACCACTGTACTGACCAGCAACTGCGTACTGAGTGATCATGCGTTGACGAGCCTTAATATTACCCTTATTAAAATCAGACACTTCTACGCCTGCCTTGGCCAATTCTGATACTTGACCGTCTACTGCTTCCTTGATGTTAATCGCTAAAGTCACATCTGGTTTGATAAAATCAAGTGCTCTTTGGGCATCCGCTTCGTCAGCCTGCACCCCATAAGGAAGACGAATGGCGATGAATTGATAATCTTTACCAGTCTCATCACGTAATTCCTCAATGGCTAGTTGAGCAAGCCGTCCAGCTAAAGTAGAATCTTGACCACCTGAAATCCCTAAAACAAGCGTCTTTAAAAACGGATATTTCAAAAGATAAGCCTTTAAGAAATCAACCGAACGACGGATTTCTTCTTTGGCATTGATTTCTGGTTTCACACCTAGTTCTTTAATAATAGTTTCTTGCAAACTCACCTATTTGTCTCCTTTAACTTGAGCAAATGCTGATTGACGAACACGATCAATAAGAGCCATCTTATTATCCCAAACATCTTTGGCTAGGTCTACTGGGTATTCTTGAGGGTTTAAAACGCGCTTATACTCATCCCATAAATCATCTAGTTCTTTATGGGCATATTCTTTGATTTCTTCCAGACTTGGCAAATCGTAAACCAATTGACCATCCTGAAAGATGTCAGTTAATAATGGGACAGCATCAAAGTTTTTGACTGTTTTTGAAATGTAAGTATAGACAGGATGGAACATATGGATTTCATCCATTTTTGACACATCGACATCCGCAAAGGTGATGTAATCCCCCTCAGACTTACCTTTTTCACGGCTAGTAATCCGCCAAACCTGTTTCTTACCAGGTGTAGAGACTTTTTCGGCATTATTTGATAGCTTGATAGTATCAATCATCTCGCCATTGTCATCTTCGATCGAAACAATTTTATAAACGGCACCTAGGGCTGGTTGATCGTAAGCTGTAATTAATTTTGTTCCAACTCCCCAGACGTCAATCTTAGCCTTTTGCATCTTCAAGTTAAGGATGGTATTTTCATCCAAATCATTTGACGCATAGATCTTAGCATCTGTGAAGCCTGCTTCGTCTAGTTGTTTACGCACTTCTTTCGAGAGGTAAGCCATGTCTCCTGAATCCAGACGAACTCCTTGGAAATTGATCTTATCACCAAATTCTTTAGCAACCCTAATCGCTGCCGGAACACCGATTTTCAAGGTATCATAGGTATCTACCAAAAAAACACAGTTTCTGTGGGTTTCAGCATAGGCCTTAAAAGCCTTGTAATCATCACCATAAGCTTGTACCATGGCATGAGCGTGGGTCCCCGATACTGGAATGCCAAAAATCTTCCCAGCTCGAACGTTTGAAGTCGCATCCGCTCCACCAATAACAGCTGCACGAGTACCCCAAATCGCTGCATCCATCTCTTGTGCCCGACGTGTTCCAAATTCAAGAAGTGGTTCGTCAGCAATAACAGTCTTGATACGAGCCGCTTTTGTCGCAATCAACGTTTGGAAGTTGACAATGTTCAAAAGCGCTGTTTCGACAAGTTGACATTGTGCCAAGGGACCTTCGACTTGAACTAAAGGTTCATTAGCAAAAACCAAATCTCCCTCACGCGCTGATTTTACTGATAATTCTAGCTTAAACTCTTGTAAATAAGTTAAAAAGTCTTCTGGGTAGCCTTCCTCACGCAAATAAGCAATATCTGTCTCTGTGAAGCGTAATTGCTTTAAGTATGATACGATACGTTCTAGACCAGCGAACACTGCAAAACCATTTTCAAAAGGTAACTTACGAAAGTAAAGTTCAAAAATAGCATGTTTGTTATGAATACCCTGCTTGAAATAAACATGCATCATATTGATTTGATAAAGGTCTGTATGTAGTGTTAAACTATCGTCTGTATAATTCATTTTTTTATATCCTTCGTTCTTGACCAAAGTAGCGAACCTCATTTCAAAAAGTCAGTACTTCTAATCTTGTTGACTATTATAGCACAAGCGCTAGCTTTAGGGAATCATCCACCCTTTTATTGTGAATAAAACAACAAGTTTTCTCCTCATCTGATATTTTTCTTTCCAACCAAAAACTCAAAGGAAACTTTTTGGCTATAAAAAAGAAAAGGTCACTGTTGAATAGCACCAACATAGTACTCGAAGAAAATCAAAATCTGACTAGGAAAGGCGCCTCAAATAGAACTAAAAGTCATCAAGGTAAAGGTGACAAGGTCAGATTTTGATGTTCAATGAGTATAAAAAGCCAGGACTTTTGTCCTGACTCCCCTTAAACCTCATGGTCTACAATATATTGATAAGCTTCTTGACCTGCAATAGCACCATCTCCAACAGCTGTTGTGATTTGACGCAAATGCTTCTGACGAATGTCCCCGACAGCAAAGATGCCAGGAATATTAGTTCTCATATGATCATCAGTT
This sequence comes from Streptococcus pluranimalium, assembly GCF_002953735.1. NCBI lineage: Bacteria > Bacillati > Bacillota > Bacilli > Lactobacillales > Streptococcaceae > Streptococcus > Streptococcus pluranimalium. The sequence continues at coordinate 367,538 of NZ_CP025536.1, read as the reverse complement.
ACTACCCAACCATCTTGGTCTGTGATACCTAAATCACGGAAGAAATCAGATACCGGATCGAGACCAACATAAACAAAGACACCACCAAATTCATGATTGGTAATCTCATTTGTTTTAACGTTTTTGATGTCTACGTTCGTAACCTTCATGTCGTTACCCTTGATTTCTTCAACGACAGAATCCCAGATGAAAGAAACTTTATCATTAGCGAAGGCACGATCCTGTAAAATCTTCTGAGCCCGTAATTCATCACGACGATGAACAATCGTTACAGAATTTGCAAATCGTGTTAAAAATAGACCTTCTTCGATAGCTGAATCACCACCGCCGACAACAAGCAAATCTTGATTTCTAAAGAAAGCGCCATCACAAACCGCACAGTAAGAAACGCCTCGACTGTTGTATTCATTCTCTCCAACTACCCCAATTTGGCGATGCTTAGCTCCTGTTGCAATGATGACCGTCTTTGCTTCATAAGCTTCATCGTCAGTGCGAACGATCTTATAATCACCCTTGTCTTCGATACCCGTTACGATCCCATAAAGGTTTTCGACACCAAACTTTTCAAGCGGTTCAAACATCTTCATTGACAGTTCTGGACCACTGATAAGCTCAAATCCTGGATAATTTTCGACATCAGCAGTGTTATTCATCTGTCCACCTGGAGCTCCTTGTTCCAAGGTTGCCACCTTCAGATTTGAACGAGCTGCATAAAGCGCTGCAGTCATTCCTGCAGGACCTGCTCCAATCACAATTGTATCGTACATGCTTTCTCCTTTTTCATCTACATACGTAGCCAAATTTTAGCAATTCTTTTTTTAATTAGCAATCTTTAAGACTTAATAACAAGTAGTAAAGCCATAAAAGCGAATGAAAAAATAGGAGTAGTTAAAATACAAATCATTAAAACATCGTAAAGAACTTCCTGTTTTTCTCTCGCGGTTTTATCTACTTTTTTATAGGCTCTATTCACCATATAAGCCAGACCAGTGATAACTACAACTATAGTCGCTAGTAAGAGTCCTTGTAAATAAAATGAAACTAAAGTGTGTAACATACGCCTACCTTCTTTGCCTTAAGTCCATTAATGGCTCAATCATTAATATAGTCAAATGAATTAACTTTCAGACAAGGAACTGAGACGCAGACAGTACTGGAGTACGACAAGTTGAAAGTGACAATGTATCAAAGTTAATTCAAAAGACTAAAACAATGTTAAAACAAACTCAGCCAGACTACCTAGCTGAGTTTTTCTCCATTATATCAAAGATATGATTTTTTGTAACTAGCGAAGAATTCTTTAGTTCGTTCTTCCTTAGGATGATTAATCAACTGATCAGGTGTTCCCTGTTCCAAAATCTTCCCTTTTTCAAGAAATAGAATTTTATCAGCCACTTGAGCAACAAAATTCATGTCATGACTAACTAATACCATGGTTTGGCCGGCCTTAGCAGCATCTGCAATCGATTTTTCAACCTCACCTACAAGCTCAGGATCCAATGCTGATGTTGGCTCGTCAAGCAAGAGAACATCTGGTTTCATAGCTAAGGCACGCGCTAAGGCTACGCGCTGCTTTTGCCCTCCTGACAAGTGACGAGGATAATGGTTTTCTCTATCTGACAAACCAACCTTAGCCAATTCTTCTTTCGCGATTTTAGTTGCCTCTGCGTCTGACAACTGTTTAACCACTTTTAAACCTTCTTTAACATTTCCAAGGGCTGTACGGCGCTCAAACAGATTAAACTGTTGAAAAACCATAGCTAGCTTACGGCGAAGTGTTAAGATTTCCTCGGTAGAAATGGTTTTAAAATCAACTTTGAAGCCATCAATGTCAATGCTTCCAGAATCAGCTTCTTCAAGGTAATTAAGACTACGTAAAAAGGTTGATTTACCAGCACCTGAAGCCCCGACAAGAGCAACAACTTCCCCTTTTTGGATATCTAAATCTAAGCCATCAAGAACTTTTTGCCCTGAGAATTCTTTGGTTAAATGGCGAATTGAAATCATTAGCGACCTCCTACTTCAAGTGATTCTTGTACTGATTCTGGTGGCTTAATAGCCATGCATTTTTCAATAAAAAGACCAAGATTTTCAATCAAGAAACTTACTCCCCAGTATATAAGTGATACGGAAATAAAGCGTTCAAAGTAACGGTAATCACCACCACCAAGAATTTGTGCCTGCGCATATATTTCAACAATTCCTGCACTGAAAGCTAGAGAAGTTCCTTTGGTCAGACCAATTAAACTATTAATCAATGTTGGTGTCGCAACGACAGCGGCGTTAGGGATGATAACGCGACTATAAATTTGTTTATTGGTCATCCCCAAACTCTTGGCAGCTTCTACTTCACCAGAATTCACGGATTGAATAGCTGCTCGAATGGTCTCACTAGCATAAGCCGCCTCATTAAAAGCAAAGGCTGTGATCGCAAATACAGATGCTGGAATAGCATTGATATTCATATCTAAACCAGTTCTTTGATTAATAGCTTTAAGTAAAAGCGGAATACCGTAGTAACTAAGCATCAACTGAACTAAAATCGGTGTTCCACGCAGGAAACTAACAAAAAACGCTTGGATAGGATAAATCACCTTAACACGATTAATTTTAATAACCGCAAATAAAAGAGCTAGGATTAGCCCAGCTACAGCCCCTGCTAAAGTTAACCCAATCGTTAGCGGAAGACGCTCTAAAATGGATGGGATGGCATCAAAAACCGCCCTCCATGAAAACAGTTTGCCTGCTGGTAATTTTTCAACAAGGCTTTCATACCAACCTGCTGCTAAAAATAATGGTCTCATAATTATGTCCTTTAATCGATAATCTTCTTATCTGTCCATTCTATCACTGACTATCTAGCCTGTAAAATAGGAGGTTTTAAAGAGGTGATAAGATTTACCTATCACCTCTTATCCTTTTTCTATCTCCAGTTTTACCAATTATTCCTTACCTAGTGTACTGTAATCACCACCAAAGTATTTCTGACTGAGTTTACTTAAAGTGCCATTTTTTTGTAACACCTTGATACGTTTATTAACAAATTTTTGTAAAGCTTTCCCTTCTTTATCTTTTGGAAATAGTAAGTATTCCAGTCCGTCTTTATTAGTTCCTAATTGATCTGCAACATCTGTAACTACCAAAGATAGATTCTGATCTTTAATGACTGTCTTTAAGGATATAGCATCGTAAATCAGAAAATCACTTTTACCATTTTCAATATTTTGAAGACGTTGTGGCAGGGTAACCTGATTGTCAACATATCGTATATCAATCGGTTTACGATCTCTATGTTTCTTGTTCCAGTTCTCCAAAATTTGAGCATAGTTTGATCCAGCATATACTTCAACTGATTTTCCTGAAGCAGCATCTAAAGAATCAAATGTCTTACCATCTTTAGCGGCAATGGCATAATTTGATTTAGAAATGGGATCAGAAAAAAGATACTTTTCAGCTCTTTCTTCGTTATAGTTAAAGTTATTAGCAGCCATTTGATAACGTCCCGCATCCAATCCCGTTAAAATGGATGAAAAAGGGATAGTTTTAAAGGTGACATCATATTTTTTGGAGCCTTTGAAAATAGCTTTAACAACTTCAATATCATAGCCTTTGAACTTCCCATTTTCTTTGTAAGTAAAGGGTTTAGTATCAGAATCAGTAGGGACAGTCACAAGTGTTGGTTTGTCAGCGTAAGCCTTCGTAGAAAATAACAAAGCACCCAAACTAACCATTAAAATAGCGATCTTTTTTAAATTCATATGCTTCTCCTTTCAATGAATAACTATGACCATAGTCTATCATCATTTGAAGGCCTTGACTAATAGCTTTTTTATATTAAGCCTTATAAAAATTAAAAGTCGCTCGAACAAAAAAACTAGACCGAAATCTAGTTTTTATATTGTGATTAAAAGGTTTGTTTCTTAGCTTTTCGTTCTGCACGACCACGCGCCTTATTAGCAGCACGACGTTCTTTTTTACGTTTTTCATCAACAGCCCACTGGATTTTCTTCTTGTAGCCTGGCTTAACTTTTTTCTTTTTCTTCTTAACAAGACCAATCATCTCAGTATCTAGTTTCTGATAAGATTTTTCACGTTGGTTACGACGATCACGATCGTGAGTATCTTGAATACCACCGTCTTTTAAAACTTTTGCTTTAAAAGTAATACCCAACTTTTCCAATTCACGAATATCTGAGTCATCACTTGGTTGATAAAGGGTGATAGCAATTCCAGATAATCCATTACGTCCTGTACGCCCAACACGGTGCACAAAGAAGGACAAGTCTTGCGGAATGGCATCGTTAATCACATGACTGACTCCTTCAATATCAATCCCACGCGCAGCCAAATCTGTCGCCACGATATATTCAAAATCTAAGTTTTTCACTTGATTCATGATACGCTTACGTTCACGTGGTGGAATACCACCGTGGATTTTAGCTACTTTTAGACCATTGGCTAGAAGGTAAGCATGTAATTCATCAGCACGCTCTTTGGTATTAACAAAAATCATTGCCATATAAGGATTAATGACTTTGGATAATTTCAAAATATGCGTGTTGTTATCCTTACCTTTTGTGGAAATCAACCAGTTATCAATGGTATCTGAAATGACAGTACTTGTCTTGATTTGTTCCATCACCGGATTGGTCAAATATTTTTTAAGGAATGGCTGTAATTTTTGCGGAATGGTTGCTGAAAAGACCAACATTTGGATATCTTTTGAAAAACTTGCTGCAATCTTATCAACAGTATCCAGAAATCCCATATCCATGGTCATATCAGCTTCGTCAACGACAAAGGTGTGGGCCTTGTAAATTTCCAAGTCACCGGATTTAACCAAATCATAAACACGACCCGGCGTACCGATGACGATATGCGGCTGTGCTGATTTTAGGCGTTCAATTTGACGCAATTTATCCGTTCCGCCTACATAGTTAACGACACGGATTTCCTTATCAGAATGCGACGCAATTTGCTTAGTCGCCTGATAAATTTGAGTAGCCAATTCACGACTCGGTGCTGTGATAACAACTTGGACTTCTGCTCTTTCTTCATCCAATTTTTCAAAAATGGGCAACAAGAAAGTATGAGTCTTACCAGAACCTGTTTTTGATTCTCCGACCAGGTCACGACCTGAGCGAACAACTGGAATTAACTTTTGTTGTACTGGGGTTGGTTCTTTAAATCCAATCTCATCTAAGGCTGATTGGATATAGGTTTTAAAATTAAAATCTTTAAAGGACATAAGGCCTCCTTTTCTTATGACTATTATAACATAATAAAAGCAAGGGAAAATCTCCCTTGCTCTGAGATTATAGATAAAGTAACGCTAAGGTAACTAAGCTTGAGACAAGAGCGACTGACCACATAAAGCCATCCACCTTCCACTCACTCCAACGCTCCCCTTTTCCAGATAAACCACCTAGTTCAAGATGATGGTGGAAAGGAGTCATTCTGAAAATGCGACGTCCTTCACCATATTTTTTCTTAGTGTACTTGAAGTATGTGACTTGTAACATTACAGATGCTGTTTCAATAACATAGACAAGTCCAATCAGTAAGAGCGTCCATTCCTGACGAAGAGCAATTGAAATAGCTGCCAGCATCGCTCCCAGTGCTAGTGAGCCAACGTCTCCCATAAAGACCTTAGCAGGCTTTTTATTAAAGATAAAGAAGCCTAAAAGGGCACCAATCATTGACGTAATAATGAGTAAAATATCAAATTGTTTTTGAACAAAAGCAATGACCCCATAGGCCGCTAAGCTAATCACAACTGAAATAGAAGCTAATCCGTCGATACCGTCTGTAAGATTAACAGCATTTGAAAAACCAACAACCCAGAAAATGACAAAGGCAACGTAGAAAACACCTAAAGGAAGTTCCCAACCTAAAATCGTTAAACTGGTGATACCACTTGGACGCACATGGACAAAATAGAAAAGCAAGCCGGCTATAATCTGAAGTGCCATTTTTTGCCAAGGGGTCAAGCCTTCGTTGATCTGCTTAAAGATTTTCAAGAAATCATCCAAGAATCCAATAATACCATAAATCAGCACAACAGATAAAATGCCTATAGTAGCCCCAATAGGTGCTCCTTGATTGATTTGAGCCATAAGTCCAAAAACAAGACTGATAAGAAGACTTACTGTTAGAAAAACAGTTCCTCCCATAGTTGGTGTCCCAGCTTTTGCCAGATGTTGTTTAACATCCTCGTGCATTTGCTGTCCACCAATTTTTTTCATCTGATAATAGCGAATAAAGAAGGGCATAGCGATAATGGTGAAAAGAAAACTCACACTACCTACTATTAAACTGAATAACATGTTAATCTCCCAATGTAATTTTGATATTTTTCTTTTTTCTAAACGGTGTACCGACATCCGTATTTTGTTTGACAACTTTGCCTGAACCTTTGAGGGTAATACTCAAATCATTCCATTTGGCAAATGCCTGGACATTTCGTTTACTCCAGCCATACATGTCTGGCATTTCGTCGACTTTACCAGCTTGTACAAGGATTTGTTGATTAGCCTTTAATTTTGTACCTTTTGTGACAGATATTTTGCTCACTTTGGCACCATCACCTACTAAGATAGGATGAACCAGGTTTTTTCGCAAGGTTTCCACAGCTGTTGCACTAGACTCTCCGATAAAATCAGGCATTTCATAAATTGTCTCACTGCGTTTTTCCTTGTCAGCAACTGATGTCAGCAACTGATCCTGCATGGTCATGGCTTCTTGAAGGACTGGGTTAAAAATCGTTCGCCACTCCAAACCTTTCCAACTGCCAGGTTGTTGAACCGTAACATACATCGTAAAAATAGGTTTTTCAGCAGGAACCATGGCTACAACAGAATAGATGTAATCATGCTCTCCAGTCAGATAACCTGAACCATCTTCTTTGGCAATCTCAGCTATCCCTGATTTTACAGCGATAGATTCATTGCCAACCTGGATAATAGGTTCACCTAGCCAATTTGCATAAAGTGTCCCGTAATAAGGGGTCGTTCCAACTGCAACCATGTGCTCACGCGTTTCCTCAGCTGCTTTTTTGCTAACTGGTTTTCCCACAATCTCAGGCTTAGCTACTCGACTAGTACTATCATTATGGTTTACTACTTGGCTAATAAATTGTGGTTCTAACATTTCACCGTCATTAGAAACCCCACTAAAGGCTCGCAACATTTGAGACTGTGTCACAGAAATCCCCTGACCAAAGGCACTGGTTGAGGTGTTAACACTATTATTAGAAATGACACCAGCTGATTCAGCTCCCATTCCAAAATAAGTTGGTTCTCCAAACCTAAATTTTGTCAAATAGTCACGCCACTTGGCATTTCCCATTTTTTGCTCCAAGAGTATCATACCGACGTTACTAGAATAAGCAAATCCTTGAGCAAAGGTCATGGTCTGGATTCCGGCTGTACCATTGTTGACAGACCAGTCATTAACGATAATACCTGATAAATCAAGGCCTGAATTGGTGAAGTATTCATTAGCCTTGAATTTTTTATCATCAATAGCTGAAGCTAGGGTCATGACTTTCATCGTTGATCCCGGCTCATAATTGGTCTGATAAAGCATGTCTTGCCAAGAGAAATTTTTCTCCTCAAGCCCTTCAAGGGTATCAGAATTAAAACTTGGTCTCTGAGTTGTCGCTAAAATTTCACCAGTTTGTGAATTGACAATTGTTGCACTTGCAAACTTACCTTTAGCTTCTGCTTGAAAGGCATCCATCTGCGTTTCAAGATAGGTTTGAAGTGGGGCTGATAAGGTCGTGTAGACATCGCGACCATCAACTGCTTTTTTGACTACGCTTTGGGTTCCTAAGAGAATATTACCATTGCGATCTTTTTCGTACTCAACCAGACCATCTTTCCCCGAAAGAACATCATTTAAAGATGCCTCTACCCCAGTCACACCTGATAGGAGTGTAGAACCATCCTCTTCTGTATGACGTTGCGCCAGGCCGATGAATTGAGAAGCAAAAACACCGTTGGGATACATCCGACTAGTACTAGTATCGAAAGAAATCCCCTTAATTTTCGCTTTTTCAACAGCCTCCTTGAGGGCACTCATCTTGCTATAGCTAAGATTAGAGCCTTTCGTCCCAAAGGATACTTGTGTGAGCTTCTTTTGATTCAGCTGGCTAATGACGTATTTTTTCTCCATCCCCAGCAATTCACTAAAAATCTCAGCAACTTTGTCAAATTGAGAAGCTTGTACATATAATTTCTCTTGATCAGCATTCACATAGGTCTTGTCAATAATGGCATAGACGCTATAAGTTGTCGAATTCTCAGCAATGACGTTGCCATTACGATCAAATATACTGCCTCGTCTTGCTTGCAGTGTTGTTCTAGTGTTATAGACAGCTTTGGCACCTTCTGATAAGTTTACACCAAATTTACTATCCGAACCAACGATGACGGCAAAATTAATGACAAAGACAAAAAAGATGAACACCGTAAGGATCATCAGATTTTGACCAGCATAACGCCTATTCTCTTCTGGGTATTCTTTTCTAATCTTGACCACATAGTCAAGAAAGAGTTTTCGAAGTTTACTCATTTCTACTCCACATTTTGAATATTGTCATTTTGAATGCTTAATCCAGCTTTTTTGGCAATTTCAGAAATACGATCATAACGGCTCAGTTCATTGACCTCTTGCTTAGCGTCATTTAAATCCGTTTGAGCACCGTTTATTTCAACGTTCCAATGATTGATTTCTTGTTGTACCTGCATATTACGACTTTGCAGATAAATAATGCTAATTGCCATGACAATTGCTGTTATCACAATGGCACCATAAAAAGCCTTTTCAATACGAGTAAAGGTACGGATCCTTTTTTGAAGAGCTTCTGTGAGCGCTTCACGTTTGGTTTCGTTTGGCATCGTTATTTCCTAACTTTCTTTGCCACTCGCAACTTGGCTGAGTGAGCACGATTATTAGCTTCTAATTCTTCTTGACTTGGTAAAATCGGTTTCCGATTAACCAGCTCCATCTTAGGTTGTAAGTCATCTGGAATAAATGGCAAGCCTTTTGGAACTTCTACCGTTGAAGCCTCTTTGAAGAGTTGTTTGGTTAAGCGATCCTCCAAAGAATGGAAGGTAATCACAGAAATGCGTCCATCGACAGCTAATAAATCCATAGCCTCTTGGATAGAATCATCTGCTGCACCTAATTCATCATTGACCTCAATCCTAATGGCTTGGAAAATCTGTTTCGCTGGGTGTCCTTTTTTCTTGAGTTCTTTAGCAGGTTTAGCTGATTTAATAAGCTCAGCTAATTCGGTTGTTGTCTCAATCGGCTTGACTTGACGGGCTTGCTCAATCTTACGGGCAATCTGTTTAGAGAATTTATCCTCACCATACTTAAAGAAAATACGAACCAGGTCGTGGTAGTCATAAGTATTGATCACATCGTAAGCTGTTAGCTCAGCTTGACGGTTCATACGCATGTCAAGAGGGGCGTCCTGCTTGTAGGAAAAGCCACGCTCACGCTCATCTAGCTGTGGACTGGAAACGCCCAAATCATATAAAATCCCATCAATCTCAGTCACACCTAGTTGTTCTAGATTCGACTTCAAATGACGGAAATTATCTTTGATAAAGGTAACCATTCCTTTGTCAATATAGTCTTTTAGTTTTACTTGAGCATTATCAATAGCTGTCTGATCCTGATCAAAACAGTAGAGGTGACCCTTTTCAGATAATTGGGATAACAAATATGACGTATGGCCTGCGCCACCAAGGGTCGCATCCACGTATATTCCGTCTGGCTTGATATCAAGCATATCAACGGTTTCGTGCAAAAGCACCGTTACATGATGAAAGTCTTTAGTCATAACCTTTATTATATCATAAATGATTCTTGCTTGCCTTAAATGTGCAAAAGACAAGGATAGCCTAGCTCTTGGAGCAAGCAGTTCAGGTAAAAACTGGCTTTTCTTAAATTAGGCTATCTAGCAAGTCTCGAGCCTTTTCTTTTAGCTGTGTCACCTGCTCAGAAATCGTCTCTATCTCCTCACGGACCCGCCAATCTTTGACGATATTATCAGCCCAAATATCCCATAATCGATCATACTTTGTGTTTGAGATATAAGGAATTAAGCTAAATGGACTATCTTCCATAACATCGTGACTAATGTTGATCAACTGATTTAAGGCTTCTAGTTTCTGATTGAGCTTAGTGATTTTATCCCTTTTGACACTACTCATCAAAAAGTTGCCACCAAACAAATCAACTAAACTCCAATCTTTGAGGCTATCAATATCCCGTTGGCACTCTCCGATGGCGGTCAATAGATTATCTAAAGCTTTCTTTGCTTCTGTGTTTTGATCATTCATAGAAATACCTCGGAAGTGATTATTCTCTGATTTGCCCTTGACCATTAATATAAAATTTGGTTGAGGTCAAGGCTTCCAAGCCCATTGGACCACGCGCATGCATCTTCTGCGTTGAAATACCAATCTCAGCACCCAGTCCAAAGACAAAACCGTCCGTAAATCGAGTTGAGGCGTTAACATAGACGGCTGCTGCGTCGATGCTGTCTTGGAATGTTTCCGCTCTGCTAATATCCTGGGTTACAATCGCTTCTGAGTGATGAGTAGTGTAACTGTTTATCCAATCTAAGGCTTCTTCAAAATGATCAACTACCTTGACCGACATGATGTAATCCAGAAACTCAGTCGCAAAGTCTTCATCTGTCGCTTCAATAGAATTTGCCAAATAAGGCATTGCAGATTTATCAGCACGGAATTCCACTGACTGTTTACCAGAAAGTTCAGCTTCTAACTTAGGCAAGAAATCTGCTGCAACCTCACTGTGAACCACAAGATTTTCTGCAGCATTACAGACGCTTGGTCTGGAGGTTTTGGCATTGATAACAATTTTAGTTGCCATGTCTAAATCCGCAAACTTATCCACGTAAATGTGAACATTACCAACACCAGTTTCAATAACTGGCACCTTGGCTTTTTCTTTAACCGTTTGAATCAAGCGAGCACCGCCACGTGGGATTAAGACATCAACATAAGCAGTCGCTACCATCAATTCTTCTGCTACGGCATGAGAGGTGTCTTCGACCAACTGAACAACATCTGGATTGTAACCCGCATGCTCAATAACTTGGCGAGCTACCTTTATAAGAGCAGTATTCGAGTGAATAGCATCCTTACCACCTCGAAGGATAATAGCATTATTAGTCTTAAAGGCTAGACTAAAGGCATCAATGGAAACGTTAGGGCGACTCTCAAAAATCATGGCAATCACCCCTAGAGGCACTCGTTTTTGTACAATTTTCAAGCCATCTAAGTTTGTATAACCTCGCACGACTTGACCAATCGGGTCGGTCAGATCTGCTACTTGTCGCACCCCTTCTGCAATCGCCTCAATACGATCCTGCGTCAGACGTAAACGATCAACCATGACCTCTGAGATACCGTGCTCAGAAGCAGCTGCGACATCTTTAGCATTAGCTTCTAAAATCATTGCTGATGATTTGACCAGAGCATCAGACAAAGCTAGAAGCAACTGATTTTTTTCAACTGTTGATAACTTTGTTAAATCACGACTAGCCACTTTGGCTTGTTTTCCAAGTCTTTCGATTATTGACATAAGCATCTCCTACTTTTCTTGTTTAAAGAGAGTACCGATGACCTGACCATCCAATACTCTGAGAATATCTCTTGGATTTTCCCCATTCATCAAGACCATGGCACCACGATGTTCAAACATCATTTGGGCTGACTGGATTTTACTGAGCATCCCTCCTGTCCCAAACTTAGAACCCGCTCCACCAGCTGATTTTAGAATGTCTTCAGTAATCTCAGCGACATATGTTCGCAAAATGGCATCATCATAGATGGTTGGGTTTTTATCAAAAAGTCCATCGATGTCTGACAGCATAATCAAGAGATCTGCTCGGACAATCTTAGCCACGATAGCCGACAAACGATCATTGTCACCAAATTTAGTCGTGTGGTCCATCTCATCAACGCTGACAGCATCATTTTCATTAACAATGGGAACAATCCCTAAATTCAGGAGACTCTCAAAGGCGTTGGTAACATTTTCTAAACTCTCAGGAAATTCCACCACATCACGGGTCAATAAAATTTGAGAAACTTTTGTTTGATAATGAGAGAAAATCTGAGCATAGAGACTCATCATAGCTACTTGACCCACACTTGAGACAGCTTGTTGCTTTGCTAATTCATGAGGTCTTTTGTCCATATCTAAGAGGTTTAAACCAAAGCCCATGGCTCCCGAAGAAACCAAAACAACCTCTAGCCCTTTATTCTGTAGACTTGCAATGACAAAAGCCAACTGATCTATCTTTTCTAAATTGATATTACCATCTGGTAGAACCAGAGAACTGGTTCCGATTTTTATGACCAGACGTTTTACCTTACTAAATTCACGTTTCATAAGCAGATTATACTAAATTTTTTAAAGAAATGACATGACTAAGGACAATAAAAAGCGAAAATCAAAGATTTTCGCTTAAGTTCAAAGACAACAGATTAAATGCTAATATTTCTTAAGTTTTCTCACTCTCGGATTGTGCTAATATTCAAACTAAACAGACAGATGTTCGATCGTTCGCACTTATCTCTTAAAGGTATCCTCATCTTTAACTAGCACACAGAGGTCTCAAAACTGCTATGACCTAACTTATCTCAATCAACTTAAGGTAGCTGCTTCGCTGTTAAATCTCTTTTAGAGTACCTCACCACTACTATGGCCAATAATAAAAAACGTTCTGATTTAAATGTCTCTCAAAGGTTAATTTAATTGTTAACTGATTCTGAGCTTTGTTCCAGAATATCTCCTGTATTGGCATCAATCGTGTAAGAATACTCTATCCCATCTTTAGAAAACTCAATGTCATAACTTGGTGACTCACTATCAGAGTCTTCTTCTACTCGAACATTGTCAACATCCTTTTCAGAAACTTTAGCAGCATCTAAGGCTTTCTTTTTAGCATCCTCTTGGTTTAATGTTGATGATGTCGAAGTATGACTGGCAGTACCTTCTGCTTTTTCGGTACTTTCTTCTAAAATATCACCTGTATTAGCATCAATGGTATAACTATATTCTGTTTGATCTTTCGTAAATTCAATGTCATAAGTTGGTGTCGCATCATCAAAATCTTGCTCTAGCTGAAGATTGGTTGCCTCTTTTTCTTTTACACCAGCCGCTTCAAAAGCTTTTTTCTTAGCTTCTTTTTCAGAAAGCTTGACAGATGTATTATCTTTTTTAGCAACTTGGTTGGTCGTGTTTTGCTGTTTTTCAACCTTGTCATCATCATCTATATCACACGCTGCTAATGCAAGAACAGACAAAGCAGTCACAGCAAGTAAACTTATCTTTTTAAATGGCATAGGAGCCTCCTTTATTTTAGGCAAATTTGGTTTAACCAAAATGAGTTTATAACAGAGAGATAACCAACATGTCTGAAGTGCCTGATTGGCTCTATTAACAAATAACTTCAACTGTAATCTGCACCGTAGTTGGCCATCTCTTTGCAATCTATATTACTATTGTATTCGGTTACAGATTTCAAAGCAACTAAAAAGCCTCACCTTTGTGAGACTTTTGTAACTCTTAAAGAGCCTTGTATAGATCAAGGGCATTAGCGACTGTAAAGCCGTACTCTTCAAAGATTTTATTTCCTGGCGCAGATGTTCCCCAGGTATCGATAGTGAGGGTTGCACCATTCAAACCAGTGTAACGTTCCCAACCAAAACTTGCTGCTGCTTCAATCGCAAGGCGTTTCGTTACTGAACTTGGAAGAACTTCTTCTTTGTATTCAGCTGGTTGAGCATCAAAGAGGTTTTGTGATGGCATTGATACTACACGAACATGAGTACCTTCTTCAGCTAGCGCCGCTTGCGTGTCAAGGGCAAGTTTGACTTCTGAACCTGTCGCAATGATAATACCATCAAGATCACCTTTTGCTTCTGAAAGAATGTAGGCGCCTTTATTAAGACCTTCTTCAGCTAATTCAGAAGTTCCCTCAAGAACTGGTAAGTTTTGACGAGTCAAAACTAACATGGTTGGTGTTTTCGTTTCACTAAGGGCACGCTTCCATGCTGCATTAACCTCGTTACCGTCAGCTGGACGGATCACGTTTAAGTTTGGCATAGAACGAACACTTGCCAATTGCTCGATTGGCTCATGAGTTGGTCCGTCTTCTCCAACAGCTACAGAATCATGTGTCATGACGTAAACAGTTGGTAATTCTTGTAAAGCCGCCATACGAACAGCTGGGAGGAGATAATTTGAGAAGACGAAGAAGGTTCCGCCATAGACACGGCTACCACCATGTAAAGCGATACCATTCATAGCTGCTGCCATGGCAAACTCACGAACACCAAACCAGATATTACGACCTTGGTAGTTATCTGCTTGATAATCCGTTTCAGCCTTGACCATCGTGTTATTTGAAGCAGAAAGATCTGCAGAACCACCCCAGAAGTATGACACTTGCTCAGAAATTTGTTGAATAGCGGCTTGACTGGTTACACGGCTAGCTGAACTTTCTCCAACTTGATGAGCTTCAAGTTCTACTTCAACTGGTTTCAATGCAAAAGCTTCTTTATAGTCAGCTGCTAATTCTGGGTACTCAGCTTCATATTTAGCAAAAAGTTCATTCCATTCTGTTTCTGCTTTTTCACCACGCGCTTGCAATCCTGCTGCAAAGCGCTCTGACACTTCTTCAGGTACTGTAAAGGCAGGATAGTCATAGCTATAGGCAGCTTTAGCGTGAGCAATGCCTTCATCACCAAGAGGCGCTCCATGAACAGCAGATGTTCCTTGGTTCTTAGCACCGTAACCAATGATGGTTTTGATTTCGATAATGGTTGGTTTTTCTGATTCTGCTTTGGCTTCTTCAATTGCTTTAGCAATAGCTTCTAAATCATTACCATCCTCAACCAAAAGGTGTTGCCATCCATACGCTTCGAATCGACCTTTGACATCTTCTGTAAAGGCTTTTGAGGTTGGCCCATCTAGTGAAATGTCATTTGAATCGTAAAGGAGAACCAATTTACCTAATTTCAAGTGTCCTGCCAAACTAGCTGCTTCTTGAGAGACACCTTCCATCAAATCACCATCACCATTAAGCGCAAAGGTATAGTGGTCAACGATATTAAAATCAGGTTTGTTATATTTAGCAGCTAGGTGCGCTTCTGCCATCGCCATACCGACAGCGTTAGCAATCCCTTGTCCGAGTGGCCCAGTTGTCGCTTCAACACCATCTGTGTGGTTGACTTCTGGGTGCCCTGGTGTTTTAGAACCAAATTGACGGAAGTTTTTGATATCTTCCATAGAAACATCGTAACCTGACAAGTGGAGAAGGCTGTAAATCAAAGCACTACCATGACCTGCTGATAGGACAAAACGATCACGGTTAGTCCATGAACGACTTGTTTTTGGATTAACATTCAAAAATTGATTCCAAAGAACATAAGCCATTGGCGCTGCTCCCATCGGTAGTCCTGGGTGTCCAGAGTTGGCTTTTTGGATCATATCCATTGAAAGTGAGCGGATGGTATTTACCGCTAGTTGATCAACTGCATCAAAAGTCATAATTCCTCCTTTATGACAAGAAATGGTCTCCCATTTCACAAAAATTGGTATGTAATCGTTTTTAATTATACCATAAAATTGAACTTATTTAACTCATTAACTAATATTATTACCACAAAATGCCTGAATACTTTCAGACATTTGTTCTTTTTATTGTTTAAATGCTTCCCAATCTTTCAAGAATGTCTCAATACCTGCATCTGTCAATGGATGTTTTGTCATTTTATCAAACAGAGCATCTGGAATAGTAGCAATATGAGCCCCTAAGCCTGCTACTTTTTCGACATGAGTAGCATTACGAATACTTGCGGCAATAATTTCTGTTTCAAACCCATATAAATCAATGATATGTCTCAATTCTAAAATCAGTTGATAGGCATCTGTCCCAATATCTTCCAAGCGTCCAATAAATGGACTAATAAAGGTAGCACCAGCTTTCATTGCCATTAAACCTTGGGAAACCGTAAAGATGAGGGTCACATTCGTCTTAATCCCTTCTTGAGACAATATATTAACAGCCTTAAGACCTTCTGATGTCATCGGAATCTTGACCACTACATTGTCAGCCCATTTGGCAATAACTCTAGCCTCTTCAACCATGTCTTCTGCTTTCAGGGCAGTCACTTCAGCTGAAACAGGAGCATCAACGATGCTACAAATCTCTTTAATGACCTCTTCAAAATCGCGCCCCTCTTTGGAGATGATTGTTGGATTGGTCGTTACGCCATCAACAACACCCAGACTGTTGATTTCCTTGATTGCTTCTACATTAGCTGTATCTAAGAAAAACTTCATGTAAACTCCTTTTCAACTTTTAAAAATAAATTTGTTTCCAAGATGACATCATCATAAATGCCACTCCCTTCGAATTGTAATCGTTTTCTATTTCAAAGTCAATAATTTAGATATTTTTTCATTATTTTCTTATTTTTCTTGAAAACCACTATTTTTCAAATAGATTTTTCAAAAAACAAGTGAAAACAACTTATGATTTCTTGATATAGCCACCATTACCGAATGATTGCTGTAATTAAACTATATAAATCATCTAAATCATTAACTTGATAATCCGCTTGATATTCAATATTGGATTTTATATTACCTCGCCTATTAAACCAAACTGTCTGCCATCCTGCTGATTTAGCACCAACAACATCATTTTCAAAAGAGTCACCTACATAAAGGTATGTTTCTGAATCATTTTCATCTTTCGCTAAATCAAATATTTTTTTGTTAGGCTTGGCAATGCCTATTTCTGAAGAAATAAGAATATTTTCTCTATCAAACCATTTGTATAAGCCAAGCTGTTTGATTTTATGATATTGATGCTCTTTAGGACCATTGGTAATGATACCTATTTTAGTTCTATTTTTTTTAAGAAACTCAAATAACATGGCTAATCTACTATCTAATTCGATATTCCCTTGATTAAGTGCATACTTTTTTTGAAATAAAATAGCAGCTTCATCTGTAATGCTGATGGAAAAATCTTCTAGAGCAGCTTTAATTCTATACATATGCATATCCTGTATAGTCATTTCACCAGATTCTGATTTTTCAAAAACTCGGTCACTGTATTGACGACTTAATGTGTAAATTTCCGATATAGGAACATTGATATTTTCAAATGTTTGTCTAAATGCTAGTTCAAATGGTTCTAGTTGATCATATAAAGTATCATCAAGGTCAAAAAAAATTGCTTTTATCATATATATCGACATAAAATGTCTAGTGTTTTTCAGACATTTTATGTACTTTCACCTATTTTCTAATGTTATCCACTTTACACCTATTATCAATGAATTACTGATTTGATTCTACTTGTAACACCTTTCAAATTATAACATTCTGCATAATCTCTAATTGGACGCTTAATATGATCAATAACATAGCGTTTTCCATCGATATTATGTCTAGCAAGATTTCGATAAAGTTTTTCAATTTCCTCTTTCACTTCATCATCATTAAAAGTATAATGTCCCGCGATGTCTAAGATTTCTTCCTGTAAGGCTACACTATCAGACAAAATCTCGTCTACAGTTAAATTGACTTGGTCTCCAACCATCCATTTTCTCCAACGTTCACTTTCGATTGCTTTTACAAGTAGAGTCTTAGCAATATTAGAAGGATGTTCAATAAGACCGTATTCCACTAACTTAGCTTCAACCTTGGCTAAATTTAAATATGCTCGAGTTTCTTCGGTTCCATACTGTGGTGCCACATTAGTCGCTGTGATTGAAGCTGGAATATGTTCTAGTAAAGTCACATCATCTAGATAATCACCATTGTGTTCTTTCAAACCAACTCCATACTTTTTAGCCATTTGTGCTAAGTCGTAAGCATTCTTAAAGTTAAAATCCCCTACTTGTTCTGTTTTACGAGTTAAAGTTCCTGTTTGACCAACAATAAAAGTAGGCATTGGTAAATCACGTTTTTCAAGTTCAACCTGGAGACGATTAATGAATGTTTCATAGGTTTCAGTTGATGTTAGGCCACCATTAGTTTCTTCAGTTCCTACTTCATAACCTATCTCAGGTAAATGACGTGCTTTACGTTCTTTTTCACAAAAATCGATTAGCTCAACAGTTCGCTCTAAAACAGTATCCAATGGGATGACTTTACCAACTTCAAAAGGATCTTTAGTTGGATCAATCATCAGCAAGTCGAAACCTGCCTCCATATCTCCAATATATGATTTTCTACCAAGTTCCATTGCTTCTTCGATAGGCAAATGATCATTTCTCTCTTTATCACGTTGCCATGGCCCACCGTGATCTCGGCAGAGATAATAAAGGTTGTCATAATTGATTTCTTCAGCAACTTCTTTAACAGCTTGTGCAAATGTGAATTGATTCCACCCTTGTACATATCCTCCACCCAACTCGTCTAGGTCAACTTGGTTACGACTAGCAATGAACATAACTGGGTAATCATCTTCTTGTGATAATTCCAAAGTTGCTTGTACACAGTTTTTAGACATTGGTCCGATTCCTAAGATTGTCGCAGACTCTCCTGTCTTTTGAAGTTCTAAAAGTCCTTGAACAGTTTGTCTAATAGATAATTTTGTCATAATAACTACTCCTTTTTATTTGCTAACTTTCTCTATGGTGCTATTTTCCAATGTAGGTTTTGTAAAATGTAGAATAATGACTGATACTAATGTACCTATTAGCATCGCAGTCGCATACCAAAGTTTTCCATTTACGACAGGCAAGATGATTAGTCCACCATGAGGAACCAATGCCTCAACATTATTCACCATTCCTAATGCTCCTCCAACGGCACTACCCAGAATAATTGCTGGTAAAACACGCTTCATATCCTTGACTGCAAATGGAATTGCCCCTTCTGTAATACCAATAAGGCCCATGAAGAAGGCTGAATATCCTAAATCTTGGTCTTCTTTAGTATATTTCTTGCGATCAATAAATGTTGAAATTGCCATTGCTAAAGGTGGTATAGCTACAGCAATACGGTGAGCACCGTTTGGAGAATACACCCCTTCTGCCATCAATGCTAATGTAAAAGCTGTTGCAGTCTTATTGATGGGACCTCCCATATCAACAGCTGTCATTGCACCGATGATTAGTCCAAGAATGATTGCACTGCCACCTTGAAGTTCTCCCAATGTTGCTACCAACCAATCCATAGCTCCTCCAATTGGTACAGCAATAACATAGATATACAACAAACCTAATACAAGAGTTGTTAGTATAGGAACAATCAAAATCGGCATCAATGTGCGAACAGTTGGAGAAACCTTCCATTTTTTGGTCCATTTAACAAAATATCCTGTCAATACCCCAAGTAACATCGCTCCTAAGAAGCCTGTTTTCACCTGTCCTTCCCCAATTGGATTATTGGCAATATAGCCTAAAATCATACCAGGAGCTAATGCCGGTTTACTAGCAATGGAATACGCAATGTAACCAGAAAGCAATGGAATCATCATAGCAAATCCTGCAACTCCAATATCATTTAAATTTTTCATGAATTGGTTTGTTATTTCCATTCCATTATCAGTTGGCTTACCAGTAGATAAAGCTACCGCTAAAAACACACCGCCAACCACTACTGATGGAAGCATATAGGATACACCCGTGTTAAATGCCTTCTGAACATCTTTCCACAATGAAGTTTTTTTAGTCACCATTTTCCATCCTCCTATATCAAAGCTAGAGCATCATCGAGTACTTGTTCTGGGTTTCTAATTGCTTCACCAGGATCAACCGAATGCACTAGTCCATTTCTATCTTTTTCATCAAAACGGTCATGTCCTTCAATTTCAACAGCAATTGCTAAAATCACAACGTCTGCTTCATCAATAGTTTCTTGTTCTAACTCATTCTCAATTCCCATACCACCTTGAGTTTCTACTTGACATTCAAAGCCTCGTTTCTCTGCTTCTTTTTCGATAGCTTCTTGAGCCATGTAAGTATGTGCAATACCTGTTGGACACGCTGTTACTGCTACGATTTTCATTGTTATTTCCTCCTAAATATTAATTGAATTAAGTAATTCATAAATTTTCTCTTTATCTGTTAGTGTTAACAGTTTATTTCTAAACTCTTCATCCAAAAGTTTTTTACTAACTTCTGAAATGAATTTCAAATGTAACTTTTCTGTTCCTGTCTCAGGAACTCCAATTTGAAAAATAAGTTGCGCTTGTTCTTCGGAACCTACAGACCATCTAAAAGGTTTCTTGCTTCTCAAAAAAGCTATAAATGGTTTTAAAACAACATCAGTTTTTCCGTGAGGTATCGCAATATCATATCCAATTGCTGTTGGTACCTCATCTTCTCGTTTCAATACAGCAATATTATATTCTTGTGCATCTTTAACATACTGAATTTCTTGTGCTTTCTCGGAAACTTTTTTTATCACGTTATCTTTTGTATCCAAGTCCTCATCAATAAAAATTAAAGCTCGGTTAATAATATTATTTTCTCCCATATAAATATTTCATGACCTCCAATTCACTGTCTTCTTTTTTTAATTTCATTAATCGTTGTTCGTCATTGATTAAATTATAAATTCTTGAAATAACCCTCTTTGTCTTTTTAATATCTTTTTTACTAATACCAATTATGAAAATAGTATCAACAAAATGACTCGACCATTTTATCTTTCGATTATTTTGAATAACAATAACAAAACTCTCTTTTACAAACTCTGATTTACCATGAGGAATAGCAACTCCTAAAGGCAGCTCTGTACTCCCTAATTTTTCACGTTTAGAGATAGAATCTATAAAACCATCAAAAATTAAATCTCTATCTATCAAAAAACTTTCGACTTTATTTAGAAGACTATTCTTATTACTAAACTTCTGTCCTAGCATTAAATAGTTTGATACATCATTTTTGATTTCCTTAGCAGAATTAGGCGATAATACATCCTTATCCTGATGTAAAATTTGAATTAATTCCTCATTTTTAGTGAATGCAGTGACATAATGAATCGTCCTATCCTCTCCCAATCCAGCAACAGTAGAGAGAATAACATCATATTCAGAATGATCCAGCTCTAAAAATTCCTCTATAGATGCTGTTTCAATTTCATCTAACGATGGTGCTAAATTCTTAATTCTATTAATCAATAATTCTGAAGTTACAATTCCTGTTGGACATATGACTAATATTTTTCGAATGCTTCCAAACTTCTCTAGCGATAATTGAAAATAAAGAGTTAAAAACGCAATCTCGTCCTCGGTAAAATTTGTACCAAAGTAATCTGATAAGCTATCCATTGCTATCCAAATCGAATTGAAAAGTATGGAATAATCAAGTTTTATCTGCTCCAAAAAAGGATTCTTAACAACCATTGCGTATCTTAATCGTGAAAGCATTGCAGGCACATGAACCATCAGTTGTTTTTTTAATTCATCATCTTTTGAAAAGTCAAACTCCATCACTTCTGAAATTTTTTCCATAATTATTTTGACATCAACTGTATTATTTACATCAGGCACCTGCTCAATTCTATAATTAACCAACATTTGAGATAAGTACTGAACGTCTTCATTAGTGTAGTCTATCTTCAACCTAAGTGAGGCCTTATGTAAAAGGGACGTTGCATTCCCAATATAAAATGCATGCTTAGCTTTATCTAAAGAATACATTTGATTTTTAATATGCTTCCTCTCATACAATTGACTAATCAGTGCGAGAAAGAACTGGGAGAAATTATCTAAATAAGCATCAGGAATGGCACATATATTTTTTCTGAAAAAGCTGTAAACAATATTATTAGAAACTTTTACCACAGCTTCTGGATAAAACGCTTTTAAAATGCTATTTTTATAATTTTCACTAGTATCAGAAACTGGAGAAAAATTTGAAAGAATGTATTGATTAACTCTTGTAAGAAGACTAATTCTCCTTTCCAGTGGCATTTCTATAACAGTTGTCCCATGTTTACTTCTTTTAAGTAGTGGTCCATTCCCATCATCAAATTCTTTAACAATTTCTTCAAGATCAGATTTAATTGATGTTTGGCTAACTAAATAGGTTTCAGATAAGTTTTTGAGCGTTATCTTATCATCTTCAATAAATAAGCGTTTAACAATCTCCATCCGCCTTTTTCTTGCTGATAATGCGGCATCCAAGTCTTCTATTTCTAATATTGGAAGTTCGTCATCTAATTTAATTCCAGCACCATGCTTAGATATTATTGAGAAGCCATTTTCTTTTAATCGTTCAATATCACTATACAAGGTTCTTAAGGAGCAACCAAGCTTCTTAGATAAATCCAAATGCTTTTGATAATTTGTTGATACTTCAAGTATTTGAACCAGTTTTTGCTGTCGTTCTGTAAACACCAAAATACCTCCTATAAATTCAATAGCTATTTCATTTATAATTAAATTGTAAGCGTTTTTTAAATAAGTGTAAATAACAAAAAATTGCAGCAAAATTTTGCAAAAATAAATATAAAAAACCTCCAAACCCATAAAGGATTTGGAGGTATAACTTTTTTATGATCTACTTACATCATCACATTAAAGATTAACACAGCTAATAAGCCACCGACGATTGGGCCGAAGATTGGAATCCATGAATAGCCCCAGTCTGAATCGCCTTTTTGTTTGATAGGAAGTAGGGCATGTAGGAGGCGCGGTCCGAAATCGCGGGCTGGGTTGATAGCATAACCAGTTGTACCACCGAGTGATAAACCAACACTGATAACTAACATACCAACACCGATTGTTGCTAAGCCTGGAGGCATTTTATAGGTACCGATTGCCAAGATAGCCAAGACCAAAATCAAGGTTCCCAAAACTTCTGATAAGAAATTTGAAAATGTATTTGGAAGAGCTGGCCCTGTCGCAAAGGTTCCTAAAATATCAGCTTGATTATCTGCTTCATCATAGTGCGGTTTGAATTGAAGATAAACCAAGAGTGACCCTAGCATGGCACCTAGAATTTGTACCAGGCTATAAATCAAGGCTGTTCCCCAAGAAATATCTCCTTTGAGTGCAAAAGCTAGACTGACAGCAGGGTTAAGATGGGCTGGAGCAACCATTCCTGAGATAAAGGCTGCCATTGCAACTGCGAGACCCCATCCCATGGTAATCACAATCCATCCTGAAGCATGGTTTTTCGTTTTAGGAAGAACAACACCTGCTACGACACCATTACCAAGTAACACCAAGATGGCAGTTCCAATAAATTCACCAAAAATATCCATAATGTTTCCTTTCACTATTTTTGATCACGTGCATTAGCTTTTTAAGATTGCTAAATCATTTTCTTCAAGAAGATCTTGGAAATCCCTTGTCTGTTCTGCTCTTTCCTCTGCTGTCCATTCTAAATGTTTGGCCATTTCTGCTATCACAGGTTCTACTAAGGCATCGAGTTCATCGCGTTTGAAGAGCATATGGTTGGTTCGACGCAAGAAGAAATCAGCTGGGCTCAAAGCCATTTCAAAATCCATGGCATAATGAAGGGAAAGGGTTTCTTTCAAATCAAGACCCGGTGCCGCTTCAACACTTCTTGCGAGGTTATAGACTTTAGGAACATTTGATCCATAGAGATTTGCTAGGTAACGAGCATCGTCCATTTCAAGACCACTGAGGGTTCCCAGTTGGGCGTAAGTTTCAATTTCAGAATCGACCTTAGCAGGATTGAGTTCACCACCAGAAACAGGATAGGTCTTAGAGTTAATCAAGCGGAACTTGCGACCAAATTCTTCATCAAGAACATGCAAGACTTTCTTAAGAGCCCCTTCAGCCATTTTACGGTAGTCAGTAATTTTACCGCCAGCCAAGGTAAAGAGTCCATTATCGTCACGGTCAAAGCTACTACCACGTGAAACAGCAGATGGATTGAGCTCTTTTTCCGAAGACATGGTTTCCATATGTCCTAAAACTTCTTCAACGTCATGGCGTGATTTTTCTTGGTTAAGGTAGGCTTTAACTGAATCAATCAAAGCGTCAAAGCTTTCATCTTTGAGTTTACCAGAATTACCACCATTATAATCCGAAGCATTATTACCTGCTAAGAGTGGACGAAGTCCTGCCCAGCTGCTTTCGATATCATCAACGGTGATATGGGCTTGAGGGAAGCGGTTGTTAATAACACCAATTAAGTAATCGACGTCTTCTTGAGTGACTCTTGGCTTCTCAAAGTCACCTTGATAGTCGGTATCTGTCGTACCAAAGTAAGTTTTATCCTCACGCGGAAGGACGAAAACCATACGACCATCATTGAGGCCAGTATCAACATAGACCGGTTGAGAAACATTGAGGCGCTTACGGTCTACTACCAGGTGAACCCCCTTAGTTGGGCGCATTTGATGGATAGGATTTTCGCTATTACCAAAATTTCGAATGGTATCAGACCACGGTCCTGTTGCATTGATAATCACACGGGATTTAATCTCAAATCTTTCCCCGGTAAGAAGGTCAGTTGCTATCACCCCAACCACTTTGCCCTCATCATCTAACAAGAAGTCTTCTGCCTTAACGTGACTAGCAATAAGAGCACCATCGCGATTAGCACGCTTGATATTTTCAATCACCAAACGGGCATCATTGTTTCGGAAATCAAGATAAACACCACCACCGAGGAGACCATCAGCTTGCAAGTCAGGCTCACGTTCCAAGACTTCTTGCTTACTCAAAACCTTGTTGGCAAATGGTGAATCCGAACCAATTTCAGCCAAGGAATCATAAAGATTCATGGCAACCTTGAGACCAAACATGTTGAAGGTTGTTCCCTCCTCATCATAAACCGGCAAAAGCATCGGGTCTGGCTTAGGAATATGAGGAGCAATACGTTGGACAACTGCACGCTCAGAAACCGTATCAGCTACCACTTCAACATCAAACTGTTTGAGATAGCGAAGACCACCGTGAACTAGCTTAGTCGAACGACTACTTGTCCCTTCCGCAAAATCCTGCATCTCAATCAAGCCAGTATCGAGTCCACTAGCTGCAGCTTGCAAAGCCAGACCTGCACCTGTGATACCCCCACCAATAATCAGTAAATCCAGAGTCCTATCTTGCATTTTTTGGAGAGATAATTGTCTTGTTACTTGTGAAAATTCCATATATTGCTCCTATTCTTCACCGTCAGCAGCGTAGACTTGCGTTGCTTTAACGGCACGTTTCCAGCCTTTATAAAGTTTTTCCTTGCGTGATTCATTCATAGTTGCTTGGAAGAGTTGTCCCGTTTCATTGAGTTCTTTGATAGCATCCATATCTTCCCAGTAGCCTACGGCCAATCCTGCTAAGAAAGCTGCTCCAAGAGCTGTTGTTTCCAGATTCTTAGCCCGGGCGATATCAATACCAAGAATATCAGCCTGAAACTGCATGAGGAAGTTATTCATTGCAGCACCACCATCCACACGGAGTTCAGGAATAGCAATACCTGTATCCAATTGCATGGTATCAATAACATCACGAACTTGATAAGCAATAGATTGTAAGGTTGCTTTGACAAAATCTTCCTTACTGCTACCACGTGTCAATCCAAAAACAGATCCCCTAGCGTTAGAATCCCAGTAAGGGGCACCGAGTCCTGTAAAGGCTGGTACGACATAAATCTCATCATCATCTTTGGATTTCAGAGCTAGTGCTTCTGATTCTGGTGAATTTTCAATCATTCGAAGACCATCACGAAGCCATTGAATGGCTGAACCAGCAATAAAGATTGAGCCTTCTAAGGCATAATAAACCTTACCATTAATCCCATATCCAATTGTTGTGAGCAGGTTGTTTTTAGACAGTTGCATCTCTTCACCAGTATTCATGATGATGAAAGAACCTGTACCATAAGTGTTTTTAATCTTACCTTTTTCAAAAGCTAGTTGACCAAAGAGAGCCGCTTGTTGGTCTCCAGCCATTCCTGAGATAGGGACTTTACCACCATAGAAATGGAAGGAAGCTGTATGCCCATAAATTTCTGAGTTCGATTTAACTTCTGGTAACATGGCTTTGGGAATATTGAGCAAGTTGAGAATCTCATCATCCCATTTAAGGTCTTTGATATTATAAAGCATGGTTCTAGCAGCATTAGAATAATCCGTCACATGGGCTGCACCGTCTGTTAATTTCCAAACCAACCAAGTATCAATCGTTCCAAAGAGTAACTCACCCTTTTCAGCACGTTCTTGAGCACCAGGAACCTTATCTAGAATCCAACGGACTTTAGTCGCCGAGAAATAAGCATCAATAACAAGACCAGTTTTCTCATGAATCATTTCAGTATGACCATCTTTTTTCAGCTGATCAGCTAATGGTGCTGTTTGGCGAGATTGCCAAACAATAGCATTATAAATCGGGAGTCCTGTTTCCTTATCCCAAACGACTGTTGTTTCACGCTGATTGGTAATCCCAATAGCCTCGATTTGCTCAGGTTTAATCCCTGATTCGATGAAAGATCCTGCGATAACAGATTGTACAGAATTCCAGATTTGGTTGGCATCATGCTCTACCCAGCCAGCTTGCGGGAAAATCTGTGGAAATTCCTTCTGACTGCTACTAACTTTCTTTCCTTTCTTGTCAAAGATGATGGCACGAGAGCTGGTCGTCCCTTGGTCAATGGCCATAATGTATTTTTCTTCCGACATATTTTTCCTCCTGATGGCGCTTATTTGGTAAGCGCTTACTTTTATTACTGTTTAACTATACCAAAACTGATAATTTTTTGCATTAGTTTTCATCATTTTTCTTAAAGAACTTTTTTTCACAATCTTCATTATGAGAATGAAATAGATTTCACATGCCTTTTGTCGCAATGACTCTCAATACTTTGTGAAAAAGATGGTATATGTTTTTTAGAATATCAAAACTTTTCTTAGAAAATGAAAAATGAGGATGAAAAGTACTTACAATAAAAAATAGAGGCTGGGACAAAAGTCCTAACCTCTCAATTCATTTTAGATTGTCAAGCAAGACGCAGTGGTTGAGTGGGCTCTAATTCACTGATTCTATCAGCTTTTACAGCCCCACTCCACTGTGCGGAGGTGGGAGTGAAATGGCCTGGGGATAGACCGTTTCAGCCCGAACCTAAAATAAAAGAGTGAGGGAAATCGAATTCTGACGAATGACCGATTTTTGTCCCACTCTCTACTTCTGTTCTTATTAAGATTCAGGATCATCTAGGCTACGCCCATGCAAGCCTTTTTCACGTTGAATTTGACGAAGCTTTTCTGGAGTTACGTCCTTACCATCTTCGTCTACCAGTTTAATTCCTTCGATGTGGTGACGCAATGATTTACGGTAACCATCTATATATTCGCGGCGAAGCTGCTCTTGCTCTACTTTTTCTTCACCTGTCAGACCAACTGTCTTTTTCTTTTTAGCTAATTCGTTGATGCGATTAATTTTTACTTGATCCAAATTTCCAATACTAAGACCGATAAGAAAACTTTCAGAATTTAGAAAACTAGCAACGGCTGCTTGTTTCCGAGGCAGTTCATCTAAACCTTGCGTTTCCAATCATATTCAAAGCCATAATCATTGACAACAAAACCTATATCATTCAGTCCTTAAACACTCTATACTTCTGTTGTGTGAAGCTAACCAAAGCAAGGCTTCAAGGGACAGTCAAAATAATAGCTTGATAGATTAATCTCAGTCTCCCTTTCTCTATTTTTATATTAACATCTTAATCATGCTGACATTATTTACTGTTCAACTGATTGAAAATAGCTACATAGCTTGCTTTATCAGCTAGAGTTTTCAAGATGGCTAGACGATTAGCTTTGAGAGCTTCGTCATCTGCCATAACCATGGTATTGTCAAAGAAGTCTGTGATGACTGGTGCTAGACCAAAGAGGGCTTCCACATTAGCAAGCATATCATGATTCATCTCTAAAGCTGCAACAGCTTCATGAAGAGCTTTTTCTGGTGCATTCTCAAAGAGGCTTGCATCAACAGTCTTCCCTTCTGCTTTTTCAGCCAGATTGAAGACACGTGACAAGCTTTCAACAGCTTCTTTGTAGCCTGCTTCTTTTGATTTTTGGAAAATAGCAGAGCTGGCAGCTAGCTGCTCGCTAACCACATAGTTGGTACTGTCAAGAACAGCTGTGCGAATGTCTTTTGGAATTGCTTTATCCATCATTTTATCCACACGGGCACGGATAAAGCTCATGACGTCGGCTTTATTATCATAAGACAAACTATCAAATGATAAAGCATACAAATCATTGATCAATTCATCTAATGGCATTTCCCAACCGAAGGCATCCAAGATACGAACAATACCCGCTGTCGCACGACGAAGAGCATACGGATCGTTAGACCCTGATGGAATGAGCCCTACAGTGAAGAATGAGAGAAGTGTATCCAGCTTGTCAGAAAGCGCTAGTACCGCACCAACTTTGGTTTCGGGTAAGGCACCGTCAGCTGAACTTGGCAGGTAGTGTTCACGAATAGCTGTCGCAACCGCTGCGTCTTCACCGGCAAGAAGGGCATATTTTTCACCCATAAGACCTTGCAATTCATCAAATTCACCCACCATACCGGTCAACAAGTCAAATTTATAGATTTGAGCGGCACGGGCAACTGCCTTGCTTTCTTCTGCTGAAAGATCAGCTTTTTCAGTCAAGTATTTCGCAATCACACCACTACGTTCCATGTGTTCTGCTAAAGAACCGATTTTTTCATGGAAGGTGACATCAGCCAACTTAGCCACTAAGTCTTCAATTTTGAGTTTTTGGTCTTCACGCCAGAAGAACTCTCCATCTTCCAAACGAGCCACCAGAACTTTTTCATTCCCTTTAACCACGTTTTCGATGTGTTGGTCATTACCATTACGCACTGAAATAAAGTTAGGCTTCAAGTTACCATCTTGGTCACGCACCACAAAATAACGTTGGTGGTTTTTCATTGACGTTACCAAAACTTCTTCAGGAATCTCAAGGTACTTGGCATCAAAGGCACCCATGAAAGCTGTTGGGTATTCGACCAAGTTGAGGACTTCATTAAGAAGATCTGGGTCGATTTCCACTTGAACATTCTCCGCAGCTTCAATAGCTTTGATTTGCTCAACAATCATGTCCTCACGCTCTTTGGCATCGGCGATAACAAATTGCGCACGCAAGTTATCTTCATAAGAAGTCGCTGAAGCAATCTCCGTTTCTTGACCAAGGAAACGGTGTCCACGACTGACACGACCAGATTGAATATCTAGGAACTCCATTTCCAAAGCCTTGTCATCCAAGAGAACCGTCAAGGTATGTACTGGACGAATGTATTCAAAGCTATTTTTAGCCCAGTGCATGTTAACTGGGAAGGTCATTTGATTAAGCACTTGAGGAATATCAACTAAAACCTCTTCTGCTAGTTTACCAGCTTCGTTTTTGGTGACATAGAGATATTCAACACCTTTGACTTCACGGAATTCGATGTCATCTGTCGTCAATCCTTTGCCACGCACAAAACCTTGAGCGGCTTTGGTGTAATTTCCCTCTTCATCAAGAGCAATTTTCTTCGCAGGGCCTTTGAAATCTTCTGTCAAATCAGTTTGTTGGTCCGCAAGACCTGTCACACGCGCCGCTAAACGACGAGGTGTTGAAAAAGTCTTGATGTCTTCAAAAGAGAGACGGTTATCCTTAAAGAAAGTAGCGAGGCGCTCTCCGAGTTGTTGTTCACTAGGTGTGACAACATAGGCTGGAAGTTCCTCCAGACCAAGTTCGATTAATAGATTTTTTGACATTATTCCGCATCCTCCTTCAATAGTTCTGCTCGTGTGGTTTCGTCTAAGAGTGGGAAACCTAGTTTTTTGCGTTCTGCTACAAAAGTTTTGGCAACGACACGCGCTAGATTACGGATACGGGAAATATAACCAGCACGTTCTGTAACAGAAACCGCGCCACGCGCATCTAGCAAGTTAAAGGTATGAGAACATTTTAAAACGTAGTCATAAGCTGGATGAACAAGGCCTTCTTCCAAGGCACGACCAGCTTCTTTTTCAAATTTCTCAAAATTTTCCAAGAGCATGTCTTGATTAGATAGTTCAAAGGAATATTTAGAATGTTCGTACTCAGGTTGCAAGAAGATTTCACCATATTTAACACCTGGTGCCCACTCAATATCATACACCGAGTCAACTTCTTGGATATAAGAGGCTAAACGCTCCAAACCGTAAGTTACTTCAGCCGTTACTGGTGATGTTGCTAGACCACCAACTTGTTGGAAGTAAGTAAACTGAGTGATTTCCATCCCATCGAGCCACACTTCCCAACCCAGACCAGCTGATCCAGTTGATGGATTTTCCCAGTTATCTTCAACAAAGCGGATATCGTGTTCCAAAGGATTGATCCCCAATTTTTCCAAGGACTCAAGGTAAAGTTCTTGAATATTTGATGGGGATGGTTTCATAACCACTTGGAATTGGTGGTGTTGGTAGAGGCGGTTAGGGTTTTCCCCATAACGACCATCTGCTGGACGACGTGAAGGCTCTACATAAGCCGCATTCCATGGCTCAGGACCAATGGCGCGAAGGAAAGTGTAAGGACTCATCGTACCTGCACCTTTTTCATTATCGTAAGCCTGCATCAGCATACAGCCCTGATCATTCCAGTATTGTTGTAAAGTTAAAATAATTTCTTGAAAGGTCAATTTTTTTGTTGACATAAATTTCTCCATTTTCAATTTTTTCTTGCGACGTGAGCATCAGCAGCCGATATTGCTGCTGAAAGCAAGCTAGTGCATAGGCTAGGCAAGTCGCTTCTCAGCGATTGCCGTTTGGCAGTTCGACTGACAAGGAGTTACTGACAATGCCTAGGCGAAACGTTAGTTTTTTAGACATATTGTCCTCCATTATATCAATTTCTTGCGACAAGAGTCGTTTGTTGCCGATATCGCGACAAACGACGAGTTAGTGCAGTATCTAGCTCAATCGTCCTAACGATGAGCGTGTGGCAAATCGACCACCGGGAGAAAACTGCCACTGACACTGTGAAAAGGTATGATTTTTCTAGCTAATTCTAGATTAGAACTCTTTTTCTAAAAAGTTATTATCTACCAACCAATCTAATAAAGGCTTTGAGTGATTGGTTTGCAGCCATTGATGATAGAGGGAAAACACTTCTTTTTCCGATCCTAAACTGGAGACAAGTTGATCAATCGTTAGAAAACTTCTCCAGTACTCATAAAAAATACTGGCATAGTTCCCCTCATAAGTTTCTTTTCCAAAATCATTAAGTGAATGCCAACCATATTTTTTCTGATACAAATCAACCAGTGCCTTATTACAGTTTTTTTCAGCTTGAAATTCATCAGCTGTCAAAAAATATTGACGACTAAGATATTCAACCATACCTTCTTCAAACCAAATAAAACTTTCATAATCCTCAAAGTCATCTTCAAAGAGTTCCGACCAATGCGCTAACTCATGACCAATGATTTGAAGGAGATGGTTTTCCGATAAGCGACTGTAATGAACTTTTATAGCACTAGTATCCTCATTAGGATAATCGTCTAGCTGCGCTAGATAAATCTGCTTCCAGATATCTATTTCAGGGGTCATCACAAGTCTAGTGTCATTAGTATAAGCAGGTATCGTAATATCACGAACAATGGATGTTGCTCCTGCAAGATTTGAGAATACTAGCATTTGCGGTAACTCTTCAAGAACATAATGCTTTCTCAAAAACGCTTGAAAATCTGCTAATCTCGATTGATGATTCTCATAGAAAGTTTGATAGGTTTCTAGTTCCTCTTGCCCAGTTACTAGATAATGAACTTCCATAATTTTCCTCACTCATCATAAAAAACCACGTTTCTCCACTCCCATGCCTAACTGACATAGGGGCGTTAAAACGCGGTTCCACCCTAATTTATGACTTCATTTGTTTTTTAATTGTTGACAAAAGTTCCAATTAATCTCTTCTACCATTCGGCTTTCACTATCCCGAACTCGCTTGTGGTAAAACTGAGAATAACCCTCTTTCTGCTTGTTATTATAGCAAACGAGGTCAACCTTGTCTAATCTTTTTACAAAATACCTAAGTTTTGGGCATGAAAAGCTATATGTTCTTCAACAAAGCTAGCAATAAAATAGTAAGAATGGTCATAACCGGCATGAAGGTTAAGTTGAACCTCAATATTATTATCTGCTGCAGCTTTGTTAAAGGTTTCTGGTTGCAACTGCTCTGAATAGAAATCATCAGCCAAGCCTTGATCAATCAAAATCGGACGAGTCTTGTCAACTTGACTTAGTAAGTGAGTGCTATCATAACTTGCCCAAGATGCTTTGTCAGCGCCAAGGTAAGCCGTAAAGGCTTTTTGACCCCAAGGCACCTGACTGGGGTTAACGATTGGGGAAAAGGCAGAAATCGATTGGTATTGCTCATAATTTTTCAAACCAATTTGAAGTGCCCCATGACCACCCATACTATGCCCAAAAATCGAACGCTTATCAGTCACAGGAAAATTCTCCTCAATCAGCGCAGGCAATTCTTCCACCACATAATCGTACATGCGATAATGTTCAGCCCAAGGTTGCTCTGTCGCATTGAGGTAAAAACCAGCCCCCTGTCCCAGATCATAAGCTTCATCATCAGCAACAGCTTCCCCACGAGGAGAGGTATCAGGCATGACCAGAGCCATACCGTACTTAGCAGCATATTGTTGAGCTCCTGCTTTGGTCGAAAAGTTTTCATCCGTGCAGGTCAATCCCGATAAGAAATAAAGGACAGGAACCTTTTTCTCCATTTCCACTTGAGGTGGGAGATAAATGGCAAAGGTCATTTCCGTTTAAGAATTGACTATAAAAAGCTGGGTTTCCCCAGTTTATCGTTTATGCTTCAAAAACTTTCTGTCCATTCAAATAAGTCGCAATCAATTCCAAATCATCGTCTAAGACGATAAAGTCAGCTGCGTAGCCTTCTGTTAATTGCCCACAGACATGGTCAATGCCGACGGATTTTGCCGGCACATAAGAAGCCATTTTAATCGCTTCTTCTGGTGTCGCGATACCCCAAGCAACCACATTTTTAATACCGTCTTTGAGTTTCAGAATAGAACCAGCCAGATTGCCACTATCTTTCAAACGAGCGGTTCCATTTTCAACAACAACTGGAAATTCACCTAATGTATAATCCCCATCAGGCTGACCGCCTGCCCGCATACAATCTGTAATCAAAGCTACATGATCGTGTCCTTTTTCACGCATGAGGATTTCACTAGCTACAGGTGACACGTGGTGCCCGTCTGTAATGAGCTCAGCATAGGTATCAGGAATATTATAAACAGCACCAACCATCCCTGGTTCACGGTGTGTCAAACCCCTCATCCCATTGTAAGCATGAACCCAGACAGAGGCGCCTGCATCTACTGCTGCTTTCGCCTTCTCGTAAGTGGCATTGGAATGTCCCAAAGCAACGGTTACTCCCTGCTGAGTCACAGTTGACACAAACTCTTCAACACCTTGTCGTTCTGGGGCTAAAGCGATTTTCTTAATCTTTCCTTGAGCCGCTTTTTGCCACTTGGCAAATTCTTCTAAGCTAGGGTCGAACATATAGTCTGGGTTTTGGGCACCTTTGTACTCTTCTGTGAAATAAGGACCTTCAAAGTAGATGCCTTGAATTTTAGCTCCTTTAACCTTCTCAGCAACACTAGCAACAGTTGCTGCTGCCTTTTCTAAAGATTCAGATGATGAGGTCAAAGTAGTCGGTAAAAAGGATGTCACTCCTGTTGATAAGAGGCCTTCACTCATGGCATGAATGCCTTCAGGAGAAGCATCCATCACATCCCAACCAGCATAACCATGAATGTGGGTATCTACCAACCCAGGAGCTATTTGCTTACCACTGTAGTCTAAAATGTCGCCATCAGTCGGCTTCTCATTCTGCCATCGGCCAAAATGACCATCCAAGAGAGTAAGGTAGCCACCTTCTTTAAGGCCATCCACAAAATAAAATCGATCAGCTTTTAAATATTGGGTCATATCTTTCTCGCTTTCGTCCTTTTTCTCCTATTATACGCTCTTAAATTATTTTTTCAACTGGTATATACCAAAACAAGCCATTAATTTTTTAAAAAAAGACCCTAAGGCCTTTTCTGTTAAATAACGTCTTCGATAACCTTCTCCACCAAGTTAATCCCATGATCTGAAATACGAGTGTAATGAGACAAGATATCAACATAGCTAATACCCGCTTGAGCTGAACATTCTCCACGATTCAGACGCTTGGTATGAACACGGCGATATTGACGTTCCAATTTTGCAATCTCTTTGTGGCGTTCCAAAAGTTCTCCAGCGAGAACCTTATCATGGTCAACAATGACACGAATACTATCTAAAACCAAACGGTGCGTCATGGTATACATTTTCTTGAGCTCAGCCTGTGCTTCCTCCGAGAAAATAACATTCTTAGACAATATTTCTGTCGTTAATTGTGCCAATTCGTTAGCATGGTCAGCGATACGTTCTAGATCTCGAGAAGAATCTAGAGAACTGGCGAGCACTTCATTTTCACTCTCATTGAGAGCCTCATTTGAGATATCAATGAGATAGCTCGTCAATTCTTCATCAATCGTGTTGACAGCATTTTCGTATTTCTCTACTTTAGTAGCATACTTGCTATCTGATGAAGAGATGTAAGCATATGAGGCTTCTAAAGCTTGAACAGCGTAGGAAGCAAGATGAACCAATTCGCGTTTAGCATTTCCAAGAGCGATAGATGGTGCCGATGTGATAAGCCCACGGTCAAGATAAAGGGCTTCGTATTTAACCACTTCGTCTTCTCCTGGAATAATCTTCGTTACAATATAAGCTAAGGCGCCAATAAACGGAAATTGAATTACTGTATTAGTAATGTTAAAGGTACCATGAGCAAAGGCAATCGTCATCTCTTTTGTTAACCCTAAGTTCCCTTGGAACCATTCGACCAAGTGTGTAAAAGGTGCCAAAAGAATTAAACAGATAACAGTACCAATAACATTGAACATTACATGAGCTCCAGCCACACGTTTAGCCGCAATGTTTGACCCTAAAGCTGCCAAAACAGCTGTAATGGTCGTCCCGATATTATCTCCAAAAAGAATTGGTAAAGCTCCCTGTAAATCAACTAAACCACCAGCATAAAGACTTTGTAAAATCCCTATTGTAGCTGATGACGACTGAATGAGAACCGTCAAAACTGTTCCAATAAAAACACCTTGAATAGGGCTATCACTCAAGCCAACCATATAATCTCGAAAGGCTTGAATATCCTTCAAAGGTGCCATTGCATCTCCCATGAGATTTAAAGCAAAGAAGAGGCCACCTAGACCGAAAAGAATTTTTCCTAAATTGTTAAATTTACGATTTTTCACAAATAAGAATAATACCGCACCAACAAATAAAATAGGCAGTCCATAGTCGCCTAACTTAAAACCAATCAGGAATGAGGTCACGGTCGTTCCGATATTGGCACCCATCACGATACCAATAGCTTGTCTAAGTCCCAAGAGACCTGCCGATACCAAGCCAACGGCAATCGCAGTTACTCCTGAACTAGACTGAATGAGACCAGTAATAACAATCCCAATCAGCACTCCTAAAAACGGATTACTAGTGTACTTGTCAATATAATAACGTAATTTATCTCCCGCAGCCTGCTGTAAACCGTCTCCCATATATTTGATACTGAAAAGGAAGAGTCCCAGACCACCTAGAAAAGTAAAGGCAATCTCTTGCCAGTTGATAGACATATGTTTATCCCCAAACTTTTTTATTTTGTCTACTAGACAACACTTCTATTTTAATAGAATATGATA
Organism: Streptococcus pluranimalium; assembly: GCF_002953735.1. Classification (NCBI taxonomy): domain Bacteria; kingdom Bacillati; phylum Bacillota; class Bacilli; order Lactobacillales; family Streptococcaceae; genus Streptococcus; species Streptococcus pluranimalium. Next base: position 331,720 of record NZ_CP025536.1, on the reverse strand, counting down.
AAGGGCACAAGGATTTTTTTAGAAATCTTTCCTTTCGATTTGCATTTTAAAGAATGTGATTTATAATAGTTAGAGAATAAGTTGATGCAAAGGATACCACATGTTTAAATCAAAAAGCGAATTTCTCTTTCTCATTTTATCTATCGTATTGCTTGTCATTACTGGTACTGTCTACACCATGACAAGCCGTTCACGACAAGAACAAGAAGTTACCCAAGTCAGCCAATCTACCCATTCTAGCTCCTCGGAAGCTACTAAACTTAAAGAAGCTGCAGAAAAAGCAATCAAGGCATTAGAAGAAAACCCTAACCAGGATACTTTAAAAAAAGCCAAAGAAGCCGTTAATAAATTGCCAAATGGCGATTTCAAAAAGCAGCTACAAGAGCAAATCAATACTATCGAAGCAAACTTGAAGCAAGAAGAGTTAGCTGAAACTGCTGTCACAACGGCTGAAAGCACCTTGTTAGCAGCAAATATTGAAACGGCTCAAGCAGATGTTAATCAACTAAAGGATGGTGATAAAAAAACAGCTCTACAAAAACGTCTTGATGACCTCCGAGCCGCTTTGAATATTCAAGCCTCTGTTGTGGAACCTACACCTCCTGCTGAACCTACACAGGCTACTGAAACCGTAGAGTACGTCGAAGTTTTAGAGCCAACTTATCAACCGGAGGATTATGCCCCAGCTGTTTCTGAGACTCCAGCAGTTGAAGCTCCAGAGTCAAACAGTGCTATTCCTACAGATACACCATAACTCGACAGACTCAACTGATATCGCTTATCAACCAGATACCCCCCTATAAGTCATCTAAAAACGAGTCAAGACGGAATACCCCTTATGGGATTTTCCTCTTGGCTCGTTTTTTTAGTTTCTATTTAATCATCTCTTTGTTACCCATTGCTGATTCTTGATGACAAGACTGACGATTTCTCCTCAATGAAAAATGATCTGGGACAGGATCAAGTCCTCTTTTTGATAGAGGATGACATCGCACAATTCTCGCCAAACCCATAATGACTCCTTTTAAGCCATGCTTATCAACAGCCTCAATCATGTACTGGGAACAAGTCGGTCTAAAGCGACAAGAACTCGGTGTTAAAGGTGACAGGTATTTTTGATACCAACGAACTGATGCTATCAATAAATGTTTCATTTGGTTTTATTGACAGCCATATTATGGAGCTGACTCACTTCTTTTTTATTCAATCGGCGAGATTCTCCTGGACGAAGTCCTGTTAAATCAAGGGTCCCAAAGCGTGTCCTTGATAATTTATCAACGAGTAACCCAACTGATTCAAACATCTTTTTGACCTGATGATTACGCCCTTCATGGATAATCAACTCAACAACAGAACGATTTTTATCAGCTTCAACTTTGATAATATTGTAGCGAGCTGGCTTGGTCTTCTTGCCATCAATCACAACACCACGAGTTAAGGGACGGAGATTCTCCTTGGTCGCAATTCCTTTCACACGCGCCACATAAATCTTATCAATCTCATTACGAGGATGAATCATCTTATCCGTGAAATCACCATCATTTGTCAATAACAGTAATCCAGAAGTATCCCAGTCTAAACGACCTACAGGATAAATTCTTTCCTTAACTTGTGGTAACAAATCAACAACCGTCTGACGACCTTTTTCGTCGGACACGCTTGAAATCACGCCACGAGGCTTATTTAAGAGATAGTAAACTTTTTCTTCATTATAAATCGGACTACCTTCGACTTCAACTAGATCACCTGATTTAACCGTTGTTGCCAACTCGGTGACCGTCTTTCCATTAATCGTAACCAAACCTTTTTTGATTAATTCTTCCGCCTTACGACGGCTTGCCACACCTGCGTGGGCAATATATTTGTTAATTCTCATCTTATTTCCTTATTCTTCTAGAGAGGGGACATCCGCAAACAATGCCACCTCTTCTTCTTTGATGTCAATGGCTGAGACGTCAACCAGTTCATCGAGACTATTGATTCCCATGTAATCTAAAAAGTAATCTGTTGTCGCATATAGATTTGGGCGTCCAAGAACTTCCTTCTTTCCAACCTCTGCAACCAAGCCAAAGGCCTGCAGTTTGCCGATAGCCCCACTTGAATTAACCCCACGAATCTCATCAACCTCAATACGAGTAATGGGCTGCTTGTAGGCAATTATAGATAGCGTCTCAAGACTTGCTCGAGACAAGCTCTGGTTAACAGGAGTATGAGCATATGACTTCAGAAGTTCTGCATAATACTCTTTAGTGACTAATTTATAAGTATTAGCTGATTCTAAAATGGTTAGGGCAGAATCCTTATCATTTTCATATTTTTCAACTAATTTTTCCATAGACTGCTGTAAGCCTGATGGCGGCAATTCTAATAGTTCTGCTAATTGACGGATGGATAATCCCTCTTCTCCAGCTACAAAAAGAAGGGCTTCAATTTGTGATAAGGTTGTCATGTTGCCTCCCTTCTTAAGGTAACGTCTGAGAAATTAGCCTCTTGCTGAACACGCACGACTTGCCTTTTAACTAATTCTAAAATCGCTAAAAAGATCGTAATCATCTGCTCCTTACTCTCAACTTCTTGAAATAATTGTCGCATGGACTTAGACTTTCCCACTTCAAGTTGGTCTTCAACAAAAATCATCATATCTTCAATACGATAATCGTCTGCTGCGATAGTGGTATGTTCCTGGTTGAATGCTGCTTGCTTTTGAGCCATGATTTTTGAAAAAGCAAGATAGAGATCCAAGGTCGTCTTATCTTCTTTTAAAGTCACGTCTTCAGACACAATCTCTGTCTTAGCTTTAGAAAATAATTTAGCTCGCTCTTGGTGCTGTTGATCTAACTCTTGCGAGATAGCCTTGAAACGCTTGTACTCTTCGATTTGCGAGAGGAGTTCCATTTCAAGATCCTCTTCAAGAGGACTTTCTTCTACTATTTTTGGTAACAGTTTACGGCTCTTGATTAGCATGAGCTGGCTAGCCATGACCATATACTCACCAGCCACTTCCAACTTCATAGCCTGAAGTGTTGCTAAATAGGCCAAATATTGCTCGATAACCTCGACTAAAGGCACATCATAAATATCCACTTCATACTTTGACACCAAGTGCAAAAGTAAATCAAGAGGACCTTCAAAATCTTTTAATTTTATATCCATTATTTGAAATATTTCTCAAGTGTTTGGGTTGATTTTAAACCTAGCTCTTTAGCAATTTCTGTCTCTGATTTTCCTAAAGCTATTTGATTTAAAATATACTGATGCCGCAAGTCTTGAGCAGTTAGATGGCCCAAGGCAAGACTCTTTAAATAAGCTTTCAACTGTAAAAAAAACCACTGACGGGAATAAGTCTTCCCCTTGTTATCAAAGAGATAGCCCTCGTCAGATACTTGCGGAAGTTGCTGCACAATCAATGGTGGCAACTGCAAAATCCGAACTTGTCCTTCTTTTTCAACCTTTAAAACCTTAAACTCAAGGTCAATCATATCTCCCTTAAGTTCCGCCATTTCTTTCATTGTCACACCCATCAGAGCTAACAATGATGCAATTAAGCGACCTTGCGTATAATCCGTTTCTGCCGTCAAAAAAGTCAAATCACAGTCTTGAAAAGGCTTCAATTCTGGCGAAACCTGTTTCACCTTTTTCAAACGGTGATAGCGATCAAGATGACCTGCTTCGTAGAGATAGAGTAAAAATTGATTGACCGAGGACTGTTTACGCTTCTGGGCACTAACTTTTAAGGATTTCAAAAATTCTTGATAATAAAGTAAGCTGGTGTCATTGATGTGACTTTCTACTAAGTCCAGAAACTGCCTTAAATCATAAGAATAGGATTGTTGAGAGGCAACTGAGATGTTTTTTTCAGCTAAAAAAGCGGTAATGGTCTCTTTAGTTATCATCTTTTTCTTTTGGTATGATGTCATAATCCTCTGTAAAATCATGCAATAGGGCATTAACAGCCTTTAGGATAGATTTCCTTGTGATAATTCCCATAAAATGCTGATCCTTATCTAAAACTGGCAAGAAGGGATTATCCACAAGTTTATGCATGATTTCAGTTAGGGAAGCATCTAATAAAATTGTTTCGACTTTATCATTGACCGCTACAGCCACATCTGTTTGCGAGAGTTCCCAATCTGCCAAATTGTGTTCCCCTTGATAGTGCATCATGTCAGAAATCGACACCGTTCCACAATAATGTTTCTCTTTTGTGATAACAGGAATACGCGAATAACCATTACTCGTCATCAAAAGAAGTACATGGTCCATATTATGCGTATCAACCACAATAGCTAAATCTTTTGATGGAATCAAGTAATGCTCCGTATAGTTTAATAAAAAATCTTCAAACGCTTTTGCAATCATCTTGTAAATTCCTGTGATAACCCTGGGTAAACTTGGTGATGGAGATCTAAAAAATCAACGGTAACAGTGCTGCTTGATACGACAATCTTGGCATAGAGTTTTTCATTGATATCACCGCGTGGCTGCAAAACAGAACCTGGATTGATGAAAACAATGCCTTCTTCCTGCCAAGCTGCGGCACGATGCAAATGACCATAAAGACAAATATCTGCTTGGGCTTGCTGAGCGAAGTAAATCAAACGATCCCACATGAAGTTAATATGGTATAGGTGTCCGTGCGTCTGAGCTACTGTCAAACCAGATAACTTAACAACATTATCATCTGCATAGCCAGAATCATAGTCGCAGTTTCCTTTGACAACATGTATCCCTTGCCAAACAGAATCATCAGATGGCAATTCAGAATCGCCATTGTGAAAAATAGCATCTACTTTTCCCTGATAATGAGCTTTTATCTCTTCAACGACTGTTTTATCTCCATGAGAATCACTCATGACAATTAGTGTTTGTTCTGCCATGTTGGAAATTCCTCCATCAGTTTTTTCATCGCTAAACCGCGGTGAGAAATAGCATTTTTTTCTTCCGGACTAAGCTGCGCAGCTGTTCGACCAGTCTCTCCAACAAGGAAAAGCGGATCATAACCAAAGCCATCTTCTCCTTTGAGTTCAAAGGCAATATAGCCCGGCCAGTCAGCAGCAACAACAAGACTGTCCTTATCTGGTGCAGCTACTACCAAGGTCGAATGAAATTGTGCACTACGATTTTCTTGCTCAAGAACCATAGCCAACTCATGCAAGAGTTTAGCATTGTTTTTCGCATCCGTTGGTTCTGGTGCTGAAAAACGAGCTGACCAAACGCCTGGCAAACCACCCAAAGCATCTACTTTCAAGCCTGAGTCGTCTGCTAAGACCATACGCCCAGTCAATTTTGAAATGGTCTCAGCTTTTAGACGGGCATTCTCTTCGAAAGTCATGCCGGTCTCTTCGACTTCAGGAAGGTCAGGATAGTCATTGAGACTTTCCAATTCGATTCCTAAAGAAGCAAACATCTTACGGAACTCCTTGACCTTGCCCTCATTATGCGTAGCAATGAGTAACTTATCACCAAAGTCTGACATACCTCTTCCAAAAAAGTAGTTCACTGCAATACCACCATCAGGAAGATAGACAGCCAAGAGTTGGTCAGCTTCTGTAACAAGGACAGCACCTTGATGGCGTTTAATGTGTAGATTGCGCTTCATTTCTTGATTAATCACATCAACTAAAAAAGCGATTAATTGAACGTCATAAGATAACTGAGCGATATGGACTTGTAAACTCTCAACACCTAGTCTTTTTAAAAGACTGTGAAAAATATCTTGACTCTTTTCATAATCAGTGTCATTCCCAAAGCAAGTCAAGTAATTAAAGTCTGCCCATTTACCAATAAACCAGTTTTGGTCATCTTTATATTCATAAATCTGATGTGTCATTCAAAGCCTCCTCTAAGTTAACATGCTCCACACGGATGTTTTGCCCTAACCAACTTTCCGCAATTTCTTGAAAGCTAGCAACACCAGCTGTTGTATAGAAACAATGCTGCTGATGTTTTGCTTCTCGATTGCGATTGATTTCAAAATAATTAAGTAAAACTGAAATGTCACGAACTGTCTCCGCACCGCTGTCAATCAGCTTTACTTCTGGTCCCATGACATTTTGAATAATGGGACGTAGCAAGGGATAGTGAGTACAGCCCAAAATTAAAGTGTCTACCTGCCCAACCAAAGGTGCTAATGTCTCGTAGACAATCTTTTTAGCAATACTTGACCCTGTTTCATTGGATTCAACCAAGGGAACAAACTTGGGACAAGCCATAGAAGTAACTTCTATTTGCGGATCCAAAAGTTGAACCTTTTGCTGGTAAATATCTGATGTCACAGTCATCGGAGTCGCTATCACACCTACTTTTTTACTTTGTGTTGTCTTAATCGCTGCGCTTGATCCTGGCAGGATAACCCCTAAAACAGGAATATCCAATGCCGCCTTGATTTCTTCCCAAGCTACAGCTGTCGCTGTATTGCATGCAATAACAATCATTTTGACGTTTTTCGTCAAGAGAAAATTCACCAATTGCCAAGTATACTCTCGAATCTGATCTGCAGGTCGTGGCCCATAAGGTGCTCTAGCTGAGTCACCTATGTAGATAATATCTTCGTGAGGGAGTTGTCGCATCAATTCCCTAACAACTGTCAAGCCTCCAACACCTGAATCTAAAAAACCAATGGGACGGTTATCCATAGTCTCTTCTTTCTAAAAAGGGTTGAGAACTCTGCTCCCAACCCCTCTTAATCTTATTTATTCTTTTTAGCAGCGGCTGCTTTTGATTGTTTAACGATATTACGGTAAGTTTGTTGTACTTTCGCTTCGTTTGGTTTTTGACCCATTTGGCTCATCATCTCGCGGATGGCGTCTGGTGTCAAACGTGGGTATTGACCGATTTCTTTTTCGATTTGTTTACGGGCAATGAAAATACCACCAAATACACCTGCGATTGCTGCTAATACAACGATTAAAATCCATAATGCTGTTGACATATTTTTGATTTCTCCTAGTCTTATTTACCGTCTTATTATAGCAGAAAAGTTATCGCTTTACAAATGTCAGAACACTTAAATATATGCTATCAAGACAGCGATAAGTAATGCTGGTAACAAATTAGCTAGTCTGACTTTTTGTCCAAAAACAAGGTTTAACCCTACACAAAAAATTAAGACTGAGCCAACTAAGCTGATGTTAGCAAGTGCTACTTCCGTCATCATGGGTTTGATGAATTGCGCCAAAAGCGTGATAAAACCTTGAAAACATAAAACTGGAATAGCTGAAAAACCAGCACCTTTACCTAAACTAGAGGCCATAACCAAGATGATAATAAAATCCAAGATAGCCTTTGTAATCAAAATGCTAGGATCTCTAAGAATCCCATCTTGAATAGCACCAACAATACCCATGGCACCAATGCAAACCGTCAACGAAGCAGTCACAAAAGCCGAAACAAACTGGTTGTCATTGGCATTACCAGATTTCTCTTGAAGCCAATAACCCAAACGCTCAAAGCCATCTTCTATCCCTAACCATTCTCCGATTAATCCTCCGATAGTCATTGACAAGACAAGCAACATAGCCTGACCGCTGCTTAATTTCCCATCCGAGAGGCTAAGCATGCCCTCCATAGTACCTGAAATACCAATAAACATGACACTAATCCCAGCAGCAACCATGACGGTTTCTTGATGTCTTTGCTTGAGATGATGCCCAAAAAGGCTACCGATAATACCAGCAGCGATAATCGCCCCTGTGTTAATAAGTGTTCCTAAACCAAACATAAAACTCCTTTATAAGAAAAAACTGGACCGCAATCCAGCCTTTTTATACTATTAATCAAAATCAAATCCCGTAATCGTCGCAAAGTAATCTTCTGGTGTCTCTGCGCGACGAATCAGACGAGCACTTCCATCCTCTTGATAGAGAATCTCTGCTGAACGCAAGCGTGCATTGTACTGATAACCCATAGAGAAGCAGTGTGCACCCGTATCATGAATAACTAAGCTATCTCCAACACGTGCCTGTGGTAATTCACGTTGTTTGGCAAATTTATCATTGTTCTCGCAGAGTGATCCAACGACATCAACTACTTCTACAGGTCCACCAGGATTGCTGATATTGGTGATGTGGTGATATGAGCCATACATGGCTGGGCGTAAGAGATTAGCAGCTGATGCATCTACGCCAACGTAATCACGATAGGTTTTCTTGCGATGTAAGACTTTTGTGACCAAAAGACCATGCGGTGCCAACATAAAGCGTCCAAGTTCTGTAAAGATGTTAATATCTCCAAGACCAGCAGGTGTCAAAACTTCGTCATAAACCTTACGGACACCTTCACCAATAACTGCAATATCGCTGGCTTCTTCCTCAGGGCGATAATTGACACCAATCCCACCAGATAAGTTGATAAAGCTGAGTTCTACGCCTGCTTCATCACGGATTTCCACGGCTAGGGTAAATAGCTGACGCGCCAGTTCTGGATAGTAATCATTCGTAACGGTATTGGAAGCTAAGAAGGAATGGATCCCAAATGTCTTGACGCCTTCTGCTTTCAAATCCTTAAACCCTTGAATAAGTTGGGCGCGCGTCATGCCAAATTTAGATTCTTCAGGGTTGTCCATAATGTCCGTTCCAAGTGAGAAAACACCTCCTGGATTGTAGCGAAGCGATACTGTCTCTGGTAAACCGACAGTTTCTTTGACAAAATCAATCATTTCATAAGCATCTAGATTGATCGTCGCTCCGATTTCTTTGGCATATTGGTACTCAGAGGCAGGCGTGTTGTTGGATGAGAACATGATATCCTTAAATCCCATTTTATGACTCATCAAAAGTTCCACACCTGTCGCACAATCCACACCACAATTCTCCTCTTGAAGAATTTTCAAAATAGCAGGCGTTGGTGTTGCCTTAACGGCGAAGTATTCTTTGAAACCCTTGTTCCATGAAAATGCCTTGTTTAAGGCACGCGCCTTTTCACGAATCCCCTTCTCATCATAAAGATGGAATGGTGTTGGGAATTGCTCAGTAATTTTATCCAACTCTTGACGAGAAATAAAAGGTGTTTTCATAAGAATCTCCAAATCTTCAAAATATTAGGATTATTATAGCATAAAAAAAACGTCCAGTGGACGTTTTTTTCCCGAGTTTAGGAATAAAATATCATAAATAACAAATCTAATTTGTCAAGTCATATCATATTATCTTATCAAAAATAGCATAGCAATAATTTGATAAGATTTCTATAAATTACTATAAGTATTTCCCAACTACTCCCAAAGCTCGGCAAACTGCACGTAAATTATCCTTCGTCAAAACATTATTTTCTGAGACAGATTTACCACTTATTTGTTGCAGTTTCAACGCTAATCCAGCAGCTTTATTAGCTGTTTCAATTAATCCAAAACAATCTTGGTAATCACACCCTGTCGAAAGAACACCATGCTGAGACCAGACAACCAAACGATGATCCTGTAATAACTCAGCTGTATTTTTACCTAGATTTTTTGTACCTGGGACATCCCAAGGAAGCACTCCTATTCCATCTGGAAAAACAACTATCGACTCAGTTAAGACAGACCATAAATCAAGTGTTAAACTTTCACTAGTAATACCATTCAACAGAGAATACAAAACAATATTATTAGCATGATTATGAATAACTACCCTACTATTTTTATCATATTTCATTCTTGCTGAGTGGGCAAGAATATGCATGAAAATTTCACTTGTCGGTTTCTTTCCTGTATTAAATCCTGCAACTTTGATATACCCCTTATCCGTCAAACGAATAATACCTGAATCAACTGACACCTGATGTTTTAATTTTCTAAAATGACTAAACGTTGCTGTAATCAACAAATACTGATTCTGAATATTATCAGGGATTGGCATAACTTCAACTTCTTGTTCATCAGTATATAGTTGATAATCCGTATCTTTGAGGTCACTTTCTAAATTGGTGATATCCGATGGAGTCAAACGATAACTAACATTACCGCCATTATATTCATCCCAGCCTTGTAACCACATATCATTTGTTACTTCGATTAATTCTTCAATGTATTTTGGATATTTCATTTTAAAAGCCTCTATATTTCTAATATAGTAAAACCTCTGCAAAGTAGCAGAGGTTACGTTCATAAGGAGTAAGCTAATGTCAATTAGTGGTTAATATTTTCCCATTTCCATTCTTGAACTTCTGGGATATCGTCACCATGTTCACGAATGTACTCTTTATGGTAGGTAACTTTTTCAGACATCTCATCTTTGAAAGCTTTTGCTTCTACACCATAAACGGCATCTGCTGCATCTTGAGCAATATGGAAGCGGTCAAGTTCTGACATGACACGCATATCAAATGGTGTTGTAATGTCACCATTTTCACGGTAGCCATGAACGCGAAGATTATGGTTGTGACGTGCGAAGAAAATATCACGAATCATATTTTCATAGCCATGGAAGCCAAAGATAACTGGTTTGTCAGTTGTAAAGACTTTGTCAAATTCTTCATCAGACAAGCCACGAGGGTCAACATCTGGATGGCGAAGTTTAAGAATATCAACCACATTGACAAAGCGAATCTTAAGCTCTGGGAAGGCTTGGTGAAGAATTGAAATACCTGCTAGAACTTCAAGGTTTGGCTCAGTACCAGCTGCTGCAAAGACCACATCTGGTTCTTCATTCTTTGAAACCGTTGATGCCCAATCAATAACTTTATAACCTTTTTCAACCAATTCAGCTGCTTCTTCAGTTGAATAGAATTGAGGACGTGGGTGTTTTGAAGTAACAATCAAGTTGATCACATCTTCATCTTTAAAGGCTTTATCTGCCACAGCTAAGAGTGAGTTAGCATCTGCTGGCAAGTATTCGCGGATAAATTCAGGTGTTTTTTCTGACAAGTGTGTCAAGATTCCTGGATCTTGGTGAGTGTAACCATTATGATCTTGTTGGAAAACAGTTGATGTCGCAATCAAGTTCAATGCAGGGTAGTTTTTACGCCATGTTGTATGCGTTTTTGATTTACGCAACCATTTGAAATGTTGAGTAATCATGGTATCTACAACACGTAAGAATGACTCATATGATGCGAAGAATCCATGACGACCTGTCAAGACGTAACCCTCAAGAAGACCTTCCGCTTGATGTTCGGATAATTGTGAGTCAATAACACGTCCCGCTGGAGCAATCCATTCATCATAAGAAGCATCGCGACGTCCCATCCATTGACGATTGGTTTTCTTGAAGACTTCTTGGAGACGGTTTGATTTTGTTTCATCAGGACCGAAGATACGGAAGTTATCTGGGTTAGCTTCCACAAGGTCAGCAGAATATTTCCCGAATTCAATCATATCTTGTGCCATAATAGCACCCGGAGTCTCAATATCAAAGGCATGTTTTTTCCAATCAGCTGTGTTCATAGCTTTGATCACACCAGCGTTGGTGATTGGATTCATAGCCATACGCTTATCTCCTGCCGGAGCAATTTCTGCGATTTCAGGTACAAGACGTCCTCGGTCATCAAAGAGTTCTTCTGGGCGGTAGGCTTTGAGCCAGTCAAGGAGAGCATCGACATGTTCCATGTGATGAGCATCTACTGGAATTGGTACTTGGTGAGCACGCCAGCCACCTGCGATTGGAGTACCTTCCCAGCTTTCTGGACCAGTCCAACCTTTTGGAATACGAGCAACTAACACTGGCCATGTAGGTTGAGTAGCTTCTTCGGCAGAGCCTTTACGCGCTTCGGTTTGAATTGCTTTGATTTCTTCGATAGCTTGGTCTAATTTTTCAGCAAATAGTTTGTGAGAAACATCGAAATCCTCACTAACAGCTGTGACATCTGCGAAGATTGGATTCCAACCTAGACCTTTGAAGAAGAGTTCTAATTCTTCGTCAGTTTTTCGTTCTAAAATCGTTGGATTGTGGATTTTACCGCCATTGAGGTAAAGAATTGGAAGTACAGCACCATCATTGACTGGGTTGATGAAGGTATTTGCCAACCAACCCGCCATAAGTGGACCAGTTTCAGCTTCACCATCACCGATAACTGTCGCAGCGATTGTATCAGGATTATCGAGGATTGCACCCGCTGCGTGAGAGAGTGCGTATCCAAGTTCCCCACCCTCGTGGATAGATCCTGGTGTTTCAGGCGCTGCGTGAGAGGCGATACCGCCTGGGAATGAGAAGATTTTACAGAGTTGTTTGAACCCTTCTTCTGTTTGTGGGATGTTTGGATTCAACTCTGTGTATGAACCATCAAGGTAAGAGTTGGACACCATAACTTGTCCACCATGACCAGGACCTTCGATGTAGAAGATATCCGCATCGTATTTATTGATGGCACGGTTGAGGTGAGCGTAGATGAAGTTTTGTCCTGGAACAGTTCCCCAGTGTCCGATTGGGTGAGCTTTCAAGTCATTCTCAACCACATCGCGTTTTAAGAGTGGATTATCTTTCAAATACATTTGAGCAGCTGAGATATAGTTAGCTGCACGCCACCAGGCATCTACTTTTCCTAAATATTCTTTTGAATTGAAATCAGTCATTATCGTCTCCTTTGTGAGTTGCTTAACATATCCTTAGAAAGTAAAACTTGTGATTTTTCGCAAGCGATATCCTCACAAGTTTACGTCTTTTTTACCTGTCAAAGTCGTCTGGATTAGATTCAATCAAGACTTTATATTCTTTACCACCCATTACAGATTCAAAGGCTTCTCGCCATTCTTCTAATGGGAATTTTTTGGTAATCATTTTTTCAATATTGATAGCACCAGTATTGAGTAGGTGGATTGCAATTGGCCAATCAAATGGGTTTTGAGAACGGCTACCAACGTATTCTATTTCACGTTGAATAATAGCATTGGTGTCTAACTCAACTTTGTGTTTTGCAAAGAGTCCAACTTGAACAAAGCGTCCACGTTTTTTCATCAATGGGAAGACTTGATTGACTGCAGGAGCTGCGCCTGAGGCATCATAAGCTTTATCAACCCCGTAGCCATTTGTATGTTCCATGACAATAGATTCTAAGTCCTCAGTGAGCGTGTCTACAACTACATCTGCCCCAAGTTCCTTGGCAAATGCCAAACGCTCAGCATCTTGAGTAATACCTGTCATAATAACAAAGGCACCTAAATGTTTAGCAATTTGCAAGAGTAGCAACCCAATTGGACCAGGTCCCATGATGATGATTTTATCGTGCAAACTCAATTGAGATTTTTGATACATGGCATGGACACAACAAGCCAACGGCTCTGTCATAGCAGCACCTTCATAACTTAGCGTATCCGGTAAGATATGAACACTTTCTTCTCTAGTCAACACGTAATTAGCCATTGATCCATTTTGTTGAGAACCAATTCCCTTACGGGTCATAGCAAGATTATAGAGCTTGTCATGAGTGTAAATATCAGTACTTGTCTCATAAGTTGTTTCGCTAGTCACGCGGTCACCAACTTTAACTTTAGTAACCTTATCACCGACAGCAACTACAACACCTGCAAATTCATGTCCAAGAACAACAGGTTCAGTAGGGTTAATGTACTCACCCTTAAAGGTATGGATATCTGATCCACAAATTCCTGTGAAAGCTACTTTAATGAGTACCTTATCACCTTCTGCTTTAGGAACATCTAGTTCATAAAAGTCCATTTGATCATATCCTGGTGCTGTTTTAAAAACGCCCATCATTTTTTCTGGAATACTCATTTTTTATTTTCCCCCAATTATATAAAGTCTTGACAATTAAATGATTGATTATAAGATACCTTTAACCAAGTTTGAAAGTGGTACAAAGATCCAGTTAAGAATGTTACCACCAGTATCGAAGTTAGAAATTTGTGATGCTCCTTTAGGGAAGTCAACAACACCTTCTGCCATTTGGGTCAATACAGGTGCATAGTTTGTAGCCATCCATAGAGCAAATGTGATAACAACTGTAAGTGAAATTACTGAATGTAAAATGTTACCTTTACGTGTTGGCACAACCAAAGCTGCAAAGAATGGAATTGTCGCCAAGTCAGCAAATGGAAGGACACGGTTTCCTGGTAGCAAGACAGCAATCAAAAGTGTAATTGGAACCATGAGAAGCCCTGTTGAAAGAGCAGCTGGTGAACCTGTTGCAAGAGCAGCATCCATTCCAAGGAAGATTTCACGGTCACCGTAACGTTTTTGAAGCATAGATTGTGCAGCTTCTTGGATAGGAATCAACCCTTCCATTAAGATTTTAACCATACGAGGAAGGATGAACATAACAGCACCCATAGCCATCGCAGTTTGAAGAACTTTAGTAACGTCGTAGCCACCAAGAATAGCCATCGCACCACCGATGATGATACCCATAATCATTGGTTCACCGAAGATACCAAAACGTTTTTGAATTGTTTCTGGATCCACATCAAGATCACCGATGCCAGGAATTTTACTTACTGCCCATGCTACTGGAATACCGATAAGAGCGTACCCTTGAGCAGAACCTGTTGAAATAGATACCCCTTCAAGTCCATAGTACTCTTGAACGTAAGGAGCTGTTTTATCAGCAATAATTTGAACAATAACAGTGTAGATAACACCACAGATAATTCCCCAGAAGAAGTTACCAGTGATAATGTAACCTGTTGCTGCTGCCGCACTCATATGCCAGTAGTTCCAAATATCGATATTAAGCGTTTTAGTCCAGTTAAGCGCTAACATTATCAAGTTAACAATAAGAATAACCGGAATCATAACAGCGGCAATTGGTTGCGCCCATGTTGCTGCTGAAACTGCTGGCCAACCAGCATCTACAATTGTAAGGTTAAGACCAAAACGTTCTACCATCGCTTGCGCTGCAGGTCCGACGTTATCTGACAAAAGTCCCAAAACCAAACTAATTCCAAGCATACCAATCCCAACTGTCAAGCCAGAAACAACAGCTTTACGAACTGGTACACGAAAGACCATCGCTAAGATGAAGATAATGATTGGAAGGACTACACTTGAGCCCATGTTCAAAATCCCTTGAACAATATTAGTTAATGATTCCATATTTTTCTCCTTTTGAAAAAATATTATTTTATGACAATCGATTAGTTACCTTGAATTTTAGCAATTTCATCAAGGATTTCTTGTTCTACTTTAGCCTGGTTAATTCCTGTTAGGAAGGCCATTGCTTTAATAGCAGGGATACGATATTCCGTTGGAAGCATTGTTGTAGTGATTAGAATATCGTTTGAATCTTGAAGTGATGCTGCTTCTGCAATTTTAATTTGAGTGATTTGAGCATCGATATTGTTACGAGCAAATAAATCCTCAATTTTTTTCAAAACAACAGTTGATGTTGCAATACCTGCACCACAAGCCACTAATACTTTAACTTTAGACATAATAATTTCTCCTTTTATAAATGATTTGTTTTAACTAATTGAATAACCTCTTCGGAGGTTTTTGCCTGCTTAAGCTCAGATAGGATTTCTTTATTTTGTAAGAGTCCCATTAAGGACTGTAGCATTTCGAGTTGTGAATGTGGCTCATTTAGCCCTAACACAAATGCGATTTCTACAGAAACATCTTGATTAATATCCTCCATGCTTTTGAAGCCAACTGGACTTGTCGTTACCACTGCCACAAATTCTTTTAAGACACATTCAGCATCTGTGTGGGGAATTGCGACACCCATATCTTCTAACTGTAAGCCTGTGGGAAATGTTGCTTCTCTAGCCTTAATACGTTCTAAAAAGTCTTCTCGAACATAGCCTAATGAAAAGGCTTTATCATATATTTTTTCAAAGAACTCGTTTTGAGATTTAAAAGATTCATTTAAGAAAATTAATTCTGGAACGACATAATCTTGTAATGTTACGGCTTCCGTCATTCTTTTCTCCCCCTTCAATTTATTTATCAATAATTAGTTTCAAGAATTCTGACTCTGTTTTTGATTCCCACAATTGATTGATAAAGGACATTTGATCTATTTTGGAGTAAATACTAATCAAAGCATCTTTATACAACAATTCATCTTCCTCTGTCATGGAGATTAGCATCACTACTTTTACCATATTGCTACCCCATCTTATCGGACGTTGTAGAGTTAGCATGACTAACTGCGATTCACCAACAACCACTGGATCTGCATGTGGTAAAGCAACTCCTGTATACAAACTCGTACTTCCCATTTTTTCACGGGATAATATAGATTTTAAGTATTCAGGATTTAATCTATTTGCTTCAGAAGACAGTTCAACTAGTTTGTCAATACATTGATCAACATCTTTTAAATCAAGCTGTAGAGATACAGAATTTCCTAAAAGTTTTTGAACCAAAGATTTGGTATAAACAGATTTATTTTCAATTACAGAAAGCATTCTTCTTCCACCACTTAGAAGTTCTGAATAACGGGACTGAATAAGCTGGAAATCAGAATCAGTTAAAATTGGACTGATAAAGACAAATTTAGGACTTGATGCATCTATGTAAATAGAACTAATAACCAAATCAGCAGTTGCAATTTTATCTGCCGTCAACTTAGCGCTATCAATTTTTATCAGACGATCAAATGTAGAAATGATACGATTCAAGGAATTCATAATTAATTCAGTCGTAGCAATTCCTTGAGGTGAAACCAAATATATTGTTAGAGGTTTAGCCAACTTCTCAATAGCAATTTCAAAATGGACTGTTAGTAGAGCCACTTCTCCATCAGTCATTTCAATCGCAAAACTATCTGCCAACTGTTTACTAGATAACCAAACGATATTATAAAGAACACTGTATTTCTTTTTAATTTCTTCAGTTATATCATTATTAATTACAATCTTATTCATAAGACGAAATACCATAGGTTGAATATGACTTGTTAGCATTCGCTCTAAATAATGATCATTTCCTAAATCAATACCTAATAAATTACCGACTCTAGCAATAAAAGATTGTACAGCCTCAATTAGTTTAGAACTGTCCATCAAATCACTTCGCTCATATCCTACAGATAATAATGAGTATGCGATATTAATGACTTCACTATTTGGAATATCTACTGAATCAATACCACTAATGTCCCTAAATAGATCGGTTGCAAAACTATAGACTTCGTAATACTGTAAATTATCGGTTAAATCACTCATGAGCTCTTGTTTTAAAACATTGCCCAATTGGAACCTTTTCTTAGAGACTAACAAATCTAACAGTAAATAAAGCCGATATTGATCCCCTATCACAAATTTATAACTATCTGAGTAAAATGACAAAGCTCTTTGAACAATCTCAATATCATTTTTTTCAAAAAAACTATTGAAAGATACTTCTTGTTTAAGGTTTTCAACAGATAACTGGAGATGTTTAATGAAAAAATTTCTAAGATATTTTCTAATATCACTCTCCAGTCCTGAGACAATAGCCACCCCATGGTTTCTTACTAAAGAAATGTCGAAACCATCGAAACTAGATTCTAGTTTTTCTAGACCTCTTCTAATAGAACTTTCACTGACATAATTTTTAATAGACCAATCAATGATGTCAACGACACCATCTTCAAAGAATAAACTTTTAAGAAGTAAAAATTCTTTTGAGATATTGGTCGTTTGAATACTTTCTGGATTAAATTGCTTGAGAATAAAATCTGTTAATTGCTTTTTTTGGCTTTCAGTAACAAGTAATTTTATTCCACGTCTAGGGATCTTCTCAATATCAGAAACCTTTCCTTTCAATGCCAACTTAAGCGTATCTACATCAGAATAAACTGTCTTTGTGGACACAGAATATTTCTCTGCTAACGTTTTAGCAGTTAAAAAGCCCTCTACTGAAACTAAATCTTGTAAGATACTTATTTGCCTTTGATTCATTTAACTTCCTTTCCTTTATGATAATTCCATTTTAAATTATCGTCCACAAAAATGAAAGCCTTTTCACTTCCACATAAATGTGGAAGTGTCGATATTGTTAGGACATTTCTATTGATATTTCCACAATAAAAAATGATTGCTGTATATTGCTAAAATAGCCTTATAATATCGCAGTTGATTGACTTTCCTCAAACTATTATACGATATTAATCTAATGGATTATACTATTATTGAATCAATTTACCCTTTCCATAGTGGAACTTCCACATTTATTCTGGAACTTCTAGCATAAATTCAATTGACAACTCATTATTAAAAAGGTTTTTCTCTAACTACAATAATAGACACAACCGCAATAATGATATGATAAAATTCCTCCTCAATATTAATGACAAAAAAATCCTTGATTTCTCAAGGATTTTTCTCTCTTATCAATACTTCCTAAACCTCTCATACCTTTCTTCCAACAACTGCTCTAGAGGCAATTGTTTAAGATAATCTAGTTCTTTACTTAAATTCTCTTTTAGCATATCAGCTATTTCACTTGAAAAATATCCATGTTCCGGGATAACTTTATCAACTACTCCCATATTGAGAAGTTCACCAGCTGTAATTTTCATCAATTCTGCTGCTTCTGGAGCACGGGTCCCATCTTTCCACAAAATCGAAGCAAAGCCTTCTGGACTCAAAACAGCATAGATCGTATGCTCTAACATCCAAACACGATCCGCAACTGCTAATGCCAAAGCTCCACCAGAACCACCTTCGCCAATAATAATGGCGATAATAGGCACCTTAAGGTCACTCATCTCAAGTAGGTTTCGCGCAATAGCTTCACCCTGTCCTCGTTCTTCCGCGCCAACCCCAGGGTAAGCACCAGCCGTATTAATAAAAGTAACAATCGGACGACCAAACTTCTCAGCTTGCTTCATAAAACGTAAGGCCTTACGATAGCCTTCTGGATGAGGCTGCCCAAAATTACGATGAAGATTATCTTGTAAATTCTTTCCTTTTTGAATACCAATCACAGTGACTGGCTGACCATCCAAACGGGCAAGTCCTGCAATAACAGCACCATCATCTGAAAATTGACGGTCCCCATGCAACTCAATAAAATCTTCAAAAAGAGTCTCAGCATAATCCAAAGCAGTCATACGATGTTGATCACGTGCTTCTTTTAAAATTCTTGACACATCACTCATGACACACCTCCATGGAAAGCCAAAAGTTTCCCAATCACTTGTGGTAAAACGGTTCTTTTGACAATTTTATCCACAAAACCATGTTCTAGAAGAAATTCTGCTTTTTGAAAATCCTCTGGCAAATCCTGCTTAACTGTTGTTTCAATAACACGACGACCAGCAAAGCCCACCAAGGTCTGAGGTTCTGCTAAGATAATATCTCCTTCCATGGCAAAACTAGCTGTAACACCACCCGTCGTGGGATCTGTAAGAACAGTCAGATAAAAGAGACCTGCTTCAGAATGGCGTTTAACAGCAGCTGAAATCTTAGCCATCTGCATGAGTGACATAATCCCCTCTTGCATGCGAGCACCGCCTGAAGCTGTAAAGATAACTACTGGTAGTTTCTCTTTGGTTGCCAATTCAAACAAACGCGTAATTTTCTCTCCAACAACTGTTCCCATAGAAGCCATGATAAAGTTAGCATCCATAATAGCCAAGGCAGTTTTTTGCCCTTCAATGCTAGCCAATCCCGTCAAAACAGCTTCATCTAAGCCAGTTTTTTCACGTGCCTGAGCCAATTTTTCTTGGTATTTTGGAAAACGCAATGGATCCCTAGTCTCAATCCCAGAAAATAATTCCTCGAAAGTACCCTCATCAGCCGTAATAGCTAAACGTTCTAAAGCCGAAATTCTAAAGTTATAGGAACAGGTCGGACAAATTTTAGCTAAACCTAAATCCTTCTGATAGATCAAATGTTTGCAAGCAGGACACTTAGCAAACAACTCATCAGGAACCTCTGGTTTAGGTGTACTCTCTCCCTTAAACGAACGATTAGGATTAATTCTAAAATACTTATCCTTCTTATCAAATAAGCCCATACATCACCTTTCTAGTCAGTCAAGGCCTCTACTTTCTGATACTCTGGTAAAAATTGCTCCATCAAAAACGACGTGTCATAATCACCAGCAATAACATGTTTATCTGAGATCAAGTCCAACTGGAAGTCGGCATTAGTCACCAAACCTTCCACTTCAAATTCGTACAAAGCACGTTGCATCTTCATCAGAGCATCGAAACGATTTTCCCCATGCACAATGATTTTTGCAATCATACTGTCATAATACGGCGGAATGGTATAACCATTATAAACAGCCGAATCTACGCGCAGACCAACACCACCAGCAGGCATATGAAGCTCAGTAATCTTCCCAGGACTTGGCGCAAAGTTAAATTTAGGATTTTCAGCATTAATGCGACATTCAATAGCGTGACCAGAAATCACAATATCTTCTTGCTTAACTGACAATTCTAGCCCAGCGGCAATTTTAATCTGCTCCTTGACAATATCAACCCCTGTTACAAATTCAGTCACAGGATGTTCTACTTGAACACGCGTATTCATCTCCATAAAATAGAAATTACCAGACTGCTCATCTAAAAGAAATTCAATTGTCCCAGCATTAACATAAGAAACAGCCTCAGCGGCACGGACAGCAGCACTTCCCAACTCTTGACGAAGTGTTTTCCCAATCGCTACAGAAGGGCTTTCTTCCAAAACTTTTTGGTTATTGCGTTGTAAAGAACAATCACGCTCTCCTAGGTGAACGATATGACCAAAACTGTCCCCCAAAATCTGGACTTCAATATGGCGAGCCGGATAGACAACTTTTTCAATATACATAGCACCATTACCAAAAGCAGCCAATGCTTCTTGTGAAGCTGATTCAAAAGCCGCCGCCAGATCTTCTTCCTGCTCAACCTTACGAATGCCTTTACCACCACCACCGGCAGAAGCTTTTAGCATAACTGGATAACCAATGTGACTAGCAATCTCAAGCGCTTGGTCAGCAGTGTGGACTTCCCCATCAGATCCAGGAATAACAGGAACACCTGCCGCAATCATCTCACGACGAGCATTGATTTTATCTCCCATCTTATCCATGACCTGTGCAGAAGGACCGATGAAACTAATATTCATCTCCTCACACATAGTAGCAAACTTTGAATTCTCACTTAAAAAGCCAAAGCCTGGATGAATGGCTTCAGCTCCAGTAACAATGGCAGCAGACAGGACCGAACTCATATTCAAATACGAGTCTGTCGAACGTGCCGGTCCAATACAGATAGCCTCATCAGCCAAAATAGTATGAAGGGCATCCTTATCAGCTTCCGAGTATACAGCAACCGTAGCAATACCTAATTCACGCGCCGCACGAATAATCCGCACTGCGATCTCACCACGATTCGCAATCAGTAGCTTTTTAAACATTTGATTTCTCCTTTACCACAAGCCTAGGCAATAGACCTGCCAAAAGTTCTAATTCCCAATGGCAAATGTCAGTGTGCCACTAGCAGCCAACTTGCCATCAACTTCAGCTTTAGCTTCCACCACAGCAATACTCCCACGGCGCTTAACAAATTTAGCCGTCATTACCAGCTGATCTCCAGGAACAACCTGTTTTTTAAACTTAACCTTATCCATGCCAGCGTAGAAAACCAATTTCCCCTTGTTTTCTTCTTTGGATAATTCCAAAACACCAGCTGTCTGTGCCAAAGCTTCCATAATCAGAACACCTGGCATAACTGGATACTCTGGAAAATGCCCATTGAAGAAGGGTTCATTAATGGTAACATTTTTGATCGCAACAATCTCATCATCGCTAGACTCCAACACGCGATCAACTAAAAGCATAGGATAGCGATGGGGAAGTGCTTCGCGAATAGCCTTGATATCAATCATTTAATACGCACCAATCCTTGTCCATACTCAATCACATCTTCATCAGCAACCAAGATGTCTGTCACCACACCATCGCATGGCGCAGGCACTTCATTCATCACTTTCATGGCCTCAATGATCATCAAGGTCTGACCTTTCTTAACCGAGTCCCCAACCGACACAAACTTGGCTTTGTCAGGCGCTGGTGCCAAATAAGCCACACCAACCAAAGGACTTTCCACAAGATCCCCTTCTGCAGTTGGGGTAGACTGTGTCACAGCTTCCTCCACAATAGTTACTGATTCTGCGACAGCACCTACTACTGCAGATTGGACTGACTCTGAAATAGAGCTAGCTGGCGCTGATACTGGCAATTCTTGACGCTCATTCTTACTAAAACGCAATTCATTACCATCTTGTTTAAACGAAAATTCACGAAGACTCGATTCATCAAATTGACTCATCAAATCCTTAATTTCTGAAAGATTCACCTTTATTCCTCCCAACGTTTGAAGGCAAGAACGGCATTATGCCCACCAAATCCAAAAGTATTGGAAATGGCATAGCGAACATCTGCCTCAAGCCCTTGTCCTATCACAACATTAGCTTCTATATCTTCTGATAATTCTTGAGTTCCTGCTGTCATATGAATAAAACCATGACGCATACTTTCAATAGTCGCAATAGCTTCAACAGCACCAGCTGCTCCTAGTAAATGCCCTGTAAATGACTTGGTTGAAGACACCGGAACATCTTTACCCAAAACCGCAACAATAGCCTGACTTTCACCTTTTTCATTAGCAGGAGTTGACGTTCCATGAGCATTAACGTAATCAACATCACTTGGCTCGATACCAGCTTCTGAGATAGCTAATTTCATGGCCTTAGCAGCACCTGAGCCATCTGGAGATGGGCTCGTTTGATGATAAGCATCACAAGTATTACCGTAACCAACAACCTCAGCCAAGATAGTCGCGCCACGTTTTTGAGCATGCTCCAAGCTCTCTACAACTAACACACCTGCACCCTCTCCCATGACAAAACCATTACGGTCCTTATCAAATGGAATAGCAGAACGCTTAGGATCTTCTGTTGTTGAGAGAGCTGTCAAAGCATTGAAGCCACCAATACCAATTTCATTAATCGTACTTTCAGATCCACCCGCTAAAACAACATCTTGGAAACCAAACTTAATCTCACGGAAAGCTTCTCCAATAGCATCATTGGCAGAAGCACAAGCCGTCGTAATTGACTTACAAACACCATTAGCTCCGATACGAAGAGCAATATTCCCAGCACCCATATTAGAAAGAGCTTTTGGAATAAACATTGGTTGGATTCGCTTAATCCCCTTCTCATGCATACGGATAATCTGCTCTTGCATCTCTTGGAGACCACCGATACCGGATGAGACAATAACCCCGACACGATCACGATCAACTGTCTCCATATCAAGACCAGCATTTTCTAAGGCTTCTAAAGTCGCATAAATAGCATAAAGTGAATACATATCCATTCGATTCTTGTCCTTACGAACAAAATATTTATCAAATGGAAAATCTTGGATTTCCCCTGCATTATGCACAGGAATTTCTGAAGTATCAAATTTTGTAATTGGTTTTATACCAATTGTACCAGATTCTAAACTTTTCCAAAACTCTTGAGGTGTATTTCCAATAGGTGATGTAACACCGTACCCTGTAATCACGACACGATTCGTTGACATAAATTCTCCTTTGCTCCGTTTACAAACGGGTTTACTCATTTCTTCAATGCTATTACAAGCAAGTCAAGCAACAAGTGCTTAAATCATGGTCATACCGCCATCAATAGCAAGTACTTGACCTGTTAGATACTCTTGTTCTGCTAAAAAGGCAGCAACTTGAGCAACTTCTTGTGGCTTACCGATGCGCTTCATTGGGATTTGTCCTAGAATACCATCCTTCATTTTCTCAGGAATAGCATCCGTCATATCTGATTCAATAAAACCAGGTGCAATGACATTGACACGAACCCCACGCGCAGCCACTTCTTTAGCCACTGATTTTGAAAATCCAATCAAGCCAGCCTTAGAAGCTGCATAGTTTGCTTGACCAACATTACCAGTCAAACCAACCACAGATGATACATTGATGATAGCTCCTTGACGCGCTTTAGTCATTGGCTTCAAAACAGCTTGGGTCATGTTAAATGCACCGGTTAAATTGATTTTTAGGACCTTCTCAAAATCTGCTTCCGTCATTTTTAACATCAACTTATCATTGGTAATCCCAGCGTTATTAACAAGAATATCAACACTACCTAAGGCAGCAATGGCTTCATCAACCATACGTTTAGCATCAGCTTCTTGAGAAATATCCCCTGAAACACCAATCACTTTAACATCGTATTCGGCAAATTCTTGTAAAAGTTCCTCCGAAATTTCAGAACGCCCATTTAAGATGACATTAGCACCACGACGAGCAAATTCATGGGCAATCCCCAATCCAATTCCACGCGTAGAACCTGTTACAAAAACATTTTTAGCTTTAATTTCCATTTTTTCCTCACTTATTGATGCAGTAATGCTTCCAAACTTGCTAAATCATTGACAGCAACCGTTGGAAGATTCTTATCAATTTTTTTGATAAATCCTGACAAGACCTTCCCAGGACCAACTTCAATAACCCTATCAACACCAAATGCCTGGATTTCAGCAATCGATTCATAAAATCTAACAGGTTCCATCACTTGGCGCGCTAATAAAGACTTGATATCCTTTTTTTTCATGATAGTAGCCTCTGTATTCCCAACTAGAGGAAGCTCAAAGTCGTTAAAAGTTACCTCTTCTAGAACTTCTGCTAATCCTTGACTAGCCTGTTCCAGTAAAGCAGTGTGAAAAGGACCTGAAACTTGAAGTGGAATCATACGTTTGACACCTGCTTCCTTTAGGATATCTACCGCCTTATCAACTGCAGTTACTTCTCCCCCAATAACAATTTGTTGAGGCGTATTGTAATTAGCAGGGCTAACAACACCAAGATCAGAAGCTGATTGACAAGCTGATTCAATCACTGAAACTTCAGCGTTCATGATAGCAACCATTTTGCCGCTACCAGCTGGCGCAGCTTCTTCCATTAGTTGACCACGTTTAGCAACCAATTGTAAAGCTGTCTCAAAATCCAAGGCACCTGCTGCCACCAAAGCGGAATATTCACCAAGTGACAAGCCTGCTACAATATCAGGGGAAATTCCTTTTTCTATTAAAAGCTTATAAATCGCTACAGACGTTGTCAAAATAGCAGGTTGGGTAAACCTCGTCTGATTCAGTTTATCTTGGTCCTCATCAATTAAGTGACGAATATCATACCCCAAAATCTGACTTGCCTGTTCAAAGGTGGCTTTAACAATCTCAAAATGCTCATACAGATCACGAGCCATTCCTAGTGTTTGAGCCCCTTGACCGGCAAATAAAAAGGCTGTTTTTGTCATCTTTTCTCCTCAGTTAATCCAGAAGATCTGTCCAACGTTTAGCTTCTTCAGCAATCACCGTTTTGGCACCAGTATACAAATCTTCTAAAATCTCAGCGCAAGTTTCTTCCTTACTCACTAACCCAGCAATTTGCCCAGCCATGACCGAACCATTAACCACGTCACCATCAACAACTGCATTGCGCAGAGCACCAGCACCTAACTCTTCGATTTCTTCAGCTGATTTTTTCCCAGCAAGAAAATCCTTCTCAGCTTGGCTATATGCCGTCGCCAATTTATTCTTAATAGCACGAACAGGGTGTCCAACAACCGAAGCTGAAACGACTGTATCAATATCTTTAGCCTTCAAGACTTTATCTTTAAACGCTTGATGAGCATTTGACTCTTTAGCGACAACAAAACGTGTCCCAACTTGGACCGCTTCAGCTCCCAGCATGAAGCCAGCTGCCATACCATGTCCATCTGCGATACCACCTGCCGCAATAACAGGAATATCGATAGCTTCTACAACTTGACGAACTAAGGTCATAGTTGTCAATTTTCCGATATGACCACCAGCTTCCATACCTTCAGCAATCACAGCATCAACACCTAATTTTTCCATTCTTTTGGCCAATGCTACACTAGGTACCACTGGAATGACCGTAATCCCAGCAGCGTGTAACCGTTCCATATACTTCCCAGGGTTACCAGCACCAGTCGTTACAACCTTGACACCTTCTTCAATAACTAAATCTACAATATCATCAGCAAAAGGCGATAAGAGCATAATGTTAACACCAAAAGGCTTATCTGTCATAGATTTAACTTTATCAATATTGGCTTTGACTACCTCTTTAGGGGCATTCCCGCCACCAATGATTCCTAGACCACCTGCTTTAGACACAGCGCCAGCAAGATCACCATCAGCAACCCAAGCCATTCCACCTTGGAAAATAGGATATTTTATATTTAAGAGCTCTGTAATACGTGTTTTCATAAACTATCTACACAATACTTTCTGTTTTAAATGATTTGATAATCAAATTATATAATTAAAATAAGAAGGAGTGGGAGACAAATCAGATAGAAAACTATCATAATTTTATCGTCCCACTCCCCTAAGTCAGCTTATTATTAAACATTAAAATATGACTCACTGACCTTAGGGACTGAGTTGTTCTCAGCCTCTAGAACCTTATTTTGTTTTTTCTTCAACGTAAGCAACCAAGTCACCTACTGTGTTAAGTCCTTCTTCAGTTTCGATTTGGATATCAAACTCATCTTCAATTTCAGAAATAACTTGGAAAACATCAAGTGAATCAGCATCGAGGTCATCGAAAGTTGTTTCCATTTTCACTTCTTCTGCTTCTTTACCAAGTTCTTCCACAATAATTTCTTGTACTTTATCAAATACTGCCATGATTTTTCTCCTTAAAAATAAATAATATATATAAATGTGCATTTCGCACAAAGTTAACTAAATTTTAACAATTAGATTTCCCCATGTCAAACCTCCACCAAAAGCTGAAAGAAAAATTGTTTGGGTACCATCTAATTGAATCAAGCCACGCTCTACACTTTCCGATAACAAAATAGGGATACTAGCTCCACTCGTGTTACCATAGTCTTGCATATTGGCCAAAAACTTATCTCGATTTACCGAAACTTTTTTAGCCATCTTATCCAGAATTCTGATATTCGCCTGATGCAATAAAAAATAATCGATTTCTAAATCTTTATTGACATCTAATAGTTGACGAATACTTGCCGAAACTGTCTTGATTGTGAAATCAAAAACTGCTCTCCCATCCATCTGCAAATAATAAGACTCCTGATCAATCACCTGACTATAAGGTGATAGCAAGCCTTTGTTACCAGATTGCAAACATTGCCACTGCTCTCCTTTGGTGTTAAGTGACTCTGCTAAAAAGTGTTGCGCATCTGCTGCTTCTAACAGAACGCCACCTGCCCCATCACCAAAAAGCACTGCTGTCGAACGATCCGTCCAATCTAAAACTTTGGACATGACCTCCGCACCAATAATCAAACCCTTTCGGTACTGACCAGATGCAATGAATTTTTCAGCGGTCGCAAGTGCAAAGACAAAACCACTACAAGCTGCCGTTACATCAAAAGCAAAAGCATTTTGAGCTTTGATATTTCCTTGTACTTTAGCAGCCACAGAAGGCATATTGCTATCAGGTGTAATCGTCGCAACAATGATAAAATCTAACTCACTAGCACTTAAAACAGCCTTCTTCAATAAAGACTCAGCTACTCTTGTTGCTAAATCGCTAGTTTGCTCACACTGAGAAATATGGCGTTGCTTAATACCAGTTCGGCTAGCAATCCATTCATCACTTGTTTCCAAAATTTGAGATAAATCATCATTGGTAACAATATGGTCTGGTGCATAGTGAGCTACTTGTGAAATTTTTGCAAAACCCATCTATTTAAGGTCCTCCAAAAACTGATTAAGATTTTTCAAACCGCGACTCATCACTTCAAACTCCTGCTCATCAAAACCATCAGTAATCTTTTCTACCATATTCATATGAAATTTGTGATGTAGACGGAATAAGAGACGTCCCTTTTGTGAAAGGCTCAAATGAACCACACGACGATCTACATTAGATCTTGTACGAATAATGTAACCTTTCTTTTCTAGTTTATTTAAACTAGTAGTCACCGTACCTAATGTAACCATCAAAGCTTTAGCAATATCGCTAGGTGTTGCATTAGGAGTATTACCAATTTCATCAATGGTATGCATCTCTTTGATAGAAACATCGTTGAAGCGGCTTGTCTTTAAACTTGCTTCTTCAATAATAAGTATGTTGTTAAAAATACCTACTAGGTAGTCATTGATTTCATTGTAATCCACCTAAACAACCTCCATAAAGTTTGACTATCAAATTATATCAAAGGTAAAATTATTTTGCAAGGATTTTCTAAATGCTAAAAAAGGGAAATTATTTAAACAACCCATTTCCAGTAAAAGAGGGTCGTCTTCTATCTGCATGAGCTTTGACCCCTTCTTTAAAATCATCTTGAAACGCCAAGCGTTCCTGCCAATACAGCTCCTTAACAGCATAGCTTTCCCAATCAGAAAAGAAACTCTCCCATACCAGCTGCTTCATAGCCGCGTAAGAATTAAATGACCCACGCTTCAATCGTTTTATCAAACGATCACGCGCCTTATCTAATTTTCCTGATTCACAAGTTTTATAAACAAAACCATATTCTTCAGCCTTCTCGGCCGAAACAGCTTCACCCGTCATCGCTAATTGAGTTGCACGATTAATTCCTAATGAACGTGTGAGCAAAAATAGACCGCCTGCATCAGGAGCTAAACCAACGTTTACAAACGCTTGAATGAACTTAGACTTATCACTGGCAATACAAAAATCAGATGCTATAGCTAAGTTAAAGGCTGCCCCAGCAACAGCACCATCTGTACACATAATCACTGGTTTTGGAAGCTGTTTTATTTTAAATGCAATATCTTGTACATATCTTGCTATATCTACTAATGATTCAACATCATCTTCCGAAACAGCCCTCTGCATCTCAATCAAATCACCGCCGACTGAAAAAACAGATCCTTCCGCTTCAATAACTAAAATTTGAACTTCTGAGCTTTGCTCAAGAGTTGCTATCACATCTATTATTTCTAAGCACATTGGGATATTGAAACCATTATTAGCCTGTTCTCGTATAAAAGTTAAAGTAGCAACTTTATCTTCTATCTCATATCGAATTGTACTATAAGTCATTTCTACCTCTATTCGTTTGATTATTAAATAATTTTACTTTCAAAGTATATCACAAAAATAATATTTTTCAAATCATAAAACGAATCTTCTATAATTCCAAGTCCAAACTTAAGAAATTATTCCGATAAAATAAATAGCAAACCGTAGTCATATATAGTTTAAATCTTGTAAATTATCTGAAATTTGTTATAATTTTTCTAACACACGTTACCCAGGAGTATATTCATGAAAGTCACAAAATTTGGTGGTAGTTCATTAGCGTCAGCTCAACAATTACAAAAAGTTTTAAATATTGTCAAAAGTGATCGCGAGAGACGTTTTATCGTCGTATCTGCGCCAGGAAAAAGAGATGCACAGGATACCAAAGTAACCGATGCTCTCATCCAATACTACAATCACTATAAAAATAACCAAGATACTAGCGCAGATAAAGCTTGGATCATTCAAAGATATCGTGATATAGCAACTGAACTTAATGTCAATTTAAGCATTATCAGCACAATCCAAAAATCTATCGAAAGTCTTGAATGCCTACCTATCACAAATAACCCTTATCTTTACGATACTTTCCTTGCAGCAGGGGAAGACAATAATGCTAAGCTAATTGCTGCTTTTTTTAAAGAAAATGATTTAGATGCAATTTACCTTCATCCTAGCGACGCAGGTCTCTTCGTTTCAAGTGAACCACAAAATGCTAGACTACTACCAAGTAGCTACGAGCATATTCAAAAATTACGACAAGGAGAACAAATTTATGTTATTCCAGGTTTCTTTGGCGTCACCATGGATAACAATATTTGTACCTTCTCTAGGGGAGGCTCAGATATTACTGGTTCATTGATTGCCGCTGGAATTCACGCTGAGCTTTACGAAAACTTCACTGATGTTGATGGTATTTTTGCCGCACACCCTGGTGTTGTCAATAAACCACATTCTATCAGTGAACTAACATATAAAGAAATGCGTGAATTAGCTTATGCAGGTTTCTCAGTCTTACATGATGAAGCCTTAATCCCAGTTTATCGCTCAAAAATTCCTCTTGTCATCAAAAACACAAATAACCCTAGTCATCCTGGGACTAAGGTTACTTTAAAGCACGAAACACTTGATTTACCTGTTGTGGGAATATCTGGTGATGATAAATTTGTCAGCATTAATATCTCAAAATACTTGATGAATAGGGAAATTGGATTTGGTCGTAAAGTCCTACAAATTCTTGAAGAACTTAATATTCGCTGGGAGCACATACCAACTGGTATTGATGACATGTCTATTGTTCTTAGAGAACGTGAATTAACTCCTGAAAAAGAAGAAAGAATTGTAGACTACCTACAAAATGAACTTCATGTTGACGACTTAGAAATCGAAAAAGAACTCTCTATCATCATGATTGTAGGAGAGAACATGAAAAATCATATTGGTATTACGGCTGCTGCAACAAAAGCTTTATCAGAAAAAAATATTAACCTCGAAATGATTTCACAAGGATCAAGCGAAGTCTCAATCATGTTCGTCATTAAATCTAAAGAAGAAAAAGCAGCCATACAAGCTCTCTACTCTGCCTTTTTCTAGTCCATCATATTTTCTATAATGTAGTGCGACAACCTAAAGAATTTTTTAAAATTGATATCATCTCATTTGGCATGGTATCAATTTTTCTTTATTACCTTAAAAAATAATCAAATGTTAATTTGTACATAAGCGTTCTCCACTAATCTTCTTAATTATAATTATCAACACATAACTACTTATTTAAAGACCTAAAAACCATATAAAAAGGAGTTTCTCTACACATAGAGAGACTCCTCTTTCATTTAAAAATGAAGATTTAGGTCGTCATTGAGCACTCACACAATTAAATATTTCTGTAAGTATCATTACTTTTAGCCTTATCCGAAATTAGCTAAAGTAAGTTGTAAATACTAATTTATTAACTTTTACCTAACCATGTAACTGACATTGATTATTCTAGTGACAGTTAACTAATTTAAAAATATCTTAAACTCAGAAGTTTTATGTATCCCAATTTGTAAAATTAAGCTAGATAGAAAAGCCATCTATGTTAGGCTCAGATAAACACCACATTTGTCTGAAAGGAACTAACATAAATGACCTACACTCATGAACCACAAATGAACTTGTTATGATAGAGGCTTATGACAAAGAAGGAATAACCGTTAGCCCTATTTGTCAATCCCTCAAAAGATCAAGACAAACGATTTATAAGGACATTGCTTACCTCAAGGCTTGTCACACTTCCTATGATTACTACAAGGACTACAAAGCTA
This sequence comes from Streptococcus pluranimalium, assembly GCF_002953735.1. Classification (NCBI taxonomy): domain Bacteria; kingdom Bacillati; phylum Bacillota; class Bacilli; order Lactobacillales; family Streptococcaceae; genus Streptococcus; species Streptococcus pluranimalium. The sequence continues at coordinate 300,545 of NZ_CP025536.1, read as the reverse complement.
ACAAGAAACGTTGTGGTCGTCGTCAGACCCAACTCACCCAAAATGAACAAGATTTTATTCAAATGCATTTAGTGCTTAATTGGAGTTTGAATGTTATTAAAGGAACTTATCCCGATAAAATCCCCTGTTCTATGAGAACTCTTTATTGACTAGCTGACCATAGCATCTTCAAGAAAGACGATTTACCATGGCGGGGAAAACGCAAACCGAATGGCAAGGCCGAAAAACGTGGCAAGCAAGTTTTTCGGAGGGATATCCTTGAGCGTTCGGAAATCTATCCGAAATTTGAAAGAGAATTTGGGCATCTTGAAGGAGATACGATCGTTGGTAAACATCACAAAAGTGCTGTTGTCCCTTAGTAGAGAAGCAATCTAAAGCTATTATTACTCTTCAAACCAATGCTCGAAAAGCTAGTGACATTGAGCAATCACTAAATAGATAGCTGCCAAAATTCCCAAAACATCTCTTTAAATCGATCACCTTTGATTGTGGGAAAGAATTCCCTAATTGGAAGACAATAGCCAACCAACACGACATTGATATTTTCTTTGCGGATCCAGCTTGCCCTAATCAACGTGGGTTAAATGAACATTCAAATGGTTTATTAAGACGTCATGAACTGCCTAAGCAAATGGATTTCAATGGTATTTCTCAGAAATATTTATCAGCTATAGCTGATAAACGAAATAGAATTCCTAGAAAATCTTTAAATTATCAAACACCATATCAAGTTTTTCTGAGTTACGTAAAATGTCTAACTTAATTTGACAATTGGGGTATTCAAAAAAGCTCTCCAAAATTAATCCCTAGCTAAATACTATAGCTAATTCCATAACTCTTTTAATTGCCGTAACAAAGCTCGTCGACCTTTAAATCGATTACCAGCAAGGAGCAAGTCAACTTCATGATGGCGCGATTCGGGAAGTACTTCCTTCAAATGAGCTAATTGCTCTCTCATAATAACACGATCTTCTAAAGATAGCCCCTCTTGTGCGATACAATGACTTAACTCAGAAACTTCTTCATAAGGTAAACGATTCAAACGCCTCTTATCACTCTCCTGAGATCGTAAAACATCCTTTAAATAATTTGAAAATTTTGTCTTAAAACAAGCAAAGAAAAATGAAGGATTATCTAGAGAGTCCGATTTAGTTTGAACCAAATGAAATAAACAAATCATACCTTCTTGATCCCAATCATCAAAATCCCAAAGCTGTATATGATACTGTCTTCGACATTTATGAACAATAGGCTGCACACGCTTATATAAGCTTTCAAAAGATAAATACTGTAAAGATGATTGTTCTATCATCACATAAAGACCTCTTTTCTAACTAATAAAGCTATTATAGAGATACTTAACTGATAAAACCATGACATAAATGTCATGCTCAATCCAAACTATCATTAACTATTATATAAATCCACTGAATAGGTTACACTAATCCCACATTGAAATACTAAAACTACTCGTGGTGCTAGTTAAGTTTCAACGACAATAAAAAGCCCAAAAGGACTATACTGTAAGTGACAAAACAAACAGGAGGTAGTCCCAATGAGCCACTTACAGTATACCGCTAAATCCCATCATTTACAATGGAATATCAAACAATTATCCCAAATCAGTTCTCAATTTTATCGGACCTACTGCCCCGATTCGTTGAAGCATCGTCGCAATATTGGTTTAGCCAAAGTTTCAGATGAGTCACTTCTTGTTTTATTGCTGCTTCAAGCTGAGTTAGGGATAACATCACAACGCCATTTTTATAGAATCTGTCAACTTTTCTTTGGGGGCAACTTACTAGAAAGAAGCCGCTTTAATAGACGAACAAAACAATTGATTTGGTTGGTTCAACTCATTCGACAAGCCTTGAGTGGGGCAATCTCGCCAGATACTATTGTGATTATGGACAGTTTTCCATTGTCGCTTTGCCAGCCTATTCGCAATCATAGCGCCAAGATTTTCAATGATTGCGCTGATATTGGGGATAATGCCACTAAAAACCTTTGGTTCTATGGTTTTAAAGGCCATATGTTGGTCACTTTGTCGGGGGTTATTCTCAACTATGTTGTGACACCAGGCTCTGTTCACGACATTAAAGTCGTTGATGAACTCCTAGAAGGCTGTAGGCATTCTGTCGTTCTTGCCGATTTAGGTTACCTCAGTCAAGAGCTAAAAGATAGGTTAGAACAGAAAGGCTATCACTTATGGACACCATTACGTCAAAACATGGTCGGTGCAGAACAGCATAATCACTGGCAGTTACTTGTCATGAGAAGAACGATCGAAACTCGCTTTTCTGAACTTTGTGCGCTATTTGATATTGAGCACACGTTAACGAGAAGCATTAGGGGACTACAATTGAGAATCGAACAAATCATACTGGCTTATCATTTGAGATATTTTGAAATTAACTAGTACCACGGGTAAAAACTATATTATCAATACCTTAAACCTACCCTATTCTAATGAGAGTATGAAACTTCAAAGAAGCTCATCATAAACATTAGGTGAAATGATATTGTACTTAATGCTTTTTATATAAAAAGAGACAAGACAAATGTCGTCTTCTCCCTTCGTTCTTAGCTATAAATTCCCAACTACCATTTTGGCATTAAGGGAAAATAAAAGACTCTACATCAAGCAAAGTCTCAAATACTATACTCCGCCAACAGGGCTCGAACCTGTGACATCATGATTAACAGTCATGCGCTCTACCAACTGAGCTATGGCGGATAAATGCTAAGCAACTACCATATCTAACAGGGGGCAACCCCCAACTACTTCAGGCGTTCTAGGGCTTAACTACTGTGTTCGGCATGGGTACAGGTGTATCTCCTAGGCTATCGTCACTTAACTAATGATTGATAATCCAATCAAAATTGAATACCTATATTCTAACAAGAAACCTACTCGCTGTCAATATTGACTCTTTGTTACTTTCTTTTGGATAAGTCCTCGAGCGATTAGTATTAGTCCGCTTAATGTGTCACCACACGTACACTTCTAACCTATCTACCTGATCTTCTTTCAGGGCTCTTACTAACATAACGTTATGGGAAATCTCATCTTGAGGTGGGCTTCGCACTTAGATGCTTTCAGCGCTTATCCCTTCCCTACATAGCTACCCAGCGATGCCTCTGGCGAGACAACTGGTACACCAGCGGTAAGTCCACTCTGGTCCTCTCGTACTAGGAGCAGATCCTCTCAAATTTCCTACGCCCGCGACGGATAGGGACCGAACTGTCTCACGACGTTCTGAACCCAGCTCGCGTGCCGCTTTAATGGGCGAACAGCCCAACCCTTGGGACCGACTACAGCCCCAGGATGCGACGAGCCGACATCGAGGTGCCAAACCTCCCCGTCGATGTGAACTCTTGGGGGAGATAAGCCTGTTATCCCCAGGGTAGCTTTTATCCGTTGAGCGATGGCCCTTCCATACGGAACCACCGGATCACTAAGCCCGACTTTCGTCCCTGCTCGAGTTGTAGCTCTCGCAGTCAAGCTCCCTTATACCTTTACACTCTGCGACTGATTTCCAACCAGTCTGAGGGAACCTTTGGGCGCCTCCGTTACCTTTTAGGAGGCGACCGCCCCAGTCAAACTGCCCGTCAGACACTGTCTCCGATAGGGATTACCTATCTGGGTTAGAGTAGCCATAACACAAGGGTAGTATCCCAACAACGCCTCCATTGAAACTGGCGTTCCAACTTCTTAGGCTCCTACCTATCCTGTACATGTGGTACAGATACTCAATATCAAACTGCAGTAAAGCTCCATGGGGTCTTTCCGTCCTGTCGCGGGTAACCTGCATCTTCACAGGTACTAAAATTTCACCGAGTCTCTCGTTGAGACAGTGCCCAAATCATTACGCCTTTCGTGCGGGTCGGAACTTACCCGACAAGGAATTTCGCTACCTTAGGACCGTTATAGTTACGGCCGCCGTTTACTGGGGCTTCAATTCATACCTTCGGATTACTCCTAAGCACTCCTCTTAACCTTCCAGCACCGGGCAGGCGTCACCCCCTATACATCATCTTACGATTTAGCAGAGAGCTGTGTTTTTGATAAACAGTTGCTTGGGCCTATTCACTGCGGCTGTCTAAAGACAGCACCCCTTCTCCCGAAGTTACGGGGTCATTTTGCCGAGTTCCTTAACGAGAGTTCTCTCGATCACCTGAGGCTACTCGCCTCGACTACCTGTGTCGGTTTGCGGTACGGGTAGAGTATAATTAACGCTAGAAGCTTTTCTTGGCAGTGTGACATCACTCACTTCACTACTAAACTTCGCTCCCCATCACAGCTCAACGTTATAGGTATAAGCATTTGACTCATACCACGCCTCACTGCTTAGCCCAGCTCTTCCAGTCGCTGGGTTGAGTTAGCCTACTGCGTCCCTCCATCACTATATACTCTAGTACAGGAATATCAACCTGTTGGCCATCGGATACACCGTTCGGTCTCTCCTTAGGTCCCGACTAACCCAGGGCGGACGAGCCTTCCCCTGGAAACCTTAGTCTTACGGTGGACAGGATTCTCACCTGTCTTGCGCTACTCATACCGGCATTCTCACTTCTATGCGTTCCAGCGCTCCTCACGGTACACCTTCTTCACACATAGAACGCTCTCCTACCATGACCTAAATGGTCATCCACAGCTTCGGTAATATGTTTTAGCCCCGGTACATTTTCGGCGCAGGGTCACTCGACTAGTGAGCTATTACGCACTCTTTGAATGAATAGCTGCTTCTAAGCTAACATCCTAGTTGTCTGTGCAACCCCACATCCTTTTCCACTTAACATATATTTTGGGACCTTAGCTGGTGGTCTGGGCTGTTTCCCTTTCGACTACGGATCTTAGCACTCGCAGTCTGACTGCCGATTATATCTCATTGGCATTCGGAGTTTATCTGAGATTGGTAATCCGGGATGGACCCCTCACCCAAACAGTGCTCTACCTCCAAGAGACTTAACATCGACGCTAGCCCTAAAGCTATTTCGGAGAGAACCAGCTATCTCCAAGTTCGTTTGGAATTTCTCCGCTACCCACAAGTCATCCAAGCACTTTTCAACGTGCCCTGGTTCGGTCCTCCAGTGAGTTTTACCTCACCTTCAACCTGCTCATGGGTAGGTCACATGGTTTCGGGTCTACACCATGATACTATGTCGCCCTATTAAGACTCGGTTTCCCTACGGCTCCGTCTCTTCAACTTAACCTCGCATCATAGCGTAACTCGCCGGTTCATTCTACAAAAGGCACGCTCTCACCCATTAACGGGCTCGAACTTGTTGTAGGCACACGGTTTCAGGTTCTATTTCACTCCCCTCCCGGGGTGCTTTTCACCTTTCCCTCACGGTACTGGTTCACTATCGGTCACTAGAGAGTATTTAGGGTTGGGAGATGGTCCTCCCAGATTCCGACGAGATTTCGCGTGTCTCGCCGTACTCAGGATACTGCTAGGGCTATACAAACATTTTAAATACGAGGCTGTTACTCTCTCTGGCTGACCTTCCCAGGTCATTCTTCTATGTCGTCTAGTCCCACGTCGCAGTCCTACAACCCCGAGGAGTAAACTCCTCGGTTTGCCCTCCTGCCGTTTCGCTCGCCGCTACTAAGGCAATCGCGTTTGCTTTCTCTTCCTGCAGCTACTTAGATGTTTCAGTTCACTGCGTCTTCCTTCAGCTAGTCTTAACAACTAGTGATGACAGGCATTACCTGCCGGGTTCCCCCATTCGGACATCTCTGGATCAGCGCTTACTTACAGCTCCCCAAAGCATTTCGTCGTTAGTCACGTCCTTCTTCGGCTTCTAGTGCCAAGGCATCCACCGTGCGCCCTTATTAACTTAACCTTATCTTTGATCTTACGATCTAAACTCATTAAATACTTACAGCGTTTCGGTTTATTTTCTTGTTACTTTCTACAATTATCTTTCGATAATCGTGGAATTTGATATAGATATTCAATTTTCAATGGACTATCTTAACATCTGTCTGATGTTAATGGAGCCTAGCGGGATCGAACCGCTGACCTCCTGCGTGCAAAGCAGGCGCTCTCCCAGCTGAGCTAAGGCCCCACAAAGACCTCTCAAAACTAAATAAAGATCCCAAACGTGCTTCCGTTTTCCTTAGAAAGGAGGTGATCCAGCCGCACCTTCCGATACGGCTACCTTGTTACGACTTCACCCCAATCATCTATCCCACCTTAGGCGGCTGGCTCCTAAAAGGTTACCTCACCGACTTCGGGTGTTACAAACTCTCGTGGTGTGACGGGCGGTGTGTACAAGGCCCGGGAACGTATTCACCGCGGCGTGCTGATCCGCGATTACTAGCGATTCCGACTTCATGTAGGCGAGTTGCAGCCTACAATCCGAACTGAGATCGGCTTTAAGAGATTGGCTTACTGTCACCAGTTCGCTGCTCGTTGTACCGACCATTGTAGCACGTGTGTAGCCCAGGTCATAAGGGGCATGATGATTTGACGTCATCCCCACCTTCCTCCGGTTTATTACCGGCAGTCTCGCTAGAGTGCCCAACTAAATGATGGCAACTAACAATAGGGGTTGCGCTCGTTGCGGGACTTAACCCAACATCTCACGACACGAGCTGACGACAACCATGCACCACCTGTCACCGATGTACCGAAGTAAAATCCTATCTCTAGGACGGGCATCGGGATGTCAAGACCTGGTAAGGTTCTTCGCGTTGCTTCGAATTAAACCACATGCTCCACCGCTTGTGCGGGCCCCCGTCAATTCCTTTGAGTTTCAACCTTGCGGTCGTACTCCCCAGGCGGAGTGCTTAATGCGTTAGCTGCGGCACTGAGTCCCGGAAAGGACCCAACACCTAGCACTCATCGTTTACGGCGTGGACTACCAGGGTATCTAATCCTGTTCGCTACCCACGCTTTCGAGCCTCAGTGTCAGTTACAGACCAGAGAGCCGCTTTCGCCACCGGTGTTCCTCCATATATCTACGCATTTCACCGCTACACATGGAATTCCACTCTCCCCTTCTGCACTCAAGTTTAACAGTTTCCAAAGCGTACATTGGTTGAGCCAATGCCTTTAACTTCAGACTTATTAAACCACCTGCGCTCGCTTTACGCCCAATAAATCCGGACAACGCTCGGGACCTACGTATTACCGCGGCTGCTGGCACGTAGTTAGCCGTCCCTTTCTGATAAGCTACCGTCACAGAGTAAACTTTCCACTCTTACTCCCGTTCTTCGCTTATAACAGAGCTTTACGATCCGAAAACCTTCTTCACTCACGCGGCGTTGCTCGGTCAGGGTTCCCCCCATTGCCGAAGATTCCCTACTGCTGCCTCCCGTAGGAGTCTGGGCCGTGTCTCAGTCCCAGTGTGGCCGATCACCCTCTCAGGTCGGCTATGTATCGATGCCTTGGTAAGCCGTTACCTTACCAACTAGCTAATACAACGCAGGTCCATCTCATAGTGAAGCAATTGCTCCTTTTAAATTAACAACATGTGTTGTCAACTCTTATGCGGTATTAGCTATCGTTTCCAATAGTTATCCCCCGCTATAAGGTAGGTTACCTACGCGTTACTCACCCGTTCGCGACTCAATCAATTCAAATGTAGCAAGCTACGGGAGAATCAATTGCGTTCCACTTGCATGTATTAGGCACGCCGCCAGCGTTCGTCCTGAGCCAGGATCAAACTCTCATTAAATAGTTTGAGCTATGCTCAGTCAGTTATCATCTGACTTATGTTTCTTCTTGACAGGTTACTTTCGTAACCCGCACGTTTGGTTTCTTTATCCAGTTTTCAAAGGTCTTATCGCCCCCCTTCGAGGCAACTTCTATATTCTAACAAACTCACGGCCACTTGTCAATAACTTTTTCTCCTTTTTTTGAAGACGCTCTTGAAGTGATCTCGCGTTTTGAGAACTTTTATATATTACTATATTTCTTTATGGGTTGTCAATAACTTTTTTTCATTTTTTTGGGTTTTCACCTGAAGGAATTTGTTTGGAAAGTTCTAAAATGAAGTTAGCCAGTCGAGAGTTAAAAAAATCATCTCAGTGAGATATAATGTCGTTCACCACAAACACATTAAAAGGAACTTTGAGATGTAAAACCATTATACTACAAAAGACAAACAGGTGGCACTAACAGAACATCGTTTGATTGAACGATGGCAATCTGATGGAATCAGTCATCGTCAGATTGCCGCTTTACTTGGAAAAGCCCCGCAAACTATTAACAACGAAATTAAACGTGGTTTTGTTAGACAACAGGTACGTAAAGGAAGATTTGAGAAAGTCTATCGGGCTGATGCAGCGCAAGTGGTTTACGATGAAAACAGAACTAAATCTGTTCAGCCAGTCACCTTGACCAAGGAATTGAAAGAGCGTATTGTCCACTACTAGAGGCAGAAATACTCGCCTGAAATGATGGTCAAAGCCAAAGGCTTCCCTGTGCCAATTTCCACCATCTACTACTGGATTCACCACGGACACTTGGGGATGGTACCATCTACTTTGCTTTATCCACGCAAAAGTAAAGCAGAGAAAAAGCAAGCTAGTCCAAACTTTAAACCTGCTGGAAGTCTATTGAGGAACGGACCAGAGAGTAGCAATAAGCGTTAAAATCTAGGCGATTATGAGATTGATCCGCTTATTCAGACGCGTGCTAAAAACGAGTGCTTACTGACACTCACAGACAGGAAGAGTCGCTTTCAAATCATTCGTCTCATTCCTGACAAGTCAGCGACATCAGTGAATCATGCTTTGAAAGGGATTCTTCAAAACTATCACATCAACTCAATCACAGCGGATAACAGAACAGAATTTAGTTGCTTGGCAGATGTCTTTGATCCTGAGTGCATCTATTATGCCCACCCTTAAGCCTCTTGGGAAAGAGGAACCAACGAGAACCATAACAGACTCATTAGACGATGGTTGCCAAAAGGCACTAAGAAAACGACCACAAGAATAGTCGCCTTCATCGAAATTTGGATTAACAACTATCCAAAGAAATGTTTGAACTATTTATCTCCTAGACTATTTTTACTAAATGGCTAACTTGGACTTGAAATTTAGAGAAGGAATTTGTTTAATAAGCTTTTTAGTCTGGAGGTTTCCTTCTTTTTTATAGTTTACAGCGTTCTCATACTAGGAAAACAAATCCTTAAAGGTGTTCCACATAAGAAAAACGCCCCATATCAAGTATTAAAAGAACTTGATATGGAGCGTTTTTTTGATAAAGAGATTTACTTAATTTCTTCTTCAAATGGAGATGTTAAGAACTTTTATTTCTCTATTACCCAGTAGTTGCAGCATAAGTCACAAATGCTTTAACTACATAATTTTTACTTTTGCAATTGTTCTTTATAGAGCTGTGCTTCTTCTTCTGTAGCAAGAACAAAATGACCTGGTGTGATTTCATGCATAGTGCGTTCTTGTCCATCCAATTCTGCTGTTGGATCATAGACTTGATGAACACGGGCACGTTCTTTTTCAGGATCCGGTTCTGGAATAGCTGACAACAAACTCTTTGTATAAGGATGAATCGGATTATTATAAACATCTTCAGATGTTCCAATTTCTAACATTTTACCCCAGTGCATAACACCAATACGGTCTGAGATATATTTAACCATTGATAAATCGTGAGCAACAAAGAGATATGTCAAGCCTTGCTCATGTTGTAATTTTTGCATTAAATTAACAACTTGGGCTTGAATAGAAACATCCAACGCTGAAATTGGTTCATCGGCAATGATAAATTTCGGTTCGACAGCAAGAGCACGGGCAATACCGATACGCTGACGTTGTCCACCAGAAAACTCATGAGGATAACGTGTTAAGTGATCTTTATTTAAACCAACTAAATCAAGAAGGTGCTGAACTTTTTCATCACGTTCTTCCTTAGATGAAACCAACTTATGGATATCCAATCCTTCAGCAACAATATCACGGATTTTCATTCGCCCGTTAAGACTTGCTTGTGGATCTTGAAAAATCATTTGAGCTTGCTTACGGAAATTATGTTGAGCTTTACCTTTTAAATGTGAGACTTTTTCACCATTAAAGATAATTTCTCCTTCGTTAATATCATACAGTTTCAAAATAGCACGACCAACGGTTGTTTTACCTGAACCAGACTCACCAACTAAACCAAAAACTTCACCTTCATAGATGTCAAAGCTAACATTATTAATGGCTTTAACTTCATTAGATTTCCCTTTGTTAAACGTAAGAGAAACATTTTTTAGCTCAACTAATTTTTTTTTGTTATTTTCCATTAGTTAATCCCTCCATATTTTTCTTGCCATTTAGCCCATCGTTTTAGGATTTGTGGTGGAGGGGTCACCTCTGGTGCTCTTTTATCTAAGAGCCATGTTGCGGCGTAATGACTATCTGATACTTTAAACATCGGTGGTTCTTCTTCGTGATCAATGTCCAATGCAAATTCATTACGAGCTGCAAAGGCATCTCCTTTTGGAGGATTCAACAAATCCGGTGGTGTTCCAGGAATAGACTGGAGGGCTCCAGCTGCTGTATCCGTTGTAGGCATTGAATTTAAAAGTCCCCAAGTGTAAGGATGTTGCGGGTTGTAGAAAACTTCATCAACAGTCCCATATTCAACGATTTTACCAGCATACATAACAGCAACACGATCCGCCATACCAGCAACAACACCCAAGTCGTGAGTGATAAAGATAATCGAGCTTGATGTTTTCTGCTGAATATCTTTCATTAAATTTAAAATCTGAGCTTGAATCGTTACATCAAGAGCAGTCGTTGGTTCATCAGCAATTAATATTTCAGGATTTCCAGCTAGCGCAACAGCGATGACGGCACGTTGGCGCATTCCACCTGACCACTGGTGAGGGTAATCGTTGATATGTTCCTCAGCATTCGGAATACCGACACTCTTCATAAGCTCAAGTGCACGATCAAGAGCTTCTTTTTTCGAAATCTTTTCATGTAGCATAATCGGTTCTGCGATTTGCATACCAATCTTCATGGTTGGATCAAGACTAGTCATCGGATCTTGGAAAATCATCGCAATTTCATTTCCACGGATTTTAACCCATTCTTCTTCTTTTAAATCATTGAGATTACGATTTTTAAAAAGAATCTCACCTGAAATATTAGCATTCTTTGCAGACAAGCCCATAAGTGTCTTGGTTGTTACTGATTTACCTGAACCAGACTCACCAACAATCGCGAGAGTTTCGCCTTTTTTCAGTTCAAAATTAACTTCACGAATGGCTTGGACTTCACCAGCATAAGTTTGGAAATCAACATGAAGATTTTTAACTTCTAAGATATTTTCTTGTGCCATATTCATTTCCTCCTTTAGTCGTTACTTGATTTTGGATCAAAAGCATCTCGCAAACCATCACCAAGCATGATAAACGCTAAGGAAATGATAACAAGCGCCAATGCAGGAAGCAATACTTGGTATGGATAATACTGTAGGTTTTCCTGTGCATCTGAAATCAATGACCCCAGAGATGCTGTCGGTGGTTTCACACCAAGATTGATGGCTGAAAGAACTGCCTCGTACATAATAGCACTCGGAACGGTCATCATAATCTGAACAATGATAATTCCTGAAATATTAGGGAAAATATGTTTGAAAGCAATTTTGCCACCACTTTCACCTAGAGAACGAGCTGCAAGAACAAACTCGCGTTCACGATAAGATAACGTTAAATTACGTACTTGACGCGCCATAGATGTCCAACCTACAAGACCGATGGAAATAATAATTGAAAGAATACCATTACCAAGCAAGAGACCTAGCATCGTTACGATGACCAAGTTTGGAATTGATGAAACAACTTCGATAATACGTTGCATCACTGTATCAACCTTACCTCCTACGTAACCAGAGATTAAACCATAGGTTACACCGATAATCAAGTCAATAGCAGTTGCAGCTAAGGCTACCAAGAGTGAAATACGAATACCAACAATGATACGTTTCCCTAAACTACGTCCAAGAGTATCCGTCCCTAAAGCAAATTTTTTATTTTCTGGCACGCCTTGATCTGCATAGGCATCATTTGCTTCAGTATTTCCTGAATAAACAATTTCTCCGTTCCAAAATGGAAGGTTACTATTAATTTTCGGCGGTAAATTTCGATAGATAGTAACTTCTTTTGAATTAAAAAAGTTAGCATCTTTTTGTTTTACAAATAGTGTTGAAGCTAGTGAGAAGATCATTAGTATAATCAAAAACCACATTGATACAACAGCTAGTTTATTTTGCTTAAGTCGGCGCCAAGCATCCTGGAAAAAGGACAGCGCTGGCTTTTCAATTTTTTCTTGCGTGCTAGATGACCCAGCACCAACAAGTTTAAATGTTTGATAGTTATCTGCCATTTTACTCTCCTTATTGCAAGCGAACACGTGGGTCAACGATACTAATGATGATATCTGTCGCTAAAATAGCTACCATTAACATGACAGAATAAACAATTGTTGTTCCCATAATGACTGGGTAATCTTTAGTCGGAATCGCTGTAACGAACAATTGACCAATACCAGGAATTGAGAAAATACGCTCCATCAATGCCGAACCTGTCAAGACACCTGCCGCCAATGGCCCAACCAATGTCAACACTGGAATCATTGAGTTACGGTAGGCGTGTCTGTTAGTAACTTGACGCATCGTCAATCCCTTAGCACGAGCCAACTGAATATAGTCCGAGTTTAAAGTCTCAATCATTTCACTACGGAAGAAACGAGTTACCTGCGCAAAAATTGGAATCGCTAAGCCAAGCGTTGGTAGGATTGATTGAGCAAAAGTTCCCCAGCCTGATAGTGGTAATAATTGCCATTTGAATCCAAGATAATCAAGGAGCAAAAGACCAATGATGAAAGATGGCACAGAAATTCCTAAAGTTGAAACAACACTAAGAAAACCATCGATTTTATTATTTTTGTTTCGAGCCGAAATAGCACCAACAATGAGTCCACTACCAATACCAATCACCAAAGCTTGCAAACCAAGCTGTATTGATACACCTAAGCGTTGACTGAGCATACGAGAGACGGGTTGGTTGATGGATTGGTAACTTGTTCCAAAATCCCCATGTAAAATATCAAAAAGGTATTTCAAATATTGTTGCCAAACTGGTTTATCAAGTCCATATTGCTTATTCATCAAAGCAATCATCTCATCCGTCAAACGGGGATTGTTATACGGTGTCCCCGGCATAACCTGCATGAGAAAGAATGAAAGCGTAATGACCACCCATAAGGTTACCAAGAGGATAGCCAGACGTTTTAGAATATATTTAATCATATCAATTCCCTTTTTCTATTGCTTTTATTGCAGGAAAAAAGTTTTCCCTGCAATAAAAGCAAGAATTGGATATTTCCAATTCTTGCCGTTATTTAGTCATTCCAATAAAATGAATTATTTTTTGTAGGCATGTGTGAAGTCTGTATTCAAACCAGTTGAGTTACGTACTAACCCTTTTATGTCTGGATTTTGGAGGGTTTCTTCACTACGGAAGTAAAGTGGGTTGTAGTAAGCATTATCATAAAGAATTTTCTCAGCTTCTTTATAGTTTTCTGCAGCCGCATCCTTATCTAAAGCATTATCTTTGATTGCTTTTTCATAGGCAGCATCGTACTCTTTACTTGCGAATTTACCATAGTTGTATGGAGCATCTGACGTGAATAGGCCATAGAATGTTGAACCTTCTGGATAGTCACCACCCCAAAGTACTAAAGCAACTTCAAAGTTTTGATTCTTAGTATCTTCAAGTCGTTGTTTGAAGGTTACGAATTTTTCTTCAACAGTCAATCCTGGAAGAGCTTCTTCCCATGTGCTCTTGAGGTAGTCAACTGAGTTTTTAGCCACTGGATTATCAGCATCTGCAGTGATAGTCAATTTAAGACTGTCTTCCCCAAGTTCTTCCAACCCTTCTTTGAAGAGTTTCGTAGCCTCTTTAGCTTTATATGAATAACCTGGAGCGACATATTCAGCTAAGTCTTCACCATTTTCCAAGGTCGCCAAACCTGTTGGGGCAATACCTGTTGCAGGTTTTGACCCTGTGTCTACTGCTGCTTCGACAACACCTTTACGGTCTGTGGCAAGGTTAAGTGCTTGGCGAATTTTTTGATTGGTCAAACCTTTAACATCGCCAGTTTGGTTATAAACCATGTAAGCAGTTGTTGCTTCTGGTACAGTTACAACATCGTCATTGTTTTTATTGGCATTGTAAATAGCGCTTGTTTTTGAAATATTGGCAGCATCAAGTTCACCTTGTTTATACATTTGAACAGCTGTATCTGGTTTTTTAATAACTTGAATATTAACCGCATCTGTTTTGACATTCTTAGCGTTCCAATATTCTTTGTTTTTAACTAACTTGAAGCTATTATTTGACCCATTCCAACCCTCGACTTTGTATGGCCCAGAGTAAACTTGCGAGTCAGAATTTGTTCCGTAATCTTTTCCAGTCTTTTCAACAAACTCTTTTTTCTGTGGCATGAAGTTTGTAAAGGCAAGATACTCCATGAACTGAGGTGTTGGGCTTGTCAATGTAAAGACGACCTTGTTTCCTTCTGCTTTAACACCGAGTTTATTAAGGTCTTTTTCTTCACCAGCATTAATCTTATCAGCATTTTCCAAATGTGACTCAGTTGCTAGGTAAGCGTACTCTGAAGCTGTTGCTGGGTCAACGATACGTTGCCATGAATAAACAAAGTCTTCTGCTGTCAATTCACTTCCATCTGACCATTTCAAGCCATCACGAAGAGTTGCTGTATAAGTCAAACCATCGTCTGATACATCAACTTTAGTTGCCAAATCTGGCTCAGTTCCACCTTTTCCATCCAAGCGGAGCAAGTTACTTCCTGAGTTACCGATCAAAACATTAGAATATGAATCTGTGTTTTTAGAGATATCAAGTGTATTTAACTCAGTCGGAAGTGACCAATTGATTTCGTTTTTATTTGAATCTGATTTAGAAGATGAATTACCACCACTACATGCTACAAGTACAGCTGTTGAAGCAAGAGCAACAGCTCCTAAACCAACGCGCTTCCAATTTTTTGAAAACATAGACATAAAATGTCCTCCTATGCAATACAATACTTTAATGAATTGAATTATACCACATCATTTGTTGAAAAAGGAAGGGGTAAAGGAAAAATTTTCTGAATTCTTCGTATTTTTTAGAATGCTAATATAACTATGATGTCATATAACTTTCCATGAGTTGCCTAAAATCCCCTCTATTATTGCTTTTCTGAGGAGATTTATTTCTGGTAATAACTTTCAAAGTTCTATTTTGTCATCATATTGTCTTTTCTTTTTGATATCTATAGTTTTTGGCTATAACAAAAAAAGCGATTGCTCGCTCTTTTGTTTATATAGGGTTTTCCAATTTATATTTGGCAATTTCTGTTGGGCTTCCCCAGACATAATGCCCTGGAAGAAGTTCGACCATACTTGGTTCTTCAGTGTCATAATCATGCTGACTTGGGTCATAAATGACCAACTCTTTTTGCCTTTCCAAGATTGGATCTGGGATAGGAACTGCTGATAGCAATGATTTTGTGTATGGATGAATTGGATTTCTGAATAATTCTTCCGTTTCAGCAACCTCGACGATAACACCTTTATAGATAACGGCAATACGATCCGAAATAAATCTTACCACTGACAAATCATGGGCAATAAAAAGATAGGTTAAACCAAATTCTTTTTGGAGTTCTTTTAAGAGGTTCAAAACCTGTGCGCGAACAGAAACGTCTAAGGCGGAAATAGGTTCATCCGCAATGACAAAGTCAGGACGCATAACCAAGGCACGAGCTATTCCGATACGTTGTCGTTGTCCGCCTGAAAATTCATGTGGGTAACGCGTCAAGTGCTCCGGCAACAATCCAACTTCATCGATCATTTTTCTAACTTTCGCTTTACGATCTTCTTCATTGTCATAAAGTCCAAAGTTATGAAGCCCTTCTGAAATGATGTAGTCAATTGTGGCACGTTCATTCAAACTGGCCGCAGGATCTTGGAAAATCATCTGGATTTTCCGAATAAGTTCTCTTTCTTTTTCACGAGATTTCTTCCCGTTGATTTTTTCTCCTTCAAAGAAAATATCACCAGCACTAGTATCATTTAAACCAATAATGGCACGACCGATAGTTGTCTTACCTGAACCAGATTCACCAACCAATGAGAAGGTTTCTCCTTTATTGATGAAAAAGTTGGCGTTTTTCACAGCTACAAATTTCTTTTTCCCTTCACCGAAGGAGATTTCTAAATCCTTGATTTCAACTAATTTTTCTGACATGGTCTCCTCCGTTTCTAATTGAATTTTTCTGAAATTTTTTCATGTAGATTTTGAATAGCTTCTGGTTTTTCAACTTTTGGTGCATCCGGATGCAAGAGCCAAGTTTTTGCCCAGTGTGTTTCTGTAACTGCAAATTTTGGCGCATCTTCTTCAAAATCAATTTGCATAGCATAGCGTGATCTTGGTGCAAAAGCATCGCCTTTTATAGGTTTGTATAATGATGGCGGCGCTCCTGGAATAGAAAACAACACTCCCGTTTCATCTGCTAGCTGTGGCAAGCTTGATAACAAGCTCCATGTGTATGGATGGCGTGGGTCATAGAAAATATCTTCGACCGTTCCATATTCAACAATATCACCTGCATACATCACTGCAACTTTATCGGCAATGCTTGCAACAACACCCAAATCGTGAGTGATAAAGATCGTTGTAAAGCTATATTCTGCTTGTAAATCTTTCAACAATTTGATGATCTGAGCTTGAATGGTAACATCCAAGGCTGTTGTGGGCTCATCACAAATCAGGATATCTGGTCGACATGCAAGGGCAATAGCAATAACGATACGTTGTCGCATTCCTCCAGAATATTGGAAAGGATACTCTTTGAAACGTTTCTCTGCTTCTGGAATACCTACACTTTCCATATATGAAATCGCCATTTTTTTAGCTTCTGCTTTAGATTTTCCTTGATGCTTGATGATAACTTCTGTTATCTGACTTCCTATCGATTTAATTGGATCTAAGGAAGTCATTGGATCTTGGAAAATCGTTGCAATCTTAGCCCCACGAATCCCTGCCCACTCTTTATGGTCTTTTAATCCAGCTAATTCTTGTCCTCTATAAGAAATCGAACCACTGGCTATGCGACCATTACTTTCAAGCATTCCTGTAAAAGTCTTTGTTAATACCGATTTTCCAGACCCTGACTCCCCAACGACTGCTAGAACTTCACCTTCAATCAAATCAAGGGAAACACCTCGAATAGCTGTCAGAACACGGTCACGGACATCGAATTCAACAACAACATCTTTTACACTTAAAATAATATTATCTGTTTTTTTCATCATTTCCCCTATCTATGCGAACGTGGATCACTAGCATCCGCTAAATTTTGCCCAACAATATAGAGCGGTAGAGAAACCAAAATCAAGGTCGTTAGTGGGATCCAGAAAAGATAAGCATTATCAGTCAAATAAGTCGAATAATTAGCAATAAGTCTACCTAAGCTAGGCTCCGAAATTGGAAGACCTAGTCCAAAGAATGACAAGAAAGCTTCAAAAGAAATATACATCGGTAGCATTTGACTGACCAAGGTCATGATAACAGACACCAATTGTGGCAAGAGGTTTTTTAGGACAACTTTCGTCATTGGGGTTCCTAAAGTCCGACTCGCCAAATTGTATTCTAAGTCGCGATAGCGGAGAACTTGAACACGAATGCTATAGGCTATCCCCAACCAACCCGTGACACAGAAGGCGAAAATAAGATTCCAGAATCCTGCTCCGATAGAATATGAAAGAACAATGACAATCAATAAGAAAGGGATATTTGAAATGACATTATAGATTTCTAACATAATACGGTCAAAACTCTTAGACACACCCCAAATACCGCCAACAATAACACCAATAACGGTATTGATTAATGTTGCAATAACAGAGATTAAGATAGAGTTTCTCGCCCCATACCACACGCCATCAAATAATGATTGACCATTTTTGTCTGTTCCAAACCAGTACTCACCATTTGGCCAAATAAAACGTTTAGAGAAATCGTTAATATTACTTACATCTTTAAAATCATAGTTTGCAAACATAGGATAGATGAAACTCATCAAAATGATAGCAACTAAGATAATCAACATGACAAGCGTTGACTTTTTCGCGAAAAATTGACGAAAAACTGACTTCCAGTAAGAATAGGCTGGCGAATCAATCACTTCAGCTGCTGAGGTATCTAATTCTACAAATGTAAATTTATTTTTATCGATTTGAGCCATTATTTACCTCCTTTTGAAGTCAATCGAATACGTGGGTCGAAAATAGTCATCAAGAGATCACCTAGTAACAAAGCGAAAACAGATACAACTGTAAAGATAAAGACTAAACCGACAACCATTGAGTTATTAGCAGCTCGTACAGAGTCAATCAACATTTTACCCATACCAGGAAAGGCAAAAATAGTCTCTGTCAATGTAGCACCTACAATCGTCATGGCAATTGATGTTGGAATACCGTTTGAAATGGGCACCATAGCATTCTTAAATAAATGTTTTTGTGAAATTTCTGCTTCTGAAAGTCCTTTTGATCGAGCAAAGCGAACATAATCACTAGCCTGTTGATCGACCATATAACGACGGAACCAAACCACGATACCTGGAACACTTAAAATCCCCAAAACAAGAGATGGTAGTACATAGGAAAGCGGGCTAGATGCTCCTAAAATTGGGAAACTATCTGGCAAACCAACAAGACCACCCAAGAAGCGGATAATATAGATTGTCGCAACACTTGGCAAAGCCAACATAAAGGTCATTGTTCCGGTTGATAGTCTATCAAACCAACCATCTTTGTAGCGAGACATTAACATACCAATCGGTAAACCTAATGCATAAGCTATCAAGACACCGATGACACCGATAATGAAAGAGTTCTTCAACATTGACGGTTCACTGTAATTATTTTGTGTGGCTGTGTACGCATCATCTTTACCAAAGTTTCGTTTGGCTTGAGAATCTGCTTTCGAAGGTGACAAATAAGTTCTTGAATAGATATTGATGGCAGAGTTTCGAGTGCTACCACTTGGGAAAATGACTTCATTTTGAAGCGTTTTACCCTGTCCTTGTGTGATAATACGAGTAACAGGCTGATTGGCATAGGTTGGGTAAGATACTCCTAAATTGAGCTTAACAATATTTTGATGTACAAATGGGAATGAACCATTAAAATAAATCAAATACTTATGCTGTGTTCCTGAACCAACAAGAGCTGGACCCACAGCAGGATCATTTTCAAAACGAACGTAACGTTCCAAATCAGGGTTCGAAGAATCTTTTATTTTCCAAGGATGATCAATCACAATTAAATTTGAGTAGAACTTCCAAACACGCTCAAAAATTGATATATGACGTGTTGCGTAAAATTCCTTACTTTCCTTAAATTGGTGCAATTGCCACTTGCCACTACTTGCTGATAAGAACTTTTGATACGTATTTTTATTAGCTTTTGTTGGCTCTGTTGTTACATTTTTATATTCTTTTGAAGCTTCTTCTTGAAGTTCCTTAGAAGTCATATAGTCAATATAGCCCATCCTTTCAAAAACCGTATTTTCATAATCCGATTTTTTGTCCGGAGTGGTAATCATTTTATTATAGTTGGGATCATTTTTAAAAATCAAACTCTTCGGTACCATGGTATAGACAATTGTATAAACCAGTGTTGTTACCAAAAAAATAGAAACTAATGATCGCAAAATACGCATTAAGATATATTTTTTCATTATTTTCTCCAAAACTTGAAAGAACTTTCTCTTGTTTAGAGAGAAAGCCCTTTTCTTGTTAAGCTTTATTTTGCAACGTGATCAGCTAATTCTTTTGTAGCTTTTTCATTTGATTTGTCACGTTTAGTTTTCCATTTTTCTAAAGCTTTTTCATAGTCGCTTGTTGTAACAGGTTTGTCTTGAACTTTTTGATATTTGTAAATGTAAGTTCCACCTTTGTTACCGACCCATGAGAATGGTGCTGTAAATGGTTGAATACGAGTAACTCCTGGTGTACCACCAAGTGAGATTGTTGGGATAACAAGAGCACTATCACTTAACCAAGCTTGAGCTTTAGCATATTCAGTGTAACGAGCATTGACATCGTCAGTAATGTCAGAAGCTTTATCAAGGTGTTCTTGGTATTTATCCAAGCCAACTTTTTGGACTAACTCAGTATTCTTAGAATCGATACCTAGACGCATTGTTGATGCTGCACCTTCTGCTGTTGAGAAGATATCAAGGTATGAAGATGGGTCAAGATAGTCTGGTGACCAACCTGAAATAGTAATATCGTAGTCCATTTGTTCTGCTGATTCAGCGTTATAAGTAGCTGCTAGATATTCTTCTTCAGATTTTTCAAGAATGTTGATTTGAACATTTTCTTTACCCAAGTTAGATTCAATAGATTGTTTCAACGATTTCGCACGTTGAACGCCAAGCTCATCTGTTTGAGATACTACTGTATCGATTTGAATTGGGTATGACACATCAGATCCTAGATCTGCTTTAGCCTTTTCAAGCTCAGCTTTAGCTTTTTCTGGATCGTACAAACCATTCTGAGCATCTTTAAGGTTAACACCTTGCCACTCATCACCAAGTGTTTCTAAATCTTTAGTTACAGTATCTCCGAAGTCTTTACCATCAATTTGAACAAATGTCGGTGGCACGAGAGTATTACGTAAGGCTTTATCTTTAGCTTCTTCACCAGCTACTTGAGAATTCCATGACGCGCGGTCAAAGGCAAAGGTAACTGCTTGACGGAAATCTTTGTTTTGAAGTGCTTCTTTCGTATCTTCAAATTGTTCTGGCGATTTTTCCGTCATTTTGTTAGCTGTACGGTTAACATTGAAGAAGTACATGTAAGTTGAGGCATTTTGTTGAGCATAGTAGATGTTGTCGCCGAACTCTTTAGAAGCTTTCTTGAAGCTTGGTTGGTTAGGATAGAGACGGGCAAAACTGTAGGATCCATCTTTGAAGTTATTAAAGAGTGAATCAGGATCTGAACCATCATAGTAGGTCAACTTAACATCTGTGATGTGAACATTGTCTGCATCCCAGTAGTTTTCGTTTTTAGTCATTTCTACAGATGATTTAGAAGTGATAGCACTCAATGTATAAGCACCATTATACAAAAGACTTGATGGATCAGTTGGCGAACCAAAATCATCACCTTTTGATTCTAAGAATTCTGCATTGACTGGGAAAAGAATACCATAAGTAGTTTTAGAGTTCCAGAAACTTTCAGGTTTATTAAGCGTATACTCAACAGTGTGCTCATCAACTGCTTTAACACCTATGTTTTTAAAGTCTTTTTCTTTTCCATCAACGTAGTCTTTCAATCCTTTAACAGAATCTTGGACAACATAGAGAGCATCAGATTTTTTATCTGCTGCATGTTTTAGACCTGTTACGAAGTCTTCAGCTGTAACTGGAGCATATTCTTCACCATCAGCAGTATACCAGTAGACATCATCACGGAGTTTATAAGTATAAGTTAAACCGTCTTCAGAAACAGTCCAGTCTTTTGCCAACGATGGAATAAGATTTCCGTATTGATCATTTTCTAAAAGACCATCCACAAAGTTAGCAGTAAGCTCACTAGTTTCTGCCCCATTGGCAGTTACATAGTCCAAAGTCTTTGGATCTGTTGCATACACATAGCTATATGACATACTATCTGATTTCTTTGAATCTGATTTATTACCACAAGCTGCTAAAACGGATGTAGAAACAAGTGCTACACCGGCTAATGCCAATAATTTCTTTTTACTTGTCATAAAAATACTCCTCTACGTTTTTTCTTTTTCCACAATCAATATGCAAATAATGATTTAGAAATATTTTATCACAAAAGTTCTTTTAAAAAAAGACTTTTTTTCAGAAAATTCCACATATTGAATTCGCTTACGTTTTCTTGTCTAAATTTTTTATCAATTTAAAATATGTTATAATGAAACATACCAAAACATTATAAGGATTATTATGAAAAAAATCATTGTTTTGTTCAGCTTGCTTATCTGCTTTGCACCTTCATTCGCCACCGCAGATGAGTTTAAGGCCAAGGCTGAACACGCTATCGCTGTCGAAGCCAATACAGGAAAAATTTTATATGAGAAGGATGCGACGACACCAGATGCTATCGCTTCTATTACCAAAATCTTGACGGTTTACATGGTCTATCAAGAAATTGACAAGGGGAATTTGACTTGGGATACTGAAATTGATATCTCAGACTATCCTTATCATTTAACCGTCAATCCTGAAGCTAGCAATGTACCTATGGAAGCTAGAAAATATACTGTTAGAGATTTGGTCAACGCTGCCATGGTTGCAAGTGCTAACAGCGCAGCTATTGCACTTGCTGAACACATCGGTGGCAGCGAACCAAAATTCGTCGACATGATGTCTCAACAATTAAAGGATTGGGGCATCAAAGACGCGAAACTCGTTAATGCCTCAGGTCTTAACAACGAGGTTTTGGGCGACAACATTTATCCTGATTCTAAAAAAACTGACGAAAATATGATGAGTGCCAAAGATGTGGCTATCATTGCACAGCATATCATTGAAGATTATCCTGACCTTATTAAGGTCAGCCAACAAGGTAGTGCTAATTTCGATGGTAACTTAATGACAACCTATAATTACATGTTAGAAGGAATGCCATACTATAGAGCTAGTGTTGATGGCTTAAAAACTGGAACAACCAAAAAAGCAGGAGCCTCTTTTGTAGCAACATCTACTGAAAATGGGATGCGGATTATTACGGTTGTTTTAAACGCAGATGATGCCGATAAGGATGAATTAGCTCGTTTTAAAGCAACTAATGAGATTTTAGATTATGTCCTTAGTAGTTATGAGAAAAAAACGATTTTGAAAAAGGGGCAAACAGTAGATGCTAGCACTGTTGCTGTCCGTGATGGTAAAAAGAAAACTGTCAAAGCTGTTGCAGCAAAGGATCTAACCGTCATCCGTCCCATCAACAAAAAATCCAATCTGGCTTTTAAACCAAGTCGAAAAAGTTTAACTGCACCTGTGAAAAAGAACACTGAGGTTGGTAACTTTACTTTCCAAGATAAAAATCTTGTCGGGAATGGTTATCTAGGTGACCTCCCAAGTGTTAGCGCCAAAACCAAAACAGCTGTTGAAAAGAGTTTCTTCCTAAAAGTTTGGTGGAATCATTTTGTCACCTATGTTAACGAAAAACTCTAAAAAGTATAAATACTTTTTCATCAGGAAAGTCATCATGGATCAAAAAATCGGCTAAAAAGTCAGATTTTAGGCGCTCTGATAACCATTAAACCATTCAAAAAAGCTTAGCCTCACCTTGCTATGAAACGGTGAGGCTAAGCTTTTTTGTTTTTTTAATTTTTATCCAGCTTCTTTTAAGTAACTATAGGTAATTATCCAACAGACCCTTCCATCTCATATGAAATCAGGCGGTTCAACTCAACTGCGTATTCCATCGGAAGTTCTTTAGTAAAGGGCTCGACAAATCCCATAACAATCATCTCAGTAGCTTCAGACTCCGACAAGCCACGGCTCATGAGGTAATAGAGTTGCTCTTCAGAGATTTTTGAAACTTTAGCTTCATGTTCTAAAGCGACTTGAGAATTATGAATTTCATTGAATGGGATGGTATCTGATTTTGAAATATCGTCCATCAAGATAGTATCACACTCGATGTGACTGACGGATTTTTTGGATTTTTTATTAAAGGTAACTTGTCCGCGATAGTTAACGGCTCCCCCGCTTTTGGCAATTGATTTTGAAACAATAGAAGATGATGTATGGGGAGCATTGTGAATCATTTTGGCACCTGTATCTTGGTGCTGACCTTTATTGGCAAAGGCTATCGAAAGCATGGTACCGCGCGCACCTTCCCCATCCAAATAAACAGATGGGTATTTCATGGTTGTTTTAGCACCTAGGTTACCATCAATCCACTCAACTGTCGCATTTTTAAGTGCCTTGGCACGTTTTGTAACCAAATTATAAACATTGTCCGACCAGTTTTGAATCGTCGTATAGCGTACATAAGCACCTTCAAGTGAGAAGATTTCTACGATAGCAGCATGAAGGCTGTTTGACGAATAAGTCGGTGCCGTACAACCTTCTACATAATGAACACTGGCTCCTTCATCAACAATAATCAAGGTACGTTCAAACTGTCCTGTATTTTCATTATTAATACGGAAGTAAGTTTGAAGAGGAATATCACATTTTACCCCTTTAGGGACATAGATGAATGTCCCACCTGACCATACTGCTGAGTTGAGAGCTGCCAATTTGTTGTCTGTTGGTGGTACTAATTTGGCAAAATATTGCTTGAAGAGGTCTGGATATTCTTTAAGCGCTGAATCCGTATCTGTAAAGATAATCCCCAGTTTTTCAAACTCTTCTTTCATGTTGTGGTAGACCACTTCTGACTCATACTGGGCAGAGGCTCCTGCTAGGTAGGCACGCTCAGCTTCTGGGATCCCAATACGCTCAAAGGTTTCTTTGATTTTTTCAGGGACATCATCCCAAGAACGAGCTGGTTTATCAGAAGGTTTTTGATAATAAATGATTTCCTCAAAATTAATATCTGATAAATCAGGCCCCCATTCTTGCATGGGCATTTTATTAAAGGTTTCTAGTGATTTGAGGCGGAAGTCCAACATCCATTCTGGCTCGCCTTTAGCGGCTGATAGTTCTCTAACCACTTCTTCACTGAGACCTTTCCCAGTTGACAAAATAGGCTCAACATCATCGTGGAAACCAAACTTATACTCACCTAAATCAATAGGTTTTGGTTCTACTTTTTCAGACATGATTTGTCCTTTCTATTCTTGCTACAAACGGTTATAAGAGTCATTCACTATAATAATATCAAACTCTTTTCGATAGTTGACTAATGATGATTAAGTAAGGCATTTAGTGATACAGCTTTTTATCACCTCTACATTTTACTAGACGCCACTTTTACTCTGTTTGCTAGACACTTTGAAAACGAAGACTCTGCAATGGCTATCCGGTAAGATCAGTGATTGTACCAAATCGTCTATCATCACCTTATGATATGTCGTCACTTCGCTCTATAGCTTTTCTAAGAGCATTCCAAGCTAGGGTTGCACATTTTACCCGTTGTGGGAATTGAGAGACTCCAGCCATAAAAGCAGCATCACCAAGTTTGCTTTGGTTAGCATTTTCTTGACCTTGAACCATTTCTGAAAACAGTTCTGCCAAGACTAAGGCTTCTGCACTTGTTTTTCCAATGACTGTATCAGTCATCATACTGGCTGAAGCTGTTGAAATAGCACAGCCATGACCTGAAAAGGCAATATCTTCAATAGTATCATCCTTTACGGCTAGCGTTAAAGAAATAACATCGCCACAGGTTGGGTTGTTGAGTTGAATAGCTTCTTGCCCCTCTAGTTGCCCAAAATGATGTGGACTTTTAGAATGTTCCGTGACTAAAGTCATGTAAAGGTTATTTAAACGTGAGAGTGCCATTGAAAAACTCCTTGGTTTTAGAAATTGCTTCAATCAATCGATCGCAGTCTTCATAGGTATTATAGGCATAAAAACTAGCTCTAAGAGCAGACGAAATACCGAGATAATTGATAAGCGGCTGAGCGCAGTGATGACCTGCTCGAACAGCAACACCTTCATAATCTAAAGCAGTCGCAACATCGTGAGGATGAAGACCCTCTATATTGAAGGAAATAAGCCCAATATGATTATTGGTATCTTGTGAGCCATAAACTGCGAGCCCTTCAATAGCTTGAAGTTTAGGCAGGGTATAAGCAACCAACTCTTGAACGTGAGAATGTATCGCTGGCATCTCTAGATGATTTAAGTAGTCAATTGCCGCTCCTAATCCGATAGCTCCGGCTATATTCGGGGTGCCGGCTTCAAACTTCCACGGTAATTCTGTCCAGGTTGCGCTTTGTTCATGGACAAAATCAATCATTTCGCCACCAAATTCCAAAGGGTCCATTAGATTTAGAAGTTCTTCTTTGCCATAAAGCACACCAATGCCGGTTGGTCCCATCATCTTATGGCCTGAAAAGACGTAAAAATCACAATCCAAATCCATAACATCAACTGGCATATGTGGTACTGCTTGCGCCCCATCGACAACCATATAGGCACCTACTTGGTGAGCCATTTGTGTTAATGTTTTGATAGGATTAAGGCATCCTAGAACATTAGACACATGAGCTAGACTGACAAATTTTGTTTTGGCTGATAATTTCTTCTGGAAATCCGCCACATCTAAAACACCATTTTTTAGATAAACGTAGACCAATTCAGCACCCGTTGCACGACAGGCTTCTTGCCATGGAACGATATTAGAGTGATGTTCCATAATAGAGATGAGTACTTGATCACCTGGCTGTAACATCGTTCGCGCAAAATGAGCAATCCAATTGAGCCCTGTCGTTGTCCCTCTAGTAAAGAGAACTTGACGTGGTGAGCTAGCATGGATAAAGTCTGCTACTTTCTGACGGCTCGCTTCATATGTTTGTGTCGCTCTTTCTGCTAATGTATGAACACCCCGGTGAACGTTAGCGTTGTCTTCATAATAATAAGCCATAATGGCATCCAAAACTGGCTGGGGTTTTTGACTGGTCGCAGCATTGTCCAAATAAACTAAAGGTTCATCATTTACTGTTTGGTTTAAAATAGGAAAATCCTGACGAATATTATTTGGATCAAACACTTGTTTACCTCTCAGTTATTTTTATAGCTAACGCTTATCTAACTTACTATCAAGAACACTAATCAATTCTTGACGGACGTCTTTACTTGGAATTTCTGTAATAACTGCCCCTAAGAAGCCTCGAATGACCAAGCGTTCCGCCGTTTTCTGATCAATACCACGACTCATGAGATAATACATATCTTCTGGATCAACTTGACCAATGGAAGCTGCGTGCCCCGCCGTTACTTCATTTTCATCAATTAACAAAATAGGATTAGCATCTGAGCGTGCCTTATCTGACAACATCAAGACACGACTTTCTTGCTGGGCGTCTGCGCCTTTAGCACCTTTAACAATATGACCAATACCATTAAAGGTTAAGGTCCCGCGTTCTAAAATAACCCCATGTTGTAAGATATGACCTACAGAATTATGACCATAATTGGTCACGCGCGTGTCAATCCCTTGAATCTGACGACCTGACGATGCTGCAACAACCTTGAGATTGGCATGACTGCCATTTCCAACAAGGTCCGAATCAAAATCACCAATGACATGACCTTCATTCATCACACCCATAGCCCAATCAACAGAACTATCATTGTCATGTTTGGCACGACGACTGATATAGGCGGTTACATTTTCACCCAAGCGATCAATAGCTGAATAAGACACTTGACTACCAACCCCTGCGATAATTTCGACAGAAATATTGGCACTTGTCTTTTTAGTTTGACCACCGATACTTTCAAAACGTTCGATGTAGCTAAACTTAGTGTTTTTTCCAGCAATAATCAATATATGCTTATTGAAAGGCACATCACTATCACTGTCTTGCAAGTAAATTCCTTCCAAAGGTGTCTCAATTTCCATGTTATCTGGAACATAGAGAACCGCAGTGCTGTTAAAATAAGCGTAGTTATAAGCAGCTAACTTATCTTCATCGTATCTAAGTGCCGTTCCAAAATAAGCTTCAACAACTTGGGGAATTTCTTCCAATGCAGACTGTAAATCTGTAAAGACTAGTCCTTTCTGCATTAATTCTGCTGGTAATTGTTCTAAGAGTGTTTGTGTTCCTACTTGGACAAGTTTTGGATTGTCACCTAAAGCGGTGAAATCAGGAACATTAGCTGTGGCATCGTTAACCGCAATCGTCCCATCTCCCAAATTCCAACGGTGAAAGCGAACACGCTCAATATTTGGCAAGGGGAGGGATTCTATCTTGTCAAAAGCAGCTAAACGACGCTCTTGTAACCAAATAGGCTCTGCTTTTTCTTGTGAGAAAGCTAAAATAGTTTCTTTCATCATTACTTATTTATCCTTTTTCAAATACTCTGCGAGAATAATAGTGTACTGTTTTTCCCGTGATTTTTCTCCTATTGGAACAAAGCCTTGCTTTTCCCAGAAAGCTTTAGCAGGACTATTAGTCGCTACATAGCCCAGTCTAATAGTTTTAAATTGTCGTGTCACATATTCCAACAATTCTACGATCAACTGACTACCGAGTCCCCTTCCTTGATAAGCTTCATCTAACATAAAGAGACCAATAAAAGCTTTCTCATCACTAGGATAGCCTTCAACCAAATCAAGGACAGCAATAAGTCGATCTCCATCGAAATAACCAACAAAATGCTTGTCTTCTCTTCTTTTCCCTGGAGGCAACTTTGTCATATCATCCAAAACGGAAGCTGCCGTCGGTGGGGGAGGACAATGTTCAAAATAATAAGGATTCGTCTCATAAAGTTTCAAAATCGCTGGTATATCTGCTTCGATTAAAGGACGTACCAAAAATCTTATGGAAAAATCATGGCTTTTTAGTAACACCATTGTTATGACCTCTTATACTTCTTCTGAGTAATCGTAGCCAAGTTCTTCCGCAATTTTTGCATAACCTTCTTTTTCCAAGCGCTCTGCTAGTTCAGGACCACCGGATAGCACGACACGACCTTCCATCATGACATGAACCACATCTGGTGTAATGTAATTAAGGAGACGTTGGTAATGGGTAATAATCATGGCACCAAATCCTTCACCACGCATTTCGTTAACCCCTTTTGACACGACTTTAAGGGCGTCAATGTCTAAACCAGAGTCAATTTCATCAAGAAGGGCAAACTTAGGTTCAAGCATGAGCAATTGTAAAATTTCATTGCGCTTTTTCTCTCCACCTGAGAAACCTTCATTGAGGTAACGCTCTGCCATTTCTTCTTTCATGCCAAGAAGTTCCATCTTTTGATCCAACTTAGTGATAAAATCTCGGACAGAGATTTTGTCCTCATCTTCTTTACCAGCGTTCATGGCTGCACGAATAAACTCTGCATTAGTAATACCTGGAATTTCAGATGGGTATTGCATAGCTAAAAAAAGACCAAGTTGTGCACGTTCATCCACTTCAAGTTCCAAGATATTCTCCCCATCAAAGAGAATTTCGCCTTCAGTTACTTCATAGTTGGGATTTCCCATGATGGCAGCAGAAAGCGTTGATTTTCCTGTTCCATTAGGTCCCATGATGGCAGCAATTTCTCCTGTTTTCAAGGTTAAATTAAGCCCTTTTAAGATTTCTTTATCTTCGATAGAGACGTGAAGATTCTTTATTTCAAGTACAGACATGACTACTCCTTTTCCTATTTCTAAGGTTCTCAACTTTTATGGTTAAGGTATTTTTTAATCTTCATTAATTGTAACAAAAAAAGCCACTAAAGGGCTTTCTAAATGATTTATTTTTTTCTATCATTCCATTTTTGCAAACAGGCTTGACGATAATCACTATTTCCAATGAATTTTAGGCTATTAAAGAGTGGTGTCCGATTTTCACCCCATATTTCCAAACTTTCAATCAGAACTTCTAAGGCAAATAAAACACCAACCATTAGCAGAATGCCCCCTAAGCGACTAGAAATATTCAACAGTAAAGCAATCAGTGAGAATAAGATAGCAATACCATAAACCACCAATACAGCTCCACGGTGTGTAAAGCCCATAGCTAATAGACGATGATGAAGATGCATTTTATCAGCCTCTGAAATCTTTCGACCTGATAACTTTCGACGCACAATTGCGACTGCTGTATCAACGATAGGTACCCCCAAAATAATAACAGGTGTGACAACAGCGACTGCTGTCGAATTTTTCAGTCCTTGTAAGGAAAGAACACCTATCATAAATCCGATAAAGAGGGCTCCCGTATCTCCCCCATAAATAATGGCTGGATGGTAATTGTAAGGAAAGAATCCCAATATAGCCGCAATTAAAAGGAAAATAGTCATGGTTAAAAACAAGTCAACTTGCGGTAAAAAAAAGTAAGAAACCATTCCCATCGTGGCTAAGGAAATCATGGAAACTCCTGCTACTAACCCATCTAATCCATCAATTAGATTAATCGCATTGGTAATGGAAACAATCCAAATAATGGTTAACACAAAGGTTACGATAGGACCAAATTCAATCATTGGTCCACCGAAAGGAATTTTGAAACTATCAAACCGAAAATCCGTGCAGGCCCATATAATCACTGCTCCGCCAATAATACCTAACATTTTTTTCTTAGCTGAAATTTCAAAAATATCGTCTAAATAGCCGGTTATTATAACAAGAGTAGCCCCTACCAACACAGGCAATATATAATCCAAATAGGGGATATCCATATCAATATTCCTAGTGATATTAGGAAAAATCCCCACTGCGATGAGAAAAAAGGAGCAAAAAACGGCTAAACCACCTGCACTAGGCATAGGCGTCTTATTAATACGACGAGCATTTGGTTTATCGACAGCTCCAACACGAAAAGACAAAAAGCGAACGATCGGAGTTAGGATTAGAGAAAGGAGAAAGGCAGCAATCAAGGATAAGACGAATGACAATTCAAATGGTAACATTTAGACCACCTTGATACCTTCTAAATCAGCCACCGCATAGCCTTCAAGCAAACGGACGCCATGCTCTTGCAGATAGGCTCTTGTTTTTTGACCACCACGACTGTGCTCCAACAAGCGAGCGTGAACCAAGTCGGCATAATAAGCGGGCTTATTTTCTAGACTGACCAAGATAGTAATATAGTAACTGCCGTTGAATTTATACAGTTCTGATGCTTCTATATCAAAGTCAATCGCTTTTGAAAAAGCAACAGCATCTTTCAGCATGGGAAACTGTAACACATAGTGCGTATAACTGTCTTGTTCAGCATTATCTTCATTAGGTTCATGTACTGAGTCTGCTTCTGATGTTTGCTCTGTCATCGCAGATTCCACGATTTCTTCCATTTGTTTTAACTTCTCGTGAGCTTCTGTATCACCCTTCTCCAACATCGATTTTTCTAATGTCTTAAAGAATTCATCCGGAGACATTTGAGAGACATCCCCCAAGGCTGCTAAATCATCAAAGTTTAAATCCTTATCAATTTCAGACTTGGTTACAAAAACATCTAATCGATCTTTCTTAGGTGTCACTCGAAAACTCAACATGCCACTATTTTTGAAGTTATCTGGTAAGTCAAGTTCGTCCATCACGGAATAAAAAAATTCTTCTGTTTTTTCTTGAGGAATAAGGAAATCTTTTAATTCCATCCCTCTTTCTTCCAAATCTTCCATACTAATCGTTATTTTTAGCGTTGTTTCGCTAATTTGTTTCATTTCCATTTCATCGGTACCTCATACGTGTATTACTCCCTATTATACTAGAATCGCAGGTCTTTTTCAATTTTATAACTAGCCTCACTAGCACAGGAAGAGAACAAGGCCGCAGAAGATCCCTATCAGATACCCAGCAATAACATCTTTAGGATAATGAACCCCACCTAGTACACGACAAACCGCCAAACCTAAACTCACAATCAATAACAAAGTCCCTGTCCAGACAAACTGAGAGAGAAAGCACATGCTAATCATCGTTGCTGAAAAAACATGACGACTGGGGAAAGACTCTCCTTTGCCCTTGCGTGACATCATCGGAACAACATCCCAGGTTTCATAGGGTCTTGGCTGGTTGAGCAACTTACGGAAAAGTGATACTCCCAAAAAAGCTAAACCAGACACAAAGAAAATTTTCCAGAAATCTCGACGGTTTTCCTGAAAAAGAAAGATTAAAAGTATTGGAAACAACAGATACATTAATTTGGTTACTAACCAATTGTATCCTAAGATGGCTAAAGTCAATCTCGGGTATTTGTCTAGGGTTTTCAGTATTTTCCCATAAAAGACATCATAATTTTTCACTCAGCTACCAAACCTTTCCTCATAATCACGCGCCAAACTTACCAACTTAAAGAAAGTGTTGCCATTTCTGACCGTTGTCATAGCATAAACATCAGCTTTTGCTGCCAATTTACCATAAGTTGTTTTTGAAAAATCCTTCTTAGGACATGTCCAAAAAAGCACGTGTTCTACTGCTACTAACTGCTCAATATCTGACTTGATATCAGGCATGCGCTTGATAATATCTTGAGCCTTCCAAGGTGCAATTGAAAAAATAGCATTATGCTTGCTATCAGATGTCTTGTTAAACCACCCCGGGGCTTGCTCTGCCATAGCAAACACTTCTTCGGCTGATATAATTTGACAAGCTATCTCCAAACCAAATTGCTTTCTGATCAAATCTTGACAAAACTCTTGAAGTTTTTCTTCAGAACTCCGAAAAATGATATTTCCCGAATTGATATAAGTTTTAACATCACAGCAGCCAGCATCTTCCATAACAGACTTTAATTCAGTCATAGACAGTCGATTTTTTCCACCAACATTGACACCTCTCAATAAGCAAATATAGGTTTTCATATGACCTCTGCCTTTCACTTTTCTTCTATTTTACCACATGAGCTTAGACTTACCTTTCATCAAAAAAATTACCCCTCAGACGGAGTAATTTCTATTCGTTATATACCTAAAACAAGCCAATCTGATTGAAACTAGTGTCGTCACTGCAGCTGACCTAATACTCCTTATTGACTTGAGAGCATTAATAGCAAGCGCCACAAACTACTAAGACTCGTACTTGGCCAAAACTTGCTGGACCGTTTTCCCTTTTGCAAGCCAGTCAACCAACTTGTCTAAACGTCGAATCTCCTGCATAAGTGGATCTTCCAGTGCTTCAATCTGAACACCACAGATTTTACCTGTGATATTAAGCCTTTCAGGATGATAGTGAGGTGCTTTTTGGAAAAATTCGCCGTAGGTCAAATCACTATTCATAAAATCACATAGCTGCGCAGTCGAATAGCCAGTCAACCAGGCAGCGACCACATCCACATCATCCCTAGTTTGGCCTTTACGCTCAACCTTTGCAATCAATGCCCCATAGACACTGGCAAAACTCATCTCATAAATACGGTGTCCCATAAATCAACCTCAAAAGTTAAAGACATCATTCAAGTTTTCAGCCATAGTTGGATGCGTAAAGACTTGGTTTTTAATATAAGTATAAGGCACTTTGTTATCCATAGCCAGCTTAATCAAGTTGATGATTTCTTCTGAGTTTGTTCCAAAGAGGGTAGCGCCTAGGATTTCATTAGTCTCAGTATTAACTACCACCTTGTAAAGACCGCGAAGGTCATTATTAACATGACCGCGAGGCATACCAGCTACCGGAAGACTGTTTGCTTTGTAAGGAAGACCTGATTCTTTAGCTTGGGCTTCTGTCATCCCTACCTGAGCCAAAGCTGGTTTAATGAAAAGAGTGTTTGGTACGTTGATACGGTCACTACGTTTATAATCACTGTTACCAGTCAATTGTCCAAAAACGATTCGGAAATCATCAAGTGATGTGTAGGTAAATTGAAGCCCTCCGTTAACATCGCCGACAGCATAGACACCAGGAACACTTGATTCTAGGTAATCATTAACTTCAATAGCACCACGGTCTGTAACTTTTATATCTGTGTTTTCAAGACCAAGGTCTTCAGTCGCTGGTTTACGTCCAAGAGCATATAAGACAACATCATAGCGATCACTTTGCCCATCTGCTGTGATAACAACTGCTTCACCATCATTAGCCAAGGATTCTACAGAAGCACCAAGGCGGAATGATACCCCATCTTCTTCCATGTACTCTTGAGCTAATTCTGCAGCTTCTGGTTCATAACGTCCTAAAATCTTAGGAGAATTTTCATAAACCACTACTTGACTACCTAAGTTTGCATAAAGATTAGCGAACTCAAGTCCGATATTTCCGCCGCCGATAACAGCCATTTTTTCAGGTGTTTTCTCAAGATTTTGGATACCTGTGCTGTCAACGACATTCTTACTGTCTAGAAGGCCTGGAATTGGAAAGGCATTTGAAACCGCTCCTGTGTTGATGACAATAGTTTCAGCTGTGAGTGTGTCCCTATCGCTTCCTTGCTCAATTTCAATGGTTTTATTACCTGTAAAGTATGCGCGGGCATCATAGAGATCGACACCAGCACCAGTCAAAACATTTTTGTTTTTGCCATTCAAACGGCTAACAACAGTCTCTTTAAGCTCCATAATTTCTTGGAAAGACAACCCCTCTTCAGCAGCATGAATCAATGTTTTCGTAGGAATACAGCCGATATTGATACATGTTCCACCATACATCTTTTTATCTTTCTCAATTAAGGCAACTTTTTTACCCAAACTTGCCATTTTACCAGCTAAGGTTTTACCGGCTTTCCCAAATCCAATAATGATTAAATCATATACTAACATTTTATACATCCTTCCTTGCTATCCTTTGATATCTTAAGAATAACACTTTCATCATGCATTGTCAGAATTTGGCTATGGGAGGTCAATAGCAAACTTTATCTCATTTGTAACCTTAATCATTGACATTTCTGATAATTTTCATTTACTATGAATATATCGAAAGCTTTTTACCATCGATCACAAGAGACTGAAAGAAGGAACTTTAGATGAAAACTAATCAACAATTAAACGAGAAGGCTTGCGCTTTATTAGAAGAACGTGGCGTTACCATCAAGGAAATAGCTGACCTTGTCTTACATCTTCAAACACCCTATATCCCTCATCTTAGCTTGGAAGAGGCCACCGAGAGTGTCCATGCTGTCTTGCGCAAACGAGAAGTAGAAAATGCTATCATCACAGGCGTGGAATTAGACAAGTTAGCCGAACAAAACAAACTCTCTCAACCGCTCAATGATATCCTCACTAATGATGAAGGCCTGTACGGTATTGATGAAATTTTAGGACTAGCGATTGTTAATCTTTACGGTTCGATTGGCTTTACTAACTATGGCTATCTTGATAAAGTCAAACCTGGGGTCATCAAAAGATTAGATAGTAAGCCTGGAAACCAATGCCATACCTTCTTAGACGATATTGTCAGTGCTATTGCCGCTGCTGCAGCTAGTCGGATTGCTCATAATGATCCTAAAAAGAGCAACATTACCAACTAATTAGCAGTAACGATTAAAATACTCTTCTTATAGTCTACCGTGAAATAAGAAATTATTTTACCAGAAGTTATAGTAAGATTCTTTTTTTAACTATTTTTTCCTATTAAGACTTATTTTTTGTTATAATATTTTTTTAAAAAGAGAAAGGTCAGGAATATATGAAGACACAAGCTTTTGATTCAGAAAAATATTTGAATCTGCAACGCGACCATATTATCGAACGTATCAACCAATTTGACGGTAAGCTCTATCTAGAATTCGGTGGCAAAATGTTAGAAGATTTCCACGCCGCACGCGTTCTTCCAGGTTACGAGCCAGATAATAAAATCAAATTGCTACAAGAACTCAAAGAACAGGTTGAAATTGTCATTGCTATCAATGCCAATAATATCGAACATTCAAAAGCACGCGGTGATCTTGGTATTTCCTATGATCAAGAAGTCTTCCGTCTTATTGATACCTTCAAAGATCTCAATATCTATGTTGGATCAGTTGTGGTTACTCAATATACTGGACAAGCAGCTGCAGATAACTTTCGTAAGGAGCTTGAAAAGCACGGTATCGCTTCTTACCTCCATTATCCAATCAAGGGTTATCCAACCGATATGGATCACATCATTTCCCCAGACGGCATGGGCAAAAATGATTATATCAAAACCAGTCGTAACCTCGTTGTTGTAACAGCTCCTGGTCCTGGTTCTGGTAAACTAGCAACCTGTATGTCCAATCTCTACCACGATCAAATCAGTGGTGTTACCTCAGGTTATGCTAAATTTGAAACCTTCCCAGTATGGAATCTTCCATTACACCACCCCGTCAACTTAGCATACGAGGCAGCAACTGCTGACCTAGATGATGTTAATATGATTGATCCCTTCCATTTGGAAACATACGGTAAAACAACCGTTAACTACAACCGTGACATCGAGATTTTCCCTGTCCTCAAGCGCATGCTAGAGCGTATCCTTGGTGAGTCGCCATACGCGTCACCTACCGATATGGGCGTTAACATGGTTGGTTTCTCTATCATTGATGAAGAAGCTGCTATTGAGGCTTCTAAGCAGGAAATCATCCGCCGATATTACCAAACAGTTGTTGAAGCTAAGGCTGAACGCGTCCCAGCAACAGCTGTTCAGAAAATTGAGCTGCTCATGAATGACATCAACGTCAGTCCTAACGACCGTCAAGTTGTTCTCGCTGCAAAGGAAAAAGCAGAACAGACCAAAGATGCTGCTTTAGCTTTGGAGTTGCCGACAGGCGATATCGTAACTGGTAAGACTTCTGAACTCTTCGGCCC
Source organism: Streptococcus pluranimalium (assembly GCF_002953735.1). Lineage (NCBI taxonomy): Bacteria > Bacillati > Bacillota > Bacilli > Lactobacillales > Streptococcaceae > Streptococcus > Streptococcus pluranimalium. The sequence goes on along the minus strand of NZ_CP025536.1, from coordinate 264,143 downwards.
ATCTGCCGCCGTTATCATTAATGCTATCAAAAAATTAGCAGGTATCGATAAGGATACTCACCTTATTGGAGCCGATTATGTCAAACCAATCCAAAACTTAAAAATCAGCCACTTAGGTAGCAAAAACCCGCGTCTGCATTCAAGTGAAATTTTGATTGCTCTGGCTATCACAGCGATGGAAAATGCCGATGCTAAAAAGGCTATGGAACAATTAGGAAATCTAAAAGGTAGCGAAGTGCATTCTACTGTAATACTCCCTGAAGAAGATAAGAATGTTTTCCGTAAACTGGGGATCAATGTTACCTTTGATCCTATTTACTCACAAAATAAACTCTATCGTAAATAAGAAAAATGACTTGAACTGATGTTCAAGTCATTTTTTAGCACTTCCAGCAAAGCCTAGTTTTTAGACCACTCATCGTTAATTCTTTTCCAAATACAGTCAGTATTCTTAATAGACTGCCCCGATTATAGGAAAACTATCTCTTGTATCAAAGTATCTCACTTGGAATGTAGCTTTTAAATCTATCCATTATCCCAAATTAGCAATGGTACAACCTGAACCACCAGCGTTTTGTGGGGCATAGCCAAAACTTTTGACGTGTTTATTCTTACGGAGGTATTTGGTCACCGCTTCTCGAATGACCCCTGTTCCGATACCGTGGATAATATCCACTTGAGCCATATTATTAAGCAAAGCTTGGTCGATAAAATCATCCAACTCCTTCATAGCTTCTTCGTAACGCTTGCCTCGTAAATCTAGACGAGCCCGTGGTCCACTACCAGATGTCTTAGCTTTTTTGACCACTGATACTTGTTTTTTCTTAGGTTTTTGAGCTTCTTCTTGAACTTTGACCAGATTAAACTCATCTTCTTTAAGCGTCATCTTAATCAAACCAACCTGAGCTTCCCAAGTCTTATCTTTAACTTGTCGCGTCAGCGTTCCACGTTGACCATAAGCCGTCACCACGATATCATCACCGATACGTGGGGCTCGGAGTTTTTTGGCTTTTTTAAGAACCTTATTTTTGGATAAGTCAACTTGCGGTGCTAATTTTTTCAATTCGGCCTTAGCTTCAATGATTTCATGTGGTTTTAATTCAGCTTTGGCATGGAGATTTTTCAAAATCTCTTCGCTTTCTTGCAAAGCTAGATCAACTAATTCACGCGCTTCTTGATGGGCTTTTTCCACTTCCCGGTCACGTTCATGTGAGAAATCATTGTAGAGCTTCTTAACAGCTCGGTTAAACTTGAGGTTTTCTTGCTCAACCTCTTTGATATGATCCAGGCGTTTTCTGGTTTCGAGGGTTTGAGCTTCTAATTCTGCAATAATACGATTAACATCACCGTCGGTATCAGTCATATTCTCGGCATCCGAGACAATTACTTCTGACAAGCCAAGCCTGCGGGCAATCTCAAAGGCATTGGATCTTCCCGGAACCCCCTGCATGAAACGATAGGTAGGGCTGAGTGTCGCTGTATCAAACTCCATGCTGGCATTTTCCACATACTTAGTTTCAATCCCGTAAGCCTTGAGTTCTGGATAGTGGGTCGTTGCCATTGTCTTAATTTGACTGAGGCGTAGATGTTCCAAAATAGCCATAGCAAGACTAGCACCTTCTTGCGGGTCAGTACCTGCTCCCAATTCATCAAAAAGGACTAGTGACTCTTGGTCTGCCGCTGCCAAAATCTCCACAATATGGGTCATATGACTAGAAAAAGTTGACAAACTCTGTTCAATAGACTGCTCATCACCGATATCAGCAAAAATTTGAGTAAATACTGTCACTTTTGATCCCTTATCAGCCATGATTGGCAAGCCAGACTGAGCCATCAGTTGGGCAAGACCCAAGGTCTTCAGCATGATAGTCTTACCACCCGTATTGGGACCAGTAATGACAATAGCCGATAACTGTTTGGTAAAGTGCAAATCATTGGCAACTGGATCTTTAAGCAAGGGATGAAAAACATTAATTAAATTAATACTCTTATCACTAGAAATATCAGGCACATTAGCCTTTTTCTCACGCATAAAAAGATATTTGGCACGAACAAAATCCAAATGTCCTAAAATCCAAGCATTATTACGGATAACATCTGCATGTGGGCGAAGCATTTCTGACATTTCATGGAGAATTCTGGCCATCTCATGACGTTCATCTGCCTGTAACTGGGTAATCTCTTCATTAATAGCAACCACAGCACGTGGCTCAATATAAACCGTATTTCCTGAGCTTGATATATCGTGAACTACTCCTGAAACCCGGTTACGGTGGGTATTTTTAACCGGGAGAACACTGCGCCCATTACGACTAGCAATCAAACTTTCTGATAGATAGTCAGCTTGTTTTTTCAAAACATCTTGCAAAACTTGGCGCACTTGCGCTTCACTAGCTGTTATTTGACGTCGAATCTTTTCCAATTCTGGACTAGCAAAGTTTTCTAAAAAGCCACCATCGTTAACCGACTGCAAACTGCCTTGTAATTGTGGCAGTCCAACCAAATTCTCAAAAAGACGCTTAAGAGCAATCAGCTCTACATTTTCCAAATCTTGGTAAAAACGCCCCATATCAGCTGTAACTGCCAAGACTTTTTTAATGGCAATCAGTTCAGTAATATTTAGGTCAGCTGCTAACTCCAGACGGCGAATGCTTTCGGAAATAGAGGTCAAACTACCCAAAGCAAAGCCATGATTTTCCACAAAGATGGCTGCCATTTCCTCAATTTCTGTGAATTGTTCTTTAATCTTATCCACCTTAACTAGTGGAACCAAGCTCTTTAATTCAGTTAGCCCTTGTTCTGTTTGAAGGTAGGGGGCAAATAAGTCCCTGACTTTTTCAAATTCTAACTGTTCTAAAATTCTAGTATTCATAGGCTATATTATAGCATAATTCTGATTTCTCATACGCTAGAAAGCCATTAAATAAAAGCTAAAGGTGTTCCTAAAAAGTCCTTTATGCTATAATGTTTGAGAGGTATTTTCATGACAAAAAAGAATCGTTATAAATTTGTTTTTGGGGATCGTCCCTTAACGTTAACAACTGATAAAGATAATCTCTTCATGGAAGAAGTGGAGCGTGTAGCTAAAGAAAAATACGAGGCTATTCGTGAAAAACTCCCTGAAGCAGATAATGAAACCTTGGCTATTTTGCTAGCCATCAATGCTCTTTCAACACAGCTCAGTCGCGAAATAGCGATTGAAGATATGGAGAATGAGTTACTTGATCTGAGAGCACGTTTTCTTGATGAAAAGACAGCTGAGTTTACAAACGAAACAGAGGTAGATTTATGATAACACTCCTCTTGCTCATTATTCTTGCCTGGAGTTTCTATATCGGCTTTTCAAGAGGCATTTTTCTCCAAGGTTTTTATACCATCGGCAGCTTAGTCTCTCTAGCTATTGCCAAAGTTTATTACAAAGCGTTAGCCGAGCAGCTTTATATTTGGGTGCCTTATGCTAATCCAACCGAAGGTTCACACATCTATTTTTTCAAAGATGTCGACCTCTTTTCGCATGACTTAGTCTTCTATGCTGGAGTGGCTTTTCTAGCTGTCTATACACTCGCCTATACTGCTATTCGACTACTGGGAGTACTCATCCATCTTGCACCACTTGAACGTTTCGATTCAATACTCAACAATACCATTGCAGGAGTCTTATCTTGCCTTGTGGTTTGTTTTAGTTTTAGTATGGTATTTACCATTCTTGCAACCATTCCCTTTGAGAATATCCAACAAACCTTATCTGGAAATGGTCTAATTCGTTTCTTTATCGAGGATTTCCCTTTCTTTTCTTCTTATTTGGAAAGTCTATGGATCACTCAAATTCTTCGCTAAAAACACTATACAAAAACACCTTCCTTGAAAGGTGTTTTTTGTATACTGACTAACGTGTTGGTTTGTAAGCTAGTTCACTAGCATGCTTATCTAAGAAGCTTCCTAGCTCAGCTTCTGGAATTTCTCTTAGGTAAAGATTAGAACGAATCGTTTCATCGTCTTCACGACAAGTTGATAAAACGAGATATTTATCATTCTCATCAATTTTAATTTTTTTATTCTTAGTATGAGCGCTTTTAGCAACTTCTTTTAATTGATTTTTAAATTCTTGCTTGCTGTCAAATGAAGTTTTGTAGAAAGCAGTCGTCTCAGGAACAATAATCAAAAAAGCTGCTTCATAATAATGTTTTCTATCAGGTGTTTCAACCACTACATACGGATGCTTATCAAAGAATTTCTGATCATCATAATAGTTAACATCATTAAACATACGGTGATCTGCGACTTTTGATCCACGTGCATGCCCAAATAACCAAGTCAGTTGATCATTGAAAGTTTTATCATTTTCATAATCCATAAAGACTGTACCTAGGTAGGGTTCATTGCCACCTTCAAATGTTTTATCCAAATAAGTAGCATTATCTGTCGTTTGAACAATTGGCTCATCAAGCTTGGTTCCTGGAGCATAAACATAGCCAATAGTCTCTGGATTAGTACCTGATAAATTATCAAATTTTTCTTTGAGATAAGCTTTTTCTTCATCAGAAACTTTATAGGAACCCTTCTTAGTAACCTGCGAACTCCTTGTTTGTTCAGAAGAACCAGTCGTTTTCGAAGACTGTTTGTCAGAGCCACAAGAGACAAGTGTCAAAATAGCTAACAAGCTAAGAAAAATGATCGAAAAGTGTTTCAGTGACTGTGATATTTTCAACATGATTTTACCTCTACTTAAAAAAATCTGGGTAAGCCAGCCTTTTTTTACAATTCTAATGAAACTAGATTATTTAACAGCACTAGTTTTTGGAAGAGCTTTTGAAGCTTCTTTAGTTGCTGCTTCAGTCGATGTTGCCACTGCTGGACGTTCAACAACGATTCCATCTTCAAGTTTTACAGTATAAACGTCACCTTTTACAGGCTCTTCACCAGTCCACTCAGAGTTTTGAGCTTCATAATAACTTCTGTAGCATTTCCGTTTTCATCAACATACTCTGCTTTAAGCTCGTAGTTGTCGTCAGCAAATACAGGTGCTACCGCTACAAACAATGTTACTGCTGCCATAAGTGATACGATTGATTTTTTCATAATCAATAATCTCCTTTAAAAATAACGCTGTTTCCTATTAGACATTTTTAATATTAGCGCATTTTATTATCAGTTTCAATTAAAAAATAATTTTTCGACAATTAAAATATGTTTTCATAAATTTACAGAAAGCTTTTAAAATAACTTTTATTCCTTTATTTTTTGATGTTTTAACAATTATCACCTTTACTCTTTTTTTATTTATTGTACTATTCTTACATTAACTATCAATAGTGGTAAGTCAATCATCCCGACAACATAAAAACGTTTTTATGTTATAATAAAGAAGCATATTATCACTAGCAGATGGCTACTTAACAGACCATTCGTTTCTGCTAGAACTGCTATTCATTTACAATCAAGGAGTTACTATGAGCAAACAAACAATTGCTGTCTTAGGACCTGGTTCTTGGGGGACCGCATTGGCACAAGTACTAAACGATAATGGACATGAGGTGCGTGTTTGGGGGAATATCACTGAACAAATCGATGAATTGAACCAAGACCATACCAATACCCGATACTTTAAAGATATCATTCTCGATAAAAAGATTATAGGCTACCATGATTTGGGACAAGCATTAGATGGCGCTGACGCAGTGCTCTTTGTTGTGCCAACAAAAGTAACCCGTTTAGTGGCTAAACAGGTCGCTAAAGCGCTAAAACATAAAGTAACCGTTATGCACGCTTCTAAAGGGCTTGAACCTGACACCCATGAGCGTTTATCTACTATCCTTGAGGAAGAAATCCCAGCAGATCTTCGTTCAGAAGTGGTTGTTGTTTCTGGTCCAAGTCACGCCGAGGAAACGATTGTTCGTGATATCACACTTATCACAGCTGCCTCAAAAGATCTAGCAACAGCTAAGTACGTCCAAGAACTCTTTAGTAATCACTACTTCCGCCTTTACACAAATACCGATGTCATTGGGGTTGAAACAGCTGGTGCCCTCAAAAATATCATCGCTGTTGGCGCGGGTGCCCTCCACGGTCTTGGCTATGGCGATAATGCCAAAGCTGCTATTATCACACGTGGACTAGCAGAAATCACTCGCCTAGGTGTCGCTATGGGAGCAAGCCCACTTACTTACAGTGGACTATCAGGAGTCGGTGACTTGATTGTCACAGGAACTTCTATTCACTCTCGTAACTGGCGTGCTGGTGATGCTCTTGGTCGTGGTGAAAAACTTGAAGATATCGAGACAAATATGGGGATGGTTATTGAGGGAATCTCAACAACAAAAGTCGCCTATGAATTAGCACAGGAATTAGGTGTCTATATGCCAATTACCAGTGCTATTTACCGTACAATTTACGAGGGAGCTGACATCAAAGAATCAATTCTTGACATGATGTCTAACGAATTCCGCTCCGAAAATGAATGGACAGAATAAAGGATTAGAGATTATGAACGCAAAAGTTAGAAAAGCTATTATTCCAGCTGCAGGTCTCGGCACTCGCTTTTTACCAGCAACTAAGGCTCTTGCCAAAGAAATGTTGCCAATCGTTGATAAACCAACGATCCAGTTTATTGTTGAAGAAGCCCTCAAATCAGGAATTGAAGAAATCTTGGTGGTCACAGGTAAAGCCAAACGTTCCATTGAAGATCATTTTGACTCTAATTTTGAATTAGAATACAATCTAGAACAAAAAGGAAAGAACGACCTTCTAAAATTGGTCAACGATACAACGGCTATCAATCTTCATTTTATCCGTCAAAGTCATCCTCGTGGACTCGGAGATGCTGTTTTACAAGCCAAAGCCTTTGTTGGTAACGAACCTTTTGTTGTCATGCTTGGAGATGATCTCATGGATATTTCTGACGATAAAGCCATTCCTTTGACCAAACAACTCATTAATGACTTCGAAGAGACACACGCATCTACTATCGCTGTTATGCCTGTTCCTCATGAAGAAGTTTCGGCTTACGGTGTTATCGCCCCTCATAAGGAAGTTCGTAAAGGCCTTTATAGCGTTGATACTTTTGTCGAGAAACCGGCACCAGAAGATGCCCCAAGTGATTTAGCTATTATCGGACGCTATCTACTGACACCAGAAATTTTCTCTATTTTAGAAAATCAAGCACCCGGTGCTGGAAATGAAGTTCAATTAACAGATGCCATTGATACCCTTAACAAGACACAACGTGTCTTTGCACATGAATTCACTGGCAATCGTTACGATGTTGGTGATAAATTTGGATTCATGAAAACTTCTATTGATTACGCCCTCAAGCACCCACAAGTTAAAGATGATTTAAAACAATACATCATTAATTTAGGAAAAGAATTAGACGGTAAAAAAGAAAAAGTTGAAAAGTAAGACAAAACTCTGTTTTGCCCCTATTTGCTAAACATTTGACAGAAAAACCCTCTGAAATCTTGATTTCAAAGGGTTTTTATATTGCACAAAAAAAGAGCACACACTTGACATCGCTTAGGGCTGCTGGATTCCTCCCCTGACCCACTTCACGCACAAGTGTTGCTCCATTTACTAGTATAGCATATTTTTAACTTATTGCAAACTGCTTTTTTTATCAGCTTCCTGAGCTAAACGCTTAGCTTCCTTCTTTCGCTCTCTCCCTTGGCGGAAAAAGGTCTGCATGATGGCTGCACAGTCTGCTTGTAAAACACCTTTTTCGACCTGCACACGATGGTTCAATCTCTCATCTGTCAAGATATCATAAAGACTACCTGCGGCACCGAACTTCTGATTTGGTGCTCCATAGATGACCTGTGGAATGCGAGCTAACCCGATAGCACCGCTACACATGACACAGGGTTCAATAGTCACAAATAAAGTTGCCTCAAGCAAACGCCAATTCCCGACCATCTGATTAGCTTCTTGGATGGCCATAATCTCTGCATGCATAATCGCTTGATTAACTTCCTCACGCGCATTGTGCCCGCGTCCGATAATCTGACTGTCCTTGACGATAACACAGCCTATGGGAATTTCATCCTTAGCTAAGGATTTTTGAGCTTCTTTCAAAGCCTCCTGCATAAAGTAGGCTTTTTCTGTTTCTGTCAATTCTTGCATTAGAGTTGTCCTAGATCCCATGATTTATGTGGTTCAGCTAGTTCGACTGGAATATCACCAGCATATTGCTGCGCTTCTTGACGAAGGATTTCTAAATGATTATCTGGATCAACTCCTTTTGGAGCTACTGGTGGCATGTGCGTTAGGACTAATTTTTTGACGCCAGCCTGAACAGCAATCTCACCTGCTTCTTTAGTGGTCAAATGAGCTGGATGATTTTCATTCCCTTCATAAAGGTAGACGTCTGCTAAGAAGAAATCAGCACCTTTGACAAAGTCTGGCAAGGCTTTAAAATAGCCTGTATCTGCTGTAAAAAGAAGGATTTGACCAGTTTCACGTTCGACAATGCGAAAGGCATAGCAGATAACAGGGTGGACCGTTTTGATAAAGGTGATGTCAAAAGGACCAATACTTTGCGTCCCATCAACATCATAGGCAATCCCTTCTGATACATCTGGCAAACTTAATTTTTCAAACTCATCCTTATCTTCATTGTGGGCATAGATAGGAATCACTTTGGGTTGCCATAAGTGTTTGGGATAGAGCTGGCGGTAATGACGCAGAACCCCTAAATCTGCCACATGATCAGGATGATAGTGTGAAATCAAGACAGCATCCAAATCCAGCGGGCTAATTTCTTTTTCCAATTCATTTAAAGAGCGTGAACCTGCATCCATCAACAGCTGAAAACCATCGTGTCCTGTCAGCAGATAAGATGTCGTTCCACCGTCTTTAAATGGGTAACCTCCCCAGCAACCAAGCGTTGTCAATTTCATACAAAAGCTCCTTTCTTTTCTCTATTATAACAAAAATGACCTTAATTCTGATAAGTTCAAGGCAGTCGTTCAGAAAATTCCTTTTCTAATCTCAGATATAGATAACTTTACTTTTGAACTTTCAAACGAATCCATCCACTTATTTCCACAAGGCATAACAGCTAATAAGAAGCATGATGATAGAGCCATAGCGGATGTATATCTGAAATCTATCTCTTTGATATAAAGCTATGTAATCAGGTACTTTAGGATAGAGAGCAAAACTTCCAAACCAGAGTATCCGCCCCCATAAATGCCACTTATCATCTTTACAGATAATACCAACAACCGTTAACAAAACAACGACAGCAAACAAACGATTAAATTGTTGCCAAAAAGTCCATTTTTTAATCATTCTTTCCTCCAAGTTAGTCTCTGAAAAACTTGATTTGCGGCCATTTTTTCGACCAATTTTTCCTTGCTATACGTTCATTATAAACAGCCATACGCTTATCTGAAGCCTTAAAATGCGGTGTTGGGTGAATCTCAAAACGACTAATAACATCTAAGCCATAAGGTGCGAAAAGCTCTAGCTCATCATCAATTAACCTCAAAGCTACTGCTGTTGCTGTTTCTGGGTATTTACTGATAGCATCTCTAGCTGATTCATAGCCTGCTGTATCAGGGTTATGAACATGCATAAAGACTTGATTTTTCAACTCCCACGGATAATCAGGGTAGCTTTCTTTTAATCTTCTTTCTCTGTTCAAAGTTTCTTGGTAGGATATTTCTGGATCATAAAAGACCACATCCAAGTCAGTTTCAGTATCAAATCCAGAAAAACCAGATTGAACATTCCAGATGTAGTTACGGACAAAACCTGCTGCCAGCCAAGAATCCTGTAACTCTAAATCAGCAATCACATTTAAAATCGTCATCATCTGCTGTTCCTTTTGAATCAATGCTAAAAATTCTTTCTCTATCATAAACCCATTATAGCAAAAAGCTTTGACAAGGTGCCAAAGCTTTTCATCTTCTTAATTTTCGTTTGTCAAAATTTCCAAGGTTTCAATCAAGTTGTCTTGGTGAACTTCAATACTGTCACCAGTTGCTTTGATTTTTACTTCAACGATACCGTCGGCTGCTTTTTTACCAACAGTCACACGGATTGGTAAACCAATCAAGTCACTATCAGAGAATTTTGAACCAACGCGTTCGTTACGGTCATCTGTCAAGACTTCATAACCTTTAGCCATCAAAGTGTTTTCGATACTTTGTGTCAAGTCGTTAGCAACTTCGTCCTTTGTATTAACTGTAATCAAGTGAACATCAAATGGTGCTAACTCTTTAGGGAAGTTGATTCCCCATGCAAAGCGGTAGTCTCCTTTTGGTGTCTTGTTAACAAAGAGACGGGCATGCTGTTCGATAACAGCTGACAAGATACGGCTAACACCAATACCATAACATCCCATAACAATCGGTACAGAACGGCCATTCTCATCAAGGATATTAGCCCCCATACTGTCAGAATAGCGAGTGCCAAGTTTAAAGATATGACCAATCTCGATACCACGCGCAAATTGAAGTGTTCCTTTTCCATCTGGAGAGACTTCACCCTCTTTAACTTCACGAATATCAACATATTCAGCCTTGAAGTCACGGTCTGCATTAACACCAGTCAAGTGGAAACCATCTTGGTTAGCGCCCACAACAACGTTAGCTGTATTTTTAACTTTACGGTCAGCAATGATACGCACAGTTTCGAGAAGGTTAACAGGCCCAAGCGAACCGAAGCTAGCACCAAAAACTGGACGGACATCTTCTTCACTAGCGGCTTCAAGGAAGTCAGCACCGAGATAGTTTTTCAACTTAACATCATTGACTTGGTCATTTCCAACAAGAAGGGCTACTACTAATTCACCATCAGCTTTGAAAACAAGCGTTTTAAGCGTATCTTCTTCAGGAACATCAAGGAAGTCAGCCACATCATCGATAGTCTTACAGTTTGGTGTTTCCACTTGAACAAGAGCTTCTTGTGAGACAACTTTTGAAGTCTCTTTGAATTCATTGGTTGCCATTTCAAGATTGGCTGCATAGGTTGATTCTGTTGAATAAGCAATGGTATCTTCACCAGAAACCAACCAAGAAGATAATTCTTCCTTGATTTGTTCTAAGACATCTTCTGGAATGTCTTGGATTGATGGGATTGACTTATCCAAAACCAACCAGCGATCCAAGTCAGTACGGTCTGGAGTAACAGCCATGAACTCTTGAGAGTCCTTACCACCCATAGCACCACCATCACCAATAATACCCTTAAAATCAAGACCTGAACGAGTGAAAATAGCCTCATAAGCTTGACGATAAGCTTCATAAGCAATATCAAGATCTTCATAGTCCTTATGGAAGCTATAACCATCTTTCATGATAAATTCACGCGTACGAAGAAGGCCATTACGAGGGCGTTTTTCATCACGGTATTTAGATTGGATTTGGTAAAGATTAAGCGGTAGTTGCTTGTAAGATTTGACTGAATCACGAACTAAATAAGTAAGTGTTTCTTCATGGGTTGGTCCCAAGATAAAATCTGACTGATCACGGTTTTTCAGTTTGTAGAGGTCTTCCCCATAGGTATCATAACGACCTGACTCACGCCATAGATCAGCTGTCAAAAGGGCTGGGGCCAACATTTCTACTGCACCGATTTTTTCAAATTCTTGACGCATGATGGTCTTGAATTTTTCAATAACACGGTTAGCTAGTGGTAGGTAGGCGTAAATCCCTGCTGAGACTTGACGAACGTAGCCAGCACGTACCATAAGGGCGTGACTGATGACTTGTGCATCGCTAGGCATCTCGCGTAGCGTAGGAATAAGCATATTAGATTGTTTCATAATTAAGTTTCAATGCTCAAAATATCACTCATGAAAAGTATAGATTCTGAGATAGGCACCGGAGACTATACTTTTAAAAATGCATTTAAAGCGTGTTCTGTTTTGTCATCAAAACGAACACTTTTCCTTTCTGTTTAAGGTTATTGACTAGAATGATTTTAGAAGAAGACTCGCATGATGTCATTCCATGTAACAGCAATCATCAAGACCACCATAATACCGACACCAGCTAGCGTAATATAGGTTTCAACTTCTTGACTAAGAGGTTTGCGTCGGATGGCTTCAATGATATTAATGAAAATTTTACCACCATCAAGTGCTGGGATAGGAATAAGGTTAAAAATACCTAAGTTAATAGATAACATCGCCATCAATGATAAAACACTGACCAGACCGCTCTTAGCTGCTTGGTTGGACATTTGATACATGGCAACTGGTCCCCCAAGTTTGTTTAAACTAAAATTGGTAATCAAATTTTTCAAGGCACGAACAATAAGTGTGGCACCATTCCAAGACTCTTGAAGACCACCGATAACTTTATCCACGAAGCTGGTTTTCAAACCTGGCATGACACCAATCACATAATTACCATTGACTTTTTGCGGTTTAACAGTGATTTGGCGTTCCTGACCATTTTCTTTAGAGACTAAGACTTGGATACTATCATCCTTCTTGAGATTACGAGTACTATCATCAACGGCTTTGGTCAAACCTTCCCAATTAGCTACCGTGGTTGAACCGATTTGCAAAATACGGTCTCCATCTTGAACACCAGCAACCTGCATAGCGCCACCCTCTGATACCCTGATTTGGTTGGTATTAGCATCTGGGGCACCGCCTTGAACAAACATCATGACAATAAATACCAAAGCTCCTAGGATGAAATTATTCATAGGACCAGCGAAGTTCGTCATCATACGTCCCCAAACGGTCGCATTTTGATATTGCACATCAAGTGGAGCAATACGAACTTCTGTACCATCTTCTTCGACAATAGTTGCATCATGATCAACAGAATAGGTTCTCGTCTCATCAAGAATCACTCCTGTAATTGTCAACTTATCTTCTAAATCGTAAGCTGTTACATTCATAGGAAGACTTGTTTGATCTAGATATTTCTGAGATAGGTTGATCCTTTTCACCAAGCCATCTTTGTTCAAGGTTAAGGTAACAGGTGTACCGGTTTTTATATTGGTACTATCATCACCCCAACCAGCCATTCTGACATAGCCACCAAGTGGCAAGGCGCGAATGGTATAGGCAGTTCCATCCTTACCTGTATGTGCAAAGATTTTAGGACCCATACCAACTGCGAATTCGCGGACTAAAATCCCAGATTTTTTAGCAAAATAAAAATGACCAAACTCATGAACGACAACTAAAATTCCAAAAATAACAATAAAAGCTAATAATCCCTGCATAGGCCTACTCCTCTTAGTTTAAAATAAACCAAACAAATGCATGATTGGAAAAACAAAAATCATACTATCGAAACGATCAAGGATACCACCATGTCCAGGAATAAAATTGCCAGAATCTTTGACGGCAAAACGTCGCTTAATAGCACTCTCCACTAGATCACCAAATTGCGCAAAGATACTAAAAATAGCAACTAGTATAAGCATGACTAAAAAGTGATGAGGGGCATAAACATCTTTATCAAAAAGCATAAAGACTAGTGACACGATAACTGCTGATAAGATACCCCCTAAACTTCCTTCAATGGTTTTATTGGGAGATACTTTGGGTAACAATTTTCGACGCCCCATCCGACGCCCTATAAAATAAGCTCCTGTATCAGTTGCCCAAACAATAAAAAGAGCTAAAAAAACTTTATCCAAACCAGCCATTCTCGCATTGACGAGATTTTGGAAACCGATACCTACGTACAAGCTCGATAGTATTGGATAAGCTGCATCATCGAAAGCATAGGTATCACTAGAAATAACCGTTCCAGCTAAAATGAAAAACATGAGGAGACCAAATATTGTAAAACTCCCATCAACTGGTAAAAAAGTTAAGTAGTTTTGTAAAGGAACGACCAATGAAAAAGCTGCTAACATAGCAAAAACACCTTCAAATGAGAAGACTTCTAAACGACGCATCCGAAGCAATTCAGATACAGCTATCATTGCTAATACACCTATAAAAAGCTGAAAAGGGAGGTCACCGATCCACAAAAAGGGAAGAAATATTGCTAAAGCAATTGCTCCCCAAATCACACGTTGTTGCATTAAAAATTCCTTTCTGGATTATAAACCACCGAATCGACGATGTCGGTGATTATAGTCTGAAATAGCCTCTTTAAGGGCTTGACCATCAAAATCTGGCCATAAACGGTCAGTAAAATAAAACTCACTGTATGCAATTTGCCAAGGAAGAAAGTTACTGGTACGCAACTCACCACTTGTTCGAATAACGAGATCAGGATCACGATAAAGATAAGGCAAACGGCTCGTCATCAAACGACCTGATATGAGATCCTCTGTGATGTCACCTGGATTTAAGCGAGCATCTAAGACGTCTTGCGCTAACTCACGAACGGTTTCAACAATCTCTGCTCGACCACCATAATTAAGTGCAAAGTTAAGAACCAAGCCTGAATTATGTCGTGTCTTTTCTAAAGCATTGTCAAGAGCCGCCAAAGTATCTTTTGGTAAACGATGACGGTCACCAATCATTTGGATGCGGACATTATTTTTATCTAGTTCTGGAACGTACTTGTCAAAAAATTCAACAGGAAGCTTCATGATGAAAGCAACCTCATCTTCTGGACGAGACCAATTTTCTGTTGAAAAAGCATAAACAGTTAGAACTTTTACGCCTAATTTAGAAGCATCGATGGTAACTTTTTGAAGAGCATCCATGCCTGCTTTATGCCCCATAATCCTTGGTTGGAGACGTTTTTTAGCCCAACGGCCATTGCCATCCATAATGATTCCAATATGGTTAGGAATATTATCAAGAATCATTTCTTTATTTTTTCGTTTTAATCCAAACATGTATCTTCCTTTATCAAAGCATAATCATCTTATTTTACCATATTTTAAAGGTTTTTAACCATGATTTGTGCTAAGTTCAGTTCTGAATCATTATTTTTTAATTTTCTGTTAAAAAAAGTATCTTTTGTCAGTTAAAAAAGAGTCCTAGGACTCTCTTTTAACTTGGTTCAATTACTGTATCTTCTGAGATATCAGCTTGCACAGCACCTTCGTCGACAAGCCCGATTTCACCCGGGATGTCTCCAACTTTTGTCACGACACGCTTGATAGCTGATAATTCAAATGTTAAGTAGACACCATCAATGTCAAGTACAATTTTTTGTTCTGCTTGATTAACTTCATCAACAACTCCATACAGACCACCAATCGTCACAACTTCATCACCTTGAGTGAGAGCGTTAATCTGATCTTGTCGTTGCTGAGCAGCTTTTTTCTGTTGACGTGTTGTAAAATACATCATCCCCGCCATAACGAGGACCATAATTAATATTGTTGGCATTTTTTATTCCTCCAAAGATATATTAACTATCATTATAGTAAAAAAAGAGCCAACAAACAAGGTCAGCTCTGCTATTTCCTGTAAAATCAGCCTAAAGTCTTAGCCGATAAAGTCTAAAATCTCTTCTTCAGATAGCGATGAATCACAAACGACACGCACTTGACCATTTTCAGCGACTAAGAGACCAGGAACGGTTTTAATCCCATATTTATCGCGAAAAGCTTGGATGTTTTCAAATTGTGAAAAATCTTCCGAATGTAGGTAGTCAACTGTTAGGTTATTTACCTTAACAACAGTTGTCAACTTTGGTTCAAAACGTTGGCAATAAGGGCAGGTTGGTCGACCAACAAAAAGAATCACTTTTTCTTGAGTGTTAATCGCTTCTTCAGCTGCTACTGCTGAAATAAGGTTAAAAGCTGATGCAAATTCTGACATATAATGTCCTCACTTTACTGGTTTTTTCTATATTTTACACCTAAAAATGAAGAGATTCAATTATCTGAAACATACTTAGATATGATCATGTAAACTTCTTGGCTAACTTCTTCAAGTGTTTTAGCATTTGTATCTACCACAATGGTATTATCCTTCGCTAAGAACCAGTCTCTTTTTATTGGCAAGAGATTGTCAAGTTGAAAGTCAAAAAAGGAACGCCTTCTCGTTTTATCCAATTGTTTCCGCTGTCGTAATTCGGACTCACTGGCATCAAGGTAAATCACAAGGTCAGGCAGACAAGTTTCTAATGCTTTTAACTTATTGATCAATTGCGGACTCAGTTGCCAATCCTTCCCACATGCTTTGGGATAAAATCGCGTATAAAAATCAATTTCTTCCGCACCAAAATCCATCAAAACAACTTTCTTATCCGCCACCTTTCCATAACGAGAGATTTCATGATCAATCCATAAAGCTTGGATCATTTGATAATCCTTATAGTTATCTTTATCTAACTGAAGTTGATTTATTTTTGTCACTACAGGTGAAATGTCTTCATGGCTCACAAATACTTCGTGTAATTTCTGTCCTAGATAATTCACCACACTCGTTTTTCCGACTGCCATCGACCCCTGAACTGAAATAATCATTTTATTCCTCTCTAGCAAAAGAGGTTGGCATAACTTCCAACCTCATCTTAAACTTTGGGCGTTTTTCTACTCCCTTATAAAAACTTCAATTAGTCATCATAACCCTGAGGGTGGCTTGAATGCCATGCCCAGGCTGTTTCGATGATTTTCTCAATGTTATCAAATTGTGGTTTCCAGCCGAGCACCTGACGCGCTTTGCTAGATTCTGCGATGAGACTATCAGGATCCCCAGGGCGGCGATCTGCCATCTCAAGTGGGATTTCCTTGCCTGTCACGCGACGAGCAGCTTCAACAATTTCAAGGTTTGAGAAACCTGTGGAAGATCCGAGATTAAAGGCGGTTGATTCATTACCTTCACGAAGGTATTTCACTGCTAAGAGATGGGCATCAGCTAAGTCAAAGGGGTGCACATAGTCACGAACATTGGTTCCGTCTTTAGTATCATAGTCTGAACCGAAAATAGAGATTTTCTCACGTTGCCCAAGTGCTACTTGAAGGACAATCGGTAAGAGATGGGTCTCTGGACGGTGATCTTCACCAATTGAACCGTCTGGCTTATCTCCAGCGACATTGAAGTAGCGAAGTGGTACAAACTTGATGCCATAAGCTTGATCAGCCCATTTCATGATAGTTTCCATCATGAGTTTGCTTTCCCCATATGGATTGATTGGGCGTTGCGGTGTCGTTTCCTTGATTGGTAACTCTTCTGGGATACCGTAAGTTGCGGCGGTTGATGAAAAGACGATGTTTTTCACGCCACACTCATTCATCACTTCCAAGAGTTTCACCATGCCAACAGTGTTATTATCAAAGTATTTCAAGGGATCTGTCATGGATTCCGCAACCAGAGAAAAAGCTGCAAAATGAATCACAGCATCAACTTCAGGATGTTCCTGAAAGACCTGACGCATGAAATCCTTATCTGCCAAATCACCTTCATAGAATTTGGCATCTGGATGCACTGCGGCGCGATGTCCTGTCACCAAATTGTCAACAACAACTACTGTCTCATCTGTTGTTTCTACCAAACGGTCAACCATGTGTGAGCCGATATAACCTGCTCCACCTAATACTAAAACTCCCATCGTTCTCCTATCTTTCTAGGCTTTTGCCAAGCCAACACTTTCCACAAAGCGCATGAAATCAGTTTGATTTTTGTAAACCCCAGCATCTTCTAAAACGCGAGCAAAGGTTTGCCCCACTGCCTGGCGAACAAGCTCTTGGACATTTTCTTGATTAATGTCAGGGTGAGCTGACTTGATGCGATCAGCCCAAGCTTTGTGATAGTCTGCCATATCATTGTACTGGTTAAGGAGATATTTTTCAACCTCTAGGAGTTCATCCTTGAGTCTAGGCGGCAAAATAGCTAGACCCATGACCTCAATCAAACCAATATTTTCTTTCTTAATATGCTGAACATCTACATGCGGATGATAAATACCATCTGGATGCTCTGGAGAGGTGTGATTGTCACGTAGGACTAAGTCCAATTGGAAATTGCCATTTTTGCGGCGTGCAATAGGCGTAATCGTGTGGTGTGGTATCTCACCTGTATAAGCTAAAATATCGGCTCCTGAATCGCTGTAATCACGCCAAGCCAAGTGGATATGCTCAGCTAAATCAACCAAATCAGCTTTATGAGAGGAGGTTAGACGTAAGACAGACATGGGCCAGTTAACAATTCCAGCTTCAATCGTTTCAAAGCCTTTAAATTTAAAGCTTTGCGTGATTTCTGCCATTTCCATCGGAAAAACATGACGGCCTGCCTGGTAATGGTTATGCGTCAAGATGGAGCCACCAACGATTGGCAAATCGGCATTTGATCCAACAAAATAACCTGGTAACATATCCACAATATCCAGCAGTTGCTCGAAGGTTTTTCGACTGATAACCATTGGGACATGCTGGGTATTTAAGACAATACTGTGTTCATTAAAGTAGGCATAGGGTGAATACTGAAATCCCCATTCCTCATCGCCTAAAGGTAAACGAATGATACGATGATTAGCGCGTGCTGGATGGTCTATGCGTCCTTGATAGCCCTCATTTTCCATACAGAGTTGGCATTTAGGATAACTGGAGGTTTTCATCTGCTTTGCTGCAGCGATAGCTTTAGGATCCTTCTCAGGTTTTGAGAGATTAATGGTTATTTCTAAATCACCGTATGGTGATGGTGTTTTAAAGGCGATATTTTTAGCAATAGCAGATACCTTGATGTAGTCATTTTTTTGAGAAAGATCATAAAAGTCTGCAATGGCTTGCTGGGGAGATTTTTCGTAGGTTTCCCAAAACCTTTTGTTTACTTTGCTTGGAATTGGTGTGATAAAGTTCATCAACTCCGCTCCCAAACAATCCCTTTCTTCAAGCAGGGCACCTACTTTGCCGTTTGCCACTGCTAAATCAACTAGTTCTTCTTTCAAGTCAATCAGGGTTTCTGACTGACTGTCCGGATTGCCATTAGCCTCACCGACAAGGGCTAAAACACGATTATAAAGGTAATGATGATCTTCTTTGGTATAGTCGCTGTGTTCGATGACTTTAGCGACAAATGCATCAATAAGCGTCATGATTTAGCTTCTTTCTAGGACATGTGAGCCGCCAGCAATTTCCGCAATATAGAAATCTGGGGCAAAGCCAACAATTT
This sequence comes from Streptococcus pluranimalium, assembly GCF_002953735.1. Classification (NCBI taxonomy): domain Bacteria; kingdom Bacillati; phylum Bacillota; class Bacilli; order Lactobacillales; family Streptococcaceae; genus Streptococcus; species Streptococcus pluranimalium. Next base: position 245,149 of record NZ_CP025536.1, on the reverse strand, counting down.
CTGTATAGGTTTTTCCGACGGTGTCTTTAAAGGCATCCACCTTGTCTTTAACCACAATAGCAATGCCGCAACCACCAAAGCCTGCGCCAGTCATGCGAGCGCCTAGGACTCCTTCTTGTTCCCAAGCTGTGTGGGCTAAGGTATCTAGTTCAAGTCCTGTTACTTCATAGTCGTGTTCTAGTGAGACATGTGAGGCATTGATGAGGCGACCAAATTGCTCCAAATCACCTGATACTAAGGCTTCTTTGGCACGAAAGGTTCGTTGATTCTCAAGAACAGCATGATGGGCACGTTTGATTCGATTAGCATCTTTGATGAGGTAGGCATATTGGTCAAAAGTATCGGCATCTAGCTCTCCCAAGGTTTTAACAGCTAGTACTTCATTTAATTCTTCAACTGCTTTTTCACATTCGGCACGTCGTTCATTATACTTAGAGTCTGCCAATTCACGACGTTTATTGGTATTCATGATGACAATGACATAGTCCCCTAGATCAAGCGGAACCAACTCATACTCCAAGGTATTGGTATCAAGGTAGATGGCTTGCTTATCTGCACCCATACCAATGGCAAATTGATCCATAATCCCTGAATTGACCCCGATAAACTCATTTTCAGTTTGTTTACCAATTTTGACCAAATCAAGGCGCTCAAGATTTAAGTTAAAAAGCTCTTCCAAGACAATACCTGTTAATAACTCCAAAGATGCTGAGGAAGATAATCCAGCACCGTTTGGAATGTTCCCATAGACATAAAAATCAAAGCCTGTATCAATGGTATGTCCAGCTTCTTGCAAGAATTTGATAACTCCTTTTGGATAATTGGTCCAATGGTCTTCCTTAGCAAATACTAAGTTATCTAAGTCAACTTCAATAATTCCTAGATCCTCAAAGTTAGCCGAGTAAAAACGTAGGGTCTTGTCCTCGCGTTTTCGAGCAGCTCCGTATGTTCCTAGGGTAATGGCAGCTGGAAAAACGTGCCCTCCGTTATAATCCGTGTGTTCACCAATGAGATTGATGCGACCTGGTGAAAAGAAGGTGGCATCAGCTTGGCTATCAAAAACCTTTGTGAAAGCTTGTTTTAAGTCTTGTGATTCCATATGACGTTCTCCTTTATGATGTCTTAATGTTATTGTAAATGGCAAGAGCAAGCCTTACAATATTTTTACTAAATTTTTACTAATTTTAGGTTTTATTTTGCTAAAATAAGGGTAACAGTGATCACGAGGAGGTAAAGATGGCGACCTTAAAAGATATTGCTAAACTGGCAAAGGTATCTCAAGCAACGGTGTCCCGTGTGTTGAACCAAGATCCTACACTTTCTGTCGGGGAAGCAACAAGACACCGCATTCTAACCATCGCCGAAGATTTAGGTTATCAAAAACATTTGAAAACACTCAATGCTCCAAAAGTACGGCACAAAATAGCTGTCATTCAATGGTACACCGAGCAAGAAGAGCTCAACGACCTCTATTATCATGCGATTCGGTTAGGTATTGAAGAACGTGCCCAAGCATTACAGTATGATATTATTCGATTTTTCAATCAAGAACCGGAGCAACTGCCCGAAGAAACCATCGGCATTATCGCTATTGGTAAATTCAGTGAGGTTCAAATCAAACACTTTAGCAGTTGTCACCCTAATCTTGTTTTTGTCGATAGCGATACCTTAACAAAGGGATATCATTGTGTCACAACTGATTTTGATAATGCAGTTGTTGCTGTCATTGATCACTTTGTGAAGCAAGGATTAGCTAAAATCGGCATGATTGTCGGTGAAGAAAGAACAAGTGATGGTTTAGAACTCTTAATTGATCCTCGTTTTCGAACCTTTCGACATTACACTAATGAGCTAGGTATTTACGATAATAGATGTATTTTTGTTGGTCCCTTTTCAGCTGATTCCGGTTATCATTTAATGTCACAGGCTATTGACGAACTTGGTCAAGACTTACCCAAAGCTTTCTTTATCGCTAATGATACTTTAGCTATTGGTGCTTTGCGAGCATTACAAGAAGCCAATATCAAAGTCCCTCAAGATGTGCAACTGATTTCTTTTAACGATACTCCTATCACTAAACAAGTCTATCCAAGACTATCCAGCGTTACGGTATTTACGAGTGAAATGGGGCAAACCGCCGTTGATGTCCTTAATCGCCAAGCCATCAATCCACGTCCTGTTGCAACAGTAACCAAATTAGGAACACAATTAACGCTAAGAGACAGTAGTCTTTAAGCTAACCATAAAAATATAAAGACCAACACATAAACTACTCCTAACAAAATGGCTAAAAGATTTCTGACTACCCATTCGTCTCAATACCTCTCAGACTGCCCTGATTTTCAATGAATATTAGGCTTTTTACAAATAATTGAACACTATAAAAGGCTTAGAGTAACGTTTTATTGACAACGTTATTCTAAGCCTTTTGTTATTTTTAAAACTTTTTGCTCAACCTCTTGAAATACTTAATCATTTTTGCTCTTCCACAACCTATTTCACCCTCACACAAAAGGCATCCCATGGCTTCAAGATTTGGCTGTTGATAACCTCTTGGAGGTCTGTGTTGGCAATGATGATTTCTTTGATGGGGCAGGTTAACTTGATCGCTTGGTCTTGGTCGGATAGATTTACCACTACCAGATAGGTCTCGTCCTCGGTATAGCGCTTGTAGGCAAAGACCTTTTCGTCTGTCTCCATCAGTTCAAAGTCTGCATCGACTAGCCACTCTGCTTCCTTGCGTAGTTTGACTAATTGCTGATAAGTATAGAAAATAGAATTTTTATCTTCTAAGGCAGCTGCTACATTGATGCTCTCATAGTTTGGATTGACTGGTAACCAAGTTTCACTAGAACTTGAAAAGCATGCCTGAGGTTCTGCTGACCACTGCATTGGTGTTCTGGCATTATCTCGTCCAATCACACGAATGCTGTCTATGATATCAGCCATGTTTTCACCATTCTCCAAGGCTTCTTTGGCATAATTGAGCGATTCAATATCATCAAGCTGCTCCAACCCTTCAAAGGGATAATTAGTCATGCCAATTTCTTCACCCTGATAAATATAAGGTGTCCCACGCATGAGATGAAGTAAAATAGCTAAGGCTTTAGCTGATTTCTCACGATAAGAGCCAGTATCTCCCCAAATCGAGAGCACACGGGGCAAATCATGGTTATTCCAAAAGAGAGAATTCCAGCCCTCCCCTAGTTCTAGCTGGGTCTGCCATTTATTAAAGATGCGCTTGAGAGCAGGGACATCTAAGCCGTCAGCGTAATCCCATTTTGGTCGGTCAGGCTTGTGCTGCAAACCAATGTGCTCAAATTGAAAAACCATCGACAGCTCCTGATGCTTTGGATTTGAATACTGCTTAGCTATCTCTGGTGTCGCACCCCAAGTTTCCCCAACTGTTAACAAATCGTGCTTGCCAAAGCTGGCTTGATTCATTTCTTTTAGATAATCATGAAGTTTTGGACCATTTTCACGAATGTTCTGGTCAGGGATTTTACCTAGCAGGTCAATCACATCCATACGAAAACCACCGATTCCCTTGTCAATCCAGAAATTCATCATGTCATAAATGTTATGGCGCAGTTCTTCATTTTCCCAATTAAGGTCTGGTTGTTTTTTTCCAAAGAGGTGCAAATAATATTGACCTGATTTGTCATCATATTCCCAAGCCGAACCTGAAAAGGTTGATACCAAATCATTGGGCTGATCACGCCAAATATAATAATCTCTCTCGGGACTAGCTGCGTTTTCGCGCGCTTCAATAAACCAAGCGTGCTCATCAGACGTATGATTGACCACCAAATCCATAACAATCTTAATCCCACGTTGGTTGGCTTGAGCGAGAAGCTCCTCCATATCGCACATGTCACCAAAAATGTCGGCGATAGCCTGATAGTCCGAAATGTCATAGCCATTATCATCCATAGGACTCTGGTAAACAGGAGACAACCAGATGGCTGTAATGCCTAGCTTTTCTAAATAATCGAGTTTTGAAATGATACCTTGAAGATCGCCGATACCGTCTCCATTAGCATCCATGAAAGATTTAGGGTAAATTTGATAAATTGTAGCTGTGTGCCACCAGTGTTTCTGCATGCGCTTTCCTTTCTATTCAAAACAAAACCCTCAATGAAAGGCATCAAGGATTCTGTTTTCTTAGGGGTTACTCATTATCGAATAGCTTCTTCTGTTTCAAGGTCAAAGAAATGCCCTTTGGCAACATTAAAGGTTAGGTTAACCTGTTCACCTGGGTGGTGGAAATCACGCGCATCCACCCGTGAAGCAAATTCTGTCTGTCCTAGCTTCACATAAAGCATGGTTTCAGCACCTAGAAGCTCTGATACCAAGACTTCCGCATTGACTTGCGCACTTGGATAAGTATCTTTGACTAAAAGATTTCCTGAAATGTCTTCTGGACGAATACCGAAAATAACTTTTTTACCTTTGTAACCCTTGGCTTCAAGGAGTTTTTCTTGTCCTTCTGGAATAGCGATGTTGAGACCATCATCACTAACAATAAAGCCATCTTTAACCACAACTTCAAAGAAGTTCATAGCTGGACTACCAATAAACCCTGCCACAAACTTGTTAGCTGGTGTGTTATAGAGCTCTTGAGGGGTTCCAACTTGCTCGATTTTTCCGATGGTTCCATTTCCTTGAGGATTTTTCGTAGCACTCATGATGACGATACGATCCGCAAGCGTCATCGCTTCTGTTTGGTCATGGGTAACGTAAATCGTTGTAGAACCGATACGTTGATGGATTTTGGCAATCTCAGCACGCATGGATACACGCAATTTAGCATCCAAATTTGACAAAGGTTCATCCATCAAGAAAACTTTCGCATCACGAACGATGGCACGACCCATAGCAACACGTTGACGTTGCCCACCAGAAAGGTCCGCTGGTTTACGATCTAAAAATTCTGTCAATCCAAGGATTTGCGCTGCTTCTTTGACACGTGTGTCAATATCAGCTTTTTTGTATTTACGCAATTTAAGTCCGAAAGCCATGTTGTCGTAAACACTCATGTGTGGGTAAAGGGCATAGTTTTGGAAAACCATGGCGATATCACGGTCTTTAGGAGACTTGTCATTAACCACTTCACCGTCGATAAGAAGTTCACCTTCTGAGATATCTTCAAGCCCTGCAATCATACGAAGTGTCGTTGATTTCCCACAGCCAGAAGGCCCAACAAAAACGATAAATTCTTTGTCTTTAATGTCTAGATTGAAGTCTTCAACCGCGTAGTGTTCTGTATTTGGGTATTTTTTATGAATATGATTTAAATTAAGTTCAACCATCGTTTCTCCTTCAGTAGCATCCTAAACCTTGATTTAAGGACTTTTATTGATGTCTCTAGTATAACAAAGATAGCGTTTACAAAACATAGTCACATCACCCAAAAACTCTTGTGCAGGATGACCAAAAAAAGAACCAGACATGTATCTAGTCCTTTAAGATCAATAAATAAGCCAGAGCTAAATCATCTAAATCCTTTAGATTAAGCCCTGTCGCCTGATAGCATTTATCCAAACGATATTGCAAAGAATTTCGATGAATAAAGAGGCGTTGGGCAGTCTGTACTAAATTGCCATGTTCCTGCCACATGGCAGTCACCAACTCACGACCATCTTTTAACTTATCCAATAGGGTAAGTAGTTTTTGACTGAGCTGCTCAACCTCCTTGTCCTTAGCCAGTCCCCAAAGTAAGGTCTGTGCAAATGTTGTGGCAGATTGTTGGGCTTTAGCATCATAGTATTCTTGAAAAAGAGCATATTCTTTAATAAGCGTTACCTGCAAGTCCTGCTCAGAAAAACCTATCCAAGCATTGCCAATGAAAACTTTTAAGGATATCCCAAAATCACTTTCAACAGTTGGCAGAATATCTTTAATGACAACCGATGTATCCTGAGTATCACTAGCATCTAAAACCAGAAGCGACTGCTGATTCGATAACTTGGTCACAAGCAAGCTATTCGGAAAAATGGCCTCTAAAAGCTCTCTTAAGTCTTCAGGAAGAGCTGTCGAATGATGCAAATAGACTAATTGCAAAGCCTTTTTAGCTATCGGTAATGCAGTATCCCCTTGAAGAAAAGACAACCAAGGATTGGTCGTAACGGCTTCTTCATCACTCTTAGCTAAGAGGTGAATCAAAGCCAACTCCCTCTCTGTCAAGTCAGTTTTCGGAAGATGAAGAAACCCCTGCTCATAGGGAAAGACAAAAGTATCCTTACTAGCAGTCGCATCACTTGAAACAACTGCACGAGGAAATAAGCCACTAAACACCATACAACTCCCTTCATCAATAATCATTAGTATGATTATAGCATAGAAGTCAAAAATCAAATTTTAAATTTTATTCAGTTTGTTTAGTTAAGCGTTTTCATATTTATTTTAATCCATTATACTATTAATGTAAGTAATTAGATAGAAAGGAATCACAAATGTTACAAACACAAAAAATAAGCACTGCCCAAGGCAGTGTCACAAATATCACTCTTTCAAATCACAATCAAACTTCTCTTATCATTTCTAGTTTGGGCGCCACACTTCTTAGTTTCAAAACACAAGATAAGAAAGGAAGGTTACAAGATATTGTTCTTGGTTTTGACGCCATAGACGACTACTTCAATAACACAGATACCTACTTCGGGGCGAGTGTTGGCCGTATTGCCAATAGAACTGAAAATGCTAGTTTTTCCCTTAATGGGGAGACGTTCCAAATAGCTGAAAACGACGGCAACAACAATCTTCACAGCGGTCCCAATGGTTATCAAACACGTATTTGGGAAGTCGACTGTTTAGATGAAGTGAACAATCAGGTAACGTTCAAACTAGAAAGTCCAGACGGCGATCAAGGGTATCCTGGCAATTTGACTTTACACATTTCCTATCAACTGACTAAAGATAATCACCTCAAAATCACTTATCAAGCTTTAGCTGATAAAGATACGCCATTTAGCCCAACGAATCACTCTTACTTCAACTTAAATGGCCATGCTTCTGGTAGCATTGAAAACCACCTCCTCAAACTAAATGCCAGCACCTATACACCAATCAGAGATAGCAAGTCTATTCCGATTGGGGATATTGCTGATGTTGAGGGAACACCATTTGATTTTAAAAACCCTAAAACCATTGGTCAAGATATCAGTCAATCATTTGATCAATTAGAATTAGCTGGAGGATACGACCATAACTTTATTTTAGACCATCCAAGTTTACAATATCCTTTCGCCACAGTTATTGGAGATAAGACAGGTATCATCTTAGAAGCATTCACCGATCTACCTGGCGTCCAATTCTACTCTGGGAATTTCCTCAATAACCATCCTGGAAAAGAGCGAGCTTTGTACGGAAAACGTCATGGTTTTTGTCTGGAAACACAATTTTTCCCAAATGCTATCAACACACCACACTTCCCATCTCCTGTGCTAAAAGCTAATACACCAACTACTTATCAAACGATTTATAAAGTAGGAGTTATGTAAGTCAAACAGACTAAAAAGAGAGTGGGAGAAAAATCGGTCATCCGTCAGAATGCGACTCCCCCTCACCTCCCTATTTTTCAGGGGACGAGCTGAAACAGTTCACTGGACTATCTTACTCCCACCTCTTCACAGCTCAAACAGTCAGGAAGTGACTGTTTGAGGTTAGAAATTAAAGGAGCCAAGGCTTATCTCATTCGTTAAGGCTGTAAAAGCTGATAAAATCAGTGAATTAGAGCCTATTCAACCACTGCGTCTTGCTTGACAATCTAAAATGAATTGAGAGGTTAGGACTTTTGTCCCAACCTCTTTTTGTTTCTACCTTTAATCTATGATAAAGGACTTCATAATAATACTTACAATAATTAATGCTTACGAAAAATAAAGTCATATAACCATTGAAGATTGATAAACGGTTTAGTAACCCGTTTCAACAATGGTTTAACTAGTTCATGAAGATCTTTTTTGACTTCATCTTGATCTTTTGGAGTCACTTTATGAATTTCATTATCCATTGTACTGATGCTAAGTATTTTCATTTTTTTATCTAAATTATAAATATAAGTTACACCATTTTTATTTTTAGTATAAAAATAACTCCCCTTATACCCTCCAATATTATCTAAAGATTTCTCACCTTCCTCTGAAAACTTATAGTCAATAGAGCTAGAACCATCAACTTGTAAAAAATAATCGCCAAAGCGCTCATTTCTAACACCAATCATAACATCATCCAAATGGTCTATAATAACACCAGGAACCTCATCTTGGCTAGTATATTTAGAATGAACCGCATAATAAGCTGAATTAATCCAAAAATTAAAGATAATCATCCCAAGCAAAACGAATAAACTAATCAATAAAATACGTCTTTTTTTCATCTTCAACCTCCAAATTAACGCTTCCTTTTTCTACCCTTAAATACTTTTTTAACAAACCTAGTGATGGGACGAGTATAAGGTTTTACTGCCCTAATAACTGGTCTAATATAAGGTTTTACTGCTCTAATAACTGGTCTAATATAAGGTTTTACTGCTCTAATAACTGGTCTAATATAAGGTTTTACTGCTCTAATGGCTGGCTTGACATAACGCTTCACCGTCTTAATAGCTGGTTTCAAACGATATGTTATCGGCTTAAGAACTGGTTTCACATAACGTTTTATCGCCTTAATCTTAACAGCCGGTTTCAAATGACGTTTTATCGGTTTAGGAGCTGGTTTCATATAACGTTTTACCACCTTAACAGCTGGTTTCAAACGATGTGTTATTTGTTTCACCTTAGTATTTTTTATTTGTTTAGCCTTACTTGGAATAGATTTAACAAAAGCTACAACCTTTGAACCAAATTTTTTTAGCAAAGATACAGCCACTATAGCCCCCAATCCAAGACTAAAACGAGCAGCTATTTGGGCCTGTTTTTCCTTTTTCTTATTAGAATCAAATTGTTTTTGATAGGTATATGCTCTATTATACTTCTTTCCATATAAATTGATAAAATTAGTAACCAAATCAGGCGATTGACTATTGGTTCTTTTTTTCAAAATATAAGCATCATTATCCGCATTTCTGTCAATTTGATCTATATTGGTATAAAAATCACCTACTAATGAATTCAACCAAAAAAATGATTCCGGAACTTGTCGTCCAAAACTAGTATCGGACATTGCTGTTTTTATCAATTCCTTCCACCATACACTTTTATAAGAGGTTGCAATAGGCATCATCATATGCGATAAATCCACCTTATAATAATTTTTGTGACTACTGTTTACTACTCTGGAGGCTTTATCATAATATTTACTTTTTTTATAATCAATAAGATTAAAATCATTAACGAGTTTCTGATCCTTTGATTGATCATAATTTATTCCAGCAATAGCATTAGCCACGGCATGATTAATCTTATCATGATTATTTTTTCCGTACTTTTTAATAGCCATTTTTTGAACATCTTTAAGGTACGAAACTAAAGCTCTAACTTCATCTCTAGAAATATTATAATCTTTAAGTTTCTTATCATATACCCCAATATTTCTTCTAAACCAATCAATCTGCTCCGAACTCAGCTGGTCAATATAATAGCTATTTGTTTTCTTAATAGATGTCTTCTTGTTAACAGGATTAAGTTTGGGTGGTAGAGAAACTATGTTAGAAGAAAAACTCTTAAGATAGTTTAACGTAGCTGGTGTTGAAAACACTGTGTTCGATGTATAGTATACCGGTATCGGTTTAGGTTTGTAAGTTACCTTATTGACTTTAACTGTCGCTACTGACGGTTTAGGGCTTACCTTAGCCCTATTTGGACTAGAGGTTGCTCGTTTAGTTGGTTTTGACGGTCTTACTACTTGTGATAGTTTGGGAATAATAACTTTAACTTGATGGTAAAAAACAATCGGTCTTAATGGTGCTACCGGCTTGGCAACAACTTTGGGAGCTAGTGGTTTCATCACGACTTTGGGAGCAACAGGAGCCTTTGGTGGGGTTAACAATCCACCACTAACTTTGACATCCGAGTTAAAGGCAAACCAGATAGCTGAACCTTTTGAATTGCCAAAATGAAAGCGAATACGTTCTGTTGATTTTCCTACAATAGCTCCAATATAGGCATTAGGATTGTCCTTATCATCCCATTCTCCAACAACATCAATTTGCTTAGTGTTTGTGAAATTAGCTGCCCTACCATTTTGCACGCTTATCGTTGAACCATTAATAGGGAGGAATTGCCCATTATAATCACCAACATACTCCCCTTCGCCATTTAAGGAATTTAAACTAGCAAAACTCGTCAAGGCATAGTTTTCTGGAGTTGGAAGCAATTCTTTACCATTAGCATCAAAGAATTGTACCGTCATTTCCATATCAAAAGCAGATGAGGTTTTAGCATCTTTATGATAGACATGGGTAAAAGAAGTGACTGTTGGATCACTCAGAGCTTGAAAAATAACTTGTCCGGAATAATGAGAGGTTGATACCAAGCGATACGTATATCTGACTGTTTTAATCGTATGACCTGAAAAGCTTGAGTGCTGCAAATCAGAATAATCGACGACGACAGTATCTCCAACTGCCATTAAAACACTGTTGTTTTTATGACGGCTAGTCACCGTGACTAATTTCGGACTTCCTAAAATTGTCCCTGGGTCAATCCAACCGACGTGATTCTTAATCGCCTTACTTAATTGCTCATCAGAAAGCACCTTACCAGTGATTGTTTGGACGGCATCTGGTTCCAATCTAAAAATAAGATTTTGTGCTAACACTTCTGGTAAGTAACCTGTCTCTGTCGTATGACCTTGTGCTTCTGCATAAGCCATATCATAACTAGCCTTTTCAAGGTTGTAGGCTTTCATCTGTTGGTCATAAATGGCTTTTTCTTTTTGATAAGCTTGGTAAGTTGCTAGCTCTTTCTGATACTGAGACTGTTTAGCCAGGTAATCCTTATAATTTTGGTCGTTTTTCAGATACTGAGCTTTTTCAGTTTGGTATTGTTTCGTAACGGCATCGACGGTAGCCACTTGCGCTTGGTAATCCTGAGCCTGATCACTGGCACTCGCTACTATTTCTGTCGGTGCTTCAACAACAAGGACACCTTCCGTTTGTGCTCTTGCTAAACGACTATTCAAGCTAGCATCACCACTAGTCGCAATTGGTTGACTAGAACCAATATTACTACTCGTGGATTCAGGAGGAGTTGCCGGACTAGCAACCGTTGATGATACTGGACTAGCTGTTGTATCGGCTTGAGCCTGTACTTGAGAGGACATAAAAAGAGCGGAGCTGAAAAGGACTCCACTCACGATACGCAGTTTTTGATTTCTTTGTTCCATCCGGATTTCCTATATTTTCTTTTTCTATCAATTGATATTATCATACAATTCTGACAGAAACAATATCATTTATGAAAAATTTTTATATTCTTTATTAAATATTGCAATTTAAATATAATAAAATCCACTATCTCAAAACGGATTGTAAAATCTGCCGCCATTGACATAAAAGAGGCTGATGGTGATAGCGACGATGATAATGCTAAGGAGGATGAGAAGACTGTCTTTCTTGGTCCATGCTTTAGCTTGATACCAGCTTCTTTTTTTGTAGCGGCCGAAGCGGCGCAATTCCATAGCGGTTGATATGGTTTCAATACGCTCAAGCGATGAAAAAATCAGCGGTGTGATGATTTGGATATTACCTTTAATCCTGGATAGTAATGAGGCTTTCTTGGACAACTCCAAGCCTCGTGCTTCTTGAGCTTTTCGGATGGTTCCAAAATCTTCCTGCAAATCGGGAATATAGCGAAGAGTTAGGCTAACCGCATAAGCAAAACGATAGGGAAGTCCTAGCTGGTTGAGGCTTGAAGCGAACTGACTCGGGTGTGTGGTCAATAGAAAAATCACAGCCAAAGGTAGGGTTGATAAGTATTTAACCGCCACATTAAAGAGGTAAAAGAGCTCTTCTAGAGTGATGTCATAGGGTCCAGGACCATCGAGCAAGAGGGTCTTAGAGTCATACAAATCCACTCCATAATGAGGAGCAAATAAGTAAATCATCAAGATATTCAGTAGGGCGAAAACGCCAACAAAGGCAAAAACGAAGGAGACATCCTTCCATTTAATACCAGCCTTTTTAAATAATAAAAGCGAGGCCAAACTAACGATGATAAGAAAACGTGTATCATAGCTGGTCATGACTGCTACCGAAACTAAAATGAAAAAGAGGAGTTTACTTGTGCCTGACAGCTGGTACAAAAAACCTTGCCCAGGCTGATAGCCCAATAAGCGATTCGCCATATTAGACACCTCCCTTTAAGGATTGGTAATAGGCCGTGACCACTTCAGGAGCTTGCCCTATTTTTTGAGCCAAGTCATAAAGTGATGTTGGTTTGAGATGAGCTTTTTTGACTAGTTCTGGATTAGATAAAACTGTCTGTGGCTTATCATCCGCGATAATGGTACGATCCGCCACAACAAGACAGCGGTCGGCATAATCCAACATCAACTGCATATCATGGGTAATCATCACAATCGTATGTCCTGCTGCGCTGAGCTCTTTGAGAAAGGACATGATTTCCTGATAAGTTCTCTGGTCTTGTCCCGCCGTTGGCTCATCTAAAATCAAGATTTGTGGATTCAAAACTAGAATAGAAGCAATCGTCACGCGCTTCTTCTGCCCAAAAGACAGGGCAGAAATCGGCCATTTACGATAAGGATAAAGTCCACAAACTCGCAAAACGTCTTCCACGCGCTCAGTAATTTCAGATTCTTCGATACCACGAAGTCTTAGCCCAAGGGCTACTTCATCCCAAATCATAGTTTGACTAATCATCTGATTAGGATTCTGCAAGACGTAGCCAATCCGCTCCGCCCTTTCTTTTATGGAATCATTAACAATGCAATGCCCCTTATAGAGCAGGTCGCCTTTCATAGGCAAATAAGCACAAAGTGCCTTGGCTAGTGTTGACTTTCCTGTACCATTCTTACCAACTACGGCAACAAGTTCACCTTTTGAAACGGTAAATGACAGACACTTCAAAATAGGATTTTCAGGGGAGTAACCAGCCGTCAAATGGTTGACTTCAAGTAAAGGCTTACTAGATTCTGTCTTTAATGCTTGTTCCACTGATGGTACTGTTAAGGCTGGTAAGGATAGTTTTGCTAAATCAGCTAAATGATTTTTATCCTTCAAATCATGCCCTAAAGCCTTTAAAACCGTCAGGTAAAGCGGTTCTCTGATGCCATTGTCAACTAATAAATCACTAGACAACAAGTCATTTGCTTTTCCGTTATAAAGAATTTCCCCATCAGCCATCAAAACAATTCGGTCAATATCAATTTCTAAAACGTCTTCCAAACGATGCTCGATGATAAGAGTTGTCGCACCGACTTCTTGGTGCATACGGTCAATCAAGTGCATGGTTTCCTGACCAGCCTTTGGATCTAAATTAGCCAAAGGCTCATCAAATAGTAAGATAGGACTCTCATCAATCAAGACACCTGCCAAACTAACCCTCTGCTTTTGACCTCCCGATAAGTCCTGGGGACGATGGTGAAGCAATTGTTCCAAGTCTAGTCTGGCTGTCCACTCGGCAACGCGCTCTGCCATTTCAGCATGAGCCACCTGATCATTTTCCAAGGCAAAAGCAACATCTTCTGCCACACTAAGTCCGATGAACTGACCATCTGGGTCTTGTAAAACAGTAGACACCAAAAAAGACCGGTCATAGATAGACAGTTTTTCAGCCTCTTGACCAGCAATGGTTAACTTTCCAGACATTGTCCCGGAGTAGGTTCCAGGAATGATCCCATTTAAACATTGGCCTAAAGTGGATTTACCACTGCCTGATGGTCCTAAAATTAAGACTTTCTCACCCTGCTCAATCGTTAGATTAATCCCCTTTAAAGTGGGAGTAGTCTGAGCATCATAGGTAAACGAAAAGTCTTCAAAACAAATATACTTTGTCATTTTTCGTCACTCATTAAAGCAAATAAGGGAGTGGACCAAACTCCTCCAAGCTTGGACAGCACTCCACTTATACCCTATTGACTCCTAATCTTTAGTCAAACTTCCTTTTTTTGTACGCGTTTTAGCGTACAAAGCCAGAAGCAAGCTGCCACCAATCCCAACTGTCAAAATGTTAACCAAGGCTGATAAAAAGCCTTGAGCATATACTTTATTGGATGGTTCACTATAAATAATAACATCTGCATAAGGTGCAATCAAGCCCCAACCTAAAACATTGATAACTACTTGTGTTGCATTAAAAATAACATAGTCTTTGGCAGTTACATAACCCTTATTGATGTCAATTTTACGGCTAATTAAACCAATAACAAGACCAACAAGACCTGACACCAAGACCCAAGTCCACCAAGGAGATCCGTATTGAAGAGCATCCTTAAGCGCGTGACCGATAAAACCTGAGAAGAAACCAACTGTTGGACCATAAATCACAGCAAACAAAGCTAGAACAGCATACTGTAACTGGATACTGGTATTAGGAATGGCTGTTGGAATATTGACCAAAATCCCAATAATCACAAATAGAGCTGCGCCGATACCTGTAGCAACGACCGTTTTAATAGAATTGTTTTTCATAATCTTTTAAATCCTTTTACTTAATTTTTTTAATGCTAATGCGCCAACTTGATCCAACGCCGACATTATAAGCTTTAGCGAAGGATCCTTGGTTAATGGCTAGTCCGACACGATAGAGTGAATTGATGTATAAAATCGGCTGACCTAGTCCCACATCAGCAAAGGATTTGCCATAGGTGACCTGATTTTGATAAATCAAAAGGTCATGGTGGGAAATCGTCACTTCAAATCGATCACCAAAACTTGGCGACAAATGTTGAAACTCCTCACGGCTAATCGACGTCCACAAGGAACCAAAACGAACATCAAGAATGTCAATAGCCCCTGAAATCTGTGACTCTGCTACCTGCGTTTCCACTTCTGCCACTTCTAAAATCTGATCAACTGAGAGTTCAGGTCCAACTTCTTCAAAAGAAATATGACCCGAAGCCAACTTGGCACCGGTATAGGCATAAACATCACGACCATGGAAGGTATAAGAATGCTCCGTGTTTTGACGGCGATTTTCCACCTCAGAAATTTCACGAACTGCCTTAATACCAATATGGCGTTTGATATGCGACAAGGTCCCATTATCAGGCGTGACAATATACTGATTTTGCTCAGTTAGAGCTACCACGCTCTTGCGCGATGAGCCAACACCTGGGTCAACAACAGAGACAAAAGTTGTACCTTCTGGCCAATATTCAATCGTCTGAAAGAGCCGATAGCTAGCCTCAAAAGTATGATAAGGTGTGATATCATGAGTTAAATGATGAACACCGAGACTTGGATCTTCTTGAAGAGCAACCCCAATCATAGCTGACACAGCGCCATCCACCAAACCAAAATCTGACTGTAAAACCAAGAGTTTATTCGACATAATTTCCCTTTCAAGTGACTTCATTAAGCCACTGATTTTATATTGGACTTGTTCAGAAACGACTACTCTTTCTAGCGCCCCTTATGTGGCTAGCATACCATAACAGAAAACTATTATAGAACCAAGCACTACAGGTTAGAGAGTCTATTACCTTCAAATGAGAAGCGGAAACTCCCTCGCAAAAAGTTAGCTGTTTACAGTAATTTTTCCATTGTGAGCGCTGGTCTCCTCTGTTAGACCTCACCTGCTCTAGCGCCTACAATATAAAATGATAGGTATTTTGCGCTAGTCGTTCTCTGATTTTCAAAGCTCACATTACTTAAGGAAGACACTGAAAAAAGCTATTTATTGATTTCAAAATAAGTCTATTCAAATATTTTTCTATTTTAACACGACTGATGTCATTTAGCTATTTGGCAATTACTAGAGTAGCATATAGTTACAAGCTATGGCAAGGTTTATTTACATCTCGATCACCTTCATCATAGTTGCTTATCATTATCTTATTAAAACGATTAATAATCTACAGACACACGTAATCCCTTATGAGAGGTTATTAAAAAACCCTCATAAATCTACTACCTTGCAATAGTTTCTAACGTCATATGAATATAATAATGATTTCAACTAGCTTAATAACCTGTTCACTAAAATTAGCTAAGAAGCTTCTTTCCTCAAAAAAATTATTGTTTTTCACTATATTTTTATTGATTATCGATATATTTTGTGCTATAGTTTAAAATCAAAGGAGAAAAATAATGTTTAAATACACACCAACTAAGGAAAATATCAGTATCTTACTAACTAAATTGGCTCTTATTAGCCTAGGACTAGCTTCTTTTATTATGCTTTTTATCGGTCCATGGATTACAAGGCTCGTGATAGAGCACCGCTCTCCCTTATTTCAAGATTCTATCCGTTTTTGGGTACTCTTACTGTTAGGTTATGTTCTTGGTGCTCTCGCTATCAGCTGTATTATAACCCTCTATCAACTCATCACCCGTATTGGCAACAACCATGTTTTCGTCTCTGAAAACGTTCAAAACTTACGCTATCTAGGATGGATTGTAGGAGCTGTTGCATTGATTTCGCTCTTTATGGGCTTAACAGCCTATCTACCTATGCTACTCGTTGCTGTTTCTTGTAGTCTTCTCACTTTGATTATACGTGTCATTCGTACTGCCTTCGGTAAGGCAGTAGCTTTACAAGAAGAAGTCGATTTCACGATTTAAGGAGGTAAGTATGATTCAGATTAATTTAGATGTTGTCATGGCTAAAAAACATATTAGTGCTGGTAAATTAGCAGAACTTATCGACCTAACACCGGCCAATCTATCTATTCTAAAAAATAATAAAGCCAAGGCTATTCGCTTCTCAACACTCAATGCTCTTTGCCGAGAACTAGGCTGCCAACCAGGAGACATTCTCGAATATATACCTGATGAAAGTGAGGAAAACTAAGTATGTCTATACCTCCCGCTAAACCACTACAAACCAATTTTACATCCTCTATCATACAACCAAAACCGAAGCCAAAACCAAATCTATTTAACAGTATTTCTGATTCAGCCTTACGTCGCTTTAAGATCGGGACTCTCTTGCTATTTATATTGTCATACATTTACTGGATGGGGATATTTGAAGGCTACATTGATTACATCTTTCCATTTACCATTGGTATCATTTTCTTGATAGAGTACCTCGGAAAACACAACTTACAAACTTTTAAGAGCAATACCCACCAACAACTTGAGACTTCTTTTTTTCTCTCGATGACCGTTTTTCAAGCAGTGGCACTGAGTTATTTTGGCTTTCTTGGTCAATTAGAAATTCCTCAGTTTCTGGCCTTACATGGGTCATTCATCCTCTATACCCTTAGCCGAACAAATTGGCTCAGCCAAGGTCATCTAGGGGTTCTGTCTTGGCTTGACTTGTGGCGTGGTAGTGTTTTACATCCCTTTGGTCAATTTTTCCTTGCCTTCCGTGTGCTTGCCCAGCCGTTTCAGAGAAAGAAGGATATAGACCAACAAAAACATTTTCGAACTCAATTCACTTTTATCCTAATTAGTGTCCTGTTGTCACTAGTACTCGTTATTTTTGTCTGGTCGCAGCTCAGTCAAGTTTCAGAAAGCTTTGCTCAGTTCACTCGTTCATTGACAAGCATTTTCACACATTTCTCTCTTGATTTTTTCAATCCTGCTGTTAGTCTTTTCCGAATCTTGATGTGCCTACCAATTATGTTATGGCTATATGGTTTAATAGCAGCTTCCATTCTCAAGAAAAGAAACCAAAAAACATTTGATTACAGTCGTTTCCAAGAAGAACTGACTCAAACAAGACAATTCCCTTCGTCAGCTATCTACATCATTCTTATTAGTCTCAGCTTGACCTATGCTCTCTTTTTTGGAATCGGTCTGAATGAATTAACTAACTTGTTGGATACGTCTATCAAAGTCTCTCCACAAGATGCATCTACCGTAGCAGTTTCTGGCTTCTGGCAATTAGTTCGTGTTTCTCTTCTTAACTTTGGGGTGCTAATAGCCTTCTATATTTTTTCTAAAGAAATGCCTTGGAATAAAAAAGGAACACGTATCGCTTTAACCATTTTATTCGTATTTGCTAGTCTGTTTGCTGCTCTAGCTAGTTGGAAACTCTTTGGTATCTATATCTACTTGTATGGAGCAACACCACTTCGTCTGTTGTCAGCTTGGTTTGTTATCGTGCTCATGATCTGGTGTCTCCTTACTATTGCCCGCTTCTACAAAGCCTTCCAAGCCATTCGCTGGGGAATCTTCTTCAGCCTCCTCAGTTTTACCATCCTCCTCTACCTTTACCCACTATTACTAGGATAACAATGGCAGCCCTCTAAATTTAGAAGAGCTGGAAAGTCTTTAATGTTGAACTTTCTATTGAAAATAAAGCAGCATGATTCTTAATATCATAAACAAGCGAGATTTAATTACTACAACACTATCCTAAAAACAAGACAAAATAGCTTAGAATCAACGTTTTACAGCAACGTCATTCTAAGCTATTTTCTGTTTTTAAAACTTCCCCTACTCCTTTACCTTCAGTCTAAGGAAAAGCCAGTCTTTTTTCTATAATGATATTATCCAATCCGTTAGAATCTAAGAATCGAGAATGATACTCCTAGAAATTGGAATTCAACAAACAAGTGAGGAAACTACTTGGTTACAATGTTAACGAGCTTGTTAGGAACAGCTATCACCTTAATAATCTCTTTGCCTGCAATTTCAGCTTTGACTTTCTCGTCTGCCATGGCAAGAGCTTCTAATTCTTCACGGCTAGCATCTTTTGGAACGATTAATTTCGCACGGACTTTACCTTTGATTTGGACAACAATTTCGATTTCATTTTCCACAAGTTTGCTGTCATCCCATGTTGGCCATGCCACATATGAGATAGACTCCCCTGATGCGGTCAAGACTTGCCACAATTCTTCACCCAAGTGTGGTGCGAATGGGGCAATCAACTGGACGAATCCTTTGGCATAATCAACAAAGAGTTTATCTTCTTTATTGGCTGCGTTGACAAAGATCATGAGCTGCGCAATAGCTGTATTGAATTTGAGCTCTTCGATTTGTTCTGTCACGGCTTTGACAGTTTCATGGTAGACTTTGTCCAATGCTCCGCTATTTTCCGAAGAAATCTCTTTGGTTGTAATGAGGCGATAAACACGGTCAAGGAACTTACGAGCCCCTTCAAGACCTTCTTCAGACCAGGCAATGGAAGCATCAAGTGGTCCCATGAACATCTCGTAAACACGGAGGGTATCGGCACCGTACTGCTCCACTACATCGTCAGGGTTGACAACGTTTTTGAGGGATTTAGACATTTTAGCAGGTGCTTGTTCAAGTTCTTCACCAGTTTCAATGTTGAAGAATGAACCATCACGTTTTTCGACCTTATCTGTTGCAACGAGAGCTCCACGATGGTCGCGGTAGCTTGTCCCCAAAATCATCCCTTGGTTAAAGAGTTTTTGGAATGGTTCTTTGGTAGGAACAACACCTAAATCATAAAGGACCTTATGCCAGAAACGAGCATAAAGTAAGTGAAGAACGGCATGTTCAGCACCACCGATGTAGATGTCAACTGGCAGCCATTGTTTGAGGAGGTCTTCATCAGCTAATTTCTCATCATTATGTGGATCAATATAGCGAAGGTAATACCAGCTTGAACCAGCCCACTGCGGCATGGTATTAGTCTCACGACGACCTTTAACACCATCTTCACGCGTCACCTCAAGCCAGTCTGTGATGTTAGCAAGTGGTGATTCTCCAGTCCCTGAAGGACGAATATCCTTGGTTACAGGAAGCACCAGTGGCAATTCACTTTCTGGAACAGCTGTTGAAGTGCCATCTTCCCAATGGATGATTGGAATTGGCTCACCCCAATAACGCTGACGACTGAAAAGCCAGTCACGAAGACGGTAGTTGACTTGTTTTTTACCGAAGCCATTTTCTTCTAGGAAATCAACCATCTTGTCAATTGCTTCTTCTTTATTAAGACCATCGACAAAGCCTGAATTGATGTGAAGTCCATCTTCAGTGTAGGCAGCTTCTTCAACATTACCACCTTCCAAGACAGGAATAATATCTAAACCAAATTGTTTGGCAAATTCCCAGTCACGTTCGTCATGGGCAGGCACCGCCATAATAGCACCTGTTCCGTAGCTAGCAAGAACATAATCCGAAATCCAGATTGGCATTTCTTTACCATTGACAGGGTTGATAGCATAGGCACCTGTGAAGACACCTGTTTTTTCTTTGGCTAAATCCGTACGTGCCAAGTCAGACTTGAGGCTGGCAGCACGTTTGTATGCTGCGATAGCTTCTGCTTGTTCTGGTGATGTGATGCTATCTACCAAGTCATGCTCAGGCGCCATAACCGCATAAGTAGCCCCAAAAAGCGTGTCCGGACGAGTAGTGAAGACTGTAAAGTCTTTATCCGTATCTTTGATTTTGAAAGTCACATGAGCACCTGTTGATTTACCAATCCAGTTGCGTTGCATGTCCTTGATGGACTCTGGCCAATCCACTTCTTCCAAATCTTCCAAGAGGCGCTCTGCGTAGGCTGTGATTTTAAGCATCCATTGGCGCATTGGTTTGCGGATAACAGGGTAGCCCCCACGTTCAGATGTTCCGTCAGGAAGGACTTCTTCGTTGGCGATGGCTGTTCCTAATTCCTCAACCCAGTTTACAGGCACTTCTGCTTCATAAGCCAAGCCTTTTTCATACAATTTCGTAAAAATCCACTGCGTCCATTTGTAGTAGTTAGGATCAGTTGTGTTGATTTCACAATCCCAGTCGTAGGAGAATCCTAGCGCATTGATTTGACGTTTGAAATTGGCGATGTTTTCCGCAGTAAATTCTGCAGGGTCATTACCAGTATCCATAGCGTACTGCTCCGCAGGCAAACCAAAAGCATCCCAACCCATTGGGTGAAGGACATTGTAGCCTTGTGCACGTTTAAAACGACTGAGAATATCTGTCGCTGTGTAGCCTTCAGGATGTCCTACGTGCAGACCAGCACCTGACGGGTAAGGGAACATATCAAGCGCATAAAATTTAGGTTTTGACGCATCCGTTCCTGTTTTAAAAGTGTGATTTTCAGCCCAAAAACCTTGCCATTTGGGTTCAATTTCCTTGTGATTGTAGAAAGCCATCTTTGTTTCTCCATCAAAATAGTATAGTAGTCTTATTATAGCACGGAATGGCACAAGAAAAAAGGCAGAAATCGGTGATTTCATGCCTTATCACTTTTAGATTTTCATATCTATCCAAGATTGTATGACCAACACCTATCAACCTACTATACTTACTTAGTTTAAAAACACGTCTTTAACAAATGATAGACTGCTCCTAGTCGTCCTGCTTCATTTCCCAATTGAGTACTCTCAAGGGATCTGGGTAGAAACTGAGATGCTTGTAATCTATTTTCTAATCGCTCTTGGAGCTGAGGGATTAAAATATCTGATCTAGCTAAAATACCGCCTCCAATTAACACTTTTTCAGGATTAATAACATATAAAATTGGTAACAGTCCTTCTACAAAATAATCCACAAATTGGGTAATCACAGCCTTAGCGTCTTCATCATCTTGCTCATAAGCTTCAAAAATAGCTTTTCCTGTAGCTCTTGTCAGATTTTTCCTCTGGCAATATTCCTTAACCATAGCTGTTGTGGAGGCTTTATTTTGCCAGACATCCTGATCAATAGGTAGATAACCTACCTCACCAGCTGAGTGGGTAAAACCTCTCCAAACTGAGTCATTTAAAACAATTGCTCCACCAATCCCTGTACCAACAGTTAGGCAAATAAAACTAGAAGTAGATTGACCTGCACCCAACCAAGCTTCTCCTAAGGCAGCACAATTAACATCGTTATCAACCGCACAAGGCAGGTTAAATGTCTCTTCTACCAGTTGTTTTAAAGCAGTACCTTTATAATCAGGAATCGTTGGTCCTGCGTAAACCACTTCTCCCTCTACTGAATCAATAACTCCAGCACTTGATATCCCAATTCCGTCTAGGGTACGACCTGAATCAAGATAACCAGTAATTAATCGCAAAAGACTATCAAAGATTTGATTGGTACCTTTTTGAAGATCAACAGGAGTCGGAATTTCTCTAAATTCCTGTTGCGAAGAGCCCTTTTCGTCATAGACATCACTTTTGATACTAGTACCACCAATATCAATGCCTAGTAATCGCATGCCTTTCTCCTTTCATCAATTTAAGAACTTTACATGGCAATTTTAAACACGATTTTCTTTATCATTACAGAATCAGTGACCTTCAATCCTGTTTTATGAGCATCTTCTTTATCAAAAATGAGCACATTCCCAGGTAACAAAACCAGCTCACTAGCCTTTTGTCCTGTCATCTCCTGCCAATCACTTTCTGTATCATAGTTGCCCAAACTCATCTGATTTAGGAAATTATGATAAATGCGCTCTTCTCCAGAAATAATATAATGCACATCATACTCTCGACGATGACTCTCCCAGACACGCTGATCCTCGATAGTTGACTCATACTGAATCACATTAAAATAAAGGTCATCATTGACAGGATGCATACCGGTTTCAAGGTTTAGAAGGTCTAAATCCGCTAAGATTGGTTTTATTAAATCTAATAACACATGTTTATTCGCATGATCAATGGATGGGTAAAATTCCATATTTTTCTCCTCTTTTAGAACTCAAAGGTTATTTCTGAACCTGTCAACCAATTAAAGATTGTATCATTCAACTGAACATTAACCGCATCATGGCCATACTCTGGTAATAATAAATGCTCTTTTTCAGTTGTCAATCGATTATAAATGGCATACTGAGTAGATGGGAAACAGACGTTGTCATCTAAACAGGTCACAAATTTTACAGGACAGCTAATTAAATGACTAAAATTCTTAATATCAATATAAGATAAGGTATTCAAAATATATTCTTCTGTTTGATGAAATGGATCATGAAACTTAAAATAGCGGAACAACTCATCATAAGCTTCGCTATGATTGCCTAGCTCAATCACCCTTTTAAAATCACCTAAAAACGGATACACGGTGACACACTTCTGTATCTTTGGATTTAAGGCAGCGGCTACTAAAGCTAAAGCTCCTCCTTGTGATCCTCCATAACTGAACAGACGGTTCTCATCTACTTCTTCAAATTGTGAAACAATCTCAATTAAACTATAGACGTCTAGATAGACATCCTTATAAAAGAGATGATCTGGACCATCTACCATTCCTCTTATGATTTGGCCTTTGACAGTATTCCCATTGAAGGTAGCGTTGTCTAAAGACCGACCTGATTGTCCACGAACATCCATAGCGACAACACCATATCCTAGGGCTGCATATGAGAACAAAACCGACCAGTCTGGACTTTGTCCCATGTAACCGTGAAAATGAAAAATCACAGGAACTTTTTGGTCTACTTTTGGAAAAACACAACGTGCGTAAACATTACCCTTGTTCGTTCCATTGAAATATAAGTCAATGCATCGAATATTTGGAGTATTAAAATCCTTTTCTTCCACGACGTGAAAAATCGTTTCTGGTAATGACGCAATATTCTTTTCCCAAAACGAATCGAAGTCTTCTGGTAGCTCTTGCCTCCCCCTGTAAGTCTGCATCGCTTCTAAAGTCATTGTATCTTTCATAGGTCACCTTCTTTTAGTCCTCTGTTAAATCATCTGATAAAGTATGAATCGTCAAATTGGTAAGCTGCTTGTTCCCTTTAAAGAGTAAACTAAACAAGTAGCCGAAAACAACTGTTGCTACAAGTGCTAAGACTGCCACAAGAAGTGCTGATACCTTAGCATTATTAGCTATGAAACTAATCAAAACACTGCTTACAAAACCAAGAAGTGCCCCTGTCGCATTAGCCTTTATCGTAAATATACCGAGGACGAAGAGACCAACAACTGGTACGCCAAACATTCCTGAAACCGCTAGGAAAATATCCCATGTTGATGAAGAATTCCCTGCAATAAAGTAAAGAGTAATCAGTGTACTAATTGTTCCAGCAACAATAATCACCCAACGTGCTAACCACACATCTGATAGTGATTTCAAATGGTTGTTGAAAAAACGCTGTTTAAAATCAACAACAAAACATGACGAAATTGCATTAAGACTAGATGAAATCGTTGATTGAGCTGCAGCAAAGATAGCAGCAATAACCAAGCCTGCAAGACCTGCCGGTATTTGTGTCACAATAAAGTATGGCACGATAGCACTGGTGTTAAAATCTTCGGGCAGTTGACCTGTATGAGTGTAAAAACTATAGAGAACAGTACCCATTCCAAAAAAGAGTGGGATAGCAGATAGAGATAACCAGCCAGAGGTCCACAATGACTGTACCGCTTCTTTTGTTGATTTAGTAGTCAAAAAGCGCTGGACTACATCTTGACTTCCTGCATATTGATATAAGGTATTAGCAAATTGACCAATAAAAATAAGAGGAATAAAGCTTGCCAAATTAGCCATATTAAAATTATTGTTTAAAGAAATAAATTTCTGGTGTTCAACAGTATCTGTCAATAAGGTTACTAACCCTCCATCAACTTTCATCAAACCAACAACAATAACAAGAAAAGCACCTGCTAATAAAATAATTGCCTGAATCGCATCACTCCAGATAACCCCTTCAATACCACCTAAGAAGGTATAAATCACACATAATAGACCGACAATAGCTGCAATAAGAAAAGGGTTAATATCCGTCACAGAGGTAATCGCAAGAACTGGCAAATAGATAACAACTGCCATACGACCCAAATGATAAATCACAAATAAAAAGCTACTCATGGCACGTAAGGTTGTGCTAAAACGCGCTTCTAAATATTCATAAGCCGTCGTAACATGTAGCCTTCTAAAAAACGGAATGAAGTATTTAGCCATTAAAGGAATGATCAAAAAGATAGTTAAGGTCCCTACAGCATAAGACCAATCCGTTAAGAAAGAACGTTCTGGCACAGCCATAAAAGTAATAGAACTTAAAGTCGTTGCATAAACACTTAAACCTGCTGCCCAAGAAGGGACTTTACCATTCGCCTTGAAAAAAGCATCGGTACTCTGACTAGATTTCTTGGTGAAATAAGCCCCCACTAACAACATAATGCCTAAATAGAAAATAATCATGAACCAGTTTAAGGCTCCAAATGATACTTTATCCATAGCTCTCCTGCTCCTAATTAATAAATGTCGAACGTGCTTCTGTAATCAGTTGCGCTGCTTCTTTGGCAATCTCTATATCACCTTCTGCAAGTGGCTCCAAGGGGCGTCTTACTGATCCTAAATCAAGATTTTCATTAAGGCGTAAAACTTCTTTAATGACAGCGTATAAGTTTGCTTTTCCTGAGACCATCTTATAGATAACATCATTGATAGCATACTGTAACTTCTTAGCTGTTTCCAAATCTTTTGAGGCAATCAAATCATCTAATTTCAAAAAGAGATCTGGCATGACTCCATAAGTTCCACCAATACCTCCCTCAGCTCCCATGAGGCGACCACCCAGAAACTGCTCATCTGGACCATTGAAAACAATATAGTCAGAACCAGCTTCAGCTGCAAATAATTGAATATCCTGAACTGGCATTGATGAATTTTTAACACCAATAACGCGTGGATTTTGACGCATTTCCGCATACAAAATGCTTGTTAAAGCAACTCCTGCTAACTGAGGAATATTATAAATAATAAAGTCAGTATTTGGTGCTGCTTGGCTAATATCATTCCAATAGCGAGCAATCGAATAGTCTGGAAGCTTAAAGTAAATTGGTGGGATGGCTGCAATTGCATCTACTCCCAAAACTTCTGAATGTTTAGCTAGTTCCATGCTGTCTTTTGTATTATTACAAGCAACATGATTAATAACAGTCAACTTCCCTTTCGCCACCGACATAACAGCTTCAATAATAAGTTTACGATCTTCTACGCTCTGGTAAATACATTCACCTGAAGAACCATTGACATAAATCCCTTTTACACCTTTATCTATATGATATTGAACAAGTTCTTTTACACGCTCTGCACTAACCTCTCCATCAGCGTCATAACAAGCATAAAATGCTGGAATAATACCCTTGTATTTATCTAAATTTGTCATAGTTAATTCCTTCTTTCTTTATGTTTACTTTCTTTTTGCCGCTTCAATAAATGGTTTTGCTATAACTAAAGGTCTGGTAATAGCTGAACCAACAACAACGCTATCAACACCTAATTCAAAGACTCTCTTCACCTTTTCAGGAGTACTAATATTTCCTTCCGCAATAATAGGGGTTCTCAGCTTCTCTCTAGCTTGTCTGATAATTTCAAAATCGTTAGAGGCAATCACTAAATGCTTACTTTGCTCAGTATAGCCAACCAGAGTCGTCCCAATAAAGTCAAATCCTAACTTTTCTGCTGTAAGCATTTCTTCTAAAGTTGAACAGTCAGCCATAAGTAATTGCTGAGGGTAGCTTTTTTTTATCGTTTTAACGAATGCTTCCAAAGACTCACCCTTAGGACGGCTGGAAACAGTCGCATCTAGAGCAATAATGTCAACACCGGTTTCAACCAAAGCATCCACTTCTGCCATGGTCGGTGTGATAAAAGCATCTGCTTCTTCATAATCTTGCTTGATAATTCCGATAATAGGTAAATCGACAACTTCTTGTATCTCTACAATATCACGCACACTATTAGCACGAATCCCTACAGCGCCAGCTTCTTTAGCCGCTTTAGCAAAGAGAGGCATGACACCTCCTTTTTCAGAATACATAGGTTCTCCTGGTAGCGCTTGACAAGAGATGATCACACCACCTCTTAGTTTTTCCAGTATGTCTTCTCTAGACATTAAGATTCCTCCTTATCAATAATCGTTTGCTGATAACGCTCTTGTTTCTCTTGATGATCAATAGCCAAGTAGTAAGCAAAGAGACAATCAAACACAAGCAACAATGGAAACTGTGGTGAAATACGATTTCCATAAGATAAATTAGCCGTTGAAGCTAGAAGAACCAGTTCATCCCATGGGATATCTGCTTCAACGGCTTTTTGAGTCGTCATCAAAATCGTTTTAGCACCACGCTCTCTAGCCTTATCCAAAGCTTTGATAACAGATTTTGTTTTTCCAGAAATGGATGCTCCTATCACAAGACAGTTCTCATCTGTCAAAAGGCTTGACCATATCATCTCATCATTATCTGTCACAATATCACAAACAAGACCCAACCTCATGAAACGCATCTTTATCTCTCTGATAGCTTGAGCAGAACTACCTTTACCATAAAGATAAATCCGTTTGGCCTGATCAATCAAACTCGTCACTCTAGTCAATTGATTTTCATCCAAAATCGAATAAGTCTTCTGTAGTAACTGATCATAATCAGCCATAACACGTTTGGTAACTTCTTTTCTGAGCAAATACTGCTTCTGCTCGTCCTCTTCAGCCAGAGATTTTTGGTAAAAATAACTAAATTCTCGATAACCTGCAAAACCACATTTTTTAGCAAATCTAGTCAAACTAGCCTTTGAAACGTGTAGTTTTTGACAAATCGCTACCGCTGATAAGTCTATCTCTTGAGGCTCATCCATAAAAAAATGAGCAATATCTTTTTCCGTACTTGTCATTGAGTCTAAGTACGATTCAATAAGTGGTCCTATTTTTTTAGTTAAATCTGTCATATGAGCTCCTATGATTTCAGTATAGCGCTTACATTGTTTTATTTCAATAGTTTCTCGAAAATAGAAAATAGTTTCAAAAATAAACCAAAACATTAAATTGTCAGTTCTTTTTTGAAACTATTTTCTTCATAATGATAAATCACACACCAAAAAAAAAGGCTAATTGAGGCCTTGTAGAACATCATTTCTGCCATCTTTCTTGTCTGAGTTTGATCCTTTAAATCCCAGATAAATAGGCTATAAAAGTGCTATCCTTACAACATTCATAGCCTACATCGTCTCGAACCTAAACAAGAAATATCAAAGAGGCTAGAAATGTCTAGCCTCTTCAAAGATTATATTTTTCCAATCTGTTTTTTGATACGAGCGATATCCATTGGTCTAGTTCGGCAGCAACCTCCGACCAGTTTCAATTGTGGGAATTGGTTTTTCCATTTAGCTTGACAGTCTGGAACAGATAATACTCCGTCTTCACCATGATGCCATGTTTGGGTTTTTCCATCATAAATTTCTCCAGAATTAGGATAAGCCAGAAGCGGTAGTTCTGTCAGGTCTGACAAGCTCTCTAAAATTTTTTCAGATACACTTGGAGAGCTACAATTCACACCAACAGCTAAAATTTGCGGACAAATTGCAAGTATTTCCACTACTTCTTCTAATGGTGTTCCATCAGACAAAAACTTCCCATCCTGCGAGGTTATACTCAAGTAAGCCTCTACCTGTGGAAACTCTTCACTTAATAATTCTGCTAAGGCTTTGATTTCCAGTTTATTAGGCATGGTTTCCAGTGCCAAGAGGTCCACTTCTTCTGCGACAAAGAGTGCGATTCGCGGACGATGAAAATCCTTTAAAGCCTCTTTGGTAACTTCCCCATACTCACCGGTATACTCCGAGCCATCTGCTAGATAAGCTGCGTAAGGACCAACGTCACCTGAAATAAGCGGATAGTGACGCCCTTGCTTCTCACTTTGTGAAAGTTCTATCCAAGCTTCTTCTCTAGCATCTTTTGCTAAAGACACACTTTTTATAATGAGCTCTTTTGCCTCATCAACCGATAAACCAACATCAACTAAACTGGCAATACTGGCTTGATACGTTGACGTGGTCACAATATCTGCCCCTGCTAAGACATAGTCCCTATGTATGGTTTGAATAACTTCTGAACCATCTAATAAGAATTTTGCAGACCACAAGTTACCACTAATATCATAACCTCTAGCTTCTAATTCTGTTCCAAGAGCACCGTGTAAAATGGCTGGTCTTTCTTGCTCTAACAATTGTTTAAATTTTCCCATAAGTTTTCCTACCATTTCTTAAATTTCCAACGGTGATACCCGTAACAAAGAATCATAAAGGGAACACCAAAGTATAGACCAGCTCGCTGTGACGGATCCCAAGCAATACCAACGACTGACACGAGCAAAAGGACAATTGTAATCCAAGGCAAAAGCGGTGAATAAGGTGTCTTATAGGTCAATTCTGAAAGATCGTGCTCTTTCAAGAAGCCTTTGCGGAAATTGATTTGTGCTAATGGAATCGATAACCAAGTGATGACAACAGCAAAACCAGCAATCGATACAAGTGCTAGGAAAATGGTATCTGCCGCATAAATACTAGCGACCAGAGCGATAATAACACCAATCATGGACAACCACATGGCTCTCATAGGCACACCATGCTTATTGATACGCACTACATTTTTATTAATCATGCCTTCATTAGCCAAAGACCACAGCATGCGACTTGAAGCATAGAGACCTGACGTTGATGCCGATAAAATGGCTGACAGGATAATAACATTCATGATATCAGCTGCATAAGGAATGCCAATCTTGTCCAAAACTAACACAAATGGCGCTTCTGTCACACCTGCTTCAGACATGGGCAATAAAGAAGCCAAGACAATCATGGTCAAGACAAAGAAGGCAACTAGCATCCCAATCGTTGATTTGATGGCTCGAGGAACAGCTTCTTTAGGATTATCGGTTTCACCAGCAGCGATACCAATCATTTCAACCCCAGAAAAAGCATAGTTAACTGACAACATAACTGAAATCAAGCCAACAACACCATTTGGTAGATAGCCATCTTTGCTGATATTGGCAAAGAGTGGTGCTGAGGTCGCCCCTTCAAATGGTAAAATCCCAAAAACAGCTAGCAAACCTAGAATGATAAAAATTAAAATAGCATAAGCTTTGATACTCGAAAAATAAGTCTCTGCCTTAGCAAACCAGCCGACACTTAACATATTTAAACCAAAGACAAGAACTGCAAAAATAGTTGCAAAGATCCAGACTGGCACATCAGGAAACCAACGCTGAGTTAACAAAGCTGCACCTACAAACTGCGAGGCTAGGGCAACAACCCAGCACAGCCAATACATCCAAGCTACCATAAAGCCTGTTCCAGGGCTAATAAATCTAGTTGCATAGGTATGAAATGACCCAGTGACTGGCATGGCTACGGATAATTCTCCTAAAGAAAACATGACTAAGTAGACCATAATGCCACCAAAAAGGTAGGAAAAAATGGCTCCAAATGGTCCTGCTTGTGCAATCGTGTAACCCGAACTCAAAAAGAGTCCTGTTCCAATCACACCTCCGATTGAAAGCATCTGCAAGTGACGACTAGTCATCTCTCGCTTGTACTGCCCTTCGTGTTCAAAACGATGATTCTTCATAAGATCTCCTTACATTTAGTTTTCAATTTTCATGAAAACACAAAAATAGTTGTTCTAACTATAGTAACATGATTACAAAGATTGGTAATATAGTTATTTTTGAAAGGAGCGTATAGGGAAAGGATATAACAAGAAAATGAATTATGGATAATCAACCTCTACCACTGTCCTCCCCACATGGCGACCTTCTTTGAGGGCTTGGAGAGTTTCTGGAATATCTCCTAGGCTGATGGTATTGGTTTTGAGTTTTGCTAGAATAGCTTTTGCATCAGCTAAGGCTGTCCAAGCTTCTAATCGTTTGTCTTGGCTGATTTGGACAGAATCAATCCCTAAAAGGTTAACACCTCTGAGAATAAATGGTAGCACATTTGTGCTTAAGCCAATTCCTGCTGCGTTGCCACAAAGGGAGATTACCCCATCATAAGCGACTTGTGGGATGAGGTGACTAGCCACATCACCACCAACCGTATCTAAGACATAATCGTACTGCTCTTTCAAAAGGAGTGGGTTTTCTTTGATAAAAATGGCTTCTGGTCGAATAACTTGATCTGCTCCCAAGTCTTTGACAACAGCCTCTTGGTAGTCTTTGCGAATCAAGGCTGTCACATTGCGGTAGCCGCGCTCTTTTAAGAGCGCTAGGGCAACTGATCCCACACCGCCACTAGCTCCTGTGACCAAAACACGCGCTTCTTTTCTCTCAGAGAGACCAGCATTTTCCAAAGCCAAAATTGATAACATAGCCGTTAATCCAGCTGTCCCGTATATCATCACATCCTTGAGGGATAGGCCTTCCGGTAATGGGACCACCCAGTCTTTAGGCACACGAGCATACTGAGAAAAACCACCGGTGTGAGACATGCCCATCTCGTAACCTGTTACAAGGACCTCTTGACCTTTGACAAAGTCATTACTTTCTGAGGAAACCACCGTCCCAGCTAAGTCAATCCCTGGAACCATGGGATAGTTACGAATCACGCCGCCTTTAGGTTGAACCGCTAACATATCCTTATAGTTGAGGGAAGTGTAAGCTACCTTGATAACAACATCGCCTTTACTAAGGTCAGCTAAGGTAATCATTTTGGCAGCAAACTCCAGTTGCCCCTTAGTTTCTTCTAAGTACATCGCTTTAAAATGATCCATTATATCTCCTTTACTAAGCAAAAAGACTCCGCAAATCTGCAGAGTCCTTGGTCTTATGACTTTCTTATTTATGCCAACTCCGCAATTTGGTAAAGTTCAAGGTCAGCCTGAGTTTCAGTACCGAACATGTTAATCATGAGTTTAACCTTGTTACCATCAATTTCAATAACACGGCCTTCTTGACCCATGAAAGCACCGTCGATGATTTGAACCACATCGCCAGCCTTGATGTTGGTATCAAAGACGTCAACGGTTTGTCCCATAGAAACGAGGATAGCGCGGATTTCTTCCTCTAAAAGTGGAGTTGGTTTTGAACGGTTACCGTGTGATCCAACGAAACCAGTAACGTTTGGTGTATTACGTACGACGAACCATGCTTCGTCAGTCATAACCATTTCCACCAAGACATAACCAGGGAAACGGTTTTCTTCGATTTCTTTGGTCTTACCATTTTTTTCAACATTAACCGTTTGTGTTGGGATTTCGACACGTAGAATGTTGTCAAGCATGTTGTAAGTTTGTGCACGTTGTAAAAGGTTTTCTTTAACCTTGTTTTCATAACCTGAGTAAGTTTGTAGTACAAACCAGCCCTTATCAAATGAATCTAACATGAATTTCTCCTTTTTTAATTATTTGATAGATGATGATTGCTTATCTTCAAATAAGAGACTCTAGACAGTTACCAACTTGTACAAGAAGTCTTATAGCCGAGCCTTCAAGCCTTGTGCCCTAAAATGGCATAATAAAAAGCCTATATGGGCTAAATTGATGTCTTCATTATATCATACTTGCTCATTATTTGACTAGGAAAACAAAAAAATAAGCTGGTTTCCCAACTTATTTTTCTTAAAAGATGTCCAACACTGATACAATACCTGTTGAAACCAACTTATCAAATAAGAAGATAATGATTGTAAAGAAGACAGTG
The DNA here is from genome assembly GCF_002953735.1 of Streptococcus pluranimalium. Taxonomy (NCBI): domain Bacteria; kingdom Bacillati; phylum Bacillota; class Bacilli; order Lactobacillales; family Streptococcaceae; genus Streptococcus; species Streptococcus pluranimalium. The sequence continues at coordinate 212,746 of NZ_CP025536.1, read as the reverse complement.
TATTCTATAACAGCGAGAAAATCTTTCCAACGTTGTTTACGATCTGGCCATGTTGTATCTTTCAAAACTCTAAAAAGACCCGGGATAAATTTCACTGTTTCAACTCCTATCTTGTTTCTTTATGTATTGCATACTTTTGACAATGTTTACAAAATTTATTAACTTCTAGTCGTGTAGGTTTAGGATTACTAGAAACTCCAATAGAGTAGTTACGACTTCCACACTCTCCACACGCTAGGCTTGCTTTTTTCTGTGCCATAACGCCTCCGTAACCTTTACTTTACCATATTTTAAGAATTGTGGCAAGTTAGTTTAACCAACCTTCAATAGTATTCCATGCTTGTCGAGCCTTATCTTCAAGATTAGCATCTTTGACAGCTTTATCAAAGGTATTTTTAGCAGATTCAGCACCTCTTTTGAGATTATCGAAAATATTTGAAACACTCGGGGCTGAGCTTTCTTTAGCTTCTTCAGGATTGGCTGTATAGGTTGGCACTAAGCCATCTGAAACATAAGCGTTTTCGACATCAAATACCGACCCTTCCGTATAAGGTAAAACATTACTAGCCACTGCACTAAAAATAGTCGATGCCGTACCCGAACTCGCGTCGCTAAGATAATGATTCTCATCAGTTTTGTCAAACCCTATCCATTGACTTAACACAACATCAGGCGTATAGCCAATTACCCACTGGTCACTAGTTAAATCCGGGTTAAACTCTGTCTCTGTCGTTCCAGTCTTACCAGCCATCGTGTAGCCGTAAGCATTAGCATTAACCGCTGAACCATTAGAGAAAGTTCCTAACATCATGCTGGTCATTTTTTTGCTGACGCTCTGACTAAGAACACGCTGATTGGATTCTTTAAACTGCTTAATGATTTTACCACTGGCTGTTTCAATTCGGGTAATCAAGTGAGCCTTAGGCATGACACCGTCGTTAGCAAAAGTCGAATAAGCTTGAGCCATTTCAAGAGGATTCGAGGTGACACTACCACCAAGAGCAACACCCAACTCACGATTAGCTCCTGACATATTGAGACCGAATTTCTTACCGTAGCTAAATGCCTTTGAAACCCCCATTTTATCTAAGAGATAAACAGCTGGGACGTTATAAGAATTAGCCAAGGCTTGGTACATCGGCACATCTTCAGATTCATATCCACCAAAATTTTCTGGTCTATAGCCATCATAATCAATCGGTGTATTTGGTAAAGATTTATTAATCGAATAACCATTAGCAACTGCTGGAGCATAGACGACAAGCGGTTTTATAGCAGATCCTGGACTACGCTTAGATTGCGTCGCGTAGTTAAAACTTCTAAAAGATTGACTCGTACTAGACACACGACCGACCAAACCTCTGACCGCTCCCGTCTTAGGATCCATGGCTACGCTTGCACTCTGAGATGATTCGCCATCCTCAGCAACAGGGAAATAAGAGGGCTCGTCATAAACGTATTGCATCCCTACTTGATAGTTTTGGTCTAATTCCGTGTAAATCTTATAACCTTTATTAACAATATCATCTTCGGTGAGACCATATTTTTGAATGGCTTCCTGAATGACGGCATCAAAATAAGAAGGGTACTGATAAGTATCTGAAGTGCCATTATAATTATCTACAAGTTCACTGGAAATATCGACACTAGCTGCTTGATCAGCTTCAGCTTGACTAATCGCCTTGGCATTCACCATGACACTCAGAATTGTATTGCGGCGGTTCGTCGCATTTTCAAGGGAATAAATTGGATTATATATTTCAGGTCCCTTGAGCATCCCTGCTAAAGTAGCTGATTGCTCCAAGGTCAACTCTGCGGCACTAACGCCAAAGTATTTACGACTAGCGTCTTCAATTCCCCAAACACTATTGCCAAAATAAGCATTGTTAAGATACATGGTGAGAATCTCGTCCTTGCTATATTGTTTGGTTAATTCTAGCGCTAAGAAGAACTCCTTAGCCTTACGAGTAATTGTCTGCTCTTGCGATAAATAAGCATTCTTAGCCAACTGCTGAGTAATGGTTGAGCCACCCCCGAATTTCCCCATCGTTACCAGGGCTAAGGCGAAACGAGAAAAGTTGATACCATTATTTTTATAGAAGCTTCTATCTTCTGTAGCAATAACAGCTTTTTTAAGGTTATCACTGATAGCATCTAACTCTACATATGTCCCCTTTTGTCCAGATAGACTACCAACCTGCTCTTCATTCTTATCATAGATCAGTGTTGTTGCCTTCAAAGCTGACTGTAAATCTTCCACATCTGCTGTCTTAGCCAAGTAAAAAAGGTAAGAACCAATAACTAAACTAAAAATCGCCCCTATCAGGAGGAGAATTTTACCAATGTGGTATCGGCGCCAAAAACGTCTAATCCAAGAATCCCTCGCTGGGATAATCTTGCGCAAAATAGCTAACTTGGGGTACTTTTTGACTAGTCGATCCAAGAGGCTTAACTTATGCCCCTGCCCATGGTGACTCCTTTCCTTATGACGACTTGACCGATCAAATCGTCGTGATTTTTCTTTATTTTCCTTAGAGCCATTCTCTGCAAAACCTTGATAAATCTGCGTCTCATCAACATTTCGACTATCTGAATAATTTCCAAGATCATCCAAATCATAAACATCTGAATCATGCTCATCAACCTCTTTATCCGTTGACAGAAGACTTTTTAGGCTCGTTTTCCATTTTTCAAATATTGTCATAAGCCTATTATATCAATTTTCCATAGAGATTTTCCTAAAAAAACTGTTACCAAGCTTACAAGTAAGTTTCAGTTAAGGATTAGCAGACAAGATGTTATAATAATCCTATGACTTTTACGGTAACCATTCAAAACCCTTATACCGAAACCACGGTTAAGGAACTTTTAGAAGACCATTTTTTAATCCCGCGTAAGATAAGGCACTTCCTGCGGACCAAAAAGCACGTTCGTGTCAACAAGGAGCTGATTAACTGGCAAAGTAAAGTGGCCTTGGGAGACACTGTTGAACTCACTTTCGATGAGGAGGATTACCCCAAAAAAGAGATCCCTTGGGGACGAGCCGAGTTTGTGGACTGCCTCTATCAGGATGAACACATCATCATTGTCGACAAGCCCGAGGGTATGAAGACGCACGGTAACGAACCCACTGAGATTGCTCTTTTAAATCATGTCTCCGCCTTTGTGGGGCAGACTTGCTATGTCGTTCACCGTCTCGATATGGAAACTAGTGGCGCTGTGCTTTTCGCTAAGAATCCTTTTATCCTGCCTATTCTCAATCGACTCTTGGAGAACAAAGACATCAAGCGCCAATACTGGGCCTTGGTTGATGGGCATTTTTCAGATAAAAAACTGACCTACCGTCAACCTATCGGACGCCATCGACATGATCGTCGTAAACGTGTGGTCGATCCACGAAACGGCCAGAAAGCAATCACACACATTCAGGCCCTAAAGGCTTTCAGCAAAACAAGCCTTATTAACTGTCAACTCGATACAGGACGAACCCATCAAATCCGTGTCCACCTCAGTTATAACGGTCACCCTATTCAAGGCGATCCTCTCTACCATTCCAAACCTCAAGGACGCCTCATGCTTCATGCCCACCAACTTAGCTTCACTCATCCCCTAACCTTGGAAAAAATCACCGTCAAAGCGACATCCGATAGCTTTGAAAAACAGTTGAAACGATATCACTTATGAACTCCGAATGATAAAAAAAGGAAAAACCCATCACCTGATTTTCATTTTGCGTGATGGGCTTTTCTGATATTTTTAGGCCTTTTGCAATGATTAGAAAGACTAGTTGAGAGGGGTGAAAGAAAATACTTCTATTTTACTCGTCTTCGTCATCAAAACTATTTAAAAGGTCATTCACTTTATGAATATTCTCCGCTCCAAACTGTTTTAAATCAATAGGTTCATCTGTTAGACTGCTATTGATAAAGCCAATAATCATAGGCATATTCATACCAGCATACAAGTCAAACTGATAATCTTGCATCAGCAGCTTACCAGCGACATTACAAGGTGTTCCACCCATCAAGTCGGCTAATACCACATAATCATCTAAATCTTTGATGGTATCCCTTAATTTTTCTTCAAAATCTTGTGCCCCTTCTTCAGGTAGCAAACCGACGGTATGAATGGTATCTTGTGGTCCCATAATCATTTCTGTACTTTTTTTCAATTCTTCGCTGAAATGACCATGACTTAGTAGTATTAATGATTTTACCAATTTTTCCTCCTACTAACATTAAACGCCTAAAATTTTGAAATATGACATCAAAAGTGCAAAAATGATGATAATCAAAATAGCTTTTGTAGAACTCATCCCTTTGCGACCTAGTAGCCAGAAAACCAAACCTGTAAACAGTGCTGGTACCAAACGAGGGAAGATTTGATCAAACAGATCTTGAATATTGATGACCTTATCTCCGATATGTGGTTCAGCAATGAATTTAAAATTAATCATTGTTGCAATCAAGGCACCAACCATGAAAACCCCCATAACAGAAGCCGCATCCACTAGTGCACCTAGTTTATCGCGCATCGTTGTTACCAATTTGGTACCTTCTTTATAAGCAAACTCCAATTGTTTCCAACGGAAAATCATGATTGCAATATTCACAGCTACCCATAGGAAGACACCAATAGCGTTAGCATTTGTTGCTAGTGATGCTGCAATGGATCCCATGATTGATGGCACGAGTGAAGCAAACAGTGAGTCACCAATAGGAGCAAATGGCCCCATCAAACCCGTTTTCACCCCATTGACAGCATCTTTAGAAGCGACACCTTCGTTCTCTTCTAAAGCTAAATCAATACCTGTAATAATCGTATGGAAAAAGTTTGATGTATTAAAGAATTGAACATGAGTTTTCATCATTTCTTTCAATTCTGGCGTTCCATCTCCATAAATTTTTCGAAGCTGAGGCAAAATGAGGTAAAGATAGCCTGAACCTTGCATACGTTCATAATTCCAACCCCATTGGAAAGTAAAGAGACTACGCTTATTAATTTGATTAAAATCTGCTTTGGTTAATTTATAATTAGATTTCGTCATCTTCAATTTCCCCACTTTCTGATAACACTGTTGTCTGTTCCACTACTGTCACATTCTGCCCATTCTTATAATGTAGCGTCGCAAGAGCTGCACCAATAATAGCAATACCAATCATTGGAAGACCTTTAAATGGTGCTGCGTCAAAAACGGTTTCCTTTAGTCCTGATTCACCGATAATACCACCCAAAGTCGTTGAAACTGTTTGTAAGTTTCCATATAGAGTAGTCAGCATTGCTGTCAAACCGAAACCAAGAGCTAAATAGTGCAAGTTTTTCTTAACTGGTAAGTAATGTAGTAAAATAGCAAATCCTAGACCTGGAAGCATTTTACCAGCAAGGGTCAAACCGTCAGCGATCCATTGATAATCCGCAATTGTATTTACCATTGCTTCAACAGCACCACCACCAAGGACAAGAGCTAGAAAGACAGGAAGTGCACGAGAAAGAGCCCACGGTACTGCCCCTAAAAGATAATTACGTTCAATAGCTTTGTAGTTAAAGTTCTCAACATGCTTATCGATGCGATGTGCAAAGTAAGTGGTTGAGAAGCGTCCTAGAATATCAGTGTAAACTAAGAGTGCTGCTACCGGTACGGCGATTGTTGAAACAGCCAATTCCGGTTTAATACCTTGACCAACTGAAAAAGCTGTCGCAAGTACTGCACCTGATGTCGCATCAATACGTGATGCACCACCAAACGTTCCAACACCGAGTACCATTAATTGAAGACTACCACCTATCAAAAGTCCAGTTGCTAAGTCTCCCATAATTAAACCTGACATAAAGCCAGCAAATACAGGTGAGCCTGCCGATGAGTTAATCGTCAACTCATCAAGAATTTGATAAGCTGAATAGAGAGTAAGTAGTAGAATTTGCCACCATTCAATCATGATGAAACCTCCTAATAAAATATAAATAAGAAAGAAAGTCAGAGAAATCATTCTCTCACGACTCTCTACAGCATGCAATATTTGCTAAAACCAAAAGAGGTGTTAGCGGTTACATTTTTTTAGAAACTAACGAACTTTGTTTAACAAACTCATAAAATCTTGAGCACTATCATTCGGCACCATTTGATGGATGATTTTAGTGCCATGCCCTTGAATAGCATCAAATGCTACAATATCCTCATCCACAACGTTAACAGAACGTGTCACAGAGCGTGTTTCAGAACTTTGCGACATATTCCCTACATTCAATTCTGGTATCGTCACGCCTTTCTCAATCAGAGATAAGAAACGATCCGGTCTGCGTGCAACAATCAAAAGTCTTTGTGAATCATAACGACCTGCCAAAATGTTAGTAGCTGCTTTTTCTTCAGTCAAGATAGAGAGTTTAACACCAGCTGGTGTTGCTAACTTTAATCCTGTTTTTTCTAAATCATTATTCACAATGTCATTATCAACAACCATGATACGACTGATATTGAGTTTAGTCGTCCAAAGATTAGCTACTTGCCCATGAATGAGGCGTCCGTCAATACGTGCTGCAACAATTGTCATAATTTTTCTCCTTCTATTTCCTTATATAATGGTTTATGAGTGAGTGCTAACTGTGTTTGATAAATACCTTCTGTTTCAAAAATCGTAATTACATTCCTTCCTTTTTTCATGAAACTAGCTGGCAGATAGAGAGAGAGGGTGGGTCCCACCTGCCAAAAACGACCTAGATGATAGCCATTGATAAAGGCTACTCCCTTACCAAAATGAGACAAGTTTAAATAAGTATCTTTAGGATTTGGGCAATCATATTCAAATCTATAAAAGGCTGGTAATCCTTCTTGCCATTCAAACTCTGAAGCGTAGACAATATCTGAGATATTATCTAGTGGCAAAGGATACTGCTCCCACTCTCCTACAAAGTGAAGATCAGCCATCAATCCACGACCCAATCCCTTGCTTTGCGTCGGTGCTTCCAGTTTGTGCCCGTAAGTCACACGTCCCATATTCTCAACCAAGATATCCACCTGACTAAGATTTGTTTTTTGCTTAACCATGATATCGCCACCAATTTCTTCTTGATATTGAGTAGCCACTTTTTCATCATCCACAAAAACTTGAATACGATCCCTAGCATCAATGACTCGCAGCCTTTCTTCTTCCTTATCTTTTGGCAACTGTGTTCGATATAGGATATAACCTGTTGGCTGACTTAAGGCCTCCATACTTTTTGGGTAAAAATCACGTGAAGCTCTTGATAAGTTATGAATGGTATCTTTTAATGCTACCTTAGCTACCAATGGAATCTGGTCTATTGCCATAGTCTCTTTTATAAGTGGTTCCCTATAATCTAAATCGGGGTAGGCCTCTTTAAGTCTTCTTTGTAGCGCATAGAACTTCGGACTGGGGTTACCTGCCTCGTCTAAAATCGCATCATAGTCATAAGAAGTTACTTGCGGCAGGTCTTTGTTGCGACGAGCTGAGGTTCCGTTCATAAAACCAAAATTGGTTCCCCCGTGAAACATGTAGAGATTAATACTTCCCTCTTTGAGAACTTCCATTACTGAATCAGCTAATTCTTCCGGTTCTCTACGTATAATCGGCTCTTTCCAACGATTAAACCAACCATCCCAAAACTCCATACACATGAGGGGCCACTCTTTATTATGCTGTTTAAAGAAGGCTTTCATATTAGCAAAATTAATCTTACCCTTTGAGCCAAAATTACCTGTTACGAGAACCCCATCGTCAATCAAGCTTCCCGCCTTTAATGTCGCTTGCCATGCTCCATCTGAGGTAAAGAAAGGAGCCGTTAGGCCTTGATCTTCCATTAACTTTTTCAAACATCTTAGATAGGTCTTATCTTCTCCATAAGAACCATATTCATTCTCAATCTGAAACATGAGAATATTACCACCTTGATCCAATTGATGTTTTGCCAATTTTGGAAGAAGAACCTTATAATAACGTTCCACATAATTTAAAAATTTGGGGTCACTGGAGCGAACTCTCACGTCTTTTGCTAATAACCACGCAGGTAAACCTCCAAACTCCCATTCTGCACAAATATATGGACTAGGTCTAACAATAGCATACAAGTCTAAATCCTGAGCTATCGCCAGAAATTTTTCTAAATCTAGAATTCCTGTAAAGTCAAACTCACCTTCTTTTGATTCGTGCATATTCCAAGGAACATAGGTCTCTACAGTATTAAACCCAAGTGCTTTAAGATTATATAAGGAGTGATACCAGTTATCAGGGGGAATACGGAAATAATGAATGGCACCTGATAAAATTTTAAAAGGATTATTGTCTAAATAGAAGTCATCTTTGACAACAAATCGTTTCATAAATTCTCCTTTTATTTATTTGTAAACGCTTACTTTATATCATTATATTAACATTTATATCTTGTTATATCAAGTAGTTCGTGCCAATATTTTTTAATTTTTTTTTGCTATAATAACATTAAAAAGAAAGCGGAGAATCATGAAAAAACAAAAAGAACCGAAATACCTACAGCTAAAAGAAATTTTAAAAAAGCAAATTCTATCAGGAGATTTCTCTGAAGGCGATAGATTTCATACCCAATCTGAAATTGCAAATTCTTTTCAGGTTAGCTCGATCACTGCTATCCGAGCTCTGGATGAACTAAAAAAGGAGGGTTTAGTAGAGCGCAAGCAAGGGATTGGAACCTTTGTTGCACGCTCAAGACGCGAAGTTCTTGTTAAATTTTCTGACATAGAGCTATTCTGCCCAAATCAAGAAAACGTTCAAGTTTTGTCCATCACTAAGGGCAATAACCCTTATTATCTCGAAAAGTTAAATCTTCATAAAACTGAGTATTACTATCAAATTACAAGATTAAGAACTGCAGAAGAGAAGCCCTTTATTTACCACCAAACTTATTTACCACATGATTTTATCAAAAATCCCAATGCTGATTTACAAGAATTTCAATCTATTTACAATCGTTTTGAAGAAGATTTTCATATCATTATGACAGATCAAGCTTTTGAAGAAACCAACGAAATTTGTTTGAATATTCCTACTAAAATTAAAAAAGCCTTACAACTAAATGACTTTGAACCTAGTGTACTGCAGCTTAGAACTACTAAAAATCGTGAAAGTAACCGTATTTTAGAGTACATAGAAACTTATAAGCATTGGGAGTATTTCAAATTCAAAATATCCTCAAATGACTAGAGTCTGGGACAAAAGTCAGTTGACTCCATAAAAAAAGCAACGATTTTTGTCGTTGCTTTTTGCATGCTTGCGATAGTCTTGATAAAATAGAATTGACAAAAAAACACTTTAGAAAGGCTATCTCATGCATATTCACTATAACACAAATCAAACAACTTTACCATTAGAAATTGCTTGTGTCTTACCACCAGATCATATTGTCTTTACTATTGAAAAAGTGGTTAACTCACTAGAAGAATATCACTTTCAAACCTTTTATCATGACTTTGGTCGACCTTCTTATCATCCCAAGTTACTTCTATCTGCCCTTCTTTTTGCCTACACTCAAGGGGTCTTCTCTGGTCGAAAGATTGAAAAATTGATGGTAGAAAATCTAGGTATGCACTATTTGACAGGGCAGCTAGTTGTCAGTTACCGTACCATTAATCGCTTTCGTGTCTCTGATGGGATAGAAGAACTCATAAGGCAACTCTTTATTGATCTTAGTGTCCAATTAAAATTGGAAAAATTGGTGACATTAGATTGCCTTTATATTGATGGTACTAAGATTGAAGCCAATGCCAACAAGTATAGCTTCGTTTGGAAGAAAGCTGTTGATAAATTTTCTGTCACTCTCCAAGAAAAGATGCAAGTCTATTTTCAAGAAGAAATATGGCCTCTTATTCATCAAGCCATTGAGCGAGATGAACAGGAAGATATTACTTCAGAACAGTTAATGAATTTCGCTCAAGTACTAGAAGAAGAACTTTCTCATTTGAGTCAGAATATTGAGGAAAGCCCAGTCAAAGGACCAGACAACCGTAAAACTAAGCGACGTCAACTTAAGAAAGTCCTAAAGAAAGTGAAAAATGATTTTGCGGTACGGACAGAGAAATATGAGAACTATCAGATGACATTTGAAGGGCGAAACAGCTTTTCAAAAACAGATACCGATGCCACTTTCATGAGAATGAAAGAGGACCACATGAAAAAAGGTCAACTCAAACCCGGTTACAACCTCCAAATCGCTACCGAAAATCAATTTGTTCTTCACTACGATGTTTTTCCAAATCCAACAGATACGAGAACCTTACTCCCTTTTTTAGATTCCTACCCTCATGAGCTGAAAAGGATTGTCGCTGATGCAGGATATGGAAGTGAAGAGAATCTTCTGAGCTTAGATGAGATGGGAGTTGATCACCTGATTAAATACGGCCTCTTTGATAAGGAACAAAAAAGAAGTTATCACCACTCTGATAAAAATCTGAAGAATTGGTCTTATGATGCCAAAACGGATACTTATATACATCCTGACGACTGGATTTATCATTTCACGAAGAAACAAGTTCGAAAGACGGAGACAGGTTTTAAACAAGAAATAACCATTTATCAAGCAGAAGAACCAGAGCTAGCTCCTCAAAAATGTCTCTATATCAACAAGAGGTACCTGGAGTTAAAAGAAAAAGAAAGACAATCGCTTTTATCTGATGAAGGCAGTCACATCTTTGCGAAACGCAAGATTGATGTGGAACCTGTTTTTGGTCAGATAAAGGCTTGTTTGGGTTATAAACGTTGTAACCTGAGAGGAAAACGGAAAGTCAAAATTGATATGGGATTGGTCCTCATGGCCAATAACCTCCTCAAGTTTAATAAGAAAGTTGCATGAAACTAAAAAATAGAGACTCACCAAAAGTGAATCTCTATTTTTATAGCTGAGAAATCTTTTTGTCCCAGACTCTTTTTGTTTTCCTAATTAGAAAGATTATTTCACCTTTTCTTCCCAAGAGCTCGCGGTATCCGCAAGCACCTTGTTTAGGTCATCAATATTCTTAAAACCTTCTGTACGCAACCATTCGCGTGCTGCATCTGCGCCCTCTTTGATATAAACAGGTACTGCGCCCGCCCACGTCGCACGGCCACAAAGCACTCCGTTAAACTTAGCGCCTGATGCTGCTGCAAACTGCAAGGTCTCTTGGAAAAGTTTCGCTGAAACACCTGCACTCAAATAAATGTATGGTAAGTCACTTGAGGCTTCTTGATCTTTAAAGGCTTGCGCAGCTTCTTCCTTGGTAAAGAGAACGTCGCCATCTGTAAAGCCTTCCACAAAGTTCATATTGACAGGAACTTCTACCTTAAGCACATCCACACCAAAGCGTTCATCTGAAAAGACCTTCATGGCTTCATTGACCTTGTGAGCTTTCACTTTCGCAAACTCTGGGCTGTTATTATCTGAAATGCTTTCATCATAAGTCAAAATTTCAAGGTAAAAGGGAATATCTTCTGCTCGACATTCTGAACCAATGCGCTCAATGTAAGCTTTCTTTTGGTCATTGACAGCTTCATCGCCATCGACATCGTAGTAAAGAAGGAACTTCACGGCATCTGCACCTGATTCTTTGATACGCTTAGCTGACCAAACATCAAGACAGTCTGGCAAGCGGCTAGTAGTGGTCGCATCATAACCTGTTTTTTCATAGGCTAGCAGCAAGCCTGCCTCTTCATGGCGAACCTTGGTCGCTGGTAGACCGTATTCAGGGTCAAGCAAGATAGATGATGCGTACTTGGTGAGCTCTTCTGAAACAAGGCTTTTGAGTTCTTCGATTTGCTCAACCGTTGGTTCTTCTGTCTGATGTTGCGCCATCATGCGTTTGAGCGCCCCGCGTTGGTCAAAGGCTAGGGCTGAAATCACACCATTTTGGCTTAGTTGTGTCATGTAGCGACGTTTGTTTTTGGTTAACATTAGCATAACTTCTCCTAAGCTTTGTAATCGTGAATGGTTACACCTTTAACAACACGGTTAACTGTTCCACTTGCAGACGGTGTATCAGGAAGATTATTTACCTTAATTGAGGATAATAAAGCAATCGTTTGAGCCACAAAAATATACGGCAAAGCTAAATAGGCATCCGGTAACAATACATCAGAAGCAAAGCCAAATGTTTGTCCAGAAAAAGCTGTAGCACCATCCTGAGCTAAAGCCAAGGTTTTGATGGCAATTTTATCCGCTTCTACTTCTTCCAAAATATCTAAATCATACTGGCGTACATAAGTATGGTTATTAACGAAACCAATCACAATCGTCTTATCATTTACAAAGGATTTGGGCCCGTGTCTGAATCCCATCGATGAGTCGAAAACGGTTACAATTTTACCTGCAGTTAATTCTAAAATTTTTAATTGAGCCTCTCTAGTCAAACCTGATAAGCTTCCTGACCCAATATAAACAAGACGATCAAAGTCTAAATCAACCAATTCTTGTAGCTCTTGTTCACGATTGATAACACTCTCAGCTAGAGATGCTGCCGTATCAACATAGTTTTTTTTCTGATTCTCATCAATACTTCTATCAAATACTAATAAGGCTGAAAGCATCATGCATGAGAAGCTTCCTGTCATAGCAAAACCAGCATCATTCGATCCTTGTGGTTGCAGTAATAAAAAATTATTATCCTGAGAATGAGCTGCTTTGGCCAATTCTCCTTCTGGCGCACAAGTAATGGTTAGGTGGTAGATATTATCAATCAATTGATTCGCCAACTCAACCGCAGCCAAACTTTCAGGACTATTACCACTTCTTGCAAATGAAACCAACAAGACCGTATCTTCCGGATAAAAATAATAATGCGGCGCAGCTACAATATCAGTAGTTGCAACACTCGAAAATAAGAAATGTTCCCTATCACCATTTGTTTGTAGATAACTTGCAATGCTATTGCCTACATATTCAGAAGTACCTGCACCTGTAAACATTACTTTTACAGCTTTACCATTAGCCGAGGCTATGATATCAGCAAGAAAACAATCAATCTTATCTTTCTGTGATTGATAAGTTGACAAAGCCTCTAGCCAAAGTTTTGGCTGTTGCTTGATTTCACGTGTTGTAATTTCTGCACCAAGCTTGGTAAGTTCTTCAGTTGATAATTGAAACATATACAACCTCCTCCTATAATAAAGTTACTAGTACATCATCGTTTAAGATGGGTAATGTGTAATGCGATAACGAAATTGGTCTGCACGGGCAATACTAAACGTAAATTCGATTAATACATTTTTGTCATTATAAGTGTGCCGTGTCACATGTAAGACAGCAGAGCCTTTTTTAATGTTTAAAAGGTCAGCCTCATAATCCAATGCAATACTTGCTGCAAACTCTTCTTCCGCAATACGAATTTTTTGTTCAAAATCTTGGGTGAAGATATCATATAATGGTTTCTTTGCAAGTAAATCTTTTTCCAAATTCTCAAAAGGTGAAACTGGGATATAAGTTCTTTCAAACATCATTGGAAAACCATCAGCTAGACGTAAGCGTTCTAACTCAAATACATCACTTCCTACTTCCATATTCAAATAAGAAGCTAAGTAAGGTGTCACAGTGACTTTTTCAAAAGAAAGAATCCGTGTCTTTGGTGTTTTACCTAATTTCTTCATCTGCTCAGTAAAACTATAGGTTGAAGCAAGATCCGTTTTCACTTGTTCAATACTTGACACAAACGTTCCTTTACCTTGAAGCTTATAAATCAAGCCTCTAGCTTCTAGTTCTTTTAGGGCTTGCCTAACCGTTATACGACTGACACCAAAATCCTCACTCAATTCCCTTTCAGAGGGTAAACGTTCATGTGCGACCATTGAATCACGAATCGTCAACTCTAAAGTATCCACCATTTTTAGATAAAGAGGTTTTTTATTTGACATCAATTTTTAACATCTTTCTATTTCAACTTGTTATAACCACTTATAGTATATAATATATAAATAATATCTGTCAAGTAAAAAGATAATACCAAATATATTATCGACTGATGATTCAAGTGAATTACTACTGATTTTAATGCAAAATCTGAATATAGAATCATGGTTCGAGTCTCCTTATCCTAGTAAATCGTCCAGATTTACACCTTGTACTTAAGTGGTTTCAGATTTAGATTTTCATTGAGTATAACGCTTAAACAAAGCGAATGCCAGCTTAACCGAAAGCTCCTCTTAAATAAGGAAAATGCTTATGAGACTACACTAGCAGTCATACTCAGTCAGACCTATTTCACAAAGCATCGTAAGACAAAACTCTTCTGGATCTAGTAGCAAGTCCTATCACAATTCATTCAAAACGACAATGAAGTCCACTATATACCCAGAAAAGTCCGCATCTTTTATACTTTTCCTTAATGCCGTAAGCTGTAATTAACTAAAAAGATCATACCCACAAGTCTTGGTTAAAACTTGTTGATATGATCTTGATTTTATATTCCTAAACTTCTCTATACATTAGAAAATAATTGATAGTCTATTGCGGCACTCCATCCTATTTAGTAACCGTTACTGTACCATCCACAATGGCTTTTTTAGCAGCTTCGACAGCTTTTTTAGCATCGTCAGAGAGGTTGTCTGTTACTAGTGAGACACCGTCTTCTTTCAAGCCGAAGGTTCTAACTTTACCACCCGGGAATTTCCCATCTTGTGTTTCCTTTGTTACCATTTGAAGACCTTTACCAACTTCTTTGATGCTTGAGGCCAACACAAAATTCGATGATTTGCCATCTTTAGAAGTGTATTTTCCTTCAGCGCTTTGGTCGCTATCAACACCGATAACCCAAACTTTATCGGCTTCATTTTGGCGTTCGTTAAAGTCTTTAGCTTCACTGAAGACACCTGCACCAGTTGCACCAGCCGCATGATAAATCACATCTGCCCCACCTGCGTATTGGGCAGCAGCAATCGTTTTTCCTTTAGCTGCATCGGCAAATGACCCTGCGTAATCAACTTTCACCTTGATGCTATCATCAATTGATTTTACGCCTGCTTTGAAGCCATTTTCAAAACGCGAAACCACTTCTCCTTCCATACCTCCAACAAATCCTACTGTTTTAGACTTTGTCGTTTTAGCTGCAGCAACTCCTGCTAAGTAAGCTGCTTGATCATCCGCAAAGGTGATACTTGCAACATTTTTTTGGTCTTTGATGACATCATCAACGATGACAAAGTTGGTATCTGGGTTACTTGACGCTGCCTTTTCAAGGGAATCATGCAGTGGGAAGCCAATTCCGAAAATCAAACCATAACCGTTACTTACAGCTGTGTCAAAGTTTGTAGCAAATTCTGACTCACTAGCTGATTGGAAGTAATCATAGCCTTTTCCTTTTTTAAGTCCATTGTCTTTACCCCAGGCTGTTAGACCTTCCCAAGCTGACTGGTTGAATGATTTATCATCAA
Organism: Streptococcus pluranimalium; assembly: GCF_002953735.1. NCBI lineage: Bacteria > Bacillati > Bacillota > Bacilli > Lactobacillales > Streptococcaceae > Streptococcus > Streptococcus pluranimalium. The sequence continues at coordinate 197,369 of NZ_CP025536.1, read as the reverse complement.
TACCAGTTACATTAGTTACCATTGCAACTTTCAAGTCATTTTTAACATCTTTTTCAGAACGCTCTGAACGATTGCCACAAGCAGCCAGCAGAAGAGTCGCGCTCAAAAGCGCACCTACGGTCATTAGTGATTTTTTCATTATTTTTTCCTTTTTCAATTGTCTATTCCTTATTTTTTATCAAACAACACAAAAAAGCAAGTCCCCTAAGAAACCGCACTAGCCCCACAAAGGGAAACTTACTTTTTTGATAAGACTAGAAAACCAGCCTTAATGTTTGATGACATTTCATTAGCTTATTTTGATTAGGTTCTTATATTTATTCTGGTCGTCTGAACGCTGATACTCACCGTTCTAGTCGCCCTGACGGGGGTGTGACTACGGAGGTTTTAGATTAACCAAAGCCCTAATATTATTTAATTCTTTAGGAGCTTTCAGGTGAGGAGACAAGGCGAAAGCATAACTTAAGTTAGGTAAGCCGTAGACGACGAAGAATCAAAGCGACTAAAGCCTAAATATTCGCCCAAACAGATTCCAAGATGTTAGTCTGTTCGCGTCCTGGTCCTACTGAGAAAGTAGAAATACGAACACCCACCAACTCACCGATACGGCGAACATAGTTACGAGCATTTTCTGGAAGGTCTTCTAGGCTACGAACACCTGTGATGTCTTCAGACCAACCTGGAAGTTCTTCATAGATTGGTTTACAACGTTTGAGTTGCTCAAGACTTGCTGGGTAGTAATCAATACGTTCGCCATCAAGGTCATAGGCTACACAGATTTTGACGGTATCAAGACCTGAAAGCACGTCGATTGAGTTAAGGGAAAGGTTGGTAATGCCTGATACACGACGGCTGTGGCGCATGACAACAGAGTCAAACCATCCCACACGACGTGGGCGACCAGTTGTTGTTCCATATTCTTTACCAACTTCACGGATACGATCGCCAACTTCATCGAATAATTCTGTTGGGAATGGTCCATCACCAACACGACTAGTGTAGGCTTTACATACACCAACGACTTTATTGATTTTTGATGGTCCAACCCCTGAACCGATAGTCACACCACCAGCAACTGGGTTTGATGAGGTTACAAATGGGTAAGTTCCTTGATCGATATCAAGCATAACCCCTTGTGCACCTTCAAAAAGAACACGTTTACCACCATCCAAAGCATCGTTGAGGATAACAGATGTATCGGTCACATATTGTTTAATTTCTTGACCATACTGGTAGTATTCTTCGAAAATATTATCAAAAGCCAATGGGTCTGATTCATACATTTTTTCAAAGAGGCGGTTTTTCTCAGCCAAGTTGGTTTTAAGGCGCTCTGCAAAGATTTCTTTGTCCAAAAGGTCCGCAATACGAATACCAACACGCGCAGCCTTATCCATGTAAGCTGGACCAATCCCTTTAATCGTTGTCCCGATTTTGTTGTCTCCTTTAGCATCTTCTTGAAGCTGATCAAGCTTGATGTGGTATGGGAGGATAACGTGGGCACGGTCTGAGATCCGAAGGTTATCAGTCGTTACACCTTCTTCATGGAGATAGTTCAATTCTTTAACCAAAGATTTTGGATTGACCACCACACCATTACCGATTACTGAGATTTTTTCTTTGAAGAAAATCCCTGATGGAATCAAGTGAAGTTTGAACTTCTTACCATCAATCACGATTGTGTGACCAGCATTGTCACCGCCTTGATAGCGAGCGATGACTTCCGCATCAGCTGACAAGAAATCCGTGATTTTACCTTTACCTTCGTCACCCCATTGGGTACCAACAACAACTACAGATGTCATATTTTTGATTCGGGCTGCGCCCAATAGCTGAGCGAAACCCTGCTCCTTTTCTGAAAAACTATTGGCAGGAATCTCACCTGCAAGTTTATCTTACACTTTATTATAGCAAAAACCGAAAACTTTTTCCAGAAAACAATAAAAATCGGGTGATTTCTATAACCTCTTCACCATTCGCTATTCAAATTAATTCAAATTCCGAATGTTTTTAGCCAAAATCCATTCACGCTTATGATAAATTAACAACCTTTGGCAACAGTAATGTCAGGATAATTTATTCTTTGCCCATATCGTTTACAACAAAAAGTGAGATAATACCCTTACTGTCTCAAACGTAACTCTGCAGTGACAAGAAAACTTCTTTGTTAAAAGATAAAGACTGATCTCTTATTATTACTTTAAGAAGATGATGTAAAGACAACTTTCCCCAATTTAACGAAGTTAATTCTTCTATGCTAGACTTAAGCAACAGTTAAACGCTATTTTTTTCTTCTAGCAATTGTGTGCTACCTTTTATCACTCGTAGCATCATCTCATTAGGAAAACAACCTATTTTGGCATAAATCTTAATAACTTATCGCTAAAAAATTGTTTTCAATTCCCCTTTAGAGTACAATATTATTACATTCAAAAGATTAGAAAGCGATTGGTAGTGCATGGAATTTATTGTCATCCTCATCGTCTTAATTGCCATCTCTGGACTAGGTACTTACTATGCAACCAATCGTCCAACGGCTCTTCAAAGACGAAATACAACCCTACGATTACAAGATTTAAAGGATACTATCCAACAGGCTGACCGTCAGGTAAAGCTCTTGGACAATTACTTGGCCGACCAAGATTACACACAGTACAGCATTGTAGCCCGCCAGTTATTACCGAAATTGGACCAAATCACGACCGAATCAGAGGCTTTAAAAGACGATATGGACCTCAAAATCTATCGTCGCGTCACTAAAAAAGCTAATGATGTTAAGGCAGATGTCAACCTACAGTTGGAACGTCTTCATATCGCTACTGACTTAGAACCCGCTAGTGAGGAAGAAACCAGACTGCTTAAACGAGCACCAGAATTGACTACTATCTACCATAACATCCAGCGTGATCATCGAGCTATTACGGAAAAAATCAAGGAAGCTGATAATCAGGCTGAACTGACTGCCCTTCACGAAAACAATATGAGGCGTTTCGAGGATATTCTCACTGGCTATCTTAAAATCAAAGAAGCTCCAAAAGAGTATTACAATGCGGAAGAACGATTGTCTGAAGCTAAGATAGCTCTTGAGCAATTTGACTTAGAACTTGATGAAACCCTTCGTCAACTCAACGAATCGGGGCTCAAAGATTTTGACGTCAGTCTGCGCATGATGCGTGACAAAATATAAATTAGAAAGAAAAGGATACTTACATGGCTGAATTTAATTTTGATATTGATAAAATTGCAAATAGTGCTGTCGCTAAAACAGACAAAACCACTGAAATCATCGCTTCTGAACCTGAAAGTTCAACTGGGCAAATTGCCTTTTTAGAGAAATTATCGCCAGAGCAAAAATCAGCTATCGAAGCCAAAGCTCCTGCCCTTGTTGATGCCTTTGTCGATGACCAGAATTATCTCTTGGATTTTGGTACTTCAGCTGTTGAGGAAGTTAACAAAACTGTTAATCACATCCTCTCCGAACAGAAAAAACTAGAAATTCCACAAGTCGATGATCTACTAGCTGCAACCAACCGTGAACTAAACGGCTTCATTTCTAAGTACAAGGATGTCAAACCAGCAGAGTTGGAGAAAAAGCCAAACTTTATCGAAAAAATCTTCAACAAAAGCAAATCCAGCTTACAAGAATTCTACTTCGACTCTAAAAATATCGAACAAAAAATGGATAGTATGGCTGCTACCGTCGTCAAACACGAAGAAACCTTGGCGCGAAATATCGTATCCGCAGAAATGCTGATTGAAGACAACACCGAATCCATCGAAAACTTGGTCGGTGTCATTGCCTTCCTCGAAGCCACACAAAATGAAGGGGCAAAACGCGCCGGAGAACTACAAAAACAAGTGGCACTCTTGGATAATGCTGACCCAGAATTCCACGCTAAATCCGAAGAATTAGCCCGCATGACCGAAGTCATCAACACCTTGGAACAACAACATACCGAGTACATGAGCCGCCTCTACGTGGCTTGGACGACCACGCCACAGATGCGTAATCTCGTCAAAGTGTCATCAGATATGCGCCAAAAACTCGGCATGCTCCGTCGCAACACAATCCCAACCATGAAGCTATCAATCGCTCAATTAGGAATGCTGCAACAGTCTGTCAAATCCGGTGCAACAGCAGATGCTATCGTTAATGCTAACAACGCCGCTCTTGAAATGTTAGCACAAACAAGTAAAGAAGCTATTCCAGCTCTTGAGCGCTCTGCCCAAAGCCCAACCATGTCTATCGAATCTGTTACGGCACTCGCTGAAAGTCTTGTTGAACAAAATAACGGCATCATCGTTGCTATCGACAACGGACGTAAACAACGTGCTCAACTAGAAACAGCCATCGTCAAATCAGCTGAAACCATCAACGATTCCGTCAAACTCCGTGACCAAAAAATTGTTCAAGCCCTCCTAAACGAAGGCAAGGAAGTCCAAAAAGACGTGGAAGCTGAAGAAACAAGTCAAAAAGATTAATAGAAAGCCACTTAATCTAATAATCCAACTCCTCAAACGAGGAGTTTTCTCTTGCCCTAAATCACTGATAAATATGGTAAAATAGGGTTTATGGATAAATTAATCAAATCAATTTCAGAGTCAGGTGCCTTCAGGGCTTATGTCCTCGACAGCACTGAGACTGTTAAACAAGCACAAGTCAATCACGACACCCTATCATCATCAACCGTTGCCCTCGGCCGTACCCTCATTGCCAACCAAATCCTCGCTGCCAACCAAAAAGGAGACAGCAAAGTCACTGTCAAAGTCATTGGTAACAGCTCTTTTGGTCACATTATTTCCGTTGCAGATACCAAAGGAAACGTCAAAGGCTACATCCAAAATACCGGCGTTGACATCAAGAAAACAGCAACTGGAGAAGTCCTCGTTGGACCTTTCATGGGCGCTGGGCAATTTGTTGTCATCGTTGATTATGGTACTGGCAATCCCTACACGTCAACAACCCCTATCGTTTCGGGAGAAATCGGTGAAGACCTCGCCTTCTACCTAACAGAAAGCGAGCAAACACCTTCTGCTGTTGGTCTCAATGTCCTCCTAGATGAGAACGACCAGGTTAAAGTAGCTGGAGGTTTCATGCTACAGGTCCTTCCAGGTGCGTCTGAGGAAGAAATCAGCCGCTACGAGAAGCGTATCCAAAACATGCCAGCCATCTCAACGCTCTTAGAGTCAGAAGACCACATTGATGCTCTGCTATCAGCTATTTATGGCGATGAGCCTTATAAACGTCTATCAGAAGAAACCATCGGTTTCAACTGCGACTGCTCACGCCATCGTTTCGAATCAGCCCTCGCCACATTACCAATGGCTGATTTAGAGGACATGAAAGACAAAGACCAAGGTGCCGAAATCGTTTGTCAATTCTGCGGCACAAAATACCAATTTAATCAAAACGATTTGGAGGCTATTATCCGTGACAAAGCTTAATTCATCATTCATGATTGGGAATGTCGAAATCCCACACCGCACTGTCCTAGCACCTATGGCAGGGGTAACTAACTCAGCCTTTCGTACTATCGCTAAAGAATTCGGTGCAGGGCTTGTTGTCATGGAGATGATTTCTGAAAAAGGATTACTCTACAACAACGAAAAAACACTCCACATGCTCCACATTGACGAAAATGAACACCCAATGTCTATCCAGCTCTTTGGTGGTGATGCTGAAGGCCTCAAACGGGCGGCTGACTTCATCCAAACCAATACCAAAGCTGATATCGTTGACATTAACATGGGATGTCCTGTTAACAAGGTTGTCAAAAACGAAGCCGGTGCCAAATGGCTCAAAGACCCAGATAAGATTTACCACATCGTTAGTGAAGTGACCTCTGTTTTAGATATTCCTTTGACTGTCAAAATGCGTACTGGTTGGGCTGATAGCTCATTAGCTGTGGAAAATGCCCTTGCTGCTGAATCAGCTGGTGTTTCTGCTCTTGCCATGCACGGTCGTACTCGTGAACAAATGTACCGCGGCCACTGTGACCATGAAACCTTGGCACGTGTTTCAAAAGCCATCACTAAAATTCCATTTATCGGAAATGGTGATGTCAAAACCGTTCACGATGCCAAATTCATGATTGAAGAAATTGGCGTTGATGCCGTTATGGTAGGTCGTGCTGCTATGAGCAACCCACACATCTTCACTCAAATCAATCACTTCTTTGAAACTGGAGAAGAACTACCGGAACTACCATTCGCTAAGAAATTAGACATTGCCGAAGAACATCTCAAACGCTTAGTGAACCTTAAAGGTGAAATGATTGCTGTTCGTGAATTCCGTGGTCTTGCTCCTCACTACCTACGAGGAACAGCTGGTGCTGCGAAGGTTCGTAGCGCTGTATCACGCGCCGAAACCTTCCAAGAAGTCCAAGACCTATTCAATACCATTCGTTAACAAAAAACCTTCTTTGTCCTAGCTTCAATCGCTAAGATAAAGAAGGTTTTTTAGTTGCCCATCTGATGAAATAAATAAGCTAAACTAGCTGTTAAACCAGTTACGATAAAGGTTACCAACAAATGTTGTCCCGAGAAGATTAACGAACCAGCCAATGACAGCAAATAAATTAATAGGATACGCTTTAAAAAACGATCACTTAGATGACGGCTAGCCTTGTTATAAGTATTATGTAGGACGATACTAAAATAATACATCCCAAGAGCAACAAATAAGAAAATCACTACAAACAGATTATTAACATCTGGTTCTGTCAAGAAACTCAGTGCTGCTGTCACCATTGTCAAACTGAGAAAAATAACATAGTGGAGGTAAATCATACGCATTCCTGTCGTATGAGGATTGTCATGATTAATATCCACATAAAACTCTTCATAATAAAACCAAAAGAGTGATAAAACAATGATGAAAAAAAGAATAGATTGAAAAGAAAAAGTCACAAGCGTAAAATATTTAGCAATACCACCCATAATCATTTCACCAAAAGTAATGATCACTAAAAGCGTCAATCTCTCGACCAAATGGGCAAAACTAATGGGAACTCTACTTGTATCCTTTTGGAAAAAAAGAGGCAACATCAACCCCGCCAAAAAACCAGCCAAGTAAAAATAGATACCAAACGTTAAGGACATGAATAAACTGAGCAAAACAAGAGCAAAACGAACACCTAAAATCAGCAAATAATTTTTGATCAGCTCTTGATGTTCTGGACTTTTATGCTCTTTTAATGCTAGAAAATATTGGCTAAATAAACTGGCTGTCAGTAAGAGTACTAAAATAACAAAAGGAGTAAATTGACCCTGCCATTCTAAACTAAAACTATTGGATAGAAGCAACAAGAGCCCCATATCAAGAAACAAAAACGCATGATTTTTAATACTTTCAGTACCGTAGCGATTGAGAAAGACTGTCTGATAAACCCAGATATTGATTAAAAATAAAAATGACAAGGTGAAAATAATAAAATCACCCAGAGGGATAAAACCGTCTTGTAGATGATGGATCAAAGTCATCGATCGTCCAATCGCATAAACATAAACCAAGTCAAAAAATAACTCGGGAATGGAAACTTTTTTGTGCATAAGACCCAAAAACCTTTCAAAAGATAAAACTATTATAACCTAAACTAGTCATTTTAGAAGGCTATAGAGACTCTACAATTTCACTTCATAGAAACAAAAAAGCCAATCTTCATAAACTAAGATAGACTTGCAGTACCTATAAAGTCATTAAAGAAGACTAAGAACATCAAAACAAAAGAGAGGAAAACTCCCAACTATTATATCTTACTTGCTGATCTGGAATAAGGTCAAAAAGATTGGGACTTTCATCCCAACCTAAAATCGATATTGGCTCCGATGGTATGTCATCCATCCTAAAATCAAGATCTCTCAACTGCGCTTCTCAATCTAGCATTGCCAATGATTGATGTTTTTCTATACGCTCAATGGTTTGGTAGAAGTAAAATAGTAATCCCAGACTAATAATCGTAAGAAGTCCCTTAAGTAGCAAACTACCATCAACTACCGAAGTATTCCAAATCACATGAAGTAAAAACGGCAATATTAAATAGCATTTTACAGTGAACTGTGTCACACCTATCTTAACAAGTAAAAACCAGGCTCCTATCATTAAGGTCGTAAGTAGCCAGTGACTAGCAAATGAGCTACTTAAACGACCCAAGGCTTCTTGAATAGGGCTTACTTGATTTTCCACCAACGCTCCCAAAATATAGGTATAATCTTCAGATAATTGAAATCCGAGTCCAACACCTGCTCCAACAGAGAGAGCTTGCCTGATTGTCTTAATACGTAAAAGATATAGCAATAATATTGCTAGTAGCATTTTTAAAGATTCCTCAACAAGTGGTGGAATCATGCTAGGGAGCCATTCTTCTAGTCCAGATACACGAGAAAAGGCAGCTAATGACATATCTGAAAGCTTTGTATTCAACCATCCCGCAGGTTGACCAATAATAAGAGCCCCAAAGACAAGTGCACAACAATACTCTTTCCATGTCTGACCTTTTTCACCGAAGAACCATATAACCAACATACTGATAGGTATCACATAGACTATCAACAAAATGATAATCGCCAAAACAAATGATAGCCATTGTTGACTTTCTTGCGATAAGGTCAATAAAATTAATAGCTCTTTCACTACTCTCCATAAACTTAGTAAACAAAGAGTTAATAATAAGAAATAACGCTTCATTACAATACTCCTTCTCGTTCTAGATACCTGTTACAACAATATACTGTAAGATAGTTAAACCAACAACATCAGCGATTGAGTGAGATAACATAATTGGATAAAGATTGCGGCTCTTTTTGCGATACCAGATATAGTAGAATATACCTAGTACGATACCAATAGATAAGGCACTTACTAAGCCTTGGTAGGTATGGAATGATATACGAATCAGTATAGAGAAGAGGAAAATCCAGGTACGGTGCTTCGCCTCAACTGCAGTACATAAACCAATAAAGTATATTTCTTCGTAAAAGCCATTTAAAAGGGCGTAAGCCACCAAAGGAAGATTGGTAAACTGTGAAAGAAAGAACTTAATCCCATCTAAAAATTGCCATGAAGATCCAAAAATCTTCCCTACACTATGTGGATCAAAAAAGATAACAAAGATATCCACCATAATAGCCAGTAAGAAAAACATCCCGATTCCTGTCAATGTTGCCTTAGGCGAAAATTTAAATTGCCATTGCTTAAAATCAAACTTACGCCAAATCAAGTAAGCCGCAGCTACAACTAAAGTAAGACCTTGCACTATCATCATATATACATTTTGGCTACCAGTTGTTTCCGTTAACTCAGGAATCACTTGTCCATTATTTTGGAAAAACATGACTGTCGAAGAATAGATAGCTTGTCCAAAGAAGATAAGGGTTAGGATGACAATATCCCACCATTTTAAGCATTTTAATTTCTGTGTCATAAAAACCTCTTTTCTTAATAACAGTATTTACCCTTATTATAAAATATCTAGTTATGTGTCTTCTATTGACTATCTGTTTTTTAACTATTTTTAGCCTTGTATTTATTTCCTATCAAAAAAGCTACTTTTTCTCCAAAAATAGAGTAAAAGCAGCTTCTTATGCAAATAATTTCCTAATCACATTGATTAAAATTCAATGTAAAAACCATATAATCTCCACGAGGTTTTAGGGAGTAGTTGATGTTATGCTTTGATAGAATGTGATCAACAATATATAAACCAAGTCCTGTTCCACCGTCATGGCGACTTCGACTGAAATCCGGACGATAGAATGGCTCAAAAAGATGGTCTAATTGCTCCTCATCTATAAGCTGATCCACTTGATTACTAATTTTAATCTGATTATTTTGAGTGCAAATGGAAATGATTCCCTTTGGCTTTGTATAATGTAAAGCATTATCTATAATATTTCTAATCGCTCTTTCTAAATAAAAGCGATGTGCTTGAATCATGAAATCCTCTACATCATAAACTAGTTCCCTATCTTCTAGTGCCATGCTTGTCTCATAACTCGCCATCAAACTATCAAGCATTTCTCGAACAGAAAATTCATCTTGATTGGGATTTAACAATAAATCCAATTTTGAAGCTTCCAAAATAGAGTGAACAAGATGAGATTGTTCTTGCAAAATAGTACGACATTCTAGCAGATACTTATCGCGGTTCTTAAAGTCACCTACTTGATAAATCATACCATCTACAATACCTATCATGCTCGTGATAGGTGTTTTTAATTCATGAGACGTCATTCTCAAAAAGTTCATCTTCTCTTTTTCACGCTCTAGTGCCAATTCATTCTCTCGTTTCAAGTCCTTGATACTAATCAATAAACTTTCATATAAGGCATTGATGTCTTGTGCTAATAGAGAAATCTCATCTTGACCAGTCACAGTACAAGTCAGATTTTGATCTAACTGACGTAGGGCTCGCGTTTCTTGTGACAATTGCCTGATTCTTCTGGTCGACCAGCGACTATATAAGAAAGCCGCCCCAAATACAAGAAACATAAACAATAAAATAATAAAAGGATAGAGCGTTAACAAGGTCTGACTAATACTCGTCAGGGAAGGGAAGATATATTGACCTGTTACTATTAAATAGTCTTTAACATCAGTTTTAACAGTCTCCGTCCAATATCCTGCTTCTGCATGCTTCGAATCTGAGAAGCTTTCCGATTCAATATCATAATCATCCAATCGATCCTGTTCAGGATAAATGAGTCTTCCCTTCTTATTACTCAAGGAAAAGAATAACCCCTGATGTTGCGCTTCGTATTTTCTAAGAGCCGTCACCATCTTTTTTTCAGGCATACCATCTAACTGTTTTAATACCGCATTGAACTCTTGTCTTAAAACTTCTTTTCTAGATTGATTATAATAAATTGGCAACGTAAAGTAGGAAATCATCAAGAAAAAAATAACTACTATGCTGATTGTAGCCATAAAACTAAGGAAATGTTTCCGTGTGAGTCCCATCTCACTTCCTCTCAATTTTATACCCCCTACCAATAACTGTTAATAATGCTAAACTTGGTATTTTCTTTCTAAGATTTTTAATATGATTATCCAATACACGGCTGTCCAACTCACTATAGCCCCAAATAGTATCCATTAAATAGTCACGTGTCACAAGCTTACCGCAACGTTTTACCAAAATTTCTAAAATGTCATACTCGGTCTTTGTTAACGGAATCTCCTTCTCCTCAAAATAAGCAGTGGCATTATCAAGATCTATAGTAAGCTCTCCCACTTCAAGTTGTGTAGATGTTTTAACTTCTTTACTTCCTTTGCTTTGACGTAAAATATTCTCCACCCGTTTTGTGAGAATTAGCGGCGAAAAGGGTTTTACAACGTAATCATTAATAAGATGATTAAAACTGACCAACTGAGTATATTCATCGTCCATAGCTGTTAACATCATAATAGGAACATCCGAGTGTTGACGAATTGTTTTCAATACGTCCAACCCATTGACCGAAGGGATCATGATATCCAAAATGATGAGGTCTATTCCTTTCTCCTCTTCAAAAACATCAAGAGCTTTTTGCCCATCAAATTGAGCATTAACCTGATGCCCTTGTTCCTTCAAAAACTCTGTCACAATTTGATTGATTATTCTATCATCCTCGACAACCAAAATATATGCCATTTACTTTGTCCTTTCTCGTCACCTCTTTTCCTCATTATAGCAAAAATCAGTCAGCAAACGAGGCTTGTTTTTAAAAAGGAGATAAAAAACAGACACCCAGTTACTTGGCGAATAAAGCAAATAAAAAGTTCTTATGAAAGCTAGCTCAATAGCTAGTCAATCTCATAAGAACTCCTAGGTGTTATAACACCCATTACAGTTGATGAAAAGTCAAAATTCAGCATCAAACCACATCAAACTTAAGCTTACCTTGTTTGACACCTATCTTGAGGGTATTGCCTGTGGCTAATTGTCCTGAAAGAACTAATTCTGCTAGGTGGTCTTCGACTTGGGTTTGAATGGTGCGACGAAGTGGGCGAGCTCCCATTTCGATATCGTAACCATCTTCAGCCAAGTGTTTAAGGGCTGATGGTTGGAATTTTAAGACAATACCTTTCTCAGCTAGCTGCTTGATTAACGGTTGAACCATAATCTTAACGACTTCTCTCATATGGTCTTGTGTCAAGCTGTGGAAGACAACCTTCTCATCAATACGGTTGATAAATTCAGGACGATAAGCTTTTTTAAGCTCTTCCAAAATACGTTTTTCCATAGCATCATGGTCATGTGAGAGATCCTGAACGCCAAAGCCAACAGTCTTATCATCACGAAGAGCTGTAGCACCAAGATTTGACGTCATGATGATAATCGTATTTGAAAAATCCACTTTGCGTCCACGACTATCCGTCAACATTCCATCATCCAGCACTTGCAAAAGAACATTGAAAATATCTGGATGTGCCTTTTCAACCTCATCAAATAAGAGGACAGAATAAGGTTTCTGACGAACTTTCTCTGTTAATTCTCCCCCTTCATCGTAGCCGACATAACCCGGAGGAGCACCGTTAAGACGTGAGGCGGCAAATTTTTCCATATACTCAGACATGTCAAAACGAATGAGGGCTGATTCATCATCAAAAAGGACTTCCGCCAAAGCCTTAGCCAACTCCGTCTTACCAACTCCAGTTGGCCCCAAGAACATGAAAGATCCGATAGGACGTTTACCAGTCCTAATACCCGACTGGTTACGACGAATGGCCCGACTAATCGCCGAAATCGCCGTATCTTGCCCAATCACACGCTTATGCAACTCTTTTTCCAAATTGAGATACTTCTGATTGTCAGCCTGTGTCATTTTTTCCACAGGAATTCCTGTTAGACGACTGAGGGTAGACATGATGTGCTCTTCGGTTACCTTGATAACTTTTGGAAGAGCAACCTTCTCTTCCTTCTTGAGCAAACGAGAGACAGCTTTAAAATCACCATCTAAAAGGGCTTCATCAATAGGAGATAACTCTACTTGCGCTTCTTTTTTAACCATGGTCTGAACCGTGGCACTGGCTTCATCCATCAAATCAATGGCAGAATCAGGCAGGTTTTTACTAGTCATATAACGGTGAGCAGACTTAACCGCTGTCATCAAAGCTTCATCTGATAGTGACACATGATGATAGGCTTCATAACTCGGACGTAATCCTTTCAAAATCTCAAAAGCATCTGCAACTGATGGCTCTTCAATAACAATTTTAGCAAAACGACGCGATAGAGCAGCATCTTTTTCAATATGTTTTTGGTACTCTTCTTGTGTTGTAGCCCCAACCATGTGGAGGGTTCCACGAGAAAGAGCAGGCTTTAGGATATTAGCCGCATCAAGTGTGCTATCAATACCACTACCAGAACCCATAATAGTATGCATCTCATCCACAAAAAGAATGATATGACCATCGGCTTCGATATCATCAATAATTTGGTTCATACGCTCTTCAAAGTCACCACGGAAACGCGTTCCCGCAACTACACTCATCATGTCCAATTCAAGAACGCGCATGTCGCGTAACTCATAAGGAATCTCACCGCTCGCAATACGTTGTGCTAATCCATAAGCTAGGGCAGTTTTACCAACACCAGCATCACCAACTAAGACTGGGTTATTCTTGGTTTTACGGCTAAGCACCTGTACCATGCGAGAGACTTCTTTGTCACGACCAACAACTGCTTCGAGTGCTCCAGCTTCCGCCATGGCTGTCAAATCGCGAGTAAAATCCGATAACTCACCTGCAGTTGACGGTGGTTTCATCATATCTGTAAAATTATTCGCTTTAGGACGTTTTGGTTTTTTCAATTCATGAATGGCCTTGACTTGGTCTTTCGTAAAACCAGCATGCTTCTCTAAACCTTGGCGAATACTAAAAATTGAAGCGCCTTCGCCATCATTTTTTAGTTTGAAACCAGCTAACTCAAGGACACGGATAGGCATCCTGTCAGGACTTAAAAGCATAGCCATGAGAACATGCTCCGTACCGACTTCATCATCTCCAGTAATAAGACTAATTTGCTCCGCAAAAGCCAACATATCAGCCGTTGCAACTGATTGTTCATGAAAATCAAAGTGATTGATACTATCATCAAAAGTCTTTTCTGACGCTAAAATAGCTGCTGCAAAATAATCATTCTCACCAGTTTCGCTATCGAATTCTCGGAAAGTCAGCCCTGCAATTGTTTCATCACTAGAAATCAATCCAAGTAAAAGATGCCAACTTTCTAAGAGCTGACAAGAAAATCGTGTAGCAATAATTTGAGACAGGCCAAAAACATCCTGCATTTTTTGTGAATACTTAACCATTATGATTCCTTTTTCCTATCTAAACGATGGAGGAGTTTTTTTAACATGCGAGTTCTGATAAAAGGAGCTTCTTGTCCTAACACAGCATCAGACGTCATCGATAAAAGTATATTACCTTCTCGCTCTGTAATAACATGCTCTTCAAATAAAAGCTGAATCAGATCATCAAACACCTGCTGACTCACCCGCTCACCAATCGTTGCCATTAGAGAGCCAAGTAGCTGATGATTATCCGAGAACTTAACCTTTGCAATGCGGATATAGCCACCTCCGCCACGTTTACTCTCAACCAAGTAACCTCTACTCTCAGTAAAGCGTGTCTTTATGACATAATTAATTTGACTGGGCACAACTTGAAAAGACTCAGCAAGATGGGATCGCTTGATTTCGGTCATACCTGACTGCCCCAGTAACTGTTTGATATACTCTTCAATCTGGTCCGAAGTATTTTTTGATGGCATTAAAGACTCCCTTTCTCACTTTGACTATAACTGACTATCATTATAGCAAAATTTAGCGTTATTTTAAACTGAAACCTTTACGCTTTTTACTAAAACACAAAAATGAGTGACGTTCTATCGTTTTCAACTAACATAAAAACACCTCCGTTTCCCTAAAAGAGAAACAGAGGTGTCTGAGATTAACAACTAATCAATTATTTACCAAGAGCCGCTGCCATTGTAGCTGCAACTTCATTTTCAAAGTCGTTTGAAGCTTTTTCGATACCTTCACCAACTTCGAAACGAGCAAATGCAACAACTTTAGCATTTACTGATTCTAGGTATTGCTCAACAGTTTTGCTGTCGTCCATGATGTAAACTTGTGCAAGAAGTGTGTACTGTTGGTCAACTTTAGTGTTGTCAAGCATGAAGCGGTCCATTTTACCTGGGATGATTTTGTCCCAGATTTTTTCTGGTTTACCTTCAGCTGCAAGTTCAGCTTTGATTTCTTCCTCAGCTTTTGCAATCACTTCATCAGTCAACTGAGATTTTGATCCATACGCAAGGTGTGGGAGAGCTGGTTTGTTAACCATAGCACGTGATTCGTTGTCTTGATCGATAACGTGGTTCAATTGTGCCAATTCATCTTTGACAAATTGCTCATCAAGCTCAGTGTATGAAAGAACTGATGGGTTCATTGCAGCGATGTGCATTGAAACTTGTTTAGCAAGTGCTTCGTCGCCACCTTCGATAACTGAGATAACACCGATACGTCCACCGTTGTGTTGGTATGCTCCGAATGCTTGGTCATCAGATTTTTCGATAACTGCGAAACGACGGAATGAGATTTTCTCTCCGATTGTAGCAGTTGCGTTAACGTATGCTTCTTCAAGTGTTTCACCTGAAGCCAATTTAACTTTAACAGCTTCTTCGTTGTTAGCTGGTTTAGCTGCTGCAAGTGCTTTTGCAGTTTCGTTAACCAACTCAACGAATTGAGCGTTTTTAGCAACAAAGTCAGTTTCAGCGTTAACTTCAACAACAGCTGCAACGTTACCGTCAACATAAACACCAGTCAAACCTTCAGCAGCTACACGGTCAGCTTTTTTAGCTGCTTTAGCCATACCTTTTTCACGAAGCAATTCAATCGCTTTGTCGATATCGCCATCAGTTTCAACAAGTGCTTTTTTAGCGTCCATAACACCAGCACCAGATTTTTCACGCAATTCTTTAACGAGTTTTGCAGTAATTTCTGCCATGAGTAAATCTCCTCTTTTATTTTATAAAACAAGAGGACAGAGCAGGAACGCTCTGCCCTCTTGGGTTGGTTCAAGTTTTAGATTTGTACTTTTATTCAACTGTAGAGCTGAATGGTACACGGACTAATTGTACACGAGCTAAAGACTTGGGAATTTAGATGATCTTCCTAACAAATCAAGATTTGTTGCCAATCTCCTAAACTTCTATCACCTTTTAATGCTCTTAGTAACTTATTTACCTTCTACAACTTCAACGATTTCTTCGATTGATTCTGCACTTGCTTCTTCTTGGAAGTCAGCACCAGCATCTTCGCCTTGGTTACCTTCGATAACCGCATCAGCCAATTTAGAAGTAATCAATTTAACGGCGCGAATAGCATCGTCATTTGCTGGGATGATAACATCGATCTCATCTGGATCAGCGTTTGTATCAACCATAGCTACAACTGGAATACCAAGTTTTTTAGCTTCTTTAACAGCGATTTGTTCTTTATGTGGGTCAACGATGTACATAACATCTGGAATACGAGGCATGTCTTCGATACCACCCAAGAATTTTTCAAGACGTGCACGTTGTTTGTTCAACAATGCAACTTCTTTCTTAGGAAGAACTTCAAAAGTCCCATTTTCTTCCATAGCTTTGATTTCTTTCAAACGTGCGATACGTTTTTGGATAGTATCCCAGTTTGTAAGAGTTCCACCCAACCAACGGTGGTTGATGTAGTATTGACCAGCACGAGTAGCTTCTTCTGCTACTGCTTCAGCTGCTTGCTTTTTAGTACCAACAAACAAGATAACTGCATCGTTTGCTGCTGCGTCACGAATAAAGTCGTAAGCTTGGTCAGCCAATTTTACAGTTTGTTGAAGGTCGATAACGTGGATACCGTTACGCTCAGTAAAGATATACTTAGCCATTTTAGGGTTCCAGCGACGAGTTTGGTGACCAAAGTGAACACCAGCCTCAAGAAGTTGTTTCATTGAAATTACTGCCATGAGTAGTTTCTCCTTTATGTTTTTTCCTCTTCCAGCCGTCAACTTGCAAGACCACCACGAGGGCAACAGCCTCACAATGGAGCCAGAATGAGTATTTATTGCCTAAGCAACTAGTATATGATAGCAAAATTCATATGAAAATGCAACTAATTCTATGCTTGACTCAAAAAGAGTTTTAAGGTAGAATATAATCTGTTATGGCGGTATAGCCAAGTGGTAAGGCACGGCTCTGCAAAAGCTTGATCGTCGGTTCAAATCCGTCTACCGCCTTTCAATACCTGATTTGACAGGAATTAACCGAATGAAAAGCCCGATTTAACGGGCTTTTTTGATTTTCCGTTCGGTTAAATTCGGATAAATACTGACAAGTTGGTGGGCAAAAATTGCTTTTTACATTAACTACTTAAAGTTGACTTTAATTTCTTTGCCAACTCCTACAAGCCAATTGGGACTTTTAAAACTCTTACCGATACTCTGGGAGCTTGTACACTCCCAATGATCTCCTTCCGAATAGGTAAAGGAGCACCACTTAGGTGCTTTTTTCATTTCTATCAGTTCTTTTCTGCTATAATAGAAGCATGACAAATGCGAAAAATAAACTTCTTTTAATCGACGGTTCTTCCGTTGCTTTTAGGGCTTTCTTCGCCCTCTATAACCAGATTGACCGCTTTAAAAATGCTAGTGGTCTCCACACTAATGCGATTTACGGCTTCCACCTCATGCTAGACCACCTGATGGAGCGTGTTCAACCGACTCACATTTTAGTAGCTTTTGATGCGGGCAAAACTACTTTCCGTACGGAGATGTACGCCGACTACAAGGCCGGTCGTGCCAAGACTCCTGATGAGTTCCGTGAGCAATTTCCATACATCCGCGACATGCTAGCAGCTAGAGGTGTCCCTTTCTATGATTTGGACAATTATGAAGCCGACGACATCATCGGAACACTCGATAAAATGGCTGAACTGGATGACTTCGACGTTACCATTGTTTCTGGCGATAAGGACTTGATTCAACTGACCGACCAAAATACGGTTGTTGAAATTTCAAAAAAAGGGGTCGCTGAGTTCGAAGAATTTACCCCAGCCTACCTCATGGAAAAAATGGGGATCACACCTGAACAATTTATCGATCTCAAAGCTCTCATGGGAGATAAATCTGATAACATCCCCGGAGTCACGAAAATTGGTGAGAAAACTGGACTCAAACTGCTTTTGGAGCATGGCAGTCTCGAAGGGATTTACAACAATATCGATGGCATGAAGCAGTCTAAGATGAAGGAAAATCTCATTAAGGACAAAGAGCTAGCTTTCCTTTCTAAAACGCTGGCTACGATCAACACCAAGGCACCTATCACTATCGACTTGTCAGATACTGTTTATATGGGGCCAAAGGTTGAAGAGCTAGCTAAATTTTACGATGAGATGGGCTTCACCCAGTTCAAAAACGCTTTAGTTGGCCAAGCTGAAACGCCTACCTTTGATACTCCATTTGAAGAAGTTAGCACCGTAACTGACAAACACTTCAGCGACCAAGACTTCTTCTACTTTGAAATGCTCAATGACAACTATCATGTTGAAGAGATTATCGGTTTTGCTTGGGGAACCAAGGAAACCATCTACGCTTCCACAAATCTTGACTTGCTACAAGAACCAGCTTTTCAAGAAGCGCTAGCTAAACCTATGCAAACCTTTGACTTTAAACGCGTCAAGGTCTTACTATCTCATCACGGCATTGATATCCCAGCGCCTCGTTTCGACAGTCGCTTAGCCAAGTACCTCCTATCAACCGTTGAGGACAACCAACTCTCAACCATCGCTCGATTGTACACAGCCCTGCCTTTGGAAAATGATGAGGTTGTTTATGGTAAAGGGGCCAAACGCGCTGTCCCTGAAAAAGAGGTGCTTCTAGGGCATTTAGCTAAAAAAGTTCAAGTTCTCATCGAAAGTAAGGAACCAATGCTTGCCAAACTCGAAGAAAATGACCAAATCGACCTTCTCTTTGATATGGAGCAACCGCTGGCAAATGTTTTGGCAAAAATGGAAATTGCCGGTATCAAAGTCAATGGTGGTACCCTAGCAGAAATGGCACTGGAAAATCAGGTGTCTATTGATAAACTCACCCAGGAAATCTATGAGATTGCTGGGCAAGAGTTTAACATCAACTCACCAAAACAATTAGGTGTTCTTCTTTTTGAAACCATGGGATTACCTTTGGAATACACCAAGAAAACCAAAACTGGCTATTCAACAGCCGTTGACGTGTTGGAGCGTCTAGCTCCTATTTCACCAATTGTGTCTAAGATTTTAGAATACCGCCAAATCACTAAACTCCAATCCACTTATTTGATTGGCTTACAAGAATACATCCGTGACGATGGTAAAATCCACACGCGCTATGTCCAAGACTTGACGCAAACTGGGCGCCTCTCATCAACAGACCCTAACCTTCAAAATATCCCAATCCGTCTGGAGCAAGGTCGTCTAATCCGCAAGGCCTTCACACCATCAACTGACAAAGCTGTTCTCCTAAGCTCTGACTACTCTCAAATCGAGCTCCGCGTTCTCGCCCACATCTCAGGTGATGAACACTTGATTGACGCCTTTAAACACGGTGCGGATATCCATACCTCAACGGCTATGCGTGTCTTTGGCATTGAGAAGCCAGAAGATGTGACCAGCAATGACCGTCGCAATGCCAAGGCAGTTAACTTCGGTATCGTTTATGGTATCTCTGACTTCGGTCTTTCTAACAACTTGGGCATTCCACGCAAACTAGCTAAAGAATACATTGAGACTTATTTTGAACGCTATCCAGGTATCAAAAATTACATGGAAACGGTCGTTCGTGAAGCCAAGGATAAAGGCTATGTAGAGACGCTCTTCAAACGCCGCCGCGAATTGCCAGATATCAATTCTCGCAACTTCAACGTGCGTCATTTCGCAGAGCGTACCGCTATCAACTCACCTATCCAAGGAAGTGCTGCGGACATTCTCAAAATTGCCATGATTAACCTTGATAAAGCTTTGATAGACGGAAACTTCAAAACCAAAATGCTCCTTCAAGTGCACGATGAAATCGTCCTAGAGGTGCCAGAAGATGAGATACCTGCTATCCAAAAACTCGTCAAAGAGGTTATGGAAGCTGCCGTTGAGATGACGGTACCACTTCTGGCAGAAGAATCTTACGGACAGACCTGGTACGAGGCTAAATAGATGAGCTTTTTCATCTCTTTGCTTTCACCTCAAACAAAGGAAAAGAAGGGTTGGTCAAACGTCAGATCAACAAGATTTTATGAAACGAACACATCAACTTAGCTGATGAGAGAAGACTATTAATCAATTATTCTAAAAAAAACTTCCGTCTGTTAAGGTTTAGTTTAGGAAAGATTTGTATACTCTATTTATCTCCTAAAACTTTTTCATAATCTCCTAGCTAGACTTGCATTGGCAGGTCTAGCTTTTTTTATAACTAGAAAATCTATACTCGAAGAAAATCAAAATCTGGCTAGGAAAGGAGCCACAGATAGAACTTGAAGTTCATAACAGCAAACTTGAACAACGTTAGATTATGATTTTCAATGAGTATTAACGATGCTAACAACTTCAACAACACATTTTGCTTTATTCATCAAAAGACTTAACATTTGCTTCATAACCTGCATCTCTCGATTAAAATCGTTTACCAAATCTTTTCAACTCGTATCTTCACCGTTAGACTAGGAACGACATTATTTGAAGAAAAATCCTTTAAATATTTGTACAAAAAAGCATCGTATCAAGTAGTTCAAACACTTAATACGATGCTTTTTGAGTTCAGATGATTTTTTCTAAACTTTGTTTTTTATTCTTGAATATGGATTGATAATGTATCCACGTCAACCGTCACTTGAGCACCGATGGTGATGGTAAATAAGGGTTGGGTATGAGCAAAATCAGTATCGTAAATCACAGGGATGTCTTTTAAAATTGGGTGCTTATCTAAAATGTAAAGCAAGAGCTCTGGTGTCATCTGACACTCTTTAGGAAAACGGCCTAAAACAAGAGCTTTCGGATGAGGATAAGCCTGCAAAATAGCTGCTAGGTTGCGATCAAATTCGAAATAATCATCTTCTTCGGCTTCTTCTAAAAAGAGGACATAAGACTCCGGTTTCGGTGCATAGGGAGTGCCTCTTAAGAGCCCAAAGGTTGACAAATTACCACCGATTAACGTTCCACTAGCTTTACCTGAGTTATATGATTTCCACTCTGTTGGCATGAAATGACGAGGTTGACTAGGGTCATACCAAGGGTCACTAGACCACTCAGAACTAGGTTCCAAATCATAAGCTGTATGTCCAAGAGCCTTTAACCAAGACTCACTTTGATAAACTTGCCCTTCAACCATTTTAAAACTAGAATAAGACGGTCCCATGTAGGTTTGAAGGCCTGTTTTGGCATAAATAGCATTTAAAATAGCCGTGGTATCTGAATAACCACAGATAGGCTTGGGATTTTTAGCGATTAAATCATAGTCTAAATAAGGCAAGAGTTCATTCGAATTAAAACCACCAATCGTGGCTAGAATCCCATCGACCGAGTCATCTGCAAAAGCGGCATGTAAATCGGCTACGCGACTCTCAATGGAAGCCGAATCAAGCATATCATGCTCCAAGTAATGCTCTGAAAATGATAAGAAAAAGCCTAATGCTTCTAAAGTCTCCTTAGCAGCTAAGTTGGCTTCAAAGCCACCAATGTGCTCAATGGAAGCTGACGGACTAAGAATACGTAGATGACTGCCTGGTTTTAATACTGACATAATTTGACCCTCCTAAAGCTTTTCATGATTATAGCACAAGTTTGGGAAATAAGAAAGCGACTTCAAGTCTGATGATCGCAGTTGAGAAGGATGGTCCAAAAAGAAAACAAAAAGAGACTAAAGCTTCCACCCTAGTCCCTTTAGTGCTTTCTTGCCTAGTTGCCAGTAATGGCTTTTGATAAATTGGCACTGCTTTTGCCGTCCATGACTGAAACGACCTTATTGTCCGCAAACTGAACGATATTGGATTGCCCCTTATCATCCTTCCAAGTAAGACCCGTTGAGTTCATCTGGTAAGAAATCGTTGAAGGCATTCCTAATCTGTCAATCACTTCCTTAGGTGTACTACCCTCACGAACAGCATTAACAGCCGTTTCTGAAATAGTCTCCCCTTTTTTGAACTCAAATGTCTTAGAGCGAGCAAAATCGCCACTTAGCATCAGCATAATCCCTGCATTTTCTGTCTGCCAAACCACCATTCCATTTCCCACATCAGCCGTAGGCTCTCCCAATTTTTCAACTATCTGTGCATAAGGTGTTGGGTTTTCGTTCTCTTTGCCTGTTTTAACTTCTTTAGTAGTGCCATCTTCGCCTGTCACCGAAACATGCAAAGCATTATCTAACACAATAGCTTTAAACCCTTCCCATTCGGAAACCCCTGACAACTGCCCTTTTTCCGTCAAGACATCTTCTAGAGGCGTCATATCTGTTGAGGAACTCTCTGTTTCAGAAACTGTAGATTCTGTTTTCTCCTTGCTGGATGTACTTGAACTCTTCGATGAAGATGATGACTTAGCTTTTTTAACCGTCTTAGACGACGAAGCTTTTGGCGCATCCTTCTCTTTCGAAGACTCCTGCCCTGATGAGCAAGCTGCTAAGCTGAGGGCAGATAAAAAAACAATCCCAAACCAAACCTTTTTCTTCATATAAAACTCCTTTCGATTAGAATTGTACCACAGTTCTGATTTGAAATCTTATTCAAAAAGTATCTAACCCCTATTTTCATAGATGACAAACCAGTTAGATAACAAGTAATACTTGATGACAAAAATGACCTTGAATCAAATCATTCAAGGTCATTTTTAGATTACATCATCCCACCCATTGGGTCCATGCCTGCTGGCATAGCTGGTGTTTCTGGTTCTGGTTTGTTAGCCACAACGGCTTCTGTTGTCAATATGAGGCTTGCTACGGAAGCTGCATTTTGAAGGGCTGAACGGGTTACTTTCACAGGGTCGATAATACCTGTTTCAATCATATCTACCCATTCACCAGTCGCTGCATTAAAGCCTGTTCCGACTGGGCTGTTTTTCAATTTATCAATGATAACAGAACCTTCGTAACCAGCGTTATAAGCAATTTGACGAACGGGTTCTTCAAGCGCACGAAGGACGATGTTACGGCCCGTTGCAGCATCACCTTCGAGTTCAAGAGCGGCTACTTTTTCAATGACATTAACAAGAGCTGTTCCACCACCGGCAACAATACCTTCTTCAACGGCTGCACGTGTCGCATTGAGGGCATCTTCAATGCGAAGTTTCATTTCTTTGAGCTCTGTTTCAGTAGCTGCACCAACTTTAATCACAGCGACACCACCAGCTAATTTAGCAAGGCGTTCTTGCAATTTTTCACGGTCAAAGTCTGATGTTGTTGTCTCCAATTGTGACTTAATCAGGTTAACACGATTAGCAATAGCTTGAGCTTCGCCAGCACCTTCAACGATAACAGTGCTGTCTTTATCAACAGTGATTTTAGCCGCTTGTCCAAGCGCAGCCATTGTTGCATCCTTCAATTCAAGACCAAGGTCTTCTGTAATCACCGTACCACCAGTCAAGACAGCGATGTCTTCTAACATGGCTTTACGACGGTCACCAAAACCAGGTGCTTTGACAGCGACAACATTGAAGGTACCACGAATCTTGTTAAGCACAAGCGTTGGGAGGGCTTCGCCATCAACATCATCAGCAATGATGAGTAGTGGACGTGTTGTTTTGAGAACTTCTTCAAGGAGTGGTAGGATGTCTTGGATGTTTGAAATCTTCTTATCTGTAATCAAGACAAATGGATTTTCAAGGTCAGCTACCATTTTCTCGTTGTCAGTTACCATGTATTGTGACAAGTAACCACGATCAAACTGCATCCCTTCAACGACTTCGAGTTCTGTTTCCATACCACGAGACTCTTCAATAGTGATAACACCATCGTTACCTACGCGCTCCATAGCTTCAGAGATGTACTCTCCAACTTTTTCAGAACGTGATGACACCGCAGCAACTTGAGCGATAGCTTCTTTTCCTGAAACAGGCTGTGAAATGTCTTTAAGATCCGCAACTGCAGCGGCGACTGCTGATTCAATCCCACGACGAATACCAATTGGGTTGGCACCAGCTGTGACATTTTTAAGCCCTTCACGGACAATTGCCTGTGTCAAAACAGTCGCTGTAGTTGTACCATCTCCGGCAATATCATTGGTTTTTGAAGCGACTTCAGAAACCAATTTAGCACCCATGTTTTCAAAATGGTCTTCTAATTCAATTTCTTTTGCAATGGTCACACCATCATTAGTAATAAGTGGTGACCCAAAAGCTTTTTCAAGGACAACATTACGTCCTTTAGGACCAAGCGTTACCTTGACTGTATCTGCTAAAATATCAACACCGCGAACCATACTCTCGCGAGCATCTGATGAAAATTTAATGTCTTTTGCCATAATTAAGATATAAAGGGCGTTAAGCGGACAATAGCAAAATAGGGAACCTGTTGACGACGCGAGCGTCTAAACAAGGTTCATCTTTTTGCAGCCGTCCGTAGCCCGTATTCAGTTAAACTTAGCACGAGCTAGCCCTATCTCCTTTCTATTCCTTTATTCTACAATCGCTACAATATCTGATTCACGGATAATAGACACTTTTTGGTCTCCATCTTTGACGTCAATTCCTGAACCATTTTCAACCAAGACCTTATCGCCAACAGCAACACTTGGCGTTACTAAATCACCAGTAATGGTACGGATACCTTGTCCGACAGATACCACAGTAGCTGTTTGTGTCGCTTCATGAGAAGCACCAGCTAAAACGAATCCACCTACTGATTTTTCTTCTACTTCTTCAAAGGTTACGACCACGCGATCACCTAAAGGTTTTAACATAAATACGCCTCCATACTATTGATAAAAATCTTTTTAGCACTCTTTATCACCGAGTGCTAATCACAATATTTATTATAACACTTGGTCAGCAATCATCAAAGTAAAAAACGCTAAAAACAAAAATGTTTTTAGCGTTTGATAAACTAGCGTGATTGTCCTAGTTTGCATTCAAAATCTTCAATAACTTTCGAGACATTTTTCTTACCTCGATAAATACCATAACCAAATAGTATCATACCTAAGCTACCGATAATAAGTAAAACAAGACCAAATATTGTCAGCCAAAGATTAACCTGATGAAAGATGTCAAATAAAACCACTCCAACACTTGATACAATAAAGAATAGGGAGAACCATCGTCCTAAATTTTCAATCATATGTTTTTGGTAGGCAATTTCTGTCTCATAACCTTTAATCATGTTTTGAGTCATCATTAAAGCACTACTCCTTATAACTAGTAAGAAAGACCTGGATCAAAGAATCCAACAAGTACACCGACAAAAGCAATAACCACTAGGAGAAGCATAACCTTGATAGGTGACATATTTTTCTTAGCCATTAACCACCAGCAGAAAACGATAAAGATAGCTGTCAATAATCCTGGATACACAGCATCCAACTGATCTTGCAAGACTAAATAAGGTTTCTTAGCACTTCCTAAGCTGAAAGATGTTTTGACAGATACCCATGTTGCGGCAACCGCTCCGATAACCATACCACCGACAATTCCGATAGCTTTACGAATGGCAATCCCTTGAGGACCTACTAGGAATTCTACAGCCTTATCCCCAAGCTCATAACCTTTGAAGTAGGCAAAACGCATACCAAAGTAAGCTAGTAAATTCCAAACAACGATATAGAAAATCGCACCTGCTGGAGAGCCACCTGTTGAAAGACCAAGCGCAATTCCTAATAGAACTGGAATCAAGGTTCCGACAATCAATGAATCCCCGATACCTGCAACTGGTCCCATAAGACCGGCACGCATCCCGTTGATAGCTTCATCGTCAACAGGTTCTCCATTGGCACGTGCTTCTTCCAGACCAGCAGTCACACCGACAACAACCGTACCAAGTTGTGGTTCTGTATTAAAGAAAGCTGTGTAGGTTTGCATGGCATTCTTTTGAGATTCCTTATCATCATAGAGTTCTTCAATAATTGGAAGCATTGATGTTAGGTAACCAAAGGTTTGCATGTGCTCTTGAGAAAAGCAAGTTAAATGTCCATAATACCAATGATGGAAGGACTTAGTCAAAGTCTTTTGGGAAATTTTCTTCATATCTGCCATCTTAAATATCCTCCTCTTCTTCATCATCTTCCAGCTCTGCTACGGCTGCAACGAGACGAGAGTTTGCCTTCAATTTTGCCATATCAATTTCATAGAACAAGAGGGCAAAGATAAGGGAAATAACCGCACTGGCTACCAAGTTCAAACCTAATGATGCAGCCAAAGTAAATCCAACAAAGAATGGAATAAAGTCAGTGACTTTTTCAACCAATTGTTTCAATAAGATAGCAATCCCCACACATGGCAGGAGAGCACCAACTGTAAAGAGGGTTTTCATTGCAATACCATCCATAGGGAGGGCTGTTTGGAGAGCTGTTACAGCTGACGCCCCTAATTTACACATGATAAGTGTTGGCAAGAATGAGAAAAGGAAGTGTGAAATCCAAGGAAGACCCCAGTCAACCATGTAAAGTTTTTTGAAGTTTCCCTCTTCAACGGCCTTCCAACCAATGTGTTGCCAAGCCAAGTTCATCGTTGCTGTACCATAGAAAAGTACGGTACCAATTGTACCTACAAGAGTTCCCATTGATTTGGCAAGGTCAGCAGCTTCACCTGAACTAGCAGAAATTCCTTGCGCCGTAATGGCAACCATGGCAAGCGGGATACCAATGTAAGACACCGCACGAACGTCAGCAGATACTGTCCCACCAGGTGTTACCAAAGCGATATAAACCAATTGCATGGCAACCCCACAGACAATCCCTAATTTTATGTCTCCTAAAATGAGACCACAGACAAGTCCTCCGACCAAGGGACGACCAAGAGTATAGTTACCAATACTTGAACCACCCATCCCTGGCATAGATGCTAAACTAGCAAATAGACCAAGTAAGGCAGCTTGAAACCATGATATTGTCATCATTTATCTCCTTTTTAAAAATGATTAATAACCGAATTTACTTCTAAAATCTGACCAGTAGCCAATCGATACATCTGGTAAAAGTTGGAATTTAACACGATAACCAGCTTTTTCAATTTCTTCAATAGCCGCAGCTTCTTCAGGTGTAATAGACTGGTTATTGCCGAGTTTAATAGCTCCTGGGCGATCATTGGCTGGACCAACGATAATTTCTTTAACATCTCCTGGAACAAAGCCTTGGTCAACCAAGATTTTTTTCATGTCCAAAGGATTTTTGGTAATCACAAAATAGCGGGTATCTGAATCCAAAACTTTTTGCGATTTTTGTCCAAAAGCATCAACAGTCCATACAAAAGTTTTCTTATCAGAAGCTCCTTTATAAGCTTGGGTAAGAACTTTGTTTGCTGCTGCGGCATCATTAACGGCAATCAATCCATCGCATGGATACTCTTTCGCCCAACGGGTCACCGTTTGCCCGTGAATCATACGGTCATCAATACGCACAAATGAAACTGACATAATATTTTCCTCTTTTTCTTTTATTTCCAAAAATAGACCTGATAAGTCTGAGATAACTTAGTATTTTTTAGCATTAACTCATAAGGGAGCAACAATTAAATATCATCATCCTCGTCGTTATCGGTAGTTGTAGCAACTTTGAACTCTTGTAAGGCTGCAGATGCTTCCGGCAGTACTGCTGCTACAAAAGCATCTCCTTCAAGGGCATCTTTCATAACAACCGATGTCACCGCCATAGGAAGGTTCATCCCTCCCAAAACAGTCGCTGTTAGTAACAAACCTTTTTCATCTAAGATACCCAAAATCGTTGTTAATGGGCTACCACCTACGATATCTGCTAGGACTACAACACTATCTTCGAGGGTAAGAGACTCAAGAGCCGATCGTACCTCGAGGGCAAACTCATCAACTGAAGAACCATTTCTGAGTCCTACTGCAATGACCTGATCCATCTTATCTTCAGCAAACATGGCTAAGGAACTTTTTAACCCTTCTGCAAAGCCACCATGACTGACAAGCACTAAATACTTCATATTTTTTCTCCTTTTGTTACCTTTATTCTAGTTATTTTGGAAGCGTTTTTTAATTGCTAGATGTCATATTTATATATGGAAAGATGTCATCAGAAAAAATGACATTTGTCATATCGCAAGAGACTGCTGTCAAAAATCACAACAAAGGCTTACTATCCTGTCTCTTAATATCATGACAATCCTTACCATATGTCCTAAGATACAAGATCTGGCTAGAGACAAAAAATGCTTGAAACCATATGGTCTCAAGCATTAGGAAGATCTGCTATTTCATCGCAGACTCTGTGCTAGTTTCTTTTCAATCATTGCAAGATCTGTTTCGATCGTGCCATTTTTAAGAGATTGGTTAATTAAGTAGTCGGTTTCCTCATAAACGGCATTAAACTGTTTAAATTTGGGCAAATTAAAGCCATCTCGTAAGGTGTGATCCAGCATCGGAGCCGTTAAAGAATCACTTCCAAAAGTATCTTCCTGTAGTAATTGTTGCGTTTCTTGTGAAATCATAACTGTTTTTAAAACAGAAGCTCCTTGAGACTGTTTGACCAATGCTTGCTGAGAGTCATTATCATAAGTCAATAATCGCAACAATTCCCAGGCCAATGCCGTTTTTTTAGTACGAGCCGATATGGCAAATAGTGATGTCTCAACTTGCGTCGCCTTTGATTCTGCTCTTCCACTTGGCATTGGGACACAAGTCCACTCGAAGGTTGTGTATTTGGCGATATGGTAAGGATAAGGTTTATAGGTCCGATATTCCGCTAAGGTCATGGGTCTAAAGACAACCTTTCCTTGGTCAAAATCCTGAGCTGATACCTCATAATTGCCAGATAAGGAAGTCAAATTCATCATCAGAGTCATGGCGTTCTTAGTAGCAGTGGTATTGAGATGTACCTGATCTCCATTAGCATTAAAAATCGGATCCCCATAGGCAGCCATAGCATTTTGCCACTCATAGTCGACAAGACCAAACTGATCTAATTGCCCATCACCATCGACATCTTTGGTTACTGCCTTGGCCATCTTGTAGAAATCCGTTACACTCCAATCGGACTCTGGAATACTAAACCCCGACTTTTCTAACAGATCCTTATTAATACACATCATGATGGGGTTGCTCTCAAAAGGAAGAGCATACTGATCACCATGATAATTACCCGCTTGATAGGACACCTTATAAAACCGATCGTCGTCAAAGCCCTTGCTAACAAATGGCTCCAAGTTTTTTAAGGAGCCAAGAGAAGCCAGTAAGTTAAAATCCTTATCTGGAACCATAAAAAGATCTGGCTCCTCTCCTTTGGCCATCTTTTCAGCTAACCAATCCGAATAATCAGACTGACGAATGCCGCTCTCATAGACAACATCAACCCCAGGATGTTTTTTCTCAAAACGGTCAATAATGTCATCCAAGACACGATTGTCTTGTCCCTGTGGGACACCCCAACTAGACCCCTCGTGAATACCTAAATAAAGTTTGATCTCTTTGGGACGATTGAGCCAAAAAAGCACTGCAGAAAAAAGAGTGACCAAAACGACAAACAAAACAAGCTTAAAAGATTTTTTCTTAACCATCATCTCTACCAAAATCTTTTGTCGTCACGCCCGTCTGAACTGACCAAATCGCAAGCTGTGTGCGATCTCTTAGATTTAATTTTGACAAGACATTAGACAGGTAATTTCTCACCGTTCCTTCAGATAAAAATAACTTTTGGGAAATTTCCTTATTAGACAAACCAAAACCCACCTGTTGGATGATTCGCCACTCTGCTTTGGACAAATGAGAAATCTCTGTCTCGTCAACTGTAATGGTAGTTTCTTGTTGAGGAATTTGCGAGAAAGCTTTAAAGACTTTGGTAGCAATATCCGGATTAATCATAGCACCGCCATTATAAACTGTCTGAATGGCATGGTAGAGTTCGTCCATCGAAACACCTTTCAAAAGATAGCCCGAGGCACCATATTTCAATGCCGAAAAAATAAACTCATCATCATCAAATGTCGTTAATATGATGATCTTGACCTGAGGGTAACGTTGCTTAATCTCTTTGGTACAGACCACACCATCCATTTTAGGCATCCGAATATCCATCAACATCACGTCCGGAACAGCCTTTTCCAGAGCCGATAAAACTGAAAAACCATCTTCGACAGAGGCTAAAACATTAATATCATCATGTGCTGACAAAACGATGGTCAGGGACTCTCGAATCAATTCTTGATCATCTGCTATCATTACATTTATCATCTAACTGCTCCTTGTTTTATCCTTTGGGGAGATGAATTTGGGTAGTAAATCCATGTTCACCATTAAAGTTTGCTGAACCACCAATAATGGCTAGACGTTCTCGCATTTGCATAAGGCCATAACCAAAAGTGATCTCTTCTGCACCGACACCGTTATCTTGTATGGTCATCATGTAGTCACCTGCTTCATACAAGTGAATATCTACCTGACTAGCATGACCATGACGGACCGAATTCGTTATGGACTCTTGTACGATCCGGAAAATCACATCCTCAGCTGCAACACTGAGATCAATGGTCTCCCATTCATAGGAAAAATGAATCGTAATCTGCGAAATCTCTTGGTATTCCTTGATAATTTTGCAAAGAGCATCTTTCAAGGTTCTGCCTTCTAGAGCATCCGGTCGGAGCTTGTTCAAGGACCGTCTAACATCAACAATGCCTGCTCGCACAACTTCAGAAACACTCCCTAGTTGCTCCTTAGCCTTTTGAGGATTAATATCAACTAAGACACGGACAGCATCTATCCCAGCAGAAATCCCCGTTAAGGCATGACCTAAAGTATCATGGATTTCCCTCGAGATACGCTTTCGTTCTCTATCTTCTGTAATTTTCTCCGTCAAAGCAATATAGCTATTTAATTCTGCATTGACTTGAGACACCATGCGTACCTCTTCTTCGAGGTGGTGTTTTTCCGTGATGGCATACATGATATAAGAAATCAATGACACAATAAAAACAATCAAATTCAGAGAATTCAGTAAGTTTTTGATAACAATCAGCGAAATACGCCAGTAAAAAGGCAAAAAACTAAGGTAAGTATCAACCGCTGGCAAAGGCATAATTGATGAAATGACATTGACATCCGTCAGCAAAAGCAGACCAAAACTAAGAAAAAGAAAGACCAGCCAATAGCGTTTATCAAGCAAGGTATAGAGGTCTTTGGAATGATAGAAGACATCCGCAAAAACCAACAGGAGAAAACCATTATAAGAAAAGTGTAAACTGATTAATAATCCAATGGCAGTCAGTAACTCAAAAACAACCCACTTGTCCCAAAATTCACTCAATTTTTGAGATTTCAAATAATCACGATAGCAAATCACTCCCATTAAGGTAAAAAAGAAGCTCACAGAGCTGATAAAAATGAAACTCGGCTTGTAGGGTACCGCCGTCAACTTCTCGAGAAGTGCATGACTATCACCGCTGTTGCTGATTAACTGTGTCGAAAAAAGGTAAACAGAGGCATAGAAAATAACAGCTAAAAAATTAATCCCCATAAGCAGATATTTACTAAACTGTACTAATTTCAATCGTTTCACTATTGCCACCCCTTGAGATCATAACGATCTATGTTATTTTTGGTAATCAACTCCACCGGTACCACCACCTTAGAAGGGACAGCTTTTCCTTTAGCAGCTCTAAGAGATAGGCGAGCTGCTTGATGACCCATAGTGATCGGAGACTGAGCCACCGTTGCTGCCACCGAATCAGTGGTATCTAACAGACTTTTCATATCAGGAGACCCATCAACACCATAGACTAAAACCGACTCTTTAACATCATGTTTATCCAAAGCCGCTACAGCTCCAATCGCTGCCAGATCATTGAGAGCCATGACCACGTCAAAGGACTGAGAGTCGTTCAAAAAACTCTCCACAGCTGGCATAGCTACCTCTGTTTGACCAAGACTCTCTTCTCGTCCAACAATATGGTAATGAGCATCCTTAGAAATCCTATCAACAAAACCTTGAATGCGCTGATTTCCTGAAACGGCATCACGATGCTCCAATAAAAGGATCTTAGCATTGTCACGCTTGGACAGAAGATTCTCTGCAAGGAGCACACCAGCTTGGTAATTATCCGAAACAATGGTTGACGTTGTCTTAACACTACTAGAAAGTTGACTGTCTACGACAATGACCTTTATCCCAGATTTCTCTGCCTTTTTCACCATCCGATGTGTCGCTGGATCATCGCTTTTAACTGGATTTAAGATGATCACATCCATACTATGATCGATGAAGTATTGGATTTGTTCTACTTGCTTTTGACTATTCAAAGCAGGATCTCGCGTATAGACGGTTCCCCCTTTTTCAGTAATCACTTTTTCAATTTCAGCATTGATAATCTGATAAAAGGGATTATTCATGGTCATATAAGTTGTCCCCACTTTCAAACGACTATCCATGACCTTATCTATTTTTTGATTCACATAAACAACCGTGGTTAAAACCAGAACCATCAAGGTTAACAAAAACCCTAAAATCGTTTTAATTGAGTGCATACTTCTCCGATCATTGTCCTACGATAGCATTTGTGACGATTATATCATTTTTATCACTCCGTCAAAAGCCTATTTTTGTGAAAACAGTAACTCCTCTAGGACCTCTGCAATCCCATCGCTATTATTATCCGAGGTTACCTTGCCTATTTTTTGGCGAACTGCTTCAGGGCCATTAGCCATCACATAGCCTTGGCCAACAGTTTCTAGCATGTCCAGATCATTGTAGTTATCACCAAAAGCAAGGGTCTCTGTCACATCAATTCCATAATAATCAAGCAACCGCAGAATCGCACTCCCCTTTTGGATTCCTGAAGCCATGATTTCTAAATAATAGGGGTAAGACTTGGCAATAGATAGTTCTGGATAAGCTTCTTTTAAAATTGCTTCCACAGTTAAAATCTCCTCAGGATCACCCATCAATAGTAACTTATGAATCTCAGACAGTTCTGAGATCTTTGTGATATCAGCCTCTTGTGAAGCGATAGCTACCACTTCTTCCTCACGTTTGATCCATTTATTTTCCCGATTTTGAGATAGCCACTCCTCACCACTGTATACATTCCATGCAACCTTTGGATGCTTGTTTTCTAAATAACGGCAAATCGCTACTCCAACTGCCACAGGCATCGGCGAGGAGTTGATTTTATGACCATTTTCATCTTGAATAAAAGCTCCATTGTAAGAAATAATTGGTGTTTTGGGCAAAAAATCCGCAATAATCGGTTTAATCGCCTCAGGCATTCTAGCCGAAACAGGCACAAATAGAATTCCCTCATCTACCGCTACCGACAAAACCTTTCGCGTCCGAGGCGTCACCTCTAAGTCATCGTTAATTAAGGTGCCATCAACATCACTAAAAATAACACTAACCATGCAGAACCTCCTCAATTTCTAATCACTGAGCCTATTATAACATAAACAAAGCAATCGCTTTCATCATTAAAAAGATAAGACACTGTGAGACTTGTACTCCCACTATGTGCCATATCATATAACGCATGTCTTAGAGATTTTTCTTTTTACGAATATCAAATCCTACAAGACCAAGTAAAGAAAGTCCTAGAGCTATCAATAAATTATTATTTTTAGACGATGTCTCAGGTAACTTAGTTTCGTGAGTCGATTTTGGCAAACTTCTTTCCGAAGCTAATAGATTATTCTCCTTTGCTGTGCTGAGGTTTCTAATTTTCAATTTTCCTATTGTCAAATTAGATGATGACGCTGAATTTGCTCGATTACTATCAACTACAGAGATTATCCTTGATTCTTCTTCATCAGTGTTCTCTCCTTCTGGAATGTCTACTTCTACCTTATCTGGTGTAACAATCTCTGGCGAACTTTTTTCTGGGAGCGTAAGCCATAAATTCTGTACTTCCATTGCACCATCCCAAATGCCTATTCCAACATAAGCATCTGTAAAGTATGGCTCTACATCATCAAATTGATAGTTTAGATAAGACACACCATCTATAATAACTTCTACACTGGCCTCACCTTTCATCACTGTTACACGATGATAGGTATTATCATTAAGAATTACTGGAATAGAACTCTCTGCTATAGTATCTCCATAGAATCGGAAAAGTCTAATTTTATTATCGCTTCCAAGCTGGATAGAGTAAGCTTGAGCTGGATCAACCTTCTCTGAAGCAAAGAAAAGATTAACTAATCCACGTTCAAACTTAATATCTGCTGACAAAGCATAGGTAGGACTAGTGACTTTTTCTCCTGACATATAGATATCGTTGGAGCCTCGATTTTCAACAAATAATGTTTCATCGTCAACCAACCAATCTCCAGACAAAGCTCTCAAGTCTTTAAAATTTGTATTGAAGTTGTTTTCAAGATTATCAACTACTATTTTTTTAACCAAGTCAGGATTTTCTTTGGAGCTAACGGTAATTGTAACTTTTCCTTTAGCAAGACTTGTCAACTGAGCCCTGTTACCATTTACATCTAAGGACGCAATATCTGCATTATCTAGCTTCCATACCAATTCTCCTCCCTTAGTAAACGGAACTAAATATGCTGATAAATCAAGTTGATCGCCTACATTTATGCGATTATATTCTGGAGTTGTAGAACTTATAGCCACAGGTTCTGTAGGAGTGACTTTATCTTTCCAAATGGTTTTCAGTGGGTAAATAGCAATATCTGCATTAGTACTCTCACCTTCAACAAATACTTTAGCCGCTAGACTATCCGGAGCGGGGAAAATTTGATTAGCTCCAGCAACGGTATTACCTTTAGCAAAAACTTCTACACTTGCTCGGTCAACAAAGAGATGAAGATCAATACTACCATCGGCATTTTTCCTAACAGCTTGCTGATTAACTTCTGCAAAGCTACTATTTAAAATAACCCCAGATTGACTACGATCAATCGATAATATTTCCGTTTCAAGATCATAGACAATTCTAGTTAATTCACCATCACCAACACGAACATCAAATCCAACTTTTTTCGTTCCTTCTTTCGGACTAAAAGTTGAGACAATTTCATAACTGTCACTTTCAAAACCATCAAGCAAAGTGTTAGTTTCACTAACTTCAACATTTTCGAAATGCAAAGCCTGATCTATGTTACGAAGAGAAGTATAAGCATCAATTGGAGTTTGCGTCAAACGATATACATCTCCATCTTTGACTAAACCTAGTTTCAAATTGAGGTTATAGGTGCCGTTAAATTCTTGGTCTAAAGTTGTTCCAACAATACGACAATAATCCCAAGTATTCATCCAGTTGCCTTCGATTAGCTCTGGAATAGTAGGATTGTCAGAGGTTCCAAAACTTTGGATATAATAGGTCATCGCAGCATAGGAGTCCTTACCGAAGTTCATAACCTCATCGCGGTCTTGATACTCAACATCAGGAACAAAAGTCCATTTCCCATCTACTGGAGTGAAGTTACCTACCTTGTAGTATCGTCCACCACGTGATAAAACCCACTTCAAACTACCATCGTCAGCTTGCAAAGGATAAAGATCTGGACACTCAGTGTGAAGATCAGTATAAGTGCTTTCCACAGTCCAATCTCTTAAATTATCAGATGAGTAAATACGTAATGGTCCACCAGCAATAACCATAAACCATTTATCTTCCCATCGAAAGACTTTTGGATCACGGAAATCTCTGTTATCTAAAGGATCCTCAGACCAATCAACCGCTATCTTATCTACTTTATTCCAAGTTTTACCTTCATCATTACTATAAGCTAATTTGATACGCTGTCCCTCGCCATTTACAGTGATTATTGCGACAAGACCTCCTTCTGGACTATCAAACAAACCAGAGGTGTTTTTATCATCTACAACAATACAGCCCGAGAACATTGTCCCATTGGCATCTGGGTATAAGGCAATCGGCTGCTCTTCCCAAGTGATTAAATCCTTACTTGTCATATGGGCCCAGTGCATTGGTCCCCAATTATTATCATCATAAAATTGGTGGAACATATGGTAGGTACCTTTATAGTAAACCAAACCATTCAAATCATTGCCCCAACCATCCTTGATTGAATAATGGTATTGATCGCGGTATGGTTCATTATAATAGATCCCATCAACCTGTCTACGGTGAACGTTCAATCTATAGATTAAGGTAACTGGTTCGCCAGATGCGCCAATAACGGTACTTTCAATTATCAAGTCATTTCTACCTACCTCAATTGGTATAGCATCTTGAGGGCTATAAACTTTGCCCATAGCATCAATAATTTTGATCTGATTATTATTTTTAAGAGTGAAGTTTAAGTTGATAGTATCAGCTTCATTGCTAGCATATTGAATATGAGTAGGCTCTTCCGGGAAAAACTGACCTTTTTTCTCCACCTCCCCACTTTCCGAGGTCACCGCTATATCTAAAATTAGAGGAACATCTGTATCATCTAACTCAGTGTAATAGGTGTTTTGAAAAATCATTTCACCGTTCCAATTGAGCAACCCAAAATAACCAGAAGGAATATAGGTATTTTGTCCTCTATCATCATATTGTAAAATGTGATCACCTAAATTAGCAACCAAAACACCATTAACATAGTATGACAACCAACCATTCACTGCTGTAACTTTTAGATGATATTTATTATCCGGTGCTGACGGTACTTCCTTCTCATCTGTTAAATTCGTTTCGCCCCACCGCCATAGTTCAGCTTTATGACTATTCGCATCTAGGTTGACTGTATAGTTGCTCAAATGTTCCATATCATTATTAGATCGGAAAATTAGAGAAGCTGCCCCTACATTTTGCAAAAAAGTTACATCAGTCTCAAATGTAAAATTTTTCCCAAATGAGGTCGTCTGTAAGAAATTATCACCCTTCCCAACAGCATTACTATATAAGCCATCTGATCTTTCTTCCCATATACCACTAACAGGTGTTAGATTTTCCAGGTTGGTTTGATAACCTGTTTCTAGAGGATTTGATACAGAACGAGTGCTTATTTCGAGAGGTGTTTCTATATTTGATACAGTTATCCACGACTCCGAATTGTCAAGACTCGTTTCTTGATCCAACTTCGGAACATCAAATGAAGACGATGCTGGTGTCTCAGTAATAGAGTCATCTGATGCAGTTGAATATTCGCTATTATTATTTGCGATGGAAGTCTTAGTTGGATTAGTCTGTAACTCACTAGGACTATCTATTACTAGGTCTGGCGTATCTCCTGAAACCGATGGAGTAGACGATGCTGGTGTCTCATCTAGTGCAACTGCTTCTCCATCGCTACTGTTTATAAGTGAAGTAGGACTCACCTCAGCTACTAGAGGATTTGGTTCAGCTGAATTTATATCTGATTCTGTATTTGTCTGCTCAGTCATCTGCGTCGCGTCATCAATAGTTTCCTCCGCTAAAACAGAAGGAGCCGCTAACACAAGAGTTGTTGCAACTAGGGTCGTGCAACCATAAATCCAATTTTTTCCACTTTTCTTCATAAACCAATTCTTGCATGTTGTTTCTTCCTTGATCGCCATTATCTTTCTCCTTGTTGTTTATGTAATATATCACGAAGCTAAGTTTCTTTTATCTTTTGTGCGCGCTTACATATATGAGTTTATCAAGTTGCTATTTAAAATCAATTTGCAAATGTCACAAAAACTTGTGACATTTATCATTTAATATTATCCTCAACTCATTCATAAAAAGTGGGATTTATTGTCATAAAAAAAAGACCGCATGAACATGCGATCATTGCTTCCGAGTTAAGAAATAAGGTTATGGAAGCCACTAAGACATTAGAAAGGCAGATCTTCTTCCAGCACTAGATCCGCTAAGTCTGCTGCTACGTTATTCTCACGCATGGCACGTTGGGCACGACTTTCTAGCAATTGGAAGGATTGTCCTAAGACTTCTGTCATATAGTGTTTTTGCCCGTCTTTTTCATATGAGCGCGTTCGCAACTCTCCATCCAATGAAATCAAACTACCCTTGGTTCCGTAAGAGGCTAGCGTTTCTGCCAAACGTCCCCAAAAGACTACATTGACAAAATCTGCTTCACGCTCGCCATCCTTAGACTTAAAGCGGCGATTGACAGCAACCGTCACACGTGCCACAGACTTATCATTAGGCGTCTTCACCATCTCAGGCGTAGCCACCAAGCGGCCAATTAAAATCGTTTTATTATACATAAGATTTCCTCCTAACTATTTATTCGAAAAAGTTAGGAGAAAGACTCAGTTTTTTCACTTTTGTAAAACTAAAAATTCTACCCATATAATTGAAAGCATTTCTATTAATCGACAAGTTTATTCTGCTCTTCTATTTCATCAATCATATCTAATCGAACTTGGTGTCGACCTCCTTCGTACTCAGAACTTAACCATTCGTCTACTATCATTTTAGCAAGTTCTATCCCTATTACACGAGAACCAAATGAAAGCACGTTGGTATTGTTATGCTCTCTTGATAACCTCGCCGAATAAGGCTCACTACAGATGACGCAACGAACTCCAGGAACCTTATTAGCAGATATACCAATTCCCACTCCAGTTCCGCAAATTAGTATTCCTTTATCCACTTTTCCACTTACCACTG
The DNA here is from genome assembly GCF_002953735.1 of Streptococcus pluranimalium. Classification (NCBI taxonomy): domain Bacteria; kingdom Bacillati; phylum Bacillota; class Bacilli; order Lactobacillales; family Streptococcaceae; genus Streptococcus; species Streptococcus pluranimalium. The sequence continues at coordinate 158,687 of NZ_CP025536.1, read as the reverse complement.
CCTCAGCGACTGCCTTACCAGATTCTGGATAATTGAAACGTTCGAAACTATTAGTTCCAAAATTGATTACTTCATATCCATATTTTTCTTCAATATAGAGTTTAATTTCTTTTTTATAGTCCACAGCAACGTGGTCATTTCCAATACCTATTTTCATAATGCTCTTAACTCCTCTATTATAGTATCATACGACTTATCCTTATCGAAAAGCGCACTTGTGCCCAAAATAAATCCATCCGCACCAAGTCTGCTAAGTTCTTCAATTATTGATGGACTACAAGACCCATCTATCATTATTTTATATCCAAAATGTCTTTTGAGCTCTACAAGTTTTATAATTTTCTTTTTTGTAAAATCAATAAATTGTTGACCAGCGAATCCGGGATTGACAGTCATTACTAACACATAGTCAACTAATTCCAACATCTCATGGATCGTTTCAATACTTGTATCAGGATTAATCGCTAGCCCGGTTAGTTTCCCTCTTTCTTTTATATGACCTAACGTTTTTACAATATAACGCTCACTTTCCGGATGGATATAAATAAGATCTGCTCCAGCATCAATAAACCAATCAACTTTTTCAGCAGGGTTTTCAATCATTAGATGGCAATCAACTAGTTTATCTGTATATTTCCGTACAATCTTTATATCATTAATTCCCATTGTCATGTTAGGTACAAAAGAACCATCCATAATATCACAATGATACATATCAACTCCTGCAGAATCTAATTTTTTTATTTCTTTTTCTAAATTCCCAAAATTTGCACACATCATACTTGGCGCTAAAATTTTCTTCATATTTCCTCCAAATTAAAATAAGTAGTCCTAGTTTAACTAGAACTACTTAAATCCTTTAGTCTGAATTACTCTTTTGAAATCAAAGTTACTATTTTCCCTAATGTCTCATCATTTTTATCTGAAATAACCACAACATCTTTTAAATTAAAAACTTTTACATTTGAAAGGTTATGAAATTTTGTACTATCGCAAAGAAGATAAGTATTGTCTGAATGCTCTCGCACTATACTCTTTTTATTTGCTTCAGCGAGTGTCGGAGTTGTTACCCCGTACTTTTCATCTATACCATTAACACCAAGAAAGGCTTTATTAAAATAAATATTTTTCAAATTAATCTCTGTTAAAGGGCCGCTAACAGATGAATTAATAGGATTATATTGCCCACCAAGAGTAATAATTTCAGCAGAAATATCACCAGTAATACCAAAAATATCTGTATTTGTAGTATATATTGTAATCCTTTTATCAACAATTTTTTTAAAAAGTGCTGAGCAAGTTGATCCCGAATCCAAATAAATAATATCTCCATCTTGGATGTAATTAACAGCTATATTTGCAATTTTTTCTTTTTGGGCACTGTATAAATGATTTCGCGTAGCAATAGGAATTTCTCCTACTGCAGAAACTAACTTTACTGCTCCTCCGGATAAATACTCAATTTTATTATTCTTTTGAAGTTCTTTAAGATCTCGACGTAATGTAGATGCAGACACACTAGGAAAAACTTCCTCAATCTCTTCAAATTTGATTAATTCCGTATCTTTTAATAGTCCTAATATTTTTTGTTGTCTTTCATATGGTATCATGCTACACCTTCATCTATTTTTCTTTTGATACCATAATACTAAAAAAATCTATTCCCTTCAATTATGTTCTATTTATGCTAACTCATCATCCTTTTCTGTAAAGATAAATCCTAAAATTCCACCAACTAATGCAGAAATACCTAAGCCAATAACTCCATTTATAACATTAGCATTGTCAACAATGAAAGCAGGAAATGTCGTAACACTACCGAATACAAAAGCATTAGTGACAACTTTTGTAAATCCAAGGTAAGCCCCTCCAACTGCTCCAGCAATGATTTGTGACAAGAACAATTTCTTATTTTTCACCAACAATCCAAACAAAGTTGGTTCAATAATAGCTGATAGTGCAATTGTAACAACACCTGCCATCGCAAAATTTTTCAACGTTTTATTTTTAGCTTTTAGCCAAACTCCAAAAGCTACTCCAATAACTGCAAAATTACATGCAAAGGTCAAAGGAACAATATAGTCAAAGCCATTTTGAGAAATATTATTAATCATAATTGGATTAACTGCCCAATGAATACCAAAGCTAACAAGAACACTCCAACCACCTCCGATAAGAATCCCTGTTAGTGCTCCACTACGCTCAATCAACCAGTTTACAACATTAGCAATTGCTTCACCGCTGTAAACACCAATAGGACCGATTACAATAACTGTTAAGGGTACCATAATAATTAAAGAAATAAGCGGTAAAATTACTAACTTCAATGTTTCGGGGATATGTTTATCTAACCATTTATATAAGAATGAATAAGCCCAAATAGACAAAATTATAGGAACCACAGTTGAATTATAATTCATGAGAACTACAGGAATTCCAAAAAAAGAAGTCATTGCACCATTTCCCGTATCCCCTAAAAGTCCAAGGAAATCAGGATGTAAAAGAGCAGCTCCAATCAAAGCAGATATATAAGGGCTAGCCCCAAATCTTCGAGCCGAAGAAAAAGCCAATAACACAGGTAAGAAATAAAATACTGCCATCGAAGCTGCCATCAGAATACTATAGGTACCACTTCCTTCAGTGATTATACCTAATTGAACAGCTAAAATTAGAAGTCCTCTCAAAACTCCAGAACCAGCTAAAGCAGGTAATAAAGGTGCAAAAATCGCAGAAATTGCAGAAAAAATATTGCTAATAAGATTTCCATTGGGAGAGCTTTTTGTCTCCAAATTATCTTTACCACTACCTTTTACTAACGTTTCAAATTCATCATATACATGTGGAACCTCTGTTCCAATCAACACTTGATATTGACCAGCTTTATTAATAACATTAACAACCCCTGGCACTGCCTTTACATTCTCATCTTTTGCTTTTGAGATATCTTTCAAATTCAAACGCAAACGAGTGGCACAATGTGTCATATTAGTAATATTTTCAGGTCCACCTACATTATCTAAAATACCTTTAGCGGTTAATTTGTGATCTGCCATAATTATTCACCTTCATTTTTCCCTTTCAAAAATTCCAACATTAAATTATTAGCTTTTATAGCATCATTACTATCAATAATAGATTGAATATAATCTAAGCCTAAATTATCAATCAGCTTATCCAAATAGGTAATCATTTGGACATTATGCTTAGCTTCTGCAACCGCAGGTTCAATCACAGGAAAGGTATCAAAGTATATCACACCATCATATTTATTTTTTTTCAGGTAATAAAGCAATTCTAACGTTTTAAACGGAGAAGCCGATCCTATCATTAGTCCATCATCTGCAACACCATAGCCATCATTAGCATGAATACCATATAACTGACCTCGACTTCCGAATATATCCGCTGCAAAAGAAGGATTTTCATGTTTCATTAACATATGACAATAGTCCAAAGTCACACCAAGATTTTTCCGATTAACTTCAGATAATAACATACCGGTAACCCCCATACTATCTACAAAAGCATACGAGCGTTCTTCGTAAGGTTTATATTCTATACTAATGAGTAAATCGGGAGCATAATCGCATATCGTTTGATACGCTAAAACTAACTGATCCCATACCTTTCGATAATTAATTTGAAAACTATAATCAAAACCATCAAAACCTAACCAAATCGTTACAACTTTCCCTCCAATCTCTCTACAATAATCTGCAGCATCTTTACATAATTGTAATGCTTTGTTAGCTATCTCAGGATTGCTGTTCCCTAATTCACCATTAATAAATTCTTGTCTAAATCTTAGAGCTACACCATTTAGTTTTAGATGATATTTGTTTAAAAGAGTTGCCATCTCAGAAACTGACATTTTATCAGTATGTTCAGGATAATTTAAATCTACGTAGTTCAATCCAGCCACTTCAAAATTTCGAAATGTTTTTTCCAAATCATAATTTGGAATTCGTAGATACGAATTTATTCTTGTTGCTAACTTCATATTTTTCCACCTATTTTCATTTGTTTTAACTTATAATCAAATATTACCATTTATAAAAGGGTTTGTAAATATATTTTTTCATATTTTTTTATTTTTCTTCACGAATTATCATTTTTTGCAAAAAAAATAAACTTGCCTATACAATAGAACAAGTTTACTATATTATTTAGTATCTAAATTAACTAGTGTTTTCTATCTTTTCCAATGCTTCTCAATATCGAGCGCTTCACCGACCACAGCACTGTCATCTAGTTCAATGATACCACGGACTTGAGGAGCATTTGGCAGAGCCAACTCACGTGGGCTACACATCATGCCAAAGCTATCTTCGCCACGCAATTTACCAGGGAAAATAAGAGTACCACTCGGCATCATAGCACCCGGAAGAGCCACAATCGTTTTGAGACCAACCGCCGCATTTGGTGCACCAGCCACGATTTGCACCGTCTTATCATCGCCAACTTGAACCTGACAGATATTTAAGTGGTCACTATCAGGATGAGCGACCATCTCAAGGATTTGCCCAACCACAAACTTAGGCGCATTGTCTGCGACAAGTTCCTCTGAAAATCCTTCCTTAGCCAACTCAGCGTTCAAAACAGCTACCTGCTCCTCAGTCAAAAAGACCTGACCGCGTCCGTCAAGGGTAACCAAGCTAGACGCTTCAAAAATATTCCAAGCAACAGTGTCACCAGATTCCTCAAGGAAAACACGCGCAACCTTGCCACGACGCTCAACAGCAACCTTTTGTCCCTTATCTTCCTTAACAATAACCATGAGCACATCACCGACATGTTCTTTGTTATACGAATAAATCATTCTATCTTATAATCCTTTCAAAAATGCATTAATCTCTTCTTTGGTTTTACGATTCTTATCCACAAATCGACCGATTTCCTGACCATTTTCAAGCACAACTAAACTTGGAATCCCAAAAATATCCCATTTTAGCGCTAAATCCATAAAATCATCACGGTCAACCTGCATAAACCTAAACTCATTATTTTCCGCTTCAATCGCTTCTAACAAGGGATAGAGATATTGACAGTCCCCACACCAATCAGCTGTAAAGAGAAAAACAGTCTTTTCACCAGAATCAATCTGTTCAGCAATGTTCTCATAAGAAGATGCCTTAATCATACTACAACCTCCTGAACAATGATGTCACCCTTATCATAAGTGAAGTCAAATTGACGACCATCCGTCAAAACAACGCCACCACTGCTACCATGCTCGTCTTCAAAATCATTAATATAAACAACTTGAATGTCACCAAACTGGCTAAAATAAGCACGAATATCTGCCATACGACGTTCTTTCTGTGCTTCACCGATTTGATAAGCCAGCTTAGCGGCAAATGCAGTGAGCCCTAAACCAAGCAAGGCACCACCCAAAAGGCTTAATTTTTTATTCTTCATAAGCACTATTTTACCATAAGAAAACGGCACCAAGGCAGTTTTTAGCATTATTTTTAGAATAATGATGTTTAGCATTGACTTTCCTACTGATAAAGGTTATGATGGGTAAGTAATTAAATGTCAGAGTTATCATGTTTCACATTTTCATCTCCTTTTATTTACGCATCATAAAAGGAAGGAAGTAACTCATTATGGCACAAGGTACTGTAAAATGGTTTAACGCTGAAAAAGGTTTTGGTTTTATCTCAACTGAAGAAGGTCAAGACGTTTTCGCACACTTTTCACAAATTCAAGCCGATGGTTTTAAATCACTTGAAGATGGACAAAAAGTTGCATTTGATGTTGAAGAAGGTCAACGTGGCCCTCAAGCAACCAACATCGTTAAACTTTAATTAAACGACAAAAGTCTGAGATCATGTGTCTCAGACTTTTTTTGTGCCAAAATAAGCACAGACAACTTATCTCTTCCTTCCTTTTTCATTTCGGATTAAAAGTGGTAAAATGCTAATAAGACTTATATAGACGAGGAGACTAATATGACGGATTTATTTAATAAAATCAAAGAAGTAACCGAACTCAAAGGAACGTCAGGTTTTGAACAACCTGTTCGCGACTATCTTCGTGAAAAAATCACACCACTCGTTGATGACGTTCAAACCGACGGACTGGGTGGTATTTTTGGCATTCGCCATCATGAGGATAGCAATGCCCCACGTATTATGGTGGCAGGTCACATGGATGAAGTTGGCTTCATGGTTAAAGAAATCAAGGAAGATGGTACTCTCCGTGTGGTTGAACTTGGCGGCTGGAATCCTCTCGTTGTCAGCTCACAACGCTTTAGTTTACACACGCCAGATGGTCGTATCTACCCCGTTATTTCAGGCTCAGTCCCTCCTCACTTCCTACGGGGCAGTAATGGCTCCTCCCTTCCCAAAACAGAAGATATTGTCTTTGACGCAGGTTTTACCAGCAAGTCAGAAGCTGAAAGCTTTGGTGTCTTCCCAGGTTCTGTTATCATCCCTGAGTCTGAAGCGGTTCTAACAGCTAATCAAAAACATGTTATCAGTAAAGCCTGGGATAACCGTTACAGTATTCTCATGGTGCCTGAAATGCTCCAAGCTGTGAAAGACGAGACACTAGGACATACCTTAATCGCTGGTGCAAACGTTCAAGAAGAAGTTGGTCTTCGCGGTGCGCACGTCTCTACCACCAAATTCGACCCAGAACTCTTCTTCGCTGTCGACTGTTCGCCTGCAGGTGATATTTATGGCAATCCTGGAAAACTTGGGGATGGTACCTTAATTCGTTTCTATGACCCAGGTCATATCATGTTACCAAACATGCGTGATTTCCTATTGACTACCGCTGAAGAAGCTGGTATCAAATACCAATATTACCCATCCGCAGGTGGTACCGATGCTGGCGCTGCTCACCTCAAAAACGAGGGCATTCCTTCAACAACTATTGGTGTTTGTGCCCGTTACATTCACTCGCATCAAACACTCTACGCTATGGATGACTTTATCGAAGCGCAAAACTTCCTACAAGCTATTGTGAAGCGTCTCGACCGTTCAACCGTTGACTTGATTAAGAAATACTAGAAAGGACTGAGCTGAAGTTAAAGCTCAGTAACATAAAGGATGAAAATTGGTTTTATCGGCGTTGGTAAAATGGCAACTGCTATTATCACCGGACTTAAGCAAACCGAGCATGAAATTCTCGTCTCAGGCTCATCCCTCGCTCGTTCAAAAGAAATTGCTAACAATCTAGGATTGACGGCCGCTTCATCTCACCAGGATTTAATCAATGAGGTTGATTTGGTCATCTTAGGCATCAAGCCTCAGTTATTTGACGATGTCTTAGCAGAATTAACGTTTACCAAGCCTGTTATGTCTATGGCAGCTGGCGTCAGCTTAGACAAGCTAGAAGAACTCACTGACTCTGGACTTCCTCTCATCCGTATCATGCCTAACATGAATGCCCAGATTCTCCAAAGCACTACGGGTATTTGTTTTAATCAAGACGTTAGCGATGATTTAAAAGTCCTAGCACATGAGATAACAGATAGTTTTGGTACGACTTTTGAGCTAGCTGAGAAGGATTTCGATACCTTCACAGCCCTTGCTGGTTCCAGCCCTGCCTATACATATCTCTTTATTGAAGCCATGGCTAAAGCTGGTGTCAAAAATGGTCTGACCAAGACACAGGCCCTTGATATCGTGACGCAAACCGTCATATCTAGTGCTCAAAATCTTCTGGCATCAGAGGATAGCCCTCATGACTTGATTGACAAGATTTGTAGTCCAGGTGGCACAACCATTGCCGGTCTTATGGATTTGGAAAAAACTGGCCTCACCCACAGTGTTGTATCAGCCATTGACACTACCATCGATAGAGCTAAGAAGCTGTAGCAATCCGTACAGAAAAAGACGTTGAGAACTCATCTCAGCGTCTTTTACATTGGGATAAAAAGCATAGCCATAAATACGATTAAATTATTAAAGGCATGAAAGGCAATATTGTATTTGATTTCCTTAGTTCGCCAATAAACATAAGCAAGGGCACCAGACATAAGACCATAAGCAATAGCACTACCAAAATTAGTTGGTTGATGAGCTAAGGCAAAAAGTAAGGATCCTACAATCAACCCTAACCACTCTTTTTGGGGAAAGAGGTACTTAGTTGCAAATCCTCTAAAGATGATTTCTTCCGTAATAGGCGCTACAATGACCACCATCAAACATAAGGTTTTAAAAAATTGTTTCATGATAACTCCTAATTGTAAACTAGAACTATTTTATCATAAAAAACGATTCAATAGGGCCTTCATTCCAACAAGACTGATTAGACAGAAATACATAAATGCTATTAATAAGAAACGATTTGGTAGAACAATGCCAAAGAAACCGTCTAAAAGCAATAAAACACTCATTAAAATCATCAAAAAGACTAAAGTCCAAGTCGTCGTCAAGTTATTAATTAACTGATTTCGTTCATCATAAGCCACTACATAAGCTTGATGTAACTTCTTTGGATCTTTTTGAGTCATGTAACTTGATCCAGCGAAGATAAACAAGGCAAAAACTATTCCAACCAACATTCCCTGCTGATATGCTGACATCTCAAGGATAGGTAATAACACCAATAAGGCAATACCGCCAATACAACCGATCACCATCTGTTTTCTTAGCAACTTAGCATAGGCATCCTTTGTCTTCTTTTTTTTCGTATTTTTTATCATTTTCAACAACATAAATGTCTCCTACTACTCTTCTTCAAAAATAAAAACGTCTTCAATACTTAAGCCGAAATACTTGGCTAATTTGTGAGCTAGTTCTAGTGATGCATTATAACGACCTTTTTCTAATGAAATAATGGTCTGACGTGTTACATCCATAGCATCAGCCAGGTCCGCCTGCCTCAACCGTCGTTCCTTTCGTAATTCCTGAATCCTCGTTTTCATCCCAATCCTTTCTCAATGAATAGTCATTATCATCCATATGTCAAGCTGCAAAATAGACAAGAAACTTTTAACAAGTAAGTCATACTCACTAACAAAGATATAGCTAGTAAAACCCTACTATCCTTAACAAATTCACTTGTTAAGGTTATCAGTAGTCAAGATTAGGCAGATAATAGATTCTCAAAGGCTAGTTTTTCATAACTATATCGGTTCTTTACTTCATTGAGAATATTCTCATACTTTTCTTTATTAAGATGACTTTTTGTATAGTTTGCTTTACATTTATAGTATAGTTCACTTTACATTTTATGTCAAGTGAACTATACAAAATTATCAAAAAAACTCAGTGACCGAAATCACTGAGTTATGATGTTGTTATGAAGACTTATTTTTTCAAGCGTTCAACATCGCGCGCAATCATCAATTCTTCATCTGTTGGGATAACCAAGACTTTAACTTTTGATTCTGGTGTTGTGATATCACCAAAGTAACCAAAGACATTTTTCTCTGGATCAACTTCGATACCAAACCACGTCAAACCAGCAAGTACATCTTGACGCATGAGGTTAGCATTTTCACCCATACCAGCTGTGAAGACGATAACATCAACCCCATTTAAGACAGCCATGTACTGACCGATGAATTTTTTAATACGGTCGATGAACATATTATAGGCAAGAATGGCCCCTTTATCTTGGTTTTGAAGTCCAGTTTCAATATCACGCATATCACTTGAAATATCTGATACACCAGCAAGACCAGACTGTTTATTAAGCATATTAACAACAGCTGCAGCATCTTCCAAATCATCCGCATGTTCAACTAAATATGGAATGATTGCTGGGTCAATATCTCCTGAGCGTGTTCCCATCATTGGACCAGCAAGTGGGGTGAAGCCCATTGAGGTATCAACTGATTGACCATGATAGTTAGCTGTGATCGAAACACCATTACCGATATGAGCAGTGATGATTTTCAACTCATCAAGTGGACGACCAACTTGTTTAGCAGCTTCTTGAGCTACGTATTGGTGACTTGTCCCGTGTGCTCCATATTTACGTACTTGTAAATCAGTATAATACTTACGTGGAATTGGGTACAAGTAAGTAGGCTCTTGCATGGTTGAGTGGAAAGCTGTATCAAAGACTGCTACAGATGTGATATCTGGCAAAATTTCTTTGAAAGCACGGATACCAGCTACATTAGCTGGATTGTGAAGGGGTGCTAGAGCTGATAATTCTTCGATTTGAGCCAAAACCTTATCATCAATAAGTGTTGACTCTTTGAAGATTTCACCACCAGCTACAACACGGTGTCCAACACCGGTAATCTCATCAAATGATTCGATAATACCAAAACTAGTCAAATTGCTAAGAAGGATTTTAACTGCTTCAACATGATCTACGATGTCACGCACTTCTTCTTCTTTTTTACCATCAAACTTAACGGTAGAAATAGAATCTTTCAAACCAATACGTTCAATAATACCAGCAGCAAGAACTTCTTCTTCAGGCATCTTATAAAGCTGCCATTTAAGACTTGAGCTACCAGCGTTAATTGCAATTGTTTTAGACATAAGTCACCTCTTCTGAAATCGTTTACTGTAATACACTAACCATTATAGCAAAAATTTTTCCTAAATGGCATTATCATCTTTCCAGATTTTCAAATTTTCCATAAAATCCTGTAAAATTTCCGGATTTTGAATATCTGACAAATGATAAACAAAAGTCTCCGGCTTAGTTTTAGCCTGCTTTTGCAAGACAAACAGAGATTTAGCATTAGCCGGATTACCAAATAAAGTTTCTGGTAAGGTAATCACTGCCAAGATATCTGCATAACCTGCCAACCATTTTTTCAAGAGATCACTTTGCCCACTAGTTAAGAGATTAGTCGGTGCCAAAAGAATCGCTAGACCATCTTTTTTCAAATACTTCAAGGATTGCTCCATCAAGAGATGATGCGCATAAGTATGCTCATCAGTAGCAGCTACTTGATAACGTTTAGCGATAGCGTCATTCGGATAATAACCAACTGGTAAATCACTGATGATGACGTCACTCTCTTTCAAAATCTGTGGACGCACTGCATCTTCTTGAACGAAGCTAACATTTGCTCCCATCACTTCAGCGATCGAAGCTGATAAATCAATCAATAAATCATCCAACTCCAAACCGAGATAGTCTAAATCACGATTACTATTATTGAGAAGGGTTTGCGCCAAATTACCAGTACCACTACCGATTTCAATCACATCCAAATGCTCTTGACTGGTCAAATTTTCCAAAAGATAAAGTACCAAGAAGCCAATCGTATCTGGTGTAAACTGATGATTGGCTTGAAGTTTCTCCGTCTGACTAGCCTTGATAAAAACGAACTGATAGGCACGACGCCATTCTTCTTTACTCAGTTGCAAATCTTTCAAGGCTTGATTATTTTCAGCCACTTTTGTAGGAGCATTTTCAGCACCCAAATAAAAGGCATTTTGCTCAATCAAAGCATCGTAAATATTGGTCTTAATGTCATTTTCAATAAGCTGGGTATTTTCTAAAATCAACTGATAGGCTGATTCGATTTTTTCAAAATTCATAGGTCCTCCGATACTTGACTATGATACCAAATTTCGGTGACATTATAAAGGCTCAGAGCCCGTATCAGAACTTGTTTGAGATATTTTTTCTTCCTTTTTAGCCCCTATCTTTTCTGCTTTGTCTTTTGGCAATGGCGGAGCTTCTTTGAGAAATTGATAGGTGAATTCTTGCTGATTAGTAGTCACAATCATCTCTAAAGTATCCCCACGAAACTGGTAAACTACCCTCCCCTTATCAAAGAGGATTTCCCCAGAAACTTCTTTAGCTAAAGGCTTGGCTAACTCTGCCAAAAGGTATGCCTGGCTAGATACCAATTGCGCTTCTTGAATACGATAAGCTGCCTTTAGACGTTGGGTATAGACATTCAAAAGCAAGGATAGGACTGCTGCCATCAAGAGTGCGTATAAGAGCACACCTGCTTTAAGTCTCTTTTTCAAAAGCATAGAGAAACTCACGCACCCTTCCATCTTTAAAAATGAGTTGAACACTGATGGTCTGATTAAACCGCCTAAAATGAGCTGACTCTATACTATAAATCATAGGTTGAAAGCCGCGACCATCGCCGCTCGTTTTACGAAAATCCTCTTTTTTCGATTTACCAAAAGCCAAGGTTTGGGTATTTTTTAAGATGACTAATCTATCATCAGAAACTTTAACCAACTGAGAACCTGCTAATTCTGAGCGAAATTGCTGGCAAAAGAGCAACCAGTCCTGATCTTTAGGTTGGCTGAGTTCTCGAACATGAGTTGAAGTCACCTTAGTCATGGCTTGGTATACCTGTATGGAGCCCGATAGAACCAGTAATGCCAGCAAACACTCCATCAAGGTGAATGCCTTAAGGTGATAATGCTTTAACACGAAAAATCTCCTTCTCATTAGATTTAATAGTGGTTTCAGCTCCCGATTGATTAATACTGACCTCATAACCATTCTTCTTTAAATGGCTTTGCTGCGTTTGCACTGCCATAACCGCTAGTGTTAGGATATGCGCTTGCTCATTCAACTCCCTTAATTGCCTTTGATGATGGGTTAGCTGTCCCAACAGAAGGCTCGTTAAACTGGCTAAAATTGCTGTCGCTAAGAGACTCTCCCATAAGATATAAGCTCTAATCCTTTTTCTTTTGATATTGACCACTCCCTAAATATAGTTGATAAGTTATACGCTCCCCAGATGCTTTAAAAACGATTTTAGCCAAAGAAGAATTACCACCAGATTGATTAAAAACCAGTTGCTGTTCTTTTTCTAAGACCACCGTATCTGGTACCGGATAGCGCCCCAAAGGATTCTCCAGATAACGATCTGTAATTCGCAGCACAGTTTCCTTTTCCCTGCTAGCACTTAAACGCTGCGTTTCTCGATAAACCTGCTCAAAGGTAACGAAAAAAAGCTGATTTTGCACCTGATTAAAAATAGTTTTGATAGAACCGCTAGTCGCTAAGGTCAAAAAAGTCATTACAGATAAAGTTAAGAGAGCTTCGATTAACGTAAAACCCTCAACATGCTTACTTCTTAGCTTCTGCATAAGTATCAGCTTGCTTTTGCGTAATATAACCACCATCCACTAATTGTTGAATAGATGGTTTGGCATCTTCTTTCATTTCATACAACTCCATCTGACTCTCGACAACCTTCACCACTGCTGCCTTTCCTTTTTCATCAACAGCCGCCTTTTGCTTGCTCAAATTAGGCACAAACAAAAGCATAAGCACACTGATGATAAGAAGCACGAAGAGCATTTCTAGAAGAGTGAACCCTTTTACACTTTTTCGTTTAATTTGTTTCCAATAATATGTCACTTACATAACCTCCATAGATTGATACATTGGTAGAAGCATAGCTGCGTAGATCATAACAATCATCAAGGCAACCATGACAAAAATAAGGGGCTGAACTAACTGCATAGCCCTATTCACACGATAAAAAAACTGTTCCCAAAGCTCTTCAGAGAAAACTTCTAACTCTTGACCAAGATGCCCTTTGGCATTACCATACTCAATAATCAGACTTAACTCTTTCAAGAAGAATGGATACTCTAAAACCTTAGCATGAAAGGATTGACCAGCTAAAAGTGCCGCCTGCATATCTCGACCAATACTTACAAACAGTCGCGATTCCTGTTCCTGCATGAGCGACACAACCCTTGTCATCTCAACCCCCTGTCCCAAAAGATTTCCCCATTCACGTGCATAATAAGCCGTCAAATAAACTTGGATAAGACTGCCCAAAAAAGGAAGACTACTCAAAAACCGATAAAGCCTCAGTGCTTCCACCTTTGGTGCCATCCTAACAGCTAAAAAGATAAGGATTGCACTTAAGAACAGCCCACCTAAAAAGAACTGAGGAAAATATTCTAAAATGGCTGTCGCTGTGTTACCTTCAGCTAGCTGAGGTAAGAGATAATGTTTTAGCCCCAGCATGATTAAAACCAAAAAAACTAATAACACAATAGGGTAAGATCCCACTTCAACCAGCTTTTTCTTAACCGAACTAACCTGTCTTAAATAATTTTCAATTTTAGACAAAGTCTTTTGACTGTTACCATGTGTTTCTGCCAAAGATAGCTGCGTGACAACTGTATCTGAAAAACCCAAATTTTTCATCAAAACCGGTAACCCAAAACCAGCTAACAAGGTTTCATACATGATTTGAACCTGTTTATCTGGTATCAGTTGACTACGCTTCAGGAAATCAACCGTTTCAGGTAGATTAAAGCCCGAGGACAAAAGAGTATTAAAGAGTTTTATGATTTTAACCTGCTTCTGAATAGCTAATACTCTCGGTTTTAACCTGCTCCTCAGTGATATATCCTGCTTCAAAAAGCTCAACCAAGTATTGGTTCCACTGGCTTGGTGAGTGATCCTGGAACTTATCTTTTGCCACATCTATCAATCCACCTCCTCCTATCAAACGTTGATAACAAACTCCTGCCAGACTATTTTTTAGATCATCTTTAGAAACACCCAATTCTATCATGCGGTAATAAACCCCTGGAATACTCTTAGCATGAATGGTTGCAAAGACTGTAGCACCAGTCAAACTAGCTCGAATAGCCGCTTGCGCTGTTTGCGTATCCCGAATTTCACCAATAACCAATACATCTGGACGATGTCTCAACGACAACTTAATCAGACTATCGTAAGTCATACCAATATCTTCATTAAGCTGTAATTGTAAAATGCTATCATCCTTAATTTCAACCGGATCTTCAATAGAAATAATCTGTTTATCTTTACATGTTTCCTTTAACAATTGATACATGAGAGTCGTTTTGCCGCTCCCAGTCGGTCCCGAAAAAAGATATAGACCTCTGGAACTAAATTCTGCCATGATATTACGTATACCATTGAACCAATAGCGTAAGTCCTGACGCCCATCATGCAGCAAGCGAATCACCAAACTCTCATGCCCTCGGTAATCTCCAACAGTTGAGAGGCGTAAAGAAACTAGCTTAGCACTACCAATATCATAATCACAAGATCCTAGTTGACTTCGGCGCTTTTCCCCGACAGTCATTCCTGCCACAAATTTAAAGTGACTAATAAGACTAGCCATCCGATCAAAGCCATGAGTTTCAATAAATCTCCTCTCATCATTAATACGCATAAAAACATCGTAATCATTCTTTCTAGGAATAATATAAATATCTTGAGCTTCATATTCGACTGCCTGAACAATCAGTTCCTTTGCTAAATCTTGAACCATAAAACCTCCTCACCTATTTATTCGTAATCATTTCTCAAAATAGCAACAAAAAACACCTTATCTTAAGATAAAGTGTTATGTTGTTTGATTGAACAAGTGGGATGGACCCCTTCTGCATTGCGATGGTCAAAGTTCAAATCCTGTAAGTCTTCAGGAAGCTCTTGCCAATTCCCTAACATGAGTAAGGAGTGATATTGCTGTAAATCCTCGTCACACTCTTCACACCAGCGCTTATCATCTGTACGCCAAAAGGCAGACATAAGGTTCGACTTACTATTAACCTTTGGAAATTGTTCCTGTAACGATTGCCATTCTTCTTGGTAATAAGCTAAGCCATCCTCATAAGATTGGAACTCTCTAATAGCAGTGATATCGTTTTTCCAATCCTCTAAGAACCACCAAGGTTCAAAGTCGCCATACATTTTGATCACTTGATAAGTCATAGCATGTACTGGGTCTTCAGTTCTTTATGAAAATTATCTTATCCTTCGCTTGAATAAAAACTAAGATAGCTCTATAACAATTTGAAACAACATCTTATTTCTTTTTCAAACGACTATAAGAGAACATTCCCGATAATAACGTTACCCTTTTCCTTTCTATTACAGTTTGATTATACCATCAAATATAAAGATTCCAAACGATTCTCCAAAATCTCTTGGTGTGGTCTATTATATATGATTATAGCTTAATGTGATAATAATTTGCTTGAATAATACTACACAAATACGAACCTTATCTGGTTAACTATCAACGATATCAGATTCTTTTCGCTTTTATAACAAAAAAATCGAAAGCCGAAACTTTCGATTTTGATAGATTATTCTGTAATAATTGCTTCTTCTGAAACTGGGACTTCTTCGATAACTTCCACTTCATTAACTGATTGTGGCTCAATGTTACGGTAGCGGGCCATACCAGTACCAGCTGGAATGATCTTACCGATAATAACATTTTCTTTAAGTCCAAGAAGATGGTCTTTCTTACCACGGATAGCCGCATCTGTAAGGACACGAGTTGTTTCCTGGAAGGAAGCCGCAGACAAGAATGAGTTCGTTTCAAGAGAGGCTTTTGTGATCCCCATAAGAACTGGACGAGATGTCGCAGGAATACCACCAGAGATAACAATATCCTTGTTTGCATCTGTGAAATCAGCAATATCCATCAATGTTCCTGGAAGAAGATCTGTATCACCTGGATCCATGACACGAACTTTACGAAGCATTTGACGAACCATTACCTCAACGTGTTTGTCTCCGATTTCTACCCCTTGGCTACGGTAAACTTTTTGAACTTCCGCAAGAAGGTAAGTTTCTACAGAAAGTGTATCACGAACTTCAAGGAGGCGTTTAGGTTGGATTGACCCTTCAGTAAGTGCCGCACCACGAGCAATTTCGTCGCCCACTTCAACTTTCATACGAGCTGTAAATGGTACCACATACTCGCCCATACCAGTCTTACCTTGAACGTAAACTTTTTTAGTACGTGTCGAAGCATCTTCTTCGATTTCAATAACGGTACCTTTAACCTCTGTAATTACAGCTTCCCCTTTAGGGTTACGTGCTTCAAAGATCTCTTGGATACGAGGAAGACCTTGAGTGATATCGGTATTTGAGGCTACACCACCGGTGTGGAAGGTACGCATGGTAAGCTGAGTACCAGGTTCCCCGATAGATTGCGCAGCGATTGTACCAACCGCTTCACCAACTTCAACCGCATCACCAGTTGCCAAGTTGATACCGTAACAGTGACGACAAACACCATGACGCGTATTACATGTAAATACGGAACGGATTGTTACTTCTTCGACACCAGCGTTCACAATTTCAGCTGCTTTATCTTCAGTGATAAGCTTGTTAGGACCGATGATTGTTTCACCTGTAATTGGGTTTTTAACTGATTTCTTCGTGTAACGACCTTGAAGACGCTCTTCAAGTGTTTCAGTAACTTCTTTACCATCTGTGATAGCTGTAATCGTCAAACCACGGTCTGTTCCACAGTCATCTTCACGGATGATAACATCTTGGGCAACGTCAACCAAACGACGAGTAAGGTAACCTGAGTCGGCTGTCTTAAGGGCCGTATCGGTCATACCTTTACGCGCACCGTGAGTTGAGAAGAACATTTCCAAAACGGTCAAACCTTCACGGAAGTTAGACAAGATCGGAAGTTCCATGATGCGTCCATTAGGAGCAGCCATCAAACCACGCATACCGGCAAGTTGAGAGAAGTTAGAGATGTTACCACGAGCTCCTGAGTCCATCATCATAACGATAGGGTTCTTAGGATCTTGTGTTTCGATCAAGCGTTTTTCAAGGGCTTCTTTAGCTTCACGCCATGTTGTTGTAACAGCAACATAACGATCATCCTCAGTCATGAGACCACGACGGAAGGCCTTGTTAATATCCTCAACACGTTGGTGAGCAGCATCAATGATTTCAGCTTTGTTATCAATAACAGGAATATCCGCAATACCAACAGTCAAACCAGCAAGTGTTGAATGGTAGTAACCAAGGTCTTTCAAACGGTCAAGGAAGGCTGATGTTTCAGTCGTACGAAGGCGTTTGAAAGTTTCTGCGATGATGTTACCAAGATTTTTCTTCTTGAATGGCGCATTGATTTCAAGTGAATCAATGACTGGTTGAATGTCTTGACCAGGCTCTAAGAAGTATTTATCTGGTGTTCCATCCGTCAAGTTAGCATTGTTTGGTTCTTGGAGATATGGAATTTCAGTTGGAATCACATCGTTAAAGAGAATTTTACCAACAGTAGTTACCATAATCTTGTGAAGTTGATTTTCTTTCCAAGGTTTATTTGGCATGCTGTCAACAGCGATACCTACACGTGAATGCAAATGAACATAGCCATTTTGATAAGCCATAACAGCTTCATCACGATCTTTGAAAATCATACCTTCACCCTCGCGACCAGCATCTTCCATGGTCAGATAGTAGTTACCCAAAACCATATCCTGAGATGGCGTAACAACAGGTTTACCATCTTTAGGGTTAAGGATGTGCTCAGCCGCAAGCATGAGAAGACGTGCTTCTGCTTGTGCTTCCTCAGAAAGAGGCACGTGGATGGCCATTTGGTCACCATCAAAGTCGGCATTGTAGGCTTCACACACAAGTGGGTGAAGACGAAGTGCCTTACCATCGATAAGCACTGGTTCAAAGGCTTGGATACCCAAACGGTGAAGGGTAGGTGCGCGGTTAAGAAGAACTGGATGTTCCTTGATCACTTCTTCAAGAATATCCCAAATACGTTCATCTCCACGTTCAACCATACGTTTAGCAGCTTTAACGTTACCAGCGTATTCGCGAGCAACAATTTCACGCATCACGAAAGGTTTAAAGAGCTCAATAGCCATTTCACGTGGCACACCACATTGGTACATTTTTAGCGTAGGACCAACAGCGATAACGGAACGACCAGAGAAGTCTACACGTTTACCAAGCAAGTTTTGACGGAAACGACCTTGTTTACCTTTAAGCATGTGGCTCAAAGATTTCAATGGACGCCCACCAGGACCTGTGATTGGACGGCCACGACGACCGTTGTCAATCAAAGCATCAACGGCTTCTTGGAGCATACGTTTTTCATTTTGAACAATGATCCCTGGAGCGTTGAGTTCCAAAAGACGTGCTAAACGGTTGTTACGGTTGATAACACGACGGTAAAGATCATTAAGATCAGATGCCGCAAAACGACCACCATCCAATTGAACCATCGGACGGAGATCTGGTGGAATAACTGGAAGGATGTTAAGAACCATCCATTCAGGTTTATTCCCAGACTTGTAGAAGGCATCAAGAACGTCCAAACGACGTACAGCTTTCACACGTTTTTGACCAGAAGCTGTTTTGAGCTCTTCTTTAAGTTCTGCGATTTCAGCTTCCAAGTCCACACGTTTAAGAAGATCTTGGATTGCTTCCGCACCCATTTTTGCCACAAATGAACCATAACCGTACTCTTGAAGTTTTTCGCGGTATTCGCGCTCTGTCAAGAGAGATTTTGCTTCAAGTGGTGTATCCATAGGGTCAATAACCACGTAGGCTGCGAAGTAAATAACTTCTTCAAGAGCTCGAGGACTCATATCAAGGGCAAGACCCATACGAGATGGGATTCCTTTAAAGTACCAGATATGTGATACAGGAGCTTTCAATTCGATATGACCCATACGTTCACGACGAACTTTAGCACGCGTTACTTCAACACCACAACGGTCACAGACGATACCTTTATAACGGATACGCTTGTATTTACCACACGCACATTCCCAGTCTTTTGTTGGACCAAAGATAACTTCATCAAACAGTCCTTCACGTTCTGGTTTTAATGTACGATAGTTGATTGTTTCAGGTTTTTTAACTTCACCGTAAGACCATGAACGGACCTTACTAGGTGAGGCTAATGTGATTTGCATACTTTTAAAACGATTTACGTCAACCACTAATAGTACCTTTCTTCATTATCAATATTACGCAGTCAAAGGTAATGGAAATCCACTACCTGACCTTGTAACAGCTTGTTAGTTTTACCATACAAAACTAACTTTTATGTCATCTTTTATTATTTATCTTCAGCCGCAGCTTGTGCTAATTCTGCTGATTCCTTAGCTTGTTTTTCACGTGCTTTTTCAAGATCATCAACGTGCATCACGTCATCATCTTCACCTTCATCAAGATCACGAAGTTCAACTTCTCTATCTTCATCATCAAGGACACGCATGTCAAGACCAAGAGATTGCAATTCTTTAACAAGAACTCGGAATGATTCTGGCACACCTGGTTTTGGAATTGGTTTACCTTTGGTGATAGCTTCATAAGCTTTCAAACGACCAGTCACATCATCTGACTTATAAGTCAAGATTTCTTGAAGGACATTTGACGCACCGTAAGCTTCAAGGGCCCAAACCTCCATCTCACCGAAACGTTGTCCACCGAATTGTGCTTTACCACCCAGCGGTTGTTGGGTAACAAGTGAGTAAGGTCCAACTGAACGTGCATGAAGTTTATCATCAACCATGTGGTGAAGTTTGATCATATACATGACACCAACTGACACACGGTTATCAAATGGTTCACCAGTACGACCATCATAAAGGACAGTCTTAGCATCGCTATCCATACCAGCTTCTTCAACAGTAGCCCAGAGATCTTCTGAAGTAGCTCCATCAAACACTGGCGTTGCGATGTGGATACCCAAGTTACGAGCAGCCATACCTAAGTGAAGTTCCATAACCTGACCGATATTCATACGAGATGGCACCCCAAGAGGGTTAAGCATGATATCAACAGGTGTTCCATCTGGAAGATACGGCATGTCTTCTACTG
Source organism: Streptococcus pluranimalium (assembly GCF_002953735.1). Classification (NCBI taxonomy): domain Bacteria; kingdom Bacillati; phylum Bacillota; class Bacilli; order Lactobacillales; family Streptococcaceae; genus Streptococcus; species Streptococcus pluranimalium. Next base: position 138,176 of record NZ_CP025536.1, on the reverse strand, counting down.
GTACAATACGTGAAACGACACCCTTGTTACCGTGACGACCGGCCATTTTATCTCCAACTTTAATCTTACGTTTTTGTGCGATATAAACACGAACAAGCATGTTTACACCTGATTGCAATTCATCACCGTTAGCACGTGTAAAGATTTTCACATCACGAACGATACCGTCACCACCATGAGGAACACGAAGAGATGTATCACGAACTTCACGTGATTTATCTCCAAAGATAGCGTGCAAGAGACGTTCTTCTGCAGAAAGATCTTTTTCACCCTTAGGTGTTACTTTACCAACAAGAATATCACCTTCTTTAACCTCAGCACCAATACGGATAATACCCATTTCGTCGAGGTCTTTGAGCGCCTCTTCACCAACGTTTGGAATTTCGCGTGTGATTTCTTCAGGACCTAACTTGGTATCACGTGTTTCTGATTCGAATTCTTCTAAGTGAACAGATGTGTAAACATCCTCTTTCACAAGACGTTCAGACATGATAACGGCATCCTCAAAGTTGTAACCTTCCCATGTCATGTAAGCAACAACTGGGTTTTGACCAAGGGCCATTTCACCATTTTCCATAGATGGACCATCTGCGATGAAATCACCTTTTTCAACCATGTCACCAACTTTAACAAGTGTGCGTTGGTTGTAAGCAGTTCCTGAGTTTGAACGACGGAATTTTGTCACATGATAAACATCAAGCGAACCATCTTCACGACGAACTTCCACTTTTTCAGCATCTGAGAAGACAACTTTACCATCATGTTGAGCAATAATCGCTGCTCCTGAGTCGTGGGCTGCTTGATATTCCATACCAGTACCAACATAAGGTGCTTTAGGATCAATCAATGGCACAGCCTGACGTTGCATGTTGGCACCCATGAGAGCACGGTTGGAGTCATCGTTTTCCAAGAATGGAATACATGCTGTCGCAACGGCAACTACTTGCTTAGGTGAAACATCCATGAAATCAGCTAGATGAGCTGGGTATTCTTGGTTGACACCTTGATGACGACCCATGACGATTTCTTCCGCAAAAGTACCGTCTTCATTAAGTTTTGAGTTAGCCTGAGCTACTGTGTACTCATCTTCTTCATCCGCAGTCAACCAAACGATTTCATTTGTGACTTGACCAGTCGTACGATCAACCTTACGGTAAGGCGTTTGAATAAAGCCATACTTATTCAGGTGTCCGTATGAAGACAAGTTATTGATCAAACCGATATTTGGTCCTTCAGGTGTCTCAATGGGGCACATACGACCGTAGTGAGTATAGTGCACGTCACGTACTTCATAGCCAGCACGGTCACGTGTCAAACCACCAGGTCCAAGGGCTGACAAACGGCGTTTGTGAGATAGCTCAGAAAGTGGATTATGTTGGTCCATGAACTGTGACAACTGTGATGAACCAAAGAATTCTTTAATCGCAGCTGTTACTGGACGAATATTGATGATTTGTTGTGGCGTTAACACATCGTTGTCTTGTACGGACATACGCTCACGAACATTACGTTCCATACGTGCAAGACCAATACGGAATTGGTTAGCAAGAAGCTCACCAACCGCACGAATACGACGGTTACCCAAGTGGTCAATATCATCCACTTTTCCAAGACCTTCTGCAAGATTAAGGAAGTATGACATTTCAGCCAAGATATCTGCCGGTGTCAAAGCACGAACCTTGTCATCTGGGTTAGCATTACCAACGATTGTAACTGTACGATCTGGATCAGTAGGTGCAACCACTTTGAATTTTTGAAGCACAACTGGCTCTGTGACAACCGCATAATCATTTGGTGTGTAAACAAACTTGTTCAAATCACCGTCCAAATGCTCAGCAATGGAGTCAATGATTTCACGAGTCATAACTGTACCAGCTTCAACAAGGATTTCACCTGTTTCACTGTCAATCAAGTTTTCAGCAATGGTTTGTCCAAGAAGACGTGTCTTCACGTTAAGTTTTTTGTTGATTTTGTAACGACCAACAGCAGCCAAGTCATAACGACGTGGGTCGAAGAAACGTGCTGTCAACAAGCTACGTGATGAATCAGCAGTCTTAGGCTCACCCGGACGAAGACGCTCATAGATTTCTTTAAGAGCTTCGTCAGTACGTGAATCATTTGGATTTTTATGGATATCTTTTTCGATAGTGTTACGAACTAATTCGCCATCACCAAAAATATCAATGATTTCATCATCACCAGAGAAACCGAGAGCACGAACAAGAGTTGTGAATGGAATCTTACGGGTACGGTCGATACGGGTATGAGCGATATCTTTAGCATCTGTCTCAAGCTCAAGCCATGCACCACGGTTAGGGATTACAGTTGAACCGTAACCAACTTTACCGTTTTTATCAACCTTGTCATTGAAATAAACACCTGGTGAGCGAACCAATTGAGAAACGATGATACGTTCAGCACCATTGATGATGAAAGTACCCATTTCTGTCATGTAAGGAAGGTCTCCAAAGAAGACTTCTTGGGTTTTAATTTCACCAGTCTCTTTGTTGATCAAACGGAAAGTCACAAACAAAGGGACAGAATAGTGAGCATCATGTGCACGCGCTTCTTCAAGTGTGTACTTAGGTTCTTTTAATTCATAGCCAACAAATTCCAACTCCATAGTATCTGTGAAGTTTGAAATTGGAAGTACATCCTCAAATACTTCACGCAAGCTGTTATCCAAGAAATCTTGGAATGAATCTGTTTGAATTTCAATTAAGTTAGGTAAATCAAGAACTTCTTTGATTCTTGAAAAACTACGACGGGTACGATGTTTCCCGTATTGAACGTCATGTCCTGCCAAGTCTTACTCCTTTATTAAATGAGTTATGAACGAAAATCGTTCGAGTTTAATGAGGAAGTTAATTTAACATGATTATGTAAAATAACTTCTTTAACATTCTTGATGTCAATCAATTTTCAGAATCTTTAAATGTTTGTTACATATCATAAAAATACCGAAAATAGGCACAAAAAGAGCAGCTAAATCGGACTCCTTAAAGTATGATTTAACTGCTTTATGCCACGGTTGGACAATATTTCAACCGTGATTAAACGTCAAATAGATATTCATATTATAACACTATTTCTCTTAAAAATCAAGTCTATCGACGGTTATTTCTTCTTATGATCGTTGACTGACTACCACCACCAATAATACTATTCCAAGCTTTTTGGTAATCACTATCCGTACCACCAATACCAAAGCGATAAGTCATGTTGCCAGCACCATTTTTAGCCCAGTAGCTAGTTGTCGTATTACCACTAATCGTATAACGACGATCATTTTCCGAAGCTGTTCCAGGTTTCAAACCTGTTTGTTTATTGACAGTAGATTTGATAACACTTGGATCCAACGAGAACTTTTGACCATTACCAAAAACACTTGGATCCGCTTGATTAATCGCATTAACCAAATTAGCTAAGTAATTTGAATGATTATCATAACCAGTCATTTTAGCTAAAGAATCATTATTATCATGTCCAGCCCATGAAGCTAGAGATACTTTAGGTGTCGCAAGTGCCAACCAAACATCTGAATAGTCATTAGTGGTTCCGGTTTTACCAATCCAGTCTGCATTAGCTAGACCCCCATTCAAGGACTGCAAGCGATTCTTAAACTGAGTCGTTATCCCTGAATCAATTGGTCCTCGAAGTAATTCTTGTAAAATTGTTGCCGTTGCTTTAGAGAAGACCTGAACAGGCTCTGCTTTATGCTGATAAACAACCTCACCTTCATGATTTACAATTTTATCAACTAAATGGGCACGAATATAAGCTCCATTATTAGCAATCATTTGATAGCCATTTGCCATCTGTTCCACCGACATGCCAATGCCACCTCCGAGTGGCAAGCTCTCGATATCATAGTTATCAATTGAGATACCCATCTTGGTCATGTAAGCTTCAACGTCTACCCCTTTATTTTGTAATAATTTATAAGTCCAAAAGGCAGGAATATTCCAAGAAGTATTGAGCGCTTCTTGAAGCGTCACCATAGCTGTCCCTTCATCATCCACGTGCATAATTTTTTGACCACTAGAATAAGTCGTTGGGTAATTAGATAATATACTTGCACTCCCCATTAAACCTTGATCAATAGCAGGACCATAGGCAAGTAAAGGTTTAATCGCAGAACCTGGTGATCTCAATGTATCAAAAGCATGGTTATTTTGATTAGTTTTATAATCCCTACCACCTATAAAACCAAGAACACCTCCTGTCCTATTATCAATCAAAACATTCCCAACTTCAGTACGACCAGTACCATCATCTAAAATAGATCCATACTGGTTAACAGCATTTTGCATGGCATCATAAATAGGTTTATTAATAGTAGTGGTGACTTGATATCCCCCTGTTTGAAGTTCCTCCAAAGCACGTTCTTCATAAGCCGCCTTAGTCACATCATTTTTCAAATCTTGAGTAGATACACCATCTTTTTTTACTAAATAATCGTACATGATTCCCTTAGCTTCCTGCATCACCGAGTAATAAAGATAATCATGCTTCGAAGCTTCTACTGTATCAGAAGCTATAAAATCTTGTTTCAAATCATAAGATTTATAAGACTTATACTCCGCTTCAGTTAGATAACCTTCACGGTACATGTTATAAAGAACATTGCTCGCCCGCGTTAATCCAAATGATAAATCTTCATCTGACTTCAAACGGCCATCTCCATTATAAGGAGAATACACAATTGGACTTTGTGGCAAGCCCGCTATAAAAGCAGCCTGTGGAACAGTTAACTCTGCAGCAGATTTACCAAAAATCCCTTGAGCTGCTTCTTCGACGCCAGCGATATTTTGTCCCTTATTATTTCGTCCAAATGGTGATACATTCAAATAAGATGTTAAAATAGCATCTTTATCCATATCTTTTTCTAAAGAAAGAGCATAGATAATTTCTTTAGCTTTACGCTTAAATGTCGGATCATCTCCTAAAATTTGCTGCTTCAGAAGTTGTTGCGTCAAGGTAGAACCCCCACTAGACTCACCAATACCTAAAAGAGACGACATTAGAGCTCTAAAAACAGCCTTGGGAACAACACCATTATGCGTCTTAAAATTCTCGTCTTCAGTTGAAACAATAGCATTTTTTAAATTTTCAGAAATAGACTCACTAGGCACGGGTGTACGTAAAAGGTCCGTATCAACATCTGAAATTAAAGAACCGTCAGAATAGGATAACCGAGAAATCAGTGAACCCGTCTCAACTTTTTTGATAAGCTCCGATTTATTGGGTACTTTAACACCATCAATTTGACTTGCTAAATACCCAAAACCAAGACCAATACCTAACATGACAAAAAGCAAAACGATAATATAAATAAAATTAGATAATAGTTTCGTAATACGTAACAAAATAGACAAACCATCTGTCATAAACCAGCCACGATCTGACGTTTTCTTAGTAGAACGATTTGTTTTATGTCTCGGTCCCCTTAAGGAAAGACTCTGCTTTCCCTTTTGTAACCAAGAACGTGATTTTTTCTTAAAATTAGACATAAAATACCTCATCAAACATTATACCAAACTTCTATATAGCTTGCATGGGGCAAAGTATTTCTGATATAATTAAGGATAGTATAAAACTTATTTTGGAGGCTTACATGAACATTTTTGAAGAGTTAAAAGAAAGAGGCTTAGTCTTCCAAACGACTGATGAAGAAGCTCTTGTCAAATCCCTCACAGAAGGACCAGTTTCTTACTACACTGGTTATGATCCAACAGCTGATTCATTGCATCTTGGTCACTTGGTTGCTATCCTTACATCAAGACGCCTCCAATTAGCTGGACACAAACCGTACGCCCTTGTTGGTGGTGCTACAGGACTCATCGGAGACCCATCTTTCAAAGATGCTGAACGTAGCTTACAAACCAAAGATACTGTTGATGGTTGGGTTGACAAAATCCAAGGACAACTTTCTCACTTCCTTGATTTTGAAAGCGGAAATAATAAAGCTGAGATGGTTAATAACTATGACTGGTTCGGCTCTGTTAGTTTCATTGATTTCCTTCGAGATGTTGGAAAATACTTTACCGTTAACTATATGATGAGCAAAGAATCTGTTAAAAAACGGATTGAAACTGGTATCTCTTATACAGAATTCGCTTATCAAATCATGCAAGGTTACGACTTTTATGAGTTAAACCAAAAACACAACGTCACACTTCAAATCGGTGGTTCAGACCAATGGGGTAATATGACAGCTGGAACTGAGTTGCTCCGCCGTAAAGCCGATAAAACTGGACATGTTCTCACAGTGCCCCTTATTACAGACGCTACAGGTAAAAAATTTGGTAAATCAGAAGGCAATGCTGTGTGGCTTGACGCTGATAAAACTTCACCATACGAAATGTATCAATTCTGGCTTAATGTTATGGATGACGATGCTGTTCGATTCTTAAAAATTTTCACCTTCCTATCACTAGATGAGATTGCTGCTATTGAAAAACAATTTGATGCCGCACGTCATGAACGACTGGCCCAAAAAATATTAGCCAAAGAAGTTGTTACCCTCGTCCACGGTGAAGAAGCTTACCGCCAAGCGCTCAATATCACTGAACAACTCTTCGCAGGAAATATCAAAAACCTATCTGCATCAGAATTAAAACAAGGACTAAGCAATGTTCCTAACTATTCGGTTGATGCTGAAGACGACCTAAATATTGTTGAAATCCTTGTGAAGTCAGGAATCTCACCATCAAAACGTCAAGCACGTGAAGATGTTCAAAACGGAGCTATTTACATCAATGGTGATCGTATGCAGGATTTAACATACACTTTATCTGATAATGATAAAATTGATCAAGAATTAACTGTCATCCGTCGTGGTAAAAAGAAATATTTCGTACTTACCTACTAAAAACAATCAATCCCCTTCTCCAAATTGGAGAAGGGGATTTTATACTTAATCGCTTCATTAATCACAAAACACTGTCTTGATACCTAGCGTTTAAATACTCTAGAATGATCAAATAATATGACATAGAGTAATATTTCATAGCCAGCGTTTCATACTCATGAAGCTATTTTTCGAGTCAAAGCTGTCAACAAACTAACGCTCAGAAAAATAGCAATAAAAATAACTGTAATCGTCGCACTCGCTGGTGTCTCCCAGATATAAGATAATATAACTCCTAAAAGCATACCGATAAATCCAATGATAATCGAACTGATAATAACTGCCTTAAAGGATTTACCAACTCGTATACCAATACTTGCTGGTAAAACCATAATAGTGGAAACCAATAACGCCCCCGCAGCCGGGATCATTAAAGCAATAGCAACACCTGTAATGATATTGAACACTAATGACATTAACCTAACAGGTAAGCCATCAACCAAAGCAGTGTCTTCATCAAAAGTCAACATATACATGGGGCGAATAAAAAAGGCAGATAAGACTAACACAAGACTAGCAATGAAAAACAGAGCAATGACCTGTTCTTGATTAATCGTAATAATTGATCCGAACAAGTATTGTTCTAGATTAACCCCAGAACTATTGTCCGATTTACTCGTAATCAATAACGAGATAGCCAAACCTAGGGACATAAGTATCGCTGTAGAAATCTCCATATAATGCTTATAAACTACTCTTAAATATTCTAAAAGCATCGAAGCAAAAATTACTACAACAATCGTCATCCATGTGGTTGAAACCCCCAACAAGATACCAAATGCAACACCCGCTAAGGAAACATGGCTCAGCGTATCACTCATTAAACTTTGACGCCGCAACATCAAAAACAGACCCAAAAGAGGAGCAAATAAACTCATTGCAACAATAGCTAGAACAGCACGTTGCATAAATTCATAAGAAAGCATTTCTGAAATAACAGTCATTTTTATTCCTCCTCATGAATATTAAAACAGCGCCACGGAGAAGATTGATCTCTCACTAAGTGAATATTCCTATCAGCATATTCAGCGACTTCTTCAGGATCATGGGTTATCATTAAAACCGCTTTTCCATGTTTCTTAGCACTGTGATGCATTAGTCTATAAAAATTATTCAGTGTGCTAGCATCCATCCCTGTAGTTGGCTCATCCAAAACAAAGATATCTGGATCAGAAGCAAACATTCTCGCAATAACTACACGTTGTTTTTGACCGCCTGAAAGACCACCTATACGCTTATGGCGACTCTCCCACATACCTACGG